>NZ_CP131467.1:4800000-6312792 GCF_033561535.1 Clostridium sp. JS66 | reverse complement strand
TTTGTATCCTCCAGTCTTAAATAAAAAATAAAATTAACAATATACGAACATAATTATAAACACTATTATAGTTTTTTGACAAATGTTTATAAAAATATTCACATGTTAACAAAATTGTTTATATTGTTGCATGCTGAAAAGTTATCAACATGAGTGAAAAAATAAATGTTAAGATTATAAACAGTGAATAATATTAAGTAGTTAGTCAAAAATATGAAAAGTAGAAGTACTTTTCATATGATTAGAAACAAGTTATGCACAATTTTATACACAGCTGTGCATAACTTGTTAAAAAAATAAGTTATACACAACTCTCTATTAATAATATCAAAACCTGACAACCTATTCAAGAAGTTATCCACAAAAAAGAAATAAAAAATGTCACAGGCTAGTTTTTATTTCTTTTTTTACTTATAGAATTTATGTTGACATTGTAACTTCATGAATATATAATTTAATAGTGAAACTTTAAACATGGTAATGAGTTGATATTAACTTAAGCAAGTAATCCTCATAGGCTTAAAGTGAGTTTTAGAGGGTCATATAACTTACTTAAAAGGGGGTGTAGTTAGAATGTTCATGACTTATCAACCAAAAAAGAAACAAAGAAAAAAAGAGCATGGCTTCAGAAAAAGAATGAGTACTTCATCAGGAAGAAACGTTCTTAAGAGAAGAAGATTAAAAGGTAGAAAAAGATTAACAGCATAAGGGCCGCTTTTGTGGCCTTTTTCTGCAATTGCAGAAAAAAAGGAGCAAGATAAATGAAAAACCAAAAGGTAAGAAAAAATTCAGAGTTTAGGTTTATATATAGAAGAGGAAAATCTTTTTCTAATCATTTATTAGTATTGTATTTTTATAAAAATAAAAAAAATGTAAATAGAATAGGCATATCAGTAAGTAAAAAAGTAGGCAAAAGCGTTACCAGAAATAGAGTTAAACGATTAATTAAGGAAAGCTACAGATTGAATAATAGTGAATTAGTAACAGGATATGACTTAGTTTTTATAGCAAGAAGTGCTGCTAGTGAAAAGAGTTATAATGAAATAAGTGATGCTATTAAAAATCTTTTAAAAAGGGCAGGACTGTATAATTAATGAAAGAATTTTTAATTTTTTTTATTAAATCATATAGAAAGTATATATCTCCTTTAAAGAGGCCTTGTTGTAGGTTTTATCCTACATGTTCACAGTATGCTTTAGATGCTTTAGAAAAGTATGGTGTATTAAAAGGTGGATTTTTGGCTATAAAAAGAATATTGAGGTGTAACCCTTTTAATAAAGGTGGATATGATCCAGTTAAATAAATCGTCGGGAGGTTTATATTTTGCAATATTTAAATAATGCATTTGTTCAATTCTTTGAATTAGTACATCATGGAGTCGCAGGAGTGATACCTAATAAGAATATTTCTTACGGTATAGCGATTATTTTAGTTACACTTATAATTAGAATTATATTGCTTCCTCTAAATATAAAACAAACTAAATCTTCGTTAGTTATGAGTGAATTGCAACCTGAAACAAAAAAAATACAGGAAAAATACAAAAATGATCCGCAAAGAGCACAGCAGGAAATGATGAAACTTTATAAAGAAAAAGGAGCTAGTCCACTTAGTGGCTGTTTACCAATGCTTGTTCAATGGCCTATATTTATAGCACTTTATTATGTATTTAATAATTTGCATGGTATCAGTGGAGTTCATTTCTTATGGATAAGTGATTTAGCACAACCTGATAATAAATTTATTTTACCTATTTTATCTGGTTTGACTACATATTTTTCTGGATCCTTGATGATGATGTCAGGAGATAGTGCTCAAGCAAAACAATCAACTACAATGAATGTAGGTATGTCTATATTTATGGTGTTTATTAGCTGGCGTTTAAAATCAGCTTTAGTATTATATTGGGTAATAAATAATTTAATTCAAATAGCACAAACACTAGTAATGAAGAAAGTTGATAAAAACAAAGGCAATATTAAAGCCTAGGGGGTGACCTGTATATGAAGGTTATAGAAATGACAGGAAGAACTGTTGAAGAAGCTTTGAAAGTTGCTTTAAATGATTTAAATGTTACAGAGGATAAAGTTGAAGTAGAGATTTTGGACTCAGGAAAAAAAGGATTTTTTAATATAGGTTTCAGACCTGCAAAAATAAAAGTAACGGTTAAGAGAGATTATATGTATGAAGCTAAGGCTTTTTTAAGAGATGTATTAAACTGTATGAAGGTTAAAGCTGAAATAAGAACAAAAGAAGAAGGTAATTTAATAAAAGTATCTTTAACTGGTCCAGATATGGGTATACTTATAGGGTATAGAGGTGAAACTTTAGATTCATTACAATATCTTATAAGCCTTGTTGTTAATAAAGGGCATGACGGTGAATACAAGAGAGTAATTTTAGATACTGAAAATTATAGATTAAAAAGAGAAGAAACTTTAAAAAGACTTGCAAGAAGAATAGCAGATAAAGTTAGAAAAACTGGAAGGGCTGTAAAATTGGAGCCAATGAATCCTTACGAAAGAAGAATAATTCATTCTGCGCTTCAAGATGATGTTTCAGTAGATACGTATAGTGAAGGGGAAGAGCCTCATAGAAGAGTTGTAGTGGATTTAAAGAAAGCCTAATGGCTTTCTTTTTGCTTTATAATAGTAAGTTTTAATAAGGAGTGAGGGAATGAAAGAATTTGATACTATAGCAGCAATAAGTACTGTTTTAGGAGAAGGTGGGATATCCATCATAAGAGTTTCTGGAGATAAAGCATTAAAGATAGTAAGTGCTTTGTTTAGAGGAGTAAATGAAAAAAAGTTAGATGATATAAAACCTTATACTATTAGATATGGGTTTATTATAGAAAAGGATACTGGTGATACTTTAGATGAGGTTTTGGTAAGTTATATGAAAGCACCTAGAAGTTTTACTGCTGAGGATACAGTTGAAATAAATTGTCATGGTGGTGTAGTAGCAACCAAAAGAATACTAGAAGAAGTAGTTAAAAATGGAGCTAGGATAGCAGAACCAGGTGAATTTACAAAAAGGGCATTTTTGAATGGAAGAATTGATTTAAGCCAGGCAGAAGCTGTTATAGATATAATTAGAGCTAAAACTGAACTTTCAATGAAATCAGCTGTGGCTCAATCTAAAGGAAAAGTTTCAGAAGAAATAAATTTAATAAGAAATAAGCTTTTAGGAATTGTTGCTCATATAGAGGCTACAGTAGATTATCCGGAAGATGATTTAGAAGAGGTAACTGCTGATAAAGTTACAATGCAATTAAAAGATGTAGTTGAAGATGTGAATAACATACTAAAAACTGCAGAGGAAGGAAAAATAATTAGAGAAGGTCTTAATACTGTTATTGTAGGAAAGCCTAATGTAGGAAAGTCTTCACTTTTAAATTCTCTTTTAAGAGAAAAGAGGGCTATAGTTACAGAAATACCTGGGACTACAAGAGATGTAATAGAAGAATATATAAATATAGATGGTGTTCCTGTAAAGATTGTAGATACTGCAGGAATTAGAGAGACAAATGATTTTGTAGAGAAAATAGGAGTTGAAAAGTCTAAAGAAAAGATAAACGAGGCTGATTTAATTATATTAATGCTAGACTTAAGTAGAGAATTAGATAATGAAGACAAGGAAATTATAGATTATATAAAAGATAAAAAATATATAATTTTGTTAAATAAAAGTGATTTAGGTGGTAAAATAAATAAAGAGGATATAAAAAATCTTAATTCCAATTATATAGTAGAAACTTCTGCTAAAACAGGTGAGGGATTGGATAAACTTAAAGAATGTATAAGAGAATTATTTTTTAAAGGTGAAGTTACATCAAAGGATATACTTATAACCAATACAAGACATAAAGAAGCTTTAATAAGAGCAAAAGAAAGTTGTGCTCAAGCTTTAGATGCATTAAAAAATACGGCAGCTATAGATTTAGCTTCTATAGATATAAGAAATGCTTGGATGAACTTAGGAGAAATAACTGGAGATACATTAGAAGAGGATATAATAAATAAAATATTTTCAGAATTTTGTTTAGGAAAGTAGGAAAAATTGTATGGAATATTTTGCTGGAGAGTACGATGTAGTTGTAATTGGAGCAGGTCATGCAGGTTGTGAAGCAGGTCTAGCTTCAGCTAGGATGGGTTGTAAAACTTTAATGTGTACTATGAATTTAGATAGTGTTGGATTTATGCCATGTAATCCTAATGTAGGAGGTACAGCTAAAGGGCACTTGGTAAGAGAAATAGATGCATTAGGTGGAGAAATGGGTGTAAATATAGATCACACATTTATTCAATCAAGAATGCTTAATACATCCAAGGGACCTGCTGTCCATTCTTTAAGAGCTCAAGCTGATAAAAAGAGATACTCTGAGAGAATGAAACATGTTATAGAAAAGGAAGAAAATCTTTATTTAAGACAAATAGAAGTTGTAGACATAAAAGTAGAAAATAATAAAGTTTGTGGTGTATTAACTAAAAATGGAGCTTATTTTAAAACAAAAGCTGTTATACTTACCACAGGAACTTATTTAAGAGGAAAAATTATAATAGGAGAAGTTAGTTATAGCGGAGGACCAAGCGGACTTTTCCCTGCTAATGAATTATCACAAAAACTTATTGATTTGGGCATAGAACTTAGAAGATTTAAAACTGGTACACCTGCAAGAGTAAATAGAAGAAGTGTTGATCTTTCAAAAATGATAGAACAAAAGGGTGATGAAAAGATAGTTCCTTTTTCCTTTATGAGTGGTAACATTGATAGAGATCAAGTATCTTGTTATTTAACATATACTACAGATGATACACTTAAGGTTATAAGAGATAATATACATAGATCACCATTATATAATGGAACTATAAAATCAGTAGGACCTAGATATTGTCCTTCTATAGAAGATAAAGTTATGCGATTTCCTGATAAGGAAAAACATCAAATATTTATAGAACCAGAAGGAGAGAATACAGAAGAATTATATGTAGGAGGTGCTTCTAGTTCATTGCCAGAGGAAGTACAGCTTGCTATGTACAAAACAATAGAAGGACTTGAAAATGTGGAAATTTTAAGAACAGCTTATGCAATAGAATATGATTGTATAAATCCACAGCAACTTAAGTTGTCATTAGAATTCAAAAGTATAAAAGGGCTTTTTGGGGCTGGTCAGGTAAACGGAAGTTCAGGATATGAGGAAGCTGCAGCACAAGGAATTATTGCTGGAATAAATGCTTCTCTTAAAATTAAAGAAAAAGAACCTTTAATTTTGAAAAGATCAGATGCATATATAGGTGTGCTTATAGATGATTTGGTAACTAAAGGTACAGAAGAACCATATAGAATGATGACATCACGTTCAGAATATAGATTGATTTTGAGACAGGATAATGCAGATTTAAGATTAACAGAGATAGGTCATAATATAGGTTTAGTTAACGAAGAAAGATATAATAAATTCTTAAAAAGGAAAAAAACCATAGAAGAAGAAGTAGCTAGAATGAAAAATGTTCAAATTAATCCTAAAAAAGAGGTTATTGAATTCTTAGCATCATTGAATTCTACAGAACTTAAAAAATCTATCAGTTTATATGAGCTTATAAAAAGACCTGAACTTGACTACTTTAAAGTAGAGCCTTTGGATAAGGATAGAATTGAATTACCAGATGATATAAAAGAAGAAGTTAATACTATTTCAAAATATGAAGGATATATTAATAAACAGTTAGAACAGGTAGTACAATTTAAAAAATTTGAAAATAAGACTATACCAAATAACATTGATTACAATGATATAAATGGTTTAAGATTAGAAGCTGTACAAAAACTGAGCAAGGTGAAACCTATGAATATAGGTCAAGCTTCAAGAATTTCAGGTGTTTCTCCTGCAGATATATCAGTGCTTTTAATATACCTTGAAAGGGAATATAGAAGTAAAAATCAAAGTAATTAAATGTTTTAGAATGGAGAATAACTTATGGAATATTTTGATATAATGAGTCAGGCATGTAATGATGTAGCATTACCTTTTAATGAAGATACTTATAATAAGTTTAGTCAGTATAAGGATATGATTAAAGCTTGGAATGAAAAAATTAATTTAACTGCTATAGTTGATGATGAACAAATATTTAAGAAACATTTTATAGATTGCATAAAAATTTTTAAATTTTCTCCTTTGAAGGAAGCTAAAAATGTTATTGATATAGGTACTGGAGCTGGATTTCCAGGAATACCTATAAAAATCATGAAACAAGAATTAAATTTAATACTTTTAGATTCTTTGAATAAAAGGATAAATTTTCTAAATGGAGTAGTAAGCAAAATTAACTTAAATAATGTAGAAACTATTCATGGGAGAGCAGAAGATTTTTCCAGACAACCTAAGTATAGAGAACAAGTTGATGTTGCAGTGTCAAGAGCTGTTGCAAATCTTGCGGTGTTAAGTGAATTGTGTATTCCATATGTTAAAGTAGGAGGATATTTTGTTGCTATGAAAGGTCCTTCTGTGGATGATGAAATTAAGGATGGTAAAAGAGCAATATCCATTCTAGGTGGAAAAATTGATGATGTTATAAAAATAAATATTGAAGATAGTGATTTAGATCATAATCTTGTTATAATAAAAAAGGTAAAAGAAACACCAAAGGCGTATCCTAGAAAAGCGGGAACGGCTAGCAAGAAACCTTTAAAATAATTGTAATAATTTGTAGGAAAAAAATCAGAAAAAATAGAAGGATTTTATAAAAAAATAAAGAAATGTTAATAATAGGAAAACTCAAGAGGGATGGTTAAATATGCAAGAAAATATTAATTATATACCAGTTGATTTTATTTCACCTAATGTATATCAACCCAGAAAACATTTTGATGAAGAAAGTTTAGAAGAGTTAGCACAGTCTATTAATACATATGGTATAATTCAGCCTTTATCAGTTAGAAAAATAGGTGAAGATAAATATGAATTAGTAGCAGGTGAAAGAAGACTGAGAGCAGCCAAAAAAGCTGGATTAGAAAAAGTTCCTGTTATAATAGTAGATATAAGTGACAGGGAATCTGCAGCTATTGCACTTTTAGAAAATTTGCAAAGAGATAACCTAAATTTTTTAGAGGAAGCAGAAGCTTATTATAATTTAATAAAAGATCATTCATATACACAAGAAAAATTAGCAGAAGCTATAGGGAAGAAACAATCTACTATTGCAAATAAAATTAGATTATTAAGGTTAACACCTGAAATAAGAAATATTGTTTTAGAAAACAATTTGACAGAAAGACATGCTAGAGCATTGCTTAAATTACCCACAGAAAAACTTCAAAAAAGTGTTTTAAATGTAGTAATAAAAAAGTCATTAAATGTTAAAAGTACAGAAATATTAGTAGAAAAGCAACTAAGTAAACTAGAACCTAATAAAGGAAAAGATAGTAAGAAAAAAATAAAAGGAATATTTTCACCTAGAGTATATATAAATACTGTTAAACAAGTATTTGATAGATATGGACTTAATGCAAAGTATTCATCCGAAGATTTAGAAGATGAAATACAAATTACTATAAAAATACCTAAAAAATAAAATGTTTCACGTGAAACATTTGTTAAATCCCATAATCATTTGAATTTTACTTAATTTTTCCTTGAGCTATTTTAATAGCTCAATTTTTTTTGTGAAACTTAAAGTGAAATTTTTGTTAAAGTACTTTAAATGTTTCATTTAAAAATATATAATTAAAAATAAGGCGTTTATATCACGAATAATAATTTACTAATGCTTTTATTATAAGGTTGGTGGAGATCATGAAAATAATATCAATATTTAATCAAAAAGGTGGAGTCGGAAAAACTACTACAGCTATAAATCTAAGTGCTTATCTAGCTATGCAAGGTTATAAAATACTAAACATAGATATTGATCCTCAAGGTAATACTACTAGTGGATTAGGATTTGATAAGAGAACTATTAATGAATCTATATATGATGTTTTAACTTCTGATGTAGGTTTAGATGAAGTCATGAAAAAGTGTGAGTTAGTGGATAATTTTTATATTATACCATCTACAATGGAACTGGCAGGAGCAGAAGTTGAACTTATAGATAAGCCTAATAGAGAAAATATCTTAAAGGAGAAGATTAAACAATTAAATGAAAAGTTTGACTTTATATTTATAGACTGTCCTCCATCTTTAGGATTACTTACTATTAATGCTCTTACATTATCTAATAGTGTACTTATTCCAATACAATGTGAATTTTATGCGTTAGAAGGCGTAGGACAACTTGTAAACACTATACAACTTGTAAAGAAGTCTCTCAATAAAAATATTGAGGTTGAAGGAGTAATTATGAGTATGTATGATGGTAGAACTAAGCTGTCAAATGAGGTTGTAAATGAAGTGAGAAAATATTTTAAAGATAAGGTTTATGATGTAACTATTCCAAGAAATATAAGATTGGCTGAAGCACCAAGCTTTGGTTTACCAATAATGCTTTATGATGATAAATGTAGAGGAGCAGAAGCATATGAAAATTTAACTAAAGAATTCCTAAAGAGACAAAAGGAGTGAGGTTGTATTGAATAAAAAGTTTGGATTAGGAAAAGGACTTGGAGCGTTGATACCAGATCAACCAATTAGTGAAAATGAATCTAAAACTAATGATAGTGTAAGTTTAATAAATATAAATTTGATAAAAGCTAATGGAAATCAACCAAGAAAAAACTTTGATGAACATAAAATTATCCAACTTTCAGAGTCAATAAAGGAACATGGCATTATTCAACCTATAGTGTTAAAAGCTGATGGAGATACATATAGCATAATAGCAGGGGAAAGAAGGTGGAGAGCAGCTAAAATTGCAGGTATTAAAGAAGTGCCTGCAATAATAATGGATTTATCTGATAAGGAGATTTTGGAAGTTTCTTTAATAGAAAACATACAGAGGCAAGATTTAAATCCTATAGAAGAAGCGTTAGCTTATAAAAGGTTAATTGAAGATTTTAAATTAACTCAAGAAGAATTAAGTAATAGGATTGGTAAGTCAAGAACTTCTGTAACAAATTTGTTGAGATTGTTAAATATTGATGATAGAGTAAAGGATTATTTAATTGATGGCGTTATATCAGAAGGACATGCAAGAGCTTTGTTGAGTTTAGAAAATAAAGATGTGCAATATGAATTGGCTCAAGAAATAATAGATGAAGGCTTAAGTGTAAGACAAACAGAAAAACTCATTAAAAATGTAAGTAACAAAAAATCATTACCTACAAAACAAGTAAATGATTTAAATCCATATTATGTTGACATAAAAAATAAATTAGAAGATTTATTTAGAACTAAAGTTCAATTAAGCGATAAGAAGAATAAAGGTAAAATAGAAATCGAATATTATTCTAATGAAGATCTTCAAAGAATACTTGAGATATTAAAAATTACAAATTAAACTATAAATTTTCAGCTCTAATGTTTCACGTGAAACATTTACGGAAGGAGAAACAAAATGCAAAACATCATAGGAATAATAAACAATTTTCAAATTTATATTATTAGTGCACTTTTTATAATAGTAATAATACTATTTATTATGGTAATTTGTGCTTTTAAATCATTAAGTAGGATGGAAAGCAGATATAGGAAATTTATGAGAGGTGTAGATAATAAAAATTTAGAAGAATTAGTAACAGGTTATCTAGATAAAATAGATAAGGTAGAAAAAAATTCAGATGATATAAAAGAACTATATAGAACATTAGATTCAAGAGTAAAAGGATGTGTTCAAAAAGTATCTGTAGTAAGATATAGAGCATTTGAAGATGTAGGAAGTGATTTAAGCTTTTCAATATCATTATTAGATGAAAATAATGATGGTGTTATTATTACTGGAATATACGGCAGAAACGAAAGTACTACATATGCTAAACCAGTGGATAGAGGAATATCAAGATATGATTTATCAGAAGAAGAAAAACAAGTATTGCAAAATTGTTTAAATAAAATTTAAAGTAATGAATAAGAAACCTCCTTAAGGGAAATATTAACCTATAAAGGAGGCTTTTTTATGAAAATTTTTGTTCCAGAAGAACTTACATATATAAAGCAGCAATTAAGAAAAAGAGGATATAATGTTATAGATGAAATAAAAAATAAAGAATGTGATGTTATAATATGTAATTTAAAAAATGGTGGATTAGTAAATTCTAATATATATAATAGTGTAAAAGAAGAAGGCATGTTAATAATAGATTCTGGTAGTAAAAGTATAGAAGAAATAGAGTGCATACTAAATAATAGGTCATATAACAGATTGTTTTAAGATGCCTTCAAAATTTATATTCTTTATTGTGCATTAGCATTTTCCGTAAACTTATTATCAAAAATTTTAGTGGATTTTTTACCACCAATAGTTTTTAATATTGAATGGTATAATCCTTTATATATAACTTCTACAATTTGCATTACTGTAAATAGTCTTGTATTTTGTAAAACCATAAATTCCATAGCACCAGATATGTTTACTATACCTGTTATACTTAAATCGCCAACTTGAGGCAAATCTTTATTCATAGCGGAGCCAGGCTTTAATGGCTTTGATTCTAATACTATATTTCCAACGTTCTGAATACTACCTAAACATGCATCAATAGCTATTATAAAAGGATTTTCAAATTTGTTATTAACTTCTTTTATAATATTAGAAAGGTTTTTCGCATGAACAGGATTTTCAAGATTTCCATATAAAAATACCTTATCTCGAATTAAAAACTTTAATTTGTCTCCTACTAAAGGGCCTAAACTATCACCAGTAGATCTATCAGTACCTATACATAGGATAATTATAGGCCTACCTAATTTGGCTATAGGATAAATTTCTTTACTTAAAACATCTCTTAATTGAAAAACAGAATTTGGTGATGAGGAATCTAATACTAATTTATTTACCATATAAAAAACCTCCTGTTATTATGAATTTTAACCATATGAAGGTTATTTATACGTAAATTTTTGTTTTTTACACATAAAAAATTCCTAATAAATGAATATTAGGAATTCTCATTTTAAACTATGTTAATTTTTTTAAATATATTATAAAAAACTACAAGGAATATGCAAAAAATTATACCAGAAATTCCGTTTAATTTAAGACCTATAAATAAAGCTGCTAAAACTGCTACCGGATTGATTCCCAATGAAGATGATACAATTTTTGGCTCAATTATTTGTCTTATTATTGATACTAAAATATAAGAAATGATAATTCCAAATGCAGTTATATAGTTTTTAAATAAAAAAATATATATAATAGCAAGAGGAATATATATAGTTCCTATACCTAGAATAGGTAAAATATCTACAAAAGCGCATAATACACTTAGAACAATTGCATATTTTACTTTAAAAAATAAAAATACTATAATAGTTTCTAAAAAAGTTATGCCTATAATAAGCATATAGGATATCATATAGTTAACAAGCATTTTTTTTGTTTCTAAATAAATATAAAATATTTTATCTGTTTTATTTTCTGGAATAATGTTTAAGAACTTATCTTTAACATCTACAATATCTTTAGTGAAAAAGTATGTAGCAAGTAAAGTAAAAAGTATAACCATAATTATATATGGAATTGATGCTAAAAATCCTAATAAAGTAGATACAATTTTGCCAGTAATAAATACAGTTATATTGGAAAGTTTAGTAACAAGACTAGAAAAATTTTTATCTACACCATTAATTATATTAGGATCAAGGTTTTTATAGTATTTTTGGAGCTGTTCAAAAGAATCATATACATTAGATGAATTCTTTGAAATATATGATTGAATATTTTTACCCAATTGAATAGCTTCTGATGCAAACATACCTATTCCAAAAGACAAAATTAAAACTAAAAAAGTAAAAAATATTATTGTGGTTATTAAAGATGCTATTGAGCTTCTAATCTTAAATGTTTGCATAATATATTTAGTTGGTTTTTTTAAAATTAATGCAAATAGTAAAGCTAGTACGAATGGTAGAGTATAATTTATAGTGCTAAAGAATGTTAAAAAAATTATAGTATATATTATAAAAAAAATTATAATTTTATCAATTTTGTTTAGTAAATCTTCCATTTAACTCACTCCACCTTTTTAAAAATAAATATATGATGATATATATTTTTTTTTAATGTGCTTCTAAATATTCAATAATAAATTTTAGAAGCATTATTTAAACAATATTTACAAACAGTACCTAATATAGATTACTCTAAATGAAATTTTTATAAACTCACATATATAAGTAACGCTATGAAATATTATTTCTGTTATAATAGAATATAATGTTATATAAATCATATCCTATTTGCTATAAGGTTAGAAAGTTAGGATATTAATGTATAATATTCCACTATATACAATTATAAACCAAATTAATTGTATATAGAATAAAAACTTTAATTTGAAAGGGGGAAAATTCATTTTAATAATGAATTGGAATTTATGGATATTTACTACGTTATAACTTTTCAAAATACACATGGTGCTATAAGTGGTGAAAGTATTTTAAAAAATAATAATATCAAGGTAGAAATAATGCCAACACCAACAGTAATCACCAAAAGTTGTGGAATAAGCATAAAGATTGAAACTGAATTTATAGAACAAGTAAAAAGCCTAGTAGAAAAAGGTGAACTAGTTATAAAGAATGTTTATGAAAAAAGTGGAACTGGATATAAGACTTACACTATATAAATACAGGTGATAATAATGAAAAATTTATTTTATTTTTTTACTTTAAATTTTAGTTTGGATAAATATGGGATAAGAGTTGGAGATTTAAATAAACAGAGCATTTATAATTTTGGATTAAATATGGTTAAAGTAATAGTTATTTTAGTATTTATGTACTTAATTATTAAAATAGGAAATGGAATTATAAATAGATATGTTTCCAAACAAAAAAATTTTAAATTTTCTTTAGATGATAAAAAAGCTAAAACAGTAGGTGCTGTTTTAAAAAGTATACTTAGATATTCAGTATATTTTTTTGGCGTTTTTGGCATAATAGAAGTTTTATTTAATAAGATTGGATTAACCTTTGCAGGAATAGGAGGAGTAGCTTTAGGTTTTGGTGCTCAAAGTCTTATAAAGGACGTTATTAATGGTTTTTTCATATTATTTGAGGATCAGTTTACTGTTGGAGATTATATTAATGTAGATGATAAAGGCGGAATAGTAGAAAGCATGGAGCTCAGAGTTACAAAAATAAGAGATTTCAATGGAGATCTACATATAATACCAAATGGACTTATAACCAAAGTAACAAATCATTCAAGAGGTAACATAAGAATTATGGTAGATGTAGATGTATCTCATGATGAAGATTTAGATAGAGCAATAAGGATAATATCAGATTTATGTGATAGGTTTAAAGCAGAAAATGAATGTGTTACGGAAGGACCAAAAGTATTGGGTATATCTGCATTAAAAGAAGATAGAATTACTATAAGAGTTGCTGGCAAATCCAAACCTATGACTCAATGGGATGCAGAAATGAAACTTCGAAAGGAAATAAGAGATGTTTTAAATAGTGCTAATATAAAAATACCTTATGCAAAAGTAAAGGTAGTTAAGGAGTGATAATATGATAAAAAACTTTTATCTCGGTGATATAGTAGAAATGAAAAAAGGACATCCATGTGGAGGAAACGCTTGGGAGATAATAAGACTTGGAGCTGATATAAAGGTAAAGTGCTGTAACTGCAGCAGAATAGTTATGATACCTAGAAGTAAATTTGAAAAAGATGTAAAAAAGATAATAAAACAGAATGTTCCAGAAGAGAAATAGCTTGATTTTTATAAGAATAAGTGATAAAATATTTAATTGTGATCCCTGCTGTGTAAAGCACAGCCGTTAGTCCAAGGGGAGGAGGTGAAATCTAATGAGAAAATATGAAACTATATTCATATTACACCCATCATTAGACGAAGAAGCTGTTAAAGCTAACGTTGAAAAGTTCAAGGGCGTAATAGAAAATGGTGGAGGCGTAGTAGATAACGTTGATGCTTGGGGCAAGAGAAAACTTGCTTATGAAATAAACAAGATTGGCGAAGGTACTTATACTCTAATAAATTTCAGCGCTGGTCCTGAATTACCAAAAGAGTTAGACAGAGTATTCAGAATTACAGATACTGTTATAAGACATATAATAGTTAAAGATGAAAAATAGGTGGTGTTTTTATGAACAAGGTTGTTTTAATTGGAAGATTAACCAAAGATCCTGAGTTAAAATTTACTCCAGGAAATGGTACAGCTGTTGCCACCTTTACTTTAGCCGTTGATAGAAAATTTTCTAGAGATGGTCAAAAAGAAGCTGATTTTATCCCTATAGTAGTATGGGGAAAACAAGCTGAATCTACAGCAAATTATATGAGCAAAGGTAAGCTTATGGGAGTTTGTGGTAGAATTCAAACTAGAACATATGATGCTAAAGACGGTACTAGAAGATATGTTACTGAAGTTGTTGCAGATGAAGTACAATTCCTTGAATGGGGAAGTGGAAATAGATCAGCAGCACCATCATTTAACGAAGCTTCATCTGAAGAATTTGGAAATACTCAAGGCTTTAATGAAAAAGCCTATGGAGAGGATATCACGCCAGTAGATGATGGAGATATCCCATTTTAAAGGTAAGGAGGGATAAGGATGCAAAATAATAGAGATGGCGGCAGAAGAAATTCTGGCAAAATGAGAAGAGCTAAAAGAAAAATTTGCAGTTTTTGTATGGATAAAGCTGAATCAATAGATTACAAAGATATAAATAAGTTGAGAAAGTATGTTACAGAAAGAGGTAAAATTCTTCCAAGAAGAATTTCTGGAAACTGTGCAAAACATCAAAGACAACTTACAGATGCTATAAAGAGAGCAAGAAATATAGCATTACTACCATTTACAACAGAATAGTTGATTTAAGGTGAAGGATTTTTTTATTCTTCACTTTTTATTTTTTGTTTATTTATATAATATTATAAATTGACAATGCTATTTATAAAACTTATACTTTAGAATATGATTGTGGTAAAAGTATACAATAGAAATATTTTTATGAAAACGTTTGTTCAGTAGATAATGTTGACAAGTGTCATTAATAGAATTTAAAATATAAAAATCATGTTTCAATTTATGTATAATGCTATTATGTATTAGCTAAAACTTTAATAAGCATAGATTTATTGCATAAATGCATAAAAATAACTAAAATAGAAGTATAGCTTTGAGGGGGATGGGGGTAAATGAGAAAAGAAGATTTTAATATAATGTATAATGTGAAAGTAATAGAAGAATTGAAAGCAGATCTTTTATGTACAATTGGTGACTTGTTTAAAATACTTACTAAAGGTAGTAATATAGCTCAAAATGCGATATTAGATTGTATTTCAGGGGCAATAATAGTATTATACTTACTATCTGAACGACTTGGATATTCACATACAGCTGTAGATGAAAACATGAGAAAAAAGTTAAAAGTAGGAATAATAGAAGAGGATAAAATAGAGAAAGAAGGTAAGGATTTAACTAAGCTGTATAATCATTTAAAGGAAAGAGAATAATGGAGGAAAAGATGCAAAATAGAAGTTATAGCACAAAGTCAGTAGTTGAAGCAGGGTTAATATCAACTCTAATTGTAGTAATTATGCTTGCTAACTTATATGTACCTGTGTTGGCGGTTGTTGGTAAATTAATCTTACCAATTCCTGTAATAATACTTTATATAAGACATAATTTGAAAGTTACATTAGCTGCAGTAGTAGTTAGTTCAATTATAGTAGCTATGTTAAGTGATCCGATACAAGCATTTCAATGCTTAATTATACTTGGTACTGTTGGAGTAACTTTAGGATATTGTATAAAACATAAAAAAAGTAACAGTTTAACCTTAATTATGTTAACTATAATGTCTGCTATAGGAATTACAGTAAGTTTTGTTATATTAGTACACTTAGCAGGACAACAGGGAATTATAGATTTTCTGTCAAATCAATTACAACAATCTGTAAGTATGGCAAAGCAAATGAATGCTGGTATGGGATTAACTAAAGAACAATCAGCTGTATTAGATAGTATATATGAATTTGCTAAGCCAGATAATTTAACAAAAAACTTTCTATTAATTATAATTTTGTCTGGATTCATGTCAGCATGTTTAAATTATTATGTAACTAGAGTGATACTAAAAAAATTAAAATATGATATAGTGGAAGTAAAACCTTTTACTAATTTTTATATTAATAGCAAAATGGCAGCAATAGTAGCTATTTTCATTTTAATAGGAGTATTGCTTACTAAAAATAACATGTCTATAGGTAGTTCTATAACAACAGCTGGCTATGGTATTCTTCAAATTATCCTTTTACTAAATGGAGCAGCCTTTGTTTTATATTATTTAAGAAATAAATTTAATATGTCAAAATTAATTTCAAATTTAATATTAATATTTACTATTTTGTCTCCGCTCCTTGTAGTTTTCATTTATTTAGGACTTATAGATATATTATTGGATTTTAGAAAACTTGACCCAAATAGAAGAAGGCCTAAAGAAAAATAAATGGGGGCTTATTAAATGGATAAAAAATATAATTATTTTATAACCAGTAACAAAGTATATATGATCATAATAGCTATTCTTATTTCAGTAATTATAGTTTATAGGCATTTTTATATAGGAGTAGTATTTATAAGTTTATATATGATTCTTGTAGTATATAATATGAAAAATACAAAAGTTAGGCAAACAGAATGGAAGAAATTTATAGAGAATTTTTCATCTCAGTTGGATAATGCAACTAGAAATACTTTAGTAAAAATGCCTTTTCCATTAATTATGATAGATAAAAAAGGAGAAATTCTTTGGTATAATCAAAAATATTCTTATATAATTAAAAATGAAGATATATTAGGTAAAAATATTAATGGTGTAATTAAAGAAATTAATTTAAGGCAAATCTTAGATGGTAAAAAAAATATAATGAAGAATGTTAAACTAAAAGAAAATTATTATGATATATATAGTAATGTAGTTGATATATCTGATAACTTAGAAGATAGAATAATACTTTTGTACCTTTATGATGTTACACAAATGTTGAAAATTGTTAAGAACTTAGAGCTAAATAAATATACTATAATGCTTATGGAAGTAGATAATTTTCATGATGTAATTAAAACCATTGAGGAAGGCCAAAGACCATTAATAGTTGCAGAAATAGAAAGAACAATAAATTGTTATGCTCAAAGTTTAAATGCAATGATGAGAAAATATGATGATAATAAATATGTATTATGTGTTCAAGATAATTATGTTGAAAAAGAGATGGAAAAAAAGTTTGAAATATTAGATAATATAAGAGAAATAAATATGGGCAATAAACTAGCTGTTACTTTAAGTATAGGAGTAGGACGTGGTGGAGAGACTCCACTGCAAAATGAAAATTTTGCAGCATCTGCTAAGGAACTAGCACTTGGAAGAGGTGGAGATCAAACTGTAGTTAAAAATGGAGAAAAGTTATCCTTTTATGGAGGAAAAACAAAAGAAGTAGAGAAAAGAACTAAGGTAAGAGCAAGAGTCATAGCACATGCTCTTGTAGAATTAATAAATGCTAGTAGTGATGTTTTTATAATGGGACATATAAATCCAGATATAGATTGTCTTGGAGCTGCTGTTGGAATATATAGTACAATAAAATTTTTAAAAAAGGATTGTCACATAGTATTAGAAGAAACTAATAGCAGTATAAATTTAATTTTAGAAAAAATTAAAAATGAAGAAGATTATGAAAATGTATTTATAAATAGCAAAGAATGTATCGATAATGCGAAATATAATAGTTTACTTATCCTTGTAGATGTTCATAGCAAAGGGTATGTTCAAGACATAAAAGTAGTAGATGCTTTTGAAAAAATAGTTATAATAGATCATCATAGAAAATCTACAGATTTTGTAGAAGGAACACTTTTAAGCTATATAGAACCATATGCATCATCTACATCTGAATTAGTTACAGAAATGCTTCAGTATATGGTTGAAAAACCAAAAATAAAAGTAATAGAAGCAGAAGCTCTTTTAGCAGGAATTTGTGTTGATACTAAGAATTTTTGTTTTAAAACTGGTGTAAGAACTTTTGAAGCTGCCTCTTTTTTAAGAAGATTGGGAGCAGATACTGTAGATGTAAAAAAATTTTTTTCAGATGATTTAGACACCTATTTAAAAAGAGCTGAAATTATAAAGTCAGCTGAAATATTTAATAATATAGCAATAGCTGTATGCCCCAATGAAATAGAAGATATTGTATTAGCTGCACAGGCTGCTGATGAATTGCTAAATATTACAGGTATCAAAGCATCTTTTGTTTTTGTTAAAATAAAAGATAATGTATGTATTAGCGGAAGATCTTTAGGAGAAGTCAATGTGCAAGTTATACTTGAATCTTTAGGTGGAGGAGGACATATGACTATGGCAGGGGCAAAAATTAAGCAAGTCACATTAGATGAAGCTTTAAAAAAACTTAAAGATGCCATTGGCAAATACATTATGGAAGGTGAAGAATAATGAAGGTTATACTTTTAAAAGACGTAAAATCAGTAGGAAAGAAGGGAGATATAGTAAATGCTTCTGATGGATATGCAAGAAATTATTTACTACCAAAAGGACTTGCAGAAGAAGCAACAGGTACTAATGTTCATATATTAAATAACAAAAAGGAAGCTGAAAGAAGACAAAAACTTGCAGAAATAGAAGCAGCTCAAAAGATAGCTGAAAGCTTAAAAGGAAAGGAAATAAATCTTTCAGTTAAAACAGGTGAAAATGGAAAGTTATTTGGATCAATAACAGGAAAGGATATAGCTGATGAATTAAATAAAAAATATAATTTAAAAGTTGATAAGAAAAAAATCGTAGTAGATAACATAAAACAAGTTGGAACTTACGATGTAGAGGTAAAACTATATCCTGAAATTTCAACTAAAATAAAAGTTATTATAGCAGAAAAATAAGGGGGAGAACCTGTGAAATCACAATTTGTGAATGATATAGAAGATGAATTTATTGACAATATATCAATTGAAACCCAAATAAATGTATTGTATGAGATATTAAATAAGGTATTGGATGAAGGTACTATAAGATCCAGGACAGTAAAATATAAATTACAAAGCTATGTAAAAAGTAAAGACATGCTAAAGAGGTTGTACGCTTTAAACATGATAGTAAGTGATGGTAAGGGATTACAAACTGTGCCTACTGAATCAAATGCATGTAAGGTTTTAGAAGATACAAATGTTTGGATTTCAGAAGCTTTGGCAACAAAATATGTAAAAAGCAAAATAGAGCAAGAAGTAGAAAAAAATCTTATAGAAAAGCAAGATAAGTATTTAGATGAAGTAAGATTAGGAATTATAAAAAAGCAAAAAGGACCAGAAAATGCGAAGACACTTAAAAAATATGCTCAACTTGAAGTTTTAGATTCTAATAAGTTAAGTAAAAATATTCAGAGCATTTTAAGACCAGGATGCTTTTCTGAGATTGTAGGACAGGAAAGAGCTATAAAATCTATATTATCAAAGTTAGCATCACCATATCCACAGCATATTATACTATATGGTCCACCAGGGGTTGGAAAAACTACGGCTGCAAGATTAGCATTAGAAGAAGTTAAAAAATTGCAGTATACTCCTTTTGAAGAAAGTGCTAAGTTTGTGGAAGTTGATGGTACTACTTTAAGATGGGATCCAAGGGAAATAACAAATCCATTATTAGGTTCAGTGCATGATCCCATATACCAAGGTACAAAAAGGGACTTAGCAGAAACTGGTACTCCAGAACCAAAACCTGGACTTGTTACAGAAGCTCATGGAGGAATACTTTTTATTGATGAAATTGGAGAATTAGATGAAATGCTCCAAAATAAATTATTAAAAGTATTAGAGGATAAAAGAGTAGAATTTTCATCTTCATATTATGATCCAGATGATGAAAGTACTCCTAAATATATAAAATATCTTTTTGAAAATGGAGCACCAGCAGATTTTATATTAATAGGAGCTACAACTAGGGAGCCTAATGAAATAAATCCAGCGTTGAGATCAAGATGTACAGAAGTTTATTTTGAACCTTTAAGCTCAAGTGATATAAAGAAAATAGTTGAAAATGCAGCAAGCAAAATTGATATTAATTTAGAAGAAGGCGTAGCAGAAACTATAAGTAGATATACAATAGAAGGCAGAAAAGCTGTTAATATACTTGCAGATGCATATGGATATGTTTTATACAATCAAAAAGGAACTGATTTGAATTCAAAAGTTTTAATAACAAATGAGGATTTAAATGAGATTATAAGCATAAGTAGATTGGTACCTTTTGAGGATGTTAAAAATGAAGTAAAATATGAAATTGGACATATATACGGGTTAGGTGTTAGTGGATATATTGGATCTACATTGGAGATAGAAACAGCTGTTTTTGAAGCAAAAGAAAAAGGCAAAGGTTCAGTAAGATTTAATGATACTGCTGGAAGTATGGCAAAAGATTCTGTATTTAATGCAGCCTCTGTAATAAGAAAAATAGCAGATAAGGATTTAAGTGACTATGATATACATGTAAATGTTATAGGAGGAGGTAAAATAGATGGACCTTCTGCTGGAGCAGCTATTACAATATGTATTATAAGTGCACTTTTAAATAAGCCATTAAGGCAAGATGTAGCTATAACTGGAGAAATATCTTTAAGAGGTAAAGTAAAGCCTGTTGGGGGTATATTCGAAAAAATTTATGGTGCAAGAAGAAAAGGTATAAAGCTTGTAATTATGCCTGAAGATAATATAAAAGAAGCGCCAACAGAGCTTGAAGATATAGAAATAAAGGCAGTAAAAAATATAGAAGAATTAATGAAAATAGTTTTTGAAAGTAATTCTAAGGAGAGATAACGAATGGATGCACCTCTTAGAAGTATGCCTCATAATATAGAGGCAGAGCAAAGTGTAATAGGTTCAATGCTTGTAGATAAAACTTCCATAGCTGAGGCTATGGAAGTTTTAAAAACTGAGGACTTTTATAAGGATGCACATAAAGTTATATTTAATGCTATATTAGATTTGAATCAAAAAGATGTAGCTGTTGATATAATAACTCTTACAGAAAATTTAAAATCTAATGATAAACTAGATGCTGCAGGAGGAATAACTTATATAAGTGAATTAAGCGGTTCAGTAGTTTCTACAGCAAATATACAATCCTATATAAAAATAGTAAAAGATAAATCAGTATTAAGAAAACTTATTAGATCCTCTACAAAAGTAATAGAAGAAAGCTATAATAGCCAAGATGATGTATTAGGGGTTATTGATTTAGCAGAAAAACAAATATTTGATATTTCTAACAATACTAATACTTCTGATTTTGAACCAATGAGTACTGTTTTGGAAAGAGGATTTATAGAAATAGAAAGGCTTTTTAATAATAAAGGTCAAACCACAGGAGTACCTTCAGGATTTAGAGAACTTGATGCTAAAACATCAGGATTTCAAAAAGGTGATATGGTGCTAATTGCAGCAAGACCATCTATGGGAAAAACTACATTTGCTTTAAATATAGCAGAAAATGCGGCTTTAAGAGAAGGAAAAAGTGTAGCTATATTTTCTTTAGAAATGTCTAAGGAACAGTTAGCATATAAGCTTTTATGTTCTGAAGCTCATGTAGATATGCTTAAGTTAAGAACAGGTAACTTGGATGACAAGGACTGGGAAAATATTGCTAGAGCATCAGGACCACTTGGTGGAGCTAAAATATATATAGATGATACTGCAGGTATTTCAGTAATGGAAATGCGATCTAAGTGCAGGAGATTGAAGATAGAGCATGGAATAGATATAATAATGGTTGACTACCTTCAGTTAATGTCAGGAAGTAAAGGATCAGAAAGTAGGCAGCAGGAAGTATCAGAGATATCTAGATCTATTAAAGCACTGGCAAAGGAAATGCAATGTCCAGTTGTTGCACTATCGCAGTTATCTCGTGCACCAGAAGCAAGAACAGATCATAGACCTATGTTATCAGACCTTAGAGAGTCAGGTTCTATAGAACAAGATGCTGACGTGGTTATGTTTTTATATAGAGATGAATATTACAATAAAGAAACAGAAGAGAAAAATGTGGGTGAATGTATCATTGCAAAGCAAAGAAATGGTCCTACAGGTACTGTTAAACTTGCCTGGCTTGGACAATTCAGTAAGTTTGGTAATTTGGATGTTATACACCAACAATAAAAATGAGGCTAGCTTTTTACAGCGAGCCTCATTTTTTAAATTTAAATACAGCATTGAATTTTTATACTGTAAAAATTTTAATGAATATCTATTCTTCTTTGAGATTCTTTAGTTTTTTCTTTTTTTGGAAGAATAACTTTTAATACACCATCACTAAAAGATGCATCAATAGTGGTTTCATCTACATTATCTATATAAAAGCTTCTCTTAAATTCTCCATATCTTCTTTCGCGTCTTACATAATTTCCATTTTTATCTTCTACATCGTCTTGGCGTTTTGCTGATATAGTTAAATAGTTGTTGTTAAGATTAATATCTATATTTTCTTTTTTTATACCAGGTAAGTCAGCTTCTATCATGTAGTTATTTTCATCTTCTTTTAAATCTACTTTGAAGCCATTTCCGAATGTAGAAATATTTGATGGATAGAACATATCATCGCCAAAGAAATTGTTTAAAAAGCTATCGAAAATATCGTCACCTCTTTTATTTATGGAATTGTTTCTTCTAAAAGGAATCATATCAAACATAATAAAAACCTCCTTAATTTGTTATTATTTTTATTTATATATTGTGTTTATGCTTATATAATAATACAAAGGTCAAAGAAAGTCAAAGTAAGAAAGGTTAGTATTTAAACGGTTTTGATAGATATTGTAATGAATATTAATTTAAATTGTTTAAGTAGTAATTATAAGTTAAAAATAACATAATATTAAAAAATATGATGAAATTTTATTAAAGGTCAAAAAAATTTTATGATTTTTGACCTTTAATATTATATTTAAATACTATAAAGTAAATAAGATTGATTTATAAAAGGTTATAGTATTTTTGCCATTCGGGATATATTGTAAAATTAAATTAATTATGAGAATAGTTGATTATATTTACAAAGTGTATTAAAATTATAAATGTGCAATAAATAAAGATGCTCCTATGGCTCAGCTGGTAGAGCAACTGATTCGTAATCAGTAGGCCGCAGGTTCGAATCCTGTTAGGAGCACCAACAAATTAAGAATAATATCTAATAAACGCATAAAAGAAGATTAAGTAGTATAAAGTTATATATAAGTTAATATTTTTTATAACAATAAAAGTCCCTAGCTGTGAATAATATAAGTTAGGGGCTTTTATATTTAATCATGTAAAAAGGATTACTTGATGCAAAATGAAAGCACATGTGTATAAAAATTTCATAAATATGTGATATAATTATAAATATCACTTAATAATGAAGGAAAGTGCAAAGGTGAATTTCAAAATAAGGGGATGTGTTTTTATGCAAAAAGAATTTTCTTTAAGTAATGGCAAAGCTATGGTTAATTTTACAGCAAAATATTGTAACACTGCAGAAAAATTATTGGGAAGCAAGGGGTTTAAAACTGTTTTAGAATCCTATATGTCCAAAATAAAAAGTAAGGAAAGTAATATATATAAATATATTAAAAGTTCTATAAATAGTAATGATGTAAAAGAAATATCCAAAGATATTACAAATGTATTAAAGCTACTTATGGTTTTAGATGCTGAGGAGATAAAAAAGTTTAGTGAGAAGTATGATAAATTTTTAGGAGATAAAGATAAGTTTATATCTTTTATAGAAGGACTATATGGTTTCTGGAGAAAAATAGAAAGATATACTATAGTTCAAAATAACAAAGTAGGTGAAGGTCTTCAAAGTGTAAGTTTTATAGATGCAAATAATGAGTTTTCAAAGCTTATTTTAAATACTTATAGAAAAGTAGAAGAAAATGTTATAGGAGAAAAGCCTAAGGTGTATAGACAACTTCCGGCTGGTGGAAATGCTGGACTTATTTTAAATGATATAAAATGGCCTTATCCAAGTGGTTATGAATGCTTAAATAAAATACCGTTTATAGAATCTATAATAGTTGATCCTCCATTTATAACATATCCTAAAAAGAATAAGAGAGATGGTATGTTTACAGAGTGTTATGAAAATCCATTAAAAAATTGTTCTATAAATGTAGATCATTGGTTTTGTTATCCTGCAAAAGTAGGAGAGTTGTTAGCATATATATATTTTCATAGAGACTTTATGGCTCATGGAGTAACACTTTGTAATCTTTTTGAATTAGCTAAAGAAGATGAGTATAGAGGGAAAAAGCCTGATATAGTATATGTATTTGGTGTTAGAGATAATAATGAAGATATGCAAACAATATTTTATGATGATAAAGAAAATGACATAATGCTTGGATATATAAATTATATGGAAAGCATAGATTATTTCGGGTATATGAAAAAAATGACATTAACTCTTCATAATTTAATAATGATAAAAAGAGGGTATTTGCCAATACATGGAGCTATGGTTAATATAATAACTAAAAACAATAAAGAAGCTAATGTTGTCATAATGGGAGATAGTGGAGCTGGAAAATCAGAAAGTTTAGAGGCGTTTAGAGAACTAAGTGATAACTATATAAGTGATATGACCATAATTTTCGATGATATGGGTGTAATTAAATTAAATGAAAATGAGAAACCTTTAGGATTTGGCACGGAGATAGGTGCATTTGTAAGATTAGATGATTTAGATGCAGGATATGCATTTAAAGAAATTGATAGAAGTATATTTATGAATCCAGATAAGATAAATGCAAGACTTGTTATTCCTGTGGCAAGTTACAATGAAATTACAAAAGGATACCCTATAGACTTACTACTTTATGCTAATAATTATGAAGAAGGCGAAGAGTTGGAGTTTTTTACAAATATTGATACAGCCATAGATGTATTTAGATCAGGAAGAAGAATGGCAAAGGGAACTACCACAGAGAGAGGGCTTGTAGAGACTTATTTTGCAAATCCATTTGGACCAGCACAAAAAGTAGAAGATACAGATAAACTTATTTATGAATACTTTAATAAATTTTTTCAAACAGGAATAAAAGTTGGTCAATTAAGAACGTGTTTGGGTGTAAATGGTAAAGAAAAAGAAGGGCCTAAAAAGGCTGCTGTTAAATTATTAGAGCAAATTAAAAGTTTATAAAGGTTAAACATATGTAAATTCAGCACATTAATATATGAAAATGTGTTGAATTTTTTTCTAACTGTATTATAATTAAAAACAATAGGGTTAATAGCTTATCAGTTCAAAAAAACAAATCAATATTGTAAAAACTAGTTAAAAGTAAATCATTTTTAGTTTGCTATCACATTATTTTAATTTCAAATTTTAATTTCAAAATATTAAATACATATATTTTGAAGTAATATTATAAATAAAGTCATTCAGGTTAAGCTTCAAAAATTGAGGAAGTACTTTATATTGGATAAATTATAAGGAGGTAATTAAATTGTTAAATGAACCAAAAAAGGGGGATGTAATAGTTTTGGATTCAAAGACAAATTATAATTTTAGTCAGAGTATGTATATGAAAATATATGAAAGTCTTCCCTGCGGTGTAATATTATTAGATGAAAATGATAAAATTATCGAACTAAATAGTAAAGCACTAAATATATTTCATGATCTAGATTTAGAATATCATTTACAAAGGATAATGGATAAAGTCAACCAAAACTTATTAAAATCAGATGAAAACGATGTAGAAAAAAAATGTGAATATGAGATTATAACAGAAGATTATACTAAATATTTAGAGGTTACAGTTAATTATATAAAAGATATTGAAATAGCTAAAAAGATTATATTTATACAAGATGTTACCAGTTACAACTTAAGTATAAATAAGCTGAAGGATGAAAAAAAGATTATAGAAAGTAATAGCATAAACGAAGGAATATTTTTGGCAAATATAAGTCATGAAATTAGAACTTCTATTAATGGAATAATAGGTATGACGGATTTAACTATAATGACAGATTTAACATTAGAACAAAAGGAAAATTTAAAGTTAGTAAAATCTAGTGCATTAAAGCTTTTAGATATAGTAAATAGTATATTGGATTTTTCTAAGATAAATTCAGGAAAGATGAAAGTTGAAAGTGTAGAATTTAATTTTAAGGAATTATATAATGAAATTGTAAGAATAAGCACTATGAAGGCTTTAGATAACAAATTAGAATTCAAATCTAAAATAGATGATGCAATTCCAGAAATATTAATAGGTGATCCTATAAAATTAAAACAAATACTAGATAATCTCATAGATAATGCGATAAAGTTTACTAAGTATGGAACAGTGTCACTTATAATTCAAAAGGGAGAAACTATTGATAAAAAAGTAAATCTTAAGTTTCATGTAAAAGACACAGGAATAGGTATAGACAAAAAAGATATTGGTAAATTGTTTACAAGCTTCAGCCAAATAGAAAATAAAACTTATACTAAAAAACCTACTGGTACAGGATTGGGACTTTGTATATGCAAAGGGCTAGTAGAATTAATGAATGGAAAAATAGAAGTAAAAAGTAGAAAAGATGTTGGAACTTTATTTTCATTTAATTTATTTTTACAAAAGTGTGGAAAGTCTACAATTATAAATATAGATGATAGAAAAGATAAAGTTAAAAGAATAAATAAAAAGTTAAATATTTTAATTGTAGAGGATGATAAAGCTAGTCAAATTGTAATGTATAATTTATTTAAAAAATATGGGCATATATGTGATATTACAAATAATGGACAAGAAGCATTAAATGTATTAAAAACAAAACAGTATGATTTAATTCTTATGGATATACAGATGCCTATAATGGATGGTGTTCAGGCAACTAAATTTATAAGAAAATCTGAGGAAGGTAATGATAAACATATACCAATTATAGCTCTTACAGCTTATGCACTAAAAGGAGATAAAGAACACTTTTTAGGGTTAGGTATGGATGAATATATATCAAAACCTTTTAATGTAGAAGAATTGCTGCAAACCGTGTATAAAATAGTTAAAAAAGATGAAAGTGATTTAAATATTGTAAATAGGCAAAATAATATAGATAGGGAAGCATTATTTTTATATCTATTATAGTGCTTAAAGATAACAATATTATTAAAAATGAGGTGTTTTATATGACAGGAATTATTGACAGATTTGAAGGGGAATTTGCAGTAGTAGAGCTAGAAAATATGAAAATGATAAATATAGAGAAAAACAAAATTCCTAAAGAAGCTGAAGAAGGATATGTAATAAATATAGAAGATGTAATAACAGTAAATTATGTTGAAACAGAAAAAAGAAAAAGTAACATAGAAAGCTTGACAGAAGATTTATGGAAGTAGAAAATTAGAAGGGATTTCATTCCCTTCTAATTTTTTTATAATGTAAAGTTAAATATGTTTTGGAAGAATATAATTGATAAATTAGAAAAGTTAGAACGAATTTTATTAAGTTTTAAAGTTAAAATATTCGTATTTGTTGTTGACTGAAACTTATACTTTTGATACCATAAGATAGTAGGATTAGCCTTAGAAAATCAGTAATCTTATTTTTAATTGTCATAAATACATTTATATAGTAAAGCTGAGTATTAGTTAAATAATGTTTAGCTTAATTAAAAGAGGAGGAAACTTTTATGTCAGCATTTATTGTTTTAGGAGCTCAATGGGGAGACGAAGGAAAAGGTAAGATGACAGATTACCTTGCTGAAGATGCAAATGTGGTAGTAAGATTTCAAGGAGGAAACAATGCAGGTCATACTGTAGAGGTTGGTGATAAACAATATAAACTTCATTTAATACCTTCAGGTATACTTTATAAGGATAAATTAAATGTAATAGGAAATGGTGTTGTACTTGATCCTAAAGCATTATTTGAAGAAATAGATTATTTGAAAGGTGTTGGGGTTAATGTCACTCCAGAAAACTTAATAATAAGTGACAGAACACAACTTATAATGCCATATCATAGAGTTTTAGATGGAATAAAGGAAAAGTGCAGAGGTAAAAAGGATATTGGAACTACAGGAAAAGGAATAGGTCCTTGTTACACAGATAAAATGGAGAGAAGTGGAATAAGGGTAAGTGACCTTATGCATAAGGAAGTCTTTATAGAAAAATTAAAAGAAAATGTTGAAATGAAAAATGATATAATAACAAAGGTTTTTAATGGAGAAGCATTAAGTTTTGATGATATATGTGCTGAATATTTAGGATATGCTGAAAAGATGAGAGCTTTTGTAAAGGACACATCAGTAATAGTATATGATAATATTAAAGCTGGAAAAAAGGTATTATTTGAAGGGGCTCAAGGTACATTACTTGATATAGACTATGGAACATATCCATATGTTACATCATCAAATACAATTGCTGGAGGAGTATGTATTGGAGCTGGTATTGGACCTACTTTAATAAATAGTGCAGTAGGTATAGCTAAAGCTTATACAACAAGAGTTGGTAAAGGTCCATTTCCAACAGAGTTATTTGATGAAACTGGAGATTGGATAAGAGAGAACGGTCATGAATATGGTGTAACTACAGGAAGAGCTAGAAGATGTGGATGGCTTGATCTTGTAATACTTAAAACTAGTGCTAGAGTTTCAGGTCTTACAAGCTTTGCTGTAACTAAAATAGACACTATAGCTGGCCTTGAAAAAGTTAAAATGTGTGTAGGCTACAAGCTTGATGGAAAAGTTATAGATTATTTCCCAGCAAGTTTAGAGGATTTAGCTAGATGTGAACCTGTATATGAGGAATTTGATGGTTGGGATAAAGGTATAGAAAATGCAAGAAGTTACAATGAGATTCCTGAAAATGCAAAAAAATACCTCAAAAAAATAGAGGAATTTACAGGAACAAAAATATCTATAGTTTCAGTAGGACCAAGAAGAGATCAGACTATAAATGTAACAGATATATAATTAGTAAAAATTAAGTAAATAATGAACATTATGAAAAACCTTATGCTTTGCATAGGGTTTTTTTATAATTTACGATATAATGTTATTAGATTAAAATGCAGCTTATTGTAAAGAAAGGTTAAATGGTAAATGATCTTTAATAAGTAGGTTACTAGGAGAAGCTGGTAGGATTGACTATTCCATGTTGCAACTCAAAGGAGGAATGTGAAATGAAAAAAGTAGAGACAGAAAAACAATATGAAATTCAATATTACGAAATAGATTGTAATAAGAAATTATTATTAACAAGTCTTATGAACTATTTAGAAGATGTTTGTACTATGCAATCTGAAGATATTGGTATAGGTTTAGATTACATGAAGAGTAAAAAGGTTGCTTGGGTACTGTATAAATGGAATATACATATTTATAGGTATCCTTTATACAGGGAAAAAGTAAAAGTTAAAACTATTCCTGAATCTTTTAGAAAGTTTTATGCCTATAGAAGTTTTCAAGTATTTGATTCAAGGGGAAATGTTATAGCTGATGCTAATTCTATATGGTTTTTAATAAATACAGAAAGAAGAAAGGCTATGACAGTAACAGAGGATATGTATGAGGCTTTTGGACTTACTAAAGAGGATAATAAACCTTTAACTGTAAAGAAAATTCGAAAACAAGAAAGGGTAGATAACGAAAAAATATTTAGTGTAAGATATAGTGATATAGATACAAATAGGCATGTAAACAATGTAAAGTATGTAGATTGGGCAGTTGAAACAGTACCTTTAGATATAGTTACTAACTGTTACATTGTGGATGTAATCATAGCTTATGAAAAAGAAACAACTTATGGTGATATGATAAAAGTATTAACCCAAATAGATAAAAAAGAAGAAGGTTTTGTATGCTTGCATAGAATAGTAGATGAAGAAGATAAGGAATTAGCTTTAATAGAAACACTTTGGGAAAATGAAAAATAAGCTGCTGATTTTTTACTCAGCAGCACTTTTAGCAGCTATAAAACCTGAACTCCAACACCATTGAAGATTAAAACCGCCACAATCTCCATCAACATCTAGTATTTCACCAGCAAAAAATAAGTTGCTAACTATTTTAGATTCTAAAGTTTTTGAATTTACTTCTTCTGTATTTATGCCTCCAGAGGTTACCTGAGAGTTTTTAAATGAATTGGTATCATATACCACAAAGTCCCAATTTTTCAGAAGAAAAAATATTTTGTCTTTCTCTTTCCATGTAAGTTCGCAGCAAGGTTTATGTATATTAGTTATGGATGCTTCTTTCAAAAGAGTAGGAATAATTTTTTTGTTTATTAGGCCTATAAACGAATCTAATATACTTCTGTAGCTAAATAATGCCCAATGGTTTTCTAAAAATTCTATTAAGGCTTCTTTATTCAAGTTTGGCATCATATCTATAGTAAGCCTTACTTCTTTCCCTTTAGCTAGTGCACGTGAAGCAATACCACTTATTTGAAGAATAGGGGGACCAGATATTCCGTAGTCGGTAAATAATATTTCTCCAAATTCTTTTCTCTTAGGAGCGTCATCTACATATATTTCCGCAAAACTATTAAATTTTACTCCTGATAAAGCTTTTAGGTGATTATACTTTAATTTAAGCTGTACAAGCGATGGAACAGGAGTAATTATGTTATGGTGCAATCTTTGGGCTAATTCAAAGCCAGAGCCATCAGAACCCGTATTAGGGGCAGATTTTCCACCACAACATAAAATAAGTTTTTTACATTCATAAGTGTCACCAGATTGTAAAAGTACTTTAAAACCTGAGGACAACTTTTTTATGGTATTTACTTTTTGATTTAGATAAATAGGAACACTACGATCGTCTAATGCCATTCGCAATATATCAAGAACTGAAGATGCTTGAAGAGACAATGGATAAAGTTTACCATCATCTAATTCAGTAAGTGGAAGACCTAAGGAGTAAAAGAAATTTATGGTATCATCTACTGTGAATTTATTTAAAACATGGTTGTAAAATTCCGGATTTTTACTATGGTACCTTGAATAATTAATGTTTTTGTTAGCTATATTACATCTGCCATTTCCCGTAGTTAATATTTTAGAACCTATTCTATTAGAACCTTCTATTAGTCCTATGTCTTTTCCCATGTCTTTTAAGGCAATAGAAGCCATAATCCCAGAAGCCCCACCGCCAATTACTAGTATTTCATGAAACAATTTTAACAACTCCCCTTAAAAGATACTATATACTATTTTACCTTAAATATAATATTTTAAAATAGAATTTTTTATATTTAAGATTATTTTGTATATAATATTATTATAAATTGATGAAAGGAGAAAAAAATTATGATAGCTCATGAATTATTAAATTATAAAAATTGGGTGGTAGTAGGTGATGTGTTAAAGGAGGAGAAGTATGCCTTTAAAATATTGAATCAATTAAAGAATGCGGGGTTTAATGTGGAAGGTGTTAATCCTAGGGATACTACAGGTAAGGTTTACAAGTCTCTTGGCGAAGTACCTTTTGACATAGATGTAATAGATTTATGTATAAATCCTGTAGCTGGATTAAGAATAGTACAAGATGCAGAAAGTTTAAATATTAAAAAAATATTAATACAACCTGGAGCTGGTAGTACTGACATATTGAGTTTATGTAAAAATAAAGGTATTATAGCTATAGAGGGATGTGCACTTGTGGAACTTGGAAATTTATAAGTGTTAAAAGGGGGAAAATTAATTTATGTTGACAATATATGCGGTGTCTGATTCTATAGGAGAGACAGCTGAGCAAGTTGCAAAAGCAACTTCAAGTTTATTTTCTGAAGATGTAAAGGTTAAAAGGGTACCTTATATAAAAAGCTTTGAGCATGTAAATGAGTTTATAAATAATTTAGAAGACAAAAAAAATATTATGATAATATCTACTATAGTTTTAGTAGATGTTAGGGAGTTTCTTGTACAAAGGTGTATAGAAGAAGGTATACATATAACCAATGTATTGGGCCCTTGTATAAGTATGGCATCAATGATATTAAACAAAATACCTAATTATAGACCTGGAGCTATTTGGGAAATGGATTCTGAGTATTATAAAAAAATAAGGGCTATGGAATTTGCCATGCAATATGACGATAGTAAAGATAATGCAGGTATAAAACATGCTGATGTAATTTTAATAGGGCTTTCTAGAACTTCAAAAACTCCTTTATGTATGTATTTAGCTAATAAAGGAATAAAGGCTTTAAATGTTCCATTGATGCCAGAAGTACCTATACCAGAAGAATTATTCGAAGTAGATAGAAGGAAAATAATAGGTCTTACTATAGATCCTATGCAGCTTATTGAAATTCGAAAACATAGATTAGATAAGTTTTCTTCAGCTTCAAGGGAAATACAGTATGCTAATGCAGAAAGAGTGCTTCAAGAATTAGAATTTGCAGATAAACTTATGAGTAGATTTAATTGTAAAATAATAGATGTTACAAAGAGAGCAATAGAAGATACTGCACTTATAATTATGGAGCATATAGGACATATTGGTTCAAAAGATTATTAGTATTAAAAAATTAAAATGACTTAAAGTGTTGATATATAAGGGATTTTAACAAAAATATAAAAAAAATAAAAAAAGTTTTAAAAAATATGTTGACACTTTCGTGAAAATCTTGTATTATAGTCTATGTCGGGTCGCTAAGTAATAGCGAATGACTGATAAAAATATGAATAAGGCCCCTTGGTCAAGCGGTTAAGACACCACCCTTTCACGGTGGTAACAGGAGTTCGAGTCTCCTAGGGGTCACCATATATGGGCGCATAGCTCAGCTGGGAGAGCATCTGCCTTACAAGCAGAGGGTCACAGGTTCGAGCCCTGTTGTGCCCACCATATATGGCCTAGTGGCTCAGTTGGTTAGAGTGTCGGCCTGTCACGCCGAAGGTCGAGGGTTCGAGTCCCTTCTAGGTCGCCATATATTCGCTGGCATAGCTCAGTTGGTAGAGCAACTGACTTGTAATCAGTAGGTCGAGGGTTCGAAGCCTTCTGCCAGCACCAAAAAATTTAATAAGGCCCCTTGGTCAAGCGGTTAAGACACCACCCTTTCACGGTGGTAACATGGGTTCGAATCCCGTAGGGGTCACCATATATGGGCGCATAGCTCAGCTGGGAGAGCATCTGCCTTACAAGCAGAGGGTCACAGGTTCGAGCCCTGTTGTGCCCACCATATATGGCCTAGTGGCTCAGTTGGTTAGAGTGTCGGCCTGTCACGCCGAAGGTCGAGGGTTCGAGTCCCTTCTAGGTCGCCATATAGTTTGCTGGCATAGCTCAGTTGGTAGAGCAACTGACTTGTAATCAGTAGGTCGAGGGTTCGAAGCCTTCTGCCAGCACCAAAACATTGAATGTCGTATGATATTCAATGTTTTTTTTGTTATAATAACTTTAATATATTAAAGCAATAATAAAAAATATCTTTTGCCATTAAAGCAAAAGATATTTTAAAATTAATATTTTCTATTTTTAATATTTTGACCTATTCTTATATCATCACCATAAAATTTGCATAGTGTGAATTCTCCTAAAAGTCTTGACGAAATTCTTTCTGAATAATTTTTTAATAGTTCTTCTAAACCACAGTTTGTGGAAATTAGCATTTTGCGATTTTTAAGCAATTTTATATTTAGAAGATTAAATAACTCTGTTTTAGAAAAATCAGTAATTTGTTCAGAACCTAAATCATCAATTATAAGAAGATCACAATTTATAAGCAAATCTTCAAGTTCATCAGAATTGTTAAACCTAATCTGCTTTAAGTCATGAATTAATGTTTCAGCAGTTCTATATACTACTAAATGGCCTCTATCTAAAAGTTCTTTAGCAATACAATAGGATAAGAAACTCTTTCCAGTGCCCGAGTTACCCAAAAACAGCAAATTTTCATTGGCAGAAGAAAAGCTTTCTATGAAACTCCAGGATTTTGAAACTATATCTTCAAGGTTTTTTCTAGGGCTTTTACGTACATCATCACTTTTATGAGGTGAATAAAGTTCAAAATTAAAATTGCTAAAATTATTTTTTTCAAGTATAGTTTTTAATTCAGAGTTTTCATAGTACAGTTCTACAAGTTTGTGCTTATAGCAGCTGCATTTTTCAGTTCCAATAAATCCAGTATCCTTACATTTATTGCACATGTAATGCATGTCTAAGTAGTCTAAAGGATAGTTATTACTTACTAACATTTCAGATTTTTTTATCCTAAGATCAGTAATTTTTTCTTTTAATTGCTTTAATTCATTCTCTTTATTTTCTGAATTGTTAAGTATAGTTATTGAAAGCCTAACACATAGTTTTCCTATTTCACGCTCTATATCTATAATTTGAGGAATTTTATTTTGAATTTCTTCTCTTCTTTTATTGAGAGATTTTTCTTCAAATTTACGTATATTTTCATATACCTTAATTATGTTGCTTTGATATCCTTTAACCATTATTTATCCCATCCTAGCAGTTTTTTTTCTAAATCCTCAAAATCATAGTTCCTTTGTTCGAAATTATTAAATGTACTATTAGAAGAATTATTTTTATAAGTTGGATTATTTTTATGGTAAATTCTTTTAGTGTTTTTTTTGTTTACATCATCTACAGTTTTAATATTATCTTTGTTCCAACTTGTAAGTATACCATCAATATATTTAAAGTCTGTCTTATTTATACGCTGAAAGCATATTTCACAGGCTTTATATATAACATCAATAGGAAACTTATAAGTGCTAATCCACTTGTTTAACATATCTTCTTGTGGCTTCATAATTTCTGCATCCTTTATCCCTAAGTAGTTCAATATTTTTCTTATATTAATCCACTTGTCTTCATGCTTTTTTATAAAGGCTTGGGCGTCATCTATGTTTTTAATTTTTGAATCAAACCAAGCTAGAGCAATTTTTTCAATATATCTACAATCTGTTTTTCCCTTTGATGCACAATATTGAATAAGTAAAAGTATAATTTCAGGAGAAAAATTAAAATCTTTTAGCCATCCTATGTACATGGTCATTTCCTTTGAGGATAGAGGTCTTCCAAGGAGTTTTTCTATATCTTGAAGCATATCCTTTGTGGAATTTTTATTTAATTCCTCCAGTAAATTTATGTTTTCTGGATTTTCCTCAGGAGAATCAGATAAATTAATAAATTCAATATTGTAATTGCCCATGTTGTCTATAGGGACCATCCTAATTACATTTTCATCATTCCAATAGTTCCATGCATTTAATACATCTGTTTCAAGGAGATGCAAAGCACCTGCCATTATTTGTGAACTAACCCCTAATTCACCAGATACGCAATACTTTAGCCCTAGAAGATATACTTTTACAAATTCTCCTCGGGCCTTTGGCATAAATTTATCTATAAAAATATTACTTACAGGAGTGTAATTAGAGTTCTTACTTTTAAATACAAAAGTACTCATATTTGCTATAACCTACCTTCAATATGGTTTAATTTTAAAAAAGTTCTTCTAATAAATAATTATAACAAAATAAAATTTGTATAACAATGAAAAAACTTTTTTAAATTAGGTAATATTTTTTACAATTTTAGGAACAATAAATAGGTAAGGGTAAAAATATAATGTCTAAGAAAGGAATGATAACTTTGCATTCAAGTACTAGAAGTAAAATATATTTAAGCTTACTAATAATTATTATTACTTCAGCAGTGGTAATCAGATATTCATATAATAATAAGCCTAATTGTTATGAAATACATATTAATGGTAAGGTGGTAGGTTATGTTACAGATAAAGAAGAGTTTTACAGCATGGAAGGTAATGTAAAAAAGGACCTAGAAAAGAGATTTGGAAAGGTGAATTTTAAAGATGATATAAAATTTATAAAAAAACATTTTGATAATATTAAGAGTCTACAGAGCTCTGCAGATATTAAGAAGCTTATTTTGGAAAATAGCAATACAAAGGTAAATGCAGTTTTAATGAAATCTGATGGAAAAGAAGTTGCTGTGCTTGCTAATGAAGCAGAGATTAGGAAGACATTAGATGAAATAAAGAATTCATATAAAGAAGAAAAAGATGACCTAAAACTTGTAAATCATATAACATATATAAATGAAAGTATAGAAATAGGAAGAGTAAATACTGTAGAACAAACTATTAAAAAAATAGAGACTAATTCTAAAAATCCAATTATAAAATTTTCAAACAATATAGAACAAAGTTCATTAGAAAGTGATGAAAGTAATTCAACTCTTTCAAGAGGTGTTTCTAGTAAAGCTAGTCTTATGGGTATACCCTCTCAAGGTACTATAACATCACCTTTTGGTGCAAGATGGGGAACTGTGCATGAGGGGATAGATATAGGTGCATCTATGGGAGCACCTATTTATGCCGCTATGGACGGCAAAGTTTTTTGTACAGAATGGGAAGATGGATATGGTAATGTAATAAAAATAGATCATGGTAATGGCATGCAAACTGTTTATGCTCATTGCAGTAAAATATGTTCTAATGTAGGGGAATATGTAAAGCGTGGAGAAAAGATAGGAGAAGTTGGAAGTACGGGAAGGAGTACAGGACCTCATGTACATTTTGAAGTTAGGGTAAATGGAAAACCTGAGAATCCATTAAAATACTTGCAGTAAACAGTTAATTTTTAAACAAAATAAGCATATTGTAGATGATATGCTTATTTTAATTTTTTCATGTTGAAATAAATTCCATAAAGTTAATTTTATGTAAAAAACGTTGACAGTTAAATTGTTTTAATATATACTTTGACTATCAAAATATTTGATAGTGAAAAATCATTTTAAAGGAGACGATTAGATGAAATTACCACCATTAGTCATAGGAGAACTAAAAGCTGAAGTACCTATTATTCAAGGCGGTATGGGAGTAGGTATTTCCGGTTACAAACTTTCATCAGCAGTAGCAAATGAAGGTGGTATCGGTGTAATATCTTCAGTTCAGATAGGATATAGAGAACCAGATTTTCAAACAAATACAAAAGAAGCTAATATTAGAGCTTTAAGGCAGGAAATAAAAAAGGCAAAAGAAATAAGTCCAAAGGGTATTATAGGAGTCAACATAATGGTAGCCATTAACAATTATGATGAAATGGTAAAAGCTTGTGTGGATGAGAAAGTAGATGTAATTATATCTGGTGCAGGACTACCTTTATTATTGCCTAAGCTTGTTGAAGGAAGTAATGTAAAAATAGCGCCTATTGCTTCTTCAGGAAAATCAGCTTCAGTTATTATAAAGCATTGGAGTAAAAAATATAATAGAATTCCTGACATGGTTGTAGTTGAAGGGCCTGAAGCTGGAGGACATTTAGGATTCCATCCAGAACAGTTGCTAGAAGAAAATAAAAGATCTCTTGAGGAGATTGTAACTGAGGTAATAGAGGCAGTAAAACCTTTTGAAGAGGAATGTGGAAAACATATACCTGTAATAGCAGCAGGTGGAGTGTACACTGGAGCCGATATTGCTAAATTTTTAGAACTAGGAGCTTCAGGAGTTCAAATGGGCACACGTTTTGTAGCAACAGAGGAATGTGATGCTGATGAAAGGTTTAAAAAAGCCTATGTGGATTCAAAAAAAGATGATATTAAAGTTATACAAAGTCCTGTAGGTCTTCCAGGAAGAGCTATAAGAAATGAACTAATAAAGCGAGTTGAAAAAGGTAGAATAGCACCTACAAGCTGCTTTAATTGCTTAAAAAAGTGTAATCCTAGGAGTACTCCTTATTGTATATCAAAGGCATTAGTTCAAGCAGTAAGAGGAAACCTTGAAGAAGGACTTATTTTTACGGGTAGTAATGCTTATAGAATAGATAAAATTGTTACTGTAAAAGAATTAATAGATGAATTGGTAACAGAAGCTGAAAAAAATTATAAAGGCTAATTAAAATTAGATTTATAGGGTGATAAAATCATTAAAATGGCCCAAGTTATTTAAGAGCTTTTTATAAATATAAATTTAAAGTGGTGATTTAATTGAATAGGAGAATAGATGTCTTGAATGAACTTTTAGTAGATACTTTTAATGATATACTAGAAATAGAACAAAAAGCTCTTCAGTCTGGTGTTTTTAAGGATTTATCTGTTACAGAAATTCATACTATTGAGGCCATAGGAATGTATAAGCCTAGAACTATGACAGAAGTAGCAGTTGAATTAAATATAACTTTAGGCACGCTAACGACAGCTATAAGTCACTTAGTTAGAAAGGGTTATGTTGAAAGAAAAAGAAGTGAACAGGATAGAAGAATAGTTTTTATTAGATTAAATAAAAGAGGAAAATTAGCTTATAGAATCCATGGAAAATTTCATCATGACATGGTAAAACAAGCGATAGAAGGACTTAATGAAGAAGAAGAAGAAATTTTGATTAAATCCTTAGAAAAGCTTAATGTTTTTTTTAAATCTAAGTATAATTTAAAAACTAGCTATAAGGAGAAAATTAATGAATAAGGTACAAATTATAGGTACAGGAAGTTATGTACCACCAAGGATTGTAACTAATGATGATTTATCTTGTATTGTAGATACAAGTGATGAATGGATAAGTAGTAGAACAGGTATAAAAGAGAGAAGAATATCTGAAGGTGAGGATACTTCAGAAATGGCATCTAAAGCTGCTTCAAAAGCGTTAGAAGAATCAAAAGTAAAGCCAGAAGAAATTGATCTAATTATTGTGGCTACATCTACTCCAGATAATTTTATTCCTTCTACAGCATGTTTGGTTCAGAAAAATATATTAGCAGTAAATGCTACTTGTTTTGATATATCAGCGGCTTGTTCTGGATTTGTTTATGGAATTAATATAGCTACTCAATTTATAAGAACAGGAAGTGTAAAGAAGGTTTTAGTTATAGGAGCAGAAACACTTTCCAAAGTATTAAATTGGGAAGATAGGAGCACTTGTGTATTATTTGGTGATGGAGCGGCAGCTGCTGTGTTAAGTGAATCAGATAGAGAAAGTATACTGGCTATATGTAATGGATCTGATGGCAGCAAAGGTCAGTATCTAGTTTCAAAAGCCGTACCAGTGGTAAATCCATACACTGATAAAAAGGATATAGATGTTAATGTAAATAGCTATGTGGAAATGAACGGAAGAGAAATATTTAAATTTGCAGTTAAAACTATATTGCAATCAACAGAAGAACTTTTAGAAAAGATAAATTGTTCAATGGATGAAATAAAATATATAGTTCTTCATCAAGCAAATTATAGAATAATAGAATTTGCAGCTAAAAAATTAGGAGTAAGTGAAGATAAATTTTATGTTAATTTAGACAAATTTGGAAATACTTCTGCAGCTACTATTGGAATTGCTTTAGATGAAATGAATCAGAAAAACTTATTAAAAACAGGAGATAAAATTTTACTTATAGGCTTTGGCGGTGGACTCACCTATGGAGGAATAGCAATTGAATGGTAGCATAAAATTGGGAGAGAATTAAATGGTATTTGACAAAATAAAAAAGATAATAGAGGAACAACTGGGAATGCAGCAAGATAAAATTACAATGAATACATCTTTTGAGGAATTAGGAGTAGATTCATTGGAATTTTTTCAAATAGTAATAGAGATAGAAGAACAATTTGGAGTACAGATAGAAGATGCAGAAGATATAACAACTGTAAGTGAAGCTGTAAGGTTTGTTGAAGAAAAAACAAAAGTTATGTAACGTAATAAAAAATTATTGATGTTTAGGAGGAAAAACTATGATTAATTCCAAATTTGCGCAAATGGTGAAGATAAAATATCCTATTATTCAAGGTGGTATGGCTCGAATTGCTGATAGTTCTTTGGCAGCAGCAGTGTCTAATGCTGGAGGTCTAGGAATTATTACAGGTAATGCACCAGTAGAATGGGTGAGAGAAGAGATACGTAAAGCAAAGAAGCTTACAGATAAACCATTTGGAGTAAATATAATGTTACTTGGAGAAACTGCAGAGGCAGTAGCTAAAATGGTTTGTGAAGAAGGCGTTAAAGTAGTAACTACTGGAGCTGGAAACCCCGGAAAGTATATAGATATGTGGAAAGAATATAATATAAAAGTTATACCTGTAGTTGCATCTGTAGCATTAGCTAAAAGAATGGAGAGAGCTGGTGTAGATGCTGTTATAGCAGAAGGATGTGAATCAGGAGGTCATGTAGGTGAACTTACTACTATGGCGTTAGTTCCACAAGTTGTAGATGCTGTAAGCATACCAGTAATTGCAGCAGGAGGAATAGGAGATGGAAGAGGAGTAGCAGCAGCATTTATGCTTGGAGTTGATGGAATACAAGTGGGAACAAGATTTTTAGTTGCTCATGAATGTATAGTTCCAGAAGCTTATAAGCAAAAAGTATTACATGCAAAAGATATAGATACTCAAGTTACAGGAAGGCCTACTGGACATCCTGTTCGTGTTTTAAGAAACAAACTTACAAGACAATTTCAGTTGCTTGAAAAAGAAGGAGCTCCACTTGAAAAGTATGAAGAATTAGGAAGAGGAGCACTTTCAAGAGCGGTAGTAGATGGAGATGTAGATAATGGTTCTGTAATGGCAGGACAAATATCAGGCCTAGTATGCAAAGAACAAAGTTGTGAAGAAATAATACAGGAAATGTTTAGTGAAGCAGAAAAACATATATCAAGAGTAGAAAAGATGTTTGGAATTGAATAAAAGAGGTGGAAAAAATGAATAAAGTAGCTTTTTTATTCTCTGGACAAGGAGCACAATATGTAGGAATGGGCAAAGAGTTATATGATAACTTTGATGTTTGCAAGGATATATTTAATAATGCAGACAAAGCACTAGGATTTTCTATAAGTAATATGTGTTTTGAAGGACCAGAAGAAGAATTAAATAAAACAGAAAATACACAGCCAGCAATTTTAACTACAAGCATAGCTGCTTTGAGAATATTAGAAAGCAATGGAATAAAGGCAGATGTTACTGCAGGACTAAGTTTAGGAGAGTATTCAGCACTTGTTGCTAGTGGTGTATTAGAGTTTATAGAGGCAGTAAGCTTAGTAAAAAAAAGAGGAAAGTATATGCAGGAAGCAGTACCAGAAGGTGTAGGTGCCATGGCTGCTATTATAGGATTAGATGAAGATGCCATAAGAAAAGTATGTAATGATTGTAGAAGTATGGGTATAGTTGAAATAGCTAATTTAAATTGTCCTGGTCAGGTAGTAATTGCGGGAGAAGCAAAGCCATTAGAAATTGCCTGCGAAAAGTTAAAAGAAGCAGGAGCTAGAAAAGCTATAATGCTTTCTGTAAGTGGACCTTTCCATACATCTATGTTAAAGCCAGCAGCAGAAAAATTGGAAAAGGAATTACAAGATGTATCTATAGGAAACTTTTCTATTCCTGTTATAACTAATGTTACAGGAGAAGTTGTAGATAATAAGGATGAAGTAAAAGGTTATTTAAAGAAACAAGTTATGAGTACAGTGTTTTTTGAAAAAAGTATAAAAAGAATGATAGATATGGGTGTAGATACTTTTATAGAAATTGGACCTGGAAAAGTATTAAGTGGCTTTGTTAAGAAAATAGATAGAAAAGCTACAATTTTAAACGTTCAGGATGTAAAATCACTAGAAAGTACTATTGAAAAGTTAAAGGAGAATAGCTAATGGAAGATTTAAAGGGTAAAACTGTAGTAGTTACAGGTGCAAGCCGAGGCATTGGTAAAGCTATAGCACTTAAATTAGCTGGGCTTGGAGCTAATATAGTAATTAACTATAGAAGTGAGTCAAAGTCAGCAGAAGATTTAGTTGAAGAAATAAGAGCTCTAGGTGTTAAAGCTGAAGCAGTTCAGGCAGATATTAGTTCCTTTGAAGGAGCTAAAAGCCTTATGGAGAAGGCTGTTGAAGTTTTTGGGAGAATAGATGTTCTTGTAAATAATGCAGGAATAACTAAAGATGGATTACTTCTTAGAATGAAAGAAGAAGACTTTGATAAAGTAATAGAAGTAAACTTAAAAGGCGCATTTAATTGTATAAGGCATGTTAGTTCTGTAATGTTGAAACAAAAATGTGGTAAAATAATAAATATATCTTCTGTAGTAGGAATAGCAGGTAATGCTGGTCAAGTAAATTATTCTGCTGCAAAGGCAGGAATAATAGGAATGACTAAATCTGTAGCAAGAGAGCTTGCCTCAAGAAATATAACTGTGAATGCTGTAGCACCAGGGTTTATTAAAACCAATATGACAGAAGTTTTATCTGATAAAGCAAAAGAAACAACATTAAAAGGTATACCACTAAAACGATTTGGAACTGCTGAAGATGTAGCAAATGTAGTAGCATTTTTATCACTGCCATATTCAGATTATATTACTGGTCATGTGATAAATGTAGATGGCGGAATGGTTATGTAAATTAAATTAGAGGTTGGTGAATTAATTATGAAAAGAAGAGTAGTAGTTACAGGAATTGGAGCAATAACTCCAGTTGGAAATGATGCAAATACATTCTGGGATAATATAAAAAATGGTGTTTCAGGTATAGATTTCATAAAATGTTTTGATGCAGAAAATTATAAAGCAAAAGTTGCAGCAGAAGTTAAAGATTTTGACCCAAGTGAACATTTAGACAGAAAAGAATCAAAAAGATTTGATAGATTTTGTCAATTTGCTATGGTTTCAGCAATGGAAGCTGTAGAAGATTCTAAACTTGATATTGAAAGTGTAGAGAAAGAAAGATTTGGAGTAGTTATTGGTTCAGGTATAGGTGGAATAGGAACTATAGAAAAACAACATTCTGTGTTAGAGGAAAAAGGACCTAACAGAATAACTCCTTTATTTATACCAATGATTATAAGTAATATGGCTGCTGGAAATATAGCTATAAAATTTGGAGCTATGGGACCATGCAGTAATATAGTTACAGCCTGTGCTACAGGTACAAATTGTGTGGGTGAAGCTTTTAGAATGATTAAAAATAATCTTGCAGATGTAATGATAGCAGGTGGAACCGAAGCATGTATTACACCATTGTCTATGGCTGGATTTGCTGCAGCAACTACTTTAACTAAGAGTACAGATCCTAAAAGAGCATCTGTTCCTTTTGATAAGGAAAGGGATGGATTTGTAATGGGAGAAGGTTCTGGTATATTAATATTAGAATCTTTAGAGCATGCTCAAAAAAGAGGAGCTAAAATATATGCAGAATTAGTTGGATATGGTTTTACATGTGATGCATATCATATGACATCACCAGCACCAGGTGGTGAAGGTGCAGCAAGGGCTATGAGCCTTGCTATAGAAGAAGCTGGAATTGAAAAAGAAGAAGTATCTTATATAAATGCTCATGGAACAAGTACAAAAATAAATGATAAAGTTGAAACAGAGGCAATTAAAAAAGCTTTTGGAGATTATGCTAAGAATGTACCTATAAGTTCTACAAAATCAATGACTGGACATTTATTAGGAGCAGCTGGAGCAATAGAAGCTGTAATAAGTGTTAAAGCTTTAGAAGAAGGAATCATACCTCCTACAGTAGGATATGAAGTTCAAGATGAGGAATGTGATTTAGATTATGTTCCAAATAAAGCAAGAAAAGCTGATCTTAAATATGTCATGTCCAATTCTTTAGGTTTTGGTGGACATAATGCAGTAATTTTATTAAAAAAGTGGAGTGAGTAAGATGGACTTTAAAGCAATTGAAGAAATGGTTAAAACTATGGATAATTCTAAATTAGGTTATTTAGAAGTTAACTGGCATGGAATTTCTATAGTTATGAGAAAACAGGGAGAACCTGATTGTACAAGACACACAGAAAACAGTAATACATTAGTGGAAGAAAAAAAATTAGCTGTAGATGAAGTTGTAGAAGAAAAAAAATCAGAAGAAAAAGTTAAAAGTGAAACTGAAAAGTTAAAGGAAAACAAAGAGGATGAAATTGTAATAAAGGAAGACTTAAATGTAAAAGAAGTTGTATCACCTATAGTAGGAACTTTTTACAGATCATCAAGTCCAGATAAACCAGCTTTTGTAGAAGTAGGAACTAAAGTTAAGAAGGGAGATACTCTTTGCATTGTAGAAGCTATGAAACTTATGAATGAAATTCAAAGTGAAGTAGATGGCGAAGTTGTTGAAATTTTAGTAGAAAATAATCAAATGGTTGAATACGGTCAGCCTATGTTTAAAATAAAGGCTAATTAGTTCCTAAAAAATCGCTAGGAGGAAAAATAATGGACAATAACATAGAGTTTAATGTTAATCTAGGAATAAAAGAAATAAAAGAAATTATTCCACATAGATATCCTTTTTTATTAATAGATAAGGTAACGTATATGGAGCCAGGTAAAAAGGTAGTAGCTTATAAGAATGTGACTATGAATGAATACTTTTTTCAGGGACACTTTCCACAAGAACCTGTAATGCCTGGGGTACTTATTGTGGAATCATTGGCTCAAGCAGGAGCAGTTGCTATATTGAGCCAAGAGAATTTTAAGGGTAAAATTGCTTACTTTGGAGGAATAAATAAGGCTAAGTTTAGAAAAAAGGTAGTGCCAGGAGATATACTAAGATTAGAAGTAGAAATGATAAAAATTAAAGGACCTGCAGGTATAGCTAAAGGCATAGCATATGTGGATGATAAGAAGGCTTGTGAAGCTGAAGTAATGTTTATGATAGGTGATGCAAGTGTTTAGTAAGATATTAATTGCAAATAGAGGCGAAATAGCGGTTAGAATTATAAGAGCTTGCAGAGAGATGGGTATAGAAACTGTAGCGGTTTATTCTGAAGCAGATAGAGATGCACTACATACTCAACTAGCAGATGAAGCTGTATGTATAGGTCCTGCTGCAGCAAAGGATAGCTACCTAAACATACAGAATATTATAAGTGCTACAGTACTCACAGGAGCAGAAGCCATTCATCCAGGCTTCGGGTTTCTATCTGAAAACAGTAAGTTTGCAAAAATGTGTGAAGAGTGTAATATTACATTTATAGGACCAAATGCTGATTGTATAGATGATATGGGAAATAAGTCTAATGCTAGAGATATTATGATAAAGGCAAAGGTACCTATAGTTCCAGGATCTAAAGGTGCAATAAAAGATGAAAAGCAATTGTTAAAGGTTGCGAAAGAAATAGGATATCCAGTAATGGTAAAAGCATCTGCTGGAGGTGGAGGAAGAGGCATAAGAGTAGTCTATGAAGAAAAAGATCTTATAAAAGATTATGAAAATGCTAAGGCTGAAGCAGAAGCTTCATTTGGTGATGGTACTATATATGTTGAAAAGTTTATAGAAAAACCAAGACATGTAGAGATTCAAATATTAGGAGATAATCATGGTAATGTAGTATATCTTGGAGAAAGAGATTGCTCTATGCAAAGAAGAAATCAAAAGGTACTAGAAGAAGCACCATGTCCTATAATGACAAAAGAACTTAGAGCAAAAATGGGAGAAACAGCAGTCAGAGCAGCAAAAACAGTAAAATATAATAGTGCAGGTACTATAGAATTTTTGCTTGATAAAAATATGGATTTTTACTTTATGGAAATGAACACTAGAATACAAGTGGAGCATCCTATAACAGAAATGGTAACTGGAGTGGATTTAATAAAAGAACAGATTAAAATTGCAGCAGGTGAACCATTAAGCTTTTCTCAAGAAGATATAGAGATAAAAGGCCATGCTATAGAGTGTAGAATAAATGCTGAAGATGCTTCCAGGAACTTTATGCCATCTCCAGGAAAAATTGAAGGTTTATATTTACCAGGTGGCTTTAATGTTAGGATTGATAGTGCGGTATATTCAGGATATAAAATACCTCCATACTATGATTCTATGATAGCAAAACTCATTGTATATGGTAAGGATAGAGAAGAAGCTATATGGAAAATGAGAAGAGCTTTGGGAGAATTTATTATAGAGGGAGTTAAAACAAATATTGATTTTCAGTTTGAACTTATAAATGATGAAAATTTTATAAAAGGAACTTATGATACAAGATTTATTGAGAATAAAGTTAAGAGTTCATAGCAATTTTTTTGCTATGAACTTCTAACTGGAGGTGACTAACTTGTTAAATAATCTATTTAAGAAGACAAAATATATTACTGTAAGTCAACAGTCATTAAGAAAAGCAGATGAAGAAACTAAGCCTAGTATTCCTAATGGTATGTGGGTAAAGTGTGATGGTTGTGGAAAAGTTTTGTACAAAAATGATCTTGAAGATAGCAACCAAGTATGTAAGCAATGTGGGCACCATTTTAGGATGGATGCAAGGGAAAGAATAAAATTTATAATAGATAGAAATACATTTGAAGAATTTGATAAGAATATAACTTCAGCAAACCCATTAAATTTTAAAGGATATGAAGAGAAAATAAAAAAAATGCAAAATGCTACAGAATTAAATGAAGCTGTGGTTACAGGCAAAGGAACTATTTTTGGTGAAGAAGTAGTTATTTGTGTTATGGATAGTCATTTTATGATGGGAAGTATGGGGTCTGTAGTTGGTGAAAAAATTGCAAGAGCTGTAGAAATGGCGATAGAACTTAAACGACCTATAATAATTTTTACTACTTCTGGTGGTGCTAGAATGCAAGAAGGTATGTTTTCACTTATGCAAATGGCTAAAGTAAGTGCAGCACTAGGTAAATTAAGTGAAGCAGGACTTTTATATATAACTGTACTTACAGATCCAACTACAGGAGGTGTAACAGCTAGCTTTGCTATGCTTGGAGATATTATACTTTCTGAACCAGGGGCTTTAATTGGTTTTGCAGGTAAAAGAGTTATAGAGCAAACTATAGGTCAAAAATTGCCGGAGGGTTTCCAAAGAGCAGAATTTTTATTGGAACATGGATTTATAGATAGTATAGTTCATAGAAATGATTTAAAGGGAACTCTTAAAAAAATACTTATGATTCATGATAAGAATAGGTAGTTTTAGAAAAGTTATATTTTCTAAGGAAAGGAAGCTTGCTTTATGGAGAAATTAGAAAAAGTACAGCGTATTTTAAGTAAAAAACTTGATAATAAAACTGCTTGGGAAAAACTATCTTTAGCTAGGATGATAGAAAGACCTACAGCGCTAGACTATATAGAAAGAATATTTGATTCCTTTATAGAATTTCATGGAGATAGATGTTTTGCAGATGATGCATCAGTAGTTGGAGGTATAGCATTATTAGATGGAATGGCTGTAACTATAGTAGCACACCAAAAAGGAAGAAATACAGCAGAAAATATAAAACGAAATTTTGGATCTCCACAGCCTGAAGGGTATAGAAAAGGTTTAAGGCTCATGAAACAAGCTGAAAAGTTTGGAAGACCAATAATATGTATGGTGGATACTCAAGGGGCTTATTGTGGAAAAGGAGCAGAAGAAAGAGGTCAGGGAGAAGCTATAGCTAAAAATCTTTTGGAAATGTCAAAATTAAAAACTCCCGTAATTTCAATTGTAATTGGAGAAGGTGGAAGTGGTGGTGCATTAGCATTTGCAGTAGCAGATGATGTATGGATGCTAGAAAATTCAGTGTACTCTGTACTATCTCCAGAAGGATTTGCAAGTATATTATGGAAAGATGCTTCACGTGCTAAGGAAGCAGCAGAAGTTATGAAAATAACAGCTAAGGATTTAAAAGAATATGGTATTATAGATAAAGTAATAAAAGAACCTTCAGGAGGAGCACATAAAGATGTAGAAAAAATGGCTACATCTATAAAAGAAGAGTTGGTGGAAAAGATTGGTGTACTAAAAAAGCAATCTATAGAAGAACTATTAGATAAAAGGTACAGCAAATTTAGAAATATGGGAAAATACGTGGAGTAGTAATTAACTAATTAACTAATTAAACTATTTAAAATAATTTATTTGTTTAGAGTGGCTTTTGGTAGAAAAGGCTACTTTATTTTTAAAATTGGGGTGTAATTATGAAAAATAAGGTTCTATTTACTTATGATTATGGTACAGATAAAATGGAAGAAATCAGGGGCTTAGGTTATGATGTAAAAATAATTAATGAAAAAGATGCAAAGTATAGTAACGATTTAGAAGATGTTGAAATTTTAGTTTGTTATAACCCATTTAAAACATTAGATATATGTAAAATGAAGAAATTAAAGTGGATTCAACTTTCTAGTGCAGGAATAGATCAGCTACCAATTGACTATATAATAAATAGTTCCATTAGTATAAGTAATAATAGAGGCGGATATAGTATTCCTATGGGTGAGTGGATTGTATTAAAGGCGTTGGAATTGCTAAAGCGCAGTAGCAAATTTTATGAAAATCAGAAAAATAAAGTATGGAAAATAGATACTACGGTATTAGAGTTATTTAGTAAAACAATTGGATTTATAGGTACAGGTAGTATTGCCCGGGAAGCAGCAAAAAGATTCTCAGGATTTGGTGTGAAAATATTAGGATTAAATACTAATGGCAGACCTGTTGATAATTTTCATAAATGCTTTTCAAACAAGAATATTGATGAAATGTTAGGATTATGTGATGTAGTGGTTATTACAATACCGTATACTGATGAAACTCATCACCTTATTAATGAAGATAAGTTTAATAAAATGAAGAATGGAGTATATTTAATAAATGTAGCAAGAGGTTCTATAATAGATGAAAATGCGTTAATAAAAAATATTGATAAAGGCAAGATAGGTGGAGCTGCATTAGATGTAGTAGAAAAAGAGCCTTTAGATATAAATAATCCTTTATGGAATTTTGATAATGTTATAATAACTCCACATAATTCATGGATATCGGAAATGAGAAATGCTAGAAGATTTAATTTAATATACGAAAATTTAAAAAGATATAAAAATAATGAAAAGCTAATAAATTTAGTTGACTTGAATAAAGGATATTAGTATTGCTTAAATAAGCATACTTAGATTGTAATTTTAAAATCAGTCTAAATATGCTTATTTTAATTTTTTACAAGTTAACATTGCAAAAGTTTTAAGATAACAGTCTATCTAGATCTAGTATTCCAGCTCCTTGAAGCCATTTAGGTAATTCTAAAAGATTACAGCATGTTTTTATAAGAGAAATTAAATCTTTAAAAGTTAAGTTAGGATTGCTTTCGTATAGTAGAGCGCAAATGCCACTTATATAAGCAGCTGCACAGGATGTGCCAGTATAGCAAGTGTAAGGAGTTTCTAAAGATTGAGGATATACTTTCGATCCATTTCTTTCTGATATATAAATTTTATTTGTATTTAATGAGCATATATTTACAGCTGCTGCACATGTATCAGGTTTTTCTAATTTAGAAAATGGTCCACTAGATGAATATTTATATGGTTTAAAGTTATGTTTAGTGGTATCTATACCACCTACTGTAATACAGTTATCTAAAGTAGCGATACCTGAAATACTGCATTCTGAATTACCATTATGACCTGATGGAACTACAATTGTTAAATTGTAATTATTAGATGCTATCATAAAAAGTTGTTGAAATAAGGAAAGCTTAAAATAATCATTTGATGTTAGTTCAAATGGAAGGCATAGTACTTTTATATTATATTCCTCACTTTCAGAAATAATAGTTGCTATAGAAAATAAGATATCAGATATATAACCTTTACCTAGTCCATTAAAAGCCTTGATACAATATAAATGGCTATTTTCAGCTATTCCTTTATAAACACCTTTTGATAAATAACCACTGCCAGATATTATACCGCTCATGAAGGTTCCATGTCCATTATCATCATACGGATAATTATAATTATTTAAAAGATCTGTGAATTTTTTGATTTTATTATTAGGGGTCAATAGATCAGTATGAGGATAAACACCACTATCAACTAATCCTATGCCTATATTCTTACCAGTTAATTTATATTTTTTTTGAAATGATATTTTATTAGAAGAAGCTATGTCATTACCACACAATAGTGCATAGTCATCAAAAGTTACATAATCTACTTCAGGATATTCTATAATTCTCTCTATAGCATTAGATGAGAGAATAGTAGAAATACAATTGATGTAAGGAATAAAGTGAATTAGATTCCCTTTATATGTTCTTATTTTCTTTTCAATAACTTCTGGTAGAGATTTACAATGTATTATGATTCTATAATTTTTATAATGTTTATTGGCTATGGCAACTTTTAGGTTTTTATCTAATTTATTTTTTATAGAAAACATCTAAAGCTCCTTAAAAATTAATTCCATATATATATTATAATGTTAACATTAAATATGTGTGCTTAAGAATAATTAATTTTTAGGAGCATATGTGCTAATCAAATTTAAAGTAGTTTTTACATAAATTAAAGAAAGCTTTAGATGTTGGAGTAAGTGTTCTTTTAGAACTTAATATTAAATAAATGTATCTTTTTAAATATAAATTTTCTATAGAGGTTTCTTTTATAAGGCCATAGGATATATAATCTCTAAACACTTGGCTAGATACTACAGATATACCTAAACCTTGCTTAACAAATTGAAGTAAGCTATCCAAATTATTAACTTCAAAGCATATGTCCATGCTAGATGTATCAAATCCTTGTTTTTGCAGAGCATCTTCAAAGGTTTTTCTTGTAGCAGAACCTTCTTCTCTTAAAACAAATTGATACTTTAACAGTTCTTCTATTTTCATACAACTTGGTAAGTTAAATTCTGGTGCTGATATTACGATTAAATCATCTTCAATTAGTTTATAGCTTTTAATTTTTTCATCATTAACTAATTCACCAATAATGCCTAATTCACAGTCAAATTTAATAATGTTTTCAATTATTTCTCTAGAGCTTCTTTCCATTACATCAAAAGAGACCTCAGGATACAAAGTGTGAAATTTTTTTATTAAAATAGGTACTATTGTATTACAAGGAGTAGTACTAGAAGCTAATTTAAGTTTTCCGCTAACTGTTTCATTGAATTTGGCTAGATTAGAAATAGCTTTATCACGTGCATTTAAAATGTCTATAGCATAATTTAGAAATGAGCTTCCAGCTGGTGTTAAAAGCACTTCTTTTGAAGTTCTATCAAAAAGCTGTATTTTAAGTTGCTTTTCTAAACTAGATATATGCGAGCTAATAGCAGGTTGTGATAAAAAACAAGCATTTGCAGCTTTAGAGAAGCTTTTAAATTTTGCCACATTTATAAAAGCTTCTATTTGTTTAAAATCCATATAGATTATCCCCCCGTAATAGATGTTGTCTTAATATAATAATATTGAGTAAGATTTATTAATTGGTATAGAATGTATCATCACTACTTTTAGAAGTGGGAAAATCATTATAATACCAATTACATTATACATTATATCCTTATATTTCGTTTAAGTCTAATATATTTAACCTTTCCATTTAAATATTACAATACCTAAAATCATTATACAAATTCCAATTATTTTAGTAATGTGAAATTTAACTTGAGGTGCACCAAAGAATCCAAAAGCATCTATTAAGGCGGCAGCAGTTAATTGGGCTACTAGTATTGTTGCAATGGAGTAAGTAGCACCTAAGCTTGCAATACCCTCCATTACGGTAAAAGTAATAATAACTCCGAGAAAACCACCTAATAAGTATATTTTATTACAATGCTTTATGTTGCTAAGGCTTCCATTACCTAAAAGAAATAAAGTAATTAAAGTTAAAGCAAAACCTGTGCCTTGAACTATGGCATTTGTTTCCCATAATCCTATTTTTTCTCCGAGTCTTGTATTGAAAACTCCTTGAAGACTCATAGATATACCTGCTATTATTGAAAATATTATACCAAGCATTTTAAAATCACCACCCTAAGATTATTTTAACCATAATTAATTAGCATTATTAATTATGGTTAAAATAAAAGACCTATAATACTTATAGGTCTTAATAGAGATATATTAATATCCCTTATCCTGTCTTTTGTGATTAATAGAATTTTTAATAAGGTAAGCATTTTCTATATCTTCTATGTTAAAATCAAGGCTTTTTCCTAGAGCAAGAAAGTCTTCAAATAAAGTTATGTAATTATCTTTAGAAGAACAAATAAAAAAATCATTTATATCTACATAGAGATTTAAAAATTGAGCAACTATATCATATTGAGAGTCTTTAATAGCTATATTGTTTATGTTTTCAAAGCTTTTTTCCAACCCTAGGCTTAGTATAAAATGAAGACAATCAACAAATTCTTCTAAAACAATGTTCCGATTTGAGGCAGATTTAGAGCTCCAATATTTAAAACATTTAGTTTCATTAGCAAGTTCTGCAAGTTCTACTTGAAGTGCTAATACTTTTTTCGACAACAAAGAAGTTTGATCAAGTTCATGTTCTTTTTCTATACGTTCATTTAAATTTTGTTGTAAGTGAAATAGTTTTTCCAGATTCATATAATAAGGCCGCCTTTCCATATCCTTATAATTAAGTATAATAACATTAAGTTACCTTTAGATAAATACTTCCTACTTATATATTTTATCGAAAATTAATAAATATTGAAATGACCAGCAAACGGTTACATGAAATTTTTTTTAAATTGTTAAAAAAATTTGATTTTTTAGGATAATTAGACTCAATATTCAAGTAAAATGAAAGAGAGAGCTGCCTAATTTATACAGAAAACTCTCTCTTTAAACTTAATTATATATTAAATTTCATTTTATTTAAACAATACTTTCATAGTATTGATATAAATTCCATAAGGCAATTTCAACTTTTAGTTTTTTAACAAACCTTATCTTAGTTATTTTAACAATAATGAATTATCTTGCTTTTCTCCAAAATGAAGATTTATTTCCTTGTTATAGCAGACTTTACATTAACGCCTTCAATTTTACCTAGTTTACCAGTCATAGCACTTATGTTGTCTGACGTACCATCAACAATTAATGATATAACTGATATGTTCTTTTCCTTATAAGGAATTCCCATTCTTCCAACGATTATGCTTGCAAAAGAATGAAGTATGCTATTAACTTTTGATGCGTTTTCAAGATCTTCTATAACTATGCCTACAACACCAATTCTTTTTTCCATGTTATTACCTCCGAGTTTATTAGAACTCAGCAGAACCTGTTGTTCTTGGGAATGGAATTACATCTCTTATGTTAGACATTCCAGTTATATACATTAAAATTCTTTCAAATCCTAAACCAAAGCCTGAGTGTTTTGTTTCACCATACTTTCTTAATTCAAGGTACCACCAGTAGTCTTCCTTGCTAAGTCCCATTTCATCAATTCTCTTTTCTAATATATCTAATCTTTCCTCTCTTTGACTTCCACCTACTATTTCACCAACACCAGGTACAAGTAAGTCAGCAGCAGCAACTGTTTTTCCATCCTCATTTGCTCTCATATAAAATGCCTTTATATCTTTTGGATAATCTGTTACAAATATAGGCTTCTTAAATACTTTTTCAGTTAAATATCTTTCATGTTCAGTCTGAAGGTCAATTCCCCATTCTACTGGGTATTGGAATTCATGACCAGATTTTTTCAATATATCTACAGCTTCTGTATATGAAATTCTACCAAAGTCTGAATTTGCAACGTTATCTAATCTATCAAACAATCCTTTGTCAATAAATGAGTTAAAGAATTCCATTTCTTCAGGTGCATTTGCAAGCACATATTTTATTATGTACTTAACCAAGTCTTCAGCTATGTCCATATAATCTTTTAATTCAGCAAAGGCCATTTCAGGTTCTATCATCCAGAATTCAGCAGCATGTCTTGCTGTATTTGAATTTTCAGCTCTAAATGTTGGTCCGAAAGTGTAAACATTTCTAAATGCAAGAGCAAAAGTTTCTGCAGATAATTGGCCGCTTACTGTAAGATTTGTCTCTTTTCCAAAGAAATCTTTTGAATAATCTACTTTGCCATTTTCGTCTTTTGGCACGTTTTCTAAATCTAAAGTGGTTAATCTGAACATTTCTCCAGCACCTTCACAGTCACTTCCAGTTATTAATGGCGTATTAGCGTATACGAAACCTTTTTCTTGAAAGAACTTATGAACAGCAAATGCAGATACAGAACGAACTCTAAATACTGCTGAAAAAGTATTACTTCTAGGTCTTAAATGAGCTATAGTTCTTAAATATTCAAGTGAATGTCTTTTCTTTTGTAATGGGTAATCTGAAGAAGATTTTCCTTCTACAGTTATTTTAGTAGCTTTCATTTCAAAAGGTTGTTTTGATCCAGGTGTAAGTACTATAGTGCCTTCAACTGACAAAGAAGAACTAATAGCAAGTTTTGTTATATCCTTAAAGTTTTCAAGACTATCATCAAAAACTACTTGGATATTCTTAAAAAATGATCCATCATTTATCTCTATAAAACCAAATGATTTAGAATCTCTTACGGTTCTTATCCAACCAGATATTTTTACAGGGTTATTGGCAAATTTTTCAGTTTCCCTATATAAGGATTTTACTAATGTTATTTTCATAAATTAAATTCCTCCTAAAAATATAAAATTTAATTATTATTTAAATAAATACATGTAAAAAACCTTCCATCCATAAAGGGACGAAAGGCTTCAATTTAGCAGTAACACCTAATTTGTCAAAAATGACTAACTTAAACAGTAAAGAAAATTTCTTTACTTACCAGTAGTAAGGCATTGACTACTTCTAAGCCTACTATCCAATGAGGAGTTAGATCAGAAACTTAAGGTTGTTATTAAATGTAAACTAAATATTTATGATTTAACTTAATAAACTGCTAAAAATAAAGGCTACATTTGCTAGTCTCGTCATTACTTTTTATTATACACTTTATTCTAAAATTATAATATCTATACAATTATATGTCAACGTTTATATTATAGATACTTAAACCAATATGTAGGTCTAAAGGCTATAGCATGTTCCTTTAATTTCTATTATTGCCAGTGGGTGTTATAATATGCTTTAAATAAAGTGATTTTCACTTTTTTATTAAAGTACATAGTTTGAAAAATGTATGTAGTATTATTGCCCTGTAAATATTAATTTTCTTTTTCAAGGTTAGTATATCATAGAACAGAAGAATTGGCTATTAAGTGGATTAATGTATAAATATAATTAGTTAAATTGCATGGATTTACATAATTGTATCTATAACGTAGATATAGTGTATCTACAAAATAAGCTTATGAAAATAATTTTTTACAATATTTGCATAAAAAGTAATTGATTTGCACCTACATTTAGAGTACAATGTAGATACGAAAATAATTTAGAGGAGTGATGAAAATGGCTGAATACATAATGGCATTAGATGCTGGAAAATATGCTGTTAAGGCTGTTGGAAGAAATTCTAAGGGGTTAACTTCTGATATAAAGAAGGTGAACATTAGAACTAAGATATACGAGCTAAAAAATGGATATATAGATGCAGAGGGAAAATCATATAAGGTAGTGTTTAATGGTGAAGAATTAATTGTAGGTGAACAAGGTGAAACTAAAAGCTATGAGACATCAAAGACGTTGTTCATACATAAAGTGTGCACTTATACAGCCATTACTCAATTTTTAGAACCCGATACTAAGGATAACAAAATAAGTATGGTTCTTGCGTGTCCTATAAGTGTGTTGAAGGTTGAAAAGGCTAAACAAGAATATAAAGATTTCATAAAGGGTAGCGGAATTATAGAAATAAATGTAGATGATAAGGATTATAGCTTTGAAATTTCTAATGTAATGATAAAGGCTGAGGGGTCTGGAATAGTTTATTTATCTCCTCATTTGTTTAAGAACAAAAAAATAGGAGTAGTGGATTTTGGAGGATTAAATTTTACATTTTCCCTTTATACTGATGGTATTTGTATGTCGCCTTCATCTGATCGTTTTGTGGAGGAGTTTGGTGCAATAAAACTAATTAATTATGTAGCTGATGATTTAACAGGTTATAAGAGAGGTAATATAGTTAAATTCGAGGTGGCAGAAAGAGCACTTAATGTTGGATATTTATCTAATTTTGGACAGATAGATAAGGGAAGTCAGGAAGTTATTGAGGAGAGCAAAAATCGTTTTTTTGATGAAGCTTGTGATCAGATTAGTAGGCATGGATTTCGTATTGAAGAATTAGATGGTTTAGTATTTATAGGTGGTACTACCCAGAAGTTAGTTGAAGCTATAACAAAGAAAATTCCTAATTCATTTATAACAGCTGATCCACAATGGTCAACTGTAGAAGGTTTATATAAAGTGGCATACAAGAAATATATTACCTAGGGAATAATAGGGGGGATATATTATGGCAAAACGACCTGGATCATTGGTTCTCACATTTTCTAAGAAAAACATGGATATAAGGAGGTTACTAGAAAATAAAAAGCTTAATAATGAAAGCTTTGTAACAACTGATTATATTTGTGAATCTATAAGATTTTATGAAAAATATAAGGATTCTATTGGAAACAATAATTTAGAATCTATAAAAAAATTAATAGATGACAGACTGAAAAAGTTCATTCAAGCTAATAGTACTGTGACACTTGGATTAGCAGAAACTAAAAATGATGTAGAAAATGAGAAAACAATTATAAATGAAATAAAAACAAACATAAGTGCTTTAGAAAGTGATTTAGATGATATACCTATTGATGAGGATTAGAAGAATTCAAATAAAAAGTTAAATGTTACTTATGGTATGGTTCACCACTAATGATTCTATAGCTTCTGTATATTTGTTCTAATAAAATTACCCTCATAAGTTGATGAGGAAATGTCATTTTAGAAAAACAAAGCTTAAAATCAGCTCGCGATAATACTTGACTTGAAAGGCCAAGGGAACCACCAATTATAAAAGCTAAGTTGCTATTTCCATTAATACCAGCATCTTTTATAAAAGACGCTAATTGTTCAGAGGAAAGCATAGAACCTTTTAGGTCTAAAGCAGTAACAAACATATTACTTTTTATGTGTTTTAGAATACTTAAGCCTTCTTTGTCTTTTATTTGAAGTTCTTCTTTTTCAGAAGCATTATCAGGTGTCTTTTCATCAGGAACTTCTATTATATCTAATTTACAATATCTGCTTAAACGTTTAGAGTATTCATTTATAGCTTCCTTTAAGTACTTTTCTTTAAGTTTACCAACGCATATTATGGATATGTTCATTATAAAATCTCCTAATCATTATATATAGTGTATTTTAACAAAGAAAAAAATCCTTACACTGAAGTGTAGGGATTTAATTTCAAACTAAGCATTTTTTCCACAGCAGTGTTTATATTTCTTTCCACTGCCACATGGACATGGGTCATTTCTGCCTACTTTGTTTTTGTTTACTACAGTTTTAGAGTTAGCCCAATCTTTATGTATTTCTTTTCTCTTTTCTTTAGAGAATATAGATTCCCATTGAGGAAGAGTGTAAAGATAATCAGCTTTAGCATCTAACATATTAAAATATAATTTTTCAAAATCTATTTTTATTTCAATGTTAGAATCCTCTTCTAGAGTATTAAGATCAAAAGATTCAACAAGACTGTCATTAATTCCATCTAGAAAACCCATAAAAAATATTGTTGAAGTTTCAAATTTATCTGCCAAATCTTTAATGCTTCCACTTATAGTATGATTATGTTCTGCCAAAACTTTTGTATAAATACTTTTTTCAATAGAACCATATTCTTTCCAGAATGCAGCTTCTCCTCTAGTTTTAACAAAATCTACAACCATATCTGTCCAACTTTTATACAAACTCATAGTTTTATCTCCTTTTGAAAATATATTACTAACTTAAAAATGCATACTACTTCAAATATTATAATAAAAAACCTAATATTTTTCAATAATCTTTTTATACCACTTTTTATTATAATTTACTTTTTCTTAGTATTTGATATAGTATCTTTTCCAAGTGGGGATGTTAAGTTAAAATTATTTCCCCACATATTAGTATCCTTGTTGTCTATAAAAATTTTAACCTTTTGTATTGAAGGCAATTCAGTTAAAGAAAAAATGATGCTTTTTAAGCAAGTTTCTTCTTTATATGCATTCATAGATATATTTGCCTCTTTACTAAAATTTACATAAGCAGTATTGTCTTTAATGGAAAAACTTAAAAGCTTTGTATCTTTAGGTAAAACCGGGTTTAAATTACTTTTTACACCGGGACCTTTTATAATCTCATTAATAATGGTTTCGCCTAATAATTCATCTTTTTTTATAACGCGTTGTTCTTTAGATAAATCAGTAGAATTATTAGAAGATCCAAAATATATATTTAAATCCAAAGCATTTTCCTTTTCCTTTGATAGAGCAATTTGCTTTTCTTTATCACCAGAACTTATAGTGTCCTTGTTTTTACACCCTGTTAAGCCTACCATAGAAAATATAGTCATGGAACATATGAATATCGAAAGAGTTTTTTTCATATCCCTCACCTTTTTATTAAAATTCTATATAATTACTAGGCATATCCCTTTTAGCTACAGAAACAGTTAAATCTTTATTCAGATCAATTTTAGCTTCATTTAGTATGTTTAATACTGTTTGATATGCAAGTTCAGGGTAATTATTTGTTTTACTTAAATGTCCTAAAATAATTTTCTTAAATTTACCATTTGCTATATTAACAATAGCTTTGCCACAATCATCATTAGATAAATGGCCTATATTACTTAAAATTCGCTTCTTTAAATTATAAGGATAAGGACCGAATTTTAACATTTCAACATCATGATTGCTCTCTAATAGAACTACATCTGCATCTTCTAGAGTTTTGCGAATCTCTGTAGAAAAAAATCCTAAATCAGTTGCTATACAAGCTTTTTTATCTTCACAACTCAGAGAATATCCAGAAGGAGCAGCTGCATCATGAGAGATTTTGTAACTAGTTATATCCATATCTTTAATGCTTATGCAATTGCTTTGCAATACTTTAATATTTTTATCTTTTATCTTACCAATGGTTTTTGACATAGAATCCCATGTAGGAGCATTTGTGTATATAGGTATATCATATTTTCTAGATAATACACCTACTCCCTTTGTATGATCTATATGTTCATGAGTAACAAATATGCCATCAATGTCAGCAGGATTTTCTCCAATACGCTCAAGTGCTTTTTCTATGCTTTTTCCTGGAAGTCCTGCATCTACTAAAACTTTAGTGTTATTAGAAGATACAAATATACTATTTCCACTACTGCCACTATACAAAGGACAGAAAATCATAATAATTCTCCTATCTTAAATTAATACTATTCTGAGCAACTAACTCTTTTTATATCTGCACCTAGAGCCTTGAATTTATCTTCAATATTTGGGTAACCTCTATCAATATGTTCAATACTTAGAACTTCCGTAACTCCATCAGCAATAAGACCAGCAATAACCATGGCAGCACCTGCCCTTAAATCAGTTGCTTTAACTACTGCCCCTGTAAGTTTATCAACACCATCTATTATAGCAGTTCTACCTTCTACTTTTATATTGGCACCCATTTTTTTTAGTTCATCAACATGCTTGAATCTACTTTCCCATATGCTTTCAGATATAATGCTTCTACCTTTAGCCACTGTTAATAGGGTACTCATAGGTTGCTGTACATCTGTTGGAAACCCTGGATAAGGTTGAGTTTTTATGTTTACTCCTTTAAGCTTTCCGTTAGATTTTACAGTAATACAGTCACCATCTTCAATTATTTCAGTACCTGATTCTATGAGCTTTGCTGAAATAGATTCTAAATGTTTGGGTATAATATTTTCTAAACGCACTTCACCACCACATGAAGCAGCAGCAATCATATAAGTTCCAGCTTCTATTTGATCAGGTATTACACTGTAGGAGCATCCTTGAAGTTCTTTTACACCTACAACTCTTATTACATCAGTACCTGCACCTTTTATATTAGCACCCATACTATTTAAAAAGTTTGCTACATCTACAATGTGAGGTTCTTTTGCTACATTTTCTAAAGTAGTTACACCTTCAGCAAGAGTTGCTGCAAGCATGACATTTATAGTAGCTCCTACACTAACTACATCAAAGAAAATATTAGTTCCTATTAATCGATCAGCTTCTACTACAACACAGCCATGTGTTATATCTACTTTAGCACCTAAAGCTTCAAAACCCTTTATATGTTGATCAATAGGCCTAACTCCAATAGGACATCCTCCAGGAAGTTCTACTCTGGCTTTTTTAAATCTACCTAAAAGAGCACCTATAAGATAGTAAGAAGCTCTCATTTTTCTTACGTCTTCAGTATTAGCATTTACATTATTTATAGTAGTGCTATCTATAACAACTGAATTTTTTCCTACTTCTATTTTACAACCTAAGCTTTCAATTATTCTTTCTAAACAGTGAACATCCTCAATGTTAGGTATATTATCTATATTGCAAACATTTTTACTTGCGAGTATAGCAGCAGGAAGTATTGCTACAGCAGCGTTCTTAGCACCATTTATTTCTATAGAACCAAAAAGAGGTTTTCCTCCGTTAATTACCAATTTATCCATTCCCGATCCATCCTTATCATATTAATAAAATTTATATTAAATTAAAAATCTTAAATTCATATTACTACACAAAGTTTATTATAACATAATTCTATAATATTTTAACATTAATTTTAAAAATGTGAAGAGGATGTTTTATGTAATTTAATTGAAAAAGTTGAGAAAACATTATATTATTAAAAATATAGATTATATTTATATCAAAAAATCACATTTTATACTATTTTATTAAGATTAATTTGGGGGATTGAACAAATATGAAATATTACTTAGTGGCGCTATTTAACAAGGATTCTTATTCTTCTATTGAAGAAATACAAAAAAATATATGTAGAAAGTACAAATTATACAAAAATATGCCTGTTTTACATATAACATTAGAAGTTATAGGGGATCCGGATATTGAAAAGTTAAATAAAATAGTCGGAGATATATTAAAGCCTTATAAAAAATTTAAAGTAAAGATAAATGGAGCTATATGTTTTGACCCTCCATATAAGTCTGTTAATTTAAAAATAGAAAATAAGGGTTATATTATTAGAATTGCAAGACAGGTAAATGAAAGTTTAAAGCTGCATGGATTTGATGTTAGAGAAAATATAGATAACTGGGACTTACATGTAGCAGTAGCTAATACTAATTTTGCATCAAGACAATGGAGTAGCAAGGAATATGTTACAGCGTGTGAAAATACTAAAAACTTGAACTTCCATAAGATGGGCATAATAGATAGAATAGAACTTTGGAAACCTATAAATAATAAAAAAGATATGGTAATAAAAACTTTTCAATTAAGAGAATTTTAAAAGTAAGGACCTTATATAAACTTTATTAGTAAATATAAGGTCCTTATTTTTTTGCGTGTGAAAAAGTTTACAGAAAATTATTGACATATATTAAAAGATAATATAAAATGAGATTAACCGGTTAACTAAACCGGTTAACTAAAAAAGAGGTGATATTTAGATGCAAAATATTTGTATTTTAGGAAGCATAAATATGGATTTAGTTTTAAGAGTAGATAGAATGGTAAAATCAGGAGAAACTATTTTATCAAAGGGTTTTCAAAAAATACCAGGTGGCAAAGGAGCTAATCAAGCTGTAGCAGCAAAAAGGTTAGGTGCTAATGTATGTATGCTAGCTAGTGTGGGTAATGATGAAAACGGTTTCTCATTAGTGGAAGCTTTAAAAAAAGATGATATAGATGTAAGTAATATAAGTTACAGTGACACTAATCCTACAGGAATGGCTATTATAACTGTAGATGATCTTGGAAATAACTCTATCATAGTAGTTCCAGGAGCTAATATGGAGATAGATACAAAATATGTTGAAGAATTAGAAAAGGTTATAAAAAATTCAAAAATATTAGTAGCTCAATTTGAAACACCAATAGAAGCTACTATACAAGCTTTCAGAATAGCAAAAGAAAATGGAGTACTTACAGTTCTAAACCCTGCACCAGCAAAGGATATACCAGAAGAACTACTAAAGAGTACAGATATTATAGCACCAAATGAAACTGAGGCATTTGAACTTACTAATATAGAAGTTAAGGATGAAGAAAGTATAAGAAAAGCTTCAAATAAATTCTTAGAAAAAGGTGTAAAGTTTGTAATAATAACTTTAGGAGAAAAAGGTGCGGCTATACTAGATAAGGATAGATTGAGCATTGTACCTGCTTATAAGGTAAAGGCGATAGATACTACAGCTGCAGGAGATAGCTTTATAGGAGCACTTACAAGTAAGTTAGTAAACAGCGATGTAATTAATTTTAACTCTATTGAGAATTCTATAAAATTTGCAAATAAAGTTTCATCTATAGTAGTACAAAAATCAGGTGCACAGCCTTCACTTCCTTATTTAGAAGAGGTAAAGGAAACATATGGGGAGGAATAAACAATGAAAAAGATTGGTATGTTAAATTCTAATATTTCAAGTATTATATCACAAATGGGTCATACAGAGACTCTAGCTATTGGAGATTGTGGACTACCTATTCCAAAGGAAACAGAAAGAATAGATATAGCACTTATAAAGGATGTACCTACTTTTATACAAACACTAAAAGTAGTATTGCAAGAACTACAAATTGAAGAGGTTGAAATAGCTAAGGAAACAGTAGATGTTAGTCCTAAATTATATGAAGAAATAAAAAATGAAATTGGAGATGTAAAAATAACATTTATTACTCATGAAGAGCTTAAAGTTAAGCTAAAGGAGTGCAAGGCAGTTATAAGAACAGGAGAACAGACTCCTTATGCAAATATAATTTTAAAATCAGGAGTTATATTCTAATAAAGTATTAGGAGGATAAAGTATGGAAAGTAAAAAGCCTATTTTGGAAATGGTGGGTATATCTAAATCATTTCCAGGAGTAAAGGCGTTACAAGATGTGCATATAAAAGCTTACGGTGGAAAAGTACTGGCCTTACTTGGAGAAAATGGAGCTGGAAAGTCCACATTAATGAAGATAGTAAGTGGTGTATATAAAAAAGATGAAGGAAAAATTATTGTAGATGGTGATGAAATAGAAATCCATGGAATAAAACATGCTGAAAGTTTAGGAATAACAATCATACATCAAGAACTTAGTGTTCTTCCTAATTTAACAGTAGCTCAAAATATATTTTTAGGTAATGAAAAATTTAGCAAAGGTACCAGAAAAATAAATAAAGTTTGGATGAAAGAAAGAAGTAAATATTTCTTAGATCAAATCGGATGCAACATAAATCCCAATACATTAGTCAAGGATATAAATCTTGGAGATATGCAAATGATTGAAATTGCAAAGGCATTAACTAAGAATTCTAGTGTTATTATTATGGATGAACCTACTACAGCACTAACGGATGTGGAAACTCAAAAGTTATTTGAAGTAATTAGAAAACTAAAAGAAAAGGGAATAGCAATTATATATATATCTCATAGAATGGATGAAATATTCCAAATTTGTGATTCCATAACTGTTTTAAGAGATGGTAAGTATATAGGTTCTGTTGAAACTAAAGATGTAACTAAAGATGATTTAATTACCATGATGGTAGGAAGGAAACTTGAAGAACAGTTTCCTTATAAAGAAGTAGAAAAAGAAAATGTTTTACTTAAAGTTGAAAACCTATCCATGAAGGATAAAGTAAAGAATGTAAGTTTTGAGATTAGATCAGGAGAAATATTAGGTGTTTCAGGTCTTATGGGAGCAGGAAGAACTGAGCTTGCCAAAACTATATTTGGAGATTATAAGAAGGATTCTGGAGAAATATATGTAGATGGCGAAAAAGTAAACATTACTTCACCTAAAGATGCCATTAAATATGGTATATGTTATTTATCAGAGGATAGAAAACAAGAAGGTCTTATTTTAAATATGTCTGTAGCTGAGAATATGACACTTCCTAATCTGACTAGTTATGAAAACAAAATGAAAAGAATAGATAAAAAGTCAGAAAAAAAGGAAGTAGAAGAGTATATTAAAAGGTTGTCCATAAAGACACCTAATCAGCAACAATTAGTTAAAAACCTTAGTGGAGGAAATCAACAAAAGGTAATTTTAGCTAAATGGCTAATGCGTTCACCTAAAGTATTAATAGTTGATGAACCTACAAAGGGTATAGATGTAGGTGCAAAAAAGGAAATTTATGAAGTATTAAACAAGCTAAAAAGTATGGGAAAAGCTGTTATAATGATTTCTTCTGATATGGCAGAAATATTGGGAGTTAGTGATAGAGTAATGGTAATGCATGAAGGAAAAGTAACAGGAGAATTAAAGAGAGAGGAAGCAACTCAGGAAAGCATAATGAAGTATGCTATTGGAGTTTAAAGTATCAATTAGATACAGGAGGAGAGGGAAAAATGGAAAAAGATATTAAAAGTTTGCTGTTTAAATACAAGTCTTTAATAGGATTATTAATATTATGTATAGTTATATCGCTTGTAACACCTAGATTTTTAACTGTTCCAAACATATTAAATGTATTTACTCAGGTTTCAGTTAATGCAATTATTGCGGTAGGTATGTGTTTTGTAATACTAACAGGTGGAATAGATTTATCAGTTGGATCTACTCTTGCAATAGCAGGTGCAATTGCCGCATCTTTAGCGCAAAAGAATGTTAATATAGTTTTGATTTTAGTTTTAACTGTAATAATTGGAGGATTAATTGGATTAGTTAATGGAATAATAGTTGCAAAGGGAAAAATTCAAGCTTTTATAGTAACATTAGCTACTATGACGGTGTTTAGAGGAGTAACTTATGTCTATACTAATGGAACTCCAATATCTGGACTTGGAACTAACTTTACTTTCATTGGAAATGGAACCATACTTGGAATACCTTTACCAGTTATTATAATAGCCATTGTAGCTTTAATAGCTTGGTATGTATTGACTCAAACTAGATATGGTAGATATGTATATGCTGTTGGAGGAAACGAAGATTCATCAAGATTATCAGGTATAAATACAGATAAAATTAAAGCTTTAGTTTATGTTTTATCTGGAGCAGCAGCAGCATTAAGTGCTATTGTAGTAACCAGCAGAATTGGTTCTGCATCACCTAATGCAGGAAGTGGTTTTGAATTAGATGCTATCGCAGCAGTTGTACTTGGAGGAACTAGTCTTTCAGGTGGAGAAGGTTCTCTTACTGGAACAATAATAGGTGCAATGATAATAGGAGTATTGAATAATGGTTTGAACTTAATGAATGTATCTCCTTTTTATCAATCAATAGTAAAAGGACTTGTTATATTGTTAGCAGTTATGCTTGATAAGAAAAATAAATAAAAAATTTATTTATATAAAATAAGGGAGGAATATTATTATGAAAAGAACACGTTTAAAAATGATGTCACTTATGTTAACAGGTGTACTTGCAATTGCAGGGCTTACAGGATGTGGTAACAGCAATCAACAACAATCATCTAACCAAGGTGGTAAAAAGAAAATAGGAATGGTAATATCAACTTTAAACAACCCATTCTTTGTTACAATGAAAGATGGAGCAACTAAAAAGGCAAAAGAATTAGGTTATGATTTAGTAGTTGTTGATTCACAAAATGATGCAACAAAAGAAAGATCAAATGTAGATGATCTTGTACAACAAGGTGTTTCAGCATTAATTATAAATGCTACAGACAGTGATGCTGTTGGAAATTCAATTAAAGTAGCAAATGATAAGAAAATACCAGTTATAACTGTAGATAGGCAAGCAAATAGTGGAACAGTTGTTACTCATATAGCTTCAGACAATGTTAAGGGTGGAAAAATGGCAGCAGAGTTTATACTACAACAATTGGGAGGAAAAGCAAATATAGTTGAACTTCAAGGACAACCAGGAGCATCAGCTACAAGAGATAGAGGTAAGGGATTCCATGAAGGCGTTGATGGTAAAGCTAACGTTAAGGTAGTTGCAAGTCAATCAGCAGATTTTGACAGACAAAAAGGATTAAATGTAATGCAAAACATAATGCAGTCTACACCACAGTTTGATGCTGTTTTTGCTCATAATGATGAAATGGCATTAGGTGCAGTTAAAGCATTACAAGGTAAAAAGATTATAATAGTAGGTTTTGATGGTACTGATGATGCTAAAAAGGCAGTTGCAAATGGCGAAATGACAGCTACAGTTGCTCAACAACCAGATTTAATGGGAAGTTTAGCTATTGAGAATGCTGTAAAGGTTATAAAGGGTGAAAGCGTTCCAAAACAAATACCTGTAGATTTAAAACTTATAAAAAAATAATAATTTAAAATTGAAAATCCAGGATGCAAATCCTGGATTTTATTAAACAAGTATTAATTGTATTCAAATTGATTACTAAATAAAATACAGTTATAATTAAATACAAATTAGTTTTACAAGGGGTAATTATGAAAAAGGTAACAATGTTGGACATTGCTAAAAAGGCAGGAGTATCTAAGGCAACTGTTTCTATGGTTTTGAATAAGAGAGATGGAAATATAAGTGAAGAAACTAAAAGTAGAATATTAACCTTATCTAAAGAGATGAACTATATTCCCAACCATTTAGCGAGAAGTTTAAGTACTAAAAAAACAGATACTATAGGAATAGTTTTACCGGATATAACAAATCCATTCTTTGCATCTATTGCAAGAGCTATTGAAGATAGGGCAAGTTATTTAGGATATAATGTTATTTTTTGCAATACAGACAATGAAATTAATAAAGAACAAAAGTATATAAAGGTTCTCATAAGCAAATTAGTTGATGGAGTTATTTTTATAGCTGGAGGAGAAAGCAGTGTTAGTATAGAAATGTTAAAAAACAACAATGTACCTTTTGTGCTTGTAGATAGATATATAGATAGTTATAAAGAAGCTTATGGAGTATATTGCTTAAATAAGAATGGAGTTATTCAAGGAATAGATTATTTATATAATAAGGGAAAAAGAAATATAGCGTTTGTAAAAGGACCTGATACATTAGAAATTTCAAATCAGAGATTAGAAGGCTATAAAAATGCTATGAATAAATATGGTATATATAATGAAAATATTATTTTTAAAGGAGCTTTTAACATAGAAGGTGGAATGAAATCTACAAAATTGATGTTGGAAAGTAATGAGAAAATAGATGCTGTATTTTATAGTAATGACATAATGGCTTTAGGTGGGATAAAGGTATTGAAAAGAAGAGGTATTAGTATACCTGAGGATATAAGTATCATTGGTTTTGATAATATACATATATCGCAGGTAATTGAGCCAGAATTAACTACTATAGCTCAGCCTATTTATGAAATGGGAAGAGAGTCTTGCAATTTGCTAATAGATATAATAAATAGTAAAGTTATACCAAATAAACAAATTTATTTTGAAACACATTTAATAATAAGAGGTACAACTTAATAAAACCCTACATAAATTTATGTAGGGTTTTATTTTTTAGATATCTAATAGATTTTTCTTATAATTAGAATATAATTCTCTTAATTCTTTTATCTTTTCATCAAGTTCTATTTGAAGATTTGAAACTTCATCATATTTCTTTATATCAGTAGCAACTTTTATTCTTGTAAATAAGCTTTGCTTTGAGTATGAATCTTTCATTAAATAATGTCTTAATTCATTTATCTTCATCCAATTAGCTACATCAAGGTCTAAAGCTTTGTCTATAGAATGAAGAGGCTTACAAGCTCTTATTTCATCTGAGTAATTTGCTATAATCCTGTTGTTTATTTCAACAATCCATCTTTTAGTAGTACCAAGTACAAAGCTGTTTATAAGTTTTTCATTTAAAACATCACCTTGCATAAGAACTGCTTTTTTATCTGGATATTTATCAAATGCAGAAAGATTTTCGTAAACAGTAGCAGGAGCTTTACCAAAGAATTTTTCTCTTTCTTCATCAGAGAAGTCTTCAAATACATCTTCTTCACTTCTATAAGCTCTTCCCAATTCTAGATAATCGGCATTATCTTCTGGTTTCTTTGAAAGTTCAGCTAAAAGTTCATCTTCAGTTTTTTCATCAGTTACTGCATACTTAATACCATCTAACATAGACATGTATAGTGCAGTTACAGCTAAGTAAGTATTTGTATGTGGGTTTGGAGCTCTAAGCTCAAATCTTGTTGATAATGAGTTTTGTAAGTCTCTTATAACACCTATAAGTACTGTTCTGTTTCTAGAAGGAATTTCTACAGAATTACCTATAGAAGTTACAATACAAATTGGAGCTTCAAATCCAGGTTTTAATCTTCTTAAAGAATCATTAGTAGAAGATACAAATGGATTTACTACTTCATAATTTTTAAGTATTCCCATTATAGAAGCATATCCAAAAATGCTTAAGAAATGTTTCTTTGGTGATGAGAATAAGTTAATTCTCTTTCCATTTTTAAGTTTTAAAGCTATTCCAATATGAGTATGTTCACCACTACCTGCAACACCGTCTATAGGTTTAGCAAGGAATGTAACATCTAATCCATTTTTTCTAAAAGTTTCTTTAACTAAGCTCTTAACTAAAAGTTCATTATCAGCAGCCTGTACTGCAGTAGAGTATTTCCAATCTATTTCAAGTTGTTCCATTATGTGAGTAAGTTTTCCTGATTCATCTATTTTTGCTTTTACTCCACCAACTTCTTTATGGCCCATTTCAGGTTCTAAACCATATGCATCCATAATAAGTAAAGATTCTTCAAGACATGTTCTTACAACACCTTTTGTTCTAGTCCAATATTGCTCTTGCAATACTTGAGAAGTAGAAAGTTCTTCAACTTCAGCTTTATCGTTAGGAGTTTTAACCCAAAATTCTAATTCTGTAGCACAAGTAGCAACTACATCTTCTATGTCATCATATTTTATGTCAAAAGCTGCTAGTGAACTTGGATGTGCTTTAAATAAGTCCAAAAGAGTTGATTTGAAGTGTTCTATAGCATGTTTCAAAATGTGTCTGGAGTCTACAGCAACATTTTCATGATATAAGAAGCAAGGAATTCTTAAAGTTCCGATAGGTTTTCCAGTTTCACCGTCTATATGCTCATAGTTGTATTCTACGTACCAGTTTACATCGACATCAGCTAGCATATCAACTTTAGCATTGTTTAAGCTTGCTATTCCAGGGAGAACAACAGATGAACCATCAGTTTGAATTGCTCCCTTCAAGAATGTGTCTATATCGTCTAAGAAGACTTTCATAGGGATTTTTTCGTCAGTATCATTTCCTGATAAGTCTATGCCTATAAGGGACACAAATTTTATTTCAGGATGAGAAGTTAAGATTGCCTTTAATTCTTTTTCTGAATGATTTTCTTTTGAAATGGTGTAGATTAAATCTTTTATCATACAATTTCCTCCTATAAAAATAAAAAAAGAGTTTTTTTTTACTCTTTTACTTTGTAATTTAAGAAAATGATATTAATAACGTGTTTTTGTGAATTTTTTTATATTCAAGATTTTATAATTAATATGCCCATATGTCAATAGGAAAAATGAAAGTTTATTAAAAAAAAACTTCACTTAGCAATTGAAAATTTTTATTCTGTAAAAAATATTGCATTATTTTTTACAAAAATTCAATTTTATATCTAATTATTGCGAAAATATTAAATGCAATGTATATTTATGCAATGAACTTTCATAATTTGTATAGTTCAATTCTATATTATATAATATTAAGCATATATATTAACTAACTATAATGAAGGTGGTAGAGTGAAAGTGGAATGTAGACCAATAGGTTTTTTTGATTCTGGAGTTGGAGGAATTAGTGTATTAAAAGAAGCGGTAAAACTTTTACCAGGAGAAGATTTTGTTTATTTTGGAGATTCTAATAATGCACCATATGGTATAAAAACTGTAGAGGAAGCTAGTAGATTAACCTTTGAAGCTGTAGAATTTTTAATAAGTAAGAATATTAAGGCAGTAGTAATTGCTTGTAATACAGCAACCAGCGCCGCTATAATAGATTTAAGAAAGAAATATAGTAGTGTAATGCCTGTAATAGGTATAGAGCCAGCATTAAAGCCTGCTGTTGAATTGAAAAGAAAAGGACAAATAGTTGTAATGGCCACACCTATGACTTTGGCTGAGAGGAAATTTAATAATTTAATGAACAGATATAAAAATCAGGCACAAATGTATCCTATGCCATGTCCTGGTCTTGTAGAATTAATAGAACAAGGCATGGTGGAAGGAGAAGAGGTGGAGAAATATCTAAGAGATAAAATAGAATCATTAAAAGAAGAAGGAATAGCAGCTATAGTTCTTGGATGTACCCACTATCCTTTTATAAAAAAGACTTTATCTAAGTTACTTAATAATGAAGTTCCAATTATAGATGGAAGCTTAGGAACTGTAAAACAATTGAAAAGAGAACTTATAAAAAGTAATTTGGCAAGTAAAAAAAGAGAAGGTGGAAAGGTAACTGTATATAATTCATTAGATAGTGATGAAATTATAAAGTTAAGTTATAAGCTATTGGAATGTGAGTAGATAATGTAACATTAATGATAGTTAGTATTAATAGTTTTTAAATAAAGTTTTTTATGTGAATAATATTTATGTATTATGATATAATTCAAATAGATGATATATATGAAAGACGAAGGGAGATTACTAAATATGAATCCATTAGTTACGATTAAAATCAAAGATGGGGGAGTAATTAAAGCTGAATTATATCCCGAAATTGCACCTAATACTGTGAATAATTTTATAAGTCTTATAAAGAAAGGCTTTTACAATGGAATAGTATTTCATAGAGTTATTCCAGGATTTATGATACAAGGAGGATGTCCTTTAGGAAATGGAACAGGAGGTCCAGGATATTCTATAAAAGGTGAATTTACAAGTAATGGCTTTAAAAATGATTTAAAACATACCACTGGAGTATTATCTATGGCTAGAACTATGCAGCCTGATTCAGCAGGAAGCCAATTTTTCCTAATGACAGAAAATGCACCTCATTTAGATGGTCAATATGCTGCATTTGGAAAGGTTACAGAGGGTATGGATATAGCTCAAGAAATAGTAAATACTAAAAGAGATTTTAGGGATAAACCTTATGAAGATCAAGTCATTGAGGAAATGACTGTAGAAACTTATGGAGAAGAATATCCAGAACCAGAAAAACTTTAAGCAGTATTATAACGTTTAATATAATAAGTATGTAAAATCATGAAAAACATAATGCATAAAAGCGGGGTTATAGTATGAGTAGAGTAGGCGAAAAAATAAAGAATATAAGAAATAGTATTGGAATGACCCAAAAACAACTAGGCAAAAAGTTAGGGGTAAATGAGAGCTTTGTTAATGAAGTTGAGAATGGTAGAAAAATTATAAATCAAAATTTGATAGATAGAATTTCCAAAGTATTAGGAAAAGATATAAATGATATTACTATGTCTTTTGAGGAACAGGTATTTGAAGAAGAAAAAGATAAAAAGTATTCTGCAGCACCTAAGAAAGAAGCTGTAAAAGATGTTTGGAATGAAGCATTTGGATCAGTGTTGAAAAATATACCTATTTATGGGTACGACTTACAAAAAGCTGTATCCTTCAAACAATTACCTTTAATAAATAATAAAGTAGAAGGACATTCTCAAGATAAAGTGTTCTATTTGCAAATAGAAGATGATGATATGTTAGGATTTAGAATAGCAAAAGGAGACTTAGCTTTTGCATATAGTACACATGAAATTGAAAACAATAGTATATGTTTAATAGAACATGGAAGCAAAAGAGTAATAAGACAAATAAAAAGGTTAGATAACAATAAAGTTCTACTTATCAGTAATAAAGGCAGCTTTAGAACTGAAACTGCAGAAATAAAAGAAATTAACATAATAGCTAAATTAAATAGAGTTGAAATAAAGCTTTAGAAAATTGCACTGCATTAAAAAATGCAGTGCAATTTTTAATTAATAGCCTTTGTAAAAACAATACTGATGTTGTATAATATTTATAATCTTGTGAAATTACTGGATTTACTTAAAGATTGACTCTTCATTAATAATGAAATATAGAACTTTAGTGAATATAATAAGGAGGATTAAAAATGAAAGGAACAGTAATAGCTACGTGGATGAAAACTTGCAGAAAATTATATGGTGATGATAGTGTAAATAAAGCCATGGAACATGTAGGGTGGAGAGCGTCAAAAATTTTTTTGCCAGTAGAAAATGTAGAGGATACAAAGGTTAAAGAAGTTATTGCTGATATAGCTAAAAGTAATAATATAGATATTAAGCATTTATGGCGGGAAATAGGATTAGATAATATAAATGCTTTCTATAAGGATTTTCCAGCATTTTTTCAGCATGAAAATTTATATTCATTTTTAAAATCTATGTTTGATGTACATGTGGTTATGACAAAAAAATTGCCAGGTGCAAAACCTCCTCTAGTATCCATCAAACCAATATCACAAAGAGAAGCTATATTTGAATATAAATCAGAAAGAGGCATGTTTGACTATCTTAAAGGAATGATAGAAGGTAGTGCTAAGTTTTTTAATGAAAAAGTTAAAGTAGATGAGCTTGAAAAGAGTAATAACTATGTAAAATTCAAGTTTACCTTTGAGAAAGATATATACTACAAGAAGGTATATAAGTTTAATAAAATACTTTCTTTAGGATTCATGAAAAGTTTAGGATCAAAAACAGCATTATTTACATTAATAGTTTCTTTAATAACATCTATACCATTGATAGGACTTGATCAAGCCTTTAAGGCTATTATTGTTTCAATTATATCTTCTATAGCAGCATATATAGCTGTATCTCTTCTTATGAAGCCAGCTTTAATTATAGAACAAGATATTAAAAATGTCATAAGTAATAATTATATAGAAGAAGGAGATATAGAAACTAATGATCTATTTGAAGATATTTATAAACTTTTAAAAGAGAATAAAAAAGATATAAGTGCAGATTTTGTAGGATTTAAAGGTGTTACTGATGAGATGAATACTTTTATGAACAATATAAGTGTTATATCAGATTCTATGAATCAAGCATCTAATGAAATATCAGAAGTGGTAGAACAGGTAGCTAGTTCTTCAGTGGATCAAGCAACTAATACAGAAAAAGCTGTTTCTATATTAAATGATAATATACAAGGATTGAAAAATATAGTAAGTAGTGAAAATGGTAATAAATTAGAATTGGAAAAAGCTTTGAATAAAATTAATAATAGTTATGAAAATATCGATGGAACAAGTAAGAATATAATGAGTACTCTTGAAAAGTTTCAGCAGGTCAAGGATAAAGGATTTGAACTTGAGGGAAGGGCAAAAGATATTACAAATATAGTTTCAATAGTATCTGATATTTCTGAACAAACTAATTTGTTAGCGTTAAATGCTTCTATTGAAGCTGCACGTGCTGGAGAATTGGGAAAAGGCTTTGCTGTTGTAGCAGAAGAAGTTAGTGATTTGGCAGAACAGTCTAAAAATGCTGTTGAAGAAATAAACTCCAACCTGGTTAGTTTTTCAGAAGAAATAAAAGCTTTAGCAGAAAAAATAGGATCACAGTACAATGTACTACAAGTAGAAACTAAAAACTTACAAAATGTAAGAGATATAAGTTATGAAGCTACTACTTCAGTGCAAACAGTGTCATCATCTATGATAGAAACTATAGAGCGACTTAATAAGGAAACTGACTCCATAGCAACTATCTATGATACAATAGAATCTTTGGCCGCTATTGCTGAAGAAAATTCAGCTTCTTCTGAGGAAGTAAGTGCTAATGTGGCAAATTATACTAATGAAATTAAAAAACTTATATATAATATTAACCAATTTAGAACAATTACAGAGCATTTTAAAGTAGAATTGAGTAAATATAAAATTTAAAAGTTCTAAACATATTAAAAGGTAATTGTTTTAGTATATAATTGATAAAATGGACAGCTTTTAGATTTTATAAAGCTGTCCATTAAGTTTATACCCCGTTTAAATCAAAATCTGGAATAAAGCTTTTAGAAGCAGTTCCTTCCTCTTGAATAAATGCATTTTTTATACCTAAACTTAGGCAATAGTCTATCATACTATCATAGTGCTTAGAGTTTAAAGGCTTATTAATTTCGGGAAATTTACAAGCGTTATACATAGGAACATATTGATTCATTAGGCTTAAATAAATAGAATCACCAAAAGTACTATATATATAATCTATAATTTTTTTAGAATCAAATAAAAGCCCAGGTAACATTAAGTGTCTTATGATAACTCCTTTTTCAATTAAGCCTTCCTTGTTGAGTTTTATTTTTCCAACTTGGGAGAACATTTCTTTTACTGCATTTGAAGCATGTGCAAAATAGTTTTCAGCATTAGAATATTTTTTCGAATATTTGTTGTTAAAGTATTTAATATCAGGAAGGTACACATCAATATATCCCTTTAGCAATTTTATTGTTTCTATATTTTCATATCCACTGGTATTAAATAAAATAGGAATATTAAGACCTGATGCTTTTGATATTTTTAAAGCTTCTATTATTTGAGGAACATAATGTGTTGGAGTAACTAAATTTATATTATGAGCTCCTCTTTTTTGCTGTTCTAAAAAGATTTCACTTAGCCTTTCTATAGATACTTCTTTACCTACATTTTCAGAACTTATTTCGTGATTCTGACAAAAGACACATTTTAAGTTACAGTTGGAGAAAAATATAGTGCCAGAACCATTTTTCCCTGATATGCAGGGCTCTTCCCAATTATGTAATGATACTTTTGCAATTTTTACATTTTTTCCTGAATTACAATATCCTAATCCACCTTTTAATCTATTTACACCACAGTTCCTGGGACATAATTTACAACTTTCAAGAACTTCTAACATTTTATAACACCTCTATATAATTAAAGTAATTACTATAAAAATTATTATACTTTATATTTTGTTTTATGTGTATGTCTAATGTACAGATTTATTTTTATTTCCCAGGTAAAAGGCTAAACATTGAATTGTAAATATAAAACTTACTACTGCAAAAGCAGGATATAAGATGGATATAAGTTTTACGAATCCAATTTGCGATATAGGTATGGATATAATAATTATTAAAATTATAGCTTTTTTATAAGAAATATTGAATAACTCTTCAAGATTTTTGCTTACGCTATAGATATTAGAAACTTCTGTAGAGAACATTTCCATCCAAATTATGCTTAGCAACATGATTTGAATTATATTTCCAAAGCGATTAGCAATATATAATAATGGTATTTCATATTTAAAAATATAGGGTATGTTTAAAATTAGTAAGGCATTAATTAAAAATGATAGTACTGTTAAACCTATAGAGCCTAGAGCAACACCCAATATTAAAGTTTTTTTGTTTCTTATTTCAGTACTTAGAGGTACAAGTACTCCACAACAGCATAGAATGTTGAAACCTCCATATATAAGAGAAGATAATAGCCAATTATGTTTGTAAGCAGAAATATTTTTTAAATAAGATACATTAATGTCTTTGTAAAATGATACATATAAAATAAATATAGTCACTATAACAATAATTAGAGAAGGTACTATAAAAGAATTTATTTCAATCAGTCCTTTGGTTCCTCTTAAAAGCACAATTACTGATATAAATATCATTATAATTATTCCCACCCATTTTGATACATGAAAGTATTGGTTTAAAAGAGAGCCACTTCCGGCTAAGATTACAGCAGAGGTACTTATAAGAAATATAGTTGTAAACAGGTTAGTAACTTGTCCTAGGAATCCTGGACTAACCAAGGATATAAGTCCATCATAAGAGGTTAATTTATACCTTAAACTTAGTTGTATAACTATATAACCCATTATTATGTAAATGATACAGCATATAAGTATACCTAGAAAGCTTTTGTAACCATAAACTGTGAAAAACTGGCTTATTTCTTGTCCAGAAGCCAAACCAGCGCCAACAATAGTACCTATAAAAACAGCACTTATTTGTAATACTAAAAATAAGTTTTTCATAAATTATTTAAATCCCCCTATACAATTGATTAATGTAAAAAAAGTAAATATCGTTTAAGCAAGCTAAAGAGTCTAGATATAATAGTATATAAGTAAATTTTTAAAATAATGATTTATAAATTAAATTTTTGTTTTGAGGAAAAACTAAAGATAAATCAGTATCTTATAAAAGATAAGGAGGAGAAAATATGAAAAGAAGAAATTTCAAAATTATTAGTAAAATTTTAATAGTAATTATGGTTACAGTTGTTTCAAATACATTGATTGGATGCTCAAAGAGTAAAAAAAATGAGAAAACAGAAAGCAGTAGTAATTTTGACATAAAAGCAGCAGGGAATGTGGCAGATACATATATGAAGTATTTAATGAAGGATGATTTAGAAAATAGCAAAAAGCTTTATTCTAAGGAGCTTTCAAAAAGTCCTTCATCACAGGAAAATAAAAATTTGAAAATACTAGGCTATAATGTATCAGAAACTAATGAAGTAGGTAAAGCTGGTCTATTTAAAGTAAAAGTATCAAGGTCAGATTTAACTAGTAGTTATGCTTCTTTAGATGAATATTCTATAAGAATAGCCAAGGAAGATAATGATTATAAAATAAAAGAAACAAATAATGTGGTTCAAAAGGAAGTGTTTGGTGGGGGTGAACAAATAAGAGTAAAAAATAAAAATAATGCCAATACAAATTTAGTTGTAGATATGGAGGGCCTTCCTAATTATGTATTTTCTAAAGATGATAAAAGAAATGTAGATAAGATAAAGGTGCCTAAAACCAAATTTGGAATTATGAATTTAGGATATAGTGGAGAAAGTTTAGCCATATCCAGTTATGATAAAGATGTTTTTGTGGGTGTAATAAAAATGGATGAAAGCTTGGCAGTGCAAGGTGGAGATAACAAAGATGAAGAACAAAAGGGAGGTGGGAAGGACAAACAAAGTCAAGGTGGTGCTATGGGTAAAGAAAAACCTATAGGAAAGGAAATTACAGCAATAGATATATTAAAGAATTGTAAAGTAGAAGTTATAAATTTTTCACCAGAAGAAAAATTTATAACAGTACAGTATGCAAAATCACCTTCAGGTAGATGTATAAGAGTTTATAAAATAGATGGAGGAGATATTATACCTTTTAAATTTGAAGAAAAATATCCATTAGATAAAGTAGATGTAGTATTTTCTTCCTATGATAAGGAAAGTTTAAATTTTGATGTTGTACCTAAAGTAGAAGGGGATAAATCAGCTTCAGATGTAATAGGTAAATGGCAATTAAGTTTGAAAGATTTTAAAGCAAAGAAAATGTGATATAATTAAATAAAAAACAGTTATGGAGAAAAATATGCAGTGGGCAGATAAAAGATATTATAGTTTAAATTATTTTTTAAGGAATAAATTTGATTGCAAGGTTTTTAAAATATCAATAGATGCAGGCTTTTCCTGTCCAAATAGAGATGGGAAAGTAAGTACTGGTGGATGTGTATTTTGCAGCGAAAGAGGTTCTGGAGATTTTGCTGGAAATAGACGTTTTTCTATAAAACATCAATTTCAAGATATAAAGCAAATCATGAGTAAAAAGTGGAAAAACGGAAAATATATAGCTTATTTTCAGGCTTATACTAATACATATGCACCTGTAGAAGTATTAAAAGAAAAGTATAATGAAGCAATAAATGAAGAAGATGTAGTAGGATTGGCTATAGCTACAAGACCTGACTGTCTTAGTGAAGAAGTTTTAGACCTTTTGGAAGAGTTTAATAAAAAAATTTATACTTGGGTGGAATTGGGACTTCAGACTTCTAATGAAAATACTGCGTCAAAAATAAACAGAGGATATAAACTTAATGTATTTGAAGAAGCTGTTAGAAATTTGAGAAAAAGAAATATTGATGTAGTAACCCATGTTATATTTGGATTACCAGGAGAAACAAGCAAGGATATGCTAAATACAGTAAAATATGTTTGTGCACAAGATATACAAGGTGTTAAATATCACCTTTTACATCTTATGAAAAATACACCTCTTGAAGACCTTTATAATAGAGGAGAACTTAGATTTTTAGAATATGAAGAGTATATAGCTATAATATGTTCTGCTATATCAATTACGCGACCTGATATAGTTATTCATAGGCTTACAGGTGATGCTCCAAGAAATCTCCTTATAGGACCTATGTGGAGTTTGAAAAAATGGGAAGTTTTAAATGCTATAGATAAAACGTTACAGGAAAGAGGAATATATCAGGGGTGCAAATATCAAATTGAGGATAATAAAGCTTTATAAATGATTTAAATGTAATAAAGAGTATTAAACTTTTGTGAAAGGTTTAATGCTTTTTATTAATTAAAGAAAACAAAAGTTTGATGGGGGAATTTAAAATGAAAATTGATTTAATAATTTCTGCAGATGATATAAAAAAAGATAAAGTGCAGGGTAAGGCTGTAGTAGTTATAGATATGCTAAGAGCTACATCAGTAATAACAACAGCAATAAATAATGGTTGCAACAGTGTGATACCTGTGCTCACAATAGAAGAGGCTCTAAAAATAAGTAATGAGGATAGGGATAAATATATACTTGGAGGAGAAAGAAAAGCACTTAAAATAGAGGGCTTTGATTGTGCTAATTCGCCTTTAGAATATAAAGAAGACTTAGTTAAAGATAAAATTTTAGTTATGACTACTAGTAATGGGACAAGAGCAATTAAAGGAAGCATAGGTGCTAAAAATATCTTAATAGGTGCGTTAATAAATGCTAAAGCTGTAGCAAATAAGCTTCTTGAGCTGGATGCTGATGTGCAGATAGTAAATGCAGGAACTTATGGTCAGTTTTCCATAGATGATTTTATATGTTCAGGATATATTATTGATTGCTTATTAAAAATGTCAACAGATATAGAACTTACAGATATAGCGAAAACTTCTCACTATATTTATACTGAAAATAAGGATATAACTAGTTTTATACATTATGCAAGTCATTATAAAAGAATTAAGGAATTAAATTTAGAAGATGACTTAAAATATTGTTGCACTAAAGATATAATTGACGTTGTACCTGAATATAGAAATGGCGTTATAAAAGTTTTCGATGAAATGTATAAGGAAAAAACTGTGGTTTAAGAGAAGCTATTGTCTCACATGATAAGCAAATTGCAAAGCAATTTGCTTATTGTATGAAGTTATTTTATACAACTTGGAATATATAAAACTTTAAGTAATAAGATTCATCAGAATTCCAAAGTATTGGATGGTCTGAGGCTTGTGTTCTGAATTCCACTTGTCTTAACATTCTTCTTGCATCTTTTGCAGCATCTGCAATAGTATCTTTAAAAAGTTCAGGGGCCATAAAATGAGAACATGAACAAGTAACTAAGAAGCCACCTGGTTTTACCATTTTGATACCTCTTAAATTAATTTCTTTATATCCTCTAACAGCACTTTTTATAGTTGATCTTGATTTTGTGAAAGCAGGGGGATCAAGGATAACTACATCATATTGTCTTCCTTCCTTTGCCCATTCATGAAGAACATCAAAAGCATTGTGACATTCGAATCTAACTGTGTCAGATAATTTATTAAGTGCAGCATTTTTAGATGCATCGTCTATAGCAAGCTGTGATATATCAATTCCTAAAACACTTTTAGCACCAGCAACGCCTGCATTTAGAGCAAAAGAACCAGTATGAGTAAAGCAATCTAAAACATCAGCATCTTTACAAATTTTATGTATAGCATGTCGATTTTCTTTTTGATCTAAAAAGAAGCCTGTTTTCTGACCATTTTCTATATCAACATAATATTTAACGCCATTTTCAATAATTTCGAATGTAGTATCAAAAGGTTCTGTTAGGAAGCCTTTTGTTTGTTCCATGCCTTCAAGTTCACGAACTTTTACGTCACTTCTTTCGTAAACACCTTTTGCACCAAAGTCTTCCGTTAACAATTCAACTATAATAGATTTATATTTATCGATTCCAAGAGCCAAAGATTGAATAACATAATAATCTTCATATTTATCAATTATAAGACCAGGTACAAAGTCAGCTTCTCCAAATAGAAATCTGCAGCTTGAAGTGTCTATAATCTTTTCCCTATAATTCCAAGCATTGTGTAGTCTTTTCCTAAAAAAGTCTTTATCTATTTCCTCATTTATGTCTTTAGTCATAATTCTTATTGTGATTTTTGATACATCATTTATATAACCTTTACCTATAAAGTTTCCCTTAAAATTGTATACTTCTACAATATCACCATTTTCATAGGTTCCTTCATAACCCTCTATTTCTGTAGTATATATCCATGGGTGACCATTTTCAGCTTTTCTACCCATACCTTTATATAAATAAAACTTACAAGCCATTAACTTTTTACCTCCCTGATTTTGTTCCTTATGTAGTATACCACAACTGAAAAATTAATAATATACAAAAATGTAACTAAAAATCTTTTGACATAATACACAAGAATAAATTAAACTATTTCTATATGTTTAAATTCGAAAGATTTGAGGAGATGAAAAATGAGTATATTAACTGTTAAAAATTTAAGTCATGGTTTTGGAGATAGAGCCATATTTGAAGATGTATCATTTAGATTATTAAAGGGAGAACATGTAGGACTTATAGGGGCTAATGGAGAAGGTAAGTCAACATTTATGAATATAATTACAGGAAAGCTTATGCCTGATGAAGGAAGTATAGAATGGTCCAATAGAGTTAGGGTTGGATATATGGATCAACATGTACAATTACAAAAAGGACAAACTATAAGGGATGTATTAAAGCAAGCATTTGATTATCTTTTCGATCTTGAAAAAGAAATGATAGAAATAACAGATAAGATGGGAGAGGCATCACCAGAAGAATTAGAAAAGCTTTTAGATCAAATGGGTACTATTCAAGACCTGCTTGATAATAATGGGTTTTATGTTATAGATGTTAAGGTTGAGGAAGTAGCAGGAGGACTTGGACTTAAAGATGTGGGATTAGATAGAGATGTAGCAGATTTAAGTGGAGGTCAAAGGACAAAAGTATTACTTGCAAAATTATTACTTGAAAATCCAGACATATTACTTTTAGACGAGCCTACAAATTACTTGGATGAACAACATATAGAATGGTTGAAAATATATTTACAAAATTATGAGAATGCATTTATTCTTATATCTCATGATATTCCTTTTTTAAATAGTGTAATAAATTTAATATACCACATGGAAAACAAACAGCTTACAAGGTACGTAGGTGACTATGATAATTTCATGAGAGTGCATGAAGCTAATAAAAAGCAGTTAGAGGCAGCTTATGATAGACAGCAGAAGGAAATAGCTAAACTTGAAGATTTTGTCGCTAGAAATAAAGCAAGAGTAGCTACGACTGGAATGGCTAGAGCAAGGCAGAAAAAGTTAGATAAAATAGATAGGATAGAAATTGCTAAAGAAAAAGTAAAACCTGAATTTAACTTTAAAGCAGCTAGAGCTTCTGGAAAAGTTATATTTGAAACTACAGATTTAGTAATAGGTTATGACGAACCTCTTTCAAAACCTTTAAATTTAAGAATGGAGAGAGGAGATAAGATAGCTTTAGTTGGAGCTAATGGGCTAGGTAAAAGTACTTTGCTAAAAAGTTTGTTAGGACAGATAAACCCTATATCAGGTAAAGTTGAATTAGGTGATTATCAGTATATAGGATATTTTGAACAAGAAAGTAAGGAGGCCAATTATAATACTTGTATAGAAGAATTATGGCAAGACTTTCCTTCATTTAGTCAATATGAAGTTAGAGCAGCTTTAGCTAAATGTGGTCTTACAACTAAACATATAGAAAGTAAGATAATGGTTTTAAGTGGTGGAGAGCAAGCAAAGGTAAGATTGTGTAAAATGATAAACAGAGAAACTAATATATTAATATTAGACGAGCCTACAAACCATTTGGATGTAGATGCAAAGGAAGAATTAAAAAAAGCTCTAAAAGAATATAAAGGAAGCATTTTATTGGTATGTCATGAACCAGAATTTTATAGTGATGTGGTTACTGATATTTGGAATTGTGAAGAGTGGACAACTAAGATATATTAATTAGTAAATAGGTTCAATTTATATAACTTTATAAATGCAGAGAGGAGTGTGTCCAATACTCCTCACTTACTTTTTATTTATGTAAGATTTAGTGCTGTTTCAGTTGTCTGCATATCTACTTTATATTGCTCATTTAAATTATAAGCATTGTAATATCTTTTTTTTACCATATAGTTGAAAATTGTTTCATGAGCAATAATAGCATCATTTAGTTGTTCTCTTAATACTGTTCTGACATTTTGCGAAGTTGTTTCAGTTAATGCTATTGAATAGTTTCTAACAGCACTTTTAGCAGATATCAAAAAGTCTGTTGCTATAACTTGATCGCTCATTTTATCCATTCCAGTGAGACTTTCAATTATTGCATTCATAAATCTACCTTCTTTCTATATTAAATTAATATTTAGTAGTTTCCGAATTCATTACGGGAGAATGTGACATTAGTTCACTTAAGTCTTTTATATGCTGTTTTGATTTAGAAATATCATTTTGCAAAATAGACTTTAATTCATCATCACTAATTAATAAAGACATAGTAACTGATTTGGTCAGGCATAGATTTTTTAAGTTTAATAGTTCATGTAATTGCATAGTTTCATTTGGTGTAATTGTTTGTTGATCCATACTTTTTAGGCCTCCTTGGTGAATTATAAAATTTTTATGGTTTGAGTATAACTTTAATACAGTTTTCAGTTTTAGTATCAAAAACTTCATATCCATGAGATGCTTTATTAAGTGGTAATTTATGAGTAACAATATCACTAGGATCAATTTTATTTTCAGCAATTAAATTATAAAGAGTTGTCATATAAGGGATTACTGGTGCCTGACCAGTCCTTATATTAATGTTACGATTTATTATATCTCCAAAAGGAAATCCATTATATCTACCACCGTAAATTCCTGTTACTTGTATCATACCTCCTTTTCTGACTGCTTGAGTAGCTATGATGAAACCACCTAATGCTCCACTTTGAAGCTTTACACCTGTTCCCAAAAATTCTAGAGGTGTCATTTTTCCATCCATTCCTACACAGTCTATAACAATATCAGCACCACCATGAGTAAGCTCTCTTAAATATTCACCAGTGTTATCATGTTGCTCAAAGTTTACTGTTTCAACTTTATTATGTTTTTTAGCATGCTTTAATCGATAATCTATGTAATCTACTGCAATAACTCTTTCTGCACCTTTAAGCCAGCAAAATTTTTGAGCTAAAAGTCCTACTGGACCACATCCAAGTACAATAACTGTATTTCCGCTTTTTACTCCTGCATTTTCTACGCTCCAATAAGCAGTAGCCATAGCATCCGACATTAATACTAATTTTTCATCTTCAATCTCACAATCATCAGGAATACGGAAAGGAGTAAAATTGGCATATGGAACTCTCATATATTCCGCTTGTCCTCCTGGGTATCCTCCAAAGGTATCTGAATATCCAAAAAAACCTCCATTTTCACCGTGTGGGTTGGAGTTATCGCACATTGATGTTAGGCCATGTTTACAGTAAAAACATTCTCCACAGCTTACATTGAAAGGTACCACTACTCTATCTCCTTTTTTTAGCTTTACAACTTCTGGTCCAACTTCTTCAACAATGCCCATAGGTTCATGACCTATAATGTATCCTTGAGGTAGATTAGGAACCATATCATGAAGAAGATGTAAGTCCGATCCACATATGGCTGAGTTTGTAACTTTGATAACGATATCATCGGGCTTTCGAATTTTAGGCGATGGTACCTCTTTGACTTCTACTCTTTTTATACCTTGAAAAGTTACAGCTTTCATTATTTTTTAGTCCTCCTTAATTATTTTTCTGGAGTTGCAAAATTACCAATTCTGCTTGTATTGCCAGGAAATAAATTTAAACCAGCAATTTGAGCAGCTGTTTGTGATGTTTCCAAATCCATTTGAAATTGTTTATCCAGATTAACCGGATTAAGCCATCCTTTATGTATCATGAGGTTGGATAATTTTTCATGCATATTAAGTCCATTATCTAGTTGAGTATGTAAAATAGATCTTACTTCTGGGCTGGCAGCTTCAGTTAATGCAATAGCACAGTTTCTTATTCCACTTTTTACATTTAATAAGAAAGCCATTGACATACTAGCATCAACAAGTTTTGGCATTCCTTCTGCATTTCTAACCTCTAAGTAGTCATTAATCATTTTTTTACCTCCTGTATTTTTATTATAATTAAGGAACTATCTTAATTTTGGAGCCTTCTCATATAAGCTTTGTAAGGTTTTAATATCCATAATAGACTGCTGTACATCGTGTTCTAACAAAGCTTTAAGGTCTTGGTCAAATACTACACCTTCCATGAGTTTAGAAGTAGTCATACAAACGGTTTTAAAATTTAAAATTTCATGTACTTGCATGAATTCATTTGGTGCCAGTTTTTCTTGCCCCATATAATCACCTCCCCGTATAATTTTTATAGTATATAGTGTTCCAACTATAAACATGGATTATACAATGAGATTTAATTGAACATATTTAGTAGAGATAAATTGTATGTTACAATAAATATGTGTAGCCAAAAAATGGAATGTTTTTATAGAAGGTATATTTTAAATAAAATAGAAATGATAGAAAAGTAGAAATTAGAAGAGCTTCATACTTTGCGGAGAATTATTTTCATTTCTAGTAGATTACAAATATGATAATTTTTACTTTGATTACTTATGGGTATCTACCCTCCTTTTAAAATGCAATAAGTTACAACTTTTTAGAAAGCAAGTCACACCAATGGAAATGTTTGTAGGTTGGTAAGCTATCTTATTGTTTTAAGGAGGGCAAATTTTTAGCTTAGTTTTTTATTTTCAAGTTAGTTTACAGCACTGTTAATAAATTTGTCTTTTATCCATCCCCTATTATTAACATTTCTAGTACTTGTAATAGAAATTTCATACCACAATTCATTTTTGATTTTTACACTACATAGTATTTTTACACTAGTATTTTTGGATAATGAGTTAAGTGTTATTGAATTATCCATTGGGCAAATGTATAATTCACAATTATCGTTAACGAATGCTTCAGTAAAATTAGGGGTTATATATTGGGCAATTAAGTTTGAATCTTTATTCCATTTTACTTTCTTTGTTAAATTATTATTCTGTTGCTTTAGTAATAGTATTTGTTTTTTCTGATTGTATATTTGATTAGTAAAATAGTATGCCATAAATAAAGCTCCACCTACAAGAAGCACAAATAGCAAAAGTAACATGAAAAATACTCCCTTCAAAATTTATACATTAATATTATATTCACAGGTTTAATAAATCTACACATTAATATTTATTAGAACAATCTATTCATTACATTTTTATGACTTGTTAATACAACTTGGTGAAATTTATGAAGTAATTTACGATATAAACAAGTGAAATAAGATATCATAATTATTCAAAATTATAGTAAAGGAGTGGTATTATGCAAATAGGTTTTTCATCAAACAATAGTAGGTCAGTGACAAACTTATATAATACTGGTAATACAAGTATAGAGCATAATGTTAATGAAAAAAGGTCAATACACAGAGGGGATACTAGTATTGGGAAAACAAAAAAGAAAAGTCCTTTGGAATTGCTAATGGATCAAAAATCGAAATTAGAGGATAGTAAAAATGCTATTATGGCAGAAGGACTAAAAAAAGGTGAGGATTCATTGTCCATAAAACAAAAAACTGCAGATATTGATAAACAAATTGAAGAAATTGATAACCAAATCAGCAAGCTTCAGTTAGAGGGCAAACAAAAAGCTCTTGGTAAAGATAAAAATAAAAGTTCTAAAGAGCAAAAATTAAATAATAATTGTGAAACTGATTCAAACAAATCGGCTTCTTTAGATGGTATTTTAAATCTTTCTACTGACTTAAATAATTTCCGTAATTTATCCAATATAAGAAATAGCATAAAAGGTAATATAAAAGAACTAAAAGCCGATATAGATTATGATATAAATTTTAGACATATTGATCCTATTTTTAGCAAAAAACAATTAAATAAAATGGAAGATGGTATGAAAAATCTAGAAGAAAAAGTTAATGAATCTCTTAAAGATATAAACAATAAAAGCAAAGAAAATGCAAAAAATCAAAATCCAAAGGCTAATATACCTATAACTAAAAAAATTCAACAAATAAATAGTGGTTCTAATTCAAAAGATGAGAATAAAATATTTATAGAACAGTGCAAAGGTGAGCAAAATGTTAAAAATTATATAGTGAATATTGAAGATAAATTTGAAAGTAGTGGTGGAAATATTAACAATATAGCTTAAAAATTGTCTCTATGCGTATTAAACTTGTGGAAAGTTTAACCACAGGTTTAATACATGTTATAATTGGTATGAGGTGGTTTAATGCTAAAAATAGCTATTTGTGAGGATGAAATTAATCAAAGGCAAGGAATAGTTAATATAATAGAAAAATATTTAAGTTTAGCACGAAAACAGCATGAGATAGTTGAATTTTCTAACGGTGAAGAGTTAATGATATCAGTTTTAGATTTTGATATATATTTTTTAGATATACTCATGAATAAAATTACAGGTATAGATGCTGCAAAAAAAATTAGGTGTGTAAATGAAAAGGCTATTATTATATTTATATCGGGAATTAAAGATTATGTTTTTGAAGCTTTTGATGTAAGAGCTTTTAATTATATTTTAAAACCTATTAATGAAGAAAAATTTAAAAAAGTTTTGTATTCAGCTTTAGAATCAGTTTATAAAAGGGATAAGTTTATAATTGCTAAAACTATTAGTCAAAAAACGAAGATTTTTTTAAAAGATATAATGTATATAGAATCAGAAAAAAGAAAGCTAAAGATACATACAACCTATGATATTATTGAATATTATTATAAACTTTATGACATAGAACAAGAACTTTCTGGAGGTAATTTTTTTAGATGTCATAAAAGCTACATTGTGAATTTTAATTACGTTTATAGTTATGATAATACTTTTATAACTTTAAAAAATTTAGAGAAAATATATGTTTCTAAATATAAATTAAATGATTTCTCTAAAGCATTTATGTATTATTTAAAAAATGAGGGACAATAAATATGGATAAACAACAAATTGTTAAAAGCATAGAAATTTTATCACAATGCTTATCGATAATTTTTTTATATGCAGTGCAATATTACTTTTATAAAAGGTTTTTAGGATTTAAAGTAAAGGTTGAAAAATTCATTATATACATGTTGCTTTTTTCAATTATTAGTTTTTATATTTCGAAATTTCAATCTGAAATATTAACTAAAATGATAAGTGATTTAATTTGGCTATTTATAATATATTTTTTATGTAAAGGAAATTTTATAATTAAACTTTATGCAGTTGCTGTTGAGAATACAATACGATTGCTTATTAGTATGGCTTTTTTAATAATTGATTTTAAAGTACTTCCTATGACTCATAATAAAAATATGTCTTTTAATGAACATATGGTTATTAGCTCATTTAATATTATATTCAGTGATTTTACTAGAGTTATTTTATTATTTATATTTTTAAAGATTATTTGTAATTTATTAAGCTTAAAAGGGAAAAGAATAGACTTATATGAAAGTTTATGTCTATTAATTCCGTGCTTGTCTATTTATAGTTTAGTAGCTATTTTTTATTTTATTCAAGTAATTAAGATTAATAATAAAGAATATTATTTAGCTTATTTGTTTCCGAAAATTTATTACATTTTACCTTGTGCAAGTTTTGCACTTATGATATCAATATTGATTACAGCATATATATTTCAAAAAATGCTTCATGGAAAAGAAGAAATGCAAAAGAATATGCTTATGCAGCAGCAGTTTAATTTACAGTGTAACTACAATAAAAATGTTGAAGGGCTTTATAAAGAAATAAGAAGTGTAATGCATGATATGAATAATCATCTTAACTGCTTAAAAAGTTTAGCTATAAATAATAATATAGAAGAGATGAAAGGATACATTGATAATATAGGACAAACTATGGGTAAGCTTGATTTTAAAATAAAAACAGGAAATCCTGTATCAGATGCAGTCATGAATGAAAAATATAATATAGCTAAAGTTGAAGGAATAAAATTTAATTGTGATTTTATTATGCCTAAGAAAACTTTAGTAGAACCTATGGATTTATGCGTTATTTTAAGTAATGCTTTAGATAATTCAATTGAAGCTTGCAGGAGGATTAATGATACTAGTATTGATAGAAAGATATTTATAAAATCTTATATTAGGCAAGTATATTTAATAATTGAAATTTCTAATACATGTATGGATAAAATTCAGTATGTTGAAGATAAAATTATTACCCAAAAGTTAGATAAACTTAATCATGGTATAGGAATTTCTAATATAGAGGCTACTGTAAAAAAGTATAATGGTATAATCGATATAATACAAGAAAAGAATAAGTTTGTTGTTAATCTTATGCTAAAGATAAAATGAACATGTGTAAATAAATTATCCTAATGTAGTAGCATCTATGTGTGTTTGATAAAAGATCCCAAATTTATTTTTATGCAAAAAACTGTCACACTAATTATTTTAGTGTGACAGCCACTTAATTTTAGACAACTTTATTTAATTCATCATATCTAGAGATATAAATATCGGCTAAATTAATTATATCTTTTTTCTGATATTCGGAATAAAGATCATGGACACCTACTACTTTCATTCCTGCGCTTTTAGCACCTTTTACGGCAGGTAATATATCTTCAAACACTACACATTGATCAGGTTTTAAGTTTAACTTTTGTGCAGCTAATAAGTATACATCAGGAAAATCTTTACCACGCTGAACTTCATCTGTAGTTGTTATACAATCAAAAAAGTTATAGATATTATTTTTTTTAAGAGCAGCCTCTATAAGAAGGTTACAATTACTTGTAGCTAAAGCCATTTTTACATTTTTTGATTTTAATAATGATAAAAATTCTCTTGCGCCAGGTTTTAAAGTAACATCATGAGAATAATGATATAATGCCATGTCATTCCATTCTTTTTGTATTTCCTCTATAGAGTCTGAAATATTAAATTTTTTTTGAAAATAGCAAGCAACCTCTGAAAAACTCATATGTTCAATATCTTGCTTTAAATTTTTAGGTACAGTTAAATTCCTTTTAGCTAAATATTCTTCGTCAATTTTACTCCAAACCCACATAGAATCAATAAGTGTACCATCCATATCAAAAATAGCACCTTTAATGTTTTTTAGCATACAATCACCTCGTATTTCAGTATAGCATACAGCATAATGAAAGTACTATGAAATAAAAAAAGATTAAACTTATTTCTTATTACAAGTTTAACCTTTTGCTCTAAATATTTTAGTTAAATATTAAATTAATCAAAGCTTCTTTCAAATATTTCAATTTTATTTTTAGATTTAAAATCTTCAGCGGAATCAATTCCTATTTTTCTTAGTATATCTTTCATACAAGAACTATCTACAGCTACTTTTATAGAGGAACTTTCAGCAAAAGAGTTTACATGTTCTGTGCCTTTGTCTTTAGAAATAATAGCCTTAGGGCCACCAACACAGCCGCCTATGCAGCCCATACCTTCTATAAAATTAGCAGTTACTTCTCCGGATTGAGCTTTTTCAAGCATATCTTTACATTCTCTTACACCATTGGACTGAACAGCTTTAAATAATTTGTGCTTTTCAGGAAACAATCGTTCAGTGGCATCTGATACAGCAATTGAAACACCACCTGTGCGTGCATAAAGCCTACCTCCTTTTGATGCATACTCGGAGGATAAGTCTTCTTCCATGGTTGAAGGATCTATATTTAATGCTTCAAAAATATCTTTTACTTCAGCAAAAGTAAGTACAAAATCTATATCTCCTAATAAGTCTTTTTCTTTAGCTTCAGCTTTTTTAGCTATACAAGGACCTATAAATACAACTTTGCAGTTTGAATTTATCTTCTTTAAGACCCTACCAGAAGCAATCATAGGTGAAACAGAAGGGGAAACGTGCTTTACCAAGTTACTATAAACTCGTTTAAGCATACCTACCCACATAGGACAACAACAAGAAGTTATCATTAAGTCTTTTTCGTTTTTTACATGATGATCGAATTCTACAGCTTCTTTTAATGTAAGCATGTCAGCGAAAAAAGCAACTTCTATCATATCTGTAAAACCAATTTTTTTAAAGGCAGCTCGTAATTGATTTATAGTAACATTTTCTCCGAATTGTCCAGAAATAGCAGGAGCCACTGCAGCTATAACAGGTGAATTACTTTTTAATAAGTTTACCAAAGGAATAAACTCTACTTTGTCAAGGATTCCACCTGTAGGACAGGCTTCTACACAAAAACCACAATCTGTGCACCTATCATTATCTATGTAAGTGCTTTTACTTTCTTTATCAACAAAAATAGCATTGAAAGGACATGAAGCTTGACAAAGAGGTTTTTGAGATGTATTCACGCAGTCCATAGAACAATGTTTAATTTTATTAACTACTTTATGAGAGATTTCATAAGATGCAATGGCATTCTTTAAATTGCTAATAAAATTAGGACTATAGGGAACACTTGTTCCACAAAGTGAAGAAATAACTTTACAAAGCTCTTCTTTATTTATGTCTTCTTGTGATAAAATCTCTTTTACCTTTTCCTCAAAATTATCAGCATAGTAAGCGCTTACTATGCTTTTAAATAAGTTGCTATATTTTGCTTTCATATTACCATCTCCTTATAGATTCAATAAATAATATTCTAAGCAATATTATAACATAGAATATTGTAGTAATATTACAATTACTTACATTATATGACTAATATAAAATTAAAAATTATTTTTATTATCTCCTTCACCTCTTGTTGGCACAGTGGACATAAAGAATCCCACTAGTATTGATACTGCGGCAGGAGCTATTATATTTAGATAAGATATGAAACGGGTTCTATAGGATATATAAGCAACAATTGAAGTTAAAATTACTGTTGCGACAAAGATATATATAACAAATTTAGCAAAAGAACTAAAAATTTTTTCATATAATCTATGTCTTACAGGACCGCTTATTGCTTTTCTAAACAAGAAATAAGAAGCAAAAATCAAAATAATATCTACTGAAGCTGATATTAAAAAATTTTTCATATAAAAAACACCTCCAACAGGTTATAAGTGTATTATTACCATGTTGAAGGATTTTACACATAATAAAAATTATTTAAGGTACATTTCGCCTACTTTAAATACATCTCCAGCACCAACAGTTAAAATAACATCTCCATTTTTTGCATTTTTATTTAAATAAGAAACAATTTCTTCAAAACTGTGAAAATTAAAACATGCTGATTTTGTTTCTTTAATTTTATCTGCAAGCATAGAAGAACTTACCACACCTGTATCTTTTTCTCTAGCAGCATATATGTCCGCTAAAATTAATTCATCAGCATCATCAAAAGCTTCAGTAAACTCTTTAAATAAATTTAACGTTCTTGAATAAGTATGTGGTTGGAATACACAAAAAATTTTATTGTGTGGATAATTTTTTGCAGCGCTTAAGGTGGCTTTTATCTCAGTTGGATGGTGTGCATAGTCATCTACAACTGTAATTCCATTTTTAACTCCTTTGATTTCAAATCTTCTATGGGTTCCTTTAAAGCTTTCCAATCCTTTAGATATAAGGTTTGTTGGAATATCCAGACTTAATGATACACATATACTTGCAAGTGCATTTAAAATGTTATGCTTACCAGGAACATTTAATTTAACGGACGTTATCATTTCATTTGAAGCGTAAACATCAAAAGAAGCGCAACCTTTTTCGTCAAATTTCATATTTTTAGCTAATACATTTCCATTAGTTAATCCATAAGTCAACACATTGCAGTTACACTCAGAAATTACCTTGCTCATCCTTGGATCTTCTCCATAACATATTAGATAGCCGTTTTTAGGAATTAGTTTTGCAAATTTTATAAATGCATTTTGTATGTCATCTATATCTTTATAAAAATCTAAGTGATCTGCATCTATATTTAAAATTACCCCTATATAAGGGAAAAATTTAAGAAAAGATCCTTTATATTCACAAGCTTCAGTTAAAAAATACTCGCTGTTACCAGTGCGAACATTACCATTTATGGCATCTAATTGACCGCCTACAAGTATAGTAGGATCAAGATTTGCATTTAAAAATATATGGGATACCATAGAGGTTGTAGTAGTTTTACCATGAGTACCAGCTATAGCTACATTAAATTTATGACCTTTCATTAAATGTCCTAAAAATTCAGCACGACTCATTATTGGTATATTTAATTCTTTAGCTTTTAGTAATTCAGGGTTATCTTTAGAAACAGCAGCAGTATAAACTACTAGATCTATATCTTCAGATATATTTTCTTCAACCTGTCCTATATTAATTAAGGCCCCATTATTTGCTAACTTGTTTGTTACTGGGGAAGTTTTTATATCAGAACCAGCTACTTTAAAGTTTTTTTCTAAAAGTATTTCGGCTAAGCCACTCATGCTTATTCCGCCTATACCTATAAAGTATATTTTTTTATCTTTGTCTTTTATGAAATCAAATGACAATGTAATCATCTCCTTAATAATTAACCTTATTTATTAATTATATACAAAAATAATAAGAAAAAACACAGTTACTAAATTTTATTTTATATAATTGATAAATAATCTGTATAAAATAAAATTTCCTGTTGTATATCACTAAATATGATGACATAGTATTGATTAAGTATGGCTTTTAGAATAGAATATGAATATTAGAATATATTTTTAAAAAAATATTCGTAAAATTTATATAGATAATAGGTGATATAATGGAGAAATTTACTAGAAATCAAAGGGTTGCGGCTATAACTAAAGTATTAATAGAAAATCCAAACAAGATAATAAACTTAAACCATTTTACAGAAATGTTTAATGCGGCTAAGTCTACAATAAGTGAAGATTTGGTGGTTGTAAAGGATACCTTAAATAAGCTTTCTATGGGAAGAATAGAGACTATATCTGGCGCAGCAGGTGGAGTGAAATATGTATGCGGGTTATCATATGAAAAAAGTAAGGAATTTGCTGAAAAACTATGTATTATTTTGAAAAATAGAGAAAGAATAATACCAGGGAATTTCTTGTATGTAACAGATATAATGTTTAATCCACAAATAATACATACGGCAGCTATAATACTTGCATCAGCCTTTAATGATAAGTGTGTAGACTATGTTGTTACAGTTGAAACTAAAGGAATACCGTTAGCTTACCAGGTAGCAAAAATGCTTGGAGTACAGTTAGTTGTGGTGAGAAGAGAAACAAAGCTCACAGAGGGATCTACTTTAAGTATAAATTTTGTTTCAGGTTCAAGTGGTAGAATACAAAATATGTCGTTATCAAAAAAAGCAATTAAGAAAGGAAGCAAGTGTGTATTTATAGATGATTTTATGAAGGCTGGAGGCACTGCTATGGGTATAGTTGATTTACTTAAGGAATTTGATAGTGAGCTTTTAGGAATTGGAGTATTAATAGATAATGTAGAAACTCCTAAAAAATTAATTCATGATTATGTATCCATAGTAGATTTTGAGGGAAGTGATGAAAAAGGAGAGGCATTATTATTTCCTTCTAAAATGTTTAAATAGAAATTTGAAAAAATTTATTGATTTTTCAAAAAATAAGAAGGAAAATTATAAGTTATAGAGAATACTATATAAATAAGCATCTTGGAGGTGGATTTTATATGCAAATTACAGACGTTAGAGTAAGAAAAATTGCTGCTGAGGGTAAAATGAAAGCTATTGTTTCAGTAACCTTTGATAATGAATTCGTTGTTCACGATATAAAGGTTATAGAAGGTCAAAATGGGCTTTTTATAGCAATGCCAAGCAGGAAAACTCCTGATGGAGAATTTAAAGACATTGCGCATCCAATCAATACTCAAACAAGAGAAAAAATTCAAAAATCAATTCTAGACGAATACGAAAAAGTAAAAAGTGAAGAAACTGTTTCTGCTGAAAAAGTAGAAGAATAGTAAAAAGGAGTAGTTAATACTCCTTTTTATTATTGTAAATTTTACATAAAAATTCTGTATAAGGTTGAAAATAAATTTTATATAAAATATAATATTAGAGGATGTTTTATAATTATAAAGTAGAAAAATGTAATTTTATAACCATAAAGAGGTGTTAAAATGTATAAATGTGCTATAATATTAGCAGCTGGAGAAGGAAAAAGGATGAAATCTTCCCTTCCCAAAGTTATTCATAAGATATGTGAAACAGAAATGGTAAATGTAGTAATAGATGTTATGAGAAATTCAGGAATAGATGAAGTAAATGTAGTAGTTGGAAAAGGTGCGGATAAGGTAAAGGAGGCTACTTCATCAAGAAATGTTATATATTCTTTTCAAGATAAGCAATTAGGAACTGGCCATGCAGTAATGTGTGCTGAGGAATTTTTGGAAGAAAAGAAAGGAACAGTAGCCATATTTACTGGAGATGCTCCTTTAATTACAGAAGATACTGTTAAGAAACTAATTAATTTTCATGAAGATGGAAATTATAAAGCTACTATTTTAACATCCATAGTAGATAATCCTACTGGATATGGAAGAATAGTAAGAGAAAAAAATAATAATGTTTCCAAGATAGTAGAACATAAAGATTGTAATGAAGAAGAAATTAAAATTAATGAAATAAATTCAGCTATGTATTGTTTTGATATACAAGCGTTACTTGAAAGCATTAAGAAGTTAAATAATAATAATGCACAAGGAGAATACTATTTAACAGATGTTATTGGAATTTTAAAGAATCAGGGAGAAAAGATAGGTGCACTTCCTGTGCCATTTGAAGAAACTATGGGAGTTAACTCTAGAATACAACTTGCAGATGCAGAAAAAGTTATGAGAAGACGAATAAATAGAAAACATATGGAAAATGGAGTTACTTTAATTGACCCTGATAATACATACATAGGTAAGGATGTAGAAATTGGCAATGATACAGTGATATATCCTGGCAATGTTCTACAAGGAAAAACAATTATAAAAGAAGAATGCATATTATATCCAAATTCAAGAATAGACAACAGTACTGTAGAAAAAGGAGTTACTATTCAAAGCTCTGTAATATTAGATAGTAAGATTGGTGAGAATACTACAGTTGGACCATTTGCTTATATAAGACCATTAACCGTTATAGGAAAATCAGCAAGAATAGGAGATTTTGTCGAAATTAAAAAATCTACTATAGGAGATAATACGAAGGTTTCACATTTAACTTATATTGGAGATGCAGAGGTTGGAAGCGGATGTAATTTCGGATGTGGAACTGTTGTAGTTAACTACGACGGAACAGCTAAGTATAAAACTATAATTGGAGACAATGCCTTTATAGGTTGTAACACAAATTTAGTTTCTCCAGTTACAGTAAAAGATAACTCATATATAGCAGCAGGATCTACCATAACAAAAGAAGTTCCTGAGGGTGCTTTGGCGGTTGCAAGGGCTAGACAAAAGAACATAGAAGGTTGGGTAGAGAAAAAAGGGCTAAAGAAATAAATTTTAGGAGGATTATATAATGATAACCCATGGTAAGAACATTAAAATTTTTACAGGTACTTCTCATCCTGAATTAGCTAAAGATATTGCTAATATATTAGGACTATCCGTTGGAAGCGCAAAGGTTTCAACTTTTAGTGATGGTGAAATATCAGTAGATATTAACGAGACAGTAAGAGGAACAGACGTATTCGTAGTACAATCAACTAATAATCCAGTAAACAGCAACTTAATGGAACTTTTAATCATGATTGATGCATTTAAAAGAGCGTCTGCAGGAAGAATAACTGCAGTAGTGCCTTATTATGGTTATGCAAGACAGGATAGAAAAGCAAAGGCAAGAGATCCAATTACAGCAAAATTAGTAGCAGATATTTTAACTGCTGCAGGAGCTGATAGAGTATTAACTATGGATTTACATGCAGCTCAAATCCAAGGATATTTTAATATACCACTAGATCATTTGTTAGGAGCACCTATTCTTGCAAAATACTTTATACAAAAAGGATTTGCAGATAGAGAAGACATAGTTGTGGTTTCTCCAGACCTTGGAAGCGTAACAAGAGCTAGAAAGTTTGCAGATAAATTACATGCACCAATAGCTATAATAGATAAAAGAAGACCAAAGGCTAATGTATCAGAAATAATGAATGTTATTGGTGATATAAAGGATAAAACTGTAATATTAATTGATGACATGATAGATACTGCAGGAACTATAACTAATGGAGCAAATGCTTTAGTAAAATTAGGAGCAAAAGAAGTATATGCTTGTTGTACACATGCTGTTTTATCAGGACCTGCTATAGACAGAATAAAAGAATCTGCTATAAAAGAGTTAATAATGTTAAATACTATAAACTTACCACAAGATAAAATGCTAGATAAATTTAAGATTTTATCAGTAGCACCTGTATTTGCAGAAGCTATAAAGAGAATATATGAGGATATATCAGTAAGTAAGTTATTTGAAGACTAATAATTAATTGGAAGAGTATGTAGAATTAAATTCTGCATACTTTTTTAATATAGTAAATTATTTGTAACTTTTTTACGTATATACTGTTACTATTTATAGTATGTGTGGTAAATTTAATAGTAAGTATACTGACATAGAATTTTAGTAGTATACTTAATATTGAACATTAAAAAGTTTCTATATAATAAATTTAAAGTGCGAAATTTGATTAAATGAAGGAGATAGTACAATGGAAGGTTCTATAGGAAAAATATTAATTGTAGATGATGATGAAAACATATGTGAAGTAATAAAAATGTATGTTGAAAACTCAGGTTATAATACTGAAGTTTGTCATGACGGAAGAGAAGCACAGGAAGTTTTTTTAGAATATAAACCTGACTTGGTTTTATTAGACATTATGTTGCCTCATGTTGATGGTATAGATGTATTAAAGTGGATAAGAAAAGAATATGAAACACCAGTTATTATGCTAACTGCTAAAGGAGAAACTTTCGATAAGGTACTTGGATTGGAGCTTGGAGCAGATGACTATATAGTTAAACCTTTTGAACCTAAAGAATTATTAGCTAGAGTTAAGGCTGTCTTGAGAAGATACAATGTAGATAATGAAAATAAAGAAGTATTAAGTTTTGAAGACCTAACAATAGACATAAATTCTTACACTGTAGTTTATAAAGGACAGGAGATAAAAATGCCTCCTAAAGAATTTGAACTGGTATATTATCTAGCAAATAATAAAAATAGGGTATTTACAAGAGAGCAGCTTTTATGTGAGGTTTGGGGATATGATTATCCAGGAGATTCAAGAACAGTAGATGTACATGTAAAAAGACTTAGAGAAAAATTACAAGGAGGACCTAATTGGCAAATAGAAACAGTATGGGGTGTAGGCTATAAGTTTGAGGTGAAATAGCATGAAGAAAGGTTTAGTCTCTAAACTTGCAGCTACATTTATAGTAATAATTTCAGTTAGCTTTATCATGACAGCTGCATTTCTATCATATTGGTTTGAAGGATACTATTTTGAACAGAGAAAGACGCAGCTTATGTCAGATTCTCAGCTTATAGCTACTGCAGCTGTTCAATATATAGATGAAAAAATAACTGCTGATAAATTTAATGATGCCTTAGTTTATGTTGGTAAGTATCTATCTGCCAATATATGGTTAACGGATAATTATGGAATTGTTTATGCTGTTTCTGATAATGAACATAAAAATATACTTGGCAAGCAAGTCTTAACTAATGATTTAGAACAATTAAGAGAAAATCATGTTGTGGAGAGTAGAGGAAAGTATGGAAAACTAATTACAGCTCCAGTCCATACTATTGAAATTCCTATTTTCCATAATGAAATGTTTAAAGGTGTAATAATAATGCATTCATCTTTAAGTGAAATAAGTGGAGCTTTAAAGAGAGTTTATGAAATAATATGGATTTCTGCTATATTTGCCATAATGGTTTCTTGTATTGTAATATATTACATTTCACGAAAAATAATAATAAATCCTCTTGCGCAAATTAACTATGTAGCAGATAAAATATCTAAAGGAGAAGTGGATAGAAGGGTTAAAATAAATTCTAAGGATGAAATAGGTGTCTTGGCAAAATCATTTAATTCTATGGCAGATTCTTTGGAAAAAGTAGAAAAAAACAGAAGAGAATTTATTTCAAATGTATCCCATGAAATAAGATCTCCTATAACATCTATTAAAGGGTTTATAGGAGGGATTTTGGATGGAGTTATTCCAAAGGAAAAGGAGAATTATTATCTATCTATAACTTATGAAGAAATTCAAAGACTTACAAGACTTGTAAATGACCTATTGGATTTGTCGTCAATTGAAGCAGGTCAATTTAAATTAAGAATTGAAGAAATTGATATAAATGAAATTATAAGATTGTGTGTAATAAAGTTTGAAACCAAGATAAAAGAAAAAAAGCTTACAGTAGATGTATTAATGCAAGATGATAAACTTTTAGTAGTTGGAGATAGAGATAGAATAACCCAAGTAGTGACAAATCTTACAGATAATGCAATAAAGTATGTAAATGAAGGCGGAAATGTAAAAATTAGTACCAAGGCAAAAGGGGAGAAGGTAATAGTATCAATATTCAATGATGGACCAGGAATATCAGAAGAAGGACTAAAGCATATATGGGATAGATTTTACAAAGAAGATAAATCTAGAACTTCAAAGGTGAGTACAGGACTTGGTCTTCCTATAGTAAGCTGTATACTTACACAATTAGGAGAAGATATATGGGCAGAAAATCAACAACCTCAAGGAGTTACGTTTACATTTACTCTAAAAAGGATTTAAAAAATAATAACAGTTTGTTCATAGTTACGTAAAAAAAATTTACTAGTATATATATAATGGATTAAATATATTTTTATGAGGTGCAATTTTATGGACGATAATAGAGAGAATAGGATTAAAGATGTGAAATGGCAAAGTGTAGATAATGCTACAGGAGGAATAAAATTTACTAATAGTAGAAAAAAAGCTAGATTAAAAAGTTTAGCAAAGGGAGTTACTTTTATATTAATAGCAGCAGTTTCAGGAGGAATATCAGGAGCATATATATCGGGTAAAAGATATTCTGATAAGTCTTATACACAAATAAACCAATCTTTAATTGAACCTAAAAGCCAAGATAATCAAACTAAAATTGCAGATACCTCTAAGAATTCTATAACTAAAGTGGCTGAAATGGTAGGACCTACAGTAGTAGGTATAAGCAATAAAGCTGAAGGATATTTTGGCCTGCAGGATGTAGGAAGTGGTTCAGGAATTATATTTGATCCTAATGGATATATAGTAACTAATAATCATGTAGTAGAAGGTGCTTCTAAAATTACTGTTAAGTTTTCAAGTGGAAAAGTTTTACCTGCAAAGCTAGTTAAAGCAGATAGCAGATCAGATTTAGCCATTATAAAAGTTGAAGCACAAAATTTACCTACAGCTAAATTTGGAGATTCATCTAAAGTAAAAGTGGGTGATACGGCTATTGCTATAGGAAATCCATTAGGTCAAGAGTTTTCTGGTTCTGTTACGGCGGGAATAATAAGTGCTTTAAATAGGAAGATACAGTATGGTGGTGCTATATACAAAGTTTTACAAACTGATGCAGCTATAAGTCCAGGAAATAGTGGTGGTCCACTTTGCAATAGTGCAGGTGAAGTTATAGGTATAAACAGCTTAAAGCTAGGTGCAGATCAAAATGCAGAGGGTATGGGGTTCGCAATATCTATAAATGAAGCAAAGAGTATAATAAACTCACTTATGAGCTATGGTAAAGTTTCTAGGCCTTTTTTAGGAATATATGGTCAAAGTGTAGTTTCTAAGGAAAATAAAGTTGAAGGTGTATATGTTAGTGAGGTAGTACCAGAAAGTGGTGCAGCTTCAGCAGGAATAAAACCAACAGATATTATAGTAGAATTAGATAATAAAAAAATCTTACGCTTTGAAGATTTATCTGATGTTTTAGATAAACATAAAATTGGAGATTCTATAAAGTGTAAAGTTTGGAGAAATGGCAAGACTATAGAAGTAAATATAGTTCTTTCCGATGTGAAAGAAAAAAATAAGTAAAGAGACATTTAGTCTCTTTATTATTTATGTCTTTTAGTATAATATATACTTTAGTGAATAATTAGTGTGGGAAAGGTAGTTAGGAGTGAAAAAATGTTTTTAATAGTTGGTTTAGGCAATATAGGAAAACAGTATGAGCATACCAGACATAATGTAGGATTTGATATTATAGATTTAGTAAGTGACAAGTATAATATATCTATAAACAGGGAAAAGTTTAAAGGAATGTATGGAGAGGGAAATATAGCTTCTGAAAAAGTTATATTATTAAAACCAAGTACATATATGAATTTAAGTGGAGAAAGTATAAGGGAAGTAGTAAATTTTTATAAAATCAGCAATGAACAAGTAATAGTATTATACGATGATATAAGTTTGGAAGTAGGTAGGCTTCGAATAAGAGAAAAAGGAAGTGCTGGTGGCCATAATGGAATAAAAAGCATTATAGCTAACTTAGGTACTGATGTTTTCCCAAGAATTAAAGTAGGAGTAGGACAGCCTAAGTCAGAATTAGTATCTCATGTTTTAGGAAGATTTAATGTAGAAGACAGAGAAAAGGTTATTAAGGTTTTTGATGTTAGTGTAGATGCTGTAGAAAATATAATAAAATATGGAGTAGATGAGGCTATGAATAAATTTAATAGTTTTAAGGTGTAGAAACTATACCTAAATTTGACCAAAATTTTTAAAGTTTATAGGGTGGTTGTTAAAATGAGATTAGAAGGGCTTTTAAAACCTCTTAAAAGTAGTAGGGAATTTAAAAGTATAATTAATAGTATAGAAAAAAGTAAATTTCCTGTAGGGATATTTGGACTTTCTGAGTCGGCTAGGGGATATTTAATAGATGGAGTGTATGAGGAACTAGACAAGCCTTTTCTAGTACTTACTCATAGTGATGTAGAGGCAAAGAGGTTATATGAAGATTTATCTTTATATCTTACTAATGTTTATTATTTTCCTACAAAAGAAGTGGTTTTTTATAATATTTATGCCATATCGGGAGATCTTAGATGGGAAAGACTGAAAGTTATTAGGGAAATGCTTAAGAGTGGTAAAAAGATTATAGTTACATGCATAGAGACGTTAGCTTCTAGCTATATACCTGTAAACCTTTATAGAAATTATACCTTTAATATTTCTATAAAGGATATTTTAGATATAGAGAATTTAAAGCAAAAGTTAATACAATGTGGATATGAGAAAGTAGAGATTATAGATGGTAAAGGACAGTTTTCTATAAGAGGAGGGATAATAGATATATATTCTCCTATAGCTGCAGAGTCATATAGAATAGAACTTTTTGGTAATGAAGTAGATTCTATCAGAAGCTTTAATTTGCAATCACAAAGAAGTATTGAGAAAGTAAAAAGTATAGAAATTTTTCCAGCCAAAGAAATGATTTTGGATAATGAAAGTATAGAAAAGGGACTTCAAGGCATGGAAAGTGATTTGAAACTTGTATGTGATAGGCTAAAAAAGAGAAAAGACAATGATGCATTAGAAAATGTTCAGCAAGAAGTTAAAAAAAATTTAGAGTCTTTAAGGGAAAATTGGACTTTTGAAACTATAGATAGCTTTTTGCCGTATTTTTATGATAAGACTTCTTCTTTCTTAGACTATACAGAAGGATATTTTATAATTTTAGATGATTTACAAAGGTGTAAGGGAAAACTAGATAGTGTTTACTTTGAATTTGAAGAAAATTATAAAAGCTTTTTGCAAAGAGGGAATATTTTATCAAAGCAAAGTGAGTTATTACTAAATAAAGCTCATGTGTTTGAATCTTTAGAAGAAAAAGAAGTTATGACTATGGATGCTATACCTAAATCTACAAAAATCCTAGCACCAAGATCTATAATTAATTTTTCTCAAATAACATTGCATAATTACCATGGACAAATGGACTTACTTATACAGGATATAAAGGATAAGAAAAGTAAGGGAGTTAAAATAGTTATTCTTTCAGGAACCAGGCCAAGAGGAGAAAGATTAGTAAATACTTTGCGAGATAACGATATAGAAAGTTCTTATAAAGATGTAATACATGATATTCAACCAGGAGAGGTAGTAATAACATTTGGAAGTCAATTAAATGGTTTTGAATATCCAGAGTTAAAAGTATGTGTTATTTCAGATAAGGAGGTTTTTGGAGAGGCAAAAAGAAAATCTGCTAGCAAGGCATCTAAGAAAGGAATAAATAAGATTAAAAGCTTTGCAGAACTTAAGCCTGGCGACTATGTGGTTCATGCAAATCACGGAATAGGAGTATATAAAGGAATAAAGCAGCTAGAACTTCAAGGACATAAAAAGGATTATCTTGAGTTAATTTATGAGTCTGACGATAAATTGTATGTTCCTGTAGAACAACTGGACATGGTTCAAAAGTACATAGGAACTGAAGGAAAAATACCTAAGATAAATAAACTAGGAAGTACAGAATGGGCAAAAGCAAAAAAGAAAGTTAAAAAGTCTATAGAAGAAATAGCTGAAGATTTAGTAAAGCTTTATGCTGTTAGATCAACATTAAAGGGATATAAATATTCAAAAGATACTGTTTGGCAGAAGCAATTTGAAGAAGAGTTTCCTTATGAAGAAACTCCAGATCAGGTTACGTCAATAGAAGACATAAAATCAGATATGGAATCAGATAAACCTATGGACAGACTGTTATGTGGTGATGTAGGATATGGAAAAACAGAAGTTGCTGTAAGGGCAGCTTTTAAGGCAGTAATGGACGGAAAGCAAGTAGCGCTTTTAGTTCCAACTACAATACTTGCACAGCAGCACTATAATAATTTTGTACAAAGATTTTCTGATTTTCCTGTAAAGATAGACATGATAAGCAGATTTAGAACAACATCACAGCAAAAAGCTACTATGAAGGCTTTAAAAGCAGGAGAAATAGATATACTTATAGGAACACATAGAATTATTCAAAAAGATGTTCAATTTAAGGATTTAGGGCTTTTAATAGTAGATGAAGAGCAAAGGTTTGGAGTTACGCATAAAGAAAAAATAAAAAAGATGAAAAAAAATATAGATGTATTAACTTTAAGTGCTACACCTATACCTAGAACATTACACATGTCACTAGTAGGTGTAAGAGATATAAGTGTAATTGAAACGCCTCCAGAAGAAAGATATCCAGTACAAACTTATGTAGTAGAATATAATGATCAGTTAATAAGAGATGCTATATTAAGAGAGTTAAATAGGGGAGGACAGGTTTACTTCGTATATAATAGGGTTGAAAATATCAAAGAAATGGCTTCCTATATGGCTAAATTAGTTCCAGAAGCGAGAGTAGCTGTTGCACATGGTCAGATGCAAGAAAGAGAATTAGAAAATATTATAGTGGATTTTATGAAGAATGAGTATGATATTTTAGTGGCTACTACAATAATAGAGACAGGAATGGATATCCAAAACGTAAATACTATGATAATATATGACTCAGATAAAATGGGGCTATCTCAATTGTATCAGCTAAGAGGAAGAGTTGGAAGAACCAATAGAATGGCTTATTGTTATCTCACATATAGAAAAGATAAAATCTTAACAGAAGTGGCTGAAAAAAGGCTTAAGGCTATAAAGGATTTTACAGAATTAGGATCAGGATTTAAAATAGCACTAAAGGATCTTGAAATAAGAGGAGCAGGAAATATGATGGGATCCTCTCAACATGGCCATATGGCAGCTGTAGGATATGACTTATATTGTAGGATGCTAGAGGATACTATAAAGCTTGTAAGAGGAGATATAGATAAAGAGCCAGTAGAAACAACTGTAGAATTAAAGGTAGATGCATATATTCCAACAAACTATGTAAAAGATGAAGTACAAAAGATAGAGATATACAAAAGGATTGCAGCTATTGATTGTTATGAAGATATGGAAGATATTGAAGAAGAATTGAAGGATAGGTTCTCAGATATTCCACCTTCTATATATAATCTTATGAATATAGCCTATATAAGAAGCATAGGTAAGAAACTAGGAATTCAAGAAATCAAGGAAAAGAAGGATGAAGTTGTATTTAAGTTTGACAGTAAAGAAAGAATGGACGAAAATATGCTCAAAGGGCTTATAAAAGATTATAACAAAAAAATAAGTATAAAATTATCGGATAATCCGGGATTTGGATACAAAATTAAGGAGGTAAAGAGAGAAAATTTAGTTTATACTATAAAAGAAATTATGGAGTATATGGCTAATATATGTCATAAAAAATAATTTTGTAGTAGGATAGTTTTTGTGTTAAAATTAATTTGTATTGCTAAAAAGCATTAAGATGAATGGAGGAATAAGTTGTGAAAAGTGTAAAAAGATTAGTAAGCGCAGTTTTAATATCTGCATTTGCGTTTTCGACAGTTGGTTGTAATATGATAGCTAAAACGCCAGAAGCTATAAAAAATAGTGTTGTGGCAACAGTAAATGGAGAAAAAATCACTAGAGGTGAATTAGATAGTAATCCTAATTTAATGGGAGTTGTGGCTCAAATTAAGCAACAATATGGTGAAGACTATGAGAAGAATGATGATGCGAAAAGCATTTTAAAAGAGCAAAAGTCACAAGTACTTGATACTATGGTAGAGGCAAAGGTTATTGAACAAAAGGCTAAGGAATTAAAAGTGCTTCCAGATGATGCAAAATTAAAAGCTGAAGTTGATAAGCAGATTAGTAATATAAAACAACAACAATTTGGAAATGATGCAGCTAAATTTCAAGCAGCTTTAAAACAACAAAATCTTACAGAAGAAACTTTAAAGAATATGTATTATACCCAAATGAAAAATCAAGAAATAGTTACAAATGTTACGAATAATGTAGGCAAAGATGTTAAGGTTGATGATAAAAGTATTCAAGATTATTATAAAAATAATCCATACAAGTTTGCAGAAAAACCTGATAGAATACATACAGCTCACATATTAGTAAAAACTGAAGATGAAGCTAAAAAAGTAAAAGCTAGATTAGATAAAGGTGAAGATTTTGCTAAAGTTGCAAAAGAAGTTTCAACAGATACAGCTACTAAGGATAAAGGTGGAGATTTAGGATTTGTAAATTATGTGGATTCAGGTTTTGATGCTGCATTTATGGCTGGTGCTATAGCGTTAAAAAAAGGAGCTGTATCAGCTCCAGTTAAAAGCCAATTTGGATATCATATAATAAAATGTATAGAAAAAGAAGAATATCCTGTTAAAAAGCTTGATGCAGTGAAGGCTCAAATAAAAACACAACTTGAAACTGAACAAAAACAAAAGAAATATCAGGATAAAGTAGCTGAGTGGAAAAAGAGTGCTAAAATAAGTAAAAATGAAAAAAATCTTATATAAAAAATGAAAAAAACACAGTATTTTGTATACTGTGTTTTTTTTTACACAAGTAAATTCTAATTTAAATAACAATTGTGTATAAAATTTCATATTTAGAAAAATAATATTAACACAAGTTACATTTAAATTAGATTTTAGGAGGTAAGAAATAATGAAAGCAACAGGTATTGTTAGACGTATAGACGATTTAGGTAGAGTAGTTATACCAAAGGAAATAAGAAGGACTCTTAGAATAAGAGAAGGGGATCCATTAGAAATTTTTACAGATAGGGAAGGAGGAGTTATACTTAAAAAATATTCTCCTATTGGAGAATTAAGTGACTTTTCTAAAGGATATGCAGAATCATTGCAGCAAGTTATAGGAAATATAATAATGATATGCGATAAGGACAGTATAATATCTATAAGTGGCGCAACTAAGAAGGAGTACTTGGAGAAAAAAATAAGTGATGATCTTGAAAAAATAATAGAAGATAGAAAGACTATAAATTTTGCAACTGACAAGGAAAAGCCAGTGGCTTTATATGATGATGAAGAAGTTGAAGGAAAGTATTCAGCACAAGTAATTTCACCAATAATAGCAGAAGGTGATGCAATTGGCGCCGTAATTATAGTATCAAAAGATGAAGGAAAAAAATTTGGGGATGTTGAAACTAAATTGGCTGAAACTGCATCATCTTTCATAGGAAAGCAAATGGAACAATAAATAATGGCAGCATATGCTGCCATTATTTATTTGTTTTTTGCTCCATAGGTGATTATTGACATAAATATAAAAAATATTCATGTAATTAGAGTAATAATACCCTTTAAATTTAAATAATTATAAAAATGTAAAGTATTATTTAGAAAAGTTTGCTCTTAAAAAAGAACAATCGGGGGTATTTTTATGAAAAAGCAATCACTAATTAAAGGAACACTTATCTTAGGACTTGCGGGAATAATATCAAAATTTTTAGGATTATTTTTTAGATGGCCATTACAAATGCTTATAGGAGACGAGGGAGTAGGATATTATCAAATGTCTTTTCCATTATATATGTTTTTTATTGCTGCAGCATCAGGGATACCTGTAGCTATATCTAAAATGGTATCAGAAAGAAATGCTATAAATGATCATGAAGGGGTAATTCAAGTTTTAAGAAAGGCAATGCTCCTTATGTTTATTTTAGGCGTTGGGTTTACGGCAATATTACTTATCTTTTCCAGACCAATTATAGCATTTTTAAAATGGGATGAAAAATCTTATTATTCACTAGTTTCCATTGCCTTTGCACCTATATTTATATCTGTAATGAGTGCATTTAGGGGCTTTTTTCAGGGATTACAGAATATGAACTGTACTGCAATTTCGCAGATAATAGAGCAGATAGGAAGAGTTATAGTTGGAGTTGGACTTGCTTACATACTTCTACCAAAGGGGATAGAATATTCAGCTGGAGGAGCAGCACTTGGAGCGGCTGCAGGAGGACTGTTTGCAGGAATTTACTTATTAGCAAAATATATAAAAATAAGAAAAGAATTTAAAGTTAATATAATGCATGATGATATAGATATTATGAATAAGTTGCTATATATAGCTATACCAGTTTCATTGGGTGCAGCAGCAAGCAGTATAATGAGTCTTATAGATTCTGCAATAGTTCCTCAAAAGTTATTACAAGCAGGGTTTAATTATAAACAAGCAACTATATTATATGGACAACTTACGGGAAAGGCCTTTATCATGATCAATGTTCCATTAACGCTTTCAGCAGCATTGTGTGCTTCTTTAATGCCTATAATTGCAGAGGCATACATATTGAACAGAAGATTTGAGGTCATAAATAAAGTGGATTTGGCTATAAAACTTTCAATGGTTATAGCATTGCCATCCTGTTTAGGACTATATAACCTTGCTTATCCAATTTTAAATTTAATATTTCCAGGACAATCTGATGGTTTTAAAATATTACAGTATTCAGCTATATCCATACCATTCATAATTTTGGCACAAACTTCAACAGCTATTCTTCAAGGAGTAGGAGAATATGTAATGCCAATAGTTAATTTAGCCATTGGATGTGCCATAAAAACAGCAATTACAATACAAATGGTTTCTATGCCTGGTATTAATATCTATGGTGCTGTAATAGGGAGCATATGTGGATATGTAATAGCTTCTATGTTAAATATGATGTTGCTTAGAAGAAAATTGAAGATTAATATAAACTATTTTCAAACAGTTATAAAACCTGCATTTGCCTCTACTTTAATGATAATAATTGTTGTAATTATTTATATGAATGTCTATAATTATACCATAAGCAGTAGAATAGCCTGTATTGCGGCTATATTTTCAGGTATTATTGTATATAGTATATTTATATTTATATTTAGAATATTTAAATATGATCATGTTAAAAATAGGATTTTTAGAAGATAGAGGTGGGAAAATATAAATGATAAAGATAGTTGGTCTAGGACCTGGAGCTAAAGAAGCTATAACTATAGGTACTTTAGAAGTTTTAAAAAATAGTGATAAAATTTATTTAAGAACAGAAAAGCATCCTACAGTACAGTTTTTAAGAGAATATGGTATAAAATTTGAAACTTATGACCATAAATATGAACAAGGTGAAAATTTTGACCAAGTATATGAATCTATAGCTGATGATTTAATCAATAAGGAACTACAATATGGAACTATTGTATATGCAGTACCAGGTCATCCATTAGTAGCTGAAAAATCCGTTAATTTATTAATACATTTATGTAAGAAAAAAGGAATAGAAACGGAAATATTCACAGCTGTAAGTTTTATAGATGTTCTTATGGAAAGTTTAAAAATAGACCCTATAGAGGGAATAAAAGTAATAGATGCTTTTGATATGAAGAGTCAAGTTTTAGACAAAAGAGTAGGAACCATAATAACTCAGGTGTATGATAAACTTATAGCTTCTGAGGTTAAATTAGCTTTAATGCAATACTACCCTGATGATAGTGAAGTTTATTTTGTAAGAGCAGCAGGGGTTAAAGGATTAGAGAGCATTAGAAAGATGCCATTATATGAAATAGATAGGCAGGAAGATATAGATTATTTAACTTCAATATATATTCCTAAAAGTTTGGAGGTAAGAAAAGATTTTAATGATCTATTAGATATAATAAGCGTATTAAGGTCAGAAGATGGGTGTCCCTGGGATAAGGAACAAACTCATGAAAGTATAAAGAAATGTCTTATAGAAGAGTGCTATGAAGTATTAGAGGCTATAGATGAAAAAGATGATGATAAACTTATTGAGGAACTAGGAGATGTATTACTTCAAATAGTTTTCCACTCACAAATTGGTAAGGAAGAAGGATTTTTTAATATCAATGATGTAGTGGAATGTATTTGTAAAAAGATGATTGACAGGCATCCACATGTATTTGGTAATATAGATTTGAATACATCTGAACAGGTTTTGGTAAATTGGGATAAGATAAAGAAAAAAGAACAGGGTCTTACTAGTTATACAGAAGAGTTAAAACATGTGCCTAAAAATCTACCAGCATTAATGAGAGCAGAGAAAATTCAAAAAAAGGCAGCTAAGGTTGGATTCGATTGGGATAAAGTGGAAGATGCAATGGATAAGGTTTTAGAAGAATATTATGAAGTAAAGAATGTATATAAAGGGAAAGAAAGGGTAAAAATAGTAGAAGAAATAGGGGATTTAATATTTGCTTCAGTAAATATTGCTAGATTCCTTGACATTAACCCTGAATTTGCATTAAATTATACTATAGAGAAATTTATTAAGCGTTTTGCATATATAGAAGAAAAAGCAAAGTCTAAAGGTGTCGATATGATAAATATGACATTAGAACAAATGGATGACCTTTGGGAAGAAGCAAAAGTAAAAAATTAAAGTTTTTTTATGCAAAAACGATGAAAAAAAAGGATTTTTCAAATTAATGAAGAATAAGCTAGTATGCAAACTAAAGCATACTCAATATTAAGGAGGTAAAAAAGGTGAACAAATCAGAATTAATCGCAAGTATAGCAGAAAAGTCAAAACTAACAAAGAAGGATGTAGAAGTAGTTTTAAAGGGTTTTATAGAAAGTGTTGAAGAAACACTTGAAAAAGGTGATAAAGTTCAACTAGTTGGATTTGGAACATTTGAAACAAGAAAGAGAGCTGCAAGAGTAGGCAGAAATCCAAGAACTAAAGAAGAAATAGAAATACCAGAATCAACAGTTCCAGTATTTAAAGCTGGTAAAGAATTTAAAGATAAAGTAAACAAATAATACTAAAAAAACCTGGGTGTAAATCTGGGTTTTTTGTTTTAAAAGAGGGGAATTAAAATGAGGTTAGATAAGTATCTTAAAGTTTCGAGAATAATAAAGAGAAGAACAGTGGCAAAAGAGGCTTGTGAAGGTGGAAGAGTAAGTATAAATGATAAAATAGCAAAGCCTAGCACAGAGGTTAAGGAAGGCGATATTATAGAGATTAGATATGCTAGTAAATCCCTTAAAGCTAGAATTGTAAATATTGCACAACATGTTACAAAAGAAAATGCACAGGCAATGTACGAAATTATATCAGGACAAGAGGATGAAGAATAGATTAAGGATTAAAAGTAGTACTTCAATTTAGTAATATCCCATTAAATATAAACATATATTTAAATATAAGTGGAGGGGATGTTATGGAAAAAAAAGAAGTAAAGGTAGTGGAAGATAAAAAAAGTATATTGCATATTGAAAATAGAAAAAGGTTAGTATTAAATGGAGTTGTAGAAGTTATAAGTTTTAATGAAGAACAAATAGTATTAAATACCAACCTAGGTACACTTAATATAAAAGGGCAAGGTCTTAAGATGAACAAACTAGATGTACAAAATGGAGATGTTACCATAATCGGAATGATAAGTTCCTGCATATATACAAATAATCAAGAAAAAAAACAAAAAGAAAAACTAATATCAAGATTATTTAAGTAGGAATAAATGATTTTATCAATAACCCAACAATTAAGATGTATTATATTTAGTCTTATTGCAGGAATTATGACAGGAATATTATTCGACCTATATAGAATAATAAGAGGATTAAATAACATAAATAAAGTATTAACTTTTGTAGAGGATATTTTATTTTGGATCTTAGCCTCTATAATTATATTCATATTTTTACTTTTAATAGATTGTTTATATGTAGGTGTATATATATATGCGTGGATAACTTTAGGAGCATATTTATATATAAAAATTTTTAGCAATACTTTGATAAAATTTCAATATAAGTTAATTGAAAATGTAAGAAGGACATTTAGAGTGTTAAAAAATATAGTATTTTACCCTTTTATGCTAATAATTTATATTATTAAAACAAAAAATAAAAGAAATTATAAAAAATAACTTGAAGAAAATTGAAAATCAAATTAGAATATAAGTAAGGTGTTTTTAAAAATACATTTCTAAAATGGAAATGGTGATGATTATGAAAAAAAAGATAAAATTTAAAAATGTGATTTTATTGTTTATAATTTTTTATGCATGTTATGTTTTTATAAATCAACAAATAACTATGTATAAAATAAAACAACAAATATCGCAAAAAAATTTAGAAGAACTGAAGGTTAAAGATCAAAATAAGAAATTACAGGATGAGGTTAAGATGTCTAAATCAGATATGTATATAGAAAAACTGGCAAGAGAAAGATTAGGTCTTATTAAACCAGGCGAAACCCCTGTAATAAATACAAAACGCTAAAATTATTTAGTTTCAAATTTAAAATTTACTATATAACATTATTTTTATTAAGGAGGAGTCTTTTTAATATGACCTTAAAGGCAGGAAGCATACTAGAGGGTACAGTGGTTAATATTACTAGTTTTGGAGCTTTTGTAGAAATCGATGGGAAAACCGGCTTAGTTCACATATCTGAGGTATCAGATACTTATGTGAAAAATATAAGGGATTACTTGAAAGAAAAAGACAAAGTAAAGGTTAAAGTAATTTCAGTTGATGAAAATGGAAAGATAAGTTTATCAATAAAGCAGGCTACACCAGAGAGAAAAAGTGTAAAACCAGTAGAAATTGATTGGAACAAAGAGAAAACTAGGAATTCACAAGGAGGATTTGAAGATAGGATATCTAAGTTTTTAAAAGATAGTGAAGAAAAATTTCAAGATCTAAAAAAACACCAGGATTCAAAAGGTAGAGGATACAGAAAACAATCCAGTTAATAATAATTTATTTTGAATATGGAGAGGCTATAAATAGCCTCTTTTATGTTAAATAATTTATTTAACATAAAAATTTATAAAATAGTTGACAACAATATATATATCATATATAATAAGTTATGTTGTCAGGTTGTCAGGTATTTAGGTAGCTGATAAAAAATGCTGGAGTGGCGGAACTGGCAGACGCACAGGACTTAAAATCCTGCGGGCTTTAAAACCCGTACCGGTTCGATTCCGGTCTTCAGCACCAATATCGCGGGGTGGAGCAGTTGGTAGCTCGTCGGGCTCATAACCCGAAGGTCGTAGGTTCAAGTCCTACCTCCGCAACCAAATTAAATAATAAGGCGGAATAGCTCAGCTGGCTAGAGCATTCGGTTCATACCCGAAGTGTCGTAGGTTCAAGTCCTATTTCCGCTACCATATAATTTTTAAGATGCTGGAGTGGCGGAACTGGCAGACGCACAGGACTTAAAATCCTGCGGGCTTTAAAACCCGTACCGGTTCGATTCCGGTCTTCAGCACCAATATCGCGGGGTGGAGCAGTTGGTAGCTCGTCGGGCTCATAACCCGAAGGTCGTAGGTTCAAGTCCTACCTCCGCAACCAAATTGAATAATATGGCGGAATAGCTCAGTTGGCTAGAGCATTCGGTTCATACCCGAAGTGTCGTAGGTTCAAGTCCTATTTCCGCTACCAGTACCTGTGGTTTATACCACAGGTTTTTTAGTTTTTTGAAAAACTTATTCTACAAGTAATTTTCAACTTATTTCTTCAAAATTTCTCTATAACTGTCTAAAGAAAATCTTTTAAAAGAAACTTAGAATTAAATGTCCTAAAAAAAATAAATAGACATATCACCTTATGACATTTATTTCCAAAAGACTTTGTTATAATAGAAGCAGTAATTTATAAGGTGGGTGGTATGAATGCAATACGGAGTTGAACTTTTCCCGTATAAGAGAGTTAAGGATTCAAAAGATGAATTAAAAAAACAAAAGATTAAAAGTTTACCCCGATTAATTAAGCTTGTTGCTTACTTTATAGCTGCATTTTTAATTAGTAGAGTGATCATGATAAATTTGATGGCTCCATTCGGTATAGCTTTTTTGGTTGCAGTTATGACTTGTGAAGAAAATAAAGTTATATTGATATCAGGAATTGGAAGCATACTAGGGTATATTTCTCTTTATAATAGTGTAAAAAGTTTGCCTGTATACATTATAACTGCAGGAACTCTTATAATTATTAACTACATACTAAGAACGGTTGAACAAAACAAGAAAATAATGATGATATTTTTCACTTTGTTTATAGAAATTTCTTTTTATAAGCTATTAATACTTAAAGTAACTTTAGGTATGTCATTTTTACTTTCTTTTTTTGAAGTAAGTGCTATATTCCCAGTATATTTTATTATTAACTATTCTATAATATGCTTTAAACAATACAAAACAAGGCATTTATATAGTAGTGAGGAAATAATAAGTATGGCAGTTACTATATCTTTAGTAGTAGCAGGAACCTGGGGAAGTAATATAAGAGGAGTATCTTTAAGAAATATTATAGCTTTAGCATTTATACTTATAGTAGGATATACAAAGGGAAGCTCCTCAGGAGCAGCATCAGGAGTGGCAATGGGAACTATAATAGGGATAACGTCCAATAATATGATAGCTTTTGTAGGAGTATATGGTGTATGTGGACTTATATCTGGTATATTTAGAGAAACAGGTAAATGGATGAGTGGATTAGCTTACCTTTTGGCATTTGCTGTATTAAAAATGTACTCTGATATAGGGACTCAGTTTAAATTAATAGAGGTAATTATAAGTGCCATATTTTTTTTGATGATACCTGGAAAAATTTTGAAAAAGATTGAAATAGAATTAGATTGGCAGAGAAAGCAGGAACATTTTAAAGAAAACTATGCAGAAAAGATTAAAGAATTATTAGTAAATAAGTTAGAAAACTTTTCAGAAGTATTATTTGATATGTCAGGAATTTTGGGTAATTTGGTATATAACGATAAGTTGCTTATGAAAAATAAAAGTAGTGCATTAGTAGAAAATCTTGCAGATCGGGTTTGTAGTACATGCTCTATGCAGTCTATGTGCTGGAAAAGGGAAAATTATTATACTTATAATGCTTTTAGTGAATTAATACAGAATTACCAGGATAATCGAAAACAGGTTCCTCATGAGATAGAGAGAAAGTGTGTGAAAAGGTCCGCTATTATAAAAAATACTGAAGAAATTGTTAATAACTATATAATTAATGAAATGTGGAGGAATAGATTAAGTGAGTGCCGACAGCTGCTATCTAGTCAAGTGGAGAACGTAGGAAACTCTGTATCAGAAATTATTGATGAATTTAATTATAATATAAAATTTAATACTGAAACTGAAAATACTATAAGAAGAGTTTTAAATAAGAATGGTATACATTATAGAGATGTATTCTGTTATAATAACAAAAATAATAGATTAATAGTTAATTTATCTATGGAGGCATGCGGAGGAAAGCAAATTTGTATAAAAGACGTACTTCCATTGGTGAATGGGGTAACAGGAAAGTGTATGTGCATTAGTGAAGATGGATGTAATTTAAATTCTGAATTTGAGGTATGTACTATTACCTTTGAAGAAACACCTAAATATCATGTAGCAGCTTATACAAGTAAATGCTGTAAAGATGGAGAAAAATATAGTGGTGATAGCCAGAGCTTTGGAAAATTACCAGATGGAACTTATTTGACTATTATAAGTGATGGTATGGGTTCAGGTCCGCAGGCTGGACAGGAAAGTAATGCAGCAGTAAGATTGATAGAAAGGTTTTCCAAATCAGGTTTTAATAAATTAACTGCTATAAATATAATAAATTCTATAATGACTATGAAATTTTCTGAAGAAGAAAAGTTCTCAACTCTAGATTTAAATAGTATAGACTTATATAAAGGTGAGGTTGATTTTATGAAAGTAGGGGCTGTAGCTAGTTTCATAAAAAAAGGAGAAGATATTGATGTAATAAAGTCGAAAACTTTGCCAATTGGTGTATTGGACAAACCAGATATAGATATAGTCAGGAAAAAAGTTGAAAATGGTGATGTTATTGTTATGTTAAGTGATGGAGTATTAGATTATGAAAATGAACAAGCTGGTAAATATGAATGGATAGTAGATTTTTTAAAAAATAATAATTGCAATGATCCTAGACAATTAAGTGAAGAAATTATGAGTAATGCAAAAAAATTAAGTAAAGGAAAAATAAAAGATGATATGACAGTAATTGTAGAGAAGGTATATAGTTTGTATTAAAATTATAATGGCTTAAGTTTAGAGTGTTATATATTCTGAATTTAAGCCATTGAAAATTTGAATTGAAGTTTGCTTTAAACTTAAAAGTTAAGTAATATATTATTTATAAAACAAAATTTTCTTTAGGAAGTGTTAAAATTGATAGAGACTGTTTTAAAAACTATAAATAGGTATAAAATGTTTAATAAAGGCGATAAGGTAATAGTTGCAGTATCTGGTGGACCGGATTCCATGAGTTTACTGCATATCTTATACTCTTTAAAAAAGCAACTCAGCATAGAATTATATGCAGCACATGTAAATCATTGTTTGAGAGGGAATGAATCAGATAAAGATGAACAATATGTAAAGGAATTTTGTAAAAAATTAAATATAGAATTCAGGAGTAAATCAGTAGATATAAATAGAATCATGAAAATGCAAAATATTTCATGCGAAAGTGCAGGAAGAAATGCTAGGTATGATTTTTTTAATGATTTAAAAAAAGAATTAAATGCGCAGAAAATAGCTATAGCTCATAATGCCAATGATCAGGCAGAAACTATACTAATGAGGATTATGAGAGGAACAGGTTTGGAAGGATTAGTAGGAATAAAGGCGGTAAGAGATAACATATTTGTAAGGCCTTTAATAGATGTTACAAGGCATGAAATTGAACAATATTGCTGCAAAGAAAATATTAATCCAAGAATAGATAAAACCAATTTAGAAACCATATATTCTAGAAATAAAGTGAGATTAGAACTTATACCTTATATACAAGAGAATTTTAATAAGGATATTATAAAAGTTCTCAATAGATTATCAGATACTATAAAAATAGATAATGAGTACTTAGAAACAGTTGCTAAAGAAAAATTTAAAAAATATTGTGATATACAGGGAGAAAAGGTTATAATATCAAAGGAGGCATTTTTAGAAAACGAAGCTATAATTACTAGGATTATAAGAAAAGCCTTGTATGAAGTAACTGGAAATTTAAATAACTTTGAAAAAATTCACATTTATGACATAATTAATATTCAATCAAGATCCACAGGAAAAAACATTGATCTTCCAAATCATGTTGTAGTATCAAATAAATATGGAGATATATACATATTAAAGAAAGTTAAAAAAAATAAAGAGGTTAGTAAGGAAGAATATATTATACATAGTGGTAATAATTACGTAAAGAAATATAACTTAGAAGTAATAACCAGAATTATTGATCAAAATGAAAAGGTAAACTTTAAAAGCAACAATTTAATAAAATATTTTGATTATGATAAGTTTGAAAAAGAAATAACTATAAGGCATAGAAAAGAAGGCGACAAATTTATACCTTTAGGGATGGGTGGAAGTAAGAAGTTAAAAGATTTCTTTATGGATGAAAAGGTAGCTAAGGATCAAAGAGACTATATTCCTATTATATGCTTTGATGATAAAATTGCATGGATAGTAGGATATAGAGTGAGTGAACTTTTTAAAGTTGATGAAAATACAAAAAATATATTAGAGATAAAAATTGAAAGAGAGGAAACAAAAATATGAGCAGTATGAAAGAGGACATAAAAGAAATCTTATTTTCAGAGGAAGAATTGAGGAAAAAAATAAAAGAAATTGGAACACAAATAAGTAAAGATTATGAAGGCAAAGAACTAATGCTAGTAGGAATATTAAAAGGATCTGTGCCATTTATGGCAGATTTATTAAAGGAAGTTACAATTCCATGTACTATGGACTTTATGGCAGTTTCGAGTTATGCTAATTCTACAAAAAGTTCAGGAGTAGTAAGAATTTTAAAAGATTTAGATTTTGAAATAGAAGGTAAACATGTTCTTATAGTAGAAGATATAATAGATTCGGGTACAACTTTATCATATCTAATTGAGTATCTGAAAGGTAGAGGAGCTGAAAGTATAGAAATAGCTTGCCTTTTAAGTAAGCCAGAAAGGAGAAAAGTTGAAATCGATGTTAAATACACAGGATATGTAGTTCCAGATTATTTCCTAGTGGGTTATGGACTTGATTATGCAGAAAAGTATAGAAACTTACCTTATGTAGGCATACTAAAAGAGGAAGTTTATAAATAATTAACTAAATTTATTGTAAAGGAATTTTCCTTGTGATACAATTTTACAGTATAAACTTAAAAGAGAGGGGGGCCTGTAATGAAAAAATTTTCAAGTGCAACGGCCTGGGTTATAGTGTTTGTATTAGTTATTCTTGCAGCGTTAATGCTTGCTAGGACAAATGAAAGTTCAACAACTATTAATTTTAATGATTTTCAAAAATATTGGATAGATAACAATGTAAAGAGCTTTCAAGTAAAGGAAGACAAGATGACTGTAGATGGTACTTTGAAAGATGGTAGTGCATATGAAACAATAGTTCCATCTGAAAGACTATTTCAGTTCATTGCTGAACATCCTAAAAATGGAGATGTTAAGGAAGTTTATGTTAAACCCGCGTCAATTCCTATGTGGGTACAATACTTACCAACAATACTTTTAATATTAATGCTTGTAGCTTTTTGGTTTATGTTTATGCAGCAATCTCAAGGTGGTGGTGGAAATCGAAATGTAATGAATTTCGGTAAGAGTAGAGCCAAAATGGCCACGCCTGATAAAAAGAAAGTAACTTTTGCTGACGTGGCAGGAGCTGATGAAGAAAAAGCGGAACTTGCTGAAATTGTAGATTTTTTAAAGTTACCTAAGAGATATATAGAAATGGGAGCTAGAATTCCTAAAGGAGTATTACTTGTAGGACCTCCAGGAACAGGAAAAACCCTTCTTGCTAAGGCTATAGCTGGGGAAGCTGGGGTGCCGTTCTTTAGTATATCTGGTTCAGATTTTGTTGAAATGTTTGTTGGAGTTGGTGCGTCAAGAGTTAGAGACTTATTTGATCAAGCTAAGAAAAATTCACCATGCATTATATTTATAGATGAAATAGATGCAGTTGGAAGACAAAGAGGAGCAGGTCTTGGTGGAGGACATGATGAAAGAGAACAAACTTTAAATCAGTTATTAGTTGAAATGGATGGTTTTGGTGCAAATGAAGGTATAATAATGATTGCTGCAACAAATAGACCTGACATTTTAGATCCTGCACTTTTAAGACCAGGTAGATTTGATAGACAAATATTAGTTGGAGCTCCAGATGTTAAAGGAAGAGAAGAGATTTTAAAGGTTCATTGTAAAAATAAGCATTTGGCTCCGGAAGTTAAGCTTGATGTACTTGCAAAAAGAACTCCAGGATTTACTGGAGCTGACTTAGAAAACTTAATGAATGAATCTGCTCTTTTAGCAGTTAGAAAAGATAAAAAAGAGATAGATATGGAAGAACTAGAAGAAGCGGTAACTAGAGTTATAGCTGGACCTGAAAAGAAGAGTAGAGTAATTGATGAAGAAGATAGAAGGCTTACAGCATACCATGAAGCAGGGCATGCTGTGGTTATGAAGTTATTGCCTACAGCAGACCCAGTTCATCAGATTAGTATAATACCAAGAGGAATGGCTGGAGGATATACTATGCATCTTCCAGAAAAAGATAGTTCTTATATGTCCAAAACTAAACTTGAAGATGAAATAGTAGGATTGCTTGGAGGTAGAGTAGCAGAAAAGCTTATAATAGGAGACATAAGTACTGGTGCTAAAAATGATATAGATAGAGCAACTACTATAGCTAAGAAAATGGTTATGGATTATGGTATGAGTGGCTTAGGACCAATAGCTTTTGGTTCAGGACATGATGAAGTATTTTTAGGTAGGGACTTAGGAAAAGGAAGAAGTTTTAGTGAAGAAGTGGCTTTTGAAATAGACAAAGAAATAAGAAAACTTATAGAAGAAGGATATAATAAAGCAGAAAATCTTCTTAATGAAAATATAAATAAACTTCATGCTGTTGCTAAGGCTCTTTTAGAAAAAGAAAAACTGGAAGCAAATGAATTTGAAGAAATATTTGAGCAAGCATAAAATGACAATTTAATGAAGTCAATAGAATAGAGGTTAATAGCCTCTATTTTATTGTAAATATATATTAAAAGTTTATTAACAATGATATAATAATTATATGTTTTTAAGCTTTCAAAATAAAAATTACGATGAAATGAGATGGTTTTATGGAGTTTAATGTGAGAGAAGGAATGGCATCTACAAGAGAAATATATGTAACAGAAAATGATGTAGCAAGTAAATTAGGCTCGGGAAATATAGATGTATTTTCAACACCTTCTATGATAGCACTTATGGAAAATACATCTAAGAGTTGTGTAGATTTGCATCTTCCATTTGGATATACTACAGTTGGAATTGAAGTTAATGTAAAGCATATTAAAGCGTCACCTATTGGAATGAAAATAAGATGTGAAGCATCTTTAGTAAAAGTAGATAAAAAGAAACTAGTATTTAATGTAGAAGCATGGGATGAAAAAGGAAAGATAGGAGAAGGAAATCATACAAGATACATAGTAAATAGTGAAGAATTTATGAAAAAGGTACAAGAATAGTTTCAAAAATCAAACGTATCTTGACAAATAAAATTTAACTGATAAAATTAAGTTGTTAAATTGACAAAATAGATTATACTAAGGGGCAGCTTTAAAGCTGCTCTTTAATTATGTATATGCACTTTTTATATAGAAAGGAGCGGTGTGCGAAGTGATTTTAGTTTTAGATGTTGGAAACACAAATATAGTTTTAGGAGTGTACAAAGATAAGGAGCTTATTGCATGTTGGAGATTGTCCACAGACTCAGAGAGGACAGCTGATGAATATGGTATTCAGGTTGTTGATTTGTTTTTACATAATAAATTAGATCCATCAGATGTTGAAGGAGTTATAATATCTTCAGTTGTTCCTAATATTATGTATTCATTAGAACACATGATATTAAAATATTTTGAAATTATGCCAATAATAGTTGGGCCAGGAGTAAAAACAGGTATAAACATTAAATATGATAATCCTAAAGAGGTAGGGGCAGATAGAATTGTTAACGCTGTTGCTACCAGGGAAATATACAAAAGGTCTGCTATAATTATAGATTTTGGTACAGCCACTACTTTTTGTGCTTTGACTGCAAAGGGAGATTATTTAGGAGGAACTATCTGTCCTGGAATAAAAATATCCTCTGAAGCACTATTTGAACGAGCAGCTAAACTTCCAAGAATAGAATTAGTAAAGCCTGCTGGTGTCATATGTAAAAATACGGTTGCTAGTATGCAAGCGGGTATAGTTTATGGATATATAGGTCAAGTTGATTATATAATTAGTAAAATGAAAAAAGAAATGATGGATCTTGGAGAAAATGAACCACTTGTAGTTGCAACAGGAGGATTGGCAAAGCTTATTAATCAAGAATCAAAGTTTATGGATTTAATAGATCCAACCTTAACTCTTAAAGGTCTAAGAATAATTTATGAAAAAAATAAAGAACAGGTGTAATTAATGAGAATAAAAAATTTGGAGTTTAAAAAGAATGTATTTTTAGCTCCGATGGCTGGTGTGACAGATATGGCCTTTAGAGAGTTATGTAAAGAGATGGGATGCGAGCTCGTTTATACAGAGATGATAAGTGCTAAAGCATTGTTTTATGGTAGTAAAAACACAAAAGATATGCTAGTAATATCTAAGCAAGAAGCTCCTGTAGCAGTTCAGATTTTTGGTAATGATCCACTTGTAATGGCCAAAGCTTGTGATTTTTTTAATGATAATGAAGATATTTGTTTAGTGGATATAAATATGGGATGTCCTGCTCCTAAAATAGTTAAAAATGGAGAAGGATCTGCTTTAATGAAAGATCCTAAATTAGCAGCACAAATAGTAAAGGAAGTAAAAAAAGCTTCATCAAAACCTGTAACTGCTAAATTTAGAAAAGGATTTGATTCTGATAACATTAATGCTGTAGAGTTTGCAAAAGAATTAGAGCAAGCAGGTGTGGATGCTATTACTGTTCATGGAAGAACTAGAGAGCAAATGTATGAAGGTAAGGCAGATTGGGATATGATAAAGAAGGTAAAGCAAGCAGTTTCTATTCCTGTTATAGGAAATGGAGATGTTGTAACTCCAGAGGATGCAGTAAGCATTTTTAAAATTACTAATTGTGATGCAATAATGATTGGTAGAGGAGCTATGGGTAATCCCTGGATATTTAATCAGATTGATGAAAAAATGAAAAATATAAATATAACTTATCCTTCTGAAGAAGATAGAATAGATATGTGTATAGAACATTATAGAAGAGCTATTTCTTATGAAGGAGAGGCAAAGGCTGTAAGAGAGATGAGAAAACATGTAGGATGGTATTTAAAGGGCTTAAGTAACAATAAAGAAATAAAGGATGCTGTAAATTATGAAAAATCCAGTGAAAAAGTAATCTCAATTTTAAAAGAATACAAAAGCTATATTAAAAGTAGAAGTAATTTTTGATAGAAAAGCAGAATAAGCTATAATGTAAACAATTTTTGAGGAAAATTATTAAGTAAGTGGTACATGTTAACTCTAATATAAAAATTTTTTATGAGAATAATAAAATTTAACAATGATATTTTAGTATTTAGTTATTATTTGATAACATGCATAAAGTAAATGGAAGTGTAAATGTTGACATTGGAATAAGCCTGTTTTATAATTACTTAAATGATTATTAAGGTGATTTTTAATATAAATGCATAAATGTTGAAAAATGCTCTTATAGAAGGTTTCTTAGTAAATTATTAAAAGGGGATAGTAAGATGAGTGAAGCAAAAAAGAAGTATATAATGACTTATGAAGGTGTAAAGAAATTAGAAAGCGAACTTGAATATTTAAAGACAGTTAAAAGAAAAGAAATAACAGAAAAAATAAAAGTTGCACTTTCGTTTGGTGATTTAAGCGAAAATTCAGAGTATGATGAAGCTAAAAATGAACAAGCATTTGTCGAAGGAAGAATAATTCAGCTTGAAAATATGTTGAAAAATGCTACTATAGTAGATGAGAGTGAAATTCCATTGGATGTAGTAAGTGTAGGTTCTATTGTTAAAGTTAAGGATTATGATTTTGATGAAGAAGTAGAGTATACTATAGTTGGTTCAGCAGAAGCAGATCCTATGAACAATAAAATATCTAATGAATCACCAGTTGGAAGAGGCCTTGTAGGCAAAAAAATAGGGGATATAATTGAAGTGCAAGTGCCAGATGGAGTAAGTAAGTACGAAATACTTGGCATAAGAAGATAAATTGGAGGGCGTATAAATGGCAAATGATGAAAAGAATTTAAACCAGTTAGAAGAAGATTTTAATCAACTTATAAAGGAGAGAAGAGAGAAGTTCTTTAAACTTCAAGAACAAGGAAAAGATCCTTTTGATGTATATAAAGTAGAAAGAACACATGTTTCTAGTCAAATAAAGGATAACTATGAAGAACTTGAAGGTAAAAGTGTTACTGTTGCAGGAAGACTTATGTCCAAAAGAGTTCATGGAAAAGCTGGATTTTCAGATCTTCATGATAGATATGGGAAAATACAGTTATACATAAAGATAAATGATGTTGGAGAAGAGAGACTTAAAGAATATAAATCCTTTGATATAGGAGATATTTTATCTATAACAGGAAATGTATTTAAAACTAAAACAGGAGAGGTTACTCTTCATATTACAGAGTTTGAACTTTTAGCTAAGTCCTTAAGACCATTACCAGAAAAGTGGCATGGCTTAAAAGATCCTGATTTAAGATACAGACAAAGGTATGTAGATTTAATAGTGAATCAAGATGTTAAGGATACATTTATAAAAAGAACTAAAATAATAAAAGCTATAAGAACCTTTTTAGATGATAAAGAATATCTCGAAGTAGAAACACCTATTCTTTCGACTATTGCAGGTGGTGCTGCTGCAAAACCTTTTATTACACACCATAATGCATTAAGTTTAGATATGTATTTAAGAATAGCTACAGAATTATATTTAAAAAGACTTATAGTTGGTGGATTTGAAAGAGTATATGAAATAGGTAGAAACTTCAGAAATGAGGGTATGGATGTAAGACATAACCCAGAATTTACTTGCATGGAATTATATCAAGCTTTTGCAGATTATAATGACATGATGGAGCTAACTGAAAACATGGTAGCTTTTGTATGTGAAAAAGTATTAGGAACTACAAAAGTAACGTATGAAGATGCAGAAATAGATTTTACACCACCATGGAGAAGAATAACTATGGTAGATGCAGTTAAAGAATATACAGGAGTAGACTTTAATGTTATAAATGATGATGAAGAAGCAAGAGGGATTGCAAAAGAAAAGCATATAGAGATGAAAAAACAATTAAAGGACTGCACAAAAGGAGATATACTTATTGCATTGTTCGAAGAATTTTGTGAAGATAAGTTAATGCAGCCTACATTTGTTTGCGACTACCCAGTAGAAAACTCACCTCTTACAAAGAAAAAGAGAGGAAATGCAGCATTTACTGAAAGATTTGAAGGCTTTGTATATGGTAGAGAGGTATGTAATGCATATTCAGAACTTAACGATCCAATAGTTCAAAAAGATAGATTCCTTCAACAATTAAGGGAAAGAGAACTTGGTGATGATGAAGCTTACATGATGGATAATGACTTTATAAATGCATTAGAAATAGGAATGCCTCCAACAGGGGGACTTGGTATAGGTATAGACAGATTGATAATGTTCCTAACTAATACTTCTTCTATAAGAGATGTTATATTGTTCCCAACAATGAAACCAGAACAACAATAAATAATGAATTATTAATCCTAAGTATTTATACTTAGGATTAATGTTTTCTATGTATTAAGTTAAATATTCATACTAAGGATTAATAATAAATCCTTAATAAAATTGATAAATGAACATGAAATCTAAATAAAATTTAAAAAAGTGCAAATAAAATTAAAAAAACTATTGCATTTTAGAAAAAACTTGGTATAATAATAAATGTAGTTAAGACATTCCGCGATAGCTCAATGGTGGAGCACTCGGCTGTTAACCGATAGGTTGAAGGTTCGAATCCTTTTCGCGGAGCCATTTTTTTATTTAAATGTATTTTACGTTTTTAAGAATTGAATATTTTGTAATGATGAAGAACAGTAATAATGAAAATCTTTTAAGAGAGATTGTGATAGGTGAAAACAATTAAGGTTTAATTATGAAGGAGCTTCTGAACAAGGATTGATAAAGCAGGGCTTGTGCCAAGAAGGGTGGAACCGCGGAAATAAGTTTTCGTCCCTTTAAGGTGTAGGGTCTTTTTTTATTATATTAATACTTTCACAATGATAAAGAAAAAGTAATGAATAAAAACTTATTTAAGAGAGATTGTGGATAGGTGAAAACAATTAAAGTTTTATTTATGAAGGGAACTTTTGAGTGGAATTTTTTTAGAGCAGGGCTTATGCCAAGAAGAGTGGAACCGCGGAAATAAATTTTCGTCTCTTCAAAGGTAGAGTCTTTTTTTATACTTTAATTTTCAATTAGAAAATAATACATAAGTGTGATTATGCAAGTATTAATAGGGTTTATTTAGTTAATAGTATTATAAAAATAAATAAGAAATTTTAGGAGGTAATTATAATGGCAGTAGAAAAGACTATGGATAAAGTAGTAGCTTTAGCCAAAAGTAGAGGTTTTGTATATCCAGGTTCAGAAATATACGGAGGTCTTGCAAATACATGGGACTATGGTCCTTTAGGCGTAGAATTAAAAAACAATGTAAAAAAAGCTTGGTGGCAGAAATTTATTCATGAAAGCAAACATAATGTGGGAATAGATTCAGCTATTCTTATGAACAGTGAAGTTTGGGTTGCATCAGGTCATGTTGGTAATTTTACAGATCCACTTATGGATTGTAAAGAATGTAAGTCAAGATTTAGAGCAGATAAAATAGTTGAAGAGCATATGACTAAAAATGGAGTAGAAAAAGCTAGTGCAGATGGTTGGAGTAATGAAAAGTTAAAGCAATATATAGTAGATAATGAAATAGAATGTCCTAATTGTGGTAAAAAGAATTTTACTGATATAAGACAGTTTAATCTTATGTTCAAGACATACCAGGGAGTAACAGAAGATTCTAAGTCTGAAATACATTTGAGACCAGAGACAGCTCAAGGCATATTTGTTAACTTCAAAAATGTTCAAAGAACTTCAAGAAAAAAGGTACCATTTGGAATAGGCCAGATAGGAAAATCTTTTAGAAATGAAATAACTCCAGGTAACTTTACATTTAGAACTAGAGAATTCGAACAAATGGAGCTTGAGTTTTTCTGTAAACCAGGTACAGATTTAGAATGGCATAGTTATTGGAAAGAACAGTGCTGGAACTTCTTGTTGAATCTTGGTATTGAAGAAAAAAATATAAGATTTAGAGATCATGATAAAGAAGAACTTTCACATTATAGTAATGCAACTTCAGATATAGAATATTTATTCCCATTTGGATGGGGAGAGCTATGGGGAGTAGCTGATAGAACTGATTATGATTTAACACAACATCAAAATCACTCTGGTAAGGATATGTCATATCTTGATCCAGTTACACATGAAAAATATATACCTTATTGTATAGAGCCTTCTGTAGGAGCAGATAGAGCAGTACTAGCATTTTTGGTTGATGCATATGATGAAGAAGAACTTGAAGGTGGAGATTCAAGAACAGTGATGCATTTTCACCCAGCTATTGCACCAGTAAAAGCTGCTATACTTCCATTAACTAAAAAATTATCAGAAAAAGCTGAAGAAGTTTATGATGAATTAAGAAAAGATTTTAATGTAGAATATGATGAAGCAGGAAGCATAGGAAAAAGATATAGAAGACAGGATGAAGCAGGAACTCCTTATTGTATAACTATAGACTTTGACACATTAGAAGATAATACAGTAACAGTAAGAGACAGAGATACTATGGAACAATTTAGAATGAAAGTAGATGAACTTAAAAAGTTTATAAAGGAAAAGATGGAGTTTTAGTTTATAAAAGAGTGTGTATTTCATAAATAAATGATAAAGTGTGCCCTTTGTCAAGGACAATAAAAAAAGAGTTATTTTAAATTAAGAAGATGATTTCTGTATTGTACAGGAGTCATCTTTTTTAGTCCCCATTGATATCTATAGTTATTATAGTAAAACATGTAGTTTTCGATTTCTTCCTTAAGTTCACTTAAAGTTTCACATGACTTAATGTACGATTCATCTTTAAAGTGTCCAAAAAACGATTCCTGCGGCGCATTATTCCAGCAATTACCGCGCCTTGACATGGATTGTCCTAGGCGGTAGCCTTTCACTAGGCTTTGAAACTTAGGACTTGTATAGTGAGCGCCTTGATCAGAGTGAATAAATGCATCTATAGTAAGTTTAACTTGTCCTTCATTTATTAGTTTGTCTATCGTATCTGTAGCTATGTCAAGCGTCAATTTATCTGATAGATTATATGAAAGAATTTCATTAGTAGATCCATCCTTAATTGTTGATAGATATGCTTTCTTACCATTGCCGTAAAATAAGTAAGTTATATCAGTGAGAAGCACCTTCCCAGGTGTATTTTGTTTAAAATTCCTATTTAATAAATTAGGCAGGGTGGTATGTTCTTTAGTAGCTTTCATTATTCTTCTATAAGGATTTGCTTTTCTAATAGGACAAATAATTCCGTACTTTATCATTATCCTTCGAATACGTTTTAAATTGTATACGATTCCAAATTCACCTTCTAATGTCATTTTTATTTGCTTAGCTCCTTTTTTGCGTCCTTTAAAGTTATATGCTTTTAGAATGATATCTCTCGACATCTCATCCTTACCAGTGCGTTTATTCCTTGCTCTATGGGATTTTGATGAAAAATAATTATAGTATCCAGAACGCGATACACCTACTATTTTGCATAAATAACTAATCAAGTTTTTCAACTTATGCTTTGTAATTACCAACTTAATAAGATTGAACTTCTGTTCAGCCGGTAGGCTTATTTCTTTTTCATCATCCCCCTTTCTAACATATCGAGTTTTTTTAACAATTCATTCTCAGCTTTAAGCAAACTAATTTGCGCCTTAAGACGTTCATATTTTTCTTCGATGGAGAGTTCCGTATCTCTAGGCCTCCCTGAATTATCTTTTCTGGTATCCTGTAATCCTAATACACCTTCCTTATTGTACGCAGTACGCCATCTATAAGCTGCCATTTCTATGCGCTTTTTCCCCAAAATATTTATGTCAAATCCGCATTCTTCGAATATTAGCCTTGGAAACTTGCCTTTTCCGTCCTCACTTATAAAGATGCGCTTAAATTCATCAGTATAGGTTATTCCCTTCGCGCTGACGCGCTTAACTGTTATTAAGCAATTTATTTGCTTAATAACAGGTTCAAAAAAAGTAAATTATAATAGCCTTTCTTTTTACGTCAGATTAAATAATCTGACACAAAAAGAATAAGATTATTTAATCTGACTATAATTTAAAAATATAAAAAAATTTTATAGGACTGAAAAAAAGTGATAGAAATAATAAAGATGCCTTACGGCATAAGAAAATATAATAAGCTTAATAAGTATAATAGGTTTCCCATAAAATATGGATGCGAAGCATGCGGATATGAAGGAAAACTATATAGACATGGATTCTACTATAGAAATTTGATTACATTTAACAAAGCTTATAGAGTAGTTATCATTAGATATAGGTGCAAATCATGCCATAAGACGTACTCTCTTATTCCAAGTTTCATAATACCTTATAGACAATACACCTATCATGTTATATTAACTTGCCTTATTATTATGTTTAAATTTAATTACTCATTTAGCAAAATTATTAAGTTTGTTAACTCTATAAATTGTATGTTATCCATAAACAAAACTCATTTATCATTTTGGAAAAGCAGACTAATAACTTCTTTAACGGCTATTCGCCTATTTTTTGCACAACTTAAAATATTTTGCCCTGATACCAAAAATGTTTTTCCATCCAATTTACTTACAATGATTACTGATTTTTCACGTTTAAGATATGATTTTAATTTAAGATTTTTCTTAGATATGCCTAAATATTTTTTCTGTAAACCTTAATTACAGAAGCTTTAGTTTTTTTGCCCTTTATCAAATTAAACACTTCTTATTTTTTTAATGCTTATTTACTTAAAACTTGTCTCAACTTTTAAATTTTATTTTGAAGTTCTTATATTTTTCCACACAACTTTTAACGGTTAAGGCTGATTATTGAGGTACATAATTAAAAATGAAAATAAACTCAAAGTTGAAGGAGGCATTTAATTATGATATCTCATGAATTAAGCCAAAAAATAGCTCTGTTTAGATACTCTCTAATTGCACCTATAATCACTAATACTTTTACTCAATCTTCTGTTAAAGAATATTTATCAGAAATTGCTGCTAAATCTTATACTATGCCTAACGGCGGAAGAAAAGAGTATTCTCCGGCTACAATTAAAGGTTGGTTAACCTTATATAGGAAACATGGTATAGACGGTTTATATCCTAAAACAAGAGATGACAAAGGTTGTTCAAGAAAAATTTCGCAAGAAACAAAGCAGTTCATTATAAACTGCAAAATTAATTCCCCCAAAAAAACTGCTAAACATATATATCATGAAGTTATTGCCAAAGGATTTGAAAATGAAAACAATATATCTCTTTCTACAATAACTAGATTCATAAAACAGGCTAATATAGCACCTCAAAAGCTGGCGCCTCAAGATAGAAGAGCCTTTGAATTTGAATATGCGAATGAATGTTGGCAGTCTGATGTATCTGTTGGACCTTATCTCACTATTCAAGGCAGAAAATATAAAACTTATATTATAGCTTTCCTTGATGATGCTAGTAGGCTTATTGTTGGATGTAAAGTATTTTTTAAAGATGATTTATTGTCTCTTATGGCTGTTTTTAAAGATGCGGTAGCATCTAAAGGTATTCCTAAAAAAGTTTTTGTTGATAACGGAAAGATATATAAAAGTGAACAGTTTCAACTTATATGTGCTTCACTTGGGTCTATTTTAAGCTTTGCTAGGCCATATTCTCCTCAATCGAAAGGTAAAATTGAAAGGTGGTTTCAAACAATGCAAAAACAATGGATGAATTCAATAAACTGGGGTGATTTTAAGTCAATAGACATTTTGAATGAATCTCTATTGACTTATGTTAATCACTATAACAAAACCTTTCATTCATCAATAAATTCTACACCCTTTGATAAATATATGAATAATATTGAAAATTTAAGGTTTGTTTCCTCTAAAAGTGAACTTGATCATTTATTTTTATATAAAGTTCAACGTACTGTTAAAAATGACTCCACAGTATCCATAGGAACTAAATTATTTGAAGTTCCATTAAAGTATGTAAGAGAAAAAATAAATATTCGTTATGATCCTACTTCACTTGATAAAGCATACATCTTCTCTGAAGATGCTAAGCTTACAGATACTATTTTCCCACTAAAAAAAATTGATAACTCAAAGGTTAGAAGATCTAATAATGATTCTGTTGATTTTTCTGCCTTTAAAGCTAACTAACCGGAGGTTGATATTATGTATAAAACTTTTTATGGGTTAACCTTTGACCCATTTGATAAAAATATTGATTTAACACACAGCTTTAAATTCCAAGACTTTAATCACGCATTAAGCAGATTAGAATTTTTAAAATCTGTTTTGGGCATTGGTGTACTTACTGGTGAACCCGGAGTAGGTAAGTCTTTCCTACTCCGTTATTTTGTAAATTCACTCAACCCCAATTTATATAAATGTATATATATTCCTATTTCGACCTTAACGGTCATGGATTTTTACAGAGCTCTTTGTGATGGTCTTGGAATAATTCCTGCCTGTAAAAAAGTTACTATGTTTAAACAAATACAGGAAGCTATATACACTTATAGTCATAGTAAAAATATAACCCCAGTCATTATATTAGATGAATGTCAGTTTTTAAGCAATTCCATCCTTGATGATTTAAGAATTATATTTAACTTTAATATGGATTCAAAGAATTATGCTATGCTAATTCTTTCAGGTCAACCTAACTTTTTACTTCAACTCAGCAGACAAATTCATGAAGCGCTGCGCCAGCGAATTTTAATGAATTATTGCTTACGAGGGCTAACGCCAGAAGAATGTAAACCCTACATAATTTCAATGCTTAAAGCCGCAGGCTGCATAGAACCTATTTTTACTGATGATGCATTTGAACTTATGTATTCAACCACAAATGGCTCTATAAGACCTTTAAATTCTCTAACGAGAATGTGTCTTATTTCTGGTGCTAATCAAAAACTTTCCTCTATTAATGCTGAAATAGTTTATAAAGCTCAAAGCGAAATTGACCTTACAATTTAATTTTAAACACTGCTTACTTGGCAGTGTTTTTTTATACCTATATTAATTGTCTAATTTTCATATTTTATACATTGTGGATATTGTGAAGAAAGGTTGATTTAATTTGACTTTTTACATATTTTTTTCTATCGTAAGATTATTTAATCTGCATTTTTACCATATTATTACTTAATTTAGGTTGAAATAATTTGACTTTGAATAGCTTAAATAATTTGACGCGTAACACTTAACATATTTGTTCTTAGATAGTATTTCTAGTTCTTCATTTGTGAATATTTTCTTGCTCATTCAACCTACCCCAATCTCTCAATCTCAGCTTGTTTTATTATAACAAAAATATCCTATAGGGTAGACTCTTTTTTCTTTGTCTACTCTATAGGGTACATTTTATGAAATACACACTTTTTTAATTTTTAAGTTACCTTTTATGAATAAAAAAATACCGGATAAAAATCCGGTAAAGTAGGGTTTAATCATGGGGATATGTTATATGTTTAATTAAAACTTGGGGAATTATATCAATATTCCTTACGGCACTTGTTAAGTATATCACAAGAAAATATAAGGTTTCAATACCTAACAAAAAAGTTTTTAAATTAAATATTTTCTTACAATTTCGACTATATTCAACAAATAGCCTGTTTGCTATTTTGTAATATGTTTGTAAAATAGCATATTTAGTTATTTAATATTAAAACAAAATGATTTTAATTTTATAATGAAGTGGTATAATTGAATAGTAAATTGTAAAAAGATTACTTAAAGATAGTTGATTGTGGAGGGCTTTAATAATGAAAAAGAATTTTGCAGATTTTAAAAAATTTATAAAGGATAAAAATACTGCTGTGGTTGGCATAGGTATAAGCAATAAGCCTTTGATAAATTTTTTGCTAAAGTTAGGAGCAAAAGTTAGTGCTTTTGATAAAAAAAGTGAAGAACAGTTAGGGGATACAGCTAAAGAGCTTAGGGAAAAAGGAGTTAACCTTGTATTAGGAGAAAATTACATGGACAGTTTAAATGGGTTTGATGTAATATTTAAAACTCCATCTATGAGAATAGATACTCCAGCACTTGTAAATGCAAAAAAACAAGGAGCTTATATAACTTCTGAAATGGAGGAATTTATAAAGTATTGTCCTGCTAAAGTATATGGTGTTACTGGTAGTGATGGTAAGACAACAACTACTACATTAATATATAATATACTAAAGCAGCAGGGATATAAAACTTGGGTAGGTGGTAACATAGGAACACCTTTATTTACTGAAATAGAAAAAATGAAAAGTGATGATAAAGTAGTATTGGAATTATCAAGTTTTCAACTTATGACTATGAATGTTTCTCCAGAGGTTGCAGTTGTTACAAATTTAAGCCCAAATCATTTAGATATACATAAAGATATGCAAGAGTATATAGATTCAAAAAAGAATATTTTCAAATATCAACAATCAGAAAGTTTATTGATACTAAATAGGGATAATAATTTAACTAACTCTATGTTTAATGAAGCTAAAGGAAGAGTATTGGGATTTAGTATAAAAGAGAAGGTTAAAGATGGAGCTTATTTTGAAGAAAACAAATTATACATAAAAGAAAAAGAAGTTTGTAGGTTAAATGAAATTCAAATAAAAGGAATGCATAATGTAGAAAATTTACTTGCTGCTTTTTGTGCAGTTAGTGATGACGTTAATATAGAAAATATGAGAAAAACAGCTATAAGTTTTACAGGAGTAGAACATAGGTGTGAATTTATAAGGGAAATAGATGGAGTAAAGTATTATAATGATTCAATAGCTACAAGTCCAAGTAGAACTTTAGCAGGACTTAAGGCATTTGAGAAACCAGTAATTTTAATAGCAGGTGGATATGATAAAAAAATTCCTTTAGATGTATTAGCGGAAGAAGGATATGAGAATATAAAAGCGTTAATATTAGTTGGAGCAACTAAAGATAAAATAAAAGATGCATTTTTGAAAGTTATGAAGAAGAAAAATATAGAAATACCTATGGTAATTGAGGAAAGCTTAGAAAAGGCGCTTTCAAGTGCTAGGGGCTTTGCTAAGGAAGGAGATATAATAACTCTTTCGCCTGCTTGTGCTAGTTTTGACATGTTCCCTAATTTTGAAGCTAGAGGCAATAAGTTTAAGGAATTAGTTAAAGAATTATAAAAAGTATATAATGATGTTTGCTTAGTATTAGTATTTAAAATAAGTTTCAACTGAGGTTTAGTTTATTATCTACAGTTGAAACTTATTTGTTTATTTTTAAAAATAACATGTCCTGGTGTATCTATATGTAAATAACTTAATTAGAGCTAGCATTTAGGAGTAAACTAGGAATAATTTAATCTAATTATGAGAATAATATTTGATGATGTGAAAAATCATGATATAATAACACATGTCGCTTGAGAGAGTAGACAGTTACTTAGAAAATGAAACATAAAAAGTATGTTGACAACTTCTTAGGTAACATGGTATTATGTTAAAGCTGTGTGATGCAGCAAGCTTAACAAAAAAGAATTTGAAAAAAGTTCTTGACAAGGCTAAGCAAACATGATAAAATATAAAAGCCGTCGAGGTACGGCAAGGTCTTTGAAAATTAAACAGAGTGAAAGTAAGATATAAATCTTATTTTAAATAAGCCAGTATTAGTTAAACTAATAAGTTTAACGTCAATAATTTGAGTACAGATTAAGCTTTTAAATTGAGAGTTTGATCCTGGCTCAGGACGAACGCTGGCGGCGTGCTTAACACATGCAAGTCGAGCGATGAAATCCCTTCGGGGATGGATTAGCGGCGGACGGGTGAGTAACACGTGGGCAACCTGCCTCAAAGTGGGGGATAGCCTTCCGAAAGGGAGATTAATACCGCATAACATTAGTTTTTCACATGAATTACTAATTAAAGGAGTAATCCGCTTTGAGATGGGCCCGCGGCGCATTAGCTAGTTGGTGAGGTAACGGCTCACCAAGGCCACGATGCGTAGCCGACCTGAGAGGGTGATCGGCCACATTGGAACTGAGACACGGTCCAGACTCCTACGGGAGGCAGCAGTGGGGAATATTGCACAATGGGCGAAAGCCTGATGCAGCAACGCCGCGTGAGTGATGAAGGCCTTCGGGTTGTAAAGCTCTGTCTTTGGGGACGATAATGACGGTACCCAAGGAGGAAGCCACGGCTAACTACGTGCCAGCAGCCGCGGTAATACGTAGGTGGCGAGCGTTGTCCGGATTTACTGGGCGTAAAGGATGCGTAGGCGGATGTTTAAGTCAGATGTGAAAATCCCGAGCTTAACTTGGGAACTGCATTTGAAACTGGATATCTAGAGTGCGGGAGAGGAGAATGGAATTCCTAGTGTAGCGGTGAAATGCGTAGAGATTAGGAAGAACACCAGTGGCGAAGGCGATTCTCTGGACCGTAACTGACGCTGAGGCATGAAAGCGTGGGTAGCAAACAGGATTAGATACCCTGGTAGTCCACGCCGTAAACGATGAATACTAGGTGTAGGAGGTATCGACTCCTTCTGTGCCGCAGCTAACGCAATAAGTATTCCGCCTGGGAAGTACGATCGCAAGATTAAAACTCAAAGGAATTGACGGGGGCCCGCACAAGCAGCGGAGCATGTGGTTTAATTCGAAGCAACGCGAAGAACCTTACCTAGACTTGACATCCCCTGAATTACCTGTAATGAGGGAAGCCCTTCGGGGCAGGGAGACAGGTGGTGCATGGTTGTCGTCAGCTCGTGTCGTGAGATGTTAGGTTAAGTCCTGCAACGAGCGCAACCCTTATCATTAGTTGCTACCATTAAGTTGAGCACTCTAGTGAGACTGCCCGGGTTAACCGGGAGGAAGGTGGGGATGACGTCAAATCATCATGCCCCTTATGTCTAGGGCTACACACGTGCTACAATGGTGAGTACAGAAAGATGCAAGACCGTGAGGTGGAGCAAAACTTTTAAAACTCATCTCAGTTCGGATTGTAGGCTGAAACTCGCCTACATGAAGCTGGAGTTGCTAGTAATCGCGAATCAGCATGTCGCGGTGAATACGTTCCCGGGCCTTGTACACACCGCCCGTCACACCATGAGAGCTGGCAACACCCGAAGTCCGTGAGGTAACCGTAAGGAGCCAGCGGCCGAAGGTGGGGTTAGTAATTGGGGTGAAGTCGTAACAAGGTAGCCGTAGGAGAACCTGCGGCTGGATCACCTCCTTTCTAAGGAGTCGACAAAGTAGGTAATTCTACTTTGAAGGTTTATTTAATAGCTCTGTTTAATTTTGAGGGATTGAAGATCTTATTCGATCTTTAATATCCAGTGCAAACAACGTAAGTTGTCTAAATTGAACTGGATCAAATGAGTCTAAGATACATCACCTCAAACTAAGGGCTTATAGCTCAGCTGGTTAGAGCGCACGCCTGATAAGCGTGAGGTCGATGGTTCGAGTCCATTTAAGCCCACCAAATTGTCCTTTGAAAATTGCATAGTGAATATAACTTTTAAATAAAAGTAAAGCTGAAGGTATACAAAATACCTTTGTAGATTAAAGGTCAAGCTACAAAGGGCGCATGGTGAATGCCTTGGCACCAGAAGCCGAAGAAGGACGTGATAAGCTGCGATAAGCTTTGGGTAGGCGCAAATAGCCTGAGATCCAGAGATTTCCGAATGGGGAAACCCACAATGCTAACGCATTGTACTGTAAACTGAATACATAGGTTTATGGAGGTAAACCCGGGGAACTGAAACATCTAAGTACCCGGAGGAAGAGAAAGAAAAATCGATTTTCTGAGTAGCGGCGAGCGAAAGGGAAAGAGCCCAAACCAGGAACTTGTTCCTGGGGTTGCGGATAGATCATAAATACTGTGATTTCTTAATTGAAGAGAGCTGGAAGGCTCCGCCGTAGAAGGTAACAGTCCTGTAAGTGAAAAGAAATAGCAGTCAGATCTACTCCAGAGTACCACGAGACACGTGAAACCTTGTGGGAAGCAGGGAGGACCACCTCCCAAGGCTAAATACTAACTGGTGACCGATAGTGAAGCAGTACCGTGAGGGAAAGGTGAAAAGAACCCCGGAAGGGGAGTGAAATAGAACCTGAAACCGTGTGTCCACAACCGGTCGAAGCACTTTTATGTGCGACGACGTGCTTTTTGTAGAACGAGCCAGCGAGTTACGGTATGTAGCAAGGTTAAGTACTTAAGGTACGGAGCCGAAGGGAAACCGAGTCTGAATAGGGCGAAAAGTTGCATGTCGTAGACCCGAAACCGGGTGACCTATCCATGGCCAGGATGAAGCGGAAGTAAAATTCCGTGGAGGTCCGAACCACGTTGGTGTTGAAAAACCATGGGATGAGCTGTGGATAGCGGAGAAATTCCAATCGAACTCGGAGATAGCTGGTTCTCCTCGAAATAGCTTTAGGGCTAGCGTTGAGATTGAGTAGTGGAGGTAGAGCACTGAATGGGCTAGGGGCTGACAACAGTTACTGAACCCTATCAAACTCCGAATGCCATATACTTGTATCTCAGCAGTCAGACTGCGAATGATAAGATCCGTAGTCAAAAGGGAAACAGCCCAGATCATCAGCTAAGGTCCCAAAGTGTAAGTTAAGTGGAAAAGGATGTGGGATTTCTAAGACAACTAGGATGTTGGCTTAGAAGCAGCCACTCATTTAAAGAGTGCGTAATAGCTCACTAGTCAAGAGATCCTGCGCCGAAGATGTCCGGGGCTAAAACTTACCACCGAAGCTATGGGCTCGAAAGAGCGGTAGAGGAGCTTCCTGTATGGAGTGAAGTCGTACCGAAAGGAGCGGTGGACTGTACAGGAGTGAGTATGCTGGCATAAGTAGCGAGAAATAAGTGAGAATCTTATTGGTCGAAAATCTAAGGTTTCCTGAGGAAGGCTCGTCCGCTCAGGGTTAGTCGGGACCTAAGCCGAGGCCGAAAGGCGTAGGTGATGGACAATCGGTTGATATTCCGATACCGCCAACTGACGTTATTACAAATGGGATGACGCAGGAGGATAGGATGTGCACACTATTGGATGTGTGTCTAAGCACTTAGACAGATCAGACAGGCAAATCCGTCTGGTTAATGTTGAGGTGTGATGGGGAGTGGCTTTATGCCGCGAAGTATCTGATTCCACGCTGCCAAGAAAAGTCTCTATGGAGGATGTTGGTGCCCGTACCGCAAACCGACACAGGTAGGTGAGGAGAGAATCCTAAGACCATCGGAAGAATTGTTGTCAAGGAACTCGGCAAATTGACCCCGTAACTTCGGGAGAAGGGGTGCCTATGAAAGTAGGTCGCAGAGAATAGGCCCAAGCAACTGTTTAGCAAAAACACAGGTCTCTGCTAAAGCGAAAGCTGAAGTATAGGGGCTGACGCCTGCCCGGTGCTGGAAGGTTAAGGGGAATACTTAGCGCAAGCGAAGGTATGAACTTAAGCCCCAGTAAACGGCGGCCGTAACTATAACGGTCCTAAGGTAGCGAAATTCCTTGTCGGGTAAGTTCCGACCCGCACGAATGGCGTAATGACTTGGGCACTGTCTCGACAACAAATCCGGCGAAATTGTAGTGCAAGTGAAGATGCTTGCTACCCGCGATTGGACGGAAAGACCCCGTAGAGCTTTACTGCAGCTTAGCATTGAGTTTCGATATTGTCTGTACAGGATAGGTGGGAGACTGCGAAACAGGGGCGTCAGCTTCTGTGGAGTCATCCTTGGGATACCACCCTGACAGTATTGGGATTCTAACCGGCGGCCATGAAACTGGTCACGGGACATTGTTAGGTGGGCAGTTTGACTGGGGCGGTCGCCTCCAAAAAAGTAACGGAGGCGCCCAAAGGTTCCCTCAGAACGGTTGGAAATCGTTCGAAGAGTGCAAAGGCAGAAGGGAGCCTGACTGCGACACATACAGGTGGAGCAGGGACGAAAGTCGGGCTTAGTGATCCGGTGGTTCCTCGTGGGAGGGCCATCGCTCAACGGATAAAAGCTACCTCGGGGATAACAGGCTGATCTCCCCCAAGAGTCCACATCGACGGGGAGGTTTGGCACCTCGATGTCGGCTCGTCGCATCCTGGGGCTGAAGTAGGTCCCAAGGGTTGGGCTGTTCGCCCATTAAAGCGGCACGCGAGCTGGGTTCAGAACGTCGTGAGACAGTTCGGTCCCTATCCGTCGCGGGCGTAGGAAATTTGAGAGGAGCTGTCCTTAGTACGAGAGGACCGGGATGGACTGACCTCTGGTGTACCAGTTGTTCCGCCAGGAGCATGGCTGGGTAGCTATGTCGGGACGGGATAAACGCTGAAAGCATCTAAGCGTGAAACCCACCTCAAGATTAGATTTCCCATAGCGTAAGCTAGTAAGACCCCTTGAAGAACACAAGGTTGATAGGTCAGAGGTGTAAGCATGGTAACATGTTCAGCTGACTGATACTAATAGGTCGAGGGCTTGACCAAATAAATTCACTATGCAATTTTGAGATGATAATTTAAAAATGTTTAAAAAAGTATTGACATTTTTAAAAATATCATGTACAATATTAAACTGTAATGATTAATAAATCTGGTAATTATGACATAAAGGTAACACCCGTTCCCATTCCGAACACGATGGTTAAGCTTTATAGTGCCGATGGTACTGCAGGGGAGGCTCTGTGGAAGAGTAGGTCGTTGCCAGGTAATGGATCTTTAGCTCAGTTGGTTAGAGCAACCGGCTCATAACCGGTAGGTCCGGGGTTCGAGTCCCTGAAGGTCCACCATATGGGGGTATAGCTCAGTTGGGAGAGCATCTGCCTTGCACGCAGAGGGTCAAGAGTTCGAGTCTCTTTATCTCCACCATAAAAGAAGCAATAAATGTTGCTTCTTTTTTTATGTTTTTTGATATAAATATATAATTATCAACTTTTATTGACCAAGGTGAAAGTACAAGAAAGAAATACTTTAGAATATATAATATTCTAATTTAAAATACATATTTAAATGTCTTCAGGATTTTTAAATGCGTATTTTATCCTTTTTCTTAATTAGTTCTTAACTTACGAATCTTTCTTCACATTATGCTTATTATATTAAATTAAAATTTTGTATGTATGATAGTTCAAGAAAAGATAAAGGTAAAACTACAGTCCCAGGTGTGTCCGTATAATTAAAAGTGAGTAAAACTTAAAAAAACATATGAAATATAATTTAATTACAATTAACGAGTAGTTTAGATTATATTCTACAGTAAATTTGTGATACAATAACACATGTCGCTTGAGGTAATAGTAAATACTTAAGAAAATTAAGTGTAAGTGAATAGCTTAAATTTTAATTTTCTAAAAAATCTTCTGTTTTTTAATAAAAAAAGATATTAAAAAAGTATTGACAAAATCTTAAGTAACATGGTATTATGTTAAAGCTGTGTGATGCAGCAAGCTTAGCAAAAAAGAATTTCAAAAAGTTCTTGACAGGGTTAAGCAAACATGATAAGATATAAAAGTCGCTGAGATGCGGCAAGATCCTTGAAAATTAAACAGAGTGAAAGTAAGATATAAATCTTATTTTAAATAAGCCAGTATTAGTTAAACTAATAAGTTTAACGTCAATAATTTGAGTACAGATTAAGCTTTTAAATTGAGAGTTTGATCCTGGCTCAGGACGAACGCTGGCGGCGTGCTTAACACATGCAAGTCGAGCGATGAAATCCCTTCGGGGATGGATTAGCGGCGGACGGGTGAGTAACACGTGGGCAACCTGCCTCAAAGTGGGGGATAGCCTTCCGAAAGGGAGATTAATACCGCATAACATTAGTTTTTCACATGAATTACTAATTAAAGGAGTAATCCGCTTTGAGATGGGCCCGCGGCGCATTAGCTAGTTGGTGAGGTAACGGCTCACCAAGGCCACGATGCGTAGCCGACCTGAGAGGGTGATCGGCCACATTGGAACTGAGACACGGTCCAGACTCCTACGGGAGGCAGCAGTGGGGAATATTGCACAATGGGCGAAAGCCTGATGCAGCAACGCCGCGTGAGTGATGAAGGCCTTCGGGTTGTAAAGCTCTGTCTTTGGGGACGATAATGACGGTACCCAAGGAGGAAGCCACGGCTAACTACGTGCCAGCAGCCGCGGTAATACGTAGGTGGCGAGCGTTGTCCGGATTTACTGGGCGTAAAGGATGCGTAGGCGGATGTTTAAGTCAGATGTGAAAATCCCGAGCTTAACTTGGGAACTGCATTTGAAACTGGATATCTAGAGTGCGGGAGAGGAGAATGGAATTCCTAGTGTAGCGGTGAAATGCGTAGAGATTAGGAAGAACACCAGTGGCGAAGGCGATTCTCTGGACCGTAACTGACGCTGAGGCATGAAAGCGTGGGTAGCAAACAGGATTAGATACCCTGGTAGTCCACGCCGTAAACGATGAATACTAGGTGTAGGAGGTATCGACTCCTTCTGTGCCGCAGCTAACGCAATAAGTATTCCGCCTGGGAAGTACGATCGCAAGATTAAAACTCAAAGGAATTGACGGGGGCCCGCACAAGCAGCGGAGCATGTGGTTTAATTCGAAGCAACGCGAAGAACCTTACCTAGACTTGACATCCCCTGAATTACCTGTAATGAGGGAAGCCCTTCGGGGCAGGGAGACAGGTGGTGCATGGTTGTCGTCAGCTCGTGTCGTGAGATGTTAGGTTAAGTCCTGCAACGAGCGCAACCCTTATCATTAGTTGCTACCATTAAGTTGAGCACTCTAGTGAGACTGCCCGGGTTAACCGGGAGGAAGGTGGGGATGACGTCAAATCATCATGCCCCTTATGTCTAGGGCTACACACGTGCTACAATGGTGAGTACAGAAAGATGCAAGACCGTGAGGTGGAGCAAAACTTTTAAAACTCATCTCAGTTCGGATTGTAGGCTGAAACTCGCCTACATGAAGCTGGAGTTGCTAGTAATCGCGAATCAGCATGTCGCGGTGAATACGTTCCCGGGCCTTGTACACACCGCCCGTCACACCATGAGAGCTGGCAACACCCGAAGTCCGTGAGGTAACCGTAAGGAGCCAGCGGCCGAAGGTGGGGTTAGTAATTGGGGTGAAGTCGTAACAAGGTAGCCGTAGGAGAACCTGCGGCTGGATCACCTCCTTTCTAAGGAGTCGACAAAGTAGGTAATTCTACTTTGAAGGTTTATTTAATAGCTCTGTTTAATTTTGAAGAATCTAATTCTTCAAATTGTTCTTTGAAAATTGCACAGTGAATATAACTTTTAAATTAAAAGTAAAGCTAAAGGTAAAACTACTTATTATATAAGTAAAAAAACCTTTGTAGATTTTAACTAAGAAAATTGTTGAAAGACAATTTTCACATGAATGGTCAAGCTACAAAGGGCGCATGGTGAATGCCTTGGCACCAGAAGCCGAAGAAGGACGTGATAAGCTGCGATAAGCTTTGGGTAGGCGCAAATAGCCTGAGATCCAGAGATTTCCGAATGGGGAAACCCACAATGCTAACGCATTGTACTGTAAACTGAATACATAGGTTTATGGAGGTAAACCCGGGGAACTGAAACATCTAAGTACCCGGAGGAAGAGAAAGAAAAATCGATTTTCTGAGTAGCGGCGAGCGAAAGGGAAAGAGCCCAAACCAGGAACTTGTTCCTGGGGTTGCGGATAGATCATAAATACTGTGATTTCTTAATTGAAGAGAGCTGGAAGGCTCCGCCGTAGAAGGTAACAGTCCTGTAAGTGAAAAGAAATAGCAGTCAGATCTACTCCAGAGTACCACGAGACACGTGAAACCTTGTGGGAAGCAGGGAGGACCACCTCCCAAGGCTAAATACTAACTGGTGACCGATAGTGAAGCAGTACCGTGAGGGAAAGGTGAAAAGAACCCCGGAAGGGGAGTGAAATAGAACCTGAAACCGTGTGTCCACAACCGGTCGAAGCACTTTTATGTGCGACGACGTGCTTTTTGTAGAACGAGCCAGCGAGTTACGGTATGTAGCAAGGTTAAGTACTTAAGGTACGGAGCCGAAGGGAAACCGAGTCTGAATAGGGCGAAAAGTTGCATGTCGTAGACCCGAAACCGGGTGACCTATCCATGGCCAGGATGAAGCGGAAGTAAAATTCCGTGGAGGTCCGAACCACGTTGGTGTTGAAAAACCATGGGATGAGCTGTGGATAGCGGAGAAATTCCAATCGAACTCGGAGATAGCTGGTTCTCCTCGAAATAGCTTTAGGGCTAGCGTTGAGATTGAGTAGTGGAGGTAGAGCACTGAATGGGCTAGGGGCTGACAACAGTTACTGAACCCTATCAAACTCCGAATGCCATATACTTGTATCTCAGCAGTCAGACTGCGAATGATAAGATCCGTAGTCAAAAGGGAAACAGCCCAGATCATCAGCTAAGGTCCCAAAGTGTAAGTTAAGTGGAAAAGGATGTGGGATTTCTAAGACAACTAGGATGTTGGCTTAGAAGCAGCCACTCATTTAAAGAGTGCGTAATAGCTCACTAGTCAAGAGATCCTGCGCCGAAGATGTCCGGGGCTAAAACTTACCACCGAAGCTATGGGCTCGAAAGAGCGGTAGAGGAGCTTCCTGTATGGAGTGAAGTCGTACCGAAAGGAGCGGTGGACTGTACAGGAGTGAGTATGCTGGCATAAGTAGCGAGAAATAAGTGAGAATCTTATTGGTCGAAAACCTAAGGTTTCCTGAGGAAGGCTCGTCCGCTCAGGGTTAGTCGGGACCTAAGCCGAGGCCGAAAGGCGTAGGTGATGGACAATCGGTTGATATTCCGATACCACCAACTGACGTTATTACAAATGGGATGACGCAGGAGGATAGGATGTGCACACTATTGGATGTGTGTCTAAGCACTTAGACAGATCAGACAGGCAAATCCGTCTGGTTAATGTTGAGGTGTGATGGGGAGTGGCTTTATGCCGCGAAGTATCTGATTCCACGCTGCCAAGAAAAGTCTCTATGGAGGATGTTGGTGCCCGTACCGCAAACCGACACAGGTAGGTGAGGAGAGAATCCTAAGACCATCGGAAGAATTGTTGTCAAGGAACTCGGCAAATTGACCCCGTAACTTCGGGAGAAGGGGTGCCTATGAAAGTAGGTCGCAGAGAATAGGCCCAAGCAACTGTTTAGCAAAAACACAGGTCTCTGCTAAAGCGAAAGCTGAAGTATAGGGGCTGACGCCTGCCCGGTGCTGGAAGGTTAAGGGGAATACTTAGCGCAAGCGAAGGTATGAACTTAAGCCCCAGTAAACGGCGGCCGTAACTATAACGGTCCTAAGGTAGCGAAATTCCTTGTCGGGTAAGTTCCGACCCGCACGAATGGCGTAATGACTTGGGCACTGTCTCGACAACAAATCCGGCGAAATTGTAGTGCAAGTGAAGATGCTTGCTACCCGCGATTGGACGGAAAGACCCCGTAGAGCTTTACTGCAGCTTAGCATTGAGTTTCGATATTGTCTGTACAGGATAGGTGGGAGACTGCGAAACAGGGGCGTCAGCTTCTGTGGAGTCATCCTTGGGATACCACCCTGACAGTATTGGGATTCTAACCGGCGGCCATGAAACTGGTCACGGGACATTGTTAGGTGGGCAGTTTGACTGGGGCGGTCGCCTCCAAAAAAGTAACGGAGGCGCCCAAAGGTTCCCTCAGAACGGTTGGAAATCGTTCGAAGAGTGCAAAGGCAGAAGGGAGCCTGACTGCGACACATACAGGTGGAGCAGGGACGAAAGTCGGGCTTAGTGATCCGGTGGTTCCTCGTGGGAGGGCCATCGCTCAACGGATAAAAGCTACCTCGGGGATAACAGGCTGATCTCCCCCAAGAGTCCACATCGACGGGGAGGTTTGGCACCTCGATGTCGGCTCGTCGCATCCTGGGGCTGAAGTAGGTCCCAAGGGTTGGGCTGTTCGCCCATTAAAGCGGCACGCGAGCTGGGTTCAGAACGTCGTGAGACAGTTCGGTCCCTATCCGTCGCGGGCGTAGGAAATTTGAGAGGAGCTGTCCTTAGTACGAGAGGACCGGGATGGACTGACCTCTGGTGTACCAGTTGTTCCGCCAGGAGCATGGCTGGGTAGCTATGTCGGGACGGGATAAACGCTGAAAGCATCTAAGCGTGAAACCCACCTCAAGATTAGATTTCCCATAGCGTAAGCTAGTAAGACCCCTTGAAGAACACAAGGTTGATAGGTCAGAGGTGTAAGCATGGTAACATGTTCAGCTGACTGATACTAATAGGTCGAGGGCTTGACCAAATAAATTCACTGTGCAATTTTGAGATAACAAAATCTCTAAAATTAAATAAGAATATCTGGTGATAATGACGTAAAGGTAACACCCGTTCCCATTCCGAACACGATGGTTAAGCTTTATAGTGCCGATGGTACTGCAGGGGAGGCTCTGTGGAAGAGTAGGTCGTTGCCAGGTAATGCGTTCCGCGATAGCTCAATGGTGGAGCACTCGGCTGTTAACCGATAGGTTGAAGGTTCGAATCCTTTTCGCGGAGCCAATTTTATATGAATGATAGAAGACTGTAAAATATACAGTCTTTTTTTATATCATTTTTGTTTAATAGTTAAAAAGTTTATTACTCCTCTTAACATCTGGAAAAATGATTAATTTTCAGTGGTAGAAGATTTCAAACATGTATTCTAAAAACAAATTTTTAAATATATAGTATATAAAATGAAATATATGGGTATATATATAATCGAATTATTTTGAAAATTTCATTAATTCAAAGAGGAATTTTCAATTTAAAATAGAATATATAAATTAAGCTTAAAAGTAAGAGGGGGAATTGCTTATGAAAAATTATACAACCAAAAATTTAAGAAACGTAGGAATTGTTGGACACAGTGGTTCAGGAAAAACTACTTTGACAGAAGCAATACTTTACTACACGAAAGCTACAGATAGATTTGGAAAAATTGAAGAGGGAAACACTGTAAGTGATTATGATTCTGAAGAAAAGAAAAGAAAAATATCAATATCAACATCCATAGCGCCATGTGAATGGGAAAACACTAAAATAAATTTAGCAGATGTTCCAGGATACTTTGATTTTATTGGTGAAACATATGAAGGATTAAGAGCGGCTGATGTAGCTATGGTAGTTGTATCAGGTACATCAGGTATACAAGTAGGTACAGAAAAAGTTTGGGAATATGTAAATAAAAATAGGTTACCAAGATCCTTCTATATAAACAAATTGGATAGGGAAAATTCTGATTTTGATAAAGTATTATCTGGATTAAAAGAAAAATTTGGTATGTCTATAGTTCCAGTTCAATACCCTATAGGAACTGAAGAAAACTTTAGAGGAGTTATAAACATTATATCTAGAAAAGCTAGAATTTTTGATCCTAAAACTCATAATATGAAAGAAGATGAAATACCAGAAGAACTTGTAGATAAAGTTGATGAATGCAAAAATATGATAATTGAAGCTGTAGCTGAAACAGATGAAGTTTTATTAGACAAATACTTCAATGAAGGAACTTTAAGTGATGAAGAAATTTATAATGGACTCATTAATGGTTGTGCTAAGGGAGACATAGCTCCAGTAATGTGTGGGTCAGCATTGAATATCATAGGAATTGAAACATTGCTTGAAGATGTAGTTGAATGTTTTCCTTCACCTGAAAATTCAGAGCCATTAGAGGCTACAAACTTGAATACTAATTCTAATGTAGAAGTTAAGATAGATGAAAATGCACCATTATCAGCTTTTGTATTTAAAACTATAGCAGATCCTTTTGTTGGTAAGTTATCATTATTTAGAGTAATAACAGGAAAAATTAAATCAGATTCTACTGTTTACAATGCAAGCAAAGGTAAAAATGAGAAAGTAGGAACTATGTACTTCTTAATGGGTAAGCAGCAAATTCCAACAAATGAAATAGTAGCAGGAGATATAGGTGCTGTTTCAAAATTACAATTTACATCTACTGGAGATACTTTAAGTGCAGTAGAAAATCCTATAGTTTTTAATGGTATTAAGTTTCCAGAAGCAACAATGTCAATGGCTGTTTTGCCTAAATCAAAAAATGATGAGGATAAAATATCTACTGGTTTAAATAAGTTACTGGATGAAGATCCAACTTTTAAGCTTTCAAGAGACGTAGAAAATGCTGAAACTATAATTTCTGGATTAGGAGAAACCCATCTTGATGTAATAGCATGTAAGCTAAAGGCTAAATTTGGAGCAGAAGTAATACTTCAAAAACCAAAAGTACCTTATAGAGAAACTATAAAGAAAATTGCTGATGTTCAAGGTAAGCATAAAAAGCAGTCAGGTGGTCACGGACAATATGGAGATGTAAAGATAAAATTTGAGCCTAGAAATGATGGAGAAGACGATTTACTTTTTGTTGATCAGGTAGTTGGTGGTGTTGTACCAAGACAATACATCCCAGCAGTGGAAAAGGGATTGAAAGAATGTATACAACATGGGGTACTTGCAGGATATCCTGTAATAAGATTAAAAGCTACTTTGCATGATGGCTCTTATCATCCTGTAGATTCATCAGAAATGGCATTTAAGGTTGCATCATCTTTAGCGTATAAGAAGGGTCTCATGGAAGCTCAACCTATACTGTTAGAACCTATTATGCATGTAGAAATATTAGTTCCTGAATACTATATGGGAGATATAATAGGTGATATAAATAAAAAGAGGGGTAGAGTTTTAGGAATGGAACCTGATGAAGATAAGCAGAGAATAATAGCAGAGGTTCCACAGGGTGAAATGTTCAAGTATGCTACAGATTTAAGGTCCATGACTCAGGCAAGAGGAAGTTTTGTTATGAAATTTGAACGATATGAAGAAGTTCCATCTACTGAGGTAGATAAGATAATAGAAGAAGCTAAAAAAATTAAAAGTAAAGTTGAATAGTAAATAATTTAAAACCAATAGCGAAAGCTATTGGTTTTTTTATAATAATATATTGAATATTTTAATAGACTATAAGAGAAAATAATTATATTAATGTAAATAGAAAATCAATTTAAGGAGAGTTTTTATGGCACAATACCAAATGAACATAAATGGAAATATTCAATTAATGGATTATAGTAGTATATATGATTATATGGCTATAGTAGATAAGTGTGATAGTCTTACAATAAATTTCAATGAAGGACAAATTAATGATATAGATATATTGTGTAATATTTTAGAGAATAATCATTTTATGGTTAATCGCGATAAATATTATAACAAAGGAGAGTATCATATTAATGCCACAAAGTATTGAGAATTAAGCTTGTTATAGTAAAGTATGTACTATAACAAAAATATTATGTAGTACAAGCTATAAATAGTTTTAAGTACAGTATATGGTACGGATAGTCAGTAATATATGAAGAATAAATTAGAAAATTAAAAAAATCTTAATGTAATTAAGATTTTAAGTATAAAACAAATAAATTTGGGAAGATATGAATATTGAATAGAAAAGGAAAAAATATTAATATTTAATTAAGGTCAAAGAAAGGCAAAGTCAGGGAGGCGTTATTTTGGCAAGACTATCGGATATTATAGAAGTATTTATAAAGGATATGTTAGATAATAGTAATGAAAGTCAATTACAGATTGGGAGAAACGAATTAGCAAGTTATTTTAGTTGTGCACCCTCACAGATAAATTACGTATTAACAACTAGGTTTACAACTGATAAAGGTTACTATATTGAAAGTAAGAGGGGTGGTGGGGGATGCATAATAATAAGACGTGTGCAATTTGATGAAAACAAATCCCTTGCAGAAATTATAAATGAAAAATTAGGAAATAGCATAACATATGATTCAGCAGTTCAGGTAATTGATGGATTGTTAGAATCTGGAGTAATTACAGAGAGAGAAGGAAATATTTTAAAAATAGTTATAAATGACAGAACACTAAATAGTTCAACGGATAAAAAGAATAAATTAAGATCAGATATATTGAAATCAGTTATTATGGTTATACTTAATGAAATTTGAACAAACACTTAAAAGATAAGTTGGTTTATCTCCCAGTTAAATACTATTAAATAAAGGAGTGATATTATGTTGTGCGATATATGTAAGAAAAATGAGGCTACAGTTCATATAACAAAAATAACTAATGGAATGCAACAAGAATTTAATATATGTGAAAAATGTGCAAAAGAACGGGGAGAGTTTAATTTTCCAGGTCAATTAGATTTTTCTTCGCCATTTACTTTTCAAAACATTTTGACCGGAATAATGGATTATATAAGTAGTCCTAATGAATCTCAGCATAATTTTGATTGTTCTTGTAAAAATTGTGGTATCAGTTTTTCAGATTTTAAGAAAAGAGGGTTAGTTGGTTGCAGCGACTGTTATAGTGATTTTACATCCGCACTAATACCTGTTATAAAAAGAGTACAGGGAAACTTAGAGCATACAGGAAAAATTCCTAAAAGAGCAGGTAAAAATATTATTGGAAAGAAGAAGTTATTGAAATTAAAAGAAAGTTTAAAGGAAGCTATATCAACTGAAGAATATGAAAAAGCAGCACAAATTAGAGATATGATAAAAGAACTGGAAAAGACACGAGAACAGGAGGGATAGCTATGGAAAATTGGATTAAATGCTGCAAGAGTAATAATGATTTAGTATTAAGCAGCAGAATAAGGCTTGCAAGAAATATAAACAAACGACCATTCCCCCATATGCTTAAAGAAGATGAAGGAAGAGAAATTGTGAAGTTAGTGGAAGATGCATTTTACTCATCTTCATTTAATTCCGAAAGTTATAAAACAAACTATTTGTGGGAAAGAAGTGCTATTTCAAATGAAGTTTCTTTGGAGAAGCATTTAATAAGTAAAAACCTTATAGACAATAGTAATAAATCTGCATTTATGTTAGATAAAGATGAAACTGTAAGTATTATGATAAATGAAGAAGATCATGTAAGGATTCAATGTATAACATCGTCTTTAAATTTGGAAGAAGCATATGATTTTGCTGATAAAATAGATAATCTTCTAGAAGAAAAGCTTGATTATGCTTTTGATGAAAAACTTGGATATTTAACTGCATGTCCAACAAATATAGGAACAGGTATGAGAGCTTCTGTTATGATTCATCTTCCAACACTTTCTTTAAGCAATAAGTTAAATAATATGTTAAGTGCAGTAACACAACTAGGTATGACTATAAGGGGGTTATATGGAGAAGGATCAAAAGGCAAAAGCAATATATATCAAGTATCCAACCAAACTACATTAGGATTAAGTGAAGAGGAAATAATAAATAATTTAAAGGCTGTAGTAATTCAAATTGTTAATGAAGAAAATTTATGCAGAAATACTTTGATAGATAAGTATAGATATGAAATAGAAGATAGAATTTATAGAGCATTAGGCGTACTAAAATCAGCAATAATTTTAAATTCTAATGAATGTTTAAAACTTTTATCGGATGTAAGATTAGGTGTTGAAATGGGAATAATTAAAGATGTAGATAAAATATCTTTAAATAATATTTTAGTAAATACACAGACAGCTAGTATATATGAAATGTATAATGGTAAACTGTCAGATAAAGATACAAATTTTAACAGAGCTAAAATTGTAAGAGAAATTTTAAAAAAGGAAACATTATAAAAAAGGATGGTGAGTATAAATGATGTTTGGAAGATTTACTGAACGAGCACAGAAGGTTCTCTTTTATGCACAAGAAGAAGCTCAAGTTCTTCAGCATGGTTATGTAGGAACAGAGCATATATTGTTGGGTATTCTAAAAGAACAAGGAATAGCTAAACAACTTTTAAATGATATAAATATTACTGTAGATGATGTTAGAGATTTAGTAGAAGAATATGAAGGTAAGGGAGATATTGATTTATATAAAAATGAGATTCCACTTACTCCAAGGACTAAAAGACTATTGGAATTAAGCTTATTTGAGGCTAGAAATTTAAATCATAATTATATAAGTCCAGAGCATATACTATTGGCACTTATTAGAGAAGCAGAAGGCGTAGCATTTACAATATTGAATAATTTAGGTGCAGATTTTGATAAACTAAGAAAAGAATTAACAGAAGCTTTATCAGGAGAACAAACTGGTAATAATAGTGATTTTAATAAATCAAATGTAGAACCAACTCCTACTTTAGATCAATTTGGTAGAGATTTAACTGAAATGGCTAAGGAAGGCAAATTAGACCCTGTGGTAGGAAGGGATAAAGAAACTCAGAGAGTACTAGAAATACTTTGCAGAAGAACAAAAAATAATCCTTGCTTGATAGGTGATCCTGGAGTAGGTAAAACAGCTGTAGCAGAAGGATTAGCACAAAAAATAGTAGTAGGAAATATTCCTGAATTGCTTAAAGATAAGAGAGTTGTAACTTTAGAGTTATCTTCTATGGTAGCTGGTTCTAAATATAGAGGAGAGTTTGAAGAAAGATTAAAAAAGGTCATGGAGGAAATAAGAAAGTCAGGTAATGTAATACTATTTATTGACGAAATACACACTATAGTAGGAGCTGGAGCAGCAGAAGGTGCTATTGATGCATCTAATATATTGAAACCAGCACTAGCAAGAGGAGAAATTCAGTGTATAGGTGCTACTACTATCGATGAATATAGAAAATATATTGAGAAGGATTCAGCTTTAGAGAGAAGATTCCAACCTATTACTGTTGGAGAGCCTACTAAAGAAGAAGCTGTGTTAATACTTAAGGGATTAAGAGATAAATATGAAGCTCATCATAGGGTAAAAATTACAGATGATGCTATAGAAGCTGCAGTTAATTTATCAGATAGATATATAACTGATAGATTTTTACCTGATAAAGCAATAGACTTAATGGATGAAGCAGCATCAAAGATTAGAATTGAAAGCTTAGTTGCTCCACCAGATTTAAAAAATTCAGAAGAGCAACTTGAAAAGATAACTAAGGAAAAGGAAGATTCTATAAGAGTTCAAGATTTTGAAAAGGCAGCACGATTAAGGGATAAGGAAAAGGAATTAAAAGATGAGTTAGAAGGATTGAAAAACAATTGGAAAACTAAGAAAGAAGTTTCTAACCTTGTTGTATCAGAGAAAGAAATTGCATCAGTAGTTTCTAAATGGACCAATATACCAGTAGAAAAACTAACAGAAAAAGAATCACAAAGATTACTAAAGCTAGAAGAAATATTGCATAATAGAGTAGTAGGGCAAAATGAAGCTGTTAAGTCTATATCAAGAGCTGTTAGGAGAGCAAGAGTAGGTTTAAAAGACCCTAAAAGACCAATAGGTTCATTTATATTTTTAGGACCTACAGGAGTAGGAAAAACTGAGCTTTCAAAGGCATTAGCAGAAGCTATGTTTGGTGACGAAAATAACATGATAAGAATAGATATGTCAGAGTACATGGAAAAACATACTGTCTCAAGACTTATAGGATCTCCTCCAGGATATGTAGGTTTTGATGAAGGAGGTCAATTAACAGAAAAAGTTAGAAGAAACCCTTATTCAGTAGTGTTATTTGATGAAATAGAAAAAGCTCATCCAGAAGTATTTAATATTTTATTGCAAATACTTGAAGATGGGAGACTTACAGATGGAAAAGGCAAAACTATAAATTTCAAAAATACTATAATAATCATGACATCTAATGTAGGTGCATCTACTATTAAAAGACAGAAGTCTATGGGATTTACATTAGGTGGTAAAAATGAAAAAGAAAATGAATATGAGAAAATGAAAGAAAATGTTATGGAAGAACTAAAACGTTCCTTTAGACCTGAATTTTTAAATAGAATTGATGACATTATAGTATTCCACCAATTGCAGGAAGAAGATTTAAATTATATAGTAAAATTAATGTTAAAGACAGTAGATGCAAGATTAAAAGAACAAGATATATATATAGAATTTACTGAAGAAGCTCAAAAAAATCTTGCTAAAGAAGGATTTGATTTAACTTATGGAGCAAGACCGCTTAGAAGAGCTATAACTAAAATTGTGGAAGATAAGCTTTCAGAAGAAATGTTAAGAGGAAATATAAAAAAGGGAGATAAGATCAAAGTAGAAGTAAAAAATAATGAACTAGAGTTTGTTAAGGCAGAATAATATAATTTTAAAAGGTGCTAATTAAAAATCTGGTTTATAAAACTTAATAAAAGATAAATTTTATTTTAAGCATAAAAGCTATGAAACGTAGGAATAACACCTTAATTTCATAGCTTTTGTTTTCTAATAGTGAAAGGAACATTTTGTATAAAGGTTATATTTTTACATAACTATTTTCTTAATTATTTTTAAAACTTTAATTATTATTGACAACATACGGGAATAATACTGTATAATTATATTTTGTATAGAAAGAGGTGTTTCTTATGGCAAAAAATAAGACTATTTTTGTATGCCAAGAGTGTGCGTATGAATCATTAAAATGGCTTGGGAAATGTCCTAATTGTAATAGTTGGAATAGCATGGTTGAGGAAACAAAAGTACAAAGCAACTCATCTAGTCTTAATATAAATTCTAATAGTTTGCCTAAGAGTATACTAAATATAAAATCTAGTGAATATGAAAGATTTGATACTGGCATAACAGAATTAAATAGAGTATTAGGTGGCGGAATAGTAAAAGGTTCACTAACTTTAATATCTGGCGCACCGGGTATAGGTAAATCTACATTACTATTACAAGCAGCAAATAGTATTTCTCGAAAATATGGAAAAGTTCTTTATGTTTCAGGAGAGGAATCCGAAGAACAAATAAAAATGAGAGGCGATAGGCTGGAAGCTATGTCTAGTGATTTGTATATAGTTTCTGAGACTAGTATTGAAAAAATAGAGGAACATATAGAGAATACTAAACCTGTTTTTGTTATTGTGGATTCCATACAAACGCTTTTTAAACAATCTATTACTTCTGCACCAGGAAGTGTATCTCAAGTTCGTGAAAGCTCTAACGATATTATGCGTATAGGGAAAACAAAAGGCATACCATTTTTTATAGTAGCTCATGTTACCAAACAAGGTGAATTAGCAGGACCTAGAGTATTAGAACATATGGTGGATACTGTACTATCCTTTGAAGGAGAGAGGACTGAAGAATTTAGAATACTTAGAACTATGAAAAATCGTTTTGGAACCACTAGTGAGATTGGAGTATTCGAAATGCGAGAAAGTGGTCTTGAAGAAGTATCAAATCCGTCAGCAGTATTTCTGGAAGAAACTGATTTTCAAAAGGAAGGTTCAATAGTTATAGGTATAATGGAGGGAACTAGGCCTATATTAATAGAAATACAAGCACTAGTTAGCGAAACTAAGGCAGTAATGCCTAGGAGAACTGCAGTTGGTGTAGATGTTTCTAGACTGAATCTTATTTTAGCAGTTTTAGAAAAAAAATTAAAAATACCTTTTTATAATTGTGATGTTTATGTTAATGTAGTAGGAGGACTTAATATTGAAGGAACCTTTGCAGATTTAGGATTGGCTTTAGCACTTATATCTAGCGTTAAATCTAAGGAAATAAACTTAGAGAAATTAATAGTATTTGGAGAAATAGGACTTACAGGAGAAGTAAGACCTGTAGCATTTGGAGACAGAATTGTAAATGAAGCAGAGAAAATGGGATTTAAAAATATTGTCATACCAGCAAGAAATAAGGAAAAAGTAAAAAATAAAAGTATAAATATTATAGGAGTCTCTTCTCTTAAAGAGGCTACAAATAAAGTTTTTTAGTGTAGGGTGATTAAATTGAGATTAGAAAAAGATAGAGAACTTATGAGTATACTTAAACTTTTAGCACCAGGAACCCAGCTTAGAGAAGGATTGGAGAATATATTAAGAGCTAAAACAGGTGGCTTACTTGTTTTAGGTGACAGTGAGCAGATACTAAAAATAGTTGATGGAGGGTTCACCATAAATTCTGATTACAGTCCATCTTATGTTTATGAGCTTGCAAAAATGGATGGTGCTATAATTCTTAGTAATGATTTAAAAAAAATATTATATGCTAATGCACAGCTTATACCAGAATCTAATGTTCCAACATTTGAAACAGGAACTAGACATAGAACTGCAGATAGAGTGGCTAAGCAAATGGGAGCAATTGTTATTGCTATTTCACAAAGAAGAAACATAATAACAGTGTATAAAGGTAATATAAAATATGTTTTAAGGGATAGTAGTATAATACTTGGAAAAGCAAATCAAGCACTGCAGACTTTAGAGAAGTATGTGTCAGTGTTGGATAGAGTTGTAAGTAATCTTAATATTTTAGAATTTCAGGATTTGGTAACATTATTTGATGTAATGACAGCTATTCAAAGAACAGAAATGGTTATGAGAGTGGTTGCTGAAATTGAAATGTATATATGTGAACTTGGAAACGAGGGAAGATTAATTTCAATGCAGTTAAATGAGTTAGTAAAAAGTGTAGAGCAAGATGGAATATTATTAATACGAGATTATTGTCAAAATGATATGGACTATAATGAAATATATAAGCAAATTCAAACTATGACATCAGAAGAATTGATAAATTTAGATAATATATCAAAATCATTAGGATATATAGGAGTCCCTTTAGTGGATACCCTCATATCACCAAGGGGATATAGAATGTTGAACAAAATACCGAGAATACCTACAAATGTAATAGAAAATTTGGTCAAAAATTTCAAAGAGTTAAAAGGAGCAATGGAAGCTTCTTATGAACAGTTAGATAAGGTTGAAGGTATAGGAGAAGCTAGAGCTAGAGCTATAAAAAATGGACTTAGGAGACTTAGAGAGCAGATTATGTTAGATAACAATTTTAGCACAAAATAATGACTAGCATTATTTTGTGCTAATTTTTATCTAAAAGTATATTTTCCTAAAGTATTAATTTTATCATTTTCCTTAAGAAGAACATCAAATAGATTTAAATCAAGGGAATTGCAAAGAGATGTTAAGTAAAATAAATTATTCCCTATTTCATGTTCAATCACTTCTCTACAGCTATCACAAAGTTTTCCGCTTATGTGTGATTTTAAACAATCCTTTAGTGATTCAATGTTTATGTTTTCATCGTGTTCTGGCAAGTGTTGTTTTTCTGCTGTTAGCTTTATACAACCACAGTTGGTAATAGATTTAGCAATAGCACGGTTTATTCTAGCATTAGACTCTTGAAGTTTAGTCATTATATCCAAAATACTTTTATGTCTAAGTAAAGACTCGTCTACTGCGTTTTGAAAATCGTCAAAAATTACATCTTTCATCAGGTTCAACTCCTTATAAAGATTTAAGTTGGATTTATAAATTAATTATAGTTTTTTTCAGATAATTTTGTCAATAAAGTATAGTACGAAATTTCCTCTACTTTTATATAATAAATCAAGAATACTTTTATTAATAGGGGGATTACTATGGTAATTAATGAACAAAAAGTATTTGTTCCAAGTTATGGAGCTGGAATTATGACAAAAGTTGAAGATAGTAAAAGTTATACTGCAAATAAAAAATATGTAAGTATTTTTATTTTGATAGATAATATAAACTTATATATACCTGAGGATAGATTATTAGACTACAGAATAAGAAATATTACAAGCAAAGAAAATCTGGATAAGGCTTTTGATATAATTAAAAGTAAGCCGGAAAATATTGAAAAAAAGTGGAGTAAAAGATATAAGAAAAACAACGATAAAATAAAAGAAGGGGATTTGTTTCAAATGTGTGAAGTAATACGTGATTTATATTATTTAAAATCCAAGGGAGCAATTCCACCAGGCGAAAGGAGGATACTAGATAAAGTTGAAAACATGGTAGGAAGTGAAATAGCATTATTATTAGGTATTAAAATTGAAGCTGCATTAAGTGAAATAAGAAAATTAAGTAAATAATTTATTAAATAAATTTAGTATTATTGAAAAAAATATTTTATTAATATATATTAGATATTAAGGATTTAAAAATGAAAAAATTGTTAATAATTAATAAGGGAGGTGAGGCTTTTGCTTAAAAAAATATTAAGAGTTATTTTTACAATTATAGGACTTATGCTGGGGTATTTAATTGGCAACGCAATAGTCCATACAAATTACTTTGTAAAAGTTGGTTATGCTAGCAACAGCCCTATAAAAACAGTTTTATTTTTAATTTTATGTTCTTTATTCTTTGGAATTATATTATTTTTATTATCACCCTTGATTAATACAATAATAATAAGAATTATGGATTACATTGAAAAAAGTGCTCAAAAACTTCCTGCTACTGAAATGTTGTTTGGAACTGCAGGAGCTATAGTTGGACTTCTAATAGCAGCCTTATTTGTAAATCTTTTAGCTAGTATTCCTGTAATAGGTGCAGTTTTGGCAGTATTTGTTGCAGTAGTAATGGCGGTTTTAGGTGGTAGAATAGCTATTAAAAAAAGAGATGAACTAATTAACTTATTTTCTAGTATAAGTATTAGGAGATCCACAGCTAATAAAGATAAAAAAAGCAAGGGAGACTCTAAAGGTAATGCTAAAGTTTTAGATACTTCTGTAATAATAGATGGAAGAATATTTGACATATGTCAAACGGGTTTCGTAGAAGGTACTTTAGTAATACCTAACTTTGTATTAGGAGAGTTAAGACACATAGCAGATTCTTCAGATGGACTGAAAAGAAACAGAGGAAGAAGAGGTTTGGACATATTAAATAAGATTCAAAAAGAATTGAGTATAGATGTACAAATTTACGAAAAAGATTTTCCAGAAGTAGCAGAAGTGGACATTAAGTTGTTAAAGCTTGCTCAAGTTTTAAATGGAAAGGTAATAACTAATGATTATAACTTAAATAAGGTTGCGGAATTTCAGGGGGTTCCAGTGTTGAATATAAATGAGCTTGCTAACTCAGTGAAGCCAGTAGTTCTTCCTGGTGAAGAAATGAGAATACAAATAGTTAAAGATGGAAAAGAATCAGGTCAAGGGGTAGCGTACCTAGATGATGGAACTATGATAGTTGTAGAAGGTGGTAGAAAGTATATAGGTGAAACTAAAGATGTATTAGTTACATCTGTATTACAAACAGCAGCTGGAAGGATGATTTTTGCAAAACAAAAGGGAGAAGTTTAATATGGGCAAAAATTATGCAATTATTTTAGCTGCAGGAAAAGGAAAAAGAATGGGTGCAGGAATTAATAAACAATTTTTAAACATAAAGGGTAAGCCAATTCTTTATTATTCTTTAAAGACATTTTCTGATAGTCCATTTATAGATGAAATTATTTTGGTATGTTCAAGCAGTGAGATAGAATACTGTAGAGAACAAGTAGTGGAGAAGTATGGTATAAGAAAAGTGCTTAGGATTGTATCTGGAGGAAAGGAAAGGCAAGATTCAGTACTAAATGGGTTAAGGTCAATTACTGATTGTAATATAGTACTTATCCATGATGGAGCTAGACCTTTTGTAAATTCTAGTATTATTGAAAACGGAATAAAATATGCTGAAACTTATGGTGCATGTACTTGTGGAATAAATTCAAAAGATACAATAAAAGTTAAAGGTAGGGATGGATTTTCTTTAGATACCTTAGATAGAAGCAAATTATTTTGTGTTCAAACGCCCCAATGTTTTAAATATGATTTAATCATCAAGTGTCATGAAAAATTGATACAAGATAATGTTTCGGTTACAGATGATACTTCTGTAGTTGAACGTTATGGAAACAAAGTTTATTTGTATGAAGGAAGTTATAATAATATAAAAATAACAACTCAAGAAGATTTAGTTGTTGCTGAAAGAATATTGGAAAAAAATTAAAATGAACGAATATAAATCTCTTACTAATTGAAAGGTAAGGGATTTATACTTATATAAGGAAAAAATATGGGGAGGGATAATTTTATGAAGTTATCAAAAAGGATATTAGGGACTCTAAGAGAGGCACCAGGGGAAACTGAATTAGAAAGCTATAAACTTATGGTAAGAGCTGGTATTATAAGAAAAATGGCATCAGGAATATACAACTTTATGCCTACAGGAAAAAAAGTTATAGGGAATGTAAATAATTTAATAAAAAATGAGATGGAGAAAATAGATTCTCAAGAAATAGAGGTTGCACAGCTTGTCCCATTTGAATTATTAAACCAGTGTAATAATAAAGAAAGTAGTTTGATGGATATTTTTGAAACAGTTGACAAAAGCCAAAAAAAGTTTTATGTTGGAGCAGATTTTAAAGAACCTTACATAGAAATTGTAAAAAATGAAATAAAATCATATAAGCAATTACCTGTAAGTATATATTCTATACAAAAACAAATTAAGGATGAAGCAAAACCTAAGTTTGGAATTATAAAATCTAAGGAATTTAATGAACTTCAATGTTATGTTTTTTATGATGATTTAACAGAATCAAGCCAATACATCAATAGTTTATATGAAGGTTTTAATAGTATTTATCATAAATGTAGGATAAATTTTATAAAAACTAATTCTTTAAAATTTTTCGTAAAGCATCCTTTAGGGGAAGAACATGTGGTATGCTGTGAGTCTTGTGGATATAAAGAAGACTTGGAAATAGCTACATGTGCTTTGCAAGCAGAAGAAGAGTATGACATGAAGCCTATGAATAAGATTTCTACACCAGATACTAGAACTATAGATGAACTGGCTTCTTTGTTCAATACAACACCAGAATATTTTGTAAAGACCATTATATATAAAATAAATAATAAGATTGTCGCTGTAATGGTTAGAGGCGATAGGGAAGTAAATGAGACAAAAGTTAAAAATAATATAGGTGATGTTATAAGTTTTGAGCTAGCAGACGAAGAGACAGTAAGATATGCTACATCAGCTGAAATAGGCTTTGCAGGTCCAATAAATTTAAAATGTGATACATTGTTAGTAGATGAAGAAATAACTAGAATGCGTAATTTTATGGTAGGAGCTAATGACACTGGATATCATTATGAATGTGTAAATTATGAAAGAGACTTTACAGGTACTGTTGGTGATTTTAAGAAGATTACAGAAAAGGATAAGTGTCCTGTTTGTAGAAATCCCATAAACATTGAAAATGCAATGAGTTTAGGTGAAATTATAAATTTGGAACCAACCTATTCAGAGAATATGAATGCTGTATTTTTAGATAAATTGGGAAAAAGTAAACCTATGAGTATTATTAATGCATCAATTAACGTAGATAGACTTTTAGCGTTAATAGTTGAACAGAACCATGATAAAAATGGAATAGTATGGCCAAAAAGTGTAGCACCTTATGAAGTGATTGTAATAGCTGCAGTGTTTAAAAATGAAGAACAAATGAAAGCAGCTGAAAATATATATAATAAATTAAAATCACTGGGAATAGATGTTTTGTTGGATGATAGAGACGAAAGAGCAGGAGTTAAGTTTAAAGATGCAGATTTAATAGGAGTGCCTATAAGAATAACTGTAGGTAAAAAAATATCTGATGATAAAGTTGAATTTAAATTAAGAAATAATGATAATGTAGAAGATATAGATATAGATGATATAGAAGAAAAAGTTTTAAATGAATTACATAGAAATTAATTAAACATGTTTCATAATGAAAGCGGCGCTGTCGCTTTCATTGTTTTATGAACTATACTTGTGTATAAAAAATGTTAATAAGACTTAAATAAGTTATAATAATGTGTTAAAATATTTAAGAGAATTTTAGTTTAAGTATGTAAGTAAATTTAATTATATACTTAAATGCAGGAGGTAAGATTTAACTATGAAGGTTTTTAATACAATTACAAGAAAAAAGGAAGAGTTTATTCCTTTATCCGAAAAAGAAGTTAAAATGTATGTATGTGGGCCAACAGTATATAATTTTTTCCATATAGGTAATGCTAGAACTTTTGTTGTTTTCGATACAATAAGAAGGTATTTGGAGTATAGAGGATATAAAGTTAAGTTCATACAAAATTTTACTGATATAGATGATAAAATGATTAAAAGAGCTAACGGAGATAATATAACAGTAAAAGAATTAGGAGATAAATTTATAGAAGAATATTATAAGGATGCAGATTCCTTAAATATAGAAAGAGCTACAGTAAATCCTAGAGCAACTGAATACATAAATGAAATTGTTGATTTTGTAAAAGAATTAATAGATAGAGGATATGCTTATGAAGTAGATGGTGATGTTTATTTTCATACAAAAAAGTTTAAGGACTATGGAAAACTTTCAGGACAGAATTTAGAAGATCTTCAAGCGGGAGCTAGAATTAGAGTAGATGAAAGAAAGAAGGACCCTATGGATTTTGCAGTTTGGAAGAGTCAAAAGCCTGGAGAACCAGCATGGAAAAGCCCATGGGGTATGGGAAGACCGGGGTGGCATATAGAGTGCTCATGTATGGCATATAATTTATTAGGTGAAACTATAGACATACATGCAGGTGGATCAGATTTAGCATTTCCACATCATGAAAATGAAATAGCACAAAGTGAAGCCAGAACAGGTAAAACTTTTGCAAAGTACTGGATGCATTCAGCTTTTGTAAATGTAAACAATGAGAAAATGTCTAAATCACTTAATAACTTTTTTACTGCAAGAGAAATACTAGAAAAATATGATTCAGATGTTATTAGATTGTTTATGCTTTCAGGACATTATAGAACTCAAATAAACTTTAGTATAGAATCATTAGAATCCATGAAAGCTGCTATGGATAGACTATATAACTCAATTTCTAATTTGGAAAGTTTATTAGAAGAAACAAAAGAAGAAGAATTGATGGATAAAGAAGTTGAATACATAAAAACTTTGAGTGGATATAAAGAAAAGTATATAGAAAAGATGGATGACGACTTTAATACAGCAGATGCTGTATCTGTTATTTTTGATCTTATAAGAGATATTAATACTAATGTTAAAATTGATTCTTCAAAAGAGCTAATAAAGCATTGCTTAAATTTAATAAAAGAATTAGGAAAACCATTAGGAATATTACAAAAATCTAAAAAAGGCGCTTTAGAGGAGAAAATAGAAGCGCTTATAAAGAAAAGGCAGCAAGCAAGAAAAGATAAAAACTGGGCATTATCAGACAAAATAAGAGACGATTTAAAAGAACAGGGTATATTCCTTGAGGATACTCCTCAAGGAATTAGATGGAAAAGAGCTTAATCAAATGAATTGTAGAATGGAGAATTAGAATGGATTTCAGTTTACTAAAAGGCAAATTTACTAAAGAGGCAGTAAGGCAGATAAATCCATTGGTGCTTGCCTTTGTTGGCGATGCTGTATATGAAGTTTTTGTTAGAACTTATTTAGTGGATAAGAATAGGGATATGTCTGTGCATAATCTACATGTAGAAGCTATAAAGTTTGTAAAAGCACATGCGCAAAGCGAATTTATAAAAAAAATAGAAAAAGAATTAAGTGAAGAGGAAATGTATTTCTTTAAGAGAGGGAGAAATTCCAAATCAGGTACAGTTCCCAAAAATGCAGATGTACAAGAATATAGATTTGCTACAGGTTTTGAAACTTTAGTTGGATATTTATATTTGACGGAACAAGAAGAAAGATTAAATTTATTATTAAATACGATAATAGAATTACAAATAACTGGAGGAATATAAATGGATTTAAAAGTTAAATTAATAGAACATACACCTAATCCAGAAAAGGTTATAGCTTCAGCTGCAAAACTGTGTTATAGTGCTGTAGGTATAGATGAAATTGAAGAAAATTTACAAGGTGAAAAGGCTACAAAATTTTTAAATATGTTGATGTCTTATGGTCATGAATCTCCTATAGAACATGTATCATTCACCTTTGCTGTTGAAGGAGTATCAAGAAGTTTGACACATCAGTTAGTAAGACATAGGTTAGCATCCTATTCTCAACAAAGTCAAAGATATGTTAAGTTAAGTCAGTTTCAATATATAGTTCCTCCTGAAATAAAAAAAGATGAAGAAGCTAAAAAAATATATATTGAGGCCATGGAAAATAGCCAAGAGGCTTATAATAAGTTAGCAGATATTTTAAAAAATAACCATATAAATAATGGAATGAATTCACCAGCTGCAGAAAAGAAAGCTATTGAAGATGCCAGGTATGTTTTCCCAAATGCTTGTGAAACTAAGATAATGTTAACTATGAATGCAAGAAGTTTGGTGAATTTTTTCAAACATAGATGTTGTAATAGAGCCCAATGGGAAATAAGAGCGCTAGCAAATGAAATGTTAAAACAAGTAAAGGAAGTAGCTCCAATGTTATTTAAATACAGTGGACCTTCTTGCTTAAATGGAGTGTGTCCTGAAGGAAAAATGACTTGCGGTAAAAAAGATGAAGTTAGAAAAATGTATTTAGGAGTATAAACAATTCAAATGTGATACATATTGGAAATAGAAAGCTTTAAGATATTATTGGGGGATGAATAAAAAGTGAAAGAGGTATTGATGTGAAGGATACTAAAAAGAACTTTAAAGATAATTCAAATAGAAAAATAGAGAAAGATAATAATTTTTTAAGAAATACTAGTGAAAAATCTTTTAGAGAAGACTTAATAGAAGGAAGAAATGCAGTAATTGAAGTATTGAAATCTGAAAGAACTGTGGAACAGATATTAGTTGCCAATGGAGATGTATCAGGATCTATAAATCTGATACTAGCTTTAGCTAAAGAAAAAAAGATAGTTATAAAGCAGGTGGATAGAAAAAAATTAGACCAACTTTCTCAAACAGGTGCACATCAGGGAGTAATTGCACAAATTACACCATATAAGTACTGTGATGTAGATGATATAATTAGTTATGCAGAGAAAAAAGGAGAAAAACCTTTTATTATTATACTAGACGAAATAGAAGATCCTCATAATTTTGGCTCCATAATTAGAACTGCTGAAACTTGTGGAGTACATGGCATCATAATACCTAAAAGGAGAAATGTTGGGTTAACTCCTGCTGTATATAAGGCTTCTGCTGGAGCAATAGAACATATGAAAATTGCTAAAATCACAAATATAAACAATGCAATAGATAAGCTAAAAGAACAAGGCATTTGGGTGTATGGTGCGGATATGAATGGGGAAAATTATTGTTATGATGTAGATTTTAGAGGTGCAGTAGCTTTAATAATAGGAAGTGAAGGGAAAGGTATATTAAAGCTTACTAAAAATAAGTGTGATGTACTTGTAAAGATACCTATGGTTGGAAATATATCATCTTTAAATGCTTCAGTTGCAGGTGGAATACTTATGTATGAAATATTGAAACAAAGATTTAAAAAGTAATAGTGATACAAAGTGAAAAATATTTTTGTAGATGGATATAATGTAATAAATAGTTGGTCTGAACTAAAAAAAATAAAAGAATATAGCTATGAAGCTGCAAGAACTGAACTTATAGAAAAATTAAGTAATTATGCAGCTTATAAAAATTATAAAGTTTTTATAGTTTTTGATGCTCATATGGTAAGCAAAAGTATAGAGAAAAAAGAGAAAATTAGTGATAATATAGTGGTAGTATTTACAAAAGAGGGTGAAACAGCAGATGCCTTTATAGAAAAAACAGTAAATAAAATAGGACGAAAAATAGAAGTATGCGTCGTAACTTCGGATTCTTTGGAACAACAGGTTGTTTTTCAAAGAGGTGCTACGAGAATGTCTTCCGTAGAGTTTTATCATGAAGTCAAAAGTATAGAAAATAAAATCGAAAGCAAAATAGAGAAAAAATATTCAGAAAAAAGATTTACCTTGGAAGATACAATTCAAAAGGAAATATTGGAAGAACTTGAAAAAATTCGAAGAAGCAATTAAAAAACATTGACTATAAATTTAGTTCTAATGTATAATCAATATGTGGTGTATTTTTATTTTGGAGGGGATATCTTGGATAGAAGGGGTTGTATTAGTAAGAAAATTTCCTCCTTTGAAAAAAAATTAGACGAGGAAATCGTTATTCAAGCAAAAAAAGGAGAGACTAGGGCTCAGGAATACTTGATTAATAAATATGAAAATTTTGTGAAAGCAAAAGCGAAGTCTTATTTTTTGATAGGAGCAGACAAAGAAGATATATACCAAGAAGGAATGATAGGGTTATATAAAGCTATAAGAGATTTTAAACCTGATAAGTTATCATCTTTTAAAGCTTTTGCTGAGTTGTGTGTTACACGACAGATAATTACTGCTATTAAGACTGCCACAAGGCAGAAGCATATTCCTTTAAATACATATATTTCCTTAAATAAGCCTATATATGACGAAGAATCAGATAGAACTTTGTTAGATGTTTTATCTGAAGCTAAGGTGGCAGATTCCGAAGAATTAATTATAAGCAGGGAAGAATTAAATCATATACATGCTGAAATAGGTGAGGTTTTATCAAGTTTAGAAATGGAAGTATTAATGTCTTATCTTGATGGTAAGTCTTATCAGGAAATTGCTTGTGATCTAGATAGACATGCAAAATCCATAGATAATGCACTACAAAGGGTAAAAAGAAAATTAGAAAAGTGTTTAAACGATAAATAAAAAATTGCATATTGACAAAAAAATATACTTGTATTAAAATTGATAATCGGTATATAACTTTTTATTAATTATGAGCAGGAGTAGTTCAGCGGTAGAACACCAGCTTCCCAAGCTGGCTGTCGCGGGTTCGATCCCCGTTTCCTGCTCCAGAGAAAAATTGCCCATGTAGCTCAGTCGGCAGAGCGTCACCTTGGTAAGGTGGAGGTCACCGGTTCAATCCCGGTCATGGGCTCCAATAATATATAAACCTTACAACACACCAGGGTGAGTTTACTTAAACTAAAAGTCAACCAAATGAGGAGGAATAAAAAATGTCAAAAGCAAAATATGAAAGAACAAAACCACATGTAAACATAGGAACAATAGGACACGTAGATCATGGTAAGACAACATTAACAGCAGCAATAACAATGGTGTTAGCAAAAGAAGGAAAAGCAGAAGCATTTAAGTATGACGAAATAGATAAAGCACCAGAAGAAAAAGAAAGAGGAATCACAATCAACACAGCACACGTAGAATATGAAACAGAAAACAGACATTATGCACACGTAGACTGTCCAGGACATGCTGACTATGTAAAGAACATGATAACAGGAGCAGCACAAATGGATGGAGCAATCTTAGTAGTAAGTGCAGCAGATGGTCCAATGCCACAAACAAGAGAACATATACTACTAGCATCAAGAGTAGGAGTAAGTTACATAGTAGTATTCTTAAATAAAGCAGACCAAGTAGACGATCCAGAATTATTAGAATTAGTAGAAATGGAAGTAAGAGAATTATTAAGCGAGTATGACTTCCCAGGAGATGATATTCCAATAATAGTAGGAAGTGCATTAAAAGTAATAGAGAATCCAGATGATGCAGAAGCAACAAAATGCATACACGAATTAATGGATGCAGTAGATAGCTACATTCCAACACCAGAAAGAGCAACAGATAAAGCATTCTTAATGCCAGTAGAAGATGTATTCACAATCACAGGAAGAGGAACAGTTGCAACAGGAAGAGTTGAAAGTGGAATACTAAAAGTTGGAGACGAAGTAGAAATCGTAGGATTAAAAGAAGAAAAAGGCAAGACAACAGTAACAGGAGTAGAAATGTTCAGAAAGCTTCTTGATCAAGCAATGGCAGGAGATAACATAGGAGCATTACTAAGAGGAATACAAAGAGATGACATCGAAAGAGGTCAAGTATTAGCAAAACCAGGTTCAGTACACCCACACAAGAAATTTGTAGGTCAAGTGTACGTATTAAAGAAAGAAGAAGGCGGAAGACATACACCATTCTTCAATGGATATAGACCACAGTTTTATTTCAGAACAACAGACGTTACAGGATCAATCGCATTACCAGAAGGAGTAGAAATGGTTATGCCAGGAGATCACATAGATATGAATGTTGAATTAATAACACCAGTAGCAATGGATGAAGGATTAAGATTTGCAATAAGAGAAGGCGGAAGAACAGTAGGTTCAGGCGTTGTTACTAAAATCGTTGAGTAATTTTTGATTTTTAGGACTGGGTTTCTAGACCTGGTCCTTTTAAAAAGTATTTTTAAATTTCATTGACATATAAACTAAGTTGTGATAAATTATTAAAGTAATGCATAATTTAAGGCTAATAAAAGATATATTAATAGTTTACATATACGACTATATCAGGAGGTGTAAGTAATGAGAGTAAAAGTAACATTAGCATGTACAGATTGCAAACAAAGAAATTACAACACAATGAAGAACAAAAAGAATGATCCAGATAGATTAGAAATGAGAAAATATTGCCCATTTTGCCATAAACATACATCTCATAAAGAAACAAAATAATAATTTATAGAGGCATGCGATAAATATTTTTCAAGGATGTGAAAAAAATGGCTGTACAAAATAGTGCAAAGAAAACAAAAAAATCAGCAGCGTCCGGAAATAGTTTTATTAACTTTTTTATAGACTTAAAAGCAGAAACTAAAAGAATAACTTGGGCCTCTAAGGAAAAAGTAAAAAAGGCAACAGCAACAGTTTTGATATTTTGTCTTATTTATATAGTAATTGTTGGATTACTAGATGTAGGATTTAAAAATTTGTTTAGTGTAATTTTTAAATAAAGGTAAAGAAGGAGGTAGGGGTCGAGAAAAGATTCCCGTCCCTTGAGCTATGGCAGAGAGAGCTAGATGGTATGTAGTTCATACATATTCTGGTTACGAGAACAAAGTTAAAGCCAATTTAGAGAAAACTATTGAAAATAGAAATCTTTATGATTGGATAGATGATGTTCAAGTTCCCATGGAAGAACAAGTTGAAGTAAAAGATGGAAAAAGAAAAGTAACATTAAAAAAGGTATTTCCAGGATATGTTTTAATACACATGGTAATGACAGATGATTCTTGGTATGTAGTTAGAAATACTAGAGGAGTAACAGGATTTGTAGGTCCAGGATCTAAACCAGTTGCACTCACAGATGAAGAAGTTGTATCTATGGGAATAGCAGAAAAAGCTGTTAATGTAGATGTGGAAGTAGGAGAAAATATTAAAGTTAAATCTGGTCCTCTTGAAAACTTCCCAGCTGTTATCCAAGAAATTAATACTGAAAAGAAAAAAATTAAAGCGCTAGTTAACATGTTTGGCAGGGAAACACCTGTTGAACTTGATTTTAATCAAATAGAAAAACTAGATTAGTCTATAAGGCGAGAGCCTTAATAAGTGGGAGGACAAAGTCCGTATTAACCACATTTTAGGAGGTGTAAATTCATGGCTAAAAAAGTAGTAGGAATGATTAAACTTCAGCTTGCTGCAGGAAAAGCAACTCCAGCACCACCAGTTGGACCAGCACTTGGACAGCATGGTGTAAACATAATGGGATTCTGTAAAGAATTTAATGCTAAAACTGCTAGTCAAGCAGGATTAATAATTCCAGTAGTAATTACTGTATATCAGGATAGATCATTTAGTTTTATACTAAAGACTCCACCAGCAGCAGTATTACTTAAAAAAGCAGTAGGAATAGAAAGTGGTTCTGGTGTACCAAATAAAACTAAGGTTGCTAAAGTTACAAAGGATCAGTTAAGACAAATAGCTGAAACAAAAATGCCAGACCTAAATGCAGGATCAGTTGAAGCTGCTATGAGTATGATAGCAGGAACAGCTAGAAGCATGGGAATAACTGTAGAAGAATAATCTGGTCTAATATGGTGGGAGGTAAAAACCGTTAAAACCACGAAGGAGGATTAATAATGGGAAAAAATTATAGAGAAAGTGCTAAGCTAGTTGATAAAAATGTATTATATACACCTGCAGAAGCTATGGAACTTGCAGTAAAAACATCAAAGGCTAAATTTGATGAAACTATAGAATTAGCTTTAAGACTTGGTGTTGATCCAAGACATGCAGATCAACAAGTTAGAGGAGCAGTAGTACTTCCTCATGGAACAGGAAAAAAAGTTAGAGTTTTAGTTTTTGCTAAAGGCGAAAAAGCAAAAGAAGCTGAAGCAGCAGGTGCTGAATTCGTTGGAGCAGAAGAACTTGTTCAAAAGATTCAAAAAGAAAATTGGTTTGATTTTGATGTAGTAGTTGCAACTCCAGATATGATGGGTGTTGTTGGTAGATTAGGTAGAGTATTAGGACCTAAGGGTTTAATGCCAAATCCAAAATCAGGAACAGTTACTTTTGATGTTTCAAAAGCAATAGCTGATATCAAAGCTGGTAAAGTTGAATACAGAGTTGATAAAACTGCTATAGTCCATGTTGCAATTGGAAAGAAATCTTTTGGTGAACAAAAGTTATCTGAAAACTTCCATGTATTAATGGAAGCTGTAGTTAAAGCTAAACCAGCAGCAGCAAAAGGTCAATACTTGAAGTCAGTAGTAGTTTCAAGTACTATGGGACCAGGAGTTAAAATAAATCCAACAAAAGTTTTAGAGTAGTATTGACATAGATTTTAAATTTATGTATAATTCTAAGGGTTAACAAGTAAATATTCCGTAGACAGTGGGTGCGAAAGCGTAACGTTAACAACCTACCGAGGGTTCCAATATAAAGATTATGTTTGGTCTCTCTGCGTCTTCGGAGGGACCTTTAAATTTGTATAATTACAGTATAAACTGTGAGGAGGTGGACACACAGTGGGAAAGAATAGACAATTAAAAGAAGCTAAAGTTTTAGAAATAAAAGAAAAAATGGAAAAAGCACAAGGTGTAATCTTTGCTCAATATCAAGGATTAACAGTTGAAGAAGATACAGTGCTTAGATCAAAGTTAAGAGAAGCTGGTGTTGAATATAAAGTTTATAAGAATACTTTAACTACATTAGCAGCAAAAGAATTAGGACTTGGTGAAATAGAGAGCGTACTTCAAGGCCCTTTATCAGTAGCATTTGGATATGAAGATCCAACTGCTCCAGCAAGAATACTTAATGATTTTGCAAAGGATCATAAAAAATTAGAACTTAAAGGCGGAATAGTTCAAGGAGAAATCTTTGATGTTGATAAAGTTAAACAACTTGCAACAATACCACCAAAGGAAGTTCTTATTGCAAAATTACTTGGAAGCTTCAAGGCTCCATTATCAAATCTTGCATACTTATTAAATGCTATTAAAGAAAACAAAGAATCAGAAGAAGCTTAATTTAAAAAAGAGAAATTTTGGAGGTGTCTAATAATGACAAGAGAAGAAATAATTCAAGCTATAAAAGAAATGAGCGTTTTAGAATTAAACGAATTAGTTAAAGCATGTGAAGAAGAATTTGGTGTAAGTGCTGCTGCTCCAGTTGCTGTTGCAGGTGGTGCTGTTGCAGGTGCTGCTGCAGAAGAAAAAACTGAATTTGATGTAGTATTAGCAGAAGCAGGTTCAGAAAAGATTAAAGTTATAAAAGCTGTTAGAGAGATAACAGGATTAGGATTGAAAGAAGCTAAAGAAGTAGTTGATGGAGCTCCTAAGACATTAAAAGAAGGCGTAAGTAAAGAAGATGCTGAAGCTATAAAAGCTAAACTTTCAGAAGTTGGAGCTACTGTTGAAATAAAATAGTAATTCACAAATTAAAGAGGCACTTTATAAAAAGTGCCTCTTTTTTAAAACATTTTATATAATTGTAGAAAGCAATTGACAATTTAAACATGTTATGATAAAATAATAAATTGCATTGATTAATTAAAAATTAAACATATATTTAATTTTTAATTTAAATGATTTGAATTAATTATGAAAAATAGGTTATAATAATTTGATGGTAATGTAATCAATCCAGAAGCACCTACTATATAAGAAAGTTGTGTTTTTGGTTATTTTTAGTTTATGCAAGGGGTGAGAGTCAATGGTACATCCTGTCCAGGTTGGTAAGAGAACAAGAATGAGCTTTTCCAAACTTAAAGAAGTAGGTGAAATGCCTAATTTAATTGAGGTACAGCTAAATTCCTATAATTGGTTTTTAAAGGAAGGTTTACAGGAAGTATTTGATGATATTAATCCTATTCAGGATTATACAGGTAATCTAAATCTAGAATTTGTTGGATACAAACTAGATATGGATAATATTAAATACACTGTTGAAGAATGCAAAGAAAGAGATTCTACGTATGCAGCGCCTTTAAAAGTAAAAGTTAGACTATTAAACAAAGAGACTGGTGAAGTAAAAGAACAGGAAGTTTTCATGGGAGATTTTCCTCTTATGACAGAGCAAGGAACGTTTATTATTAATGGAGCTGAAAGAGTAATAGTTAGTCAATTGGTAAGATCACCAGGTGTTTATTATGATATGTCAGTTGATAAAACAGGTAAAAAACTTTTTTCTGCAACAGTAATACCAAACAGAGGTGCTTGGCTAGAATATGAAACAGATTCCAATGACATAATATATGTAAGAATAGACAAAACAAGAAAATTACCTATAACTATTCTTGCAAGAGCAATGGGTTATGGAACAGATGCCGAAATTACTGAGTTTTTTGGCGAAGATGAAAGATTAAAAGCAACAATAGAAAAAGATAATACAAAAACACGTGAAGAGGCACTACTTGAAATATATAAGAGATTAAGACCAGGTGAACCACCTACAGTTGATAGTGCTCAATCACTTATTGAATCATTATTTTTTGATCCTAAGAGATATGATCTTTCAAGGGTTGGAAGATATAAGTTTAATAAAAAGTTGGCTTTAAATCTTAGAATTGCCAATCAGATATCTGCACAAGATATTGTTAACCCACAAACAGGTGAAATACTTGTTGAAAAGGGTGAAAAAATAAGTAGAGAAAAAGCTCTAGAAATTCAAAATTGTGGCGCTAATATGGTAAATGTTCAACTTGAGGATAGAGTTATAAAAATTATAGGTAATAACTTTGTAAACATACATAATTTTGTGGACTTTAATATAGATGACTTAAATATAAAAGAACTTGTACATTATCCTGTTTTAAAACAAATATTGGATAATTATAGTGATGAAGATAGTATAAAAGAACAAATTAAGAAGAATATACATGCATTGATACCAAAACATATAATAAGAGATGATATATATACTACTATAAATTATGAGCTAGGATTACCATACGATATTGGTCATACAGATGATATTGATCATCTTGGTAATAGAAGACTTAGATCTGTTGGTGAATTACTTCAGAATCAATTTAGAATAGGTCTATCTAGAATGGAAAGAGTAGTTAAAGAAAGAATGACTATTCAAGATCAAGAAGTTATAACTCCACAAGCTTTGATAAATATTAGACCTGTGGCAGCTGCTATAAAAGAATTCTTTGGTAGTTCACAGCTTTCACAGTTTATGGATCAAACAAATCCGTTATCAGAACTTACTCATAAGAGAAGACTATCAGCATTAGGACCAGGTGGACTTTCAAGAGAAAGGGCTGGTTTTGAAGTTAGAGACGTTCACCATTCACATTATGGTAGAATGTGTCCTATAGAAACACCAGAAGGTCCAAATATAGGACTTATTAACTCATTGGCTGCTTATGCAAAGGTAAATGAGTATGGATTTATAGAAACACCTTATAGAATAGTAGATAAAAAGACTGGTACAGTTCAAAAGAAAATAGTATATATGACAGCAGACGAAGAAGATGAATATGTTATTGCTCAGGCAAATGAACCGCTTGATGAAGAGGGACATTTTATAGACAGTAAAGTAACAGTAAGAGATCAAGAAGATGTACTTGTAGTTCCAGCTCAAGATGTTGATCTTATGGATATATCTGCTAGACAGATAGTTTCTGTAGCTACAGCTATGATACCATTCCTTGAGAATGATGATGCCAGCCGTGCGCTTATGGGATCTAACATGCAGCGTCAAGCAGTACCTCTATTAAAACCTCAAGCTCCTATTGTAGGAACAGGTATAGAGTTTAAAGCAGCTGTAGATTCAGGGGTTCTTCCTAAGGCTAAAAATGCTGGAACAGTTATTTATGTTAGTGCTAATGAAGTAAGAGTAAAAAGGGATTCAGATGGTGGCATAGATACCTATAGACTTTTAAAATTTAAAAGATCTAACCAAAGTTCATGTATAAATCAAAGACCTATAGTAAGTAAAGGTGAAAAAGTAGATAAGGGAACAGTATTATCAGATGGACCATCTACAGACCTTGGAGAAATTGCATTAGGTAAAAACATAAGAATGGGATTTATAACATGGGAAGGTTATAACTATGAAGATGCTATGCTTATATCAGAAGAACTAGTTAAAAAAGATGTGTTTACATCAATTCATATAGAAGAATATGAAGCAGAAGCAAGAGATACAAAATTAGGACCAGAAGAAATAACAAGAGATATACCAAATGTTGGTGAAGATGCTTTAAAGGATATAGATGAAAGAGGAATAATAAGAATAGGTGCCGAGGTAAGGTCTGGAGATATATTAGTAGGTAAAGTTACTCCAAAGGGAGAAACAGAACTTACAGCAGAAGAAAGATTACTTAGAGCAATATTCGGAGAAAAAGCTAGGGAAGTAAGAGATACTTCGCTTAGAGTACCTCATGGTGAAGCTGGTATAATTGTAGATGTGAAAATATTTACAAGAGAAAATGGAGATGAACTTCCACCAGGAGTTAACAAGTTAGTTAGATGCTATATAGTTCAAAAGAGAAAAATATCTGTAGGAGATAAAATGGCAGGAAGACATGGTAACAAAGGTGTTATATCAAGAGTGTTACCAGAAGAAGATATGCCTTTCTTACCAGATGGAAGACCACTTCAAATATGTTTGAATCCGCTAGGAGTTCCTTCTCGTATGAACATAGGTCAGGTACTTGAAGTTCACTTAGGATGGGCAGCTAGTGAAATGGGATGGCATATAGCAACTCCTGTATTTGATGGAGCAACGGAAGAAGATATAGTACAATGTTTAAAGGATGCAGGATATGATGAGAGTGGAAAAACAGTACTATATGATGGAAGAACTGGAGACGCATTTGACAATCCAGTAACAGTTGGATACATGTATATATTAAAACTTGCACATTTGGTTGATGATAAAATACATGCTAGATCTACTGGACCATATTCATTAGTTACTCAACAGCCATTAGGTGGTAAAGCACAGTTCGGAGGACAAAGATTTGGAGAAATGGAAGTTTGGGCTTTAGAAGCATATGGTGCTGCTCATACACTTCAAGAAATATTAACAGTTAAATCTGATGACGTTGTAGGAAGAGTTAAGACTTATGAAGCTATTGTTAAGGGTGAGAATATACCAGAACCTGGAGTTCCTGAATCATTTAAGGTTCTTATAAAAGAATTGCAGGCTTTATGCTTAGATGTAAAAGTGCTTAATGATGACAATCAAGAAATTAAATTAAAAGAATCTGTAGATGAAGAAATACAAGATTTAGGTGTAAATATTGAAGGAAGCGAAGAGTTCGTTCCACCAACTCCAACTGATGATTATGTTGAATCTGAAGATAGTGATGAAGATTTAGAACTTGACTATGATGACTTATCTTTAGATGAAATTCAAGGTAATTTAGAAATAGATGATTTTAATGACGAACATTAGGAAGGGAGGATGTACCCTTGTTTGAATTAAATAATTTTGATGCATTACAAATAGGGTTGGCTTCACCAGAAAAAATAAGAGAATGGTCAAGAGGTGAAGTAAAAAAGCCTGAAACAATAAATTACAGAACTTTGAAACCTGAAAGAGACGGGCTATTTTGTGAAAGAATTTTTGGACCTATAAAAGACTGGGAATGTCACTGCGGTAAATATAAAAGAATAAGATACAAAGGCATAGTATGTGATAGATGTGGTGTAGAAGTTACTAAAGCTAAAGTAAGACGTGAGAGAATGGGACATATAGAATTGGCAGCACCTGTATCTCATATTTGGTACTTTAAGGGAATACCATCACGTATGGGACTTATATTAGATATGTCACCAAGAGCGCTAGAAAAAATACTATATTTTGCATCTTATGTTGTATTAGATCCTAAAGAAACTCCATTACTAAAAAAACAACTGCTAAATGAAAAAGAATATAGGGAAGCTGTTGATAAATATGGTGATGAAAGTTTTGTTGCTGGAATGGGTGCTGAGTCTATTAAAAGACTTTTAGAAGAAATAGATTTGGAACAATCATCTATTGAGTTAAAAGAGGATTTAAAAACTAGCACAGGACAGAAGAAAGTAAGAATAATAAGAAGACTTGAAGTAGTAGAGTCATTTAGAAAATCTAGAAATAGACCTGAATGGATGATTATAGATGTAATTCCTGTAATTCCTCCAGATTTGAGACCTATGGTTCAACTTGATGGTGGAAGATTTGCAACATCAGATTTAAATGATCTTTACAGAAGAGTTATTAATAGAAATAATAGACTTAAAAAACTTTTAGATTTAGGTGCACCAGACATAATAGTTAGAAACGAGAAAAGAATGCTTCAAGAAGCAGTAGATGCACTTATAGATAATGGAAGAAGGGGAAGACCAGTAACTGGTCCTGGAAACAGACCTCTAAAATCATTATCTGATATGTTAAAGGGTAAGCAAGGAAGATTTAGACAAAACTTGCTTGGAAAACGTGTTGACTACTCAGGACGTTCAGTTATAGTTGTTGGACCTGAACTTAAGATGTATCAGTGCGGACTTCCAAAAGAAATGGCACTTGAATTATTTAAGCCTTTTGTAATGAAAAAGCTTGTTGAAAGTGGAGTGGCACATAATATAAAGAGTGCTAAGAGAATGGTTGAAAGAGTTCAATCTCAAGTATGGGATGTACTTGAAGAAGTAATATCTGATCATCCAGTACTTCTAAACCGTGCTCCGACTCTTCATAGATTGGGAATTCAAGCATTCCAACCTGTACTTGTAGAAGGTAGAGCTATAAAACTTCATCCTTTAGCATGTACAGCGTATAATGCAGATTTTGATGGAGACCAAATGGCAGTCCATGTTCCACTATCTGTTGAAGCACAATCAGAAGCTAGATTTTTAATGCTTGCTGCACATAACATAATGAAACCATCAGATGGTAAGCCAGTTGTTATTCCTACTCAGGATATGGTACTAGGTTCATATTATCTAACATTAGATAAGGATGAAGAATTAGGAGAAGGAAGATATTTTTCATCACCAGATGAAGTAATTATGGTTTACCAATTAAAGCAAATTAGTATTCATGCTAAGATAAAAGTAAAAATGAGCAAAATTGAAGATGGAAAACTTATTACTGGAATAATAGATACAACACCAGGAAAAATAATATTTAACGAATCAATACCACAAGATTTAGGATTTATTGATAGAAGTCTTCCAGAAAATGAGTTTAAATTAGAAGTAGATTTCCTTGTAACAAAGAAAAACCTTGGTACAATTATAGATAAATGCTATATGAAGCATGGAGCTACTAAAACATCTATAATGCTTGATAAGATAAAAGCAAAAGGATATCACTACTCAAGTATAGGAGCTATTACAGTTTCTACTTCAGATATGGAGGTCCCTGAAGCTAAGAAAACATTACTTGCAGAAACTGATGCAGCAGTTGATAAAATTCAGAAGATGTATAGAAGAGGGTTCATATCTGAAGATGAAAGATATGAAAGAGTTATAGAAAGATGGACTAAAACAACAGAAGATGTTGCAGATGCACTTATGGATAACTTGGATAGATTCAACCCAATATTTATGATGGCAGATTCAGGAGCCAGAGGTTCTAAGAGCCAGATTAAGCAGCTTGCTGGTATGAGAGGTCTTATGGCTAATCCATCTGGTAAGATTATAGAATTACCTATAAGAGCTTCATTCAGAGAAGGTCTAAACGTAATGGAATACTTTATATCAACTCACGGAGCTAGAAAAGGTAATGCAGATACTGCTTTAAAGACTGCAGACTCAGGATATTTGACAAGAAGGTTAGTTGATGTAAGCCAGGATGTTATAGTAAGAGAAGAAGATTGTGGAACACAAGCAGGATATGATGTTTCTGAAATAAAGGAAGGAAACGAAGTAATAGAGAGCTTAGCTGAAAGACTTACAGGAAGATATTCAGCAGAAGATATAATAGATCCAAATACTGGTGAAATATTAGTTCATAAAAATGATTACATGGATAGTAAGATTGCAGAGAAAGTTGATAAGTTAGGGATCAAAAAAGTAACAATTAGATCTGTATTCACATGTAAATCTAAACACGGAGTATGTTCAAAATGTTATGGAATGAATATGGCTACTGCTCAAAAAATAAGTATGGGAGAATCTGTTGGTATAATAGCAGCACAAAGTATAGGAGAACCAGGTACTCAGCTTACTATGAGAACTTTCCATACTGGTGGAGTTGCTGGATCTGATATAACTCAAGGTCTTCCAAGAGTTGAGGAATTATTTGAGGCTAGAAAACCTAAGGGTCTTGCTATAGTAAGTGAAGTTTCTGGTACCGTAAAAATGGAAGAAACTAAGAAGAAGAGAACTATTTCTGTAATTACAGATGCAGGTGAAGAAGTAACTTATGATATACCATTTGGTTCAAGAATTAAGGTATCTAATGGAGATGCAATAAGTGCTGGAGATGAAATAACAGAAGGTTCTGTTAATCCGCATGATATAATAAGAATTAAAGGTGTTTTAGGAGTTAAAAATTATCTTCTATCTGAAGTTCAAAAAGTTTATAGATTACAAGGTGTTGATATAAATGACAAACATCTTGAAGTAGTAGTAAGACAGATGACAAGAAAAATAAAAATAGAAGATTCTGGTGATACAGAATTATTACCAGGTACAATGATAGATATGTTTGATTTTGATGAACAAAATGCAAAAGCAGAAGCTAGAGGTGAAAGACCAGCACAAGGTAGAGTTGCATTACTTGGTATAACTAAGGCTGCTTTGGCTACAGATTCATTCCTTTCAGCTGCTTCATTCCAAGAAACAACAAGAGTACTTACTGATGCAGCTATTAAAGGAAAAGTTGATCCTCTACTAGGATTAAAAGAAAATGTAATTATTGGTAAGTTGATACCTGCTGGAACAGGTATGACAAGGTACAGATCTATCAAAATCAATACTGAAAAAGAATCAGAGGAAAAACAAATTAGTAATAATGAAATAGAAGTTTAACAATTTGTTGACATAGTAGATTTAAAATGATAAAATACATCTGTATGTTTTTCAAAGAGACAAAGTTTTTATAACTTTGTCTCCATAGCACTGTAAGGGAGGAAAAGTAATAATGATTCTTAGACTTGAAGGCAATAAGGTTGTTGGTGTAAAGCAAACAATTAAAGCTATAAAGGCAGGAACTGTAAAAACTGTTTACATAGCAAAAGATGCCGATGATAAGTTTATACAACCAGTAAGGTTATTAGTCGAGGAAGAATCCTTAGAACTAGTATATGTAGACAGTATGAAAGAATTAGGAAAACTTTGTGGAATAGACGTTGGAGCAGCAACCGCAGCAGTGTTGAAAGATTAAATTTTCAATTTAAATAGCTTACAGATATAATTTAACATAAATTTTAATTTGTTACTTAGTTAGCTTCTTAGATATTTTTCTAAGTTAGTTGATATTTTTTAAAGGAGGTGTAAATATGCCAACTATAAGCCAATTAGTAAGAAAAGGCAGAAAGACAATAAGTGCTAAATCAACAGCACCAGCACTAAAGGAATGTCCTCAAAAGAGAGGAGTTTGTACAGTAGTAAAAACTACAACACCTAAAAAACCAAACTCAGCATTAAGAAAAATTGCTAGGGTTAGATTAACAAATGGGTTTGAAGTTACTGCTTACATTCCAGGTGTAGGCCACAACTTACAAGAGCATAGTGTTGTTCTTATAAGAGGAGGAAGAGTTAAGGACCTTCCTGGTGTTAGATATCACATCATCAGAGGCGCCTTAGACTCAGCAGGAGTTGCTAACAGATTACAGAGTAGATCAAAATACGGTGCTAAAAAGCCAAAGCAAAAATAATGCTTAGCTAAATTGATTTGAAAAATAGTGCTATGTCTTCAGCATTTATATATAGATTTAATAAATAACTTGCAGAAGTACAAAGCACTTTACGATATTACATTAAATAGTGTGATATCGAGTACCGATGAACTTAAATTTAACATTGTTAAGGAGGGAAGAAAAGTGCCAAGAAAAGGACATATTGCAAAAAGAGATGTATTACCAGATCCAGTATACAATAGTAAGGTTGTTACTAAATTTATAAACAACGTAATGGAAGATGGTAAAAAAGGAGTAGCACAAAAAATATGCTACGAAGCTTTTGATATAATTCGTGAAAAAACAGGTAAAGAACCAATTGAGGTTTTTGAAGAGGCAATGAACAATGTAATGCCATTACTTGAAGTTAAAGCAAGAAGAATAGGTGGTGCTACATATCAAGTTCCTATAGAAGTTAGACCAGAAAGAAGACAGACATTAGGAATTAGATGGTTGCTTGCTGCAGCATCAAAAAGAGGCGAAAAATGCATGAGAGAAAGACTTTCAGCAGAATTAATGGATGCCGCTAATAATACTGGTGCAGCTGTTAAAAAGAGAGAAGATACTCATAAAATGGCTGAAGCTAATAAAGCTTTTGCACATTATAGATATTAATAATGAACAAAACTGTTTTGGCTTTTGCCAAAACAGTTTTGTCAAATTTAAATTTATACTTTAGAGGAGGAAAATTAAGTGGGAAGACAACATCCGTTAGACAAATACCGTAATATTGGAATAATGGCTCACATTGATGCAGGAAAAACAACTACAACAGAACGTATACTTTTTTATACCGGAAGAACTCATAAAATAGGAGAAGTTCATGAAGGTCAGGCTACAATGGACTGGATGGTTCAAGAACAAGAAAGAGGTATAACAATTACTTCAGCAGCAACTTTCTGTATGTGGAAAGATCACGCTATAAACATAATAGACACACCAGGACACGTGGATTTTACAGTAGAAGTTGAAAGATCACTAAGAGTTCTTGATGGAGCGGTTACTGTATTAGATGCAAAGGGCGGAGTTGAGCCTCAGACAGAAACTGTATGGAGACAGGCGGATAATTATAAAGTACCAAGAATGGTATATGTAAATAAGATGGATTCTACAGGCGCTGATTTTTATATGTGCGTAAATATGTTAAGAGATAGATTACATTGTAATGCTATTCCAATACAGTTGCCAATAGGAGCTGAAGATAAGTTCCAAGGAATCATAGATCTTGTTAACAATGAAGCTATAATATATGAAGATGATTTAGGAAAAGTTATGGACGAAGTTGCAATACCAGCAGAGTTGCAAGATAAAGCATCAGAATATAGAACAGCTTTAATCGAAGCAGTTGCTGAACAAGATGAAGAATTGATGATGAAATATCTTGATGGAGAAGAATTAACTATAGATGAAATAAAGATGGGTATTAGAAAAGGCGTTATAGCAAATGCTATAGTACCTGTTACATGTGGATCATCATATAAGAACAAGGGTGTTCAACCAATGATAGATGCTGTAGTTGATTATATGCCATCACCATTAGATATACCAGCAATTAAAGGAACAAATCCTGAAACTGGAGAAGATATGGAAAGACCAGCAGATGATAATGTTCCAATGTCAGCATTAGCATTTAAGATTGCTACAGACCCATTTGTAGGAAGATTAGCATTTACTAGAGTTTACTCAGGAATAATGAAAAGTGGTTCTTATGTATATAACTCAACTAAGGGCAAAAAAGAAAGAATCGGAAGACTTGTTAAGATGCATGCAAATCATAGAGAAGAAGTTGAAGAACTTCGTTCAGGAGATTTAGGTGCAATAGTTGGATTAAAAGAAACTACTACAGGTAATACTCTTTGTGATGAAGCAGATCCAATTGTACTTGAAAGCATGGAATTCCCAGAACCAGTTATAGAAGTAGCTATTGAGCCAAAAACAAAAGCTGGTCAAGAAAAAATGGGTATAGCTTTAGCTAAGCTTGCAGAAGAAGATCCTACATTCAAGACATTTACTAACCAAGAAACAGGACAGACAATTATAGCAGGAATGGGAGAACTTCATCTTGAAATAATTGCTGATAGACTTCAAAGAGAGTTTAAAGTAGAATGTAATGTTGGTAAGCCTCAAGTTGCTTATAAAGAAACTATTAGAAAAGCTGTTAAAGCTGAAGGTAAATTTGTTAGACAGTCTGGTGGACGTGGTCAATACGGTCATTGTTGGATAGAAATGGAACCAACAGAAGGCGAATATACATTTGAAAATGCTATTGTTGGTGGAGCTATTCCAAAGGAATATGTAGGACCAATTGATAATGGTATACAAGAAGCTGCAGAAAGCGGTATAGTAGCTGGATATCCAGTTATAAACTTCAAAGTTAAATTAGTTGATGGATCATACCATGATGTCGATTCATCAGAAATGGCATTTAAGATTGCAGGATCTATGGCATTTAAAAATGCTATGGGAAAAGCAGATCCAGCATTACTTGAACCTATGATGAAAGTTGAAATAGTAATTCCAGAAGAATACATGGGAGATGTAATAGGAGACGTTAATTCAAGAAGAGGTAGAATCGAAGGAATGGATCCAAGAGCAGGTGCTGAAGTAATAAGAGCATTTGTTCCACTTTCAGAAATGTTTGGATATGCAACTACATTGAGATCAAGAACTCAAGGTAGAGGAGTTTACTCAATGGTATTTGATCATTATGAAGAAGTTCCAAAGAGCATTCAAGAACAAATAGCTGGTAAGAAAACTAATTAATTTAATAAAAAGCAGATTGATTTTAGGGAGGAATAAAAAATGTCAAAAGCAAAATATGAAAGAACAAAACCACATGTAAACATAGGAACAATAGGACACGTAGATCATGGTAAGACAACATTAACAGCAGCAATAACAATGGTGTTAGCAAAAGAAGGAAAAGCAGAAGCATTTAAGTATGACGAAATAGATAAAGCACCAGAAGAAAAAGAAAGAGGAATCACAATCAACACAGCACACGTAGAATATGAAACAGAAAACAGACATTATGCACACGTAGACTGTCCAGGACATGCTGACTATGTAAAGAACATGATAACAGGAGCAGCACAAATGGATGGAGCAATCTTAGTAGTAAGTGCAGCAGATGGTCCAATGCCACAAACAAGAGAACATATACTACTAGCATCAAGAGTAGGAGTAAGTTACATAGTAGTATTCTTAAATAAAGCAGACCAAGTAGACGATCCAGAATTATTAGAATTAGTAGAAATGGAAGTAAGAGAATTATTAAGCGAGTATGACTTCCCAGGAGATGATATTCCAATAATAGTAGGAAGTGCATTAAAAGTAATAGAGAATCCAGATGATGCAGAAGCAACAAAATGCATACACGAATTAATGGATGCAGTAGATAGCTACATTCCAACACCAGAAAGAGCAACAGATAAAGCATTCTTAATGCCAGTAGAAGATGTATTCACAATCACAGGAAGAGGAACAGTTGCAACAGGAAGAGTTGAAAGTGGAATACTAAAAGTTGGAGACGAAGTAGAAATCGTAGGATTAAAAGAAGAAAAAGGCAAGACAACAGTAACAGGAGTAGAAATGTTCAGAAAGCTTCTTGATCAAGCAATGGCAGGAGATAACATAGGAGCATTACTAAGAGGAATACAAAGAGATGACATCGAAAGAGGTCAAGTATTAGCAAAACCAGGTTCAGTACACCCACACAAGAAATTTGTAGGTCAAGTGTACGTATTAAAGAAAGAAGAAGGCGGAAGACATACACCATTCTTCAATGGATATAGACCACAGTTTTATTTCAGAACAACAGACGTTACAGGATCAATCGCATTACCAGAAGGAGTAGAAATGGTTATGCCAGGAGATCACATAGATATGAATGTTGAATTAATAACACCAGTAGCAATGGATGAAGGATTAAGATTTGCAATAAGAGAAGGCGGAAGAACAGTAGGTTCAGGCGTTGTTACTAAAATCGTTGAGTAATTTTTGATTTTAAAATTTGAATGCATTCAGTAGAAAAAGGAAAGAGGACGCTCTTTCCTTTTTTATAAAATAATTTAAATCATTTTATAAATAAAAATACTTGTCAAATATAAAAATATATTGTATAATTAAGAAGTTGTATTGTGATAACAGCGATGAGGCAAGAGGTTGCCGGGCTTCCGGGTAATTCTTGACTGAGTATGCCGAGGTCTTGAACCAGGCGACGGTGGTTTTGCGAGGGTGTTTTCCGTGCGTAATTATATTTTTGCGTAAAATAAAGAAACACCCGGAACAGTTTACATAACCAATCCGCTGTTGTACGTAAGAAGTAAAGCGTGCATGAAAAGGAGGGAAATAGAAATGGCAAAACAAAAAATAAGAATTAGATTAAAGGCTTTTGATCACAACATATTAGATCAATCAGCTGAAAAAATTGTAGAAACAGCAAAAACAACAGGTGCAAAGGTAGCAGGACCAGTACCACTACCAACAGAAAAAGATGTTGTAACTGTATTAAGAGCTGTACACAAGTATAAGGATTCTAGAGAACAGTTCGAAATAAGAACACACAAAAGACTTATAGATATAATAAGTCCATCACCAAAGACTGTTGATGCTCTAATGAGATTAGACTTACCAGCAGGTGTTGATATCGAAATAAAATTATAATTGTAATAGATAACTATTACTAACGATTATGACCGTTTAAGACGATCCGCTAATACGTTGAGGAGGTGCAGAGTATGAAAAAGGCTATACTAGGTAAAAAGCTTGGTATGACTCAAATATTTGATGAAAACGGGAAAATAGTTCCTGTTACAGTAATTGAAGCAGGTCCATGCGTAGTTTTTCAGAAGAAAACTACAGAAAAAGATGGCTATGAGGCTATACAATTAGGATTTGATGATATTAGAGAAAAACTTGTAAACAAACCAATGAAAGGACACTTTGCAAAAGCTGGTGCTGCTTTAAAGAGGTTTGTAAAAGAAATAAGAGTTGAAGACATAAATGCATATGAAGTAGGACAGGAAATAAAAGCAGATGTGTTTGCAGCAGGAGAAAAAATAGATGTATCTGGAGTTTCTAAAGGTAAGGGATTCCAAGGTACAATTAAGAGATGGAATGCACAAAGAGGACCTATGTCCCACGGTTCTAAGTTCCATAGAGCACCAGGTTCTATGGGAGCTTCATCAGATCCATCAAGAACATTTAAAAATAAGAAATTACCAGGACATATGGGAAATGTAAATACAACAGTATTAAACCTAGAAGTTGCAAAAGTTATGCCTGAGAAAAACATTATATTAATAAAAGGTGGAGTACCAGGACCTAATAAAGGCTTTGTAGTAATAAGAAATACAGTTAAAGCTTAAGTTTTGGTAGAAAGGAGGATACAGAATGCCTACAGTAGGATTATTTAATAAAGAAGGTAAAAAAGTTGGAGATGTTCAACTTTCAGATAACGTATTTGGAGTTGAAGTAAATCAATACGCATTACATCAAGTAGTCGTTGCATTACTTGCAAATAAAAGACAAGGAACTCAATCAGCTAAGACTAGATCTGAAGTTTCTGGAGGCGGAATCAAACCTTGGAGACAAAAAGGAACTGGTAGAGCAAGACAGGGTTCAATAAGAGCACCACAATGGATTCATGGTGGTATGGTTTTTGCAGTAAAACCAAGAGATTATAGAACTTCAGTTCCAAAGTCAATGAGAAGAGTTGCTATGAAATCAGCTCTTACAAGCAAAGTTAATGATGAACAGATAGTAGTTTTGGAAAGCTTGGAATTAGAAGCTCCAAAAACAAAAGAAGTAGTAAAAATGTTAGATGCATTAAATGCAAAGAAAACATTAATTGTTACATCTGAATCAAACGAAAATGCATATAAATCAGCAAGAAACATACAAGGTGTAGAAATACTACCAGTTAACAATCTTAATGTATATGACTTGTTAAAGTATGAAAAACTTGTAATAACTAAGGATGCTGTATCAAAAATTGAGGAGGTGTATGCATAATGAAATTAACTAATTATGATATCATAAGAAGACCTATTGTAACAGAAAAAAGCATGTCTTCAATGAGTGATAAAAAATACACCTTTGTAGTTGATATACACGCTAACAAATCAATGATCAAAAGAGCAATAGAAGATGTATTTGGAGTTAAAGTTGAAGATGTTAAAACAGCAAGATACATGGGAAAAACAAAAAGAGTTGGCGTACACATAGGAAAAAGAGCGGACTATAAAAAAGCTGTTGTTAAGCTAACAGAAGATAGTAAGACAATAGAGTTCTTTGAAGGAATGTAATTAAAAATATAGCGATATTGGTTAGAAACCAGATAAGCTTAAAAAGGAGGGAATACCGATGGCAGTTAAAGGATTTAACCCTACCACGCCTTCAAGAAGAAACATGACTGTTAGTACATTTGAAGAAATAACTACAAATGTTCCAGAAAAATCACTTCTTGTTGCATTAAAGAAAACTGGTGGTAGAAATGCAAACGGTAAAATAACAGTTCGTCATATTGGTGGCGGAGCAAAACAAAAGTACAGAGTGATAGACTTTAAGAGAAACAAGGATTCAGTTCCAGCTAAAGTAGCTACAGTAGAATATGATCCAAACAGATCTGCATATATAGCTCTTGTAGTTTATACTGATGGTGAGAAGAGATACATAATAGCTCCAGTTGGATTAAAAGTTGGAGATACTATAGTATCAGGAGCAGATTCTGATATAAAAACTGGTAACTGTCTTCCACTACAAAATATACCTGTTGGTACAGTTGTTCATAATGTAGAATTATCTGTTGGAAAAGGAGCTCAGCTTGTTAGATCAGCTGGAACATCAGCTCAACTTATGGCTAAAGAAGGCGGATATGCTACTTTAAGACTTCCAAGTGGTGAAATGAGATATGTAAAAATAGAGTGTAGAGCAACTATAGGAACAGTTTCAAACTTAACTCATGAAATCACAAACATTGGTAAAGCAGGTAGAAAAAGACATATGGGTGTTAGACCTACAGTTAGAGGTTCTGTAATGAATCCTAATGACCATCCACACGGTGGTGGTGAAGGTAAATCACCAGTCGGACACGCAAGTCCAATGACTCCATGGGGCAAACCAGCTCTTGGATATAAAACTAGAAAGCATAAGAAATATTCAGATAGATTTATTATTAAGAGAAGAAAATAGTAGGAAGAGAATAGTAAATTCTCTTCACTATCTATTAACTGTTGTATGAAGGGAGGCCAAATCGTGAGCAGATCAGTTAAAAAAGGACCTTATGTTCAAGAAGTGCTTTTAAATAGAATAAATGAAATGAATAAAAAAGGTGAAAAGAAAGTTATAAAAACTTGGTCAAGAAGTTCAACTATATTTCCACAAATGATAGGTCATACAATTGCAGTACATGATGGAAGAAAACATGTTCCAGTGTACATATCAGAGGATATGGTAGGACATAAATTAGGAGAGTTTTCATTAACTAGAACATTTAAAGGACATATAGATAGAACTGAGAAATCAAGTAAGTTAAAATAGTCTAGAAAGGAGGTAATATCTATGGAAGCTAAAGCTATAGTTAAGTATGTAAGAATGTCATCAATGAAAATAGGAGTTGTTCTTGACTTAATAAGAGGAAAGAATGTAAATGAAGCTTTTGCTATATTAAAATATACTCCAAAGGATGCAGCTGAAGTGGTTAATAAAGTTTTAAAATCAGCTGTTGCAAATGCAGAAAATAATTTAAGTTTGGATATAAATGATTTATATGTTGCAGAGGCATATGCATGCCAAGGACCAACATTAAAGAGATTTAGACCACATGCTCAAGGAAGAGCTTTCAGAATAAAGAAAAGAACTAGTCACGTAACACTAGTTGTTAAAGAAAGAGCTTAAGAAGGAGGGAAATAGATGGGACAGAAAGTACATCCACATGGTTTACGTGTTGGCGTAATTAAGGATTGGGATGCTAAATGGTATGCAAATAAGAAAAATTTTGCAGATAACCTAGTGGAAGATAATAAAATCAGAGAATTTGTAAAGGCTAAAACTGCTGCAGCTGGAGTTTCAAAAATTCAGATTGAAAGAGCAGCTAAGAGAGTTAAGTTAAACATATTTACTGCTAAACCTGGTATGGTAATAGGAAAAGGCGGTTCAGGAATAAACGCTTTAAAAGCTAGCCTTCAAAAAATAATTACTGATAAGAATATTTTAATAAATATAGTTGAAGTTAAATCAGCAGAAGGTGATGCACAGCTTATGGCTGAAAGTGTAGCTCAACAACTTGAAAAGAGAATTTCTTTCAGAAGAGCAATGAAACAAACTATTCAAAGAGCAATGAAAACAGGCGTTAAGGGAGTTAAAACTTCATGTTCAGGAAGACTTGGCGGAGCTGAAATAGCAAGAACTGAGCAATATCATGAAGGTACAATTCCACTACAAACATTGAGAGCTGATATAGACTACGGATTTGCAGAAGCAGATACAACATACGGAAAAATCGGAGTTAAAGTATGGGTATATAGAGGAGAAATTCTTCCAGTTAAGAAAGTAGCTCAAAATCAGGAAGAAGTTAACGCATAGGAAGGAGGAATATCATATGTTAATGCCTAAAAGAGTTAAACGTCGTAAAGTACAACGTGGTAGAATGAAGGGCAAAGCTACAAGAGGAAACTTTATAGCATATGGAGATTTTGCTATACAGGCTACTGAGTGTGGATGGATTACAAGCAATCAAATAGAATCTGCCAGAATAGCTATTAATAGATACATTAAAAGAGGAGGAAAACTTTGGATAAAGATTTTCCCAGATAAGCCAGTTACAGAAAAACCTGCTGAAACTCGTATGGGTTCTGGTAAAGGATCACCAGAATATTGGGTATCCGTTGTTAAACCAGGTAGAGTATTATTCGAGTTATCAGGTGTTGATGAAACTACTGCAAGAGAAGCTATGAGACTTGCATCACATAAGTTACCTTTAAAAACTAAATTTGTGACTAGGAGAGATTTTGAAGAAGTGGGTGGTGAAAATAATGAAGGCTAAAGAATTGCAAGAATTAAGACAAAGCAACCCCCTAGACTTGCAAGGTAAACTAGGAGATCTTAAAGCCGAATTATTCAATTTAAGATTTCAGTTAGCCACAGGTCAATTGGAGAACCCAATGAGAATCAAGGAAGTAAAGAAATCTATAGCCCAAATTAAGACCATCCTTAGAGAAGAAGAGCTAAGGGCATAGACTGAAAGGAGGTTTGTTCTGTGGAAAGAGGAAATAGAAAAACAAAAATAGGTAGAGTTGTTTCTGATAAAATGGATAAGACAATAGTAGTTGCAATAGAAACAAAAGTTCGTCATCCGTTATATGGAAAAACAGTTAATAGAACAACTAAATTTAAAGCTCATGATGAAAATAATGAAGCAAAAATTAATGACAGAGTTTTAATAATGGAAACTCGACCATTATCAAGAGATAAGAGATGGAGACTTGTAGAAATAGTTGAAAAGGCTAAATAGTAGATAAAGCTGAAAGGAGGGTATTTTCAATGATTCAGCAACAAACATTGTTGAAAGTTGCAGATAATTCCGGTGCTAAGGAAATTATGTGTATAAGAGTATTAGGTGGTTCCAAAAGAAAATGGGGAAACATTGGTGATATAATAGTTGCTAGCGTTAAAAGTGCAACACCAGGCGGTGTTGTTAAAAAAGGTGAAGTTGTAAAGGCAGTTGTAGTAAGATCAGTTAAAGGTCTAAGAAGAGCTGATGGTTCTTATATTAGATTTGATGAAAATGCTGCTGTTATAATAAAAGAAGATAAAAACCCAAAGGGAACTCGTATCTTCGGACCAGTTGCAAGAGAGCTAAGAGATAAAGATTTTACAAAAATATTATCATTAGCGCCTGAAGTTCTATAAGATAAGGAGGTGGCTATAATGGCATTAAATAAAATACATGTTAGAAAAAAAGACACGGTTATGGTTATATCCGGAAAAGATAAGGGTAAAACTGGAGAAGTTTTAGCTGTAATGCCTAAGACAGGAAAAGTACTTGTTAAAGGTATTAATGAAGTAACAAAACATCAGAAACCAAATAAAGCAAATATGCAGGGCGGAATAATTAAAAAAGAAGCTCCTATATATAGTTCAAAAGTAATGTTGTACTGTGACAAATGTAAATCAGTAACAAGAATAAGCCATAAATTATTAGAAGATGGAACTAAAGTTAGAGTTTGCAAAAAGTGCGGAGAAACATTCTAATCTTTGAAAGGAGGGCGAAATAATGATCACAAGATTACAAGAAAAATACCAAAAGGAAGTAAGTTCGGCTTTAATGGATAAATTCGGATACAAAAATGTAATGGAAATACCAAAGCTAGAGAAAATAGTTATCAATATGGGTGTTGGTGAAGCAAAGGATAACCCAAAGGTTTTAGAAGCAGCAGTAAGTGATTTAACAATCATTACAGGTCAAAAACCAATTTTGACAAGAGCAAAGAAATCTATTGCTAACTTTAAAATAAGAGAAGACATGGCAATAGGATGTAAAGTTACATTAAGAAAAGATAAAATGTATGAATTTGCAGATAAATTAATGAATGTTGCTTTACCAAGAGTTAGAGACTTCTCAGGAGTTTCAGATAAAGCTTTTGATGGAAGAGGAAATTATTCATTAGGAGTTAAAGAGCAGTTAATGTTCCCAGAAATAGAATATGATAAAATAGACAAAGTAAGAGGTATGGATATAATCTTCGTTACAACTGCAAACACTGACGAAGAAGCAAGAGAATTGTTAAGATTCCTTGGAATGCCATTCGCTCAGAAATAAGGAGGGAAAAACGTGGCACGTAAAGCTTTAATAGAAAAATGGAATAAGGAACCGAAATATTCAACTAGAGCTTACACTAGATGCAGAATTTGTGGAAGACCTCATTCTGTATTAAGAAAGTTTGGTATATGCCGTATTTGTTTCAGAGAACTTGCTTACAAAGGTGAAATACCAGGATGTAGAAAAGCAAGTTGGTAATGATGATTGTTAATGAAAGGAGGCACAATAAATGGTAATGACTGATCCTATCGCAGACTTACTTACACGTATAAGAAACGCAAATATAGTTAGACATGAAATAGTAGAAGTACCTTCTTCTAACATAAAGAAGGATATTTTAAATATAATGCTTCAAGAAGGATATATAAAAGACGTAGAGGAATATACAGATGGTTCTGTTAATATGCTAAGACTTGCAATGAAGTATGGTCAAAGTAAAGAAAGAGTTATAACTGGTCTTAAGAGAATATCTAAACCAGGACTAAGAGTTTATTGCAGAAAAGAAGAAATACCAAAAGTTTTGAATGGCTTAGGAATAGCTGTAATATCAACTTCAAAGGGAATTGTTACAGATAGAGAAGCAACAAAACTTGGAGTAGGCGGAGAAGTTCTTTGCTACATATGGTAATTTGAAGATATAAAAGAAATGTAAAGTATTATTACTTAAGTCAAAGTAATTAGGATATATAGCAAACTAAGCTTGTTATGTGCCTATAGGAATACAGGAGGTGTAATCATGTCAAGAATAGGAAAGCTCCCAGTAGCTATACCAAATGGCGCAACTGTTACAGTAACACCAGACAACGTTGTTACTGTAAAAGGACCAAAAGGCCAACTTGTTAGAGCTATGAGCAAAGATGTAAATATAGCTCTTGAAGACAACCATGTAGTTGTTACAAGAGACAGTGATGTAAAAAGTGTAAGAGCTCTTCACGGATTAACAAGAGCACTAATAAATAACATGGTTATCGGAGTAACTGAAGGTTATGCAAAAACACTAGAATTAGTAGGTGTTGGTTACAGAGCTCAGTTACAAGGTAAAAAATTAGTTATGAATCTTGGATATTCACATCCAGTTGAAATAGAACCAGTTGAAGGCGTAGTATTTGAAACACCTGCTGCTACTAAAGTTATTGTTAGAGGTATTGATAAAGAATTAGTTGGTGCCGTTGCAGCAGATATAAGAACTTGGAGAAAACCTGAACCTTATAAGGGAAAAGGTATCAAATACGAAAACGAAGTTATAAGACGTAAAGAAGGTAAGACTGGTAAGAAATAATAGAAAGGAGTGACTTTTATGTTCAATAAAGACGACAGAAAAAAAGCTAGAGTAAGACGTCATCTTAGAGTTCGTAAGAAAATTTTTGGAACAACTGAAAGACCTAGATTTGCAGTATATAGAAGTGAAAAAAATATATATGCTCAAATAATAGATGATATAAATGGAAAAACTTTAGTTTCTGCTTCAACTTTGGATAAAGATTTCGAAGGTATAGGCAGTAATAAGGAATCAGCTAAAAAAGTTGGTGAAATAATAGCTAAAAGAGCTATTGAACATGGAATAAAAGAAGTAGTTTTTGATAGAGGCGGATACGTATATCACGGAAGAGTACAGAATCTTGCAGAAGGCGCAAGAGAGGCTGGTTTACAATTCTAAGAAGGAGGGAAATAAATGAGAATCGATCCTAGCACTTTAAATCTTAAAGAAAAAGTTGTATTTATAAACAGAGTTGCTAAGGTTGTTAAAGGTGGTAGAAACTTTAGATTTAGTGCCCTTGTAGTTGTTGGTGACGAGAACGGACACGTAGGTGTGGGAACTGGTAAATCTATAGAAATACCTGAAGCAATCAGAAAAGGCATCGAAGATGCTAAAAAGAATCTAGTAGAAGTTGCAATGGTTGGTACAACAGTACCACATGATATACAAGGTGAATTTGGTACTGGAAGAGTACTTATAATGACAGCATCAGAAGGTACAGGAGTTATAGCAGGAGGTCCTGCTAGAGCGGTACTTGAACTTGCTGGATTAAAGGATGTTAGAGCAAAATCTTTAGGATCTAACAATCCAAGAAATATGGTTAATGCTACTATAAACGGTTTATCAAGATTAAGAACAGTAGAACATGTTGCTAATCTTAGAGGTAAATCTGTTGAAGAAATTTTAGGTTAGGGGGGAACGAACCTTGGCTAAACTTAAAATAACTTTAACTAAGAGCTTAATAGGAAGAAAAAAAGATCATATAGCTACTGTTAATGCTCTTGGATTAAAGAAAATAGGAAAAATTGTAGAACATGAGGATACTCCTCAAATTAAAGGTATGATAAATAAAGTTAGCTATCTTCTAAAGGTAGAAGAGGCATAAAACAGAGGAGGTGTAAGTTGAAATGAAACTTCATGAATTAAAACCAGCAGCAGGATCAAGAAAAGCTCCTAAAAGAGTAGGAAGAGGTACTGGTTCAGGTTTAGGAAGAAATGCTGGTAAAGGTGAAAAAGGACAAAAAGCTAGATCCGGCGGCGGAGTTAGATTAGGTTTTGAAGGCGGACAAATGCCTTTATTCAGAAGACTTCCAAAAAGAGGATTTACAAATATATTTGCAAAAGAATTTTCAACTATAAATGTTGATAGATTAAACATATTTGAAGATGGCACTGAAGTTACACCAGAATTACTATTATCAAAAGGAATGGTAAGAAAAGCAAAAAATGGTGTTAAGATACTTGGAAACGGCGATTTACAGAAAAAATTAACTGTAAAAGCTGCGAAATTCTCTCAAGTAGCTGTAGAAAAAATAGAGGCACTTGGAGGAAAAGTTGAGGTGATATAGTAGATGTTATCAACCTTGCGTAATGCCTGGAAAGTTCCGGAGTTAAGAAAAAGATTATTGTTTACAGTACTAATGATAGCAATTTTCAGGATGGGAAATTTTATTCCTGTTCCTGGAATTGATACTACAAAACTTGCTGATTTGACTAAAGGTGGATCACTATTCGGATTCTATGATTTGATAGCAGGTGGTGCATTTAGTAGATTTAGTATATTTGCCCTTGGTGTTGTACCATTCATTAACTCTTCTATCATAATGCAATTATTACAAATTGCAGTTCCTGCATTAGAACAACTTTCTAAAGAAGGAGACGATGGTAGAAAGAAGATACAGCAATATACAAGATATGCTGCAGTACCTTTAGCAGCAATTCAAGCTGTTGGTACATATATTGTAATAGATAGGGCTAATGCACTTCACAACTCACATAATATTGTTAGTGCATTTTTAGTAATACTAACCTTGACTACAGCTTCAACATTCTTAATTTGGCTTGGTGATAGAATTACTGATAATGGAATTGGAAATGGTATATCTCTTTTAATATTTGTAAATATTATTTCTGGATTTCCAAGGACACTTAACCAAATTATAGGACTTCAAAAGATGGAGCAAGTTGATTTTATTCAGCTGGTAGCATTGGTTGTAGTAGCGTTTGCAATGTTTGTATCCGTAGTAATTATGACTTTATCAGAAAGAAGAATTCCTATACAATATGCGGGAAAAACTTCAGGTGGAAAACTTTATAAAGGTCAATCCACTCACATTCCTATTAACGTAAATGGATCAGCAGTTATTGGAATAATTTTTGCAATATCTGTTATGCAATTTCCAACTACTGTAGGTGCATTTTGGCCAAATTCAGCTTTTTATAAATTTGTATCTACAGGTAAGTTTAGTATATTTGTAGATGGTAGCTGGCAATATGCATTAACTTATTTCTTATTGACAATATTCTTTACTTGGTTTTATACAGAAGTTACTTTAAAACCTGAAGAAATGTCGGAAAACATGCATAAATCATCAGGATTTATACCAGGAATAAGACCGGGAGAACCTACAACAGAGCACATAGAAAGAGTTCTTGCTAAAGTTTCAATACTTGGTGGAGCTTTTGCTGGAGTGATAGCGGTAATACCAATGATAGCCCAATCTCATACTAACTTTAAAGGTATATATTTTGGTGCCACTGGTTTACTAATAATCGTAAATGTTGCTATAGAGACTATAAAACAAATAGAGTCGCAGTTAGTAATGCGTCATTACCAAGGGTTCTTAAGGTAATAAAAATATTTGGAGATGATTCAAGTGAAAATAATTTTATTAGGTCCTCCAGGAGCTGGAAAGGGAACTCAGGCTAAATTAATTAGTGAAAAATTTTCAATACCTCATATATCTACAGGGGATATTTTCAGAAAGAATATTTCAGAAAAAACTCCTCTTGGAATTGAGGCTAAGGCATATATGGATAATGGAAAGCTAGTTCCAGATGAAGTTACTATAGGTATAGTAAAAGATAGATTAATGGAAGATGATTGTAAAAACGGCTTTTTATTAGATGGATTTCCAAGAACAGTTAAACAGGCTGAAGCTTTAGATTCATTTTTAAATGATAATGAACAAAAAATTGACACTGCATTACTTATAGATGTTCCAAAGGAATTTATCTTAGAAAGAATGACAGGAAGAAGAGTTTGTTCAAAGTGCGGAGCTAGTTATCATATAAAGTTTAATCCTTCTAAAATTGAGGGAAAATGTGATGCTTGTGATGGCACTTTAATACAAAGAAAAGATGACACTGAAGCAACAGTTAAAGAAAGACTAGATGTATATGATAGGCAGACTCAGCCACTTATTCAATACTATAAAGATCAGAATATACTCTCCTCAGTGGAAGGAACAGAAGAAATAACAAAAGTTTTTGATAAAATTTGTAATGTTCTAGGAGCTGTTGGTAAATGATAATAATTAAGACAGACACAGAAATTGAGTATATGAGGCATGCAGGCAAAGTTGTTGCAAATACCCTGTTAAAGCTTGAAGAGGTAGTAAAACCTGGTATAACGACTGCAGAATTGGATAGAATTGCAGAAGACTATATTACAAAACAAGGCGGAAAACCATCCTTTAAAGGATATTGTGGTTTTCCAGGTTCAATATGTACTTCAGTTAATAAAGAAGTAGTTCATGGTATTCCTAATAAGAGTGTAGTTTTACAAGAAGGCGATATAATAAGCGTTGACTGTGGAGCTATATTAAATGGATATCAAGGAGATGCGGCAAGAACTTTTGCTGTAGGTAGAATCTCTGAAGAAGCTAAAAAGTTAATTGAAGTAACAAAAGAAAGTTTCTTTAAAGGTGTTGAAAAAGCCGTTGTTGGTAATAGATTAACTGATATTTCCGCATCTATTCAAACTTATGCTGAAAGCTTTGGGTATTCTATAGTAAGAGAATATGTAGGTCATGGTATAGGCAAAGATATGCATGAAGATCCTGAAGTACCTAACTATGGAAGGCCTGGAAGAGGTCCGAAATTAACTCGGGGTATTGTGCTGGCCATAGAACCTATGGTAAATGCAGGTGAATACCGTGTAGAAACACAACCTAATAATTGGACTGTTGTGACAATGGATGGAAGCCTATCAGCTCATTATGAAAATACCGTTGCTATTTTAGAGAACGGTCCTGAGATACTGACCTTAATTTAATAGAGGTGAATATGTTGTTAGACAGTAATAGCTGTATAGGAAAGATAGTTTGTTCAAAAGCAGGAAGGGATAAAGGTAAATTCTTTATAATACTAAGTGTGCTGGATGATAAATATGTTTATATTTGTGATGGAGACCTTAGAACTGTAGAAAGACCAAAAAAGAAAAAAGTGAAGCATTTAAACTTTACTAATTCTGTAGCTGAAGAAATAAGAAATCTATTAATATCAAATGAAAGAATTAATAGTGCGACAATAAGAAAATTTTTGCAGTCTTACGACAATAATAAGGAGGTTTGATTACCTTATGTCAAAAGATGATGTTATAGAAATGCAGGGTACTGTTTTAGAAGCGTTACCTAATGCAATGTTTGAAGTAGAATTGGAAAGCGGACATAAAATATTGGCACATATATCAGGTAAATTAAGAATGAATTTTATAAGAATTCTTCCAGGTGATAAAGTTACAGTAGAGCTTTCTCCATATGATTTAAGTCGTGGAAGAATAACCTGGAGAGCAAAGTAAGGAGGGTTAGCTATGAAAGTAAGACCATCAGTTAAGCCTATGTGTGAAAAATGTAAAATCATAAAAAGAAAAGGAAGAGTAATGGTTATCTGTGAAAATCCTAAGCATAAACAAAAACAAGGCTAATAAATCATAAATTAGAAGTAGAATTTTAAGTTATTAATGTTTTAGGATGCGGCTGCATATAGAATTAAAATTATTCTATTGACCTAGAACTTTATATAAAAAATAATCCATACCAACTAGATATTCAGGAGGTGTAAATTTTAATGGCAAGAATAGCAGGTGTTGACCTACCAAAGGAAAAAAGAGTAGAAATAGGTCTAACTTATATATATGGCATAGGATTACCAACTTCTCACAAAATTCTTAGTGAAACAGGAGTAAATCCAGATGTTAGAGTTAAGGATTTAAGTGAAGAAGAAGTTAATGCATTAAGAGACTATGTTAACAAGAACGTAAAAGTTGAAGGTGACTTAAGAAGAGAGATTGCTCTTAACATAAAGAGATTAATTGAAATTGGATGTTATAGAGGAATAAGACATAGAAGAGGTCTTCCAGTAAGAGGACAAAAGACAAAAACAAATGCAAGAACAAGAAAAGGTCCTAAGAAAATGATAGGAGCTAAGAAAAAGAAATAACTTAGTGTAAGGAGGGAAAAAGATGGCAGCTGGATCAAAGAATAAAAAGACAAGAAGAAGAAAAGAAAGAAAAAATGTTGAACATGGCTGTGCACATATAAAATCAACTTTCAATAATTCAATAGTAACTATAACTGATGCTGTAGGAAATGCATTATCATGGGCTAGTGCAGGTGGATTAGGATTTAGAGGATCAAGAAAAAGCACTCCATTTGCTGCTCAGATGGCCGCTGAAACATCAGCAAAGGCAGCTATGGAACATGGATTAAAGAGTGTTGAAGTATACGTTAAAGGACCAGGAGCAGGTAGAGAAGCTGCAATAAGATCACTACAAGCTGCTGGATTAGAAGTTACATTGATTAAAGATGTTACTCCAATACCACATAACGGATGCAGACCACCAAAAAGAAGAAGAGTTTAGGTAATAGGAGGTGTAAATTTAATGGCAAGATATACTGGAGCAGTATGCAGATTATGTAGAAGAGAAGGATTAAAATTATTCCTTAAGGGTGATAGATGCTTTACAGATAAATGTGCAGTTTCAAGAAGAGGTTATGCACCTGGACAGCACGGACAAAGTAGAAAGAAAGTTTCTAACTACGGATTACAATTAAGAGAAAAACAAAAAGCTAGAAGAATATACGGAATACTAGAAGGACAGTTCAGAACATACTATGAAAAAGCTGAAAGAAAAAGAGGTATATCAGGTGAAAACTTGTTAAAACTTCTTGAAATGAGACTTGATAATGTAGTTTATAAATTTGGCTATGGAAATTCAAGACCTGAAGCTAGACAATTAGTAACACATGGACACTTCTTAGTAAATGGTAAGAAAGTGGATATTGCATCTTATCAAGTATCAGTTGGAGATGTTATAACTGTAAGCGAAAAGAGCAAAGCAACAGAAAAGTTCAAGACTTTTGCTGAAAATCCAAAGACTTTACCAGCTTGGTTAGAGGGAAATCCAGAAAATTTTGAAGGAAAAATAGTTAGAGAACCTTCAAGAGAAGATATAGATGTTCCTGTTAACGAAACATTAATAGTAGAATACTATAGTAAATAATAAATAGTAGAATCAGTTGCCCTCAAAATAAATTGAAATACAAATAGAAGGAGGGTTATATTCATGTTAGAGATAGAAAAGCCTAAAATAGAATGTGTTGAAGTTAATGAAGATGGTTCCTATGGTAAATTTGTAGTAGAACCATTAGAAAGAGGTTATGGTATCACTCTTGGTAATGCATTAAGAAGAATTCTTCTTTCTTCTTTGCCAGGAGTTGCTGCTAACCATATAAAAATAGATGGTGTGCTTCACGAATTTTCAACTGTTCGTGGAGTAAAAGAAGATGTTGCTGAATTAGTTTTAAACATAAAATGTCTAGCTTTAAAGATGAATGGTGAGGGTCCTAAGACTATATACATAGATGCTCAGGGACCAGGAGAAGTTGTTGCAGGAGACATAAAAACCGATGGCGATATAGAAATAATTAATAAGGATTTACATATAGCAACTCTTGATGATGATGGTAAGTTATATATGGAAATTCAAGTTAATACAGGCAGAGGATATGTTTCTCAAACAAAGAATAAATCTGAAGATATGCCTATAGGAACTATTGCTGTAGATTCAATTTATACTCCTATTAAAAGAGTTAACTTTGTGGTAGAAAACACAAGAGTTGGTCAGATTACTGATTACGATAAGTTATCTCTAGAAGTATGGACTAATGGTACTATAATGCCAGAAGAAGCTATAAGTTTATCAGCTAAAATTCTTATAGAGCACTTTAAGTTATTCATGACGTTAACTGATCATGCTAACAACGTTGAAATAATGGTTGAAAAAGAAGAAGATAAGAAAGAAAAAGTTCTCGAAATGACTATAGAAGAGCTAGATCTTTCAGTTAGAAGTTACAATTGTTTAAAGAGAGCAGGAATAAATACTGTTCAAGAGCTAACAGAAAGAACAATGGATGATATGATGAAGGTTAGAAACCTAGGTAAGAAATCCTTAGAAGAAGTAGAGCAAAAACTTGAAGCCTTAGGATTATCTTTAAAACAGAGTGAAGAATAAAAAATAATATTAACATTGTTTGCTCAGAGAAAAGTGAAGGTAAGGAGGTATAGATATGGCATTACAACGTAAATTGGGTCGTCCAACTGACCAAAGAAGAGCAATGCTTAGAAATCTTGTTACTAGTTTTTTAAAGCATGGAAAAATAGAAACAACAGAAACTAGAGCAAAAGAAACAAAAAATTTGGCAGAAAAAATGATCACTCTTGCAAAAAGAGGGGATCTTCACGCTAGAAGACAAGTACTTTCATTTGTAACAGAAGAGGAAGTAGTTAAGAATTTATTTGATAAAGTAGCTCCTAAGTATGCTGAAAGAAATGGTGGATATACTAGAATATATAAAGTAGGTCCAAGAAGAGGCGATGGAGCTGAAGTTGTTATACTAGAGTTAGTATAAGATTCAGGGGATTAAGTAAGCTAACTTAATCCCCATTTTCTTATATATAGAAAAGTAGATAAGCGATAACTTACTGCACTAATTTAGCGAGGTGCTTCCATGGAAAGTAAAATGATAGAATGTAAAAATGTTATTTATAAATATGAAAACGCTGATAAAAATGGAACAAAGTTGGCTATTAATGATGCTAGTCTTGAGGTAAAAAAGGGAGAATTTCTGGTTATTCTAGGAAGAAATGGTTCTGGAAAATCGACTATAGCAAAGCATATGAATGCATTGTTAATTCCTACTGACGGAAAAGTATATGTAAGTGGATTGGATACATGTGATGAAAAGAATGTTTGGAATATAAGAAATAAAGCAGGTATGGTTTTTCAAAATCCAGACAATCAAATAGTTGCAACTATCGTAGAGGAAGATGTTGCTTTTGGTCCAGAAAATTTGGGTGTTGATCCAGCAGAAATAAGAAAAAGAGTAGATGAATGTTTAAAAAAAGTAAATATGTATGACTACAGAAGACATGCACCTCATTTATTGTCAGGAGGTCAAAAGCAAAGAGTAGCTATAGCTGGAGTGTTAGCAATGATGCCTGAGTGTATAATATTTGATGAATCTACAGCCATGCTAGACCCATCAGGAAGAAAAGAAGTAATGAAAACTATAAAAGAGATAAATAGTAAATATGGTATAACTATAATACTAATTACTCACTATATGGAAGAAGCAGTGGAAGCTGATAGAATAATAGTTATGGATGAAGGCAAAATTATTATGGAAGGTACTCCAAAAAATATTTTTAGTCAAGTTCAAAAGATGAAAAACATAGGACTTGATGTACCTCAAATGACAGAATTAAGCTATGAACTGCAGCGAAGTGGCATAAATATAAGAAAAGATATATTAACTATAGATGAGATGGTGGATGAATTATGTCAATTAAAATAGAAAATTTAACCCATATATATATGAAAGGATCTCCTTTCGAAAAAAAAGCACTAGACAATGTTAATATTACTATTAATGAGGGAGAATTTGTTGCTTTAATTGGTCATACTGGTTCAGGAAAGTCTACACTTATTCAGCATATTAACGGTTTGTTAAAACCAAGTTCAGGTAAAATAGTAATAGATGATGTTGATATTACTGAAAAGAAAGTTAATTTAAATTTCATAAGAAAAAAAGTAGGTCTTGTATTTCAGTATCCTGAATATCAACTTTTTGAAGAAACTATAGAAAAAGACATTGCTTTTGGTCCTAAAAATCTAGGATTAAGTGATGATCACATAAATAGTAGAGTAAAAAGGGCTATGAATATGGTTGGTTTAGATTATGAAAAGTATAAAGACAAGTCCCCTTTTGAATTAAGTGGTGGTCAAAAAAGGAGAGTTGCCATAGCAGGTGTAGTGGCTATGGAACCTAAGATTTTAATACTAGATGAACCAACTGCAGGTCTTGACCCCAAGGGAAGAGACGATATTTTAGGTAAGATAAAAGATTTACATCTAGAATATAAAATGACCATTATACTCGTATCGCATAGCATGGAAGATGTAGCAAAGCTCGCTGATAGGATATTGGTCATGCATAAAGGAAAAGCCATACTTGATGGAGTTCCATCACAAGTGTTTAAAGAAATAGATACATTAGAAAGTGTTGGGCTTGCAGTACCACAAGTTACTTACCTAGTAAGGGCACTTAAGGAAAAAGGAATAGATATATCTAGTGATGTGTTTACTATACAGCAAGCCAAAGAGGAAATATTAAGAATACTAAAAAAACGTTAGGGGAGTTAGTAAATGATTAAAGATATTACAATAGGACAATATGTGCCTGGAGATTCTTTTGTACACAAGTTAGATCCACGAGTAAAGATAATAATATCTTTAGTATATATAATAGATCTATTTTTAGTAAATACTTTTAAAGGGTACATATTTATAATAGCATTTACTTTACTTTCAATAATTATATCTAAGGTAAATTTTAGATATATATACAAGGGACTTAAACCAGTACTTATATTGGTATTAATAACAGCGTTATTGAATATTTTTATGACAGATGGTAAAAACCCGCCACTATTTGTATGGAAGTTTTTAAAAGTATATAAGGAAGGGTTAATACTTGCTGCCTTTATGGTTTTGAGACTTGTATTTTTAATAATTGGAACATCATTATTAACATTAACTACATCACCAATAGAATTAACAGATGGTATAGAAAAACTTTTAAATCCGCTAAAGAAAATAGGTGTACCTGCTCATGAATTAGCAATGATGATGACTATTGCATTAAGATTTATTCCAACCTTAATGGATGAAACAGATAAAATAATGAAAGCTCAAATGGCTAGAGGAGCTGATTTTGAATCAGGAAGTTTAATTAAAAGAGCAAGAAATCTTATTCCTATACTGGTTCCTCTTTTTATAAGTTCCTTTAGAAGAGCTGATGAACTAGCAATGGCTATGGAAGCTAGATGCTATAGAGGTGGAGAAGGAAGAACTAGAATGAAACAATTGAAAATGACCAGTAGAGACTTTACTGCAAGTATAAGTATGATGGTGTTAGTAGTTGTTTCAGTATGGAGTAACACATGGCATTAATTAAGAATATTAAACTATTAATTGAGTACGATGGTACTAATTATTGTGGATGGCAGAGACAAGATAATGCTGAGTCAATTCAGCAAAAGGTTGAGGAAGCTATTGAAAGGGCTACTAGAGTTTTTTCGAAGGTTACAGGATCTAGTAGAACGGATGCAGGAGTTCATGCCAAAGGATTTGTTTGTAATTTTTTCACAGAGAGTTCAATACCACCTGAAAATTTTAAAGAGGCACTAAATGTTTTTTTACCAGAGGATATAGTGATTATTGAGTCTAAGGAAGTAGACAAAGAATTTCATTCTAGATTTAATAGTATAGGAAAAAAATATGTTTATACAGTATTGACTGGATCTCATAGACCAGCAATAGGAAGAAATTATGTATATTACTTCAATAAAAACTTAAATATTGGACAAATGAAGGAAGCAGCAAAGTACTTTTTAGGAACTCATGACTTTTCTGCTTTTAAGAAAAGCGGGAGTTCTGTAAAAACATCTATTAGAACAATAAAAGAACTCAATATAGATATAGATGGAAATTATATAAAATTTTCTATTGTAGGAGATGGATTTTTATATAATATGGTTAGAATTATAGTAGGAACTCTTTTAGATGTAGGAACTAATAGGTTTAATCCTGAAGATATTGACAAAATAATTGGTTCTAAAAATAGATCAAATGCAGGAAAATCTGCTCCAGCATGTGGACTAACTTTAGAAAAAGTATTTTATTAGATAAACTAAGTAATTTCAGTGTTTAACTTATTGACACGCCAGGCAGATTGTATTATAATAATGTATGTTTGTATTACAAGTATAAAAGATCCACTAGCCCCGGATCTTTATATAGAAGTACGTATTTTATAAAAGAATTTAGGGAGGTAAAACCATGAAATCATACATAGCAAAACCACAAGAAGTTGAAAGAAAATGGTATGTTGTTGATGCTGCTGGAAAGCCACTAGGAAGAGTAGCAAGCCAGGTTGCTTCAATATTAAGAGGAAAAAATAAACCAACATTTACACCACACGTTGATACAGGAGATTTTGTTATAATAATAAACGCAGAAAAAGTAGTTTTAACTGGTAAGAAATTAGATCAGAAAATGTTAAGACATCATTCACTTTACCCAGGTGGATTAAAAGAGACTCCATATAGAGAGGCTATAGCAAAGAAACCTGAATTTGTATTCCAAGAAGCAGTTAGAAGAATGCTTCCAAAGGGAGTATTAGGAAGACAAATGCTTAAAAAGTTAAAAGTATACAGAGGTGCTGAGCACGATAATCAAGCTCAAAAACCAGAAGTATTAGAATTAAGATATTAATTGGAAACTGGAAGGAGGAGAAAAAATGGCTAAAGTTCAGTATTTTGGAACAGGAAGAAGAAAAAAATCAATCGCAAGAGTAAGACTTGTACCTGGAGAAGGTAAAGTAGTAATAAATAAAAGAGAAATAGAAAATTATTTTGGATTAGAAACTTTAATGGTTATAGTTAATCAGCCATTAACTTTAACTGGAACTAAAGAAAAGTTTGACGTATTAGTAAATGTACACGGTGGTGGATTTACTGGTCAGGCTGGAGCTATAAGACACGGAATTTCAAGAGCACTTTTAAAGGCTGATGAAAATTTAAGACCAGAACTTAAGAAAGCTGGTTTCTTAACAAGAGACCCAAGAATGAAAGAAAGAAAGAAATATGGTCTTAAAAAGGCTAGAAAAGCTTCACAATTCTCAAAGAGATAGAAAGCATGGAGAGAGGAAATTTCCTCTCTTTTTTTTATTGTAAAAAATTGTGCTAATTAAAAATCAATATTAAGGCATAGAATATATATGAAATTTTATTTTGGGAGGGATAATATTGAAATTTAAAAATAAGAAGTTAATATTAGTTAGTTTTATCATACTGTTATCACTGACTTCTATATTCTATGCTGATGCAAAATATTCTATGCCTATGTTTCATTTAAATACAAGTACCAATGATAAGGAAAATATAATTATACTCATAGATCCTGGTCATGGCGGAATTGATGGTGGAGCCACATCTAAAAGTGGAATTTTGGAGAAAGACATAAATTTGAAAATAGGGTTAAAACTTAAGTCTGAACTTGAAAAACAAAAGTATAAGGCAATAATGACCAGGGAAGAAGATAAAGGATTATATGAGAATAGTGGAAGAATACGAAAGAAAAAAATTGAAGATTTAAATAATAGATGCAAAATTAAAAAGGACAGCAAGTGCAATATGTTTATAAGTATACATCTTAATATGTTTCCTGAATCACAATATTATGGAGCGCAAGTTTGGTATTCTAAAAATGTGGAAAGTGAGAAGTTAGCAAAAATAACTCAGGAAAACTTAAAAAGAGATTTAGATACTACTAATAATAGAAAGGAAAAACCAGCACTAGATTCTTATAAGGTATTAAGATCTAATGATAGTATGCCTTCCATAATTGTAGAGTGTGGTTTTTTGTCTAATCCACGTGAAGCTGAAAAGTTAAATACAGATGAATATCAATCTAAAATAGTAACTTCATTAGTAAAATCAGTTAATGATTATTATAATCGATAGAAAATCAAAGTTAAGCCTAAATTAGACCTGTATGGTGTGAAGGAAAATATACAGGTCTTTTCATTTGTTAAGTAAGTTTTTGGTAATTAAAAATATAAAGTTATTAATTTTTTTAATATGAATATATGTAAATATGCCTTAAGGTAAGTGATGCCAATGAGGTAATAAGTAAATATATGTTTGCAATTAAAACAAGGTTTAAAGTGGACTAAAACATAATAAATAATGGAATTTTCTAAAATTTGAATAATTATAAAAAGTAATTGAAGTGCATTTGCAGGTGTGATATTATTAAATCAAGAAATGGACTAGTCCATTAATCCAATGAATTTTGGGGTGATTACTATAGAAATCAAGATAAACAAAGAAAGTGGAGTGCCACTATACTTACAGGTTAAAAAACAAATTATGGATTTAATAAAGACTGATATATTAACTGTAGGCAATAAGATGCCCACAGAGAGAGAATTGTCTGAAAAGCTAAAAGTAAGTAGAAATACTATAAGCACAGCATATAATGAGCTAGAACAAGAAGGCGTTTTAAAATCTTATCAAGGAAGAGGAACTTTTGTAGCTGAAGAAGCTAATCCTTGGAAAGTACAAAATATAAAAGAAAAGATAATAAAATTTGTCGATTTAGGATTTGAAGAAGCTCTAGAAACTGGTATGGATGCAGATGAATTTTTAGAAATTGTTATGCAGCGAGTAAGAGAGAAAAAAGAACTTATGAGCAAAATAACAGCATTATATGTTGAATGCAATATTGAACAATCAAGAATGTTTAGTAAGCAGTTAATGGATAGTACTAATATGAATGTTATTCCCTTTACTTTAGATGATATAAAAATGCCAACAAAAGAAACTAAAAGCATGATAGAAAAGTGTCAGGTAATAATAGCAACATTTAATCATGTTAATGAAGTAGTGAGAATGACAAAACAATTTAAAAAGGAAGTAATAGGAGTAGCTATAAATGTTAACTTACAAACTATAGTTAAAATTGCAAGATACCCTGAAGAAACTAGGTTTGGATTTGTTTGCATGTCACAAGAGTTCATGTTTAAAGCAAGAGGTGCTTTGGAGAAAGCAGGACTTTCCAATATAGACATTCAATATACAAATACCACAGATAAAGATGAATTATTAAAGATTGTAAATAATTCAGAGGTGTTAATAGTATCTCCAGGTAGATATAAAGATGTTAAGGAAAGTTGTACAGAGGATAAGGAAATAGTTAAGTTTTTATATAGCTTAGATGATAATTCTGTAAAAGCTTTAAAATCACAAATAATAGAATTAAAATATCAAAAGTAAAGTTTGGGAGGTTTCATAATGAAGACTTTAGTTATAGGTGTAATTGGTTCAGATTGTCATGCAGTTGGTAATAAAATACTTGAACATTCATTTACACAAGCAGGATTTAATGTAGTTAATATAGGAGTACTTTGTCCACAGGAAGATTTTATTAATGCTGCCATAGAAACTAATGCAGATGCAATTATAGTTTCATCGCTTTATGGACATGGTGAAATCGATTGTAGAGGTTTACGTGAAAAGCTTAATGAATCAGGATTAGATAGTATAGTACTATATGCTGGAGGAAATCTAGTAGTAGGAAAGCAAAAGTGGGATGATGTAGAAAAGAAGTTTAAACAAATGGGATTTGATAGGGTTTATGCACCAGGTACATCACCAGAAGTTGACATTGCAGATTTAAGGAAAGATTTAAAAATTGAAGATTAATTAAAAATAAAAGCTCTATGTGAGTATAACAGGAGTGATTGGGTTGAATAGTTACTTACTGATAGATTTTGGTAGCACATATACAAAGCTTACTGCTGTAGATGTAGAAAAGGAAGAAATTCTTGCTACAGCTAAGGATATTACTACTATAGAAAATGATATAATGATAGGATTTAATAATGCCTATGAAAAACTTCAAGAAAATTTTAAAGGAAAAGAAGTTAATTTCTTAAAAAAATTGGCATGCTCATCTGCTGCAGGTGGATTGAAAATGGTAGCTATTGGACTGGTACCAGAACTTACAGCTGAAGCTGCTAAAAGGGCAGCACTTGGTGCTGGAGCTAGAGTTTTAAATGTATATAGTTATGATCTTACATCAAAAGAAATAAATGAAATAAAAAATTCAAATTTGGATATTATACTTTTAGCAGGAGGAACGGATGGAGGAAACAAGCAATGTATAATTCATAATGCAAAAATGCTTGCTAAAAGCGGAATAGATAAACCAATAGTGGTAGCTGGAAATAAAGTTGCAGTAGATACAGTTGAAGAAATACTAAGCGAGGCTAATATGTTCTATAAAGTAACAGATAACGTAATGCCTAAACTTAATGTTTTAAATGTTGAACCAGCCAGAGAAGAAATAAGAAAAATATTTATGGAAAAAATAGTTGAAGCAAAAGGAATGAAAAAAGCGGAAAACTATATAAGCGGAATATTAATGCCAACTCCAGCAGCAGTACTTAAAGCTGCAAGAATTTTAAGCGAAGGAACAGATAAAGAAGAAGGAGTTGGAGATTTAGTAGTTGTAGATATAGGAGGAGCTACTACAGATGTACATTCATTGGCAGATGGAGAACCTTCTAAAGCAGGTGTAACATTAAGAGGCCTTCAGGAACCTTTTGCTAAAAGAACTGTAGAAGGTGACTTAGGTATGAGATATTCTGCAGAAGCATTGTTAGAAGCAGCAAGTACAAAGAGAATATACAAATATTTAAATGATAAAACTGTAGATGTAGAGGGAAATTGTAAATTTAGAGCGGAAAATATAAAAATGGTGCCAAAAACTGAAGATGAAATAAAGTTTGATGAGGCTATGGCTAAAGCAGCAACTGAAATATCTTTAGAAAGGCATGTAGGAGTTCTTGAAACACTGTATACCCCTTGTGGAGTAATATATTCTCAAGAAGGTAAAGATCTTTTAGAGGTAAAATATCTTATAGGAACAGGTGGGGTTTTAGTTCATAGTAAAAATCCTGCAGGAATATTAAAGGCAGGGACTTTTGACGAAACTGATCCTACACATTTGAAACCTAAAAATCCACAGTATTTACTTGATAAAACTTATATAATGTCTGCGATGGGTCTTCTAGCAGAGGAATATCCTGATATGGCAGTTAGAATAATGAAAAAATACTTGGTTAAAGTTGATTAGGAGGTAATTGAGGTGGAACTTAAAAATAAAAAGTGGACAGATGAAGAATTTTTCGAAATGAGAAAAGAAGTATTAAGCCAATGGCCAACAGGAAGTGAAGTAGATTTAAAGGAAGCAGTAGAATATTTAAAAAAGGTACCAGAAAATAAGAGCTTTCCAGCAAAATTAAGAAAAGCTAAAGAAGCGGGAATAACATTAGCACAGCCAAGAGCAGGAGTTGCACTAATAAGTGAACATATAGAACTTCTACAACACCTTCAAAATGAAGGAGATGCAGATTTATTACCATCAACAATAGATAGTTATACAAGACAAAATAGATATGATGAATGTGAAATAGGAATAAAAGAAAGTTTAGCAGCAGGAAGATCCCTATTAAACGGATTTCCAGGAGTAAACCATGGAGTAAAAGGATGCAGAGAAGTATTTGAAGCAGTAAATCTTCCACTTCAAGCAAGACATGGTACACCAGATTCAAGATTGCTTGCAGAAATAATACATGCAGCAGGATGGACTTCAAATGAAGGCGGCGGAATATCTTATAATGTTCCATATGCTAAAAATGTATCAATAGAAAAAAGCTTATTGGACTGGCAGTACTGTGATAGACTTGTTGGATATTATGAAGAACAAGGAATATCAATTAACAGAGAACCATTTGGACCTTTAACAGGAACTTTAGTTCCACCAAGTACATCCAATACAGTAGCAATAATAGAAGCATTGCTTGCAGCAGAACAAGGAGTTAAGAATATAACAGTAGGATATGGACAGTGTGGAAATTTAGTTCAAGATGTTGCCGCAATAAGAGCCTTAGAAGAACAAGTTAATGAATATTTAAAAAAATATGGATATGATGATGTTTATGTAACAACAGTATTTCATCAGTGGATGGGAGGATTCCCACAGGATGAGGCTAAAGCATTTGGAGTAATAGGATCAGGAGCAGCAACAGCAGCACTAGCAGGAGCAACAAAGGTTATAGTAAAAACACCACATGAAGCATTGGGAATACCAACAAAGGAAGCAAATGCAGCAGGAATAAAAGCAACAAAAATGGCACTTAATATGTTCCAGGGACAGAGACTTCCAATGTCAAAGGAATTAGAAACAGAAATAAGCATAATAAAAGCAGAAACTAAATGTATGATGGATAAATTGTTTGAGCTTGGAAATGGAGATTTAGCAGTAGGAACAGTAAAAGGATTTGCAGCAGGAATAGTTGATATACCATTTGCACCAAGCAAGTATAATGTAGGAAAAATGATGCCAGCAAGAGATAATAATGGAGCAGTAAGATACTTGAATTTTGGAAACTTGCCATTAACTGAAGAATTAAAGGCATTCAATACAAGAAAGTTAGAAGAAAGAGGAAAGTTTGAAGGAAGAGAAGTAACATTCCAGATGACTATAGATGATATATTTGCTGTAGGAAAAGGTGTTTTAATAGGAAGACCTGAATAGTGAGAAACATCATTTAGATGTTTGCCAATTTAAATGTTAGTTTAACATATCTAGAGACACAATCGTTCTTTACTCCAACTTGAAAAAGATGGAGTATTAGAGCGGGAGTCAATGGGTAAATTACATAAGTATGCAAAAACTATTTAGAAAGACGGTGTAAAAAATGAAAATAGTTGACGTTATTTGTTCAGAATCAAAAACAGGATTTTATTTCGATGATCAGAGAGCTATAAAAAAGGGAGCAGGACATGATGGATTCACTTATGTAGGAGAACCAGTAACAGAAGGATTTAAAAATGTAAGACAGGCTGGAGAAGCTATATCTGTAATGATTATATTAGAAGATGGTCAGGTAGCATATGGAGATTGTGCAGCAGTGCAGTATTCAGGAGCAGGTGGAAGAGATCCTTTATTTTTAGCTAAAGATTTTATTCCAGTTATAGAAAAGGAAATAGCACCTAAGCTTATAGGAAGAGAATTAAAAGAATTCAAAGCATTAGCAGAAGAATTTGATAAAATGCAAGTTAATGGAAAAAGATTACATACAGCTATAAGATATGGAGTAACTCAAGCAATACTTGATGCAGTAGCAAAAGCTCAAAAATTAACTATGGCAGAAGTAATAAGAAATGAATACAATCCAGGTTATGAAATAAAGAGAGTGCCAATATTTACTCAATCAGGAGATGACAGATACGATAACTCAGATAAAATGATAATAAAGGGTGCAGATGTAATGCCACATGCACTTATAAATAACGTAGAAGAAAAACTAGGATTAAAAGGTGAAAAACTATTAAAGTATGTTGAATGGTTAAGAGATAGAGTAATAAAATTAAGAACAAAAGAAGACTACAGTCCAATATTCCATATAGATGTGTATGGAACAATAGGTGCTGCATTTAATTACGATACAAAAGCAATGGCTGATTATATAAAGACATTAGAAGAAGCAGCAAAACCCTTCCATTTAAGAATAGAAGGACCAATGGATGTAGAAGAAAGACAAAAACAAATGGAAGCATTAAGAGACTTAACAGCAGAATTAGATGGAAGAGGAATAAATGTAGAATTAGTTGCAGATGAATGGTGCAACACAGTAGACGATGTAAAATTCTTTACAGATAATAAAGCAGGACATATGGTACAAATAAAGACACCTGATTTAGGTGGAGTAAATAATATAGCAGATGCAATAATGTATTGCAAAGAACATGATATGGGAGCATATTGTGGAGGAACATGCAACGAAACAAATAGATCTGCTGAAGTAACTACAAATATAGGTATGGCCTGTGGCGCAAAACAAGTACTTGCTAAACCAGGAATGGGCGTAGATGAAGGATACATGATAGTTAACAATGAAATGAATAGAGTTATTGCGTTAATAAATAGAAGAAAATAATTGTACTTTAATTTGCAAAAGGCGGTTTGATTAAACTGCCTTTTCATCTACAAAAAAGCACCAAAATATTTACAAAGAGGAGAAAGATAAATATGAGAGATATAAATGTATCAGAAATAACAAGTTCTATAAAAAAATTATGCATAGATGCTAATTACTTTCTTTCAGAGGATGTTAAAAGTAGAATTAAAAAGGCTAAAGAAGAAGAGACATGGGATATGGCAAAGGGTATTTTAGAAAAAATACTTGAAAATGTAGATATAGCTAAAAATGAAAAAATGCCTATGTGTCAGGATACTGGTATGGCTTGTGTATTTGTAGAATTAGGTCAGGAGGTTCATATAGTAGGAGGAAGCTTAGAAGATGCTATAAATGAAGGTGTAAGACAAGGATATACAGAAGGTTATTTAAGAAAATCTGTAGTAAAAGATCCATTGGATAGAGTAAATACAAAAGATAATACTCCAGCAATTATATATTACAATTTAGTTCCAGGTGATAAATTAAAGATTACTGTGGCTCCTAAGGGATTTGGTTCAGAAAATATGAGTCAAATTAAAATGTTAAAACCTGCAGACGGATTAGATGGAGTTAAAGAATTTATACTTAAAGCAGTAAAAGAGGCAGGACCTAATCCATGTCCTCCAATTGTAGTAGGTGTAGGTATAGGTGGAACCTTTGATAAAGCAGCAAATTTAGCTAAAAAAGCACTAATCAGACCTTTAGCAGAGAGAAATTCAAATCCATTTTATGAAAACTTGGAAAAAGAGCTTTTAGATAAAGTAAATGCTTTAGGAATTGGACCACAAGGATTTGGTGGAAAGACTACTGCACTTGCAGTAAATATAGAAACATATCCAACTCATATAGCAGGACTTCCAGTTGCTGTTAATATAAATTGCCATGTTACAAGACATGCAGAGATAGAATTATAATTATTGATAATTTGGAGGTATAGGTATGGAAAAAAGAATTACAACTCCTTTCACAGAGGAAAAGGTTAAAGATTTAAAGGCTGGAGACAGTGTATTAGTATCAGGAGTTATATATACTGCAAGAGATGCAGCTCATAAAAGATTTGTAGAACTTTTAGATAAAGGTGAAGAATTGCCTATGAATGTAAAAGATTCAATCATATATTATGTAGGACCAAGTCCAGCAAAGCCAGGAAAAGTAATAGGTTCAGCAGGACCTACTACAAGTTATAGAATGGACCCTTATGCACCAAGATTATTGGATATAGGCTTAAAGGGAATGATAGGAAAAGGCTTAAGATCAAAAGAAGTAATAGAGTCTATGAAAAAGAATAAAGCTGTTTATTTTGCAGCTATAGGTGGAGCTGCTGCACTTATGGGAAAAGCTATAAAAAAGGCAGAAGTTATAGCTTACGAAGATTTAGGATCTGAAGCAGTAAGAAGATTAGAAGTAGAAGATTTACCTTTAGTTGTAGTAATAGATTCTGAAGGAAATAATTTGTACGAAATGGGACAAAAAGAATATTTAGAATCTGTAAATGATTAAATTAAAAATATGAGGAGAGAAAGCTAATGGAAATAAAGAAGGTAGCCAAAGCAGGTACACTAGAATCAAATGACATAATGATTATGGTTGCACCAAATGAAGATGGCAAAGTAGAATTAGAAATTGAAAGTATAGTAATGAAGCAGTTTGGAAAACAAATAGAAAAAACTATACTAGAAAAAGTAAAAGAATTAGGAATAGAAAGTATAACTATAAAGGCTCAGGATAAAGGAGCATTAGATTATACAATAAAAGCGAGAGTTCAAACAGCTATAGAAAGAGCAATGTAAATTTAAAATTGAGGTGAGATATATGAAAAGACTAAGAAGAACAATGCTTTTTATGCCTGGCAACAACCCTGGAATGCTTCAAAGTGCACCAATACTTGGAGCTGATTCAGTAATACTTGATTTAGAAGATGCAGTAAGTCTTACAGAAAAAGATAGTGCAAGAAGACTTGTTAGTGAAGCTATAAAATTTATAGATTATTCAGCAGTAGAACTAGTAGTAAGAGTAAATCCACTAGATACTGAATATGGACCAAAGGATATAGATACTATAGCTAGAGTTAAGCCAGATGCATTAATGATTCCGAAAGCTACAGAAGAGCAGCTTGAAACTATAGATAAAATGCTTTCTAAAATTGAAAGTGAAGAAAAATTTGAAGACAATCATATAAAACTTATTCCAATTGTAGAAACAGCTTATGGCTTGGAAAATGTGTACAGCATAATAAAAGCATCAAAAAGAGTAGTAGGTGTACTTTTAGGAGCAGAGGATTTAACTTCAGACTTTGGAATTAAGAGAACAAAAGAAGGAGAAGAAATATTTTATGCAAGAAACAGAGTGTCTACAGCTTGTAGAGCTTCTAGAGTAGATGCTATAGATACTCCTTTTACAGATACTAATGATTATGAAGGATTAAGAAAAGATACATTTAAAGCCAAGAGTATAGGTTTCACTGGAAAATCATCCATAAATCCAAGACAAATAGACACTATACATTCAGTATTTGAACCAACAGAAGCTGAAATAAAGCATGCAGTGAGAGTGTTAGAAGCTAGAGATGAAGCTAAAGCTAAAGGATTAGGAGTATTTTCTTTAGATGGAAAAATGGTAGATGCACCTGTAATAAACAGAGCAGTAACTACTGTAGAATTGGCTAAATTATTAGGTCTTATTTAATTAATATGTGTTAGATTAAATCTGGAAAAAGTGAGGTATTACTATGAAAAATGTACTAGGAAGAGAAATTCCTGATAATATAGAAGGCTATAGGGAAGTAAAGCCTTTTCAAGGAGCTTTTTCAAATTGTGGTGTTAAAGAAAAAGTAGGTGTAAAGGTAAGTTCCGTAAAACCAGGAGAAGATAAAGTATTAAACAGCATAGAAGAAGCTTTAGATAAAGTAGAAATAAAAGATGGAATGACTATATCCTTTCACCATCATTTAAGAAATGGAGATTTCATACTTAATAATGTAATGTATGCTATTTCAAAAAGAGGAATAAAAGACATTACTGTAGCAGCAAGTTCTATATTCCCAATACATGAGCCCTTAGTAGAATACATGAAAAGGGGTGTTGTAACAGGAATAGTTGCAAACTATATGTCAGGACCTGTAGCAGAAGCTATATCAAAGGGATACTTAAAGAAACCAGCAGTAATGATGACTCATGGTGGAAGACCAAGAGCTATAGAAAGTGGAGATTTACATATACATGTAGCATTCATAGGAGCACCAACTGCAGATACTTATGGAAACATAAATGGAGTTTATGGAAATGCTGCTTGTGGTTCATTAGGATATGCCATATCTGATGCTGAATATGCAGATAAGGTAATAGCAATTACTGATAACCTTGTTCCTTACCCAGCATGTCCTATTGAGATCAATCAAACTTATGTAGATTATGTAGTTAAAGTTGATTCCATAGGAAATCCAGCAGGTATTGTATCAGGTACTACAAAAATTACAAAGGATCCTGTAGGACTTAAAATAGCTAAAATGGCATCGAAGGTTATGGAAGCTTCAGGACTTGTAAAGGATGGAATGTCATTTCAAACAGGAGCAGGAGGAACCTCTCTTGCAGTGGCAGAAAACTTAAAAGAAATAATGAGAGATAAGAAAGTAACAGGAAGTTTTGCAGCAGGTGGAATAACAGGTTATATTGTAGATATGTTTGAAGAAGGATTATTCACACATATATTTGATGTACAGTGCTTTGATTTAAAAGCTGTAGAATCCTATAGAAATAATCCTAAACATCAAGGTATGAGTGGATCAATGTATGGGAACCCTCATAATAAAGGAGCTGTAGTAAATAACTTAGATGTAATGATACTTGGAGCTACAGAAATAGATACAAATTTCAATGTAAATGTAACAACAGGTTCTGATGGAATAATAATGGGAGGTTCAGGTGGACACAGTGATACTGCAGCAGGAGCAAAGCTTGCTATAGTAGTTACAAACCTTATAAAAGGAAGACTTCCAATTATAAAGGATAAGGTTACTACAGTTACAACTCCAGGAGAAAGTATAGATGTAGTAGTTACAGAAAGAGGTATAGCTGTAAATCCAATAAGAAAGGATTTAATAGAAAAATTAAAAGCTAAAAATTTACCTGTTATGACAATAGAAGAATTAAAAGATTTAGCTGAAAATATGACAGGAAAACCAGAGCCTATAGAATTTACAGATAAGGTTGTAGCAGTAGTAGAATATAGAGATGGTACTATAATAGATGTAGTTAGAAAACCATTAAGTTAAGGAGATAAAAATGTATGATTTAAAGCTTCAGAAAATAAACTTGAAAAATGAAGAAGAAAAAAATGAAGTATATAAATTTTTAGAAAGCTTTGGATTAATACTGGATAAAGATGTGGATTATACAGTGGTTTTTAGAGATGGAAATAATGCAATTAAAGCCACTTGTTCTAAAGCTAAGAATATATTTAAGTGCTTTGCCATATCAGAGGATATAAGGGGAGAAAACATAACTTCTTCCCTTATATCTAATTTAGTAGATAAGCTTTTTGAAGAAGGAATTTACCATAGTTTTTTATTTACTAAACCAGACAAAGTGAAAATATTTACCTCTTTAAATTTTAATCTTATATATAAAGAAGAAAATGCTGCTTTATTAGAATATGGAATTTATAATATAAATAAAGCTTTAGATAAAATGATAGCTAAATATGAAATAGATGTAACTACTGAAAAAGGTGCATTAGTAATGAATTGCAATCCATTTACTAATGGGCATAGATATTTAGTAGAAGAAGCTTCAAAAAAATGCAGTGAAGTTATAGTGTTTGTGGTGGAAGAAGACAAATCCTTATTCCCTTTCAAGGATAGATATTCAATGGTAAAAGAAGGTTTATCAGATTTTAAAAATGTAAAAGTTATTCCAGGTAGTGAATACATTATATCGTCAGCTACTTTTCCATCCTATTTTATTAGAAAAGAGGATGAAAGATTAAAATCCTATGAAAATATTGATTGTAACATATTTGGGGAATATTTTTGTGAAAAATTAAATATAATAAAGAGATTTGTAGGTGAAGAACCCTACTGTAATGTTACTAATACATATAATAATACATTAAAAGAAGTTATGCCAAAGTATGGTGTAGAGCTGATGGAAATAGAGAGAAAATGTTATGAAGGTAATTATATAAGTGCTTCTAAAGTTAGACAATTTATAAAAAATAATCAAATGGATCAAGTAAAAAATATAGTACCTGAGGTAACATGGAAGTTTTTAAATTCTAATAAAGGAAAGGAGATAAGAGAGAAAATACAAAAAAGTAACTCTCCACATTAGTTTATGAATAGATGTTGGTTAACAAATTACACTTATGAAGATTATGTTAAAGATAAACAAAAAAATTGTAATATAAAAGGTATAAAAGAATATACGCCAGAAGATATATTAATGTGCAGAGAAGAAAGAGTTTGTGAACAAGAAAAGTTAATTAAATTGTATAAGAAAACATTAGTTTTTATGAGAGTTAATTATCCTGGTGTAGTTAAAAATAATACTATAACACTTGGTATAATGAAATTTATGAACAAGTTTTTAATAGAACAGCTTAACCAATATATAGAGTATAAGAATTTTGCTGTAACAGCAGAAGGTCCATCATTAACACTTATTGTGAATAAAAATGCTAAAGACATAAAAAAAATAACAGTTAACATAGAAAATAAACATTTTCTAGGCAGATATGTAGATATTGATGTTTATGATGAAAACAATAATAGTTTAAGTAGAGGAATGCTTGGCTTCAAACCAAGAACATGTTATATATGCAGCGATATTGCTCAGTATTGCGTAAGGTCAAGAAAACATAGTGAAGAAGAAATAAAAGAGTTTATTAAAAATAAGTATGAAGATTATTGTAAATGGTGTAAAGTACTTTAGTATGAAAAATGAATGAAATATTTTTAGCAAATGGTTATAATAAGGTATATAACAGAAATGTGGAGGTACTTTATGTTTTTTAGAAATAGTGATGATGGCATATATAGAAAAATACCCATGAAGGTTAAAGTAATAATTGCATGTATATCAGTATGTGTAGTAATTGGTATAGCTTATAAAGAAGCAATAAATAATAGAAAAAATAATAATATAATAGAAAACGTAAATAAAGAAAGTTCTAATAATAATGCAGTTATAAAAGAAAAAAAAGATGACAATGTTTCAAAGCAGACAGAAGCCCAAAAGGCCGAGGAACAAAAATATAATGAAAGCTATAAGGCTTTTGGAGAAAAGAACTATGATAATACAATAGCATTAGCTGATGAAATTATAAAGGCAGATCCAAATTTCTATAAGGCTTATAATATTAAGGGAATAGCATTATGTTATAAAGGTAGCTTTGACGAAGGAATGAAAAATATAGACAAAGCACTTCAGTTAAAACCTGATTTTGGGTATGCTAGATTTAACAAAGCTTTAGGGTATGAGCTGCATAGCGATTATGATGCAGCATTAACCTGGTATGATAAAGATTTAGAGGTTGAAAATTATATATGGAGTTATTATGGCAAAGCTAGTATATATGGAAGACGAGGAGATGTGGAGAATACAGTAAAGTATTTAAAAACAGCTGTAAATATGTCACCAGATATAAAAGGTATTGCTGCTAAGGAAGAAGACTTTAATCCAGTAAAGGACTCCAAGGAGTTCCAAGATGTAATCAATTAAAATAATCCCCAAAGTTTTTTTAAACAATGGGGATTATTTTGCTTTGAAAATGTGGATAACTTTTAAAGAGAAGCTAAATCTATTCCATATTTTTTGCATTTTAAAGATACAGTTCTATGAGTAATTCCTAAGACTTTTCCAGCTTTATTATAGCTTTTATAGGTTTTCATAGCTAAAGTTATCAATTCTTTTTCATATTGTTCTAGAGGCTGAAGTTTACCGTTTTTAAGATTTATCAAAGAACCAGTTTCCAATTCACCATTTTTGATGTAAAAAGGTAAGTCTTTTTCTGTTATTAAGTCGTTTTCGCACATATTTATGGCTCTTTCTATAATATTTTCTAATTCTCTTATGTTTCCAGGCCAATGGTATTCTTGCAAATACATAAGCGATTTTTTATCTATGCCTGTAACATTTTTATTGAGTTTAATATTCATTTTCTGAATAAAGTGTTCTACTAAAAGATTTATATCTTCTTTTCTATTTCTTAAGGAAGGAAGAATAATGCTTATAACATTTAGTCTATAGTATAAATCTTCCCTAAACTTATCTTCCTTTATCATTTTTTCAAGATTTCTATTAGTAGCGGCAATTATTCTTATATCTACTGTTTGCGTAGTAAGGCCGCCAACACTTTCAAATTCTCTTTCCTGAAGTACTCTTAATAATTTAACCTGCATAGATACAGGCATGTCCCCAATTTCATCTAAAAATAAAGTCCCACCATTTGCTATATTAAATTTTCCAGGTTTACTTTTAATTGCACCTGTAAAGGCGCCCTTCTCATATCCAAATAACTCACTTTCCAGTAAGTTTTCTGGAATAGCAGCACAATTAACTCTAACAAAAGGTTTATTTTTTCTATTACTATTATTATGAATAGCTTTAGCAATAAGCTCTTTACCTGTCCCGCTTTCACCACGAATTAATACAGTAGATGGTGAATTAGAAGCTTTTTGTGCCATAAATAAACAATCCTTAAGAGAACTGCTGCAGCCTATTATAGAACTAAAAGAACTGCTAAAATTATGTCTGTTTAATTCATCTTTATAATAATTAAGTTCTTCCTCTGATTTTTCAAGTTTTTTTACTAAGTCTTTGATTTCATCTACAGTTTTTGATATTGAAATAACACCTTTAAATATACCATCTATAAAAATAGGTTCTATTGTGGAAATTATATTTATGCTATCTTTGTGGTAAATTTTATTTTCAATTGGTGTTTTTGTATTAAATACTTTGATTCGAAGTCCATTTGGAGATATAGTGGCTAAATCTTTACCTACAATGTTCTTACTCTTTATACCAAAGTGTTTTTCATAAGATGGATTTACATAACTTATAATTCTTCTATCATCTACAAAGCAAATTAAGTCATGAGATGCTTCTAATATTTTTTTGAATTTTTCATTTAACTCTTTAATACCTATTAATTCAGATATATCCTGAAATACTCCTAAAGCTCCAATAACTTTGTCATTAGAAAATATAGGAGATCTATTAGTTAAAACAAGATGATTATTTATATATTGAGTTTCTCCAACCTTACGTTCTTTTGAGGTTACTATATTTGGCAAATCAGAAGTTGGAATAATGTCTTTTACAAATCGCCCTATTACATCCTCTAAATTTTTATCAACTATTTTAAGTGCATAGTCATTCATGGCTGTAATATATCCATTTACATCAATAACTAATATTCCAACAGGAATATTTTTTACTATTTGAGCATAAGCAATAGTATTTTCTTCAATTATGTCATCTATTTTAGATAAAACTGAATTATTATTGTTTGCTATGTACATAGTTATAAAATTGCATAGTTCTAATACTGCATGTTGGCCATTCATAGAGGTTTCCTTGCAGGAAATCTCAACCATTTCACCTTCTCTTATTTTTAAAGATAACAAGGCTAACATACTTATAGCTATAGGTTCTTTTGCAGATGAGTTGCTCATATATAGGTTTATTCCATATTTGCTTTTCAATTCTGTAGCTTTATGAACTATCATAGCTGCAATTCGTGTATGTATTCCATTATGTATTGTTATGGTTATACTGTTTTTATACATAATTCATCTCCTTTTGATAAAAAATATCATATATATGTACAAAATTTGATAAAATTTATCAAGTATAATATTAACCCAAAATCCATTGTAAGTCCAGAGGTTAGGGCGAGTTTTTAAATTACTTTATAACAATATAATGGTTTTAATTGATAAATTTTATCAATATTTTTTTAAATGTAATATTATAAAATACGAAAGAAATTAAAAAAACTATATTTTAAAATTGTGATTTTCATTAATAAATAAGAGTTTCTGAGAAATGTTTTTAGATTAATTTTAAATTTTTCACGAATTGGTATGATAATTGCTTTAAAAATATTTTGGCTTTAAACAATTACATTAAAATAGAAATTGAGTTTTAAAATATAGATTTGGTAAATTGTAATTATTTTGAGGAGGATAAATAAAAGATGAAAAAAGGAATTGCAGCTTCAAAAGGATATGCTATAGGCAAAGTTTTAATAAAAGAGGCTAATGAAGTTAAAATTGAAGAGAGAAAAATAGAAGATGTAAAATCAGAAAAAGAAAGATTTAAAAAGGCATTAGATGCTTCAAGAGAACAGTTGACTAGAATAAAGGAAAAAGCAGAAAAGGAAATGGGTGCTGATAAGGCTGCTGTATTTGAGAGCCATATGATGTTATTAGAAGATCCTGAGTTTGCAGGTGCAGTTGATATGGCAATAGAAAATGATAAAGTTAATGCTGAAAAGGCTCTTGATAATGTTGCAACTATGTATGCAGGTATATTTGCAGCTATGGAAGATGAGTACATGAGAGAAAGAGGTGCTGATGTAAAGGATGTTAGTAAGAGAATTCTTGCTAATCTTGCTGGAAAAATATCAGCAGATTCAGAAGAAATGGCAGCTAATACAATAGTAGTTGCTCATGACTTAACACCTTCAGATACTGCACAACTTGATAAAAGCAAAGTTATAGCTTTTTTAACTAATATAGGTGGAAGAACTTCACATAGTGCTATAATGGCAAGAACTTTAGAAATTCCAGCTGTTGTAGGTTTAAATGATATAACAACTTCAGTAAAAAATGGTGATACAGTAGTTGTAGATGGTAATGAAGGTATAGTTATAATAAACCCAGATGAAAATACTGTTAAAGAATATGAAGCTAAAAAAGAAGCTTATGAAAAAGAAAAAGAAGAACTTAAAAAACTTATAAGTGTAAAAACTGTTACTAAAGCTGGAAAGAGAGTAGAAGTAGCAGGAAATATAGGAAAGCCACAGGATGTTCACCAGGTTTTAGAAAATGGTGGAGATGCTATAGGACTTTTCAGAACAGAGTTTTTATACATGGATAGAGATGATATGCCAACTGAAGAAGAACAATTTGAATCATACAAATACGCAGTGGAAAAGATGGAAGGAAAATCAGTGGTAATCAGAACGCTAGATATAGGTGGAGATAAAAAGTTACCATATTTACCACTTCCAGAAGAAATGAATCCTTTCTTAGGATATAGAGCTATAAGACTTTGTCTTGATAGAAAAGATATATTTAAAGTTCAATTAAGGGCTTTACTTAGAGCTTCAGCTTTTGGTAATTTGAAAATAATGTTCCCAATGATATCTTCTTTAGAAGAATTCTTACAAGCAAAAGAAATTCTAAGTGAATGTATGGAAGAATTGAAGAAAGAAGGAAAAGCATTTAATGCAGAATTAGAAACAGGAATAATGGTAGAAATACCTGCAGCAGCAGTGTGTGCAGATGAGCTTGCAAAACACGTTGACTTTTTTAGTATAGGAACTAACGATTTAATACAGTATACTTTGGCTGCAGATAGAATGAATGAAAAAATATCATACCTTTATAATCCAATGCACCCAGCAGTGTTAAAGCTTATAAAGATGACTATAGAAGCTGCTCATAAGGAAGGAAAATGGTGTGGTATGTGTGGAGAAATGGCTGGAGATGAAAAAGCTATTCCTACACTAGTAGAGTATGGTTTAGATGAATTTTCAATGAGTGCATCTTCTATATTAAAAGCAAAACAATTAATAATGGAAAACTAATTTAGATAGCTTACTTAACTTAATATATAAAGTAAAACCTGATTAGAACTTTTATTCTAATCAGGTTTTATTTTATATTTAAAATATTATCTTTAAACTGCATTTTAGTATATAATATAGATAGATTAAGCATTATTTTTAAAAAGATTCATCGAAAATATTTGTGCAATAATAAGGAGGAAATTAATATGAAAAACTTAAAGAAAAAAAGATTAATTACAATTGCTTGTTCAATATCAGTGCTTTTAACATTAGCGTTTACAGGATGCTCAGGAAATAAGGAAAAAAGTGCATCAACAAATAATGAAACAACATCTGCTCAAAAAAGTGATTCGGAAAAGAAGACTTCTTCAGAACAAGTTAACCAAAAAAAGCAGGAAGCAAAGCCTCAAACTAAAAGCACAAATACTAAAAGTTCTAGCACTATTAAATTTGCAAAAGAACAATTAGATAAAAGTACAAAGCCAAAGTTTAGTACTCCTTGGGAAGATTCAACTAATGGCACATATAGAGCATGTATAGAAGGCAAGGGAGAAGAGGCATCAGAAGAAGGCATAGGCAAAATATTTGTAAAGAATACCAATGGAAATAATTTTACTTACGAAGTTATAGGAAATAATAAGATTTCACCTAGAGATATAGAATGGGTTGATGATGAAAACTTATTGGTAGTAATAGGTTCATCACAAGGAACTGTTTCTAAGGGGGGCAATTTGTATATGTTAAATGTAAGTACAGGAAGTGTCTCAACAATTATAGAAACATCAGATAAAAAACAGCAAATAATGTCAGCAAAAAAATCCAATAATAACATAAGCTTGAAGGTTACTGTATACGAAGATGATAACTATAATAAATCTCATATAGAAAATTGGACTATTTATTCTTTTGATTCAAGCTTAAATAAATCAATGGAAGTAAAAAATTCTGAAGGAAAGGTTTTATATACAATTAACTAAGGAAAATAGCATTAAGGGGAACTTAAGCATATGGATAAATCTAAGAAAATATATATTAAAGCATCAAACAAATATAATAGTGGTTATATAGATAAAGCCATGGATTTATGTGAAGAAAGCATATCATTAGATATAAAAAATGCAGCATCTATAAATCTTAAGGGATTGTTACATTATTTAAAGGGAGATATAGATAGTGCTCGAAAGCTTTGGAAAATGAATCATCAAATAAATAATGATGGAGTTTCTGAAAAATATTTAGCTAGTACCAAAAGTGATGAGAGTAGATTATATACTTATGAAAAAGCAATATCACTTATAAAAGGATTGCATATAAATGAAGCATTAGACCTTTTGGAACAATGTTCAGAAAGTGATTACAATTACATTAATGTAAATAATTACAAAGCTTTCTGCTATATAAAAAAGGGTCAATATGATAAAGCTATAAATAGTATAGAAAATGTAATGAAAATAGATAAAAACAATAGTATGGCTAAAGAAAACAAAAAAGTATTAATAAAATGTGGAGTTATAAAAAACAAAATTGATACGAAAAAGGCCATTTATTGTTTAATAGGTGTATTGCTAATAATTGCATTAACATTTGGAGCTACAGCTGTGTTTAAAAAAGTAAAAAGTAATATAACTAAATCTCATAATACAAAAACATCAAAAGTAAATACAGCAAAAACATCTAGTAATAATGGAAATAAAACAACTAAAGAGGCTCCAAAAAAAGTTCAGCAGGAAACTTTTCCAGCAGATAAAATTAAAAGTGATGTTCAAAGTAAAAATTTTGATAATCTATATGACGACTATACAAAATGGAAAGATAAAAATATATCTAATGATGATAAGGAAATTATTTCAAGTGGTGTTAATATACTAAAAAGTGAAGGCGTAGAATACTTTTATGGAAAAGGGTATGGCTATATGAATAGTCAAGATCTTCCTAATGCTAAAAATAATCTTACAAAAGCCTATGAAATGGGAGCAGGTTATTATTTATATCCTCACATAATTTATATGTTAGGAACTAGCTTTTATTTATCAAGTGACTCACAAAATGCTATAAAATATTATACTGAATATGATGAGAAATATGCAAAGGATGACTATGAAGAAACAGTACTTTACGCTTTAGCTACTATGTATAAGGACTTAGATAAAGATAAATCATTAAGTTATGCTCAAAAATTAGTAGATAAATATCCTAAGTCAATATATAATAATTCTGTAATAAAAAGTATAATTAATAAATAAGAAGTTTATACAAATTAATAATCATTATTAACAACTATTGACTAAATAAGAAATATAACATAAAATTAAAATATAAAGCATACCTTAATAAGGTATAAATGGAGGGATAAGTTATGGTACAAGAAATAAAGGATATGGATTTTTCAAAGGCTGTTCAGGAATCTTCAAAACCTGTAGTTATAGACTTTTGGGCTTCTTGGTGTGGACCTTGTAAAATGTTAGCTCCTGTAATAGATGAAATTTCCGAAGAACTTAATGATAAAGTAGAATTTTTGAAATTGAATGTAGATGAAAATCCTGTAACATCAAATCAGTATAGGGTAGCAAGTATACCAACTGTTATGATATTCAAGGATGGAAAAGTAGTAGATACACTAGTAGGATTTAGACCAAAGGAAGCAATAAAAAGTGTTATAGAAAAACATATTTAATATTGTGAATGAAACAGCAATGACAAATTAGCAAAAGTTAATTTGTCATTTTTTTCAAAAGGAGGTTGATTGTATGACTAATAGATATGATATAGCAATAATAGGTACAGGACCAGCAGGATTATCAGCTGCTATAAATGCAAAAATCCGAAATAAAAATATTATATTATTTGGGATTAAAGAATTAAGTAATAAACTGCTAAAAGCACCAAAAGTAAATAACTATTTGGGATTTTATGATGTTACAGGTGAACAGTTAAAAGGTCAATTCCAAAAGCACATGGAAGCTATGAATATAGACATAGTAAATGAAAAGATAAATGCTGTATATGCAATGGGATCACACTTTACTTTGATGGTAAATGAAAAGATGTATGAAGCAAAATCTGTTATTTTAGCTACAGGTATGGAATACACAAAGCCATTAAAAGGTGAAGAAGAATTCTTAGGTAGAGGTGTAGGATATTGTGCTACTTGTGATGCACCGTTGTATCGAGGTAAAACTGTTACCATTATAGGATACAATAAGGAAGCAGAAGAAGAAGCTAATTATGTAGCAGAATTGACAAGTAAGCTTTACTATGTGCCTATGTATGAAGGAAAATACAATTTAAGTGATAGTATCGAAATAGTAAAAGATAAACCAATAGAGATTAAGGGAGAAGACAGAGTTAAAAATGTAATGATGAAGAACAAAGACATTATTACAGATGGAGTTTTTGTACTAAAGGATAGTGTGTCACCAAATCAACTTGTTCCTGGTATAGAAATGCAAAATGGTCATATTAAAGTAGATATAGACATGAAGACTAATATTGCAGGGTGCTTTGCTGCAGGAGATTGTGTAGGTAAGCCTTATCAATATATAAAATCGGCAGGCCAAGGTCAAATAGCAGCTTTAAATGCTGTTGCATATTTGGATTCTTTAAAATAGACTATCCCCACAAATTTTAATTTGTGGGGATATATATGTGCTTAGCTAAATTACTAGCTAAATAAAAATATGTCTAATTTACTACAAAGAATACATGGTTTCCTATGGTTTTAACGTTCTTTTTGTTTATACCTTTCATCCATTTACAGGTAGCTATTTTAGGATTATAAAAGAATACTGCTTGACCTGTAGGATCATTTCCTTTTAGAGCTTGAAGTACTGCCTTATAACTATCTTCATCAGGAACAACATCAATGGACCCATTTTTAACACAAGAAAAAGCGCTTTTTTGCGTTATTACTTCTTCTACCGTTTTAGGGAATTCAGGATATTTTAAACGGTTTAATATAACAGAAGCTACAGCAACTTTTCCTTCAAAAGGTTCACAATTACTTTCAGCATAAACCACTTGAGCCATTAAGTGTATATCCTTTTGAGTTACATATAACTTTCTACCAGAGTAATTAAAAACTTCAACAATTTGATCCTGTTCTTTAAATAAAGTAGAGTCTATATTATCAGAACCAGCAGCTTTTACATTGAACAGTGGTGAAACACTTGGTACTAATAAAAATAGTATACAAAAAATAAATTTTCTCAATAAAATCCTCTCCTTGTTACCTACGGGGTTAGCTGTCGGGTTCGGTAAAGGCATAACCTACGTAAAATACGATTCACCCCAAAGAATTCCGGTTTCCCCGTGTTTAATAAAAAACTTAGGCTAATGGTAGTATAGCCATGAATTTAAAAAAAATACATGGTATAAAAAAATTTTATTAATATTTTATAAAATCCATTAAGGTTTTGATATAAACAATATTAAATAGTGTATAATTGTAAATATAGATTTTTGTTAGGGCGGTGATGTGGTTGGAGCTATTGGATATCGTAGTCAATTCTATTAGAAATATTAGTATAGCATCAGTAATGGATATATTAGTAGTTTCTTATATTTTTTATAAAATTTATACATTAATAAAAGAAACCAGAGCTGAGCAGCTTTTAAAAGGAATAATACTTATAGTTCTTCTTATACCTATCAGTAAATTTTTTAATTTAACTATGCTGAATTGGATCTTAACTAAAACAATCACCATAGGCTTACTTTCCTTTATAATAATATTTCAACCAGAAATTCGTCGAGCACTTGAACGTTTAGGCAGAACAGCTTTTAATGACAAGCATATATTGGAAAGCGATCAGGAGATGGAAAAGGTTATAACGGAAATTGCTAATTCTATAGAAAATTTATCTAATAGTAAAACAGGAGCCTTGATAATAATAGAGCAGGTTACAGGTCTTGAAGACATAGTAAAGACAGGAACTAAAATAGATGCAATAGTTTCAGCAGCACTTTTGGAAAATATTTTTGTAGTTAATACTCCGCTGCATGATGGTGCAACGATAATAAGGAATGATAGAATAGTATCTTCAGGATGCTTTTTACCCTTAACTAATAATCAGGATATAAATAAAAAGCTTGGTACAAGACATAGAGCAGCATTAGGTATATCTGAGAACTCAGATGCGTTAATTATAGTTGTATCCGAAGAAACAGGTACTGTTTCCCTTGCTGTAAATGGTAATTTAACAAGGGGTTACAATAAAGAAAGACTTAAAGATATTCTGATTAGAATAATGAAAAAAAGACAGAGTACAAAATTAACCTTTAGGGAGCAGGTGAATAAATGGATCAAAAGGTCAAAGATCACCAAGTAATTATTAAAATATGTTGTGTAATAGCTTCTTTAGTTTTGTGGTTGTACATTTTTAATGTGGAAAATCCTATGAGAGAGACACATATTGTTGTACCTGTACAGGTTTTAAATAAAGATTTGGTTGCAAAATCTGATCTGGTTCCTATAGAAGGAGATAATTTGACAGTAACATTAACTATAAGGGGTAGTGCTTCAGATACTTATTCTATAAAGCCAAGCGATTTTAAACTTGTGTCGGATTTAAACTCTTATGCAGTTAAAAAAGGTGAGAATAAAATACCTGTTGAGGTTAAAAGTAGTCCATCTAATATTAGAATAACAAATAATGACAACCTATGGGTTAAAATTACTTTGGATGATTTAAAACGAAAAACTGTTCCGGTTAAAATGATTTTTGATGGGAATACTAAAAGTGGATTTTATGCTTTTAAGCCTACTATAAAAGAAAAAGAAATCAGTGGACCTAAGGAATCCGTAGAAAGGGTAAAATATTTAGCAGCAAGATATAATATTAAAGATGCTTCAAAAGATATAAATGCAAATATACAACTTCAACCATTAGATTCTTCGGGTGTAATTGTAAAAAATGTAACAGTTAATCCAAGTTCTTTAAAGGTAACTATTCCTGTTAAAAAAATTAAAACTGTGTCTGTAAATGTTAAATCTGGAATACAACAAAATAATCAAGGGAATGTAAAAAGTTTAGTACCAATTGAAGACAAAATGGATATAGCAGGAGAAGAAGATTTAATATCTAATATAAATTCTTTGGATACAGAATATGTAGATTTAAATAAAGTATATGGAAAAGATACAATAGAAGTTAAATTAGTAGTTCCTAAGGGAGTTATTCTTGTAAATAGTTCGGATACTGTAAAGCTAAAGGTGAACTTCAATAATAAAAGTATTCAGAAACAATTGAGTTTAAATATACAAACTATAAATGATAACAGTAAATATAGTGTTAATTTGGATGCAAATAAGGTTGATATAGTAGTGTCTGGTGAAGAAAATGTTATCAATAATTTAAAAGCAGAAGATATAAAGTGCTCTGTGGATTTAAGTTCAATAGTAGAAGGGGAAAATTCAATTCCTTTAAATATAAGCTTACCAGATGGAGTAACAAAGGTGTCTCAAAGTATATCGTCAGTTAAGGTTACGGCAAAGAAAAAAGTTTTGGAGGGCAAAAATGTCAATTAAAATAAATAACTTGAATATAAGTATAGATGAAAATATAGAAGATTTAAAAAATAAAGTATGTAAAAAATTAAAAATATCGCATACAAATATCGAAGAATTTAAAATTTTAAGGGAATCTATAGATGCTAGGAGAAAGGATAATATAAGATTTAATTATGTTGTAGAAATAAAATGCGATAAAGAAGAAAAAATTGTAGATAGAGCTAATGATAAAGATGTTAAAATTGAAAAAGAAATTTATAATGAGGAATTTCCTTTTGGTAATAAGAAAATGAACCATAGACCAGTTATAGTTGGTATGGGACCTGCAGGCATGTTTGCAGGTCTTTTACTAGCGGAAAAAGGATATAGACCAATAATTATAGAAAGAGGAGAAAAGGTTGAAGATAGAACCAATACTATAAATAAGTTTTGGACTACAGGAGAGTTGAATTTAGAATCTAATGTCCAATTTGGAGAAGGTGGAGCGGGAACTTTTTCTGATGGAAAGCTTACAACTAGAATAAAAGATGCCAGGTGTGACTTTGTTTTAGATAAGTTTGTTAAGGCTGGAGCTCCAGAAGAAATTCTGTATAATGGAAAGCCTCATATAGGAACAGATATATTAAAAAAAGTAGTAAAAAATATAAGAGAAAAGATAATAGAATTAGGTGGAGAAGTAAGATTTAATAGTAAACTTCAAGATATAGTCGTAAGTAATGGGGTTTTAAAATCAATAGTGGTAAATGAATCTGAAATTCCAAGTGAAAATTTAATATTAGCTATAGGCCATAGTTCAAGAGATACTTATGAGATGTTATACAGAAAGGGAATATTTATGGAGCCTAAGGCATTTGCTATAGGTGTAAGAGCAGAACATTCTCAACAAATGATAAGTGAAAATCAATATGGCAAGTATGCAAATCATCCTAAGCTTAAGGCTGCAGATTATAGGCTTACATATAATACTAAATCTACAGGAAGAGGGGTATATAGTTTTTGTATGTGTCCTGGAGGAGAAGTAGTAGCAGCAGCATCAGAGGAAGGAAGATTAGTAACTAACGGAATGAGCTTTTTTAAAAGAGATAAGGACAATGCTAATTCAGCAATAGTAGTTTCTATAAATGAATCTGATTTTCAAGGGGATACTCCATTAAAAGGTATGGAATTTCAAAGACATTATGAAAGTCTAGCTTATGTTTTGGGTGGGGGCGAGTATACTGCACCTGTACAATTAATAGGAGATTTTTTGAAGGATGAAGTTTCTACTAAATTAGGCAATATAGAACCAACATATAAACCAGGTTATAAGTTTTGTGATTTAAGAAAGTGTTTGCCAAGTTATGTAATAGAAGCTTTAAAAGAAGGATTTATAAATTTCGATAAAAAAATTAAAGGATTTGTTAGTAATGATGGCGTTTTAACTGGAATTGAAACAAGAACTTCAGCTCCTGTTAGAATATTAAGAAATGAAAATCTAGAAAGTATATCAGCTCAAGGGCTTTATCCTTGTGGTGAGGGTGCAGGATTTGCAGGTGGAATAATGTCTGCAGCAGTAGATGGGATAAAAGTGGCAGAAAATATTATAAGGAAATATCAACCATTATATTGAATATTCTGAAAAACAGTGTTTTTTGAATATTTCTGGTAAAATATAAGAGAAGGCATAATGATTTCAGGAAGTATGCATGTGGAAAATTATAATCTTATACTTGAAGTTAATTCCAATAATGTATGCACAAACAAGAATCAGTAAAAACATTACAATTGGTATGGTGCAAATACTGCCCTTAGGTGTTAAAAATTTAACGACTAGGCAGTAAGCTTAAGGACAACAAAAGTTGAGGAAGAGCCTAAATTTTATAAAGAAGAGGTGTAAATTAAATGATTAAAAATTTACAAGAAGTTTTAGAAAAGGCTAAAAATCAGGAAACAAAAAAAATAGCAGTAGCAGTAGCTCAAGATAGACCAGTACTTGAAGCTGTTAGAGATGCTAAAGAACAAGGAATATCAGAAGCAATATTAGTTGGTGACAAAGCAAAGATGGAAGCTATAGCAGCAGAAATAGAAATGGATTTAACAAAATTTGAAATTGTTAATGAAGAAAATCCTATTAAAGCTGCATTGAAAGCTGTAGAATTAGTTTCATCAGGTAAAGCTGATATGCTAATGAAAGGTCTTATTGACACAGCTAACTTTTTAAGAGCAGTTTTAAACAAAGAAGTTGGTTTAAGAACAGGAAAATTAATGTCTCATGTAGCAGTTTTTGAAATATCTAAATTTGATAGACTAATATTTTTAACAGATGGTGCTTTTAATATGTATCCAGAACTTAAAGATAAAGTAGATATAGTTAAAAATGCTGTAACAGTTGCACATGCAATAGGAATAGAAACACCAAAAGTAGCACCAATATGCGCTGTAGAAGTTGTAAATCCTAGTATGCAAGCAACTATAGATGCATCAATACTTTCAAAAATGAGTGACAGAGGACAAATAAAAGGATGCGTAATTGATGGACCATTAGCATTAGATAATGCATTATCTGCAGCAGCTGCTGAGCATAAGGGAGTAAAAGGAGAAGTAGCAGGAAGAGCAGATATATTATTAATGCCAAATATAGAATCAGGAAATATAATGTATAAAACTTTAACTTATACAACAGAATCCAAGAATGGAGCTTTATTAGTTGGAACATCAGCACCAGTAGTATTGACATCAAGAAATGATAGCCATGAGACAAAAATGAATGCAATAGCATTAGCAGCATTAGTTGCACACCAATTAAAGAGCAAAAAATAGAACTTTATTAAATTTACATATATATTAAAAACATTGATTTCATAGGAGGGGTAAAATGTCATATAAATTATTAATATTAAATCCAGGCTCTACATCCACTAAAATAGGAGTATATGATGGAGAAAATCAAATTTTAGAAGAAACTTTAAGACATTCTTCAGAAGAAATTGAGAAATATGCTACTGTTTATGGTCAATTTGAATTTAGAAAAGAAGTTATATTAAAGGTTTTAAAAGAAAAGAATTTTGATATTAATACATTAGACGGAGTAGTAGGCAGAGGTGGAATATTAAAACCAATTGAAAGTGGAACTTATAAAGTTAATGATGCTATGGTAGAAGATCTAAAAGCTGGAGTGAGGGGAGAGCATGCTTCAAATTTAGGTGGAATAATAGCTAATGAAATAGCAAAATCTATAAATAAACCAGCATTTATAGTAGACCCAGTTGTTGTTGATGAATTAGATGAAGCAGCTAGAATATCCGGAATGCCTGAAATAGAAAGAGAAAGTATGTTTCATGCTTTAAATCAAAAAGCAGTGGCAAAGAGATATGCAAAAGAAAACAATAAAAAATATGATGAATTAAATGTAATAGTTACACATATGGGTGGTGGAGTATCTGTTGGAGCTCATAAAAAAGGAAGAGTTGTGGAAGTAAGCAATGCTTTAGATGGAGATGGACCATTCTCACCAGAAAGAACTGGTGGACTTCCTGTAGGAGGGTTAATAAAACTTTGCTATAGTGGAAAATATACTATAGAAGAAATGAAGAAAAAGATAAGTGGAAAAGGTGGAATTGTAGCTTATCTAAACACAAATGATTTTAGAGAAGTAGAACAAAAAGCACAAACAGATAAAAAGGCAAAATTAGTATTTGATGCTTTCATATTACAAGTAGGTAAAGAAATTGGTAAATGTGCTGCAGTTTTACATGGTAAAGTAGATGCTATAATTTTAACTGGAGGAATAGCTTATAGTAAAGCTGTTACAGCTGCAATAAAAGATATGATAGAATTTATTGCACCAGTTATAGTTTATCCAGGAGAAGATGAATTATTAGCATTAGCACAAGGTGGACTTAGAGTATTAAGTGGAGAAGAACAAGCAAAAGAATATAAGTAAAATATATAAGAAGAGTGTAAAATAAGGTTTTTATTTTACACTCTTTATTTTTAAAAGTAAAATCCTAAAATAAGTAAATTAACTGAGTTAAATTAAGCAAATTGAAGAACGAAATATATTTAATTATTAAAGTGAACAAAATAAAGATAATATGCACTAAAAATTGTGTTAGAATATTTAAAAATTTTGTGATATAATATGCATATGGATGAAAAAAGTCATTGTCATATCAATTTTAATGAAAAAGTTTCATAGTTAAATATTTTTATGAAATTTTACCAATGCAGTTTACAAAATTAAAGTCAGTTCTATTTGGAGTATTTCATTCGTGAAACGCTGAGCTAACAAATGAAAAATTTTATTTTACACCATTTTGAATACGATTACAAAAGTAAAGAGTCTGTGTATAACTAATAATATCAATAATTAAAATTAGAATTTTTATATGCTGTTTTGAAAATAAAAAAAACAGAGATAGCAGCAAGTTATGAATGAAAACTTGCAAAATTATACAAAAGGTGACAAAAAAATTAAAGTATTATCTTAAAAATAAATATAATAAAATTTTAAATATGCGCTAGAAATAAAATTTACATAAATTGAATGAGTTTTAAACAATTTATTTTGTAGCAATGCTTGCAAATTTAACATTGCTAAAACTTTTAATTACCAAAATTAAGGAGGGAACTTTCTTATGGCAAATGTAACTTTTAGGGAAGAAAGATGCAAGGGTTGTGGACACTGCATAGAAGCATGTCCAAAAAAAATAATAAGCTTTGCAGATAGACTAAATGCAAAAGGATATCATCCAGCCACTGTTACAGAAGAAAAAATGAAGGAATGTGTTGCTTGCGCATCCTGTGGAAAAATATGTCCAGATTGCGTAATAACAGTTGAAAAGTAATAAGGAGGGATTCTTTGTGGGAGAAAAAGTATTAATAAAAGGTAATGAAGCCATTGGTGAAGCTGCCATAAGAGCAAATTGTCAAGCCTTCTTTGGTTACCCAATTACTCCTCAAACAGAAGTTGCAGCTTATATGTCAAGAAAAATGCCTAAAATAGGAAGAGTATTTATACAAGCTGAAAGTGAAGTTGCAGCAATAAATATGGTTTATGGAGCAGCAGGTACTGGAGTTAGATCTATGACATCATCAAGCTCACCTGGAATAAGCTTGAAAGCAGAAGGAATATCATATATAGCAGGTGCAGAACTACCTTGCGTTATAGTAGATATAGTTAGAGGAGGTCCTGGACTTGGAAGTATCCAGCCAGCTCAGTCAGATTATTTTCAAGCAACAAAAGGCGGCGGACATGGAGACTATAGAATGCCAATATTTGCACCAGCATCAATACAGGAAATGGTTGACTTAATTCAAGATGCCTTTGATACAGCAGATATGTACAGAACACCTTGTATGGTAATGGGAGATGGAATGCTTGGCCAAATGATGGAACCAGTAGAATTCAAGGAAAGACCAGCAAAGGAACTTCCAGAAAAAGTATGGGCTGCCAATGGATTGAATGGAAGAAAAGAGCATAATGTAATAAATTCGTTATTCCTAGAGCCAGAAACATTAGAAAAACACAATGAGAAGCTTCAAGCTAAATATAAAACAATAGAAGAAAATGAAGTTAGATACGAAATGTTTAACTGTGAAGGAGAAACAGATTTAATATTAGTTGCATATGGAACAACCTCAAGAATATGCAAAAATGTAATAAAGATGGCTGCAAAGGAAGGAATAAAAGTAGGATTAATAAGACCAATAACTTTATGGCCTTTCCCATTTGAAGCATTTGAAAAGACTGTAGGTAATACTAAACATGGATATCTATCAGTAGAAATGAGCTGCGGACAGATGGTTGAAGATGTAAGACTAGCATCTAATGGAAGAAAACCTGTAGATTTCTATGGAAGATCAGGAGGAATGGTTCCAGATCCTACAGACATTCTTGAAAAAGTAAAAACCATAGTAGGGGGTGCAAAATAATGGCAATAGTATATGAAAATCCAAAGGCATTATTGGATGTGCCTACACATTATTGTCCAGGATGTACACATGGTATAATTCACAAATTAGTTGCAGAAGTTATAGATGAACTTGGCATATTGGATAAAACAATAGGAGTAGCTCCAGTAGGATGTTCAGTTTTAGCATATAACTATTTTGCATGTGATATGTTTGAAGCAGCACATGGAAGGGCGCCAGCCTGTGCAACGGGAATAAAGAGAACAAATCCTGATAAAGTAGTATTTACATATCAGGGAGATGGAGACCTTGCAGCAATAGGAACAGCAGAAATTGTCCATGCAGCAACAAGGGGAGAAAATATAACAGGAATATTTGTAAACAACTGTATATATGGTATGACAGGGGGACAGATGGCACCAACAACACTGCCAGGACAAGTAACAGAAACAACACCATATGGAAGAGATCCTAAAATAGCAGGATATCCAATAAGAGTTTCAGAAATGATTTCAACATTAACAGGAGCATGTTATGTAGAAAGAGTATCTGTAGATTCAGTTCCAAATATAATAAAAGCAAAAAAAGCCATAAAGAAAGCCTTCCAAAATCAGTTAGAAGGAAAAGGCTTCTCATTAGTAGAAGTATTATCAATCTGTCCAACTAACTGGGGATTATCACCTTCAGAAGCAATGAAATGGCTAAAGGAAAATATGATTCCATATTATCCGCTAGGAGTTAAGAAGGATAATACTGAGGAGGTGAAATAAAATGGCATCACAACAAATAATTTTCGCTGGATTCGGCGGACAAGGTATATTATCAATGGGTAAGTTCCTAGCATATGCAGGAATGGATGCTAATTTAAATGTTTCATGGTTACCATCATATGGACCAGAAATGAGAGGAGGTACAGCTAACTGTTCAGTAATACTAACAGATGAAGCAATAGGCTCACCAATAGTAACAAAGGCTGATACAATAGTTGTAATGAATAGACCTTCTTTAGAAAAATTTGAAAATATAGTAGAGCCAAATGGTCTTATAATAATGGATTCAGATTTGGTAGATATAGTTCCAAAGAGAAAAGATGTAAAGGTAATATCAATACCAGCCCAAACAATAGCAGAAGAAATAGGAAGTAAAAAGATAGCAAACATGATACTTTTAGGAGCACTAGTAAAGGAAACAGGAATAGTTTCCATAGAAGCTTTATTAGATTCACTAAAGGCACATGGAAAAGAAAAATTCTTCGAGTCAAATAAAAATGCTATTCAAAAGGGAATAGATTTTGTAAAATAAAAAGGTTAGCTTATCACCCGGATTTGTTCCGGGTGTTTTTTTAGTATTGTTACTAATTATGAATTGTAATATAATATAACTTGGTTAATGAACAAATTTAAAATATTTAAAATACTATATTAAAAGTTAATAATAAAAAGAGAGGTATTGTTTATGCATAGAATGTTTGGAACTGATGGAGTTAGAGGAATAGCTAATAAAGAATTAACAGCAGAATTAGCATATAAATTAGGAAAAGCAGGAGCAGTTGTATTAACAGAAGGAACTCATAAACCAAAAATACTTGTAGGAATGGACACAAGAATATCAGGAGACATGCTTGAAAGTGCTTTGGTTTCAGGAATACTTTCTGTAGGTGCAGAAGCTGTATGTGTAGGTGTTATTCCAACTCCAGCAGTAGCGCATTTAACAAGAAAATATGGAGCTGATGCAGGAGTTGTTATATCAGCATCCCACAATCCTGTAGAATATAATGGTATAAAGTTCTTTAATTCACAAGGATACAAGTTATCAGATGAATTAGAGGACAAAATTCAAAGTGTTATAGAAAATAATTTTGAAGGAGTACCATTACCAACTGGTGAAGATATAGGAAGAAAAGTGGAAGAAGCTGGGGAAGCTATTGGAGATTATATAGAATTTGCAAAGTCAACTATAGATATAGATTTAAAGGGACTTAAAGTTGCATTGGATTGTGCAAATGGAGCATCATATATAACTTCAGTAAAAGCTTTTAAAGATCTTGGTGCACAGGTTTATGTTATAAACAATGATCCAGATGGAATAAATATAAATAAAAATTGTGGTTCAACTCATCCAGAGGAATTAATGGACTACGTTGTAAAAAAAGGCTGTGATTTAGGATTAGCTTTTGATGGAGATGCTGATAGATGTTTAGCTGTAGATGAAAAAGGAAATTTAATTAGCGGAGATTTTACAATGGCTATACTAGGTAGGCATTTAAAAAATAAAGGCAAGCTTGATAAAGATGTAGTTGTTGTTACTGTTATGAGCAATCTTGGATTGGATATAGCTTTAAAGAAAGAAAATATACGTACAGTTAAGACAAAAGTTGGAGATAGATACGTACTAGAAGAAATGGTTAAAGAAGGCTATAAATTAGGTGGAGAACAATCAGGACACATAATTATGACAGATTATAATACTACTGGAGATGGACTAGTTACAGGTATCCAAATGGCTGCTGTAATTAAGGAAAGTGGAAAGACTCTATCAGAGCTAGCATCTATGATGAAGGAATTACCACAAGTTTTAGCTAATGCTACAGTTCCAAACAGTAAGAAAAATATATATTTAGAAGATGCTGAAATAGTTGAAGAAATAAAGAAAATAGAAGCTAAATTAGATGGCTGCGGAAGAGTTTTAATAAGACCTTCAGGAACAGAACCACTAGTTAGAGTAATGCTTGAAGGTGAAGTACAGAGTGAATTAGACCAAATGGCACATGGGTTAGCAGCACTTATTGAAAAAAAAGCAAATAATTAGAATAAGTATATAAAAAGGCATGAGTTTATCTCGTGCCTTTTTTATTAGCTTGGATTAAAGTTGTACACATAATATGATTTTATTGTCAGAAAATCCATAGAACCTTCGTATTAATTTGTGAGAAGCTTCTTAAGGAGGAAAAAAAGTGAATATAGATGAAAATAATTTTATAGAACAGATAAGAAAGAAAAATGCAAAAGCATTAGAATTTGTTGTAGATGAATACAGCAATTTGGTTTTTAGGGTAGTGCGGACTGTGTTGAATTTAGGTTTTCATGCTCAACATGCAGAAGAATGTGTAAATGATGTGTTTTGGGCAGTATGGAATAATATCGAAAGCTTTGACTTAGAAAAAGGAAATTTTAAATATTGGATTACTGCTATAGCAAAATATAAAGCTATAGATTATAAAAGAAAACTTTTTAAGCATAGTACAGATAAATCTATAGATGATTATAATTTACAAGATGAACTTAATGTAGAAAATGCATTAATATCAAAAGAAAATAGAGAAGAAATTTTAACCGCTATAAATGGAATGAGACCAGAGGATAAAGAAATATTTATAAGAAGATATTTTTTATATGAGGGAATAGAAAATATAGCAAAAATCTTTGGAGTAGATAGAAACTTAGTAGATAAAAGGCTTTCAAGAGGACGTAAATTTTTAAAGGAAAAGCTTATACCTTTGAAAGGAGAGATATTGTAATGAATAATAAGGATTTTAATTTAGAGGAAAAAGATATATATAAATTATTTAATGAAATAAGGATGGAAGAAAGTGAATTTAATGAAATGGAAGAAGAAATATCTACTATTGAAAAAGAAAGAATAAAGAAAAATTTGAATAAAAAGATTAAGGGACAAAAGGGTTTTAAGAAACTAAAATGTGGTTCTATAGCAGCAGCTATAAGTTTAATAAGCATTATAGGTATAGGTACGGCTTCATCTGCTTTTGCTGAAAATATTCCAGTATTGAGTTCTATAACACAAACACTTAACGATAAATTTGGATTCCATGGAGAATATGAAAAGTATTCTCAAGTAGTAAATAAAAGTGTTAAAGATAAAGGTATAACTTTTACATTAAATGAAGTTCTAGCAGATGATTCGAAAGTGGTTATAGGGTATACAATAAAAAGTGACAAAAAGATAAGTGATGAAGAAGCAATGTTTGTATTAAGTTCAGTAAAAATAAATGGGAAAATGTCTAGTGGATCACATGGTAGCTCAACTGGAAATTATATAGATGATTATACTTATGTAGGCACTGAAGAAATCCATACTAAAATACCTCAAGATTCTAATAAATTTAATGTGGATTTGAATGTTAGCGAAATAGGAAATGTAAAGGGTAAATGGAACTTTGCGTTCAGTATATCAAAAGAAGAATTATTAAAGAATAGTACTGTGTTTAAGCCAAATAAGAAAATAGATTTTCCAGATAGTAGTGCAACAATTGATAAGGTGGTATTTTCACCAATAGACACATCTATTTTCTTAAGTGGAAAGTCGAAAACTAAAAGAAGTGGAGGACACGGACTTCTTGATTATGATTATTGGATTGCTTTTGATGATAAAGGAATAGAGCTTACGCCAAAAGGACTTGGAGGAGGATCAGGAAATTTAAATGATGGAAACTTTAGTTGTGAAATGGATTATGTACACATGAAAAGTATTCCTAAATATTTAACTATTGTTCCTTGTAAAATTACTCCTTCTGGCGGTGGTGGAGTAAGTGTAGATAAGAATGGTAAAGAAACACCTATTAAAGTGGAAACAAGGGAGCCTAAAGAAATAAGTAAAGTTATAGATGGAATATATCCAATAGAATTGCCTCAAGGCAAAATGGGAAAAGTTATAATAAAAGAAATAAAAACAGAAAACAATAAAACTATAGTTAAATATACAGCACAAGGTAAGGCACCATATTTCCAAGCACAAGATATTCTCATAAAGGATGATAAAGGAAAAAATATTAAAATTAGAGATTATAACTTGAGAAAAGATGAAAATAATCCTAATGAATTTACAAAGACATTTGAAGCACTAGATCCTAATAAGAAATATACCATATATACTAATGATCTTAGTAATGTTGATTTTGGAGAGAATTTAAAGTTTACAATTGATTTTAATAAATAAAAATACCGTAATGAAAATCCTTAGAGGTTAAGATAACTCTAAGGATTTTTGTTGGTTTAACTTGGAATTAACAAAAAATTTAGATGTCTGCCTAATTTATTAAATATATAATAATAAAACTTATTTGCATATTCTATTTGTTGCTTAATATATAACTTTAGCATAAAAAGTATAGCAATAATTACCCTTTAAAAATACATAAAACATACTTGTAAAGGCTTTTCATGTACATAATAAGCTAATAAATGAGGATTTTAAGTGAATCATTTAAGTTGACAAAAAATGTGGTTATAAATATAATAAATTGACAGCTTGATTATGCTTTATATTAAAGTAACAATGGAGAGGGGATGGGAATAGAATATAAAATAAAAAAGATAAATTAATTTAAAGCGCCAGGACTTGAGTGAAAGAATAGACCTAAGCAAACTTAGCTTATGAGGTTATAGGGGGTTCCTTTTTAAAGGAAACTCAGCCTTTACGGCTGAGTAAGTTCGACTAACCAAATCGTAGATTTGGAGTCTCACTTAAGTTGACGAGGATGGGGAGTATCGAATCTTCGGCGGGTGCCCCACGGTAACGCACTACCGTTAACGGTTAATAAAATCAGAAAGTGATTTCTGACACAATATTAATCTGGTGTTAAAACCTTTATTGTAATACAATCTAGGGTGAATTTTAAATTTGCTATAGGTCTATTAAGTTTTGTTTATTTTAAAATTATAAACTTTAATAGGCTTTGGGGTTGTAAAAAAAATTATTTGATTTAAGAAAGGAAGATTTTTATGTGCGGAATAGTTGGTTTTATAGGAAAAAAGGATGCATCATCAGTTTTAATTGAGGGATTAAGTAAATTAGAATATAGAGGATATGACTCAGCAGGAGTTGCTATATATGATGGAGAAAGAATAAATGTTACAAAATGTAAAGGAAGACTTGTAAATCTTGAAAATAAGTTACAAGAAGAACCTTTAAAGGGAACATTAGGAATAGGACATACAAGATGGGCTACTCATGGTGAACCATCAGATTTAAATGCACATCCTCATAGTAATGAAGATGAAACAATAAGTGTTGTTCACAATGGAATAATAGAGAACTATATACACTTAAGAGAATGGTTAATTTCAAAAGGATATAAGTTTGTATCAGAAACAGATACAGAAGTTATACCTAATTTAATAGATTATTTTTATAATGGTGATTTAGTAGATGCGGTTATGAAGGCTGTAGCTAAAATGGAAGGAAGCTATGCTATAGGTGTAATATGTTCAAAAGAACCAGACAAGCTTGTAGCAGTAAGAAAGGATAGTCCATTAATAGTAGGACTTGGTAAAGGAGAATTCTTTATAGCCTCAGATATACCAGCAATATTAAATCATACTAGAGAGATATATCTTCTAAATGATAAAGAGTTTGTAGTTATGACTAAAGATGGAGTAAAACTTTTATCAGCAGAAGGAGAAGAAATAAAGAGAGATATATATCATGTAACTTGGAATGCTGATGCTGCTGAAAAAGGTGGATTTGAGCATTTTATGATAAAGGAAATTCATGAACAGCCAAAGGCTATAAAGGATACAATGACATCAAGAGTTATGCCAGGAAAGCCAATAACACTTGATAAAATAACAATAACAAAAGAACAAATAGAAAATATAGACAAAGTATATATAGTAGCTTGCGGAACTGCTTACCATGCGGGAATTGTAGGTAAGTATGTAATAGAAAAATTAGCAAGAATACCTGTAGAAGTAGATGTTGCTTCTGAATTTAGATATAGAGATCCAATAATAAATGAAAGAACTTTAATGATTGTTGTAAGTCAATCAGGAGAAACAGCAGATACTTTAGCAGCACTTAGAGAAGCTAAGGCTAATGGAGCTAGAGTAATAGCTGTAACTAATGTTGTTGGAAGCTCAGTATCAAGAGAAGCAGATGATGTATTATATACATGGGCAGGACCAGAAATTGCAGTTGCTTCAACAAAAGCATATGTAACTCAACTCATAGCAATGTATATTATAGCTTTATTCTTTGCTGAAAATAAGAAAACATTAAGTGAACCAGAAATAGAAGAAATAAAGAATGCAATGTTAATACTACCAGAAAAAGCAAAGGAAGTATTAGAAAATAAAGAAACTATACAAAAATTTGCTTCAAAAACTTATATGCATAAAGATATGTTCTTCTTAGGAAGAGGCCTTGATTATGCAGTAGCTATGGAAGGTTCATTAAAGCTTAAAGAAATATCATATATTCACTCTGAAGCTTATGCAGGTGGAGAATTAAAACATGGTCCTATAGCTTTGATTGAAAAAGGAACTATAGTAATAGCAGGAGCTACTCAAGAAAAATTATATGATAAGATGGTAAGTAACATTAAAGAAGTTAAAACTAGAGGAGCTAATGTTTTAGGTATCGCTTTTGAAGGTCATACTGAAATAGAAAAAACTGTAGATTCAGTATTATATATACCAGAAGTAAATGATGTATTGGCACCAGTAATATCTGTAATTCCATTACAGTTACTATCTTATTACATGGCAATACAAAAAGGCTGCGATGTTGATAAACCACGTAATTTGGCGAAAAGTGTAACAGTTGAATAATTTGATTATCAGTGATAAATATGCTGTAGTTATAAGTTAATATTGATGACAAATTATAATCAGCGATGACAGAGATTATAGAAAAATATAAATAATCTTTAGTTGATAATACAAGGATATGATTAAGAATCATGAATGGAATGAAGGTTAAATTCAGGTCCATTCATGATTTTTATTTTGTAAAGGAAATGTTAGTTTATTTGATAAATTTAAATTATTAAAAAACCTTATTCCGACAATAAGGTTTAAAATTTTTAAGTTGAAGTAAATACTGTTTTGAGATAAACTAATATTTGATGTTATGATTTATACAAGGGGTTATTATAATGAAAAAGTATTATACCATTGGAGAAACAGCGAAATTACTTGGCGTTACTACACAAACACTGCGTCATTATGAAAAAATAGGAATTCTTGAACCTAGTTATATATCTGATGAAAACGGATACAGGTATTATGAATTCAATCAATTCCACATCATTGATCGTATAAAATATCTGCAATATTTAGGCTTATCATTATCTGAAATTGGCAGCATAATAAAAAAAGGAACAGTTGAAGGTCTTCTTCCAGCATTGGAAGGGCAGTGGCAGACTGCTAATCAAGAATTAGAAGCTATTCGCGCAAGAATTAAGGATATAGAATGGTATATTGATTATTTTACTTATTTGAGTAAAATGGATGTATCTAAGGTGCTGTATCGTATGCATATGGAAACGAGGCACTTAGTTTATGTTCCTTGTTACGATTCTGATGAGTTAGCAGACATGGAAATTCGAATGGCTGAGGTGCGTAGTCGAGAAGAATTACATCAATTGTCTTATAGACGTCAATATGGTTATGAATTAACTACATCAGGATTGTTTCAGAGTAAATTTGAACCTAAAACATATTTTATTTATATTAAGAATAGGCCTCAATTTTTTACACCATTTTATAAAGAGCTTCCAGCGGGAGATTATCTATGTTTTCGTACAAAATTACTGCATGAAAAGTGGGATACGACAATTTTAAAAAAGTACTTTAATTCTCTTCCTAAGCCATCTACCATTGTTGCGCTGGAGTTTGAGGATAATTTAGTTGAATATATGAATACGGATTATGAAGTTCAAATTTTGATAGAGTAGTCTGTCTCATAAAAATCTAGTAGGATTATGATACTACTAAAAATAACAGAAGATGTGTATTCTATGTAATATGGAATACACATCTTCTGTTATTTTTTACGATTAGATTGATTATTTTTTGTCATACATGAAAATTATTGTTGACATTTATCTTAGAATAAGGTTTAAACTTACACATGTACCTTGGTGATAAGGTTTACATTTGCGAAAAATAAATCACTAAATTTATTATGCAGAAAATAAGGAGGAAATATTTATGAATTCTAAGGAGTTAACTAGAGAGACTAATATTTTGTATGCAGGAAGTGAGTCTAAACTTCCAATTGAACGTCCAGAAACACCACCTATTTATCATTCAACAGCAAATATTATTTCTGATATGGATGATTATGACTTCGCTAGCACTGGTGGTAAATATTATTATTGCCGAACTGCCAATCCCAATAGAGATGGTGTGGCTGAAGCTGTATCCTATTTAGAAAATGGAGAACAATCACTTGTTTGCTCTTCAGGAATGGCTGCTATTTCTACTACAATATTATCTCTTGTTAAAGCAGGCGATCATATAGTTGCTAGTCGTTCTATTTATGGAGAAACAATTGAATTATTTGAAAATATATTAAAGAAATTTGGTGTTGAGGTTACATATAGTGATTTTACAAATATAGATAGTATTCGTGCATCTTTGAAATCTAATACAAAGATGGTATATACAGAAATTATTGCTAATCCACTTATCGAAGTAGTAGATATTGAAGCTTTATCCGAAGCAGCTCACAGCGTAGGAGCATTAGTAGTTGTTGATAGCACCTTTACTACACCATTTGCAATTCGCCCACTAGAGCATGGAGCAGATATTGTTATTCACAGTTTAACAAAATATTTTGGAGGACATAGTGATATTACAGCTGGTTCGATTACTGCTTCAAAGGAATTGATGAAGAAAATATATTCAGATTACTTGCTTTTTGGAGGATGTTTAGATCCAAATAGTTCTTGGTTAATGCTTCGTAGTATAAGAACTATGGAAATGCGTGTCACTAAGCAATTTGAGAATGCTAGAAAGATTGCTGAAGCTTTGCAGGAAGATCCTCATGTACGTTATGTAAATTACCCAACTTTATCTAACCATCCTCAGCATGAATTAGCAGCAAGGATTATGCCAAATGGTTGTGGAGCTATGCTTAGCTTTCGTGTAGAAGATGATAGAGATAAAGTGAATACATTTATGCATAAATTGAAGTTAGTAAAATACCTTGGAACATTAGGCGGATATCGTACATCTATAGCACATCCAGCTACTGCATTCCGTAATGAGTTTACTCCTCAACAGCTTAAAGATATGGGAATGGAAGAAGGACTTATTCGTATTTCTACTGGCGCAGAAGCTATTGAAGATTTGATTGCTGATTTTAAACAAGCACTAACAGTTTTTGAGAATGTTTAATTTGTAAGGGGGGCCTATTATTATGCTTAAGAAGATTAATTTACCAATAGCATTACTTGCTGTAGGATTATTAATTGCTATGGTTATTCCTATGGTATTGTTTCCAGATGGAAGTGCTGCTGTAATTAACAACTTTTATTCAGCTATGACATTGAATTTTCCTTGGCTGTTCTTGTTGATTGCGTTTCTAAGTGCAGTATTTGCAGTATTTATTATGTTTTCAAAGTATGGAGACATTCGTTTAGGGGGTCCTGAGGCAAAGCCGCATTATAACCTTTTTACATGGATATCCATGAATATGTGTTCTGCAGCAGGAGCTGGAATTTTGATTTTTGGAATGGTAGAGTGGATGTACTATGTTAAAACTCCACCATTTGGTGTTAAGCCTATGTCGGTACAAGCTTATGAATATGCGTCTGCTTATGGAATGTTCCATTGGGGATTTTCAGCTTGGGCTATTTATTTGCCTGTTTCACTAGCACTAGGTTACATTTATTGGAATAAAAAAATGGATTCTTTGAATTTATCTGATCTTTGTAAAAATGTTTTGAAAGGTGACAGCCCGTTAGTTAAAATTACACGTATTTGCATAGATGGTGTTGTTGCATTTGGTTACATTGGAGGTTTGGTTTGTACAATAGGCTTAGGAACTTCTATATTAGCTGAATTAGCGGGATATTTGTTAAATATGCCAGTTACTTTTGGATTGCGTATAAGTATTATTTTAGTATTTTGCGTATTTTTTATCCTATCTACATCTAAAAGTATTGCTAAGGGAGTTGGAATCATAAGTGGGTTTAATGTTAAATTAGCCATTGGATTCTTTGTTTTTGTTTTCTTAGTAGGACCAAAATCATTTATCTTAAATAATTTTACTATGGCTATTGGAACAAATATTCGTGAGTTTGTTCATATGAGCTTTAATACTGATTCTATTGCAAAAACTGGATTTATTCAACAGTGGACAATTTTTTATTGGACTTGGTATGTTGGATGTACTATTTCTGATGGTTTATGGCTGGCTCGTGTTTCTTATGGACGTACATTCCGTGAAATTGCTGTTGTAAGATGTATTTGGACATCATTAGCTTGTTGGGTGGCATTTGCTGTGCTTGGAAACTATGGAATGAGTTTAGAGTTATCAGGAAAGCTTAATTTATCCCAGATGGTTATTGATAGTGGTAATAATGCAGCGGTATTAGCTGTATTAAAGACATTGCCTTTATCTGGTGCAGCCATTGCTGTGTATATGGCTGTAGTATTTATTACTTTAGCATGTGGCGCTACAGCGGCTTCTACAGTTGTATCAATGCTTACTTCTAAAAATCTTAAAAATGATGAAGAGCCTAATAAATGGTATAAGGTATTTTGGGCATTTCTTGTGTTACTTTTACCAGTTGGTATTTTATTCCTTGAGCATATGGTGCCTGGATTAAATGTTTTAAAAACAATACAATCTGTTACATCAGTTTTTGCTATTCCAATGTTGTTTGTTATAGCACTGCTTCTTGTATCATTCTACAAGATACTAAAGAAAGATATTGAAAGTAAAGATATTCCTGTAGACAAGAATAAATTGTTTAAATGGAATGGCTAAATAAGTAAAAGAAATGCTATTATATAGCCTTGCTACATAATGGCATTTCTTTTATTACTTCATATATTTCATTCCAGTTTAAAACTCTAACTATATTTTTGTTTAAGGGTTTCCTATTATAATTGGTGTCTATAAGCAATACTTTAAAACCATTTTCTGATAACTGCAGAGCATTTTCATAAGAATCCTCTATAAATATATCACATTTAAGTTTTCGAGCCATATCTACTTTGTAATGAGTACCTAGAACAAAAATATCATCATAAGGAATGCTATTGTTGTTTAAATAAGAGTAAGTGAGAAGTTTTAAATCTTTATCTCTGGCTGTAACAAAATATATAGTATTTAGCTTTATTAATTCTTCTATTACTTCTTTAGCATTTTCTCTTAAACTCACATTATCATTATGCATTTTGAACTTGTTTTTATCATAAAAATCATAATACTCATCTCTAGTTACTCCCATAACTATATCAACTTTATACTCTGTTACTTTATCAATAGTTACATTTTTATTAAAGTATTTATTGGCAATATCTAGCCAAAAGTAAGGATCAGTAATTGTTCCGTCAATATCAATACATATATTAAGATTTTTCATATTTAACACCAACCTTTAATTTTATTTTTTATTAATTTCTTTTTGATTTATAGAATTAATTATGGCAATTTGATAATTTCTTGATATATCATCAGGAGTTTCTTCTAAGTTAATGAATGTAATAGATTTGCTAGGAATATTAATTTGTTGTTTTAAATTGTAATTAGAGTTATACAATGTGTTAGAAATTGTGGTTATAAATAAACTTATCATTAAGATCATGCTAGCAATTAGAAATTGTTGTTTGTCATAATCAAACACTTTTAATTCACCTTTCCTTTTTAAAATTGTAGGTAATAAGACATTTTATAACCAATATCATAAGTTTTACTGTAATTTATATTAGATAAAAAACTAAGAAGGAGGATAGAGTTCCTAAAATTGTGCCGGCAAATACATCGGAAGGATAATGTACTCCTAAATAAATTCTGGATATACCAACAAGAGAAGCTAATAGCATAAGTAAAAAGGTTATAGATGGACAAAACAATGAAATCATAACACAGATAGTAAAAGCTGCGGTTGTATGCCCTGAAGGAAAAGAATATTCATCTATTCCAATCTTTTGTATATTTAGGTTATTTACTATTAAAAAGGGCCTAATTCTACTTACACTTTTTTTAAATACTTGAGCAATAATAGTACTTATTATTAGAGAAATTGTACATTTTAATCCAACCATATGAATAAAAGAATTTGGATTTAACTCTGTAAACAAACAAAATGTAATTAATGAAAAGTTAGAGGCTAAACGAGTGACTAACGGCATAATAATATCCAAACATTTGCATTTGAGTGATATATTAATTGTTTTAAGTAGAAATGTATCGCCATGCTGTATATGGTTCAGTATCTTCATAGGACATCCTCCCTCTTTAAATACATTATATATATTTATCTTTAAGAACACTTTAAAATAGTGTTAAGTAAACTTTAAAATAATAATATAAATTTATAGATCATCTATAATATAAAAATTTATGCATAAAAAAGTGCACTTCCAATTTTAAATTGGGAGTGCACTTCATAATATTTCTAGATATGGTTACTATAGTACTTATTAATGCTATTCAACAGTTTTTTCATTAGAAAATATACTACCAAAAATCATTATAATTCCAAAGATAATTAGATATGCAACAACTGCAATTTTATGAGAAAAACAAGCAGCAATTATCATAAAAATACATCCTGCTAGGGAAACAGTAGGTGCTACAAATCTTTTGAAAGGACTTAAATCTTTTTCTTTTTTTATCATCATAAAGAAAATAGGAATATACATTGCATAAATAGTTACTATAGGTAATTCTGAAGAATCAAAAGAGAAAAATCCAAACCAAGGCTTGGTCAAATTAGCACCATAGAAATACAATAGCCATATACCACAAAGAAGCAATCCAAATATTGATGAATTTGTTGGCATGTATGTAATACTATCAACTTGTTTAAATATATTTGGCTTTGGACCAAGACCTCTTGCTGCTAATGAAAAAATACCACGAGTACATCCAAGCATTAATCCATTTAAAGTTCCAAGACAAGAAATAATAACAAATACAAATAACAAAGAACCACCTAGCGATGAAAAAATTGTCTGGAATGCTAATTTAGCTCCTGATTCGCCGCCTGCCATCATAACTTTATTTGCTACTGCTCCAGATAATCCAATATAGTAAAGTATATAAATTGCCATAGTTATAAAAGTTCCTCCAACAAGAGCTATTGGAAGATTCCTCTTTGCATCTTTTAGTTCAGCATTGATACTTGTGGCAATGATCCATCCTTCATAAGCAAATGCTGTAGCAACAACAGCTGTAAAAAGCCCAGTGGAAGGATTAACTTGTTTTACTACAGTTGTAAAGTTATATTTAATCATACCATTGCCTACACCCGCTATTGTACCAATTACAGCCATTAAAATTAATGGAATGAGTTTTATAACCGTTGTACTAACTTGAAATTTACCTGCTAAAACAGGAGATAATGCATTTAATGCAAAGCTTGCTATTAAATATAGACATGCGATAGTCATACATTCTCCTCCAGTAATTGGAAAACCAAATAGCACACAAGTGTACCTAGCTGAAACCCATGCTAATACTGATGTTAATGTTGGATAATAAATCAATGCCATAAACCATCCAACATAATATGCATATTTTTTGCCTAAAGTAGCTTGGGCATAGTCGACTACACCATTTACATATTGATATTTAGTTGCCATTACAGCGAAGGTATAAGCACAAGAAATCATAATAATACCGCCTATAATCCAAGCAAGGATACCTAGGAAAAGGTTTCCACCAGTTGCATTTAAAACCTTTTCTGCTTTAAAAAAGACACCACTACCTATAACTATACCAATTACCATGGCTATAGCTGTGATTAGACCATATCTTTTTTCTAATTTTGTTTCCATAAATAAACCACCTCTTTGCCCCAATTTTGTATTTTATTATACTTTAACCCTTTATAGTTATAAAATCAATACTCTTAGGTTGATAGAATATATTCCACAATTGTAATAATGTTACTAAGTATCAAAAGTGTACATATTTAGAAATTTATAAAAGAATTTTTGTACTGCATTGAAAATATTTGTTGCAATAAATAGATTAGAATTTAGAGGTTACTAATTTATTTAATATGTTTAAATGGGTAAGTAATAAAAAAGTAATGATAGTTTTATAACAGGTACTAACACAGCCATTTCCATGCCTTGACATACATAAGTTTATGATGTATTCTTTTTGTTATATTAAAATACTTTATAAAAATATTTTGGAATTTTTATATATGGAGTTGCAATATTTGCTGCACCTGTTGATAAACTTTGAACTATTAAATTTCTCAAAAAAAATGAAAGGAAAATTTATAATATGAAAAAATTAAAACGTACTTTAACAGTTTTAATTGGTGTAGTTATAGCATCTCAGATTTATTTTGGATTTCTAATTCAAGATTTTACTATAGCCCTTTCAGTAATTGTATTTTCTGTATTCCTTTATAATTATACTGAATTGAATCCAATACAAACAGCAATACTTACTGGAATATCTACAACATTTTATAGATCAATATGGGTTTATTGTACAAACATGGATTTTATGAAAACCATTAGAATAACTACACCAGAAATAATGTTTTTTACTACTTTTGGATTTTTGTTTTATTTCTTATATTATAAAAATGCAAAAAAGGATTTAACAAGATTTATACTTTCAGTGTTTTGTTGTGATTTTATTTCAAATGTTGTTGAAATAAGCATTCGAACTAGAACGAATGGAGAAAACAGCAATATGATCAAAGCTCTTTTAATAGTGGCTTGTATAAGAACTTTAGTGGTTTTGATTATATTAATATTAATGAAATATTATAAATCATTTCTGGTAAAAGAAGAACATGAGGAACGTTACAGAAAATTGATATTGTTAACTTCAAGCTTTAAAAGTGAAATATATTTTATGAACAAGAATGCATCTGAAATAGAAGATGTAATGAAAAAGTCTTTTTCAGCATATGAGATCGTTTCTAAGAATAATTATTCTGAAGAACTAAAAAATCTTACACTTGATATTGCTAAAGATATCCATGAGATTAAAAAGGATTATATCAGAGTTATGAGAGGGCTTGAAGAAATGTCTAATGAAAAAATAGATGTTGAACATATGAAGATAAAAGATATTATAGGTATTTTAGAAATATATACAAAGGATTACATAATTGCAAAAAGCTTAAATATTGAGTTAGATTTTAAGGTTGAATGTAATTTTTATGTTTCTCAACATTTTTACTTAGTATCAATTATAAGAAATCTTATTTTTAATGGTATAGAAGCTATAGATGAAAATAAAAAAGGATTAATTAAATTGCAAATTGAGGAGCAGGGAGATGAATATATTTTTATTGTATCTGATAATGGGACGGGTATAAATGAAGGTAATTTAGATTTTATATTTAATCCTGGTTTTTCTACAAAGTATGATAAAAGTGGCAGCATATGTAGGGGAATAGGTCTTACATTAGTAAAGGATTTGGTTCAGAATATTTTTAAAGGAAGTATATCTGTAGAGTCTGTACAAAACGAAGGTACAACCTTTACAGTAAAAATACCAATAAGTTCGTTTAGGAGGTAAGTATGATGCAATATTATATTATTGATGATGATGTGAGTATTGTTAAGATATTGACTAATTTGCTTGAAGAAAATGGTTCAGGTGAAGTAATAGGCAGCTCTAATGATGGAGAAACAGCTCTTAGAGAAATACTAGTTTGTAATCCGGATATTGTATTAGTTGACTTGCTTTTGCCTAAATTAGATGGTAATAGTTTAGTAAGAGAAGTAAAGCTATTAAAACCAAAGATTAAGTTTATAATGATTTCCCAGGTATCAGACGTAAGGTTGGTGGCAGACTCCTACAATTCTGGTATTGAGTTTTTTATTAGTAAGCCTATTAATAAAATTGAGGTGGAAAAGGTTACAAGCAAGGTGGCGGAAAAAATTGAAATTGAAAATATGCTTGATAATATAAAGAAATTATTTAAAGATGTTAACCCTCAAAAAAAGTCACAGGACAATAATATTAAAATAATCAAACATGTTTTAAGTAGATTTGGTATGCTGGGGGAAAAAGGAACAAACGATATTATCAAAATTTGCATTTATCTATTGGAAACAAAAAAATCCTTTGATGAATGTAATTTCAATGAATTAAGTTCTATGCTTGGAGACAATCCTAAAACAATACAGCAAAGAATAAGAAGAGCAATTAAAACTGGGTTAACTAATCTTGCATACATAGGAATAGAAGATTATTATAATGAAAGCTTTCAGGATTACTCCAAGGGTATGTTTGATTTTGCAAGTGTTAAAGCTGAAATGGATTATATAAAGGGAAAAAACAAAACTGGTGGAAAAGTAATAATAAATAAGTTCTTTGAGGGACTATTACTTCAGTGTGAAGAATATTAAAAATTTATGAAATATTACATGTAAATGTCTACATGTATTGGCTATAATTTCATAACATTCAATAAAATGTTTTTAAAAATTCTAAATTTTTAAAAACATTTTATTTTTTTGCTAAGTATTTTGAAGCCATTTGAAGCCATTTGAAGTATTTTGTAGTCAAGCTATTATAATCAATTATGCAATAACAAATAAAATTAATTGCAATTTATCTAATTGAAAAACTAATTACTCAAATAAATTACTCAAAAATTTTTTATTTATATTTTATAAGGAGGTTATCATATGAAATTATTTGCTAGAAAAAAAGACGTAAATTCCATTTTAGACAATAATAAAAGTAGTTCAGTAGAACGAACTTTAAGTGCATTCGATGTTACAATAATGAGTATTGGAGCAACAATTGGAACTGGAGTAATGGTGCTAGCAGGTGTTGTAGCTGCAAGAGATGCAGGTCCTGCCGTAGTTTTATCATTTATTGCATCTGCAATTGCTTGTACACTTGTAGCATTATGTTACTCTGAATTTGCATCATCAATTCCAACATCAGGAAGTGCATACGCTTATATCTATGTATCTTTAGGTGAATTCATTGCTCATTTAGTTGGTTGGACGCTTTTTATTGGATATACAGTATTGGCTGCAACTGTAGCTAGTGGTTGGTCATCATACTTTATTAGTTTACTAAAAGAATTTGGAATTAAGCTGCCAGCAGCTCTTTCAAGTATTCCAAGTCAAGGTGGAATAATGAATATTCCAGCAGTTGTTGTAGTATTAATTATTACTTTCTTATTATCTAGAGGAACAAAAGAAAGTAAAAAGATAAATAATTTTATGGTATTTACAAAACTTGCGGTTATAGCGTTATTCATAATTGTAGGCGCATTTTTTATAAAACCAATAAGATGGCAGCCATTTATGCCATTTGGTTTTAAGGGCGTATTTGCTGGTGCAGCATCTGTATTCCTTGCTTTCGCAGGCTTTGATGCAGTTTCAACTTCTGCTGAAGAGGTAAAAGATCCTCAGAAGAACCTACCAAGAGGTATTATTGGTTCAATGCTAGGATGTGCACTTATATATGTTATAGTTAGTTTAGTTTTAACTGGAATGGTTGATTACAGAAAATTAAATGTTGGTGATGCTATGGCCTATGCGTTAAGTTCTACAGGTCAAAGTTGGGCAGCTTCTTTACTTTCAGTAGGTGCAGTTATAGGTATTTTAGCCGTAGTACTTGCATACGTTTACGGAGCATCACGTATATTATTTTCAATGAGTCGTGATAGATTGCTTCCGGGAAAGTTCTGTAGTGTAAATAAAGAAACCAATGTTCCTGTATTTTCAACTTGGGTAGTAGGATGTTTAGGCGCTGTATTAGCTGGTGTTGCAGATATAAAACAATTAGCAGATTTGACAAACATGATTCTTCTAGCAGCATTTTCACTTGTAGCTATATCAATAATTGTACTTAGAAAAACTCATCCAAAATTAGAAAGAAAGTTCACAGTACCTTTAGTTCCGGTATTACCTTTAATAGCAGTAGTATGTTGTGTATTTCTTATGATTAGCTTATCAAAAACAACATGGTTATACTTTGGTGTATCAGTTGCATTAGGTATAATTGTTTATGCAGTGTATTCACATAAACATAGTTTATTGCAACAAGGAGAGGACAATTTCAATAACGTAGGTGAAGCAGAAAGAAAAGGCGCTTAATTGCTTGAATGCTCATACGAAAAGTCTTCTTTGAATTATATTTTAAACTTAATTTGACTAAAATAGAAATTACAATTTAAAAGATAGAAAAGACAGACTTTTACAAATCAATAAATTATTAAAAAAATGACTTTAGCTGAATAAAAATTGTGCTAGAGTCATTTTTATTACTTTGAATATTTAGTCATATAGATAAATATTCAATGCTTTTTCAAAATAAGTGCCATAATAAATAAAAATAATTCTAAACCAGTTTCAACGAATATGCCTATAAAAGGATATACATAAAAAGCAAAATTAAAAACTTCAACATTACTATTGAAAGAAATTATGCTTAGAATAGCAGCAATCAAAGTAACTGGGTATATGGTGGATTTATATGTATTGAGTCCTATAATTTGGGATATACCCAAACTAGAAGCCCAAATCAGATTAACTGAAGTCATAATACCTGCAGCTATAGCAACTATAAACCATATAACTTCTACGCGATCAATAGAACTTCCTATTTTAATCATTCTTGCAAGCATTAAACCAGGATTAACCATATTTCCAGCTTGTTCTGCACCAAAGATACATATAGCAAAAATAACAAGAGTACAAATTACAAATACGCCTATACTCACAGCAATAAATTTAGCCATAAAACCATTTTCTATCTGATTACAAACAGGTATATACATACCCATCATAATGCAAATGCCTATAAATGTTAATATAAATAGTGAACCTGAAAAGATAGGATAAAAACCATTATCAAATTGAGGTTTAAGTCTATTTATTTTTAATAGAGGAGCTATAAGTATAAATAGTGAAATAAAGCTTAACAAATATATAGGTCCTAAGATTTCACAAACCCGTGCAACTACCTCTATTCCTTTTTTTACAGCATAGGCAATTAAGATATATCCCGAAATAAGTACAATTTCCATAGGAGTTTTGGGTAAAATTGTATTACTAATTAACGTACTTATGGCTCTCATTAGAAGAGAAGTTACGGTTAAGAAGAATAATGGAAACATTAATCCAACTATTCTTCCTAAATATTTTCCTAATATAGTTATACTATATTGCACAAAATTTTGACCGGGAAAACGAATTCCCATGTAAGCATAAACTAAGGCTAATAAAACATCAAGAACCCAAGCAATAAGAGTAGAAAGCCAAGCACTTCTTCCTGCATGAAATATGAGTAGTCCTGGTATCTGAAGAGTTGTAAAAGATGTAATTATGCTAAAAAGCATCCAAATAAATTGGTTTGTGCTTATAATCTCCTTTTTTGACAATTAGTATCATCCCCTTTAATAAATTTAATGTAATCTAAATACAGTTCTTCCTAGAGGATATAGTAGTTTATTTGCAATATCAATTGGAGTAGGAATACCTAACCCATGTTCCACTACGAGGAATATAGCAATTATTAATAATGTTAGAACTGTGATGAATTCTTTCCACATTTTTTTCTTAAATAAAGGTACTCCTTCTATAAAAATGATAACAGCAGATATTAGTGTTACAGTTAATAGCATATAAAAAAACTCCCTTTCACAAATTGCTACTTTAGCGTTCTATAAGTACTTCCTATATTTCTAATTGCTGAATTTACATTAATATTTACTTGTACATTAGGATAATAGAAATTCCAATTATTTTTGATTTTTTTCCAGTAGGTAGGGTATTCCATGTTGAAATAATTTCCAAACTGAAAAACATCAGAGTTTAGATCTTTAGATCTACTAATGGCTAAAGTTATTTCTCTTTTTGCTTTTTCACTTTGAATTTGTTGAAGCTTTTCAATTGTATCTGTGTTCATAAAATCACATTTAACACGGCTTCCAGAAATATTTGATACAATATCTAAGTTTAAATTTATTTGCATTTTTTCATTAATTATCAATGGGGAAATTTTTAATTTAGTCTTAACTATTTTAAGAGATACAGCGTTATCTCCGAATGGTATATCCATAAATCCTCCTCTTACATTCCCAGAGGCAAAAGAAAGTCCTCTACTTTCTTCATTTTTCATCCAGCCAATTAGTTTATCAGATTTAAATACAGCAGTATCTTTAATGACAAACATGTCGTTGGATGTTTTGCTGCCAGAAGTTTTAGGTGATACAGCTATACCAGATGTATAAGCCTGACTTCCAGGTGTATTAAGCATTTCTATAAAATCTTTTAGATTATTAACTGTAAGATATGAGTTGTCATTTTCATTTCTAATTGTTTCTTCTATAGCTGATCCTGTATCTATATCGAGGTTCATGCTAGAATTTAATATTTTATCCAACTGATTACTTTTAGATATTAAAATCCAGGTTCTAAGTCGCATCTCAGGAATTTTTTCATAAAACTCTATTACAAATTGTATTCCTTTGGATGTTACTAGTTTTTCATCCAAAATTATTACTTTAGTATGGCCAAAATATATATCTTTATGTTGATTTGAAGATATTTTTTGTATTGCATTAGTTATACTATTACTTACCTCAGAATATGTATTAAATGATCTTGAATCGCTTCCAGCAGAATATTGGTTACTTGATGATTGATTTTTACCAGATGCTTCTTGAACAGTTACTTTAATATCATTATTGCCAGATGACTCAATTCCAAGCAAAGTTACAACTCCTAATTTTTCAGTTTCAACTGAATCCCAGCAACCTGAAAGAATACATGGTATAATTATTATTAAAAAAAATATTGTTTTTTTCAAAAGGTATTCCTCCTTAGCTTAATAGCAACTGTTTTTTTGTTTTATTTACATAGGTCTTTTATTATGAGTAACCTTTCTATTATGTTTTTTAAATGGTTTAAGAGGAGTGCGTATAAGGGTATCTTTAAGATCACTGGCTTTAAAAGGAGCTAAAGGACTAAGATAAGGTGTTCCAAAGCTTCTTATTGAACATAAGTGAATCGTTAAAAATAGTATTCCAAGCATTAAACCATATAAACCAAGAATAGAGGATAAAATCATTAAAAAGAATCTACTTATTCTTATAGGTAGAGAGATGTTATATTGTGGTATGGAGAAAGTAGCAATGCCAGTTAAAGCCACAATTATTACCATAAGCGGAGAAACTATGGAAGCTTGAACTGCTGCCTGATCAATAACAAGGGCTCCTACTATACTGACGGCCTGACCTACTGGCCTTGGAAGACGTACGCCAGCTTCACGTAAAATTTCAAAGGTACCTTCCATGATGAAGGCTTCTGCAAAATTTGGCAGAGGTACTCCTGTACGGGCAGATATAATACTTACTAAAAGTTTAGTCGGTATTAGTTCTTGATGAAAGTTTACAATAGCTATATAAAATGCAGGCAGTATAAGTGCTAAAGTAAGCGAGAAGTATCTTAAAAGCCTTACTAAAGTTGAAAACGCATATCTATCATAGTAATCTTCAGCTGACTGCATAAGAGAAAAAAATTCACCAGGTACAATCAAAACTACAGGGCTATTATCAACAATGATTACTACTCTTCCTTCTAGTAAAGCTGCAGAAGCAACATCAGGTCTTTCCGTATTGCGCATTTGAGGAAATATGGAAAATGGTTTATCATTAATAAATTCCTCTATGTAACTATCTGCCAGTATGACATCAGTATCTATTCTACTTAATTTTAATCGTATTTCACTTATAAGTTTCTTGGAACAAATACCTTTAATATATCCTATACATATTGAGGTTTTAGTTATTTTGCCAATTTTCATAGATTCAAATATTAAATTGGGATTATGAATCCTTTTTCTTATAAGACTTAAATTTATACTTAGTACTTCAATGAATGAATCTCTTGGACCTCTTACTACAGTTTCAACTTGAGCCTCTGATATGGATCTGTAATTACTGCTACCCTTAGTATCGATCATGAAAATTTCATTTAATCCTTCAATAAAAAGCAGCACGTATCCATCTATAATTCCATCAATCAATTCTTTTACATTTCTATTTGCTTTAATTTGTGCACGAGTAATAATGTTGCCGGCGTGAATATTATTTACTATTTCAGAAGCAGATTTTAATCCGGAAATATATGAATCATTTAATAAAGGCTGTAAAATGTTTGTATCTAAATGGTCAGAATCTATAAGATTGTCAAAATAGAAAATTGCTGCAGGAACTATACTTGATCGTCCTAATGTAAATGTTCTAATTACTAAATCAGCGTTATCCCCAATAATTTTTTTAAAAATCCCTGCATTTTCAGTTAAAGAAGTAGATAGCTTTATTGACAATAGTTGTGATTCAGAATAACCTTCTTCTAATGTTTCATTTTTTTGGTTACTTTTTAATCTATTTTTATCAAGAAAAAACATGACTTCCTCCTAGAGGCTATAATAAATGTTATTGATATAATATATTTTTTCTATAAGTTCTTTTTATATGCATAAATAAAACTCCTATCACTAAATTAGATAATAGGAGCTTTTAATGAAATATTAATATGCAATTTTTTAAGTATACATTGATATGTTAAATAAGAGATTCATATAAGTATTTTTAAAATACAAAAATTTCGCTATTTGACTATATAGTACATATAGATATTTTACATATAAAAGTAACGCATGATACAATTAAATTATGCAAAAACTATATGAGAAAAATAAGTAATTTTTAAGAAAAGAGGTATGTTATGGTTGATATTTGTTTGCTTGGGTGTGGTGGAAATGTACCTACACCTAATAGAAATCTTACTTCGCTCTTAATATCTTATAAGGGGAAAAAAATTTTGATAGATTGTGGAGAAGGAACTCAAGTATCTATGAAAATTTTGGGTTGGGGATTTAAAGATATAAGTGTAATTTGTTTCACTCATTATCATGCTGATCATGTAATTGGGCTTCCAGGGCTTTTACTTACTATAGCAAATTCTGGACGTAAGGAACCTTTGTATATAGTTGGACCGGAAGGATTAAGTACAATAGTGAAAGGGCTTACAGTAGTATCTCCAGTACTTCCTTATTATGTAGATTTAATAGAGCTTCCAACTAACGATGAAAACTATTTTGAAGATAAGATAATTCAAATTGGTGATATGGAATTATGGGCGCAACCTGCATATCATACTATGCCTTGTCTTGCTTATAGTGTAAATGTAAATAGAAGTAGAAAATTTAATGTTGAAAAAGCAAGGCTTAATAATGTACCTCTAAATTTATGGAATTTACTTCAAAAGGGAAAGAATATAAAAGAAGCTGGAAAAGTATATACACCAGACATGGTATTAGGTGAAGAACGAAGAGGATTAAAGTTAAGCTATTGCACAGATACAAGACCTACAGAAGAACTTATTTCATTTGTAAAAAAATCAGATTTGTTTGTATGTGAGGGGATGTATGGAGATGATGAAAAACTTTCAAAAGCTTTGGAAAATAGGCATATGCTTTTTTCGGAAGCTGCTTTAATGGCAAGGGAAGCTGAAGTAAAAGAATTGTGGCTTACTCATTTTAGTCCATCACTTGGAAATCCTGAAGAGTATATTTTAAATGCAAGGAATATATTTGAAAACACTTTCTTAGGAGAAGATATAAAAATATCAACTTTAAATTTTGAGTAAAATTAAGAAAAAGTATTATGTTGTAAAATAATATCAAAAAATATATATCAGCTGGTTTATATATGCCCTTATCATATACAGACCAGCTGCTAAGTAGATTCTAATTCAATAAACTCATTTTCAACTATTTGAATTCTAACAACCATCCTTTCTATAGTAATCATCTAAAATCCTGAACAACCATTAACAGGTATATAGAAAAATTTACTTTTATTAACTTCGATTTAACTTAACAATACATTCAATACTTTAATTTAATATATTTAAAAAAATATACTTATAGAAAATTAGAATAGAAAGATTAAATTTAAGGGAATATATTATTTGAATTAGAACCTACTAGACATAATATAAAAAATATTAAATGCCCATTGGTATATTCCTCTTCTTTCTACAGATTAAAATATTGAATAAAACTTTAAGTTTCTGGCGGTATCACCTCGATTCTATTTATTATCAATAGATATGTTTTGTGTCTAGAGGTTGTCTATTGATTAATTAAATAATACTATATCCACTAAGAAAAGTCAATATTCTGAATAAAATAATTATTTTAAATTTTTGATGAATAATATAGGTGTTAAAGGAGCGAGTATGTTATGGGGCAACAAGTGATTAAAGATATTAAAAATTTAATGCTTAGATTTAATGAAGATGATGTATTGTCATTATCTTCTCAACTTGCGTACAGTTTGATATTTGCCTTTTTTCCATTTTTAATATTTCTCATGACTGTTCTAGGATATAGTTCTATCAATAGCCAAGATGTGTTAGCGGGATTAAATAGGATTATTCCACGAAGTGCTTTGGAGTTAATTAAGAACACTATAATAGAGGTGGTAGATTATAAAAATCCTCATCTGATGTCTTTTAGCTTAATTTTTACAATATGGTCAGCTTCAAGTGGTTTTAATGGTGTTATTAAAGGATTGAATAAAGCCTATGATGAGTTGGAACATAGAAGTTTCTTAAAAGTCCAATTTATAGCTGTATTGTGTACTATAGGATTAGTAATTGCCATATTTACTATGATCTTTTTATTAGTTTTTGGTCAAATAATTGGAAATGCTCTGGCATTCAATTTAGGATTCTCAGAAGAATTTAAAATTATGTGGCACGTAGTAAGATATATTATTATTATTGTACTAACTGTCTTCATTTTAGCAGCATTATATCATTATACGCCGTGTAGAAGACTTACATGGAGAGAAGTGAGTTCTGGCGCGATATTTGCTACTATTGGATTGATATTAGTATCTATTGGTTTTGCCTTTTATGTAAATAATTTTGGCAATTATTCTAAAATATATGGAAGTATTGGTGCTGTAATAATATTATTAACTTGGTTGTTTCTTGTATCAATTACTGTGGTTATGGGAGGGGAGCTAAATGCAGCATTAGCTTTCGATAGAGAAGGAAAGGAAAAATTTCATAAAAATATTTCTTAGTACAATATATGAAAATGCTATGAAACTAAGGGGGTAAACCTGTGTTTTATAGCTTTTTTTAATGAGGATTGATAATTAAGTTTATAGTATATTAAAAAAAAAATTAGTAATAATATAAAATGTATGTCTGAACTAAAAACTTATTCTAGAGGGTGATAGATTGAATCGTAAAGACTATATGAAAAAAATTTATAAGAATTTTTATGATTTTATAACGGAGTGTTCTAGTAAAGAATTAGAGTATTTTATTTTAGATTCTAAATTTACTACTTTTTTTAATACCAAAATAGATGAAATGATTAAAGAGATAGGAAATGAAGGGAAATCCAATATAGAAGCAACAATAATATTTAGTACCAAAGGTGAAATAGCTTTAATAGACAGTTACATAATAGGAAGGTATTTGGCCAACAGTTATAAAATTTACATGGAACGACATTATAAACAAGATTCTTTGAATAAAATAGTCAAATACATAGTAAATGGTAATAAAAAATCTAAAAAGGACTTTTTAATATTATCTTTTAATGAGTTAAATAACACATTAAAAAGTATGTATAGTGACATAAAATGCAAAAAAGAAACAGTAGATAAATATAGGCAACTTTACAATTTGGAAAAGTGTAAAGACAATCAATGTTTAGTACTAGTTGCAGCAATACTTATATTGGAAGATATATGTAAGTTTACAAGAATTGAGGAAGAGGTTTTAATAGAAGCTATTAATTGTCATTTAGATAAAATGTAGTCAAAGTATTTGTAGTTTCGACAATACTACACGTTAAAATATGAAAATTATTACATTTAAGGAATTTCAAAGTTGTTAGATTTGGTGTTACAAGTTTTTTGATGTCATATAAGAGGGATAAGTTATAATTAACATTATCATGAAATGACATATTTTTTTTAAAGTATGTGCTAATATAGTGTTGAAGTTGATTATGGGGGGGCAAAATCATGATAGTAGAAAATCTGGTTAGAACTCAAAAAACAGAAAAAATAAGGTATAATTATTTTTACAGGCTACTAAAAAGTAAGCTTTCAATAACATATGGAATAGATACCATAGAGGTACAGTCATATGGCATTGAAGTTGAAAGACAGGATTTTGTGGAAGATAAGTTAGTAAATATAGAAAGAGACTGTGTTAAAAGCATAAGTACTCAAAGGTATAAGGTTCATAATTTATTAAAATTGTTATATGACAATTGTGTATCACCTGTACATTTAGTTGAGGTGTTAGGTGAAAACATTGATGAATATATAGTTGATTTTGATAAAGAAATAAAATATATTGCTTATTAAAATATTTACAAAATAAAGAGGAAAAAATCCTCTTTTTTTCTTTGTAGTACTAATTAAAGATAGCAGTTTGTACTTTTAAAATGGATAATTTTATTTTATTATATTAAGTAAGACTAATATTTAATAAAACACATGGGGGTGATGTTTTGATTTTAGGTGTTGGGGTAGACATAGTTGAGATAAGAAGAATTAAGGAAGCTATGGAGAAACATACAAATTTTATAGATAGATTATTTAGTAAGAATGAGATAGAGTATTTTAAGGTGAGAAATCTAAGACCTGAATTTGTTGCTGGAAGGTTTGCGGCAAAAGAAGCTGTAGTTAAAGCTATGGGTACTGGTTTTAGTGGATTTGAAATTAAAGACATTGAAGTAGATAGAACAGCTTCTGGGAAGCCTATAGTTGTATTGAGAGGAAAAGCAAAAATGATAGCACAAAAGTGTGGTAATTATAAAATTCATGTAAGTATATCCCATAGCTTAGATAATGCCATAGCTTATGCTACAATGGAGGTAGATAAATTTGAAGATTGCAACATCAGAAATAATGAGGATGATAGATAGTTATTGCATAAATGAATTACGTATACCTGGAATTGTTTTAATGGAAAATGCAGCTTTAAAAGTTGTAAAAAATATAGATCTAGACAAGTATGATAGTTTTTGCATAGTGTGTACTAAAGGAAATAACGGTGGAGACGGATTTGCTATAGCAAGACATTTACATATTTTGAACAAAAACGTGGAAGTATTTTTAGTAGGTGGAAAAGAAAATATGAAGCCTGACTGTAAAATTAATTATGATATATTAAAGAATATTGGAATCAATATTAATAAAGTAGATAATCTAGAGGATATTAATGAATTAAGGGATTGTATAGAAAGAAATCAAGTAACCATAGATGCCATTTTTGGAACAGGACTATCAAGAAATGTGGAAGGTATATTTGAGTCGGTTATATCTATAATTAATGAAAATAGCAAGTACATTATTTCAGTAGATGTTCCATCAGGTTTTGACAGCAATACAGGAAAGATATTGGGTAAATGTATAAGGGCTAATAAAACTGTATCTTTTGAGCTGTATAAAAGAGGATTTTTAAACTATGGAACAGACAAAGTGACAGGAAAAATAATTATAGAGAAAATAGGGATCCCAAAAAGCGCCATAAATAAGTTTCATAATAATGAATTTATTATGGATATAAATATGATAAAAAATAACTTGATAAAAAGAGATAAGTATTGTTACAAGGGCGATTATGGAAAGGTTACTGTATTTGCAGGATCACAAGGGTTTACCGGAGCAGCGTATATTTGTTCAGAAGGTGCTGTGAGAAGTGGAGCAGGTCTTGTAACACTATGTTGTCATAAAGAAATTCAACCTATACTAAGTTCCAAGTTAGTAGAAGCTATGACTGTTTCTTTTGAAGAAGAAAGTAGAATTGAAGAGCTTATAGATAAAAGTGATGCTATAGCTATAGGACCAGGAATGGGAAATAATGAAGGTACCCTTAATATATTGAAAAATGTTTTAAATAGGGCTAAAAATCCAGTGGTTATAGATGCAGATGCTATAAATGTATTGAAAGATAATTTAGATACTTTAGCACATAGAAACTGCGAAATTATTTTAACTCCTCATTTGGGAGAAATGTCAAGAATAACGGGTTTGTCTATAGATTATATAAAGGAACACAGATTAGAGGTATCTCAAACTTTTGCTAAGAAGAATAAAGTTGTAATACTTTTGAAAGGATATAACACTATAATTACAGATGGTAATAGTACAATAATTAATCCTACAGGGAATAGTTCTATGGCTTCAGGAGGAATGGGAGATTGTCTTACAGGTATGATAGCTTCATTCATAGGCCAAGGATATAATAGTATGGATTCAGCTTGTATATCAGCTTTTATTCATGGATATTGTGGTGAAGTATTGTCAAAAGAAATGTTTTGTGTAAATGCTACACATGTATTAAATAACATACCATTTATAATTAAAGAATTACAAGAATAGAAAATAACATTTAAAACTTATTATAAAGGAACATATAGGAATATTATTAATAATGAATTAATACCCTCTATTATAAGGCTTTTTTAGGGGGAATAAGATTGAGAAGTAAACTATTAATAGTAACTACTATGTTCTTTTTATTTTTTTTGTTATTATCAGGATGTAAAAATAATGAGGATAAATCAGAAAAAATTATTCAGAATTTTAAAAATCTAGATAGTTATAGCTGCGATGTGGATATGAAAATACAGAATGATAAACAAACTGTAAGTTATAAAGGAAAGCAATTTTATGATAAAAGATATGGATATAGATTTGAACTTGAAAATAATAGAATAATGGTGTACAAGGATAATAACATATTTGTAAAAGATTTGAAAAATGGATTCAAGTATAGTACAGATAAAAGTTTTGATAGTGTATTTAAATTGAGTTTTATAGGTGAATATATAGGTCTTATTTATACTAATGAAAAAATAAAAGTTTCTTCAAAAACTATAAATAATAAAAAATATGAGGTTATATGTTTAGACATTCCAGGTAATAACAAAAACATTAGTAAAGCTAATCTGTATATAAATGTAGATAATGAAAAACCCGAGTACTTGAACATATATGATTGGAAAGATAGTGAAAAAATCAAAGTAGAATATTCTAATTTCAATTTCAATAGGGAATTGAATAAGAATTTATTTGTTATAGAATAGAAAAAAACTAAATTTTATATGAATTTTGCAAGGTTGACCTATTAAAATTGAAATAAATTTAATTTTTTAAACAATTTGAATGATATATGTATTAAAAATATTGTATAATTAATATGTATGGAAAACATATTAAAATTTTTACTTTGTTTTGGAAGGGTGGGATATTTATGTTTAGAAATTTTAGATCTACATGGGTAGAGGTTGACTTGGATAACCTTACATATAACATGAAAAATATTAGAAAAAAATCAAAAAGTAAGGAGCTAATAGGTGTTGTAAAAGCTGATGCTTATGGTCATGGTGCTTTAGAGGTAGCCCCAGTACTTTTAGAAAATGGTGCTACAAGACTAGCTGTAGCGGTATTAAGTGAAGGCATTGAACTGAGGAAGAGTGGAATTTCCTGTCATATAATGATATTGGGACTTACACCAAATACACTAATTGATGATTTATTAGAGTATGATATAGAGCCTGCAGTAACTTCTTATGAGTATGCTAGTGAATTATCTAAAGCAGCACAAGCTAAAGATAAAGTTGCAAAGATACATGTGGCAGTAGATACCGGTATGGGTAGAATTGGATTTTTGCCTAATGAAGATAGCATAGAAGAGGTATGCAAAATAAGCAAACTTCCTAATATTGAAATAGAAAGTTTATTCTCACATTTTTGTACTGCTGATGAATTGGACAAGGATTATTCTCATAAACAGTTTGAAAAGTATAATTACTTCTGTGAAAAGCTGCAAGAAAAAGGCGTAAAAATAAATATGAGAGATATAGCTAATAGTGCGGCAATAATGGAATTACCAGAAACACATTATGAAGGAGCAAGACCTGGAATAATACTTTATGGATATTACCCATCAACAGAAGTTGATAAGAAAATGTTAGATATAAAACCAGTTATGACATGGAAAGCAGATATAATGCACATAAAAACTCTTGAAAAGGGTGAATATATAGGATATGGAAGAAAATTTAGAACTGAAAGAAAGAGTGTTATTGCTACATTGTCAGTAGGGTATGCAGATGGATATACTAGAATGCTATCTGGAAAAGCAAAAGTCATAATTAATGGAAAGTTTGCACCAGTAGTAGGAAACATATGTATGGATCAATGCATGATAGATATTACTGAAATAGAGGATGTAAAAGTAGGAGACGAAGTAATACTTATGGGAAGTGATGGAACACTTAAATTTGATGCTGATGACATGGCACCAATGTTAGGAACCATTAATTATGAACTATTGTGCATGATAAGTAAAAGGGTTCCTAGAGTTTATATTAAAAATGGAAAAATTATAAAGGTTAGAAACTATATATAACTTGAAATAGTTTTTCACAAGACAGTAAAGGAAAGTTTCCTTTACTGTCTGACAATAATTATAAATTCCACAAAAATTACATATATTTAAATTAAGTGTGTAGTCTCTATGAAAATTTTAATTATGCTTGCTAAAATATTCAGTAACTATTTGTTTATCATTTATGTAAGTTAAATAATTAATAGCCATGCGGATAAAAAATTATTTTTTTATAATATATTAAATATATTTATATTTGGGCATAATACTTTATAGGGATATATATTAAATCGCTTTTTATTAATTTATACGTAGTACATATTAAATTAAAATTGTATGTTTATAATACATAATAGTACAATATATTTGCAATAATAAGAGATTATTTGTAAAAAATACAAGTAGAAAAATGGGGAAAATGCAGATAATTTCTTTGACACGTTAATGGTTTTAGGACTATAATTTATATGTATATATTTCGCTTAAGTTAATAGGAGGTATTGATTTTTATATGTCAAATTCAAAGAGATTAGTGGTAAACCTCTCAGAAACACTCTACAATGAATTGAATAAAGTACTTCAAGAAGATTGCAAAAAAAGCAGTGAATTAATTCGAGAAGCTATCATATTATATATTAAAGAGAAAAAGAGATCAAATATATCAGCAATGGAAAAAGGTTATAAGGAGATGGCACAACTTAATCTAGAATTTGCAGAAATGGGCTTTGCAAATGACATGAAAGATTTTAAAGAATATGAAGCAAAGCTTTCGGAGAGTGATTTAGCTGATGACAACAATAGTAAAAAGAGGAGATATATTTTATGCTGATTTAAGCCCTGTAGTGGGGTCAGAACAAGGAGGAATAAGACCAGTAATCATTATTCAAAATGATGTTGGTAATAAATACAGTCCTACGGTAATAGTAGCAGCAATTACTTCCCAGATAAATAAGGCAAAACTTCCAACTCATGTGGAAATTTCATCGGAAGCCTATGGACTTAATAAAGATTCGGTAGTATTGCTTGAACAGATAAGAACTCTAGATAAAAGAAGATTGAAAGAAAAAATAGGTCATATGACAGATATAGATATGAAAAAAGTAGATGATGCACTTTTAGTAAGTGTGGGCTTGTGATAAGCTTAAAATAGGGATTTTAAATCCCTATTTTTTTGTGTATATAAAAATTAGGTTTTGTGATAAAATAATAGGTAGATTGCAATTGTTTGCTTATTAGGAGGTTGAGATTGTGAAAAAAAATATAGAAGAACTTAAAAAAGTAGCTCAGCAAGTTAGAAAAGATATTGTAATGATGCTAACTGAATCAGGTTCAGGACATCCAGGAGGTTCTTTATCTGCAGTAGAAGTTTTAACTACATTATATTTCAATGAAATGAATGTAAATCCTGAAGATGCAAGAAATTCAAATAGGGATAGATTTGTCCTTTCTAAAGGCCATGCTGCACCTGTATTATACAGTACGCTTGCAAGAAAAGGATATTTTGATGTAGCAGAATTAAAAAAGCTTAGAAAGCTTGGATCAATTCTTCAAGGTCATCCTAACATGAATGAAGTACCAGGGGTAGATATGTCTACAGGATCATTAGGCCAGGGAATATCTGCAGCAGTTGGTATGGCTATAGCTGGAAAATTGGATAAAAAGGATTACAGAGTATATACATTACTTGGAGATGGAGAACTAGAAGAAGGAGAAGTTTGGGAAGCATCAATGGCAGCAGCTCAATATAAGCTAGATAATCTTACTGCTTTTGTTGATTATAATGGACTTCAGATAGATGGACCATGTAAAGATGTAATGTCAGCAGAACCTATTGCTGATAAATTTGTAGCTTTTGGATGGAATGTATTAGAAGTAGATGGACATAGTTTTGAAGAATTAATTGATGCTATAGAAAAAGCTAAAACTGTAAAAGAAAAGCCAACAATGATAGTATGTAAAACTATAAAAGGTAAAGGTGTATCCTTTATGGAAAATCAAGTAGGCTGGCATGGAAATGCTCCAAGCATGGAACAATGTGAGCAGGCTTTAAAGGAAATTGGAGGTGAAGAATAATGTCTAATAAAATAGCAACAAGAGAAGCTTACGGAAAAGCTTTAGCAAAAATAGGCCAGGAAAATGAAAATATAGTTGTACTTGATGCAGATTTATCAAAATCAACTAAAACTGCAGAATTTAAAAAAGTTTGTCCTGAAAGATTTATAAATATGGGAATTGCAGAAGGTAACATGATGGCAGTAGCAGCTGGAATGTCAACTTGTGGAAAAATACCGTTTGTAAGCAGTTTTGCTATGTTTGCTGCAGGAAGAGCTTTTGAACAGATAAGAAATTCTATATGCTATCCAAAATTAAATGTAAAAATATGTGCAACTCATGCAGGAATAACAGTTGGAGAAGATGGAGCATCTCACCAATCTGTGGAGGATATTTCATTAATGAGAAGTGTACCTAATATGACAGTAATATGCCCAAGTGATGCAGTAGAAACAGAAGCTGTAATTAAAGCTGTAAGTGAACTTAAAGGACCTTGCTATGTTAGACTTGGAAGATCAGGTGTTCCAGTTATAAATGATAGACCTGATTATAAATTTGAGCTAGGAAAAGCTGTAACATTGCGAGAAGGAAAAGAAGCAACTATAATTGCTACAGGTATAATGGTAGATGCAGCATTAGAAGCATATAATACTCTTTCAGAAGAGGGAATAAAGGTTAAAATTGTGAACATACATACAATAAAACCTATAGATAAAGATGCTATAATAAATTCAGCAAGAGAAACAGGAGTTGTAATAACTGCTGAAGAGCATAGTATAATAGGTGGATTAGGTTCTGCTGTATGCGAAGTGCTAAGTGAAAATCTTCCTACACCAGTAGTAAGAGTAGGAATAAAAGATACTTTTGGAGAAAGTGGAAAGCCTGCAGAGCTTTTAAAAGCTTATGGATTAACTTCAGACGATATAGTAAAAGCAGTTAAAAAAGGATTAAGCTTGAAATAAAACATTATGTAAGTGGTGGTATTTATTAGAAATGCCACCATTTTTAATTTAAATAAATTAAAATTTGAGGATTAGCTTGCCATAAATGTATCATTTTATTAACAAAAAATTAGCATAATAGTTTTTTATTTAATGTCGTATTATGTTATAATATTTTTAGCAATGCAGAAAAGCTATGTAAACTTAATATGCATGTAAGGAGATGTTTAAATGATAGAGTTTAATAATGTAAGCAAAGTTTATAATAATAATATATTTGCCTTGTCCAATGTGAATGTAAATATAGAAAAAGGGGAATTTGTATTTTTAGTAGGACCAAGTGGAGCAGGAAAATCTACCTTTATAAAAATTTTGCTAAAAGAAGTTGACGTAACTAGTGGAAACATAATAGTAAATAATACAGATATAACAAATTTAAAGAGAAAGTCAATACCATACTATAGAAGAAAAATAGGAGTAGTTTTTCAGGATTTTAGATTAATTCCTACATTAAATGTTTATGAAAATGTGGCATTTGCAATGAGAGTAGTAGAAGCACCTTTAAAAGAGATAAGAAAAAAGGTACCAGTAGTTTTATCTCTTGTGGGACTAGCTAATAAATATAAGGCTTTTCCACATGAGTTATCAGGAGGAGAACAGCAAAGAATATCATTAGCAAGAGCTATAGTGAATAGTCCATCAATATTAATTGCTGATGAACCTACAGGAAACTTGGATCCTGAAACTTCAATGGATATTATGCAAACTTTAAATGATATAAGTCGTGCAGGAACTACTGTTGTTATGGCGACTCATGCCAAAGATATAGTAGATAGTATGAGAAAAAGGGTTATAGCCATAGAAAAAGGAGTTATAGTAAGAGACGAGAAAAGGGGTGCATACGGATATGAGGATTAGTACAATTAAGTTTTCTATAGTAGATGCTTTAAAAAGCTTAAAGAGAAACAAAACCATAAGTAGTGCAGCAGCAGCAACTGTTGCAGCAACTCTTTTCATATTGGGAGTTTTCTGGCTTACTATACAAAATGTTAATCAAGGAATACTTGAAGTAGAGTCGAGAGTAGAAGTAAAAGTTATATTGAAAGATAATATAACTATGTTACAGCAAAGGGATATAGAAAAGAAGATAAAAGATGTAGACGGAGTAGAAGATGTTAGCTATGAAACTAAAGCTCAAGCTATAGAAAAATTCAGAAAGCAATTAGGAGAACAAAATAAAGGATTATTGGATGGATTAGATAAGGACAATCCTATGCCTAATTCATACATAATAAAGGTTCAAAAGCCAGAAGTAGTATCTAATGTTGTAAGCGGAATAAAAGGTATGCCAGGGATAGATGAAATAAAAGATGGTAGAGATATTGTAAATAAGATTATAACAATAACAAAAACTATAAAATGGGTTGGAAGTGTAATGTTTGTAATATTAATGGGAGTTTCATTATTCCTAATAGGAAATACTATAAAGCTTACAGTATATTCAAGAAGAAGAGAAATAGGTATAATGAAATATATAGGAGCTACAGATTGGTTTATAAGATGGCCATTTATAATTGAAGGTATGATGATTGGAGTTGTAGGCGGTATAGTAGCAGATATAATTTTATATTATGCTTATAGAATGGCTTATGCAAAAGTTTCATCAGGATTAGTTATGATTCAATTAGTTGAACCTCAATATGTTTTAATTAATATTCTTGGCTTATTTATATTAGTAGGTATGATTATAGGAGCAGCAGGCAGTATTTCTTCTATAAGAAAGTTTTTAGATGTTTAGTAAGCATGCAGTTTAATACTGCATGCTAATTTTTTATAAATACTTGTGCAAATTTATTTTTTTTAATGTTATAATTATTTAAGATTTATATAAATAATATAGGTATATAAGCTTTAAATCAAAGAGGTGGAAGAATTGAATAAGAAGAAGTGGATATCACTAACCATAGTAGCTGTACTTGTAACAAATACAATTACTTTATTTGGAACAAAATCATATATTGAAAATAATAGTAACGTAGGTAAGTTTTATAAATTATTTCAAGTGGAAGGTGCATTGTATAAGTATTATGATGGTAATATAAATGAATCAGATTTAGTAGAAGGAGCTATTAAGGGAATGACAGATGCACTAAAAGATCCTTATACAGTATTTATGAATAAGAAAGAATTTGATGAATTTAATACTCAAACAGAGGGAAACTATAGCGGTGTAGGATTACAAGTTCAAGCTAAGGACGATAAAATTATTATAGCTGATATATTTGAAGATTCGCCAGCTAAAAAAGCAGGATTACTTCCTAAAGATGAAATAGAAAAAGTAAATAATACTGATGTAACAGGAAAAGATCTTGATAGAGCAGTTACTTTAATGAAGGGCAAAGAAGGAACAGAAGTTACCTTAACTATGAATAGAGCAGGCAAAGGCGTTTTTGATGTAAAGTTAAAGCGATCAAAAATAAATTTAGTTACAGTAAAAGGAGAAATGATAGATAAAAATGTAGGTTACATACAAATTTCTATGTTTGATGAAAATACAGCTAAGAATCTCCAAAGTAAACTAAAGGAGCTTCAAGGAAAAGGAATGAAATCACTTATAATAGATTTAAGAGGAAATCCTGGTGGACTTTTAAATGAATGTGTAGATATGGTTTCTAACTTTTTACAAAAGGATAAAGTGATTGTTTCTACCATAGATAAATATAAGAATAAAAAAGAATATAAATCAAGTGGAGGAAATTTTGTAGGATTACCTCTTACAGTACTTACAAATGCTGGTTCAGCTAGTGCTTCTGAGATATTCTCAGGTGCTATAAGAGATTATAAAATTGGAACCTTGGTTGGTGAAAAAACTTTTGGAAAAGGTGTTGTTCAAACTATGCTGGATACAGGAGATGGAACTGCACTGAAGGTTACAGTTTCAAAATATTATACTCCAAATGGAGAGAATATACATCATGTTGGCATAAAGCCAGATGTACCAGTAACTTATCCAGAAGAACTTAGAAAGAAAGCCTATGATAGAAGTTCAGATCCTCAGTTTAACAAAGCACTTGAAATAGCAAAAACTAAAGTTAAATAGTGGATATTTGTTATTTTGATTAAAAATAAATATAAAGATATAATATATTTATGGATTTTAAGTTAGGCAGAAATTTCTGTCTAACTTCATTTATGGAGAGGGGAAAGTGGATTAATGAGTATTTTGTTATATACTTTAAAATCGGTAGCTTTTGCATTAACGGAACCATACTTAGTTGCGTTTTTGATTATTTTAGCTTTTGTACTTTATAGAAGAAACAAGAAAACTTCCATTATGCAAAAAATGATAATAGGAGAAAGAATAAATTCTCCTTTTGAGTTAACTATATCTCAAATTGTTATAGGTATTTTTGCAGGTACTATTGCTAGCATTATGATGTCTTATTTAGGTATTGTGTTCGATGAAAATTCAGCTGTAGATTTGGTATTTTTACTATCCATAGTTTTCATGTTTTTTAATCAGAGATTCATATGCTTTTCTTATTCTGGATCAGTTCTTGGAATTATGAGTATAGTACTAGGTTTCCTTTCAGTTGGTCTAAAAATGCCTAATTTAGATATTTTGAAAATAGATATAGTAGCTCTTATGAGTATGGTTGCAGTATTGCATTTTATAGAAGGATTTTTAATAATTTTAGATGGTGATACAGGATATATACCTGTATTTACAAATAGGAGTGGTAGGATAATAGGAGGTTTTGCACTTCAAAGATATTGGACACTTCCAGTAGCAATGTTTTTTATTTTGCACAGTGTGTCTAATACGGGATTATCATGGCAGATACCTACACCAAATTGGTGGCCTCTAGTAAATAATTCCATGCCTTCAAATGTATTGAAAAATGCGTTAGTAGCGTTAATTCCTTTTTATGGGATTATAGGCTATAACAGCATAACTTTTACAAGAGGTAAGAAGGAAAAAACTTTAATGTCTGGAGGATTAACTATAATATACAGTTTAGCTTTATTTGGATTAGCACAATTGGCTGCTTTAAATATATTTTTAAAAATTTTAGTACTTGTATTTGCACCAGTTGCTCATGAAGGAATGATAATTTTTCAAAGACGATTAGAATTAAAAGGTACTCCCAAATATACAAGTGACGAAGAAGGAATTATGGTTTTGGAAGTTGCACCTAATTCTCCTGCTAACGAAATGGGAATTTCTACAGGGGATTTGTTAGTAGAAATTAACAGCGAAAAAGTGGAGAATGAAGAAAAAATAAGTGAAATTATTAGAGAAACTTCAAATTTTATTTGGTTTAAAGTAAAAAAGGTTACTGGAAAGTTTGAAGAGGTAAGCTATAACAAAATGAATACTTCAAAAAGATTGGGAATAGTATTTGTACCAAAAGGAGTTCCAAAGGATAGTATGGTAGTGAAGTTTGATGAGAACAAGTTTGCGGAGATATTACAGAAAATCAAAAATAAGGATAGGGATGAATAGAGAATGAAAGAATTTAAAATACATTCAAAATTTAAGCCTACAGGAGATCAACCACAAGCTATAGATAGTATAGTAAAAAGTATAAATGATAAAGAGAAATTTCAAACCCTTTTAGGAGTTACAGGATCAGGTAAAACTTTTACTATGGCAAATATAATTGAGCGTGTTAAAAAACCAACTTTAGTTTTAGCTCATAATAAAACCTTGGCAGCTCAGTTATGTTCAGAGTTTAGAGAATTTTTTCCGGAGAATTGCGTAGAGTATTTTGTATCTTACTATGATTATTATCAACCTGAAGCCTATGTTGCTCAAACGGATACTTATATAGAAAAAGATGCATCTATAAATGATGAGATAGATAAGCTAAGACATTCAGCTACTTCTGCTTTGTTAGAGCGGACAGATGTAGTTGTAGTAGCATCAGTATCATGTATATATGGCTTAGGAAATCCGGAAGAATATAAAAAACTTACTTTATCTTTAAGAGAAGGAATGACTAAAGATAGAGATGAAGTTCTAAAAAAACTTGTAGAAATACAGTATGAAAGAAATGAAATAAATTTTGTAAGAGGTACATTTAGGGTAAAAGGAGATGTACTTGACATATTTCCAGCCTCATCCAGTGGAAAAGCTATAAGAATAGAATTTTTTGGTGATGAAATAGATAGAATAAAAGAATTTGATGCATTAACGGGTGAAACTATAGGAACTAGAAAGCATGTGTCTATATTCCCTGCATCCCATTTTGCCACTTCTAGGGAAAGACTGGAAACAGCTATAAAAAGTATAGAATCAGAATTAGAAGAAAGAGTAAGAGAACTCACATCTCAAGATAAGCTTTTAGAAGCTCAAAGATTAAAGCAGAGAACAAATTTTGATATAGAGATGATGAGAGAAGTAGGATATTGCAGTGGTATTGAAAATTATTCAAGGATATTGGATGGGAGAGCAAAAGGAACTCCTCCTCAAACACTTATAGATTACTTCCCTGAAGATTATTTACTTTTTATAGATGAAAGTCATGTTACCATGCCTCAAGTAAAAGCTATGTATGCTGGAGACAGGTCAAGAAAACAATCTTTGGTTGAATATGGATTCAGATTACCTTCAGCATTTGATAATAGACCACTTACATTTAATGAATTTGAAGGTAAGTTAAATCAAGTAGTTTTTGTAAGTGCAACCCCTGCAAATTATGAATTAGAACATTCTACAAATGTGGCAGAACAAATAATAAGACCTACAGGACTATTGGACCCTGAAATTGAAGTTAAACCTATTAAAGGACAGATAGATGATTTATATAAAAATATAGTAGAAACTATAAAAAGGGGATATAGAATTCTTGTAACAACTCTTACAAAAAAAATGGCAGAGGATTTATCAGATTACTTTAAAGAAATGGATATTAAGGCTAATTATTTGCACTCTGGTATAGATACTATACAAAGAATGGAAATAATAAGAGATTTGAGAAAGGGTCAATTTGATGTCTTAATCGGAATAAATCTTTTAAGAGAAGGTCTTGATATACCTGAAGTTGCTTTAGTAGCTATACTTGATGCTGATAAAGAAGGCTTTTTAAGGTCTGAACGTTCTTTAATTCAAACAATAGGAAGAGCTGCAAGAAATTCAGAAAGTAAGGTTATTATGTATGCAGACAGAATAACCGATTCTATGGGTAAAGCAATATCAGAAACTAATAGAAGAAGAGAAATACAAATGGAGTATAATGAAAAACACAATATAATGCCTAAAACCATTAAGAAAGAAATTAGAGAAGTAATTGAAGCTACTAAGGTTTCAGAAGAAAAAGCGCAATATGATAGTTTAGAAGAAGCTATGGAAGCTAATAATGAAAATATAGATTTATTAATTTCAAAATATGAAAAAGAAATGAAACAAGCGGCCAAGGAGCTTCAGTTTGAATTGGCAGCTGATTTAAGAGATAAAATACTAAAATTAAAAAAACAAAAAAAGAAAAACTAATGACCGATAGAAAAAAGCATCTTGGGATATATTGTACTACAAGAAAATGAGGAGTGTAAACAAAAGTAATGAAGGATAAAATAGTAATAAAGGGTGCAAAGGTTCATAATTTAAAGAATGTGGATTTGGAAATTCCAAGAGATAAGTTAATTGTATTTACAGGATTATCTGGTTCGGGAAAATCATCTTTAGCTTTTGATACTTTGTATGCAGAAGGACAAAGACGATATGTTGAATCATTATCAGCTTATGCAAGACAATTTTTAGGACAGATGAATAAACCAGATGTGGAATATATAGAAGGATTATCCCCAGCAATATCTATAGATCAGAAGACAACAAGCAGAAATCCACGTTCTACTGTGGGAACTGTTACTGAAATATATGATTATTTAAGACTTTTATATGCAAAGGTAGGAATACCTCATTGTCCTAAGTGTGGAAAAGAAATAAAGCAGCAAACAGTAGATCAAATGGTAGACAGAATAATGTCTATGGAGGAAAGAACAAAAATTCAGGTATTGGCGCCTGTAATAAAGGGAAGAAAAGGTGAACATGTAAAAGTATTAGAAAATGTGAGAAAAAATGGTTTCGTAAGAGCAAGAATAGATGGTAATATTGTAGAATTAGAAGAAGAAGATGTTAAACTTCAGAAAAATATAAAACACACTATTGAAGTGGTAATAGATAGGTTAATTATTAAAGAGGATATAAGAAGTAGATTAGCTGATTCCATTGAAACTGCACTGAAATTATCAGAAGGTGTTGTTATTATAAATGTTATTGGAGAAAAAGATATTCTGTTCAGTGAAAAATTTGCTTGTGTGGATTGTGGTATAAGCATAGGAGAAATAGCACCTAGAACATTTTCTTTTAATTCACCTTTTGGAAAATGTGAATGTTGTGATGGATTGGGTACTCTTATGGAAATAGATGAAGATTTAGTAGTATCTGACAAGAGTAAAAGTATTGCAGATGGAGCCATTGAAACCATGGGCAGTGGAAGCTTAAAGGAAGATTCATGGACATTTAGTATATTAAAGGCACTTGCTAAAGAATATAAATTTTCATTAAATACACCAGTAGAAAAACTAGATCCAGAAATAATGAACGTTATATTTTATGGTACCAAAGGAAGAAAAATAAAGGGAAAATATAGAAGTGAAAATGGATTAATGGAATTTGACCATGCTTTTGAAGGTTTTATTAATAATTTAAAGAGAAGGTATTTAGAAACTAATTCTGATTATATAAAAAGCCAGATTGAAGCATATATGAGTGATGCACCTTGTTCTAAATGCGGCGGAACTAGGCTTAAAAGTGAAGCTTTAGCCGTTACTGTTGGAGAAAAGAATATAGCTCAATTTTGTGAAATGTCAATTAAGGATGAACTAAAATTTTTAGATGAACTTAAGCTATCTGAAAAAAACAAAATAATTAGTGAGCAAATATTAAAGGAAATAAAGGGAAGACTAAAATTTTTAATAGATGTAGGCCTTGATTACTTAAATTTGTCCAGAATGGCAGGAACACTATCAGGAGGAGAATCTCAAAGAATAAGGCTTGCAACTCAAGTTGGGTCAGGTTTAGTTGGAGTATTGTATATTCTTGATGAACCAAGTATAGGACTTCATCAAAGAGATAATGATAGATTAATTAGTACTCTAAAACATCTAAGGGATTTAGGTAATACATTAGTAGTAGTAGAACATGATGAAGATACAATGAAGGAAGCAGATTTTATTGTGGATATAGGTCCAGGAGCAGGAGAACATGGTGGAGAAATAATAGAAGCAGGAACTATTGATAAAATAATTAATAATGAAAAGTCTATAACTGGACAGTATTTAAGTGGAAAAAAGAAAATAGTTGTTCCTGAAAGTAGGCGTTCTGGTAATGAAAAATGTATAATAGTAAAAGGTGCTAAACAAAATAATTTAAAAAATATAGATGTAAAATTTCCATTAGGAATTTTTACTTGTGTTACAGGAGTTTCAGGATCAGGAAAAAGTACATTAGTTAATGAAATACTATATAAAGGACTTCATAAGAAAATAAATAACGCTAAAGATAACCCTGGAATTCATAAGGATATAAGTGGAGTAGAAAATATAGATAAAATTATAAATATAGATCAAAGTCCTATAGGAAGGACACCAAGATCTAATCCTGCCACATATACTGGGGTATTTGACATTATAAGAGAGGTTTTTGCTAGTACTTCAGAATCTAAAATGCGTGGGTATAAACCAGGTAGATTTAGCTTTAATGTTAAAGGTGGAAGATGCGAAGCCTGCAGCGGTGATGGAATAATAAAGATAGAAATGCAGTTTTTGTCTGATGTTTATGTACCGTGTGATGTTTGTAAAGGAAAGAGGTATAATAGGGAAACTTTACAAGTAAAATATAAAGGGAAAAATATTGATGATATTTTAAATATGACAGTAGAGGAAGCATTGCAGTTCTTTGAAAATATACCTAGAATAAAAAACAAACTACAAACCCTTATGGATGTAGGACTTGGCTATGTAAGGTTGGGTCAACCATCTACTCAGCTATCAGGAGGAGAAGCTCAAAGAATAAAACTGGCATATGAGCTATCTAAAAGAAGCACTGGAAAAACATTGTACATTTTAGATGAGCCCACTACTGGACTTCATATAGATGATGTAAGTAAACTAATAAGTATACTTCAGAGAATTGTGGATACAGGAAATACAGTGATTGTTATAGAGCACAACTTGGATGTTATAAAATGTGCAGATTATATTATAGATCTTGGTCCAGAAGGTGGAGAAAAGGGTGGAGAAGTTATTTTTACTGGAAAACCGGAACAAATAGTAGAAAACCAAAGGTCTTATACAGGACAATATTTGAAAAAGATGTTATAATTTAATAAGACTAGCAGCTAATCTACCCTAATGCTAGTCTTTTAATGTGTAAAAGGTGTTATTGTATAAGGTTATCAAAAAGTATGAGTACAAGAAGGTGATTATATGGATCTGAATAAGTTAAGCTTAGTTTTTAAAATTATAATAATAGCTATAGTCTATATCATAATTTCTTTAGCTCTTAGAATAATGTATAAAGATATAAAGGGTGGAGATAAGAAAAATACAAGAAGACACAGAAAGTCTTTGGGGTTAGAAATTATTAATGCTGGTAACAATTCCAATTTAAGAAAGGGTGCTGTTATACCTATTCATGGAGAAGTAAATATAGGAAGAAAGAGTGGAAATTTTATTGTATTGGACGACCCATATGCATCAGGATATCATGCAAGAATATTTTTAAAAAATAACGATTGTATATTAGAAGATTTAAATAGTACAAATGGTACGCTATTAAATGGAAACAGAGTAAATGGCAGAAAGTATTTAAATTCTGGTGATGAAATTGTAATAGGAAACACATCATTTAAAGTAATAGGATAGAAATTAGATTTTTAATTAAAAATTGGTGGTGAGTGAATTTGGATACTAGTAGAGATGAAAAAAAGCTCTTAAGATACACATATCTTTTATGCCTGGTGTGTTTTGCTAATTTGGCCATACTTAAACAGCCACTAGATAAGAATGCTATGGTTATGGCTGTAGTTACATGTTTGCTTATAGGATATTCTTATTTTATAATAAGAAAGTTTTTTTCCGATGGAGATAAATATATATTTATATTTTCGAGTATATTATCTGTTATAGGCATTGTTATGATATATAGGTTGAATATGGCTAGTTCCATAAAGCAAATTATATGGTTTGCTATAGGAGTAACAGGTTTTATATTGATAGTTGTAGTACTTCCAGACCTAAGAAGATTTAGTAAATATAAGTACATATTTTTAGTAATTACTTTAGTATTTATGGGTGTTGCTACATTGTTTGGTAGGGAAGTTAATGGTTCTAAGAACTGGATTTTTGTAGGAAGTTATGGCTTTCAACCTTCGGAATTTGGTAAGCTATTTTTAGTTGGATATTTGGCCTCTGCTCTAAAAGACTATAAAGATTTTAAAAATCTTATAGAGCCAGGCATAGTAGTAATGGTATGCTTAGGGTTTATGGTGCTGCAAAAAGATTTAGGATCTGCACTTATATTTTTTGGAATATCTGTAACTATGCTGTATATAGCTACATCTAAATTTAAATATATAATTGCATGCTTTGCTTTATCGAGCATAGGAGCTGTGGCAAGTTATAAGCTTTTTGATCATGTAAGAACAAGAGTGTTAATATGGCAAAATCCTTGGCCATATGCCACAAACAAAAGTTATCAGGTAGTACAATCTATGTTTTCTATTGCCTCAGGAGGACTTACAGGGTCAGGACTTGGGCTTGGACATCCAGAATATGTTCCTGTTAACACTACAGATTTTATATTTGCAGCTTTGTGTGAGGAATTAGGTATACTTATAGGATTTGCAATAATAATACTATATTTCTTACTTTTTTACAGGTGTATGAGGGCAGCAGTGTATGAAGAAGATAATTTTTCAAGACTTTTAGCAGTAGGATATGCTGCCATGATTGCATCTCAAGTTTTAGTTATAGTAGGGGGAGTAATGAATGCAATTCCTCTTACAGGTATAACATTACCTTTAGTAAGCTATGGAGGAAGTTCTATGCTTATTACGTTTTTTTCTTTGGGTATAATTCAAAAGATATCAGAAGAGGGTAGGTAGATTATGAATGATATATCAAATAACATAAAAAAAGTTCTTATGATTTTCTTGATATGTTTTATAGGATTAATTTCATATATAACTTATTTTGAAATGGTTGAAGGACCTAAAATAGTAAATTACACAAATAATAGAAGGCTGTGGGTTAAGAGAAATGAAGTTTTAAGAGGAACTATTTATGATAGAAATGGCAAACCTTTAACAAAAAGCTCTAGAGTTAATCAGGAAACCCAAAAGAGAGAGTATACAGGTGGGGAAATATTTGCTCATGCATTAGGATATGTGGATATAAAATATGGTATTACTGGCTTGGAAAAAAAATATGATAAAGAGCTAATGGATACTGATATTGAAGACAATATTAAAAGTTTGATAAAAAATAAAGGTAAAGAACAAGAAAAAATAGGTGATAACTTAAAAACCACCCTAGATTATGATGTCCAAAGTAAAGCTTATGACCTTTTAGGAGATAATAAAGGAGCTGTAGTAGCTCTAAATCCTAAAACTGGAGAAGTTTTGGCAATAGTTTCAAAGCCATCTTTTAATCCTAATAATTTACAAGAAATATGGCAATCTATAAATACTGATAAAAATAGACCTCTTTTAAATAGAGCTACAGCTGGACTATATCCTCCAGGTTCAACTTTTAAAACAGTTACAGCTGTAAGTGCATTAGAGAATATGCCAGGTGTCAGAAATAGAACATTTCAAGACAATGGAGAGTTGAGAATAAGTGATAAATATTCTCTTCATAATTTTGAAGGTGAGACATTCGGTAATATAGATTTCAAAAATGGTTATGTTCACTCAAGTAATGTAGTATTTGGTACATTGGGATTAGAGCTTGGAAATGATAAGTTAAAGGAAACAGCGGAAAAGTTTTACTTTAATAAAGACATACCAGCAGATGGAATACCAGTAGAGCAGAGTAAGTTTCCTACTTTAAAAAATTATGAAAAAGGAAGCATTGCTCAAACTGCTATTGGACAGAGCAGCGATTTAGCAAGTCCGCTCCAAATGGCATTAGTTTCATCTACTATAGCAAATGGTGGAATAATGATGAAACCTCAATTGGTAAAGGAAGTGCAAACAAGTAAAGGAGTACTTGTTAAGTCAATACAACCAGAATCATTAGGTCAAATTATATCTACAAGTACTGCAAATACAATGAGAGATTATATGAAATCTGTTGTACAAGAAGGAACTGGTTTAAATGCAGCTGTTGAAGGAGTGGATGTATGTGGTAAAACTGGAACGGCTGATCATCAAGTAGATGGAAAAGATGCTACACCACATTCTTGGTTTATAGGTTTTGCTCCTTATGATGATCCACAGATAGCAGTAGCAGTAATTGTAGAGGATGGAGGACAAGGTGGTAAGGCTGCAGCTGGAATAGCATCAGAAGTAATTAGAACAGCCTTAAAAAAGTAGAATGTAAAGGTGGTGCCTAGTGTTGAAAATTGAAGATATTGCTAAATCAAATAATGGAGATGCCATTGAAGTTTTAGGAATGGTAAATGACAAAAGAACAGGATATAAGAAGGACGGAAGCCCTTATATAATCATGATAATGCAAGATAATACAGGATCAATATCATTTCCAGTATGGGACCATTATGATAGGTTAAACAATTCAATGGAGGAAGGAAGCATTGTACATGTAAAAGGATTTGCAGGAAGTTTTAATGGTAATATGCAAATAAAAAATCCTGTAATACAAGTGCTTCAAGAAGATGTAAATTATTCAGATTTTGTGCCATTTTATGATGTACCTAAGGAACTTATTGAATACTTTATTAAAACTATAAATAAATTAGAAGATAAATATAAAAAGATAGCTGTAGCTGCTACTGGAGCCATGGGATACAACGAGGAAAGATGGAATGCATTTTTGAATTGTGTTGCAGCGGAAAAATTTCATGGTAACAAAAGAGGCGGACTTTTTATACACACTGTAGGTGTTATGAAGACTATGGAAAGTGTGCTTAATAATTATATAGATAATCCTTTTTATATGGATGCAAGTAAAGTAATAAATAAGGATAGACTTATACTAAAAGCTGTAATACATGATGTTATGAAAATAAAGGAATATCAATATAATGGTGTAATAAAAAGGAAACCTATAAAATTAGATCATATAGTAATGGGTGCAGCGTATGTATCAGAAATAAATAAAGAAGTAGGAAATGTTCTTTCGGAAGAAGAGTTAGATGATATATGTTATTCTATACTTTCACATCATGGTGAGTTTGGAAAGTTTGAACCTAAAGGGGTAGAAGATATACTTTTAAATATAGCAGATATAGTAGATAGCCAAATTGTAAATGCTATAGAAAATAAAATATAAGTACATTGAGATACAACTTTTCAGAGGACATTTGACAGAGGACAATGAAGGTTAGTTTTTGAAGCTTATTTTGCTAACGCAAAATAAGCTTTAAATTTATCAAAAAAGTATTGTGTAAAAATTTATCTTAAAGGTAAGTTTTTTGTGCGCAAATAGCGGAGTTCTACATGAATCTTCAATTTCATATTTTCCCGGGAAATTTTGTTGTAAAAAGTAAAATTATCACTGTTTTAATGATATAATATAGTCAATAATGGGGTTATTTAAATACCATAAAAATATATAAAAATTTGCTTTTATGGTATAAGGGGAGAAAATATGAAGGGGAAAACTCATGCTGGTCTTGGGGTAGTTACTTTTTTATCAGTTTATAACAGTTTACCAGGAAAATTTAACTATATTGGTATGATGGTAGTTATTTTGGCATCAGTTTTGCCGGATATAGACCATCCTAAAAGTATAATAAATAAATATATATTACCATTTAAAAATAAAGCAACAAAAGTTACTTTGTATATGTGTTTGGGTATAATAATTTTATGGTATGATTATTTATATACAAAGCAACCTGTATTCAAGGCATTAGGAGTTTCCTTTATGGTAATAGCTATGTCATCTCACAGAAATGGATTAACTCATAGTTTATCAGGTATGATTATATTTTCTTTTATAGCAGGTTATATAGGAAATATGTACAACATACATTATCTTGTTTACTATTTTATGATAGGTTATGGTATGCATTTGTTATGTGATATGGCAACTAATAGAGGAGTACCACTTTTATATCCTTTTAGAAACAAAAAAGTAAAGTTACCCATTACTTATAAAACTAATTCTAAAATGGGTAATTCTATAGAAGAATTACTTATGATATTTGGACTTATATTTATAATATATAAACTTCCACAAATTTTTATGAAGTGACCTTTGTAAAAATCAGGTAATATTTAACTATTTTAGGAGTGATTATGTGTTTGATTTTGAATACCATTTAAAGGTTTTACCAGATAAACCAGGTGTGTATTTAATGAAAAATAGCTTAGGTGAAATAATATATGTTGGTAAAGCAAAAGTTTTAAAGAATAGAGTAAAACAGTATTTTCAAAATTCACGAAACCATTCTGAAAAAGTAAAGGCAATGGTAAAAAATATTGCTGAATTTGAATATATAGTTACAGATTCTGAAATGGAAGCTTTAATTTTAGAGTGCAACCTAATAAAAAAGTATACACCAAGGTATAATATATTATTAAAAGATGACAAGCATTATCCTTTTATAAAAATTACGACTAATGAAGACTTTCCAAGAATATTTGTAACTAGAATTTTGGCTAAAGATGGTGGAAAGTACTTTGGGCCATATACAGATTCTTCTGCAGTCTATGAAACCATAGAACTTTTAAAGAAGATATTCCCTATTAGAACTTGTAGAAAATTGATAAAAGAGAGTAGTGAAAAGATAAGACCTTGTTTAAATTATCATATTGGATTATGTAAAGCACCTTGTGGTGGACATATAACTAAAAATGAATATAATAAAATGGTGGGGAATATTATAGAATTGTTATCTGGTAAAGATAAAGTTATAATAAATTCATTAACAAGTGATATGGAAGAAGCTTCAGAAAACTTGGAATTTGAAAAGGCAGCAGCATTAAGGGATAAAATTATGGCTGTTAGAAAAATTACAGAAAAACAAAAAATAATAACAGGAAATTTTGAAGATGAAGATTTTATTAATGTTTATAGTGATGAAAAGGACAGCTGTATTCAAGTGTTTTTCCTAAGGAATGGGAAAATAACAGGAAGAGAGCATTTTATAATAGAAAATACAGAAGGTACCAATAATGAAGAGATAGTTGCTGATTTTATAAAAGGATTTTATGGAGGAACTGCATATATACCTAAAACAATGTATGTTCCTGAAGTAGAAGATCAAATATTATTGGAACAGTGGTTAGCAATAAAAAGAGGATCTAAAGTAAATGTGAAAATACCTCAAAAAGGAAGTAAGAAGGATACCTTAAATTTAGTACAAAAGAATGCAAAAATGACTTTAGAGAATTTTAAATTGAAATTTATTCAGGATAGAAAGCTGTATGATGAATCATTAAAAGATTTATCTAGTATATTAAGATTAGAGGATATTGCTCATAGAATAGAAGCTTATGATATATCAAACATTCAAGGTGTAGATTCGGTAGGCACTATGGTAGTTTTTGAAGAAGGAAGACCTAAAAATAGTGATTATAGAAGGTTTAAGATAAATACAGTAAAGGGTGCTAATGATTATGAAAGCATGCGTGAAATTTTAACCAGAAGATTTCAGCATGGCTTGGATGAAATAGAAAAAATACAAAAAACAAAATTAGAATTAAGTGCAGGAAAGTTTTGTGTATTCCCTGATTTAATCCTTATGGATGGAGGAAAAGGTCAAGTTAATATAGCACTTGAAGTATTAAAAAAATTTGAGATAGATATACCTGTGTGTGGAATGGTTAAAGATGATAAGCATAATACAAGAGGAATTATATACAATAATGAAGAAATTTTGATAGATTCACATTCCAATGTTATGAAGCTTGTTACTAGAATACAAGATGAAGTCCATAGGTTTGCAATAACATATCATAGGAGCTTAAGAAATAAAAGAATTTTGCATTCAATATTGGAGGATATACCCAATGTGGGTGAAAAAAGAAGAAAGGAACTTTTAAAAAGTTTTGGAAGTATAGAAAATATAAAAGTTGCAAAATATGAAGAACTTATAAAGGTACCTTCTATTGATAGAAAGGCAGCAGAAAGTATAATAGAATACTTTAGGGGTAATGACAATTAAGATGTTTAAAGAAAATTATAAGCTTAATCAGATAAATCTTGATTAAGCATAATACATACATTATACTAAATATGATACATAATTTTAATTTTCAAGGAGAATATGTAATGAATAAATTTAAAAACTTTAGTACAAATTTAGCTAAAATATTAGATCCAAGAGATATAGAAATAGATGAACCTATGAAAAATCATACATCGTTTAAAGTAGGAGGACCAGTAGATATACTTGTTACTCCTGAAAATTTCAAACAGGTTGTAGATGTTATAGGCTTTTGTAAGGAAGAAAAAATACCATATTATATAGTAGGTAATGGATCAAATTTATTAGTAAAAGATGGTGGAATAAGAGGCGTAGTTATTAAGCTTTGCAAGTTAGATGCAGTAAGAGTAGAAGGCGACAGGATAATTGCTGAAAGTGGTGTAACTTTAAAAGAATTGTCAGACACTGCAATGGAAAATTGTTTAACAGGTTTTGAATTTGCATGTGGCATCCCAGGAAGTATTGGTGGAGCAGCTGCCATGAATGCTGGTGCATATAATGGTGAAATTGTAAATGTAATAGAAAGTGCTAAAATTATAGACAAAGACGGAAACATAAAAGAGTTAGATAAAGAAGCTTTAGAACTTGGATATAGAAGAAGTTCTATATTAAAGTATGGATATACAGTACTTGAAGTAACTCTTAAGCTAGATAAAGGGGATTGCAGTAAAATAAAGGGTAGAATAGATGATCTAAATAGAAGAAGAAGTGAAAAGCAACCATTAGAATATGCTTCAGCAGGTAGTACATTTAAAAGACCAGAAGGTTATTTCGCTGCAAAACTTATAGAGGATAGTGGATTAAAGGGTGTAAGTGTTGGTGATGCAGAAGTATCTAAAAAGCATTCTGGATTTATAATAAACAAGGGAAATGCTACAGCAAAGGACATTTTGGATTTGATATCTATTGTTCAAGAAAAAGTTAAAGAAAAATTTGATGTGGAACTTCTAACTGAAGTTAGAATATTAGGCGAGGAACAATAAAAGGTAATTTAGTTTTAAAAATGGGGAATTTAACAGTAAAATCTATGTTAAATTCTCCATTTTATATTCTATTCCTTCTTTAAAACTGTTGTGTTATAATTATAAAGAAAAAATTCACTTATGTAATGGTTAAATTTAACTTATATAATTTACTACTTATTGGAGGTTTAGCTATGAGATTTGTTATAGTAACAGGACTGTCAGGTGCAGGTAAAACTCAAGCTATAAGGAATTTAGAAGATTTAGGATATTTTTGTGTAGATAATCTTCCACCTACATTGATACCTAAATTTGCAGAAGCTTGCTACCAGACTGATGGTAAAATAGATAGAATAGCTTTAGTTATAGATATAAGAGGCGGAAAGTTTTTTGATGATTTATTTCAAAGTTTAAAATGTCTAAAAGAGCAAGGATATAAATATGAGATTTTATTTTTAGATGCTTCCGATGAAGTACTCATAAAAAGGTTTAAAGAATCAAGAAGAAAACATCCTTTAGCTCCTGATGGAAGAATATTAAATGGAATATCAATGGAAAGAAACAGATTAAGAGAAGTAAAGGATAGAGCTGATAACATTATAGATACTTCAAATCTCGCTACAAGAGAACTTAGAGAAAAAATTACAGAGATATATGCAGAAAAAGGTCAATTGGAAACTCAGCTTATGATAACAGTGCTTTCATTTGGCTTTAAATATGGTATACCTGTAGATTCTGATTTGGTGTTTGATGTAAGATTTCTGCCAAACCCATATTATATACCAGAGTTAAAGAAATACTCTGGTAATGATAAGCCGGTTAGTGATTATGTTATGAATTTTAAAGAAACTCAAAATTTCATAGATAAATTAGAAGATATGCTTGAGTTCTTAATTCCCAATTATTTAAAGGAAGGTAAAAGACAACTAATAGTATCTATTGGATGTACGGGTGGACGACATAGATCTGTGACTATCGCTAATTCTATTTATGAAAAATTAAAAAAGGATGGACACAAAGTTAACATAGATCATAGAGATATAGAAGAAGATGTTAACAAAGGTGGTAAAAAGCTATGAAAATAGTAGATTGGCTTAGGCCAGGCATAAAGGTTAAAAGATGGGTTATGCTTGGAAGTATGGGAATATTATTTATTGTATTTGGCGTACTGGAATTTGTAAATAGAAGGCTTTACAGTATGTATTATATATCCTTTTATTTATTTTTAATTGCATCAGGTGTATTTGTTTTATATGTATCTATAATGCAGGGAATGCGCTCAGTAATTGCATTAATAAATAAGGGGTATTTGAATGTATCCATAGATTCTAGAAAACTTGAAAATCTTATATATGAAAAAAGGTTATTAGTAAAAGGACCTAAAATTGTAGTTATAGGTGGAGGAACAGGTTTATCTACTATGCTTAGGGGTTTAAAATATTATACTTCTAACATAACGGCTATAGTTACAGTAGCAGATGATGGAGGAGGATCTGGAGATTTAAGAGAAGATCTTGGAATGCTTCCCCCAGGTGACATAAGAAACTGTATTCTTGCATTGGCAGATACTGAGCCATTAATGGAAGATTTACTTCAGTATAGATTCAAAGATGGAAGATTAAAAAATCAGAGCTTTGGTAACTTATTTTTGGCAGCTATGGATGGAATATCTAGCAATTTTGAAGAAGCTGTTCATAAGATGAGCTCTGTTCTTGCTGTAACAGGAAAGGTTATGCCAGTTACTTTAGATAACGTAATATTAAAAGCAAAATTGAAAAATGGAACTATTGTAGCAGGGGAGTCTAATATTCCTAATGAAGCTATAAAGCAAAATACATCTATTGATAAAATATTTATAGAACCTAAAAATGCAAAACCACTTAAAGAAGCTATAGATGCTATAATGGAAGCGGATGCAATAATACTTGGGCCAGGAAGTCTTTATACTAGTGTTATTCCAAATCTTCTAGTTAAAGATATAGCTGAAGCTGTTAAAAAAACTAATGCTATAAAGTTGTATGTATCAAATATAATGACGCAGCGAGGAGAAACAGATGGCTTTGGTGTTGAAGATCATATAAAGGCTATATTTAAGCATGCAGGTGGGGAAATAGTAGATTATGTTGTTATAAATATAGGCAGGATAGACGATGAATTGGAAGATAAATATAAAGAAGAGACTTCACATCTAGTTAAAATAGATAACATTGAGGAATTAAAAAGACTTAATGTAAATGTTATAGAGGGTGATTTTATAAGAATTAAAAATGGACTTATAAGACACAACTCTGAAAAACTTGCTTCAATATTGATAGAAACTATTATGGAGAAAAAACTTCTATATGATAGAAGAAAAATTATTGAGTATTTCTATTTATCAGAAAGATTAAAGCAAAATAAGAATAAATAGGAGAATAAAAATGTCATTTTCATTGAAAGTAAAAAATGAAGTTTGTAGATATGTAGAAATGAGTAAAGCACAAGCAATAGCTGAATTATCTGCAATAATGAAGGTTAGTGGTACGCTATTACTTGGTGGAAATAAACAATTTAGTTTCAAAGTTACTACAGAGAATCCTGCTATTGCAAGGTTTGTATTTAAACTATTAAAAGATCATTTTGGTATTCATACAAAAATAATGGTTAAGAAAAGTAATTCGTTAAAAAAAAATAATGTGTATATGATTTTAATTACAGAAGAAATGGGTGTAAAAAGCCTTTTAAAAGAAGTAGGATTACTAAAAGAAAGAGAAAATATATTTGCATTAGATTATAGTATACCTGAAGATATATTAGAAGATGAAAATTGCAAAAGAGCATATATAAGAGGAGCTTTTCTAGGGGGAGGAAGCGTGAGTAATCCTGAAAAAACATATCATTTGGAATTTGTTACTCACGATAATGAATATGCTGATGATTTAAGTTCCCTTATAAATCAATATGGATTAAATTCAAAAGTAATACAAAGAAAAAGCAGTTTTATAGTTTACATTAAAGAAGGGGAACAAATAGTAGATTTGCTAAATATAATAAGTGCTCATTCCTCCCTTCTGGAGTTAGAGAATGTAAGAATAATGAAGGAAATGAGGAATAATGTAAACAGGCTAGTAAATTGTGAAACCGCTAATTTGAGTAAAACAGTTAATGCGGCTGTAAGGCAGGTTGAAAGTATAAAGATTATTCAAAAAGAGATTGGTCTTACTAGGCTTCCTAAAAATTTACGGGAAATTGCAGAACTTAGATTGAATTACCCTGATGAATCTTTAAAAGAATTAGGAGAAATGTTAAATCCACCAGTAGGAAAATCAGGAGTTAACCATAGACTTAGAAGAATAGAAAAAATAGCAGAGGAAGTTAGAAGAGAAGGAAGGTAGGCTGGGACCGTGTCAAAGCATGAAGATATAATAAAGTATATACTTTCACTTGAAGTTGGAACAAAGATTTCTGTTAGAAGTATAGCTAATGATTTAGGTGTTAGTGATGGAACTGCATATAGAGCAATAAAAGATTCTGATGCTTTAGGTATAGTTACTACTATACCTAGAGTTGGAACTGTAAGGATAGAAAAAGTAGAGAAAAAAAATATTGAAATGTTAACATATGGTGAAGTAATAAATATTGTTGATGGAACGCTGCTTGGAGGAAAAGACGGTGTATATAAGACTCTTCATAGGTTTGTTATAGGTGCCATGACTATTGATGCTATGGAAAAATATTTAATAGCAGATTGTCTTCTTATAGTTGGAAATAGAGAAGAAGCTCAAAAATTAGCTTTAATGAATCAATGTGGAGTCCTTATAACAGGAGGATTTACATGTAGTGATGAAATTAAAAAATTAGCTAATGAAAGATGTCTTCCTATAATATCCACTACTTATGATACATTTACTGTTGCCAGTATGATTAACAAGGCTATATCTGAAAATCTTATAAAAAAGGATATAGTTTTAGTTGAAGACATTATGGAAACTAGTCCATACTTTCTTAGGTGTAGTAACACTGTAGGAGAATGGAAAAAAATTATGATGGAAACTAAACATCAAAGATATCCTGTAGTGGATGAAGAAGGAAAACTTACAGGTGTAGTTACGCTTAAGGAGTTGTCTAATAATGATGATTGCGAGCTTGTAGGCAAAATAATGCATAGAGAACCTATAACAGTTACTCCCAAGACTACAGTAGCATATGCGGCACATATAATGGCTTGGGAAGGTATAGAAATGTTTCCAGTAGTCAAAGGAAAAACTTTAATTGGTGTAATAACAAGAAGGGATGTTATTAAGGCTCTTCAATTTATGGATAGACAGCCACAGGCAGCAGAAACATTGGAGGATTTGGTACTTAAGAATTTTGAGTTTAAATTTGACAATGATAAAGCATATTTTTCAGGGAAGATAACTCCTGAAATGTTAGATCCTATAGGAACTGCTTCTTGGAGTTCATTAAATATGCTAGTATCAACCATGGGTATTATGACATTAAGACAAAAAAACAATGTTAATGTTTTAGTTGATAGTATAAATACTTATTTTATGAAACCTGTGCAAATGGACAGCAAAATACATATATATACGGATATAATAGACACAGGAAGAAATTTTTGCAAAGTACAAATAGATATGTTTGATAATAAAAGAGAGCTTATAGCTAAAACATTTTTATCTGCAAAGATATTAAGAAGATAAATAAAAAATAATCACTAAATAAACGAGGGGGAATGTATTAATGTTTACGCACATAGTATTTTTTAAGTTAAAGGACAAAAGTCCAGAGAATGTAGAAAGGGCTGCAAATATTTTAAGAGCCATGGAAGGACAAATACCTCAGTTAAAAGAATTAACTGTTGGAAAAGATGTAGTACATTCAGCTAGATCATTTGATGTTGGAATTATTACAAAGTTTAATTCTCATGAAGAAATGGATGAATATCAGGTATGTCCATTCCATGTAAATCAAGTATTGGCAAAATTAAAGCCAATGTTAGAATCATCAGCAGCTATAGATTTTGAAGAGTAAAAAATCTATTATAAAGAGCTATTTTTTATGATGTATTCCAAGTATTAAATGCGTTTAGCATTAAAGGAATAATCCATAAAAATAGCTCTTTTAAATTTTTTAACATATCCTATTAACAATGTACATATTAAAATGAAAATTTAGCTACAATAATTTAAAATAATGATTTTAACAATATGTAAGTTTACAGACTTTAGTAAAATAATTGTTCAAACTATGTAATATCAATTATATTATTTAAGTTTGTTTGCATTTTTCAAAATAATCGTAAAAAAAACTAAATGAAATATATTGAAAACATTTGAAAGGTATGATATTATTAAATTGCTTTCAAATGGTTTTGCAAATTTAATATTTATATGGAGGCAATTATGTTTGCATTAGAAAGAAGAGAAAAAATTTATGACTATATTTTAAAAAATGGAAATGTAACTGTACTAGAGTTATCAAAAAAATTAAATGTTTCCGAAGTTACAATAAGAAAGGACCTATCTTTTTTAGAAGCGCAAGGTTTTATAGATAGGACTTTTGGAGGAGCGATGATTAAAAGTCCAGTAATTAGGGAACAAAGTTACTTGGAAAAAGAAAAATATATGATTGATGAGAAGTATTTAGTAGGAAAAAAAGCTGCCGAATTTGTGAAACCGAATACAACAATTATACTAGATGCTGGAACAACATTAATGGAAATGGCTAAGAGCATAAAAAATATTGAAGATTTAAAGGTTATTACTAGCGATTTGAAAATTGGCCTTTTTTTAAGTAATTTTCCTAATATAGAAGTTATATTGATTGGTGGAAGAGTATCCATGAAAGCAAAAGAGTGCATAGGAGTTGAAACATGTAAGGTTGTTGAAAAGTATAATGCAGATGCTTGCTTTTTAGGATGTGATGCTTTTGGCATAAAAAATAGTTTTATGACAACTAGTGTAGAAAAAATGTATTTAAAACATACTTTTATGAATGTTAGTGAAAGATCATTTTTATTGGCCACTAGTGATAAGTATGGGAAAAAAAGTATGGTAAAGGTATCTGAATTTAATAAGTTAACAGGTATTATTGTTGATAAACAATCAGAAAAGTTAATTAATGATTTTGATAAATTTAATATTGACAATTGTGTATTTGTTTAATTTTTACATTTACAGACTATATTAAACTAATTATTTACTATAATGATTAGTTAATATAAATATACAAAATACAATTTAGAAAGAGGAGATAAAAATGAGTAAACCTATTATTGCAATTACTCTGGGAGATCCTGCAGGAGTTGGACCAGAAATTGTTGTTAAAGCATTAAAATCTAAAGAAATTTATGACGTGTGTAGGCCACTAGTAATAGGAGACTATAGTGTTTTGAATAAAACATTGGGAATAGTCAATAGTACATTAAAATTAAATGCTGTTTCTAATTCTAATGAAGGTAAATATGTTCAAGGAACTATAGACTTTATTAATTTAGACAATATTGATATATCATCTTTAGAATATGGAAAAGTTCAAGCACAATGTGGACAAGCTGCTTTTGATTATCTTTCATATGCAATAAAATTGGCACTAAATAAAGAAGTAACTGCTATTGCAACAACACCATTAAATAAAGAATCCTTTAAAGCAGCAGGTGTACCTTATATAGGACATACTGAAGTTTTAGAGAAATTAACTAATATTAAAGATCCATTAACTATGTTTGAAGTAAGAGGATTAAGAGCATTTTTTTATAGCAGACATCTTTCTTTAAGAAAGGCTTGTGATGCAATTACAAAAGAAGGAATTGAAAAGTTTGCCGCTCGTTGTGAACAAGCGTTAAAGGTACTAGGAATTGAAAAACCTCGAATGGCTATTGCAGGACTTAATCCTCATTCTGGTGAACATGGACTTTTTGGTGATGAAGAAGTTAAATATATTTTTCCAGCTGTTGAAAGTTTGCGTGAAAAAGGAATGGATATTAATGGACCAATTGGTGCTGACTCAGTTTTTTATCAAGCATTAAATGGAAAATATGATGCAGTTCTTTCTCTTTATCATGATCAGGGTCATATTGCTACAAAAATGGTAGATTTCGAAAGAACAATTTCATTAACTAATAATATGCCATTTTTACGTACTTCTGTAGACCATGGAACAGCTTTTGATATAGCTGGAACAGGTAAAGTAAGTGATGTTAGTATGATAGAAGCTATCCTTCTTGCTGCTAAATATGGACCACGATTTTTAGTAGAAAATGATGAAAGCAAGTAAATCTAAATTTATAAAAAGCAAGATTCATATTTTACTCTATGGGTGTGTAAAAGTCTTAGTAGCAAACGAAAACCTCAATTTGTTAACATAGAAAAGGTTCCGCAAATCAAATCTATTAAACAAAAAGAGGCTATCAAAATAGGTGTTAATAATTTATCATAAATAGTTTATCACACATAAAGTATAACTGCAAACATGATTTGGTTATTTTCTTAAATGTAAGTGTCTTGAGGCAAAATGATGGTATAAAAATTTATATAAGGTACCAGATGAGCTAAAAGGCATTTATTAAAAATTTGATGTAACCGTTTAATTTTTAACAATGATTTTAAAATACAATGAGTAATATGGAAAAGGAGAGACTTATATGTTAAAAACAGTAATTATTGCAGATGATTTAACAGGAGCTAATGATACAGGTGCAGTATTAGCACAAAATGGTTTAAAAGTTGGAACTTTACTAAAAACTTCAGATGTAGACAAGTTTAAAAATTTTGATGTTTTATGCATTACTACTAATAGTAGGGGAATATCACATTCTGATGCCTATGAGAGAGTAAAAAATGCTGCTAATCTATTCGAAAATAAACAAGATTTATTTTTTAGTAAGAGAATTGATTCGACTTTAAGAGGAAATGTTGGGGCAGAAATTGATAGCATTATTGAAACATTAGGTAATGATACTATAGCTATTGTAGTTGCTTCCTTCCCTAATTCAGGACGTGTAAGTATAGGTGATTTTTTATTAGTTAATGGTGTACCTCTTGAAAAAACAGAAGTAGCTAAGGATCCGACTGCACCTGTTAAAACTTCTAAAGTAACAGAAATTGTTAAAAAACAAAGTAAATACAATGTTGGATATGTATCTTTAGATAAAGTTTTAAAAGGTTCAGAGGTGATAAAAGATGAAGTTTTAGAAAAAGTAAAAAATGATAACAGAATTATTGTTATTGATGCTTCTACAATTAATGATATTAATCAAATTGCTAAGGCTTGTGTTGAAAGCAAACTAAAATTTGTAGCCGTTGATCCAGGTTCCTTTACTGCAGCTGCAGTAAATATGCTTTATAAAAAAGATGAAAAATTAAAAACTAGAGAAAAAGTATTATGTGGTATTGGCAGCGCAAGTAATTTGACAAGAGAACAAATTAACTATTTAAGAGTAAAATATAATCCTTTAATTGTAAAAACAAATACAATTGATTTTTTAGATAAACAAAAAAAGGATAAAGAAGTTAATAGAGTTATAGATGAGATTGTTGCTAAAGAGAGTAATTATAATCTTTTAGTTGTTACAACTACTACAGAAGAAAATGATGTATTAGATTTTTCAGAAATAAAAGATAAGTATAATTTAGGTAAGAAAGACTGTGCTAATTTAATAACAGATGCCATTGCTTCAATAGTTTATGGCGTAATTACAAAAATAGGAAATAAAATCGGAGGTGTTTATACTTCTGGTGGTGATGTTACGGAAGATTTTTGCACTAAAATTGAAGCTGATGGAATAGATGTAAAGGATGAAGTTATTCCACTAGCTATTTATTCAAGGGTAATAGGAGGGGTTTTTGATGGTAAACCAATTATAACTAAAGGTGGACTGGTAGGAACAAAAGATACATTAGCAGTATGTGTTAATTATTTACAAACCAAAATATCCAGTGAGTATAGTAGTGGGAACTAGTAATAATAAAGTTTAAAAGAGAGAGGGGAAAAAAATGAGTTCAGGAATGCAAATGATATTAGGACTAATTATTGGTATAGTGTTACTAGTATTTTTAATAACTAAAACAAAAGTGCATGTGTTTTTGGGAGTAATTATTTGTGCTGTTACTATAGGAGTTATAGGTGGAATGGAACAACAAAAACTTATTGATTCAATCACTAAAGGTTTTGGTAATTCCTTAAGTAGTATTGGTATTATTATTGGTTTTGGTGTTATGCTAGGAAAACTTTTGGAAACATCCAGATCAACAGAAGTAATGGCTAATACATTTATTAAGCTGTTTGGTCATAAAAAAGAAGAATATGCTTTAGCAGCTTCAGGTTTTGTCACATCATTATCTATTTTCTGTACATCTGGATTTATCATTTTAGCTCCATTAGTTAAAGGATTATCTAAAAAAACTGGAAAGTCTGTAGTTTCTTTAGGAGTAGCTTTAGCAGGCGGTTTATTAATGAGTCACACTTTAGTTCCTCCTGCTGCTGGTCCAATAGGTGTTGCTGGAATTTTAAATGTAAATGTTGGAAGATTTATGATGTTTGGTACTATCATAGCTATTCCAATTTTATGTGCATTAATTCCTTATGGAAAATATTTAGGAAAAAAAATATATCAATTGCCTAATGAAAATGAAGATGGATGGATTAGACCTGATAGTATACAAACTTTATCTAAAAATCCATTAGAAAAGAAAATTGCTGTTGAAGGCGTTAAAGAAGATGATAAATCATTACCATCACCTTTTAGGGCTTTTGCTCCAATTTTAATTCCTATATTGTTAATATTATTAAATACTATTTTGAAATCATTAAATTTTAAAAATAATGTTTTAGCTTCATTATTTAACTTTACTGGTGCTCCAATAATTGCACTATCGATAGGTTTGCTAATTGCTATTATAGGACTTACTAAAGATCTTTCTAAAACTGAAACGTTAAATGCAATGGAGGAAGGTCTTAAGGCTAGTGGTAAGTTGTTATTGTTAGTTGGTGGTGGTGGTGCACTAGGAATGATTATACAAAATAGTGGAGTTGGATCATATATTGCAACAGGTATTGCAAAGACAAGCATACCTCCAATTTTGTTACCGTTTCTTATTTCTTGTTTATTAAGAATAGTACAAGGGTCAGGTTCTGTAGCTATGATGACTTCTGCTTCAGTAACTGCTCCAATGATTACAACACTACATATAGATCCTGTTTTTGCAGCTTTAGCTGCCTGCGTCGGTTCAATGATATTTTCATATTTTAATGATTCTTATTTTTGGGTTATTAATGAATCAATAGGAATAAGTGATGTAAAAGAACAAATGAAAGTATGGTCTATTACATCTACTATTGCATGTTTTGTAGGATTAATTGCTTTACTAATTTTAAATTTCTTCTTTGGATAAACATTAAATAGTTAAGAAAGTATCTTTAAGTTAATTAAAGGTACTTTCTTGTTTTTTATTAGCATTATATATATATTGGTTGTAGTTTAAACAATTACTAAAAATTTTAATATAGAATTTATTTTATGCTTTCTCATATAATGATATAATTTAGTTGTTAGTTGACGATAATTAAGATGATAAAAAGAAAGAAGGTGAGGGTAGTGGAAGAGAAGACATATGAGTGGGTAAGTTTGCATCAGCATACAGGATATTCTCTGCTAGATTCTTCAGCTAAAATTCCAGAACTTATAAGTAAGGCTAAAGAGCTTGGAATGAAGAGTATAGCTATAACAGATCATGGAGTGATGTATGGGTGTGTTGATTTTTATAAAGAGGCTAAAGAACAAGGCATAAAACCTATAATAGGTTGTGAAGTATATGTTGCAGGAAAGTCTATGCACATAAAGCAGAATGATAAAGAAAATGAAAATTATCATCTTGTGCTGCTTGTAAAAAATGAAACAGGATATAAAAATCTTATGAAAATAGTTTCTAAGGCTTCTGTAGAAGGATTTTATTATAAGCCTAGAACCGATCATGATTATTTAAAGAACCACAGTGAAGGATTGATATCACTAAGCGCTTGCTTAGGAGGAGAAATTCAATCTTATATTTTAAAAGGCAATTTGAGCAAAGCAAAGGAAATAGCTCTTTTATATAAAGATATATTTAAAGATGGCTTTTATCTTGAACTTCAATATCACGGCATGGAGGAACAAGAAAAGGTTAATGAAGAACTAATAAAAATGTCTAAAGAATTGGATATACCCTTGGTTGCTACAAATGATGTACATTATATAAAAAAAGAAGATTATAAAGCTCATGATGTTTTGTTGTGCATCCAGACAGGAAAAGTTGTAGATGAAGAAAATAGAATGAGATATCCATCAGATGAATTTTATTTAAAATCACCAGAAGAAATGTACAAGATATTTTCTAGGGTGCCTGAAGCTTTAGAAAATACAGTAAAAATAGCTGAGCAGTGTAATTTTGATTATGAATTTCATAAATCTAAGCTTCCTAAATTTCCATTGCCAGAACATGTAGAGCCTTATGAATATTTAAGAGATCTATGTTACAAAGGATTAATACAAAGATATGAAGAATTTGAACAGTTAAAGGAAGTCCCATTTAGCATAGAAAGCGTGAATGAATTAGCAGATAGCAATGATGAAGCTAAAAAACTTGTAGAAAGACTAGAATATGAGCTTTCTATCATAAAGCAGATGGGATATGTAGATTATTTCCTAATAGTATGGGATTTTATTAATTTTTCTGTGGAAAATGGAATAATGACAGGTCCAGGAAGAGGATCCGCAGCAGGATCTATAATTGCATATACATTGGGAATAACTAAAATAGATCCTATTAAATACAGCTTATTGTTTGAAAGGTTTTTAAATCCTGAACGTGTATCTATGCCAGATATAGATTCAGATTTTTGCTATGAAAGACGTGGAGAGGTAATAGACTATGTTGTAAGGAAATATGGAGAGAATAGTGTATCTCAAATTATAACCTTTGGAACTATGGCTGCTAGAGCGTGTATAAGAGATGTTGGAAGAGCTATGAATTATCCTTATGCTGAAGTGGACAGAATAGCAAAAATGGTGCCTGCAGCACCAGGTAAAGCCATAACCATTGATAAAGCATTAGAGTTAAATTCTGAATTGGAAGAAGCCTATGAAAATGAGGAGAGAACAAAAGCATTAATAGATATAGCTAGGGCTTTAGAAGGACTTCCAAGACATACTTCTACTCATGCAGCAGGTGTAGTTATAGCATCTCAGCCTTTAGTTAACTATGTGCCTATGCAAAAAAATGAAGATAATATAGTAACTCAATTTACCATGGGAACACTAGAAGAGTTGGGACTCTTAAAGATGGACTTTTTAGGATTAAGAACTCTAACAGTGCTTAGAGATGCAGTAAACATGGTTAAGGATAATAAAGGGATAAACGTAGACTTAGATAAAATAGATTACGATGATAAAAATGTATACAAGATGATAGGAGAAGGTAAAACTGTAGGCATATTTCAGTTAGAATCTGCAGGAATGACATCTTTCATGAAAGAATTAAGACCGGATTCTTTAGAGGATATTATAGCAGGAATCAGTCTTTATAGACCAGGGCCTATGGCAGAAATACCTAAATATATTAGTAATAAAAATAATCCTGAAGGTATTGAGTATTTAACACCTGAATTAGAATCAATATTAGGTGTAACCTATGGATGTATGGTATATCAGGAGCAGGTTATGGAGATAGTTAGAAAGCTTGCTGGATACTCTATGGGTAGAAGTGACTTAGTAAGACGTGCTATGTCTAAGAAGAAACATCATGTAATGGAAGAGGAAAGACATAATTTCATATATGGTATAGTAGATGAAGAAGGAGTAGAAAAGGTTCCAGGATGCATAAAGAATGGAATATCCGAAGATGCTGCTGATAAGATATTTGATTCCATGATGGATTTTGCAAGTTATGCATTTAATAAAAGTCATGCTGCTTCTTACGCAGTAGTGGCATTCCAAACAGCTTACATGATACATTATTATCCAACTGAATATATTGCTGCTATGTTAAACAGTGTAAAGGGTGATAATGAAAAGGTTTCATACTATACTAGATTTGCGGATGAAATAGGAATTCAAGTTTTAACTCCAAATATAAATGAAAGCTATGCTAAGTTTACAGTTAAGGAAGATAAAATAAGATTTGGACTTTCTGCTATTAAAAATGTAGGAGAAAATGTAATAGATAGTATAGTAAAATCAAGGGAACGTAAAGGTATATTTTCAAACTTAGTTGATTTCTGTAATAAGATAGATGTTTCATGTATAAATAAAAGGGTAGTAGAAAGTCTTATAAAAGCAGGAGCCTTTGATTGTTTTAAGGTATATAGATCAAAATTGCTTGCAGTCTATGAAAAGGTATTGGATGGAGTAAGTAATTCTAGAAAAAAAAATATAGATGGGCAATTGAGTCTTTTTACAGATTTTAAAAAGATAGAAGTTAATATAGAGTATCCTGAAATAAAGGAATTTGAAAAAAGGCATATTTTAGCTATGGAAAAAGAAATGACAGGGCTTTATTTATCAGGACATCCTTTAGAAGAATATGAAAAAAGTTTATCGCTGCAAACCAGTGCTAAAATATCGGACATAACTGGGGATGAATCTCTAGAAGATGGAACAGTTGGGCAGCAGTCTAAACTAAAAGATGGAGATAAAGTAATTATAGGTGGTATTATAAATTCAGTAACAAAAAAAGTAACTAGAAACAATGATATGATGGCTTTTATAAAATTAGAAGATTTATATGGAGTAATAGAAATTATAATATTCCCAAAAGTATTTCAAAAATATAGAACTTTAGTAGATGAAGATAGCATAGTAATAGTAAAGGGAAGAGTGAGTGTAAGAGAAGAGGAACAGCCTAAAATATTATGTGAAAGCCTAGAACCTGTAATAAAGGAAAATGGTGAAAAGTTATATATACAAATAGAAGATGAAAGTAGTTTAAAAAATGTCATTCATGAAACTAAATCTTTGTTTTTAGATTTTAAAGGAAATGTACCTGTATATTTTTGTACTAAAAAAGAAAGAAAGAAATTTAGATTGGATAAGGATTTATGGATAAATAATGATATAGAACTATTATCTAATCTTAGGAAAATGTTTGGAGATAAAAATGTTAAAGTAATTTAAAATTATTAAGTATATTTTTTTATAATAAACAAAATATATAGAGAGGAAGAGTAATATACCTCTCTATATATATTAAAAAAATGTATTATATTTTATAGAAATTATTGAATATTTTATGGATTTCGATTAAAATTATTATTATAGAATACTGAAGCTGACATGATTATGTGTTATAATGTAAAAAAATAATAAATATTGTATAATGTTCGTGGGACATAAAATGTCCCGGCGGTCATAGGAGGTATAAGTATGAAAACAATAGCTGTGCTAACAAGTGGTGGAGATGCACCAGGAATGAATGCTGCCATAAGAGCAGTAGTGAGAGCAGGTCTAGATAAAGGCTTAAAAGTAATGGGCATACAAAGAGGTTATAGTGGATTACTAAGTGGTGAAATTTTTCCAATGGATAGACATAGTGTAGCTGATATTATACAACGTGGTGGAACCATGCTAAGGACTGCACGTTGTGAAGAATTTAAAACAGAAGCAGGAAGAAAAAAAGGTGCAAATATATTAAAGACTTTTGGTATAGATGGATTGGTAGTAATAGGAGGAGATGGATCTTTCCATGGAGCTCAATTGTTATCAAAATTAGGAATAGCAACAGTAGGTTTACCAGGAACTATAGATAATGATTTACCATATACAGATTATACTATAGGCTTTGATACTGCTGTAAACACAGTTTTAGATGCTATAAATAAACTAAGAGATACCTCAACATCTCATGAAAGAGTAAGTATTGTTGAAGTTATGGGAAGAAACTGTGGAGACATAGCACTTTATGCAGGTCTTGCAGGTGGTGCTGAAAGCATAATTGTTCCTGAGAAAGGCTACAATCAAGATGAACTATGTAGAACTATTTTAGAAGGTAAGCTAAGAGGAAAAATGCATAATTTAATAATACTTGCAGAAGGTATTGGCGGAGCAGATCAGTTAGCAGAAAAAGTAGAGGAAATTACAGGCATAGAAGCAAGAGCTACTAAACTTGGACATATTCAAAGAGGTGGAAGTCCTACTTGTGCAGATAGAGTATTGGCTTCTAGAATGGGATTTAAAGCTGTTGAATTATTATCAGAAGGAAAGTCTTCAAGAGTAGTTGGAGTAATTGATGGCAAGATAGAAGATATGGATATAGATGAAGCATTAGCGATTCCAAGAAATTTTGATGAGAAGCTTTATGATATTGCAAAAATATTATCATATTAAGATATAAGTAAATTCTAAATATATATTAAGGAGAGTAAAGCTATGCAAAAGACTAAAATGATTTTTACAATTGGACCAGCAAGTGACACAGAAGAGGTTTTATCAAAATTAATTGAAGCGGGAATGAGTGCTTCAAGACATAATTTTTCTCATGGTGATCATCAAGAACATGGGGAAAGAATAGAACTAGTAAAAAAGTTGAGAAAAAAATATAATAAGCAAATAGGAATAATACTTGATACTAAAGGACCTGAAATAAGAACAGGATATTTTCCAGAAAAAGTAGAATTAGTTGAAGGTACAAATTATACAATAGTTTGTGGTGAAGATGTAGATGGAGATGCTACAAGATGTAATTTAAGCTATCGTGAACTATATAAAGATGTTAAACCAGGAGACACGATATTAATGGCTGATGGTTTAATTGGTATGGAAGTTCAAGAAGTTAAAGGAACTGATATACATTGTATTATAAGAAATAGTGGAATGATAACTACTAAAAAAAATGCCAATGTACCAAATGTAAAAACTAATCTTCCTGCTTTTACAGAAAAGGATGTTGAGGATTTGAAATTTGGTTGTGAAATTGGTGTCGATTATGTAGCAGCATCTTTCATAAGAAAAGCAGCAGATGTTTTAGCTGTAAGAAAATTGTTGGAACAATTTGGTGGACATGATATACAAATAATCTCCAAGATAGAAAATCAAGAAGGTGTTGATAACATCGATGAGATAATTAAATTTTCAGATGGTATAATGGTTGCCAGAGGAGATATGGGATCAGAAATTCCAATAGAAAGAGTTCCATCAACTCAAAAAATGATAATTGAAAAGTGTAATAAAGCTGGTAAGTTTGTTGTAACAGCTACACAAATGTTAGATTCAATGGAAAGAAATCCTAGACCAACTAGAGCAGAAGCTTCAGATGTAGCTAATGCTATATTAGATGGTACTGATGCTGTAATGTTAAGTGGAGAGTCAGCAAATGGAAAGTGGCCTGTAGAAGCAGCTCAAACAATGGGTAGAATAGCTAGAGAAGCTGAGTCCATGATAAAATATAAAGAAACATTAAATAAAATGAAAGATTCTCATATTTATACTGTGGCAAATGCTATCAGCTTAGCTACTTGTACAACTGCAGCAGAATTAAATGCATCAGCTATAATAACAGCTACACAAAGCGGATATACAGCAAGAATGGTTTCTAAATATAGAACAGCAAGTCCTATTATAGCTGTAACTCCAAGTGATAAAGTTGCTAGAGGATTGGCTTTAAATTGGGGAGTATTCCCAATATGTGCACAAAAAATGAATTCTACAGATGAATTAATAGAGAAATCTGTAGAAATGTCTCTAAAAACTGGATATGTTAAAAAGGGAGACTTAGTTGTTATAGCAGCAGGTATACCTGTAAGTTATTCAGGAACTACAAATATGCTTAAGGTTCATATAGTTGGAGATATACTAGTTCAAGGTAGAGGTGCAGGTACTAAACCAGGTTATGGTAATGTAAAAATAGTTAAATCAGCTAAAGAAGCAAATGAAATTATTGACAAAGGAGATATCCTTGTTGTAAAGAGTTTAGATAGAGAATATATATCTGTACTTGATAGAGTTGCTGGCGTAATAGGAGAAGAAGGTGGATTAACTTCACATCTAGCTATAGAATGTATATCAAGTGAAATACCTATTATATGCAATGCAGGTGGTGCAACTGAAGTATTAAAAACAGGAGCCTTTATTACAATGGATGTTGTAAGAGGAATTGTTTATAACGGAAGAACTAATATAATGTAAATCAAAAGACTGTCTTTTATGGCAGTCTTTTGTTATGTTTGATTTTTCTTATTAGAAAACCTTGCAAGCCTTTAATAATAGCCTTATCTATATAATGCTAATAATTTTTTAGTAGGTAGATTATTGTACACTTCTTAGAAGTTATTTTTCACTTTCATACTATATAAAAACATTTTTATTTACATATGTGTAAAATAATGAGTAAAATGGAGAAAGATATTTGTAAACTTTTATTTTATTTGTATAATACCATTCCAATATTGGAAAAAGTATGACTATTATGATACAATAGGTAGCACAGTTAAAAAAAGGAGGAAGATTAGAATGTCAGATCAAATTAGAATTTCACCAGAACGTATGTTAGAGAGGTCAAGGGATTACCATCAAGAAGCAGAAAAAATTAATGAGGTAATTAATAGAATGACTTCATTAATATCGCAATTGCAAACTGAATGGGAAGGTCAAGCAAGTAAAAGCTTTGAGAATCAATTTAATGAATTAAAGCCAAGCTTTGTAAATATGCATAATCTTGTAGAAACTATTTCTCATCAATTACAACAAACTGGGTCTGCAATGCAAGAAAGAGATCAAGATATAGCTTCAAAATTTGGAGTTAAATAGTACAGTTAATAATTGAATTAAAAGGGCTGCCGCATTAAGAAAATTACATACAATATATTGACTTGGAGATCAATGACAAATACGATATGTTGGTAGGCTTATTCTTAGTGGGACAGCCCCTTTTAGGAGTTAAAGAATGAAAAAGAATACAATAGTAAGTATACTAGTAATTCTAATTATATTTACGTTTAATATATATAAAGTTAGTGCAAATAATGGACTAGATATAGAGCATGATTCCTTAAAAAGTAGTCAGAATGAAGCATACATGTCAGTACCAGACATATATGGGATTGATTTATTTACAGATAAGACTGCAAAAACAAAGCAAGAAATAAGTAATAAACAGAAGAGTAATAGAGAAGATTTATATAATAGTATTTTCGTAACAACAGTTAATGCAAAATCTATTAGAGATAAAAAGTTTTCTCAAAATATAGAAGCATATAGTTTATTTGATCAACAAAGTATACAGAAAAAAATTGAATATGAAAAAGAGGATAGTAATATTAATATTACAACCATTTCATTAATTATACTTTTATGCATACTAACAGGCATATTAACAAGGTTGTATTATATTAAGAAACAAAGAGGAGAAGAAAAACGTAGTGAATATAATGATTACGCTGGATTTTAGAGTGCAGAAAAAGGGCGAATTTGATATATCTTTAAATAGTGAACAAGTTATAGAGGAAGCTATAAAGATAGTTAATGATAGCTTAGGATTAAATTTAGATTTACAAAAGGTGAATTATTGTAAATCCAGCAGAGAGAAGAGAATAATTTCTATATACAGCACTTTTGAAGAAAATAATATATACACAGGAGATAGATTAGAATTATTATAGAGGATAAATGATTATGAAAGAAAATGAATTTGAAAAAGTAGTTAAGCTATCAGAGCTAAATGCTAAAAGAGATAGTGAAATTAATAAATTAACTTACGGAAGCACATATTTGATTCCATGTAAAGCAAACATTGAAGGTGAAGAAGTAAAATTCACATATGACTTAAATGAATTGCAGCCTTTTAGTGAAATAAAAAATAGAAGGACTGTTGAAAAGCTGAGATTCTTAATAAATGTCAGCAGTATTTTAGAAATAGCAGAGGAATATTCATTTAAATTAGAAACAGATAACATCTATTATGATTATAATTATATTCCTAAAATCAAGGATAGAGATATAAGATTAGAGGCTGAGGTTATAGATTATAAAGATTTAGTTTTACAGTATAAAAGTTTAATTGCAGATGTGTTTAATAAAAAGTATTCATACAATGACTTTTATAATGGCGGCATGGACTTGATAAAAAAGAATAAAAAAATTAAGAAATACATATCCATTGAAAGTATTGAAGAAATTAAAAATGAACTTTTAGAAGATTTAAAAATACAAGAAAAAGAAGATAAAGAAAAGTACATAGAAGTAAAATTAAGGAATCATAAAATAAAAAAATATAGTATATGGGGAATGAGTATTGTAATACTGGGATTAATGATATATACAATTTACACATCAGTATTCTTAATTCCATTCGATAAAATGGTAATTAGAGCCAATAATTATTATATGAATCAAAATTATGAAGGTGTAATAAAATGTTTTGAAAATACAAGAGGCTTAAAACTTGATAAAGAATCAAAATGTAAGCTTGCATATTCATATGTAATGTCACAAAATCTCGCAGAAAATAAAAAGAAAACTATAATAGCCACAATAAATGATAAGAGTGATGAAAATATTTTAGATTATTGGATTGCAATAGGAAAATCAAAATATGATAATGCAATAGATTCAGCTAAAAAAGTACAGGATGATGAATTACTTTTATATGCTCTTTTAAGTAAACAAAAGTATATACAAGATAATGATAAGATGAGTGGGGAAGAAAAGCAAAAAGAGCAAGATGCTTTACAATCTCAAATAGACAAGTTAACTAAAGAACTAAATGTAGGAGACGAAGCTAAAAAAAATAAAGCAAAAGATTCAACAACAACTAATACTAATAATGCTGCTAATACTACTGATACATCTAAAGATAAAAGTACAAGCGGAGATAAACCAAATGAATCAGGAAGCGGAATAAATTTAGCTCCAAGTAAGTAGGAGGAAAAATGTATTATCGAAACAGTGTATTATTTTTTGAAAATGATATGGTAAGGGAGATTCCATGCGATAAAAAAACATATATTTCAAAGCAATTTAAAATAGGAACTAAGGAAGAAAATATTGGAGATTTAACTTGCTATAATGAAAATAATATAGCCATATTAAATATTGAAGAAAAAAAGATAGAATTAAAACCCTATGAAAGATATGAATATAGTTATAAAAAAAATTTATCAATTATTTATTTTATAAATGATAGAAAGAAAGTATCAATAAAGGGACATAGGTTTGTTACCATAGGAAATTCAAAAGACAGCAGCATTTATTTAAAAACCACCAAAGAATTAAAATTAAGATTAGAAAAAGATAGGTTATATAATCTTACAGAACAAGAAATTTATGTGAATGGAAAGTTAGCAAAAGAAAATTTAATTATTTTGAGGGAAGATGATTTAATCTTAATTGATAGAATTAAGATTGCTTATCATAAAGATATATTATGTATTGAAGGAGATTCAGCTTCATATGAGACTTCCCTTCACACTATGGATTTAGAAGAAACAAAATTTGAAGGTTTTCCTGAATATAAAAGATCTCCTAGAATAATTAAAGAATGTCCAAATGAAACAGTAGACGTTAAAAGTCCACCAAGCAAAGGAGAAAGAAGAAGAGGACAGCTGGCAAGAATTATAGTGCCGCCAATAGTAATGTTAATTATAACTGTTATTATAAGCATAGTAAGTCCTAGAGGAATATACATTATTATGAGTGTTGCTGCAATGGGGATGAGTGCTGTATTTTCCATAACTTCTTATATAAGTGATAAAAAAGAGGAAAAAAGAAAAAATAAGCTTAGAAAAGAAGTATATGATAAGTATTTGTTAAGTCTTAGAAAAAGATTAGACAGCTTAAGAAAAAAACAAATGGAAGCTTTAAATTATCATAATCCTACATTAAAGCAAATAGATAAAATGACAAAATTCTATAGCAGTAGAATATATGAACGTACATATACCGATGAGGATTTTTTAAGTATAGCAATAGGAAACGCTGATATAGAAGCAAGTTATGAAATGAAGTTCTCTAATGATTCTATACAACTTGAAAAAGATGAATTATTAGATGAAGCAAATGAAGTTTACAATGAATTTAGCATAGTGAAAGACATGCCAATTGCTATTGACTTGAAAAAGGCACACTTTGGATTAGTGGGAGAGAAGAAATACGTACATGAGCAATTAAATCTTATATTTGCTCAGCTGACATTATTTCAAAGCTATAATGATCTGGAAATAATATTAATACATAATGAAAAATATAGAGAAAACTTTGAGTGGTTAAGATGGTATCCCCATTTTAAAATAAGTGCTATAAATGTCAGAGGCCTTATAGATACAGAGGTAGTGAGGGATCAAGTACTTAGCAGCGTTTCTAAAATACTAAAGGATAGAGAAATAAAAAGTACTGAAAACCAGGATAAAATAAGATTTATACCATATTATTTATTTGTTATTGATGAACCAAGTTTAATATTAAATCATTCTATAATGGAACATTTACAAAAGTATGATTCTAAATTAGACTTTTCAATGATATACACAAGCCAGTTTAAGGCTAATTTACCTGAAAACATTAAAACAATTTTAAAAATTGACAATTATGAATATGGAACACTTGTAATAAATGAAGGAATTTTACTGAATAAAAAAGTTAAACTCAATCATGTAGATATAGAATTAGATAACTTATCTAGAAGATTATCTTGTTTAAAACATGTTAAGGGAATGAGAAATCAAATTCCAGAAAGCATAACATTCTTTGAAATGTATAACGCTAATAATCCTAAAGAACTTGGAATAGAAAATTTATGGATGAAGAATCAAGCATATAAAACTTTAGCTGTTCCTTTAGGTGTAAGAGGTAAAAACGATTATGTGTATTTAAATCTTCATGAAAAGGCCCATGGACCACATGGTCTTATAGCAGGTACTACAGGATCAGGAAAAAGTGAAATAGTACAATCATATATTTTATCTTTAGCAGTAAATTTTCATCCTTATGAGGTTGGATTTTTGTTAATTGACTATAAGGGTGGAGGTATGGCTAGTTTATTTAAAAATTTACCTCATTTGCTAGGTACAATTACCAACTTAGATGGTTCTGAAAGTATGAGAGCTATGGCATCCATAAAGAGTGAATTAGCGAGAAGACAGCAAATATTTAATGAATATGAAGTAAATCATATTAATCAATACAATAAGCTATTTAAAAATGGTGAAGCTAAAGAGCCAATGCCCCATTTATTTTTAATTTCCGATGAATTTGCAGAATTAAAAAAGGAGCAGCCTGATTTTATGAGAGAATTAGTTAGTGCTGCTCGTATTGGAAGAAGTTTAGGGATTCATCTAATACTGGCAACGCAAAAGCCATCAGGTGTAGTTGATGATCAAATATGGAGTAACTCAAAATTTAAATTGGCATTAAAAGTTCAAAATGAATCAGATAGTAATGAAATTATAAAAACACCAGATGCAGCAAGAATAACTGAACCTGGACGAGCATATTTGCAAGTGGGAAATAATGAAATCTATGAATTATTTCAATCTGCTTGGAGCGGAGCAACCTATGAAAATCGTGAAGAAGATGATTCTGTAGATAATAGGGTATATCTTATTAATCATATAGGACAAGGTCAACTTCTAAATAATGATTTAAGTAGTGGTGCTGAAGATTTAAATCTTAAAGCAACAGAACTGGATGTAACCGTTGATTATATAAATAAGTTGTTCAGCAGCTTACAATTGCCAGAAGTAAAAAAACCATGGTTACCACCATTAGAAACTAAAATTGTTTCGCCACATATTGATGAAGATAATATAGTTGATGTAGTAGAATTTAAAGAACTAGATACTAATGTTAGTATTGGTATTGTGGATATACCAGAAACCCAATCTCAAGATGAATATAAATTAAATTTTTCAAAGGAAGGAAATTTTGTTATATTTTCATCAGCTGGATTTGGAAAAACTACAACATTGACAACAATTATGTTATCACTGGCAGTTAAAAACTCTCCACAAAATTTACAGTTTTTCGTATTGGACTTCGGTAATTCAGGATTAATACCAATGAAAGAGCTGCCGCACACAAGAGATTATATTAAATTTGATGATTTTGTTAAATTCGAAAAGATGTGCAAGATAATAGATGAGGAAGCCAAGAAGAGAAAAAGACTTCTAGGTGAAGCAAGTGTAGCCAATTTTACAATGTATAATGAGGTAAGTGATGAAAAATTACCAGCTTTATTTATCATAATAGATAATTATGATGTAATAAAGGAATTTGGAATGGAAGCAGAAGACTTCATTATGAAAATAACCAGAGATGGAGCTGGTATAGGAATATTCACCATAGCAACAGCTTCTCGTCAGAATGCAATTAAATATGCAGTGTTAAACAATTTTAAAAATAAAATGGTACATTATTTATTTGATGAAACCGAAGCTAGAACAATCATTGGAAAGGGTGATTATACATTACCAGATATACCAGGAAGGGCTATGGTTAAACTGGAAAATGTTAATATAATGCAGGTTTACTGTGGAGTGAATTTTCAAAATGAGTTAGAATATGCAAATAAAATATTAAAAATGGTAGGTAAAATGAAAGCTTTATATACTGGTGACAGAGTGGAAGGTATAAGAATGCTGCCAGAAATTCTTACAATCAGCAAGCTTAAAGAATATGCAGATGAAAAGAAATATAGAAATAAGATTCCAGTAGGACTAGATGCAGAAAATGTAGGAACTCAATTTATTGAATTAGATGGAGGAACTAAATTAGTAATAGGTGGCACTCAAACTGGTAAGACAAATGTTCTAAAAATAATGCTTTCTCTAAGAAAAGATACAGAAACTTATGTATTTGATTCTAAAAGTGGAGAACTTTATCCATATAAAAATGAAGTTAATAAATATGTTACATCACAAGATGAACAAAGGGAATTTTTGCATAAGATGCAGGAAATAATTGATGAGAGAAAATCTGAATTTGATAAACGTAGAGCAGAAGAACCAGGATTGATGCCAAAAATATATTATACTTCATTAAATCCTATTATGGTATTAATAGATGATTGTGATAATTTCACAATAGAAATAAACTTAATCAAAGATTTACCTGTAAAGGAAATAATAGAAGAGGCAATTAGCGTAGGTGTGGCATTTATAGCAAGTGTACAAGCAAATGGTCTTAAAGGATATGATGATGTAACTAAAATATTTAAAAACTCTATAGATGCAGTTATTTTAGGCAATCCAAATGATCAAACTGTAATTCCAAATTACACCAAGAGTCCACAAATAGCTTCAGACCTAGGGTATATGTATAGCAAAGGTAAAATGCAGTTGATTAAAATGCCTAAAGTGAAATAAATAATATAAGAAATAAATTGAAGGAGGGGAATAGAAAATTTGAAAGGAAAGGTACTACCAGCACTTATTATTATGAGCGCTGTGATTTCAGCGTCAACCACTTCATTTTATGTTGGAAGACAAGTAGAACAAAACACTTTTTTAGCAGAAAAACAACAACAAATTAAAGAATCAACTAAAATTGCAGTGGTAAACCAGGATCAAGGAACAAATTATAAGAACAAAAAGGTTAATTACGCATTAGATTTTTTTAATTCTTTAGGCAATGGATATGAAATAACAAATAGAGAAGGCGCCCAAAAGGGAATAGAAAGTGGTAAATATGGAGCTATGATTGTAGTTCCAGGAAACTTCTCTAAAAATATAACCTCAATAAATGAAGTTACACCATCAAAAGTTAGAATTTACTATCAGTCTAATGATAAATTAAGTAAGGAAAATAAACTTATAGTATCAGGGAAAATAAGTGACTTTGAAAAGAATTTAAACAGTAAGCTGAGTTATATGTATTTATCAGGTATATTTGATGAACTACATACTGGACAAGATTATGCATCAGACATATTAAAAGATGATACTACTGATCTAGAGGCAATTAATTCAATAAATGATTCAGACATACTGGCTTCAATTAAGTTAACTCCTTTAGACAGCAAAGGGGTGAAATTTAGTAATTTAGATTTAAATAAAGATTTTGATGAAAATAAAAAAATAATAGATGAAGTTGATAAAAGATACAGAGATAAGATGATACCTAAAGAAGCACAATTAGATGGTATTAAAAATGAACTTGTAGATGTCTTGATAAATAAAGATACAGGAGTTAAAACCTTCTCAGATAGATTAAAGAAAATGGATAAAGATCAGATAGCTGACAAGTTTTCTGGTAGATATAAGTATGACTACAGTGGACTAAGTAGTAATTACGATGTAAATGTATCTGATGTTAATTTATATATAGAAGGTTTAACTAAAGATAAGGGTAAAATAGATGGTTTAGTAGATAGGTATGAAAATCAAACCTTATCAAGGGTAAACGAAAAAGGAAGCAGTGCTATTAAAAAATCTGATGAGAAACTTAAAGACATACAAGAAAAAGCAAACTCAAATTCTGATATTATAAAAAATAATGCTATAAGTAATTTGGATAATTTGAAAAAAAATATAAAAAGTCAAAATGATCCTAAAACACAATCACTTAATGAAGAATATATATTATATGGGCAAATGATAAGTAAATTAAGAGAAAGTAACCCAGAAGTTTTTGAGGATGTTTACAATCAAGTGGTTAAGAGTAACAATATTGATTACAGCAAAATATTAAAAGATCCATTAATGGATTCAAAAAATGATAATTCATTCAAAGATTCTAATGAATTAAAAGAATATATAGGTAAAGGAATTAATGACAAAGGTGGAAATTTTATAGCGTCAAGAAGCAGTAATTATAAAAATGTTGATGAAAATGATGAAAATATTAAGAGTATAAGTGATATAATTAATAATTTAAATAAAGCTAATACTGATTCAGATAAAATATCATCATCAGCAAAATCCATTATGGATAATGAAGACTATAAATATCTTGAAAATATCTTTAGCCAAAATAAAGATAAACCATTGAGTGAAAGCTTGAAGATAAAAGACAGTCTTATTGATCCAATAAAAGATTCAGTGGATGGATCCGATAAAAAGCAATTGATTTCCACAATTAAATCTAACAACACAAAAAATGTAGATGGTATGAAACAAAAAATACAAAAAGAAGCAGAAAAAGTTGTAGAAAATGCGGGCCCAATTACGGTTAAAGATGTAGTAGCGGTATTTGATAAAGACTATATGACCCAATTTAATAACCTCATAACCCATGCAGATAGTCTTGGGAAAACACCTGCTAAGGTAGAAGATGATAAAGAAACATTTGAGCTTTTAGGAAAATATGATAAATCTAATGAAAATCTGAACAATAAAGTGACAAAAAAGATAGATGAATACAATAAAGTTGAAGATGAAGTTAGAAAGCAATCTAATGACCATGTAACCGCAATGACAGAGGATTTAACTAAAGGAATTGAAGAATCTAAAAATAAATTAGCAAGTGGATTAAAGAATGCCAAGACAATTAAGGAAAAAACAAGTGATGCTAATAAAGAAAGAATGGATTCCTTAGTAAGTGTATTATCAAATTCAAGAGTAGGAACTGTAGAAAATTCAAATTTGTATAGATTTATTACAAACCCTGTATCGGTAACCCAAAATAAGTCACTAGAAGGAAATATACTTAAGCAACAGCAGAATGATACTAATGAAGTTAAAGGAATAGCAATTTCAGTTGTAGTTGCATATAGTGTGCTGTGGCTTGCAAGGATTCTATATAAGAGAAAAATAAAAACAAAATTAAGTTTAAACAAATAGTTTAATAGATCCTATATAAGACATGATAAAATGTATTACTTATATAGGATTTATTACTAATTAGTTATCATTAAAGTTGATAAGGAGGAAAATAAGAAAATGGCTGAAATTAAATTAAATGAACAAGCTTTTGATAATACGGTGTCAAAATTATCAAGCTATGAAAAAAGTTTAAATACAACAAACAATAATTTTAAGCAAGTAAATTCTAAGATGAAAGAAAATTGGATAGGAGATGGAGGAACAGCCTTTATATGTGCTGCTAATGTGGTTGAGACGAAATTTCTTCAAATGATACAGGATTTACAAGAAGAAAGTAATGATTTAGGAACTGCAAAACTTTCCATGTTTGGTTTGGATTCTAATTTGGCAAGTGGTATAGCAGGAGCTATTTCAGGACCGATAGCAGCAGGAGTTGCAGCTGTAAGTGCAGCTGCTAAGCATGCAAAATAAGTAAATAGCTAAAATAAGATTTTAGGTTGGGCTGAAATTTAAATAAAAATATGAATAACATATAGGGAGGAAGGTAGAATATGGCGTGTAGACATGATGATATTGCAAGATGTAAAAGTGATATACAGAAGATAACAGAAATAGGTGAACTACTTGCTGTTGAAGAAGGTATAAATCTTTTGGTGACATTGGAGTTATCAAGTTTGGCAAGTAATTGTGAGGCTACATTTTCTTGCATTAATATGGAAGAATTAAAGAGTGAAGAAAAAAAGTTAAATAAAGATATATCAGATTTATTACCTAAATTAATCAAAGAATGTGCAAGTAAACTTGTAGAATTAGGAAAAGAATTAGTTGCAATGGAAATAGAAGACTTTGAGTATCATATGGAAGAGCATTAATACTGTAGGGAATAGGAGGGATAGAAATGGACTTTAAGCTAGATATAGGAGAATTAACAACTACAATAAGAGACTATGAAAATTTTATAAATATATTAGCAGAACAAAAAGAAAATATCAATAAAGCTGTTAAGGAACTTACAGACTTAGGATGGTCAGGTGCGGCAAAAGATCAATTTGAACAAAATCATAGTAAAAAGCAGGAATTTTACACAAAGTTAGAAGAAGATTTTAAGTATATGGAAAATACAATGGAAAGAGAGGAAAAACCAGAAGCAGTTAAATTAAAGAAAAGATGTGAGGGCTTTGAAGACTGTATAAAAAGAAGTGCCGGAGGAGCAGCCCTTACCAATGATGATACAGGAGTGATTTCACTTCAATACTCAGGTCAAGCTAAAATAAATAATAATGTTGATAAATGTATAAATGATCATTATAAGAAGATGGATTCTAAATTTGTAGAAATACAAAATTTACTGAATAGCTTAACCTTTACATCATTTCCTATTGGAGAAGATATTGAAAAGGCACGAAAATCACTAAAGGATCAAACAACTAGTTTGACAGATTTTAATGACTCCTTTAATCAGTATTGCAGTGGTGTTAAAACAATGGAAAGCAATATATGTTCAGCATTTGGGAAGATATCTGGAATAACTGAGGGAATATCTAAACTTAGAGGAGTTTCTGTTATTTCAGAAGGTGGACAAGTAGATAAGTATGAAGTAGAGCAATTAATGCTAAAGAATCCTGATGACTTGACAAAGGAAGAAAAAGAGGCGTTAGCATATGCAAAAATTGTTTTAGGTGAAAAGGAATATGCTAAATTAAAAAATGAAGCCGTATTTGATAACATAGCAACATCACCGTATACAAGTGGGGGAGTAGGATCAGTAGATAAGTCTATAGCTACAAGTATTGAGAAAACTTTAGGAAAGAAAATGTCTTTTAATGATCTGAACGAAAAGTTAAAGAAATTAGGTTATAATCATAATTATAGGCGAAGTTTATTGAGAAATATTCCAAAAGAAGCTAGAGATATTGAAGTTGCACCTGAACTTCCAAAGGGATTAAAACTTGCTAAAGGCTTTGGTATTGCATCAACAGCATTAGCTGGAGTAACAGCTTATGAAGATTATAAGAATAATGATACTGGTATTAAGAGAGCTGGAGCAGTAGCCATTGATGGAGCTGGTACTGTTGGTGGTTATTTAGTAGGGGATGCTCTTGCGGGAACAGCAGCTACTTTTGTTACTGGTACAGTTACTGCGGCAGCTGCTGTAGTACTTGCTCCAGAAATTGCAGTAGGAGTAGGAGTTGCAGCTGGTGCGGTAGCTGCTGTGGCAGCAGTAGGTGCAGTTAGTTATTTGGCATCAGCGGGAGCGAGTACAGTAAAAGGTTGGTTTGGATTACACTAGGAGGTTAGATATGGATTTGAAAAATAAAAAGAAGATAGAAGGTATAGGAAGCATAACAGGTTTTATATCTATTTGGATGTTTTACACAATGAGGCATGCATCCCCTCATGCAAAAGTGACAACAGGAGTAGTATTAACTATAATTATTTTATTAATTTTTATATGTAGTATTTGTACTAAAGGATCTCGAAATTTCTCAGGAGCAATGTTTGTTCTTTTACTAATGGGTATTGTTGGTACGCTTAGTAATTATTTAGATTTAAAAAATGTTGATCATAAATTTCTACTTATAATAATAGCAATTCTTTTTATTGCAGCTCCTGTTATGTCATACAGGGCTGCTGTTAGATCAGGTGATGTAGAATTAATGAGGAAGAGTAAGCGGGCTATTATAGGTGTTCCAATATGTATAGTTTTAATGATTATAATCATTATTCTTGGAACTGTTGGAAAAGTCTTTAACTAAAGCAGAATAAATGATAAAAAAATATATAGAAGGAGAATGGATTGATGGAAAAGTATTTACCAATAGGATCAATAGTAGTATTAAAAGGCGGGCAAAAAAAAGTAATGATATATGGAAGAAAGCAAATAGATAGTGAAACAAAGAAGGAATGGGATTATGTAGCGTGCATTTATCCAGAAGGAAATATTGACTTAAATCATAATTATTTGTTTAATCATGAACAAATTGATACAATATTTTTTATTGGTTTTCAAGATGCAGAAGAATTAGGGTTTAATAAGTTTTTGCAAGGATTAGAGAAAGATGAAAATGGAGAGTGTTAAGAAATTTGCCTAATTGAATTATTAGCAAGCTCAACTTTTCAAGTCTCACTAACACTTTCGAGGAAACTTGGAAAAAATCAAAATTTAAAAGGTTATCTAGATAAAAGCTATCAGTAAGCGAAAGCATATTGATAGCTTTTAGCAAACTTAAAATAGAAAGTTACCTTTATAGTAGTGAAAAAAATGCAATGTGATTTTTAAAATTAGAAACATGAATGATGGTCTTTGCTACGAAAATAAAGTAAGTACTAGCATCTGTACCTTGACAATTTAATAGTATACGGTTTAAAAATGAGCATAGCAAAGCTAAGGCAGGAAAAGCCTGTCAAAAAAAGAGATGAATAGAGGATGTGGTTGATAACTATTCAGTTGGAGCTTCAATTTGGAAGCCTAATTTTTCAAGTTCAAAAATATAGCGAGAAATACGTTTTTGTTCACAGTTTTTGCGGCGCTGATCAAAATTAGAATCATCGTAAAGTGTACCTGACTTTAACATCGTATAGATAATTACAAGCAGCTTTCTGGCTAAAGCAATAGTGGATTTTTTAGCACCTTTGTTTTGTTTTAACCGCCAATACCAAGATGAAAGATAAGTATTTCTTTTACCAGCAATAACCCATGCAACTTCGCAGAGCATACTTTTTATATAAGGATTACCTTTTGTTACTGAAGTCTTTTTTTTTACCTGCACTTTCATTATTACCAGGACTAAGCCCTGCCCAAGAACAAATATGTTCAGCTGTTTTAAAGCGACTCATGTCTATTCCAATTTCAGCAATAACAGAAGCTGCTGCGGTTTCAGCAATACCTGGAATGCTAGATAAAGTTGCTATTGCAGAGGAAAATTGATTTATCTCTGCAGTGATTGATGTTTCAACTTCTTTCAGATGAGAATTTAAAACATCTAAGTGGGATACTAGCATTTTTAAGAAGCTTCTTTGGTGTATAGATAGGTTCCCATTTACTGCAATAAGAATTTCATCTATTCTTTTGCGTGTTTTTGTCTTTAGACATTCATTAAGTTGTGGTTTACTAATTTGCCCATGATTAATAAGGTAGTTTATAATGTTTCGTCCAGATGCACCAAATATATCAGAGATAAATGTTGAAAGTCGAAAACCTGAACTTTGTAAAAACTTCTCAATTCTATTCTTTTGAGAAGTAATATCACGAATCACACTTTTACGATAACGAGTGAGATCACGAAAATCTCGAATTTCTTTATCTGGAATAAAACTACCGTTAAGTAATCCAGCACGAAGCAAGGTGGCAATCCATTCGGCATCTTTCAGGTCGGTTTTCTTGCCAGGTACATTCTTCATGTGTCTTGCATTGACAACTAGCAATGAAATGTCGCCATCAAATGAATCTTCAAGTGTTTCATAAATTGGCTTCCAATAGATACCTGTACTTTCCATTGCTACAAAGTGACAGTTTTCGGAGACTATCCATGATTTGAGTTCCTGCATTCCAGGAATTAATGTACTAAATTCACGAATCTCACTAACTGCTGGTTTACCAATAGGACCATTTAGGATACAGGCTACGATAATATCTTTATGGACATCCAGTCCACAACAGCGTTCTAATAGATCATTCAAGTTAACATCTCCTATAAAAAATTGGCAGGAGAATTGCCCGAGATAATAGGAACTTTGCTACACGTGCTATCCACTGTTTAGTGGTGCGACAATCTGCTGTGCTCATGGGCAATGCGTCTACGTTGAAAAACGGGGTGCAAATCCTCCAAAGAACATTCAGACTTAGTCCTGCCAATATGAAATTATGTCCACATGTGTACATTGCAAACATTTGAATTGTAGGGTGTTTCTATTTTCATTGGCGGCTGTGAAGTAAGTCATGACTCGTTGAAAATTAAATAATGAAGGTTTAAAAATGCCTATACTTTCTATAAAATAATGATTTAATGACTCCTTTAATCAGTATTGCAGTGGTGTTAAAACAATGGAAAGCAATATATGTTCAGCATTTGGGAAGATATCTGGAATAACTGATGGGATATCTAAACTTAGAGGAGTTTCTGTTATTTCAGAAGGTGGACAAGTAGATAAGGATAAAGTATCTCAACTACTGTTAAAGAATCCTAGTGGCTTAACTAATGAGTAAAAAGAGATGTTAGCATATTTACAAAAAGTATTAGAAGGTAATAAACCAATTACATTTGATGATGTAGCAACATCACCATGGACAAGTGGTGTATTAGGAGGAATAGATAAGCGTATAAGTCAAAAGATCGATGGAATGGCTTATAATCAACTGAGCGAAAAATTAAAGCAATTTGGTTATGATCGTACTTATAGGCGGAATTTAATGAGAAGTGTTAAGAAAAAATTTGGAGACCTTAAAATTGGAGATGAACTTCCAAAGGGGGTAAAATTTGAACCTCCAAATTGGCTAAAACTTGCTAAAGGTTTTGGAGTTGCATCAACAGCATTAGCTGGAGTTACTGGCACTATTGCTGCTGGTGTTACTGCTGTTGCTGGTGTATTTCTTGCTCCAGAAATTGCAGCAGGAGTAGGAGTCGCAGTAGCTGGTGTGGCAGTTGCAGCTGTAGCTTGTGGTGTAGCATCATATGCAGCAAGTACAGTAAAAGGTTGGTTTGGATTAAAATAGATGAGGAGATTAGTAGACATGGATTCGAAAAATAAAAAGAATATAGGAAGCATAGCAGGTTTTATGTCTATTTTGATGTTTTACATAATGAGTCATTCATCCCCTTATGCAAAATTGATAATGATTGGGGTATTTGTTACAATTATTTTATTAGTTTTTATACAGGGCATTTGTACTAAAAAACTTGGCAATTCAGCAGGACCAATGTTCATTCTTTTACTAATGGGTGTTGTGGCTATGCTAGGTAATTATTTAGATTTAAAAAATATTGATGATAATTTTCTACTTATAATAGCAGCAATTCTTTTTCTTGCACTTCCTATTATGACATATAGGACTGCTGTTAAATCAGGTGATGTAGAATCAATAAGGAAGAGCAAGCAATTTTTTGTAAAGATTTCTCTGGCTATAGGATTAATGATAGTAGGTATTATTGTTGCAATAGTTTTTAAGTAAATGAGGATGAATTATAAAAAATATATATAGAAGGAGAATGGGTTGATGGAAAAGTATTTACCAATAGGATCAATAGTGCTATTAAAAGGTGGACAGAAGAAATTAATGATATATGGAAGAAAACAAATAGATAGTGGAACAAAGAAGGAATGGGATTATGTAGCATGCATTTATCCAGAAGGAAATATTGACTTAAAGTATAATTATTTGTTTTGCTATTGAAAGGAGGTCTCAATGTTTTATTATAATTATATATGTGGTTTAATATTTTTCTCAAGCTTACCATTTATAATTATATATAGTTTAATATATGTAATGTATTGTAAGCTTTGTCATATTGAATATAAAAAATACGATATAAATAAGCATAAACCAAAATATAAAGTAAATAAATATGTATCTTCAGTATTTTTTTTGGCATTACTTATTTTTTGCACTGTAAAATGTATTCCATATTTAGCTGACATTCCAAGAGTAGTAACTGGTAATTATTCTGTTACAGATGGAATAGTTGAAAAAGAAGAAGCTAAATATGGAAGAAGTAGAGCTATAATAGACCATATGGATATAACCATAAACGGCACAATATATTCATATTATGGTAAATACTATCCTAAAATAAATGATAAAATTCAAATATCATATTTACCATACACTAAAATGATATATGATATAGATATAGATAATGTTAATTTGAAGTAAACCCTGAAACTCTCACAACTAAAGTTGATGGCATTATGAGTTGAATTTTAAATTCGTCTTTATTGACATTCATTGAATGTAATAGTAAAATTCCCATTAAGTAAATTATTAAATTGGTAAGGAGAAAAGGGTATGAATTATAGAAATTTAGTTAATTCAGGATTAAAAGTTTCAGTAATAGGTTTTGGAGGAATTCCTGTACAGAGAATAGATAATGAAAGTGCTAAGGAGGTTATAATAGCTGCAGAAGAAAAAGGAATAAACTTTATAGATACAGCTAGAGGTTATTCTGTATCTGAAGAGTACATAGGTGAAGCATTATTGGGAAGAAGAGATAAATGGATTATTGCTACTAAATCTATGTCTAGAGACAAGCAATCTATGACTAATGATGTAAATAAAAGTTTAAGCAATTTAAAAACTGATTACATAGATCTTTATCAATTACATAATGTAAAAACTATGGAAGACTATAATAAAGTTCTAAGTGAAGATGGAGCGTATGAAGCTTTATTAAAATTTAAACAAGAAGGGAAAATAAAGCACATAGGAATAACTTCTCATAGTCTTGAAATTTTAGAACTTGCCATTGAAAGTGGAAAGTTTGAAACAATAATGTATCCATATAATATAGTAGAGGATCAAGCAGAAAAGCTTTTTAAAAGAGCAAAAGAATTAAACATAGGAATAATAGCTATGAAGCCAATGGCAGGTGGGGCTATAAATAATGGAACATTAGCATTGAAATATATATTACAAAATGAAAATGTAACCTGTGCTATACCAGGAATGGGAAAAATAGAAGAGGTAGAAGAAAATGCTGCGGTTGCTTCAAATGATATCAAGTTAACAGAAGATGAAAAACTAGAAATTAAGAAAATATCAGATGAGTTAGGTACTGAATTTTGTAGACGATGCGGATATTGTGCACCATGTACAAAGGGAATAGATATACCAGGAATATTTTTGTTACAAGGTTATAAAGAAAGATACAACTTAAAAAAATGGGCAGAAGATAGATATGAGGCTTTAAATGTTACTGCAAAAGATTGTATAGAATGTGGAAAGTGTGAATCTAGATGTCCATATAATTTACCAATAATGAGGATGTTAAAGGATGTTAAGAGAACTTTTGAAAAATAAAATAAATTTTCATAAAAATTTTTCTTGAAAATTTACATGAAATTATGTATAATAAAATGATTTATGGTTAAAATAACATGATAGAGAAATAAGAGGTAACTGATTCTATTCCTAGCACCTTTGTTTAAAAGGTGCACTTTTTTTAGGTATAAAATTCCTTCAATTAACAAAACATATAATAAATTTATTAATAATTTGGAGGGATATTTAATGAGTGGAAAATTAAGCTGTAATGCAGAAAAGTGTGTAAATAATATAAATGGTCTTTGTTCTGCTAATAATATACATATAACAGGAGATGAATCCCACAGCAGTAGAGAAACTGGATGCGAAACTTTTTCGCCAAAAGGTGTTATAAATGCTATGTCTAATTTTACAAATATGAATTTGGTTGGACAGTTTAAACAGTTATTTAGTACGGAGTCCATAGAAATGAGTCCAGAAATAAAGTGTGAAGCTGAAAACTGTATTTATAATGTAAATGAATTATGTACAGCAAGTAATGTTCAAGTATATGGTCCTGAAGCAAGAACTACTAGGGAAACTGAATGTGAAACTTTTAAAGAACATTAGAATAAGCGGGCTTATCCGCTTATTTTAATTATATAGCTTTTAAAAAGGAATATAATAATTTAATTCCATAAAACATAACTACACATCCACAAAGTATGTTTATTTTTTTTAGAATTTTTTCATTAAAAATATTTTTAAATATAGAAAAAAATGCAGCCAAAGAAGTGAACCATACTAAAGAAGCAGTACATACTCCACCAATAAAAAAGTTGTAGGTATTTAGTGGGAGGGATGCTCTAAAACCCCCTAATAACAGTGTACCATCTAATATAGCTTGAGGGTTAAGCCAAGTTACAGTAAAGCATGCAAGAGCTACTTTTGATATTGGTATATTTGTATCTGTAGAGGCTTGGGTTGATAAACTGGGCTTAGATTTTATAAGGCATATTCCAATGTATGAAACAATAATGCTTCCTAGTAGTAATATTGTTAATTTGAGAAAATTAAATTTGTTTATAAGCAAGCCTATGCCAAAAAAACTTGAAAGAGATAAACTTATATCAAAAAATATAGTTATAAAGGCCACTTCATAAGCTCTTTTTTTATTCATAGATATAGATGAGTTTATTACATATAGATTTTGCATTCCAATGGGTGCAACATAGCTAAGACCTAAAATAAATCCTTGAATTAAATATTTTATCATAGATATTATCCTCCTGAATTAAGATTTCTAATGTAAATTATAGTGTTAGTTAAGGATAATATCTCCAACCAAAAGCATAAAAGTTTTACCAACCAAAGAAAAGCAAGTGGTGTATATATAGAATACAGCAGATTTTTATTTATATTTTCATGAAACTTCTAACTATATGTGATAGTTTTTTAAACCTATTTTCATTTCTTCTAAGGAAGCATAAGAATAAGATATTCTTAAATTTTGATTATTAAGAGAATCGTATATATTTCCTGGATTAATAAGTATATTTTCTTTTACTGCTTCGGAGAATAACCTATTCATTGCTATAGGTGAATTTAATTTTAACCATATATAGAAACCTCCTTTAGGAATATTCCAAGTAGCTATATCGGCAAAATTTTCATTTAAAGTTTTTAAGGCATTATCTCTTTGAATTTTTAATTTAAACTTTACATTATTAAGATGTTCACTATAAAGTCCACTCCTTATCCATTCTGCTAATATTAGTTGAGATAAGGAACTAGAACCGTAGTCTGTTTGCATTTTTATATCGGCTAACCTTTCAACTACTGGTTCAGGACCAATAAGCCATCCAATTCTAAAACCTGGTGCAAGGGATTTTGACACGCTTCCAAGGTAAAGCACATTTCCGTTTTTGTCCCAGGATTTTAATGGTAGAGGAGGTATTTCATCTAACCATAATTCTCTGTATACATCATCTTCAATAATAGGAATTCTATGTTTTTGGCATAAATCTAATATTTCCATGCGCCTATTTTTAGTCATTACAATTCCTGTAGGATTGTGAAAAGTAGGAATTGTATATAATAAAGTATTGACCTTATTATTAATTTCTTTTAGTATTTCAGCAGGAATAATGCCTCTGCTATCCATTTTTGTTCCAATCATATTCATACCCATTGATTGAAATATATGCAGGGATTTTAAATAGGATGGTTTTTCCATTAAAATTTTAGAACCTAAAGGCAAAATTGATAAAGCTATTAATTGTAAGGCTTGAAGTGCTCCAGAAACAATAAGAATGGAAGAGGGTTTAACATTTATCCCATAAATTTTAAGATATTCACTTAAAACAGTTCTTAATTCCAAAAGACCTTTACCTTCAAGATAGCCTAAGGACATAATTTTATTTGAGCATTTATTTAATATTTTATCCATCATATTTTTAGGAAACAATTGAGGTCCAGGCTCACCAGTGCCTAATCGTATAATATCTTTTTTATATTCTAGCTTATTAACCATTTGAATAGTATGAAGATTAGGTTTGTGTATACTTCCTTCAATATAATTTTGCCAGTTCAACTTAGATTTTGATGAAAGAAGGGACCAGGTGCTATTTACTATTCTAGTACCACCGCCGCCGTTCCCTTCAATAAAACCCTTGCTTTTTAATTCATCAAAGGCTTCTACTATAGTACTTCTATTTACCTTGAAGTCTTCAGCTAATTGCCTTTGTGAGGGAAGTTTAGTACCTACAACCCAATTGCCAGTGGATATTTCGTTTATTATATAATCTACAATTTGTTTGTATAAAGGTTTAGAGTTGTTTTTTTGAGGTTTCCAGTTAATGTTTATCAAAAATTAATACACCTCCTGTATAATATATAAAGTTTTTGCTTATCAATAGGTTTCAGCCAATTCCATATAAAAATAAAATATCCTTTAAATTATATTTTAATAGTTAATGTCAATAAAAACAAAATAAAAAACTTAATAGACAAATTTAATACTAAACTGTAGAATAGTGAAAGAAGATTTAATATGGTAGGTGAAAGAATGAATAAAAACATTTCTATAAATAAAAATGAAGAATATGATATGAATATAACAGGAATGGGGTATGAAGGCGAGGGAGTAGGTAAAATAAATGATTTTACAGTCTTTGTGCCTGGTGCTTTATTGAATGAGAGGGTTAAAGTAAAAATAGTTAAAGTAAACAAGAATTTTGCTTTTGCAAAACTTGTAGAGGTTATAGAAGCTTCTGAACACAGAACTGAGCCAGTTTGTAGTATATATAAAAGATGTGGAGGATGTCAGCTTCAACATTACTCTTATCAGGCTCAACTAGATTTTAAAAAGCAGAGAGTTAAAGATTGTATAGAAAGAATAGGAAAACTAAAAATATCAGAATTGATTTTACATGATACTATTGGCATGAATGATCCTTATAGATATAGAAATAAAGTTCAGCTGCCTGTAGGAGAAAAAAGTGGAGAAGTTAATATAGGATTTTATGCTCAGAGAACTCATGAAATAATAAATATGGATACTTGCAATATACAACATGAAGCAGCAGATGAGGTATTAAAATTGATAAAAAGTTGGATGAAAAAATATAATATAAAGCCTTATAATGAGCAATTACATACTGGGACCATAAGACACATAATGGTTAGGAAGGCATTTAAAACAAATGAGGTTATGGTTGTTGTTGTTACTAGAAGTAATGAATTGACTCATAAAGAAGAGCTTGTAGAAATGCTGCTAGAAAGTAAGGAGAATATTGTTAGTATTATACAAAATGTAAATAGCAAAAAAACTAATGTAATTTTAGGAATAGAATGTATAACTTTGTGGGGAAAAGATAATATAAGCGATTATATAGGTGATTTTAAATTTAATATATCTCCATTATCCTTCTTTCAAGTAAATCCAGTACAGACAGAAATTTTATATAATAAGGCATTACAATATGCTTCATTAACCGGAAATGAAACTGTGTTTGACGCATACTGCGGTACAGGTACTATATCTTTATTTTTATCTCAAAGAGCCAAAAAGGTATACGGAATTGAAATAGTTCCACAAGCTATAGAAAATGCCAAGATAAATGCAAAGCAAAACAATATTAATAATGCTGAATTTATAGTAGGAGAATCCGAAAAAGTCATACCTGAATTAATAAAAAGCGGAGTAAAGGCAGATGTAGTGGTTGTAGATCCACCAAGAAAAGGCTGTGAAAAAAAACTTTTAGAGGCTATGGCAGAAATGGCACCTGAAAGAATAGTATATGTTTCTTGTGATCCAGGAACTTTAGCTAGAGACTTGAATATATTAGATGAATTAGGATATAAAACTGTTGATGTTCAACCTGTAGATATGTTTCCACAAACGAGTCATGTGGAAACTGTGGTTAAATTATATAGAAAATAAGAAAGAATGGTAATACTATGGATGGAACGATACGAAAAGATATAAAAATAGGAACGAAAGTATTAGTTGTACAAAAACAAGATCAGCGTTCAGGAAAGTTAACTGAGGGTGTAGTACAAAGAATCCTTACAAACTCAGCGGTTCATCCTCGTGGTATCAAAGTTATGCTTGAGGGTGGAATTGTAGGAAGAGTTAAAAAAGTAAGGTGAATTTTGGTATAATAAATGGTATGTAATTTTTTAAATAAACATAACAAGTATTTAGAAAGAAATATTACTGAATTTGATTACAAATAAAATTTTCATATATAATGAAATTCATTTAAGAACTTGACTGAGTTTAAAAGAATTTAACATATACTGAAAGGAGAAATAAAAATGGATATTTTAGAATGTATTAATAGTAAAAGAAGCATTAGAGCGTATACTGATGAAGTTATATCAGAGGAAACGTTGACAAATCTCATTGAACTTGGCACAAAGGCGTCAACAGGTTCAGGAATGGAACCTTGGGGATTTGTAATTATTAGAGATAAGAATGAAATAGATTCTTTATCTGAAATGACAAAAAAGTATTTACTAGACAACCTTGAAAAGTATCCTTATCTAAATCAATATGAAAACTGGCTAAAAAATCCTCAATATAGTATTTTTAATCATGCAAATACTTTATTAATCGTTTATGGAAATACAGAATCTCATTGGTATGTTTATGATTGCAGTCTTGCTGCTGAAAATATAATGTTAGCTGCTCACAGCATGGGTATTGGAACTTGCTGGATTGGATTTGCAGAACATACTTTAAATACAAAAGAATTTAAAGAAAAGTACGGAATACCAGAGAAATATGAGTTAGTTTGCCCTATGAGTATGGGCTATATGAAAACTAAGCTTACACCACCAAAAAGAAAGTTACCTATAATATTCCACAAGTAAATTATTACAATTTTTTATTTTCTTGGCATTCTTCGTAATCTTCTTATTTAACACAACAACTAAAAAACGAACTATATGCAAAAACACTTCATTATTCAAAGTTGAATTATGTGGTGTTTTTGCGTCACATTACAAATATAAAATGTACTTATTGTAAATTTTAAATAATTTCCATCTTTGCCCCAATAAGTTAATGTATAACCCATAGAACATACTGGTTGAAAGTTTTCATTCAAACTACTTTTCAGTATATGACACTCAGATACAAAATAGAATAAAGGGCGCTTATTTCTATTATATTAAAACTATAATAACTGATTGAGATTGTTTTCAGGTTTTTCACCATTCTCTACGCGTTTTATATTATTCACAAAGAAATCATACCTTTTTTTGTGGAATTTGAGGCCGTCAGGCATGCCTGCCGTATGTGGAGTAAGTATAACATTGCTAAGATTCCGGAGCTCACTATCAATTGGAAGCGGTTCAGATTCAAACACATCCAGGCACGCGCCTGAAATGTCCCTGTTTTTTAATGCATCTATCAAGTCTCTTTCATTGACAATCCCGCCTCGGGCTGTATTGATAAAAAGTGCGGTATTTTTCATTTTCTTGAATACTGCTTTGTTGATCAGCTGTTTGGTCTGCTGATTTAAGGACACATGTACACTTACTATGTCCGATGCGTTTACAAGGGTATCGAAATCCGTCATTTTCACAAAACTGTCAGACTGTACAACGGCATTTCTAGCATAAGCCAGCACATTTATATCAAAAACCCTGCAAAACTCAGCTACTTTTTTACCGACGGAGCCCAAGCCGATAATTCCAATGGTTTTGCCTTTTAATTCACTCCCTGTATAGTCCAATTGATTTTCATCCATCTTGTTTTTCATAAAAGAATCAAGAAACGGTATGTTTTTATAATAAGACAATATCAGTGCCATTACGTGCTCAGCCACTGCCTGTGCATTCACTCCTGCAGCATTGGCCACCCAAATTCCGAACTGCGTGCAGGCATCGATATCTACATTATCAAATCCTGCACCCGTCTGTACCAATTTTAATTTTTTTGCTATAGAAAGCAGGCTGCTGTCCACTTTAATATGTTCAGGTATGATTACCTGACAATCTTCAATATGATGCAGCATTTCTTTTCCTGGAGGGACAATTACAATGTTCCAGTCTTTTGGAAAATGCTTTACAATATTTGATTTTGAGGTCTCGGTAAAATATCCGACTATGAGAATCTTCATTGCTAAACCACCTTTCATGACAATCTATATTTATAAAATTCATCCATTTGATAATTGCTATTTTCACTATACTACTACCTAGATAACAATTGCAAAAGAATTGAAGTTATATCTTTACTGAATTGATACTTTTCTTTTGACGCAGCAGGATTAATTGCTGCTAAAGGTATTTCCCTTTCATAAAGGGAGCCATGAGTTCGTACGTTTTTCGTATTTAAATAAATACCTTTAATTTCGGCAAACGCATAATCTTGAGAGGCAAAAATAACGTAGTCTCCTATACTATTTATTGGCAAATGATAAAGTTCAGCAGCTTCTTCCTTGTTTAAAATTTTGTCAACTGATATTTGAGCAGACACAAATTGAAGATACGTTTCCATTTCATCTGCATTTTTCAGATATACATAAAGTGTTCCGCCTTCCTGATACTCATGGTTTTCAATATATCTATCTTTAATGGGAGGCACGCAAACAACATGAAACCCTGCTTGTTCAGACAAGTTTTGAAAATTTACAAGAGTAGTTTTTTTATTCATTCCATGATCAGCAGTAATATAAATCTGGCGATTGGGTTCCAATCTGTGTATTTTTTTGATACAGTCATCAATGTCGTTTAGTTGCTTCTTAGCCTGTTCAGAGTTAGGTTCATAATGATGCATTATATAATCGTTAGTAGTGCAATACACTATTTCAGGAGATTCTTTTTGTATGCATGTATAGGCTGCATCTAAAACCCATTTGCTGCTTTCTACACTTTGCATTTTTGGCGGCATAGAAATGCCTAGCTGCTCTAAAAGGGTAAGGTTAGGCTTTTCAGCACTTATACCTAAATCAACATTTTCTCCATATACCTCAAGAATTTTCCCTTTTACTGTCAATAGAGCTGTTTTACCACCAATACTTTTGAAGTGCTGCAATATTGTAGGAGCTTTCATAAATCCTTTTTCCTGTACAAATCCAGATTTTCCTGTTGCATGATCATAAAAGAAATTGCCTACCATTTGTGTCTCATTTGGCCAAAGTCCTGACAGAATAGAGGCATGGTTAACGTTGGTTACTGTAGGAACTGAGCCATAAATATTTTTAACAAATCCTCTTTGCTCACATAAAGCATAAATGTTGGGGGCATTTTCCAAAGTAAAATATTCTGGAGAGCACCCATCAATGACAAGAATCATTATTTTTTCCATGATTTACATCTCCTTTAATCAAGACATTTATTCGTATTTAGGTTATCATCAACATAACACTTTGTAAAACATGAATAATATTATATAATCATTAGTAAATACTTAACTATACGGAATGAGGGATTTAAATTGACAATTCGTAATTTAGAGATATTTGTAGAAGTTTGTACTCAAATGAGTATGAGTAAAGCCGCGCAAAAATTATATATATCACCATCATCCATTAGTCAGGCAATATCAGAGCTAGAGAATGAATATGATACAAAGTTATTTGAGCGATTATCGAAAAAACTATATTTGACTTACCATGGAAAGGAATTACTTTTCCATGCAAAACAATTATTATATGATTTAGAGCAAATGAACTTAAAAATGAAAAATCTGTCTTATCAAGGACTTATACGTATTGGGGCTTCTACCACAATTGGTTATAAACTGATTTATCCAATATTAGAGAAATTCCAGAACCTTTATCCTTCTGTCAATGTTCAAGTTGAAATTGGAAATAGCTCCTACATAGAACAAAAGATATTATCATATGATTTGGATATAGCTATTATTCAAATGGATTCTCCTTGCTGTGAGTTAACATATATTGATTTTTTAGATGATAAACTAATGCTTGTTTGTCATCCTGAAAATCCTCTTGCTGGACAAACAGTTAGAATTAAGCAATTGTGTTCAGAACCAATAATAGCCCGTGAACATGGAAGTAGAACTCAAAAAATGATTCAAGATATTTTTGATGAATCACATATTACTCCTAATGTTACATGGGTTTGCAAAAGTATTGATTCTATAAAAGAAGCTGTAAAGCATAATAAAGGAATAGCGCTTTTATCTCAATACGTAATACAAGATGAGCTGAAAAACGGAAAAATCTCAAAAATAAATTTAAAAGAATCTAATTTCATAAGGAAGTTCTATGTTTCTTACCATAAAAATAAAAACTTAACAGAATATATAAATAGTTTTATAACGTTGTGCAGCACGATAAAAGAGGAGATTCCCAAAAGGGCACGATAGCACTCTGGCTATTATTAGCTATATATTGAATTGCTGCACTTGCATTCATTTTTTTATCCTCGTCATTTTTATTTATGTATAAAGAAAAGCATAAAAGGTAAGTATACCCGCGGTGGTGTACCTCTTTTTATGCTTTTTTAAACTCGCATAAAAGATAAATATTGAACGGATTTTGATAATGAGTAAACCTTTTTATGATACTGTGATAACGATTAATTGAAGATATAATTGAATTCAGAGAGTGAAATTTATTATGTATTTTCAATAAGGAGTTATAAGTTATGGAATATTATTTGGGTATAGATATTGGTGCCTCCAGTGGAAGACACATTTTATCTCATATAGAAAATGGAAAATTAAAAATTGAAGAAATATATAGGTTTGAAAACGGAATAAAAAAAATAAATGGTGAATATTGCTGGGACGTTGAGAGATTGTTCAGTGAAGTTAAAAATGGAATAAAAAAATGCAGAACTATTGGTAAAATTCCAAAGACTATAGGAATAGATACTTGGGGTGTTGATTTTGTGCTGTTGGATGAAAAGGATAACTTAATAGGAAATGCAGTATCATACAGGGATGACAGGACTGAAGGCTTTATGGAAAAAGCTTTTGAAAAAATACCAAAAGATATGCTCTATTTATATACTGGAATTCAATTTCAGAGATTTAATACATTGTATCAATTGCTTTCTATAAAGGAAAAACATAGTGATTATCTTAAGAGAGCAAAGACCTTTTTGATGATTCCTGATTATTTAAATTTTTTACTTACAGGCAAAAAAACGGCAGAGTATACTAATGCCTCTACAACTCAGCTTTTGAGTTCTTTTGATAAAACTTGGGATTACAGTATTTTGGATACCTTTGGAATAAATAAAAATATGTTTCCTGAAATAAGGCTTCCTAAAACAAAATTGGGAGGGCTAAGAAAAGAATTTGTTGAAGAGTTTGGCTTTGATTCAGAAGTTATATTGGCAGCATCACATGATACAGGATCAGCTTTTATAGCTTCAGTATGTAATGATGATGACAGTATATTTTTAAGCTCTGGAACATGGTCACTCATCGGTGTTGAAAACCATTTCCCTATATGTGTTCCCCAAGCTATGGATTATAATTTTACAAATGAAGGTGGAATCGATTATAGATATAGATTCTTGAAGAATATAATGGGTCTTTGGATTATTCAAGAAGTTAGGCGAAATATTGATAATAAATACAGTTTTGCAGAAATAGCAGAGATAGCTAGAAAATATAGAAATTTTAAATCAATAATCAATGTAGATGAGGATAGATTTCTGAAACCTAAAAATATGATCCAGGAAATAAAGAATTATTGTTCTGAGACAAATCAAGATATTCCAGAGGATATAGGTGAAATTGCATTTTGTGTTTTCAATAGTTTGGCTTACAGTTATAAAGCTTCAGTAGAATCTCTAGAGGAAATATTTGAAAAAAAATTTAAAAGAATAAATATTTTTGGTGGAGGTTGTAAAAATGATCTGTTAAATGAATTAGTTGCAGAGGTAACTGGAAAAGAAGTTTTTGCGGGACCATCAGAAGCAACTGCAATAGGAAATATTTCAGCACAGATATTAAGTCTTGGGACATGTAAAAATTTAAGTGAAGTAAGAGAATTAATAAAAAAATCTTTTGATATAAAAAAATTCAATAAACAATTGGAGGTAAATTAAATGAGTATTAAGGAAAAATATGAATTGGCAAAAAAGGAATATGAGAAATGGGGAATAGATGTTGACAAAGCTTTAGAAGATCTTAAAAAAGTAAAAATATCAATACACTGTTGGCAAGGCGATGATATTGCAGGATTTGAAGTAAACCAAAAAGAATTGTCAGGAGGAATTGCAGCTACTGGAAATTACCCAGGTAAAGCAAGAAATGCAGAAGAACTTAGAAAAGACCTTGATAAGGCTCTTAGTCTTATTCCTGGAAAACATAAAGTCAATCTTCATGCAATATATGCTGAAACTGATGGAAAGTTTGTAGATCGAGATGAGATAAAACCTGAGCATTTTGGAAACTGGGTTTCATGGGCCAAGAAAAATGGATTGGGACTTGATTTTAATCCTACAATATTTTCTCATGAAAAAGCAGACGATGGTCTTACACTTTCTCATCCAAACAAAGAAATTCGTGATTTTTGGATAAGACACTGTATTGCTTCAAGAAAAATTGGAGAATACCTTGGAAAAGAACTTGGACAACCTTGCTTAACAAATCTATGGATACCAGATGGATATAAAGATATTCCAAGTGACAGACTTGGTCCAAGACAGCGTCTTAAAGATTCTTTAGAACAAATATTCAAGGAAAAAATAGATAAAAAATACAATCTTGATTCTGTAGAATCAAAGGTTTTTGGAATAGGAGCTGAATCTTATACAGTTGGTTCAAGTGAATTTTATATGAACTTTGCAGCTAAAAATGATGTATTGTGCTTAATGGATACAGGGCATTATCATCCAACAGAAGTAGTTTCAGATAAAATTTCATCAATGCTTTTATTCTCTGATAAAATTGCTCTTCATGTAAGTAGACCAGTTCGTTGGGACAGTGACCACGTTATAGTTTTGAATGATGAGCTTAAAGAACTTGCAAAGGAAATAGTAAGAAATGATGCTCTTGATAAAGTAATAATAGGTCTTGATTTCTTTGATGCAAGCATAAACAGAGTAGCTGCATGGATTATGGGAACAAGAAATATGATAAAAGCACTTTTAAATGCAATGCTTCTTCCAAATAAAAAATTAAAGGAACTTCAAGATGAAGGAAATTATACTGACAGACTTGCCTTAATGGAAGAATTCAAGACATATCCAATAGGTGCTATATGGGATTACTATTGTGAGATAAATAACGTACCTGTTAAAGAATCATGGTTGGATGAAGTTAAAAAGTATGAAAAAGAGGAATTATCAAAGAGAAAGTAGGGATAAGAATGAAAGTTGAAAATGCAAAATTTGTAAAGGATTATATAAAGATAACTTATGATGCATGGCTTAAGGGATGGCATGAACGAAATGGAGGAAACTTGAGTTATAGGATAGGAGAAGATGAAATAAAAGATGTGAAGGATCAACTTAGCGAAAACTCTGAGTTTGTTCCAATAGGAGTATCTGTTCCTAATTTGGCTAATGAATACTTTCTTGTAACTGGAAGCGGAAAATATATGAGAAATGTAATACTTGATCCTGAAGCTAATATAGGTATAGCAAAGATAGATGATAAAGGTGAAAACTACAAGATAGTTTGGGGACTTTTAAATGGTGCAAAACCTACAAGTGAATTTCCTTCTCATCTTATGAGCCATTCAGTAAAGAAAGAAGCTACAGGCGGAAAAAACAAAGTCATATATCATTCTCATACTACTAATTTGATTGCACTTACTTTTGTTTTGCCACTTGATAGTAAGGTGTTTACAAGGGAACTTTGGGAAATGGCAACAGAATGTCCTGTAGTATTTCCTTCAGGAGTTGGAGTAGTGCCATGGATGGTTCCTGGTGGAGCAGCAATTGCAAGAGAAACTAGCAAGTTGATGGAAGAATTTGATGTAGTAATATGGGCTCATCATGGAACTTTTGTTGCAGGTGAAACTATGGATCTTGCTTTCGGCCTTATGGATACAGCGGAAAAATCAGCCGAAATCCTTGTAAAAGTATTGTCAATGGGTGGAAAAAGACAGACTATAACTGCAGAGAATTTTAGAGATCTTGCAAAAGAATTTCATGTCACTTTACCTGAGAAATTTTTATATGAATAACTAATTTAATAAGGAGAGATTGTAGATGATAAACCGTATAGTTCTTAATGAAACTTCTTATTTTGGAAAGGGCGCTATAAGTGTAATTACAGAAGAAGTTAAAAAAAGAGAATTCAAAAAAGCTTTTGTTGTTACAGATAAGGATTTACTCAAATTTAATGTAGCACAAAATGTAACCAAAAAACTTGAAGATTCAGGAATTCCCTATGAAATTTATGATAATGTTAAGCCAAATCCTACAATAGAGAATGTTCTTACTGGAGTTAAAAGTTATGCAGATTCAAAAGCTGATTTCATTATTGCAATTGGCGGAGGATCTTCAATGGACACTTCAAAGGCAATAGGCATCATAACAAATAACCCGGAATTTTCAGATGTGAAATCTCTTGAAGGAGTAGCAGAAACAAAAAATAAAGCTGTTCCTATAATAGCAGTCCCAACAACAGCAGGTACAGCTGCAGAAGTTACAATTAACTATGTCATTACTGATACAGAAGCTGTTAAGAAAATGGTATGTGTTGATCCTAAAGATATTCCTATAATGGCAGTTATTGATCCTGAGATGATGGCTTCAATGCCTAAGGGACTCACTGCTTCAACAGGTATGGATGCTCTTACTCATGCTATAGAAGGATATATTACAAAAGGTGCATGGGAACTTACTAATATGTTTGAGCTGAAAGCAATAGAACTTATATCAAAAAATCTTGAAACTGCAGTTTTTGAACCTAAAAATATTGAAGCAAGAGAAGCAATGGGAGTTGCTCAATACATTGCAGGTATGGGATTTTCAAATGTAGGACTTGGAATAGTTCATTCTATGGCACATTCACTAGGTGCATTTTATGATACGCCTCATGGAGTTGCCAACGCTCTTCTTTTGCCGTATGTAATGGAGTATAATGCACCGTCAAGTGGAGAGAAATATAGGGAAATAGCACGTCAGATGGGAGTTTTAGGCGTAGATGAATTAACTGTTGATGAGTATAGAAAAGCAGCTGTGGATGTAGTGAGAAACTTATCTAAAAAAATAGGAATTCCACAGACCTTATCTGAAATTGGAGCAAAGGAAGAAGATCTTCCAAAACTTTCAGAAATTGCTTTCAAGGATGTATGTACCCCTGGAAATCCAAGGGATACTTCTGAAACTGAAATTCTTAATATATACAAAAAAGCTTTTAAATAAATAGTTTTATATTCTGCATCATGTAGTGTGATGCAGAATACTATTCAACAATTATGAAATTAAAAAATTGGAGGGATAAAATTGGTTAGAAAAGGAATTGTAATGAAAGTATATGAAGGTTTTCATGAAGAATATCAGAGAAGGCATAGTCAAATTTGGCCTGAAATGGTTAACATGATACATGAATATGGTGCAAAGAACTATTCCATTTTTCTTGATAAAAAAACTAACACTTTATTTGGTTATCTTGAAATAGAAGACGAGGAAAAATGGAATAAAAGTTCAGAAACAGAAATATGCCAAAAATGGTGGGCTTATATGAAGGACATAATGAAAACGAATGCAGATAACAGTCCTGTATCAGTTGATTTAAAAGAAGTATTTCATATGGATTAATAATTGGGGGGGATTTAAGTGGCTAATGAAAAATCTAAATTTAAGGAAACAATAACTGTTTCTATGTCAAATTTTTTAGATGCAGGTGCAATTGTAGCAGGTGCAAGTGGATTAACGTTATGGATGAATTATTTACATTTAAATGATATGGCACTTGGGCTTTTAGGAGCAGTTAGTGCAAATGGATTTGGCGCAGCACTTGGAGCATTAATAGGTGGTCCTTTATCAGATAAATATGGACGAAAATTTATATATAGATATGATTTAATTGTATATATGATTGGAGTTTTACTTATAACGTTATCAATGAATTTTCCTATGCTTTTGATTGGATATATTATTACAGGTATAGCAGTAGGTGCAGTAGTTCCTGCCTCATGGAGTTATTTAGGAGAACAGGCTCCATCAGGAAAACGTTGTGCAAACATTGGATGGGGGCAATTTTCATGGGGATTTGCACCTATGACTATATTTATTTTATCCATCTTTTTAAACAAACATGGACTTTTAGGAAACAGAATTATGTTTGGAATATTATTTGTAATTGCACTTATTACATGGATTCTACAACAGCAGATTGAGGAATCAAAAATTTGGACAGAACAAAAAGAAAAGGAGAAGTCCACAGATTTCGTAAAAGCTCCTACTAGTGAAATATTTACAATAAAAGCAAACAGACAAGCATTTATTCTTGCTGCAGGTACTTATACTTTATGGAATTTAGTTGCTGGACTACAGGGATATTTTCTACCATTCATTTTCAGCAAAATAGGCAATTTAAATAATTTGCAATCAAATGCATTAAATATACTTATATGGTTCTTAACAATTTTATTTACTTATTTGGTATTCATAAGAAAAGGCGATGAATGGAATCGTAAAGTGGTATTTTCAGTTGCATGTGTTATGGAAGTTTTAGCGTGGGCTGTTCTTGTATTTGCACCTATGGGTTGGGTTTCACTAATAATTTTTGATATTTTATGGGGAATTTCAGCAGGATTTAGTGCACAATGTTTCTTTGCATTATGGAGCGTTGAACTGTTTAAAACTCAATATAGAGGAAAAGCTCAAGGTATTATATTTTTCTTAGTACGTGCTGGAGTTGGTATAGTTTCATTAGTTTTTCCAACTATGTTGACTGCATTTGGATTTCAAAAAACTGGATTGTTTTTGATTTCCGTTTTAGCTATCCAATTAATTATTGGACTAGTTTATACTCCTGAAACTAGAGGAATGAGCGTTGAAGAAATAGAAAGACAAAGATATGCAAGCGGTTATTAATAATTTATATTTTAAGTAACTAAGTATAAAACTCTAGTACTTTATGTTAATGTTATTAAGAGAATAAGATTAATATAAAGTACTAGAGTTTAATTAAAGGTTAACTTTGATTATAGTTTTATATACAACAATATAGAACTATAATCAAAATTATACAATTATTCAATTGCTTTTTTAAAATTTTTTATTATTTAGAGTTTTAAAATTCAAAAAAATTCAAGAGACACTATGACACAAATTTAAATTTTAGTGATAGAAAAAAATAGTTTTAATAAAGTTAAGCAAATGAGTGTCTTAGAAGTAAGATAAAGGCTAATAATTTATATTAGTGGGGTGATATTTTGAATATTAAGGATCTTGATAAAAGTCTTAGAGAATTGAGTCCAAGCGAAATAAAACTTAAAAAATTATTAAAAAATAAGAAAGATAAGGCAAAAATTGAAGAGTGTTTTTCAAATGAAGCATTAAAAGACTATTGGGTTATTAATAACTCTAAACTTATGAAAAATTCAGAAGATATATCGATACATAAACATGATAGGTTTATTGAATTTAAGAAACACAGCCATGATTATCTTGAAATGATGTTTGTTTATTCAGGAAGTATAAAGCAAACTATTGAAGATACTGATGTGGAAATAAAAAAAGGCGAAATACTTCTTATGGATATGAATGTGGAACATAGCATAAAAGAAGCACAAGAAAATGACATAGCAATAAATGTTTTAATAAAAGAAGAATTTTTCAATTGGATATTTATGAATCAAATTGCAGATAATGATTTAATATCAAACTTTATTGTAAAAGCGTTGTATAATAAAAACAAATTCAGACAATTTCTATGTTTTAAAACTTCTAAAAATAAAAGAGTATGGGATTTTATGATAAATATATTAATTGAGTATTATGAAAATAAAAATGGCATGGAAACAGCTATAAGATCTTATATAGTACTAATTTTTAATGAACTTTTAAGATGTTATAATGAATATTTACCATCAAGTGTTATTAATAAAGTAGAGTCTAATATATATGTAGAAATAGTTAAGTATATAGACAAAAATTATAATGATTTAAATCTTAAAGATTTGGCTAATTATTTTAGTTATAGTACAGATTACATGGGAAAATTAATTAAAAAAGTTACTGGCAGTACGTTAACAGAATTACAGAAAAAGATAAAATTGGATAAGGTAAAATATTTATTGAAAAATTCTGATTTTCCAATAGAAGAAATAATCAGAAAAGCAGGATACTCCAACTTAAGCTATTTTTATAAACAATTTAAAGAAGATGTGGGTATGACCCCTGATAAATATAGAAAAAATTCTATAACCCTTAATATATAAAAAAGATTTAAAAAATAATGTAAAAAACTTTATACTAACTAATTTATGATATAGCACAATATAATATAAAGTAAGCCCCTTGTTTTACAGAGAAAATCTTGTTGAACAAGTGGCTTTTTTTATAAATTTTCTTTTTAAACTGATAGCTTGTCTTTATACATGTGGAGGCGGTAGTTAGGATGTCAAGAATAGATAAGTAAACTGTAGAAAAATACTGATAAATAAAAGGTTTTTATGCAACAAAAAATCCATATGATTTTCTTAAAATTATTCAATTGCATATAATGGCTAGTATAGAAAAATTGATAAATCAGGATTTACTAGCTTATAAGATAACTTATGAATCTTAAAAATTCAATAATATTTGACAATAAAAAGAACATAAATTTTTTTATTGGTATAATTTACAAAAAAATGAGAGAAAATTCTGGAAAATGACATATTTGCGTTGACAAAGACAAATATTAACATTATAATTTTAAATAATAATATAAGTGTCTACTTACTTTATTTAAAATATATTGAGTATTCTTAAGCATTTCTTTAGGTTCCTGCATTTTATAACTTTAATTGTCTGAATTTATTGAAAATAAGAAATAGAACAAAAAATGATAAAATATAAAAACTTAGTGAAATAAGGGAGCTGGTATTATGAATAAAAAGGCTATTGGAATAAAGGGAAGAATTTTACTATCTTCAATGGTAGTTCTTTTGATAACCTTAGTAAGTATTAGTAGTATTCTAATCTATCAAATTAATAAAAAGGCTCATGAAGATTATTTTACTAACTCTAACGAGCAAATGAAGATCGTTTCTCAAGCAATTAACATTTTTTATGATCAAATTGACAAAAATATTGATATGCTAACAACAAACCCATCAATAATGATGGCTGATAACAGTATTACAACCTATAAAAATACAACTCAAGATACTCCAATGAAACCTTCAGCTAAAGCAGGAATTGAACAGGAAATTTATAAAGTGTTCGAGCAATATGCAAACAGCCATAAAGGTACAAGCTATGTATATTTAGGAACACAAGATGGAGGATATATACAATGGCCAGAAGAGAGTTTACCAGCAGGGTTTGATCCTTCCAAAAGACCTTGGTTTAATGATGCAATGAGTAAAAAGGGAAGTGTTATTAGAACAGCTCCATACAGTTATAAGTCCCAACTGCTTACAAGTAATGCTCGTACATTTACTGATAAAAATGGGGAAATTATAGGTGCCATAGGAATAGACGTACAGCAAACTAATATTAGCGATATGTTAAATAAGATGAAGATTGGTAAAACAGGATATTCAATGATTGTACATAGTAATGGTCTTATAATGGCAGATGGAAAAAATTCTAAAAACAATTTTAAAAAGGTTGGAGAAGTTGGTATTAACGGATTAGATAAGCTTCTAGCTAAAGATCTAAAATCATTTGATGTTGTTGTTGATGGTGAAAAGTATATTGTTAATCCTTATAAAGTAGAAGGAACTGATTGGATACTAGCATCATTTATGACAGAAAAAGAGTTAAGATCTGGTGCAAAAGAAATAGTAAATATAGTGATATTTTCTGCAGTGGCCATGTTAATATTGGCAACTATTTTATTTAATTTTCTTTCCAGTAGTATAACAAAACCTATCTTAGCAGTGACAAAAAGAGTAAAAGATTTTGCTAATTTGGATTTTTCAGTAGATGAAAAGGCAGACACACTAAAATACTTAAACAGGAAAGATGAAGCAGGAGATATGATAAGAGCCTTTGTAAGTATGAGAGAGAATGTATCAGAATTCATAATGAAAACTGCACATTCAACAGAAAAGGTTGCAGCTTCATCAGAAGAATTAACTGCTACTTCGGAGCAAGTAGCTACTGCATCAAATGAAGTAAGTAAGGCTATTGAGGAAATTGCAAAAGGAGCTACTGATCAAGCTAAAGATACCCAAATGGCAGCCCATAATGTAGAAGATTTAGGTAATTTATTAGAACAAGATTTAAATTATATCGAAGAATTGAATGTTGCGGCAGTTGAAATTGAAAGGCAAAAATCAGAAGGATTTTTAATTTTGAAAGAACTTGTTGAAAAAACTAAGAAAAATAATGATTCTGCAAACAATGTTTATCATATTATTATGAGTAACAATGAAAATGCAGAGAAAATTGAAAATGCTAGTACTATGATTCAAAGTATTGCAGACCAGACAAATCTTTTAGCTTTAAATGCTGCAATAGAAGCTGCAAGAGCAGGAGAAGCAGGTAAAGGCTTTGCAGTTGTTGCTGATGAAATAAGAAAGCTTGCAGAACAATCAAATAGCTTTACAAATGACATTAAAACAGTAATAACTGAGTTAAAGATAAAATCACAAAATGCAGTTGATTTAATGCAGCAAACTAAGCAGATAATTGAGGAACAAGCTTCTAGTGTTGGAGAAACTGAAGGGAAATTTGAAGGGATAGCAGAAGCAATAGATTCTATAAAATCTGTAGTTAATAAACTTAATAATTCTGCCAATTTAATGACAGAAAATAAAAACAAAATCATTGAATTAACTCAAAATTTATCTGCAATTTCTGAAGAGAATGCTGCTGGAACAGAACAAGCATCATCATCTATGCAAGAACAAGTCACTACAATTGAACAAATTGCCAAAGCAGGAGAGAGCTTAGCTACAATTTCAGAAGAATTAAGAGTGTTAGTAGAAAAATTTAAGGCCTAGTTAAAAAATTTTTATACGAATTATATTTAAATCAAGTTTTTGTACTTTTTACATTAATTAATTGCAGAATCTTAAGAAAATTGAATATTTAAAAATTTGCTAATGCTATTTGTGAATTGACTTTTAAATTGTTTTTTTAATTCCATACAGAAAGGGGACAAGAGTAGAAAACTCAAGTCCCCTTTTGTGAATCTAGTTATATTTTCACTAATGATAGTATACCTTGGAAATGCTTTGCGATTATTTCCAAGGTTATTATAGGATTAATGCATATAAATATTACAACATTTTCAGTTGAATTGAGAGTTGTTGCCATAAATATGCCACTCATTTATTAATATTTTATTTATGTGGTATATGCAATACTCTTGCTAAAAGTTATTTTTGTTTAGAAGTTCAGCGATACTTTTATATGATAGTAATAAGGAGGGGTATTATGTCAAAGAAAAAAATTTGGGAAAGCATTGACAGAAATAGTCAAATGCTAACGAAAATGGCCCGAGATATCTGGGAAAATCCCGAAGTCTCACTTGAGGAAGTATATGCTTCAAATCTACAGGCAAAAGTCCTGGAAGATGTGGGATTAAAGGTAACGCTCGTCCTTAATGGTTTACCAACAGCGTTCATAGCTGAATATGAAAACGGAAAACCAGTCATTGGCATCCATCATCAAACAACACCCCTTGGCGTGTGCCATGTCTAGCATCTACTTCTATAGTGTTCAGCTTCAAGGGACTCATGCACCGCAGGCGCATTTAGGTCGCAGCGCTGTTGATGCAGTTGAATTGATGAATGTTGGTGCAAATTATCTGCGTGAGCATCTTCCGCGCGAGGTTATGTTACATTACTCAGTACTTGGCAATGGTAGTGATCCAAACACCGTACCTGACAGATGTCAACTAAAGAAGTTCGATTGCTATCGGACTTCTACATTTAAGTATTTACCAAATTTTACTTGACACAATCTGTACATTATAATATTATAATTATAAACTTATAATTAAGAGGTGTATTAATGAAAGATCATTTAAAAAATACGGCTGAAGTCCTTAAATCCCTTGGTGAGGAGAAAAGACTAAAAATAATAAAAATGCTTGCTTCCAATGCTAATGAAGTCTTTTGTGTTTCAGATGTAGCCCAACAACTTGGTATCTCTCAACCTGCCGCGTCTCAACATATAAAGATTTTAAAGAATATTGGAATTCTCGAGGAGAATCGCAAAGGTTTTAGAGTCTTTTATACAATTAATTTGGGTGTGTTAATTGAATACAAAAAGGATATAGATGACCTGTTTAAGAAAGCCTTTGAGAAATGCCAATATGATTTTTCTTGTGATAAATGTCCATATAATAACAAGTGTAAATAACTACAATATGCCATCCTGACTATAAGTGTATGCTTATTGACTTATTGAAAAACGCAGTAAAAATCAAGAGGAGAGGAAGTGAAGATGTTTATGAAAAAAGACAATCCATTATTAGAAGTTGATGAAGTAAAGATAACGATACTCATGGATAATACCATTGACGCATTTATGACAGGTAATGAAATTGTGCATAGATTTAATATGTCTAAAGCACCACTTATTGCAAAAGATGGTTTTTCAACACTTATAGCAGAGCATGGGTTTTCAGCGATAATCCAGGTTAAATGTGGGAAAAAACAAGCGACTGTATTATTGGATGCAGGTATGAGTTCCAATGGCATCTTACATAACACAGACACATTGGGGATTGATGTAAATGATATACAAGCAATTATACTCAGTCATGGTCACGTTGACCATACCATGGGCTTACCTAGTCTGATTGAAAAATTAGACTCACCTCAAGTACCTATTATATTTCATCCTGACGCTTTTTTAGATAGAAAACTAATAATGCCAGGCGGGTATGAAGTGAATGTTTCCGCTCCAAAATTAACCGCTTCGCAACAGAAAAAAATTGCCTTGGTTAGCAAAACCGACCCAACCTTTCTAGTTGATAACATGGTTCTCGTTTCTGGTGAAATTACTCGAACTACGGACTTTGAAACTGGGTTCCCTGTACACTATACTAAACGTGACGGCCGATGGGAAAACGATCCATTAGTAAAGGATGATCAGTGCGTCATTGTAAATGTCCGTGGAAAGGGGCTGGTTGTGATTACTGGGTGTTGTCATTCTGGGCTTATTAATACTATTAACTATGCTCAAACATTGACTAATTGTCAACAAGTTTATGCCGTATTAGGAGGTTTTCACTTAACAGGTGGGATTTTTGAAAAAATTATTCCTATAACAATCGATGAATTGAAAAAAATCGGGCCAACCTACTTGATGCCTGGCCACTGCACTGGATGGTCTGCTATCCACCAAATTGCCCAAGCAATGCCTAAAGCATTTATACCAAACAATGTTGGTACTACATTAGCATTTCAAGCTGGCCATTGACTTACGACATGCTGTTTGGTTCAGAATTTAGGTTATAACAAAAATCTTCCTAATAGAGACAGATTACACCTCACCGAGGAGTTTTTTGCAGCTGAAGATTTTATAGCCAGTGCTAACCATCGTTAGCTTTAGCGTATCTCTCACAGATATAATATCATTAAATAAATTTTGGAAAATATGACATTGAAATTATCAAATATAAAAAATGGAGGAATAGTTTATGGCTAGAATAGCAATTATAAGTTGCAACAATATAAAGAATGAACTTAGTTGTGCAGCGGCAGGCTGTTTTAAATCATTCAATGAGCGTAAGGGAATGTTTGAGCGTTATAAGGATAATCAAGAATCACAAATTGTAGGTTTCAGCACTTGCGCTGGTTGCCCAACACTCTATGCTTTTGAAAAGATTTTAATTAAAGTAAAACCCCTGGTTGAAATCAGTAAAGCAGATACCATTCATTTTTCAAGTTGCATGGTTAAACTCTGTCCATTCGTCCAAAAGTATAAAAGTGTAATTAATGAAACATATCCCAATGTAGAAGTGGTTATGGGTACAGATGAATCTACGCCGCTGGAGACGATGAAGATAATGTTAAAAAGTATACTTACTGATAACAGCCATGGTATTACTGAAGAATTTAAAAGAAATATGCCATCAGGTTAATACAAGGGGCTAGTGCATTAAGGATAAATACTTACAATATAAGGGAAAAAATAAAAAACGCTGCCACGTTAGCATGCTTTTTATGCTAATGAGACAGCTCTTTGTTATCTTAAGCTTCATTTGTAATTTTTTTTATGCAGTCCTCAAGCCAATCTATATAATTTCTTTCTCTCATAATGGCACCATTTAAAACAATATAGTCACCAAAATCAGAAGAAGATACTTCAGATACATCTTTTTTCTTTAAAAGCTCTTCCATAGAATTTTCTAGATAATTCAGTCTTTCATTATGTTTATTTAATTCACTTTTAAATTGCTTTAATAAAGTATCAATATCCATTTCATCACAAAAATAAGCTTTAAGTCTGAAAATATCTTTAGGTGTTGGTTCTAAAGGTTCATCTTCAGCAAGCCATTTTTGTAAATCCTTTTTTCCACTTTCAGTTATTGTGTATAATTTTTTTTCTAGCTTTTCTCCCTGTATTACTGTCTCATAAGAAATAAGTCCTTCATCTGTGAGCTTTTTCAGTTCGGGATATATTTGACTGTGTTTAGCATACCAAAATTCTACTAAACCCTCGTTAAATTCTTTTGTTATATCATAGCCAGTTAATGGTTTTCTATTAATAAGCCCTAGAATTGCATATTTTAAAGTCCTCATATTATGTAACACCTCATTCTTTCTATACAGTTATTTTATCATTACTTTATAGAAAGTAAAATACAATATGAAAAAACAAACATGTAATCATTGATATGATAGATTGTTAAATATATAATTATCTATATATTAATTAAACGTTTAATTACCCATATTATGTGAAATTAGGAGTGGTTTTATGAATAAGTATAAAAAACTATTTGAACCAATCAAAATTGGAAAGTGCGAAATAAAAAATCGTTTTGCATTAGCGCCAATGGGACCATTAGGATTAGCTGACAGCGAGGGTGGATTTAATCAAAGAGGAATTGATTACTATACTGAAAGAGCAAAAGGCGGTACAGGTTTAATTATTACAGGAGTTACTTTTGTAGATAATGAAGTTGAAGAACACGGTATGCCAAATTGCCCATGTCCTACACATAATCCTGTTCAATTTGTTAGAACTGCAAGAGAAATGACTGAGAGAATACATGCATATAATGCTAAAGTATTTTTACAAATGTCAGGTGGATTTGGTAGAGTTACTATACCAACTAACCTTGGAGAATTTCCGCCAGTGGCACCATCCCCAATTCAACATAGATGGCTTGACAAAACTTGTCGTGAACTTACAGTAGATGAAATCAAATCTATAGTTAAAAAATTTGGAGATGGAGCTTATAATGCAAAAAGAGCTGGTTTTGACGGAGTGCAAATTCATGCTGTTCATGAAGGATATCTTATAGACCAATTTGCTATTTCATTGTTCAACCATAGAACAGATGAATATGGTGGAAGTTTAGAAAATAGACTTCGTTTTGCACATGAAATAGTTGAAGAAATTAAAAATAGATGTGGAGAAGATTTCCCAGTAGCTCTTAGATATTCACCAAAGAGTTTTATTAAAGATTTAAGAGATGGAGCACTTCCAGGTGAAGAGTTTGTTGAAAAGGGAAGAGATTTAGAAGAAGGAATTGAAGCTGCTAAATTACTTGTATCTTACGGATATGATTCATTGGATACAGACGTTGGGTCATATGATTCATGGTGGTGGAGTCACCCACCAATGTATCAAGAAAAAGGACTATACAGACCTTACGCTAAATTAATGAAAGAAACTGTAGAGGTTCCTATTATATGTGCAGGAAGAATGGATGATCCAGATATGGCACTTGAAGCTATTGAAAATGGAACATGTGACATGATAAGTCTTGGAAGACCATTACTTGCAGATCCTGATTATATAAATAAGCTAAGAAGTAATAATTGTAAATCAATTAGACCTTGTATATCATGTCAAGAAGGATGTATGGGAAGAATTCAACATTATTCAATGCTTAACTGTGCTGTAAATCCTCAGGCATGTAAAGAAAAAGATAATGCACTTCTACCTATATTAAAGAAGAAAAAAGTTTTAATAATTGGTGGTGGAGTAGCAGGCTGTGAAGCAGCAAGAGTTTTAGCACTTAGAGGACATGAACCAGTAGTTTATGAAAAGAGTGATAGATTAGGAGGCAACCTTATTCCAAGTGGAGCTCCAGAATTCAAAGAAGATGATATTGCTTTAGCTAACTGGTATGCACATATATTAAAAGAATTAAATGTAGAAGTAAATTTAAATAGTGAAGTTACTAAAGAACAAGTTTTAAATTCTAGTGCAGATAGTATAATAATTGCTACAGGTTCTACACCAAAGGTATTTTCACTTGGAGATGATGATAAAGTATTTACAGCAGCAGATGTGTTAGTAGGAAAGAAAGACTGCGGAAATACTACTGTTGTAGTAGGTGGTGGTTTAGTTGGATGTGAGACTGCACTTGATCTTGCTAAGAAGGGTAAAAAGGTAGTTATAGTAGAAGCATTAAATAAAATACTTGCACTAAATGGACCTTTATGTTCTGCAAATAGTGAAATGCTTGAAAGACTTATTCCATTCAATGGTATTGAGGTAAGAGCAAGTTCAAAAGTTAAATCATATAAAGATGGAATTTTAGAAGTTGAAACAGAAAAGGGAATAGATAAGATACAATGTGATTCAGTAATACTTTCTGTTGGATATAAAGAAGAAAATTCTTTATACAGGGAATTAGAATTTGAAGTTCCAGAAATTCATCTTTTAGGTGATGCTCGTAAGGTTGCAAATATTATGTATGCTATTTGGGATGCTTATGAAGTTGCGAACCATATATAGAAAAACACAGAAAAAAGTAGTTAGTATATATTAAAATCAAGTTCAATTAAATAATAAAGTCCCAATCTTAATAATAGATGGGGACTATTTGTTTTAAGTAAAATACTTGTTAATTAGTGTGTTTTTATAACCGATACAATAGATAAACTTGATATATTGTATAAGATTTCATAATTCTGTAGTTATACAATTATAGTAAAAGTTTTAAAATAAAATGCATTATGGTAAAATATAGTTAAACAATATACGATAAATAAGTATGAAAATGATTATTTATTAATAAACCATGGGGGACTATTCTATGAAATGTACTTTGAAGGATAGAATTAACTTAATTGAGCAGCTTAATCCAAGTAATAAAACTGCAGTTGCTATATGCAGTTTTCCAGATTTAATTGTTTTAGAAACAAATCAGAATTATTTAAATTTCTTGAATAATTCACATAATAAAATTGATAATATTATAGGCAGAAAGCTTGAAAGTATAGCAGAGTGTTATAAGGAAAGCACTTTAGAAAAGGCTTTTAAAAATGTTATTAAAAATGGTAAACCATATTATGTTAATGAATTTAATTTTAAAGAAGAAGTTTATTGGGATTTATCTATAGTTCCGGTATATACTAATGAAAAAATAGAGTATATAATTCAAGCTTATGTGGATGTAACAGAAAGAGTTTTGAACAGGAATATTATAGAAAATCAAGAAAGGATTATTAAAGAACAAAAACAAGAATTAGAAAGTATTGTTGAAAATATGTTTGATGGGGTGCATATTTTTGATAGAAATTATAACTGCTCTATATTAAATAATAGTGGAAAGAAAATATTCTATAATGAAGATTTAATAAAAAACAGTGAGAATGCACTAAAGTGCACAAATTATTATGATTGTGAAGGTAATTTAATTGAAGAGGAAGACTTACCTAGCAGGAAAGCTATAAAAGGAGAACGACTTAAAGGGTACAGATTAATGTGCAAAAAACCAGATGGAGTTTATTATTACGATATAAATTCAAGTCCTATTTATGATAAAGATGGTAACATTATAAAAGCTATTTTTTGTTCACATGATATAACGGAACAGGTAAAAAAAGATGAATTGATAAGGTATCAGAAAGAAAAACTAGAAGGTATTATTGAAAATATATCTGATGCTTTAGTAATTTTTGATGTAAATGGTGATTTTACAATAGTTAATAAAGCAGCTAGAGATTATTTGTTTTATAGTAAGGTACTGAATAATGTAAAAGAAGTTTGTGAACAAGTTGAATGTACTGATACAGATGGAAACTTGATTTCGAGTGAAAACTTACCTGCTGAAAGGGTATTAAAAGGGGAAAAGCTATCCGCATATAAAATTTTTATGAAAATTAATAACAAAAGAGTCAATATTGAATTAAATGGGACTCCAGTATACAATGAACAGGGTGATTTTGTTGCAGGTATATTGTGTTTTCGCGACATTACTGAAAAGGTAAAAAGTGAAGAAGATTTATTAATAAAAACTCAATATGGCTTGTTAAATAGAATGGTGGAAAATTTAGATTTGCCTGTTATAACTTTGTCTTATCCAGATTTAAAAATTACGCATATTAATCAAAAGGCTTATAAGTTTATTAGTGGTTTAAAGCCTGGTATAAAGTCGATATCTTCACTTAAAGGGAAAAATTATTTTGACATTATAACTAATTTTAATAAGTATATGCTGCTTAAGCATATTAAAGATATAGTGAATAAGAAAGAAACTTCTTATTTAAAATATATAAGGTTGGTAGTAGATGGGGAAGAAGTGTTTGTAAAAAAACTATATCAACCGGTTTTGGGACTTAATGGTGAACTAGCACAAGTAGTTGTAATTTTTATGGATGTGACTCAAGAGATAGAGGCTAAGCTTAAAATGGAAAGAACCCTCAAAATGCATGAACAATTTTTAACTAACATATCTCATGAACTTAAAACACCATTAAATGTAATATTTAGTTCTGCTCAACTACTAGAGTTATATTTGAAAAACAAGTCTGTAGCAGAGAATAAAGAAAAAATCATTAAAGATACTTATTTTATAAGACAGAACTGCTATAGGCTTATAAAGCTTATAGGAAATATAATAGATTTGTCAAAGATTGAATCTGGTTTTTTTAAACTAAATTTATCTAATGAAAATATAGTAAGTGTAGTTGAAGATATCGTTCAATCAGTATCAGAATATGTTGAGAGCAAAGAGTTAAGTATTATTTTTGATACAGATGTGGAAGAAAAAATTATTGCTTGTGATCCTGATAAAATTGAGAGAGTTATACTTAATCTTATCTCTAATGCAATTAAATTTTCTGATCCAGGAGATGAAATCTATGTAAATATTGCTGATAAAAATGAAGCTGTTGAAATATCGGTAAAAGATAATGGTATAGGAATTGACAAAAATCATTTAAATGCTATTTTTGAAAGATTTAATCAAGTAGACAAGTCTTTTACTCGTAATGCGGAGGGAAGCGGAATTGGATTATGTTTAGTAAAATCAATAGTTGAATTACATGGTGGAAAAATAAGTGCTGAAAGTAAACTAGGTGAGGGAAGTACATTTAAAATAGAGCTTCCATTAAAGATAATAGAAAATAAAAAAAGTACTGCGGAAAACAAATGTAATAGTAAAATTGAAATGATAAATATTGAATTTTCTGATATATATTCAATGTGATTTTAGAAATATTATCATTATTCTATTGACAATTAGGTTTTTATATTTTATCATATAAAATAAGTTTAAAAAGTAAAAATATTATAAATACAAAGAAAAGGATTAGTAAAAGTGTCAATCTTTTTGAAGAGAGGGAATGGTTGGTGAAAAATTCCTAGAAGATCATTTTGAACCTACCTTGGAGTTCTGTACTGAAGTAATAGTAGGATACAGCGGGTAATAACCGTTAATAATTAAGAGTGAATATGTTTTATAGAAATGTATTAAACAGGGTGGTACCGCCGATATAGTCTTGGTCCCTTATTGGGATTAAGGCTTTTTTTAGTTTAAAAAATCTATAAACGTTCTTCATATTTTTAGAAAGTAAAAAATAATATATAATGCATTATTTTTATTTTAGTTGTCAAGGATGTTAAAGTAAGAAATTAATAGTTATTGAATAAACTTATCATAATTATAGGAGGGTATTAAAATGGAAAAAGATAAGAAATTAGTAGAACAAATTACACCAATGGATGAAGATTTTGCACAATGGTATACAGATATAATAAAAAAAGCAGAACTTGCTGATTACTCAAGTGTTAGAGGTTGTATGATTATACGTCCTTATGCTTACGCAATGTGGGAAAATATTCAAGGTGATTTAGATAGAAGATTTAAAGAAACAGGACATGAAAATGTATATATGCCTATGTTTATACCAGAAGGGCTACTTCAAAAGGAAAAAGACCATGTTGAAGGTTTTGCACCAGAAGTTGCATGGGTAACTCAAGGGGGAAATGAAGAATTAACTGAAAGATTATGCGTACGTCCTACATCAGAAACATTATTCTGTGAGCACTATGCTAAAACAGTTCAATCATATAATGATTTACCAAAACTATACAACCAATGGTGTTCAGTTGTAAGATGGGAAAAAACTACACGTCCTTTCCTTAGAACTACAGAATTCTTATGGAATGAAGGTCATACTGTACATGCAACTCAAGAAGAGTCAGAAGAAGAAACAATTAGAATGCTAAATGTGTATGCAGATCATGTTGAACAAATGCTTGCAATTCCTGTTATAAGAGGTGAAAAAACTGAAAAAGAAAGATTTGCAGGTGCAATTGGAACTTATACTATAGAAGCTTTAATGCATGATGGAAAAGCACTTCAAGCAGCTACTTCTCATAATTTTGGAACTAACTTTGCTGAAGCTTTTAACATGCAATATACAGATAAGAATGGTAAATTACAATATGTTCATCAGACATCATGGGGAATAACTACACGTTTAATAGGTGCAATAATAATGGTTCATGGAGATGACAGTGGTCTTAAACTTCCACCAAGAATAGCACCAATTCAGGTTATTATAGTTCCTATAGCTCAACATAAGGAAGGCGTTTTAGAAAAAGCAGCTGAGTTAAAGGCAAGAATATCTAAGATAGCTAGAGTAAAAGTAGATGATAGTGACAAAATGCCAGGTTGGAAATTTGCTGAATATGAAATGAAAGGTGTTCCAATCCGTTTAGAAGTAGGACCTAAGGATATTGAAAAGAATCAAGTTGTACTTGTAAGAAGAGATAATGGAGAAAAGATAACAGTTTCAATGGATGAAATAGAAACAAAAATACCAGCACTTTTAGATGATATACACAATGCTATGTTTGAAGCTGCTAAAAAAGTTAGAGAACAAAAAACTAGTTCAGCAGTAAATATGGAACAATTTAAAGATATAGTTGAAAATAAAACAGGTTTTGTTAAAGCTATGTGGTGTGGAGATAGAGCTTGTGAAGATAAGATTAAGGAAGAGACTGGTGCAACATCTAGATGTATTCCATTTAAGCAAGAAAAGGTATCAGATACTTGTGTATGCTGTGGTAAAAAGACTGATAAAATGCTTTACTGGGGAAGAGCATACTAAAGATAATTTAAGTATTATAAAATAAAATGTATATTAAAAAGTCTACTGCAAAATATTAAACAGTAGGCTTTTTAAATGCAGAATTTAAAGTTAATCAAGTAATTATTTTTCAACTTGGACCTTTGAATGTTTAAAAAGCTTTTATATAATGTAAAGTATTATTATAATTTAAATATAGGGTATGTAAAAAATGTATTTTGAATACCTAATAAAAGTCAAGGGGAGAATTTTATGTTTAAAAGTGTAGTATTGGAAAAGGCTGAAAAGTTAAAAGATAAACTTATAACAATTAGAAGAGACATACATGCTCATCCTGAAATAGGTATGCACGAAAATAGAACAGCTAAGGTAATAGTAGATAAGTTAAAAGAATATGGAATAGAAGTTCAGGAACATGTAGGTGGTACAGGAGTTGTTGGAATATTGAGAGGCAAGGAGCCAGGAAAAACTGTACTTTTAAGGGCAGACATGGATTGTCTTAGATTAAGAGAGGAAAATGATATAAAGTATAAGTCACAGTACCCTGAATTTATGCATGCTTGTGGACATGATGCGCATATATCTTGGCTTATTGGGGCAGCTTCTATTTTATCAGAGCTTACAGATGAATTTAGTGGAAATGTTAAGTTCTTGTTTCAACCAGCAGAAGAAGGTGCTGGTGGAGCGGAAAAAACTATACATAGTGGAGTTTTAGAAAATCCAAAGGTAGATGTGGTAGTAGGTGCTCATGTATGGCCAGGAATAGCAGCAGGAAAAATAGGTATAAAACCAGGACCTCTTATGGCAGCTTCAGATAATTTTAAGATAGTAATACATGGAAAAGGTGGCCATGGAGGTCAGCCGCAAAAATGCATAGATCCTATAGCTGTAGCATGTGAAATATACATGGCACTGCAAACTGTAATAAGTAGAAAAGTAGATCCGTTGGAGCCAGCTGTTATAAGTATTGGAAAGTTTAATGCTGGTTCGGCTCATAACATAATACCAGATAAGGCGGAATTAGAAGGAACAATAAGAACGTTAACCTATGAAGTGAGAGAAAAAATGCCAGCAATGATAGAATCTATTATAAAAGGGATAAGCGAAGCTAATGGAGCAGAATATGAATTCAAGTTTACTCCTTATCATGCGCCCGTTGTAAATGACTATGAAATTACTACTATGTTAGGAAAAGCTGCTAGTAGAGTAATAGAAACCAAAAATGTAATAATAGTAGATAAACCAACTATGATAGGTGAAGACTTTTCCAGCTTTGAAGAAAAGGTTCCTGGAACATTTTTTTGGGTGGGAAATCTTAATAAAGAAAAAGGGATTACAGAGCCACTTCATAGTCCAGAATTTAATGTAGATGAGGATATAATATACAAAGCTGCTGCCATATTTGCACAATTTGCACTTATATATTTAAATGAGTAAAATTAAATAATTGTTTATAAATACTATAGATAAAATGCATTTATTGATATAATATATAGTGTAAAGTTAAAATGATTGTATAGTGGAGGCTAGATATGTTTAATAATAAAAAGTTCGATGGCAATAAGTTAAAGTATGGTATTTATTATGCCATTGTTGTAGCTATTGTGATCTTTATTTTAAATGATTACGTAGTGAATTTGAAAACACAGCATATTCAATATAGTGAATTTATAAATTATATAAATTCAAACAAAATTGAAGAAGTGCAAATTTCAAAAGATAAATTAATAATTATACCTAAGGTTAAAAGTGGAGAAAGCAAAAAAACATTATATACAGAAAGATTAGATGATAATGATTTAGTAAAAAGACTAGATAATGCAAAAATTACATATGGTGGATTACCTCAAGAAAACAGTCCTATAAGGAGTTTCTTTATAAATTGGATACTGCCGATTGCAATTTTTATATTTTTAGGAAGACTTTTATTTGGAAAACTAGATAAGAAAATGGGAAGCGGTGTTATGTCCTTTGGAAAGAACACGGCTAAAATATATGCAGAAAGTGAAACAGGTGTAAATTTTAGTGATGTGGCTGGTCAGGAAGAAGCTAAAGAATCTTTAATAGAAATAGTTGATTTCTTGCATAATCCTAAAAAGTATACGGATATAGGAGCAAAGTTGCCTAAAGGAGCTCTTTTGGTAGGGCCTCCAGGAACAGGTAAAACACTATTAGCTAAAGCAGTAGCAGGAGAAGCTAAGGTACCCTTCTTCTCAATATCAGGTTCAGCTTTTGTAGAAATGTTTGTAGGCATGGGTGCTTCAAGAGTAAGGGATTTATTTGAACAAGCACAGCAAAAGGCACCATGTATAGTGTTTATAGATGAAATTGATGCTATAGGTAAGAGCAGAGACAATAATGTTAGTGGAAACGATGAAAGAGAGCAAACACTAAATCAATTATTAGCAGAAATGGATGGCTTTGATTCTTCTAAAGGAGTAGTAATTTTAGCAGCAACTAATAGACCTGAAATATTAGATAAGGCTCTTTTAAGACCAGGAAGATTTGATAGAAGGGTCATAGTAGATAGACCGGATCTAAAAGGAAGAGAAGAAATATTAAAAGTACATGCTAAAGGAGTTAAAATAGCTAATGAATCTGATTTGAATTCTGTTGCAAAGGGTACTCCAGGTGCAGTAGGAGCAGATTTAGCTAATATAATAAATGAAGCAGCGCTTAGAGCAGTTAAAAATAATAGAAAAGAAGTAATTCAAGAAGATTTAGAAGAGGCAATAGAAGTAATCATTGCAGGTAAAGAAAAGAAAGATAGAATATTATCAGACAAGGAAAAAAGATCAGTTGCTTTTCATGAAGTTGGTCATGCACTTGTAGCTGCTTTATTAAAAAATACTGATCCAGTACACAAAATAACTATTGTACCAAGAACTATGGGAGCTTTAGGATATACTATGCAGCTACCGGAAGGTGAAAAGTATCTTACAACTAAGGAAGAAATGATGGATCAAATATGTGTAATGTTAGGTGGAAGAGCTGCAGAGGAAATAGAGTTTAATACTATATCTACAGGTGCAGCTAATGATATTGAAAGAGCAACTTCATCTGCAAGAAGCATGGTAACTATGTATGGAATGAGTGAAAGATTTGACATGATGGGACTTGAATCTATTCAAAATAGATACTTAGATGGAAGACCTGTGCAAAACTGCAGTGCTGAAACAGCATCAATAATTGATGAAGAGACTTTAAAAATAATAAGGGCAGGTCATGAAAAATCTAAAAAGATACTTGCAGATAATAGAGAATTGCTTACTAAAATATCAAATAGACTTATGGAAAAAGAAACTCTTATGGGTGATGAGTTTATGGCTATAGTGGAAGAAGAAAAAAATTTAAATGAATCATCATTAGATTAGAATTGGTGGAGAATATTATGGAAAACAATGAACTTGAAAAAGAATTAAAAAAGGAAATAGAATTAAATTTAGAAAAAGAAAAGTTAGAAGAGACTCTTGAGGAAATAAAAAGTGAGACTTTAAATTTTACACAAAAGAGAAAATATATCTCAGACTATATAGTTAGCTTCAGAAAAAAGAAACTTGAAGAATATAAAGATGATGAAGATGAAATAGTAAAGTATTTTGATCATGAAATATTTGTAAAAGAAGAAGCGTTTAAATTTATAGATAGAAAACTCAGAGAGCTTAATATTCTTAGTGTTTCTCCTTATTTTGGAAAGATAATTTTTGAAGATGAATATGGTACTGAAACTGTATACATTGGAAGATTTGGTATGGATAAAGATGAAGATTATGAACCAATTATTGTGGATTGGAGGTCTCCTGTAAGTGCTTTGTTTTATGCAGGAACTTTAGGGGAGGCAGTTTACAAGGCACCAATGGGTGAAATAAAAACTAATATTTTATCTAAGAGACAGTTTATAATAAAAAAGGCTAAACTATTAGGATTATTTGATTCTAGTATTGATGTTAAAGATGAAGTACTTCAAATGGTATTAAGCAAAAATGCTGGTGAAAAGTTAAAAGATATAGTAATGACTATACAGAAGGAACAAGATGAAATAATAAGGCAGTCTAGAAAAGGGACTGTAATAGTTGATGGAGTAGCTGGTAGTGGTAAAACTACTATAGCACTTCATAGAGTTGCATATCTTTTATATAATTATAGAAGTGCATTAGAAGATAAAGTTTTAATACTTGGTCCCAATAGCATATTTATGGACTATATTTCTACAGTTCTGCCAAGTTTGGGTGAGGTTGGAGTAAAACAGTTTACCTTTAAAGAATTTGCAATGGAGCTTTTAGATTTAAATTGCATAATGGATTTTAAAGAATATATGGAAAAAATATTGCAAGAAGATAAAAGTTTTATTGAAGATGTAAAATATAAAGGGTCTGTAAAATACATTGAAGAACTTGATAATTTGATTAAAAAGTTAGATTATCAATATTTTAAAATAAATGAAGTTAAATTTTATGATAAGGTTATAGCAAATAAAGAAGAAATTGAAGAAATGTTTAGTGTCTATTTTAAAGATATGCCTCTATTTAGAAGAAGCAAAAAAATAAAAAGAATATTAATATCTAAAATTAAGGATGAAAGAAACGATTTAGTTAGAAAAGTAGAAAAAGAGTATAAGGAATCAATTGAAAAATTATCTAAAGATGAATTGGCAACTGATCAGAATAACTTAAGCTTCATAAGAAAAAATAAAATAAGAGATATTATAAGACATGTAATAGAAATAAAAAATGAAATGAAGTGGATGAAGGCCCCAGATACTATTGAAATTTATAACGAATTTAACAATAATGAACAGCTTATTTATGATGATTTAGCACCTATATTGTATTTAAAAATCAAGCTTGAAGGTTTAAAATATAAAAAAGAAGTAAAGCATATTGTTATAGATGAAGCACAGGATTATTCAATGCTGCAATTTGAAGTATTAAAGCACCTTACAGAATGTAAATCATTTACTATAGTTGGTGATAGCAATCAAAGAATAGTTCCTGTAGAAGGGGATATTGCTATGCTTCAAATGGATAAAGTATTTAGTGATTTGGATATTTATAATTTCAATTTAAATAAAAGCTATAGGTCCACAAGAGAAATCATGAGTTTTGCAAATAGGTATTTAAAAAGCAATAAAACTATTCCTTTAGTGAGGAACGGTGAGAAAGTTCTGGAAAAACAGGTAAATAACATAAATAATTTAGTAGACAAAATAGTAGAAAGTGTTGTAAAATTAAAGGAGAAAGAATATGAAAGTATAGCAGTTGTTTGCAAAGATTCGGGTACGGTAGAAACTTTGGGGAGACTCATAAAAGAAAGAATCCATATTTCCATATTAAATGAAGAAAATAGGATTTACTCTGGAGGAGAAGTAATACTACCATCTTATTTTGCTAAAGGTTTGGAATTTGATGCTGTTATATTAATAGATGATGAAAAACTTAATAATAAAGAGGACAAATTAAAATATGTAATGGCCACAAGAGCCTTACATGAATTATATGTATATAGAACTTCCTCGATAAAATAAAAAAGCTTTCAATATTTATTGAAAGCTTTTTTACAATATAAAAAGATATAAGAAAGGAAATGATCATCTAATGAATAAAAGTTTGGAATTGATAACAAAAGCTGAAGAAAAGCATAATTTAAGCAAAAGTGAAATAGTGAGCTTACTTAAGGATAATGATTGTAACGAACAACTTTTCAGCGCAGCAGATAGAGTTAGAAAAAAATATGTTGGAGATGAAGTTCATTTAAGAGGTCTTATAGAATTTTCTAATATATGCAAAAGAAACTGTTTATATTGCGGTCTCAGAAGTTCTAATAAAAATATAAAAAGATATAGATTGAATGCGGATGAAATAATAGGTTTAGCTAAGAAGGCTACAGACTATGGTTATAAAACTATAGTGATGCAGTCAGGTGAAGATGAATATTATACAGTGGAAAGATTAAAGTATATAATATCCAATATAAAAAAATTAGATGTAGCTATTACTTTAAGTATAGGCGAGAAAACTATGGAAGAATATAAAGTCTATAAAGAAGCTGGAGCAGATAGATACTTAATAAGAATAGAAACTACTGATAAAAAATTATATGAGGATATGGACCCTGGTATGAGCCATGAAGAAAGAAAAAGGTGTTTAAAAGATCTGAAAAGTTTAGGGTATGAAGTAGGAACAGGATGCCTTATAGGTCTTCCAGGTCAAACTATAGAATCTTTAGCAGATGATATTTTATTTTTTAAAGAAATAGGAGCAGACATGCTGGGAATAGGTCCATTTATTCCTAATGAAGATACGCCTTTAGCTAAAGAGAAGGGTGGAGAGTTAGAGCTTACATTAAAAGTTATGGCAATCATCAGGCTTCTTATGCCAGATACTAATATACCTGCAACTACTGCTATGGAGACAGTAAATAAAAATGGAAGAATTATAGCACTTCAAAGTGGAGCAAATGTAGTTATGCCAAATGTGACAGAAGGTGAATATAGAAGATTGTATGCGCTATATCCTGGAAAGATATGCGTAGGTGATACTCCAGCTCATTGTAGAGGATGTATTACTGGAAGAATAGAAGCAATAGGAAGGACTATCTCAAAGTCAAAAGGCTTTAGGGTTAAAAGAACATTTTAGTAAAATGAATAATAAAATGATTTAAGAAATTAAATATAGAATAGTAATCTTGTACGTTAGGAAAGAAAATTTGTTGATAAAAAGTAAATGAGTAAGAGAATGATTAAAAGAAGTAGTGGTGTTTTAATGCATATTACATCTTTGCCAGGATCATATGGAATTGGAACTTTTGGAAAAGAAGCCTACAAATTTGTGGATTTTTTAGAAAAGTCATCACAAAGTTATTGGCAGGTTTTGCCTTTGGGCATTACTGGAGAAGGTGATTCGCCTTATCAATCATTTTCAGCATTTGCAGGTAATCCTTATTTTATAGACTTGGATTTTCTTACCGAACAAGGATTGCTTAGAAGAGAAGATTATGAAAATGCGGACTTTGGCAGCAATTATACAAAAGTGGATTATGAAAAGATATTTAATAATAAAATGCCTATTTTGAGACTTGCTTTTGAAAGAAGTAAAGGAATATATGAAAGTGAAATAAGTAGGTTCAGACAGGATAATAAATTTTGGGTAGAAGATTACTCGCTATATATGGCTATCAAGTACAAATTTGGATTGAGCTCCTGGCAGAGTTGGGATAGATCTATAAAAGTAAGGAACAAAGAAACAATAGATAATTACAAAGAAGAATTAAAAGAGGAAATAGACTATTGGATATTTTTACAATACTTATTCTTTACCCAATGGTTCAATTTGAAAAAGTATGCCAATGATAAAGAAATTAAAATTATTGGAGATATACCTATTTATGTGGCAGAAGATAGTGCGGATACATGGGCAAATAGTGAGATTTTTGTGCTTGATTAAGATAAAAGACCTATAGTAGTTTCTGGATGTCCTCCTGATGCCTTTTCTACTACGGGTCAGTTGTGGGGAAATCTTATATATAATTGGATTAATTTGGAAAAGATTAATTATAAATGGTGGGTGGAAAGAATTAAATTGAATAGCATTCTATATGATGTAACAAGGGTAGATCATTTTAGAGGATTTGAATCCTTCTGGGAAGTACCTTATGGAGAAAAGACAGCGGTAAATGGTAAATGGGTGAAGGGATCTGGAATAAAACTGTTTGATACAGTGAAGAAAGCTTTAGGAGAAGTAGATATTATAGCGGAAGATTTAGGATATATAACACAGGAGGTTATAGATTTTAGAAATGCCTCAGGATTTCCTGGTATGAAAGTATTGGAGTTTGCTTTTGATACTAGGGAACAAAGTAACTATTTACCGCATAATTATGACAAGAACTGTATAGTTTATACTGGAACTCATGATAATGAAACTGTAATGGGATGGATGGAAAATACCAAAAAAGAAGATGTGGATTTTGCTAAGAAATATTTTAAATTAGATGAGGAAGAAGGATACAATTGGGGATTTATAAGAGGTGCATTAAGCTCTGTAGCCAATTTAGCCATAGCTCAGTTTCAGGATTATTTGGGGCTTGGAAATGAAGCTAGAATGAATATTCCATCAACTATAGGTGGAAATTGGCAGTGGAGAGTGGAGGAAGAAATGTTAACTGATAAATTAGCTGAAAAGATAAATAATATAACAAGATTATATGGAAGGTAGCTTGTAAAAACAATTAGCAACAAAAACTATTAAATAGTTAACAAATAGTACCTTATTAATGTTAAAATTTCAATTATTTATACTTAAAAAGGATTGTATTATTAATATAATATTGGTATAATATTTAACAAAGTTTGTTATAAACTTGTTTTGATTGTTATAATTATGGGATAATTTTATTTTTAAATTAAAGGACAACTAATTCATTCATATCTTAAACTTTTTAATAGGAGATTAAGTATATGAAAGAATTTAGTATCAATACGGAAGTTTATTTTGGAGAAGGCTCTTTAGACAGATTAAGTGAAATTAAAAATAAAAGAGTACTGATTGTATGTGATAAGTTTATGGAAACTTCAGGTATGACTGCAAAAGTGCAAGGAAAACTTGTTGATTGTGAAGTAGCAGTATATAGTGATATAGTACCTGATCCATCTGTAGAAATCATTGCAAGTGGTATTCAAAAGCTACAAGGTTGTAATGCTGAAATTATTATAGCTCTTGGCGGAGGTTCATCAATTGATGGAGCTAAGGCAATAAGAGAATATGCAAAAAAAGTTACTGGAGGAGTTTCTTCTATAAAAGAATTTTATGCTATACCTACTACAAGTGGTACAGGCTCGGAAGTAACAGAATATGCAGTAATTACAAATAAACAAGAACAATTAAAATATGCACTTGCGGATAAATCTCTTCTTCCAACAGTTGCTATTCTTGATCCGGAATTGGTGAAGTCTGTTCCTAAGGCTATAACTGCTGATACAGGAATGGATGTAATAACACATGCCATAGAGGCTTACGTTTCAAAGAATGCTACTGATTTTTCTGATGCCCTTGCAGAGAAAGCCTTTACTTTAGCTTTTAGATTTTTACCACAAGCTTATGCTGATGGAAATGATTTAATGGCAAGAGAAAAGCTTCATAATGCATCATGTCTTGCTGGAATAGCTTTTAATGCTGCTGGACTTGGAATTACTCACAGCTTAGCTCATGCTGTGGGAGGAAAATTACATGTTTCTCATGGTAGAAGCAATGCTATTATACTTCCTCATGTTATTGAATATAATGCTAATTTAAATAAGGGTACTTTCAATGTTGAATATGGGATAGCAGCTAAGAAATATCAAAGGCTTGCTAAATTATTAAAGTTGCATGCACCGAATGTAAGTATTGGAGTTAACAATCTAATTAAAAGTGTTGGAGAGCTTCAAAAGACATTAATGGTTCCAACAACTTTAAAGGAACAGGGCGTTGATATGGAATTAGCTAAGTCATATAGAGAAGAAATTGTTAGTGCAGCTTTTAAGGATATATGTACAACAGCAAACCCTAGGGAAGTAACAAGTGAAGACTTGTTAAATGTTTTAGATAAGGTTTTTGGTTAAAATATTGTATTTTAAACCACTCTTTTATGAGTGGTTTTTTGTGGTACAAAAAAATGTTGAGAAAATGTTTGAAATAAAATGTATTTTTTATTATAATTTAAATTACAATAAAAATTTTAAAAAAAGGAGAACAATTATGGCTGGGGAACTATATTCTATAGGGAAAGTTGAAGAAATTTGTAAAATAACCAAAAAGGCACTAAGATATTACGATACAATGAATATATTATCACCAGATAAAGTAAGTAATGAAAATGGCTATAGATATTACAGCAAGGAAAATTTATTGACTGTACCTGTTATAAGATATTATAAGCAGAGCGGGTTTAAATTGGAGGAAATGAAGGCTTTTTTAGAAGGGACAACCTATGATTTCGTCGACAAAAGCTTCAGGAAAAAGATTGACGAATTAGAAGAACTTGATAAAGAGATAAACTTAAAAATAAGATCAGTGAAAGATTGGCGTGATCTTATAGTTGAGGCACAGATGGTACTTGAAAATAATGTTTGCGATGTGGCTATAAAGTATATAGATAACAAAAAATTAGTATTTTTAGATCAAGATTTTCAATATGATTATATGGATTCTATAATTAATATAGAGTTTAATAATTATATAGATAGTATAAATAATGCAATAACAGGACCTGTGATCATAAGTTTTCCATCATATAAGGACAAAATGAATGGAAAATGCAATAAGATGAGAATAATGCAGCAGAATATTTTAAAATGTAAAGAGGAAGAAACCATTGAGTATGGTGGTTGGATGGTAGCTTGTTGCTATCATATAGGGGCTCATCAGGACATTGATGAAACATATAAAAAGATAGAAAAGTGGACTGAAGAACATGGTTATAAATGCTCTGAGGAATGTTATGAAAGATATGTAACAGATTATTGGACTACTAAAAATACTAGTAAATATGTAACAGAGATTATGATTAAAATTAAAAGATAGAAGGCATAAGCGGTAAATAATCATCTTAAATGATTGCTTACCGCTTATGTTTTTTTATGGAGTATAGTAAAAACATTAACCGTAGGGGAAAGTATATTTATGAAATCTGCTTAGTATTGTGAAAAATATACCAATATTATATCCTATAAATTTCATAGAATGGATGATAATGGGGTTGAAATCGATTAAAAAATTCAAATATAACACTAAATATAGCGGTAAATGTAGAATTTTAGATTTTGTTAGAATATTCTTGTGAAATATGTATTGACTTTGCCCTATAGGGAAAGGAATATAATTTACTTACATAAAAAAATAATCAAAAGATATGAATGAAGAGTTGTTTAATAATTTAAAAACTTGAAATATCCCGAATTATGACAATCATAAAACATTCCCATTACAAGGTTCTATTTTAAAGAACACAGTATAAAAAATATCAATTGAATAGATGAAAGGGGTTCTATTTATGGACAAAGTTTCAAAGGCTATGACCTCAGAAACGATTATTGCAAAAAATAAGTTAAAAGCTAATTTTCTTAAAAAAGGTATTTCAATAGCTCTTTTTTCAGGTCTTATGTACGGATTTTATTCAGCGTTTTTAACCATGGGAATGAAGAAAGGAATATGGGCTGATTGGTATGGTGACAATAGAGCAGGTTTATCCGCAATCGTTATAACATACGTATTAGCTGCACTTGGTAGTGCGGTAAACGATACCTGCAGTGCTCTTTGGGCAGTAGGGTATGCAACTTTAAAGGGCAAACTTGGAGACTTCTTTAGATGTCTTAAGACTAAGCCAGGTGCTGTGATGATATTAGCAGCTCTTATAGGCGGGCCTATCTCAAGTACAGCTTATGTAGTAGCCTTACAAATGGCAGGCTCCATTGTTATTCCGATTACAGCACTTTGTCCAGCAATTGGTGCTATTCTAGGAAGAATATTATTTAAGCAAAAGTTAAACAAACGTATGCTTGTTGGTATTGGCATTTGTGTTTTATCTAGCTTTATGATTGGTAGCACTAGTATTGGAGGCGATGCTCCAAAGGGAATGTTCCTAGGACTTTGTATTGCTTTTATAGCAGCTCTTGGATGGGGATTTGAAGGCTGTGTAGCTGGATATGGTACATCAATGATTGATTCAGAAATTGGTATTACAATTCGTCAAGCAATATCTGGACTTTCAAATTTATTAATATTAGTACCTTTCTTTGGTTTGGTATTTGGTAATGGAATTAAATTCTCAACAGACTTAACTATTCAGGCTTTTACAAGTGGGCCTGCAATGATATGGTTTGCATTAAGTGGTCTTTGTGCTTTTGTTTCTTATATGAGCTGGTACAACGGCAACAGTATGTGTGGTGCTGCTCTTGGTATGGCATGTAATGGTACATATTCCTTTTGGGGACCATTTTGCTGCTGGATAGTTCTTGGAGTAATGGGTGGTATGCAAGGATGGACTTTACCTCCAATAGTCTGGATTGGAGCTGTAATAATGATGTTTGGTATCCTCATAATAGCTATGAATCCAATGGATTTATTTAGCAAAAAGGAGGCAGCATAAAATGATATCTCTTGATTTTGCGGTATTAAAATACTTTACAAAAGTTAAAGAGGCTTGTGCTCAGGATATCACAAATGCTTTAAAAGATGAGTATGACAGTTTTAAGGACTTAAATAAGGGATCAGTAATGATGACTTTAATTACAGCAGAGGCATTTGGTGCTATTGAGAAAACAAAATTTCAGTTAGATGAAAACGGTGAAATAAATGTTTATTATCGGGCACAAGAAGATGATGCTGCAAATTTAATATATAAAAGTAACTAATATATAAAAAAGATTAATTGAAAGGAGTTTTAATTTTATGAAAGAAGTTTCAAAAGCAGCAATAATTGCAAAGAACAAATTAACGAGTAATTTCTTCAAGAAAGGTATATCACTGGCTTTATTTTCAGGACTTACCTATGGAATGTATACAGCATTCTTAACCATGGGAATGACAAAAGGAGTATGGGGAGATTGGTATGGGGCTAATACAGCAGGATTATCAGCATTTGTATTAGCATACTTAGTTGCAGCACTTGGTAATGCAATAAATGACTCAATTAGTGCTGTATGGGCAATTTTGTATTCAGTAATTAAAGGTAAATTTGGAGACTTTATAAGATGTATTAAAACAAAACCAGGGCGTGTCATGATATTAGCAGCTCTAATTGGAGGACCTGTAGCTGGTACAGCTTATGTTATAGCTCTTCAAATGGCTGGCTCAATAGTTGTTCCAATATCAGCACTATGTCCTGCTATTGCAGCAATACTTGGTAAAGTATTATTTAAACAGAAATTAGATAAACGTATGGCTTTTGGTATTTTAATATGTGTATTTGCTAGTTTCGTGATTGGAAGTACAAGCTTTGCGAATGGTGCTGCTTCAACAAAAACTTTTGTTGGATTCTTTATAGCTATTATAGCAGCTCTTGGATGGGGTTTTGAAGGTTGTGTAGCTGGATATGGTACAGCAATGATTGATTATGAAATTGGTATTGCTATTCGTCAAGTAACATCAGGTATAGCAAATTTATTTATTGTAGTTCCAGTTCTAGGAATAATGTCTGGTAAAGCTGGTATTTCTTTTAATCTTGCAGCACAAGCATTTACAAGTGGTCCAGCAATGGGATGGTTTATATTAAGTGGTCTTTTATCAGTTATTACTTTTATGACATGGTATGCTGGAAACAGTATGTGTGGAGCAGGACTTGGTACTGCATGTAATGGTACATATTCCTTCTTTGGACCATTATTCTGCCTACTATTATTAGGAGTTTATGGAGGCAAGGATGGATGGGCATTACCTTCAGTTGCTTGGATTGGAGCTGTAATAATGATGTTTGGTATCCTTACAATATCTATGAATCCACTGGATTTATTTAGAAGAAAAAATGATATGGGAGGTTTTACAGATGAAGCCGCTTAATTATGCTATTTTGAAACATTTTACTAAGGTTGAGGAAGCTTCTGCTGATAATGTTATAGAAGCATTAAAAGGACAATATGGAAGCTTTAGAGCTCTAAAAAAGAAGGCTGTAACTAATGCGATAATGACAGCTGAAGCAAATGGTCTTATTGAAGAAACAAGATTTGAATTAGACGAAGCTGGAGAATTAGTTGTTTATTATCATGCTCATGAAGATGGGGCTGCAACAATAAATAAATATATTAAAGATTAATAAAAGTTAGTTTAGTTGTTTAAATAATTAAAAACATATGTATCGCAAAATAGGGAGGAGAAGATGTAATGAGATATTACGGAGAAGAAGCATTGGGTCTTATTGAAACATTAGGGATGGTTCCTGCAATTGAGGCTGCAGACAAAATGTTAAAGGCAGCTAATGTTGAACTAATATCATATGAAAACGTTGGTTCTACGCTTGTTACAATTATGGTAAAGGGTGATGTTGCTGCTGTTAAGGCTGCTGTAGAAGCAGGAGCTGCTGCAGCTTCAGTAATAGGAAAGCTCACAGCACAAAATGTTATGCCAAGACCAATTAAGGATATTGGAGACATTGTTTCAATATATGATATTGATCTATAAAAATAAATTGGGAGAGAGGAACTATATATGAGCAGATACAAAGCTTTAGGTTTAATAGAAACATTTGGTATAGTCTATGTTTTGGAGGCAGCAGATGCAATGTGCAAAGCTGCAGATGTTGAATTAATTGGTTTTGAAAATGTAGCTTCTGGCTATATTTCAGTGTTAGTTCGTGGAGACGTAGGAGCATGCAAAGCAGCTGTAGAAACTGGTGTAAAAGCCGTTGAAGATATGGGTTCTGAAGTTTACAGCTCAGTTGTTATTGCAAGTCCTCATGAGGATCTTGACAAAATAATAAAACGCTATTCACTTGAAACTTTGAATCCTTAATATAAAACTGAAAAGGGAGAGAGAAAAATGAGAATTATTGATAATGATTTGCTCTCCATGCAAGAAGCGAGAATTCTTGTTGAAAATGCTCGTGAAGCACAAAAAAAGTTAGCAACTTTCTCACAGGAAAAGCTTGATGAGATAGTTGAACGTATGGCTGAAGAGATTGAAAAACATTCAAAGGAACTTGCTAAGATGTCTAATGAAGAAACTGAATATGGAAAGTGGGAAGATAAATATATCAAAAACCGCTTTGTATGCAGATATCTGAAAAATAGACTTAGAGGCATGAAGTGTGTAGGTATAATTAGTGAAGATAAGGTAGGAAAGACAACGGAAGTTGGAGTGCCAATGGGTGTCATTATAGCCTTTTGTCCATCAACTAGTCCTGTTTCTACAACTATATATAAAGCGTTAATTGCAATTAAATCAGGAAACGCAATTATATTTTCACCTCATCATAGAGCTAAAAATACAATTGGTAAAACAATTGACATTTTAATTAGAGCTGCAGAGGGAGTAGGGCTTCCAGAAGGCGCTCTTGCATATTTACACACGGTAACTCCAAGTGGTTCATTAGAGCTTATGAATCATAAAGATACTTCTCTTATAATGAATACGGGAGTTCCGGAAATGCTTGATGCAGCTTATAAATCTGGCAAACCAGTAATTTATGGTGGCAATGGAAACGGTCCAGCCTTTATAGAGCGTACAGCAGATATAGAGAGAGCCGTTAAAGATATTATTGACAGCAAAAATTTTGATTATGGAGTTGTATCCAGTGCAGAGCAATCAATTGTCGTTGATAGTTGTGTTGCAGCTGAAGTAAAAGAAGAACTTCAAAGAAATGGTGCATACTTTATGACAGAAGAGGAAGGCGAAAAATTGGCAGCTACCTTCTTAGAGACGAATGGAAGCATAAATGTGGATATAATAGGTAAACCACCACAATATCTTGCAAAAAATGCTGGGTTCACTGTTCCGGAGGATACAAAGCTTCTTATCTCTAAGCAAAAGTTTGTTTCGCCAAAAAATTCTTATTCAAAGCAGAAGCTATGTCCTGTGTTGGCCTTTTATATAGAAGACGACTGGATGCATGCTTGTGAAAAATGTATAGAATTATTGCTTAGTGAAAGACAGGGACATACCCTTATTATACATTCCAAGGATGAAGAAGTTATTCGACAATTTGCACTAAAAAAACCTGTTGGTAGGGTGCTTGTTAACACTCCAGGTACTTTTGGAAGCATGGGAGCAACTACAAATCTATTTCCATCAATGACATTAGGTAGTGGTTCTGCAGGGGATGGAATGACTTCAGATAACGTTTCACCTATGAACTTAATATATGTACGTAAAGTTGGATATGGAGTTCGCAGAGTAGATGAAATTATTAAAACAGTAGACATTGAAGAAGAAAAAGTAAATTCAAAAGAAATAGACAACATTAAGCTATTAGAGAGTATTTTGAAGAAAGTTATGAAGGACTTAAAATAAAAATCATATTTAAAATATGAAATATCTTAAAGAATGTGAGGTAATAAATTTGGATATTCGTGAATTTTCAAGCAAATTTATGGAAGCCACTAAAAACATGACTGAAGAAGAACGTGCAAGTTTAATGAAGATGTTTTCAAGTGTTTCTAAAGAAATAACAAAAGAAGAACCAGCTCATACATGTGTTACAGGTGATAATAATGGTCAAATTCCAGATGGAATAACAGAGCGTTTAGTTAAGTTAAAGGAAACTTACTTAAAACACGTTCCAAGTATAACAACTCACCGTGCAAGAGCTATTACTAAAATAGCTAAAGAAAACCCTGGTATTCCTAAATCAGTTTTACGTGGTAAATGTTTTAAACACTGTTGTGAAACTGCACCGCTAGTAATCCAAGATAACGAACTTATTGTTGGAGCACCAAATGGACAGCCTCGTGCAGGTGCATTTTCTCCTGATATAGCATGGAGATGGATGGTGGATGAAATTGATACAATAGGAACTCGTCCACAAGATCCATTCTATATATCTGAAGAAGACAAGAAGGTTATGCGTGAAGAGTTATTCCCATATTGGCAAGGTAAATCAGTTGATGAATACTGTGAAGATCAGTATCGTGAAGCTGGAGTATGGGAACTTTCAGGAGAATCCTTTGTTTCAGATTGTTCATATCATGCAGTAAATGGTGGAGGAGACTCTAACCCAGGATATGATGTTATCTTAATGAAAAAAGGTATGCTTGACATAAAGAGAGAAGCAGAAGAGAAATTAGCTGAGCTTAATTATGAAAATCCAGAAGATATAGATAAAATCTATTTTTATAAATCATTAGTTGATACTGCTGAAGGTGTTATGATATATGCTAAACGTATGTCAGACTATGCAGCTGAACTTGCTGCAAAGGAAACTAACCCTAAGCGTAAAGCAGAACTTCAAAAGATTTCTGAAGTAAATGCTAGAGTTCCAGCACATAAACCAAGTACTTACTGGGAAGCAATTCAATCAGTTTGGACTATAGAATCATTACTTGTAGTTGAAGAAAATCAAACAGGTATGTCAATAGGGCGTGTTGACCAATACATGTATTCATTCTATAAAGCTGACATTGAAGCTGGACGTATGACTGATTTTGAAGCATTTGAACTATCAGGTTGTATGCTTATAAAAATGTCTGAAATGATGTGGATAACAAGTGAAGGTGGTTCTAAATTCTTTGCAGGTTATCAGCCATTTGTTAACATGTGTTTGGGTGGCGTTACTAGAGAAGGACGTGATGCTACAAACGACTTAACTTATCTCTTAATGGATGCAGTTCGTCATGTTAAAATATATCAACCATCTTTAGCATGTCGTATACACAAAGCATCACCACAGAAATACCTTAAGAAAATAGTAGATGTTATCCGTGCAGGTATGGGATTCCCAGCATGTCACTTTGATGATGTTCATATAAAAATAATGTTAGCTAAAGGTGTTTCTATAGAAGATGCAAGAGATTACTGCTTAATGGGATGCGTTGAACCTCAGAAGGCAGGAAGATTATATCAATGGACTTCTACAGGATATACTCAATGGCCTATATGTATAGAACTTGTTCTTAACCATGGTGTACCACTATGGTATGGTAAGCAGGTGTGCCCAAATTTAGGAGACTTAGGAAGCTTTAAAACTTATGAACAGTTTGAAGCTGCTGTTAAAGAGCAAATTAAATACATCACTAAATGGACAAGTGTTGCTACAGTAATTTCTCAACGTGTTCACAAAGACCTTGCACCAAAGCCACTTATGTCTATGATGTATGAAGGCTGTATGGAAAAAGGTAGAGGAGTAGAAGCAGGCGGAGCTATGTATAACTTCGGACCTGGAGTAGTATGGAGTGGTCTTGCTACTTATACAGATTCTATGGCAGCTATAAAGAAATTAGTATTCGATGAGAAAAAATATACATTACAACAAATGAATGAAGCTTTAAAAGCAGATTTCGCTGGATATGAACAATTAAGAAAAGATTGTTTAGAAGCACCTAAGTATGGTAACGATGATGATTACGCAGATTTAATTGCTGCTGATTTAATCAACTTTACTGAGCAAGAGCATCGTAAATATAAGACATTATATTCAGTGCTTAGCCACGGTACTTTATCAATCTCAAACAACACTCCATTTGGACAACTTACTGGAGCTACTGCAAATGGACGTAGAGCATGGACTCCATTATCAGATGGTATAAGTCCAACTCAAGGAGCAGATTATAAAGGACCTACTTCTATAATTAAATCTGTTTCTAAGATGAGCTGTGAAGACATGAATATAGGTATGGTTCATAACTTTAAGTTAATAGCTGGTCTTCTTGATACACCAGAGGGTGAGCAAGGAATCATTACACTATTACGTAGTGCATGTGCTCTTCAACTTGGAGAAATGCAATTTAACTATCTAGATAACAAAACTTTACTTGACGCACAAAAACACCCAGAAGAGTATCGTGATTTAATAGTTCGTGTTGCTGGATATAGTGCATTCTTTGTTGAGTTATGTAAAGATGTTCAAGATGAAATCATAAGCAGAACTGTGCTTACACATTTTTAAGCGGATAAGCAGACATCCAAAATCTTTGATTTTGTGATGGTCGCTTACTCATTCTACTAAAAGGAGAAGGAGTTTCATCTAAATATATATTAAAAATCAATGTGGATAAAATTGGAGAATGAAAAGTATGAGTAATGGAAATTTAGGCATAATTGAACGAAAAGCGACGATTTTTAATATACAAAAATACAATATGTATGATGGAGATGGAGTAAGAACTCTAATATTCTTTCAGGGATGTCCTCTTAGATGTAAATGGTGTGCAAATCCTGAAGGCTTGATTAGAAAGAATAAAGTTATGTTTAAAAGTGATTTATGTGTTGACTGCGGGGCTTGTGTTTCCGTATGCCCCGTAGGCATACACACTATAAATAGCAAAACTTTAAAACATGAAGTTAATCGTGATATTGATTGTATTGGATGCGGTAAGTGTAAGGATGCCTGCCTTAAATCTGCTATATCAATAGTTGGAGAAGTAAAAACCATCTCTGAACTTTTAGAAATCGTAGAGGAAGATAGAACTTTTTATGAAGTTTCTGGCGGAGGAGTTACATTAGGTGGTGGTGAAGTTTTAATGCAGCCTGAAGCTGCAAGCAGTTTATTAATGGCATGTAAGCATACGGGTATAAACACTGCAATTGAAACTTGTGGTTACGCAAAACTGGAATCAGTACTTAAAGTTGCGGAGTTCACAGATTTATTCCTATTTGACATTAAGCATATTGATTCTGATAAACACTTTCAATGGACTGGGGTCAGAAACGAACAGATTTTAGAAAACCTTCAAGAATTACTTCGCCGTAAATATAATGTAAAAATTCGTATGCCATTACTTAAAGGCGTAAATGATCAAAAAGAAGATATTGAAAAAACAATGGAGCTTTTGAAGCCTTATAAAGATTACAGAAACTTTAAAGGAATTGATTTACTTCCATATCACAAAATGGGTGTAAATAAATACAAACAATTAGGAATAGAATATCCAATAAAAGATGATCCAAGTTTGACTAATGAAGATTTAAATAGAATAGAAGAATGGATTAAACAGTACGATTTATCTGCAAAAGTAATTCGTCATTAAGCAGAGAACCAAAATCTATGATTTTGTGTGAATCGCTTACTCATTCGACGAAGGAAAAGGAGTTTCATTAAATAATTTTCAAATAGATAATTAAGATGGAAGGTAAGATTTATGGGAGATTTTTCTGATAGGAATATACAGCGTATTATACAGGAATCTGTTCCAGGAAAACAGATTACTATAGCACATGTTATCGCATCACCTATGCATGATATATATGAACGTCTTGGAATTGATGAAAAAGGAGCAATAGGTATTTTAACTCTTTCACCTTATGAAACTGCTATTATTGCAGCAGACATTGCCACAAAGACTGCTGATGTGGAAATTGGATTTCTAGATCGTTTTACAGGGTCTGTGGTAATAAATGGTGATGTTCAAAGTGTTGAAACAGCACTTAATGCAGTAAATGATACGCTTAAAGATATGCTTGGATTTACTCCTGCTCCCATCACAAGAACATGAGAAAAAAACGGATAATGGTAATTGGTCCATCAAGATGTGGCAAAACTACTTTAGTTAACGCATTAAATGATTATGATGGTCAATTAAGGAGAACACCAGATTTGATTTATGGCAAAAATACCATTGATGTTCCAGGCGCCTATATAGAGAATGCGTGGATGTATAAACATATAATTGCAGCAGCTCAGGATGCAGCTTATGTGCTTATATTGGTTGATCAGTCTAATTGTACTGAAATATACTCCCCTGGATTTGCAAAATTATTTAGATGTCCAGTAATTGGAGTTATAACAAAATGTGATCTTATGCCTGAAAATGAAGAAAAGTGTGTAAGGCAGCTAAAGAATATAGGAATATTGGAGCCATATTTTCATATTAGTTTCAAAGTGGGAACAGGAATTGATGCCTTAAAGAAGTATTTATCCGATGAATACACACTCTAAGAATTCTGTTTATTTGAAAAATGTAAGGAGTAAAGGGTGATGATCAAATTTATTACCGAAGAGTATTTAAGAGATTTATACAGAAAAGAACCTTTTGATACCTATAAGTTACAACAGGGACAACGGCTTACACCTGGTGCAGCTCAATACCTATCTGATAAAAGAATAAAATTGATTAATGATGATTCAAAGGACAAGGATCATAATCAAGTAAAGGATGAGAAACAGGTAGAAGCGGTAGAGCAAGAGGAAAAAACTAATTCGAATTTAAATTTGAGTTTAAAAAAGAAGCTTTGTTGTAAATTGAAATCTATAGAGGCAACATTTCTTGTTACTAGCAGTGAAATATTAAAGGAAGATATTATTTTAGCACAAAATATTATAAGTTTAGGTAGAAAAATATCAAATATAAGAAATGTTGTGGAAGGAAAAGGTACACTTGAACCTGTTTTCTTTAAAGAGTGTACTAGCATGAATTCATTAAATTTCACAATTGGGTTTGAGGATTGTTTTGAAATAACAGAATTTCATATGCAGCTTAATAAAAGCAATGTAATATTAAAAACCCATATACTTCGTTGTGCTTTAAGGGAAATACACTTCGAAATAATTGATGCTTATGAAAATGATGATGACGATTTAAAAAATAGAATTATAAATAATGTTAATTCAATAATTAATTCGCTGTCACAATTGATTTGTTCAGCAGTAGGAGGAAAGCAATGTCAGAGAAAAATCTAACTTTCGAATATTGTGACCAAATGGTTCAAAAGTTTGAAGAAGTTGTAGAAAAACCAATACGTAATAACTCTTCTGTTTATTATACAGGTGTGGATTTAGGAACTGCATGTGTAGTGCTAGCAGTTTTAGATGAAAACTATGAGCCTGTCGCAGGCGCATATAGATATGCAGATGTAGTTAGAGATGGTATGGTTGTTGATTATATTGGAGCAGTAAAGCTTGTTAGAGAGCTTAAACAGGAAATTGAAGAAAAACTTAATACAGAACTTCTTTATGCTGCTGCTGCAATACCACCAGGAACAGATTCCTTAGATGGTGGAGCAATTAAAAATGTAGTTCAAGCTGCAGGCTTTGAACTAACAAACCTTTTAGATGAGCCTACTGCTGCAAATGCTTTACTTAAAATTGAGAATGGTGCAGTTGTAGATGTTGGCGGCGGAACAACTGGTATATCAGTTCTAAAGGATGGAAAAGTTGTTTATGTTGTTGATGAGCCTACAGGCGGCACTCATTTTTCACTAGTTGTTTCAGGTGCATATGGAATGCCTTTTAAAGAGGCAGATAAATTCAAAAGAGATAATAAGAACCATAAAGAAATTTTACCAGTATTAAAACCGGTAGTTGAGAAAGTAGCATCAATTATTAATTATAATATTAAGAATTATGATGTTAAGGAAATTTCTTTAGTAGGTGGTACTTGTTGTTTAACGGGAATTGAAGAAATAATTGCAAAACAAACAGGAGTTTATACGCATAAGCCTAAGAATCCTATGTTTGTCACACCACTTGGTATAGCCTTAAGCTGCACTCAAGATGTTATTGAGTAATGAGGAGAGTGTTTAAAAGTGGATTTTAGAATAATAAAATCGCCTTCTGAAAGCACTAAAGACATTCTAAGAAGACGAATGGGTGGAAACTGTAAGACAGATTTAGATAGCAGTGATGCAATAGGACTTGTTCAGGGGAAGCTTATTGATATGATTTATGCTGCAGATATTGCTGAAAAGGCTGTTGGAGTTACCGTTGAAGATATAAGAGGAACATGTCCTCAACATATGGTCTTAATTGGAATTTTCGGTGACACAGCATCTGTACAATCTGCATTGGATGAAATTAAATTTAGAATGAAAGAGGTAAAAGCAATATGATAGCAGCAAGACTTATTGATAATATATGGGCAACTAGGAAGGCAGACTCTCTTAATGGACTTAAGTTTATGCTTGCAGAGGAAATCGGAGGAACAGATGCAGGAAGAAGATTTATTGTTGTAGATAATATTGGTGCAGGTATTGGAGATAGGGTTATAGTTAGTACTGGCTCATCTGCACGGAGGATGTTGGGAAATGAGGATATTCCTGTAGATGCAGTTGTTATTGGAATGATTGATGAAGATTGTAATTTTGGGTAAGTTCAGAATCTATAAGAGTTAATAAGTTACTTGGATCACAGAGAACTACAAGGGAGGTAAAAATGAATCTTCTTGAAATGGTGAGAGAAGCCGGCGTTATTGGTGCAGGTGGTGCAGGGTTTCCTACACATGCAAAGCTAACATCAAAGTCGGAATATATATTACTTAATGGAGCTGAGTGTGAACCTTTGCTGCGAGTGGATCAGCAGCTCATGGAGTTGTTTCCAGATGAAATAATTAAAGGATTCGAAGCAGCAGGAAAGTTTGTTGAAGCTAGGAAAGCTATTATAGGTATTAAAGGAAAGCACAAAAAAGTGATCTCAATTCTAAGAGAAAGAATTGAAGCACTGCAGGTAGGCGATTTTGTTGAAGTAAAAGAGCTTCCAGATATTTATCCAGCAGGTGATGAACAAGTTCTAGTTTATGAACTTACAGGAAGAGTTGTTCCTGAAGCAGGTATTCCGATACAGGTTGGCTGTGTGGTAGTGAATTCAGAGACAGCATTAAATATTTACCATGCTTCTAGGGGACAATCAGTTACAGAAAAGTACATCACAATTGCAGGAGACATTCCTAAACGATTAACTGTAAAAGTACCAATAGGAACACCTATTATAGATGTATTAAAGCTTAGTGGAATAGAAAATTTTGAAAATTATGCAGTTATTGATGGTGGCCCTATGATGGGACCTGTAATGAATAGTATAGATGGATATATTACAAAGAAAAACAAGGGATTTGTAATCTTGAAAAAGGATCATTTCCTTATTCGTAAAAAATCTATGAATATAGAACAGGCAAGAAGAGTAAACAGAGCTTCCTGTGAACAGTGTCGTATGTGTACAGATATGTGTCCTCGTTATCTCATTGGACATAATACACAGCCTCACAAGATGATGAGGGCTTTAAACTATAAATTAGAAGATATTGAAGGACAGAAAAGTGCACAACTATGTTGTCAATGTAATTTATGTGAATTGTTTTCATGTCCAGCGGGACTTTATCCTAAAGCTGCAAATCTCTATTTTAAAGGGAAATTGGCAGAAGAGAATATAAGGTATAAAGCGATAAAGTCAGAGTTCACTGCAAGCAGAAATCGAGAATATAGATTAGTTCCAAGTAAGCGTCTTATAGTTAGATTAGGTTTACATGATTTCGACAAGTCTGCTCCTATGACAGAAGTTGAAATAAAATCTGAATTGGTGCATATTGCAACAAGACAGCATGTAGGAGCACCAACAGTCACTGTTGTTTCTGTTGGAGATCATGTGGAACTAGGGCAGCTTATCGGCAAAATTCCTGAAGATAGTTTGGGTGCTGCAATTCATGCAAGTATTTCAGGAACAGTTGTGGAAAATGGAAATGATTTTATTACGATAAGGAGGGATTAATATGTCAAAAGCAATAGGTATGGTTGAGTTTACAAGTATTGCACGTGGCATATATGCAGCAGATCAAATGGTAAAAACCGCTGATGTGGAAATAGTAACTGCAAGTTCTGTTTGCCCAGGAAAATATATAGCTATTGTTCAAGGTGATGTTGCAGCGGTTCAGGATTCAGTTGGTGTTGGTGAAAGTGCGGCAGAAGAATTTTTAGTTGATTCTATTATTATACCAAATGTTAGCCCTGAAGTATTCCCAGCAATAACAGGCACAACAATGCCGGATAGAATTCAGGCACTTGGAATTATAGAATTTTTCTCCTTAGCAACAATGGTTATTGCTGCTGATGCAATTTTGAAAGCTGCTGAATTACAGCCTTTAGAGCTTAGACTAGGAACAGGACTTGGGGGTAAGTCATTCTTCACTTTTACTGGAGATGTAGCTGCAGTTCAAACTGGTATTGAAGCTGGAAAAGCTGTTGCAGGACAAAAAGGTATGTTGGTAAATGCTGAAGTTATACCTTCAGTTTCTAACAGATTAGTGGAATCTTTATTCTAATAGGTTAAGAACTAGGTATATTATAATGACTTCGTAATAAATAAAAGGATGTGATAAAGTGAAAAAATTAATATCTGTAAAAGATATTGAAGCATTAATACTAAAGGGAGAAAAGGTATTTTGTATAGATGGCAGTGAAATAATCACACCATCAGCTCAAGATCTTGCAAAAAATAATGGAATAATATTTTCAACAGAAGCTCCTGAAGTTAAAAAGCAGCAGCCAGAAGTTAAAATACAACAACAAGAAGTTAAAAAGCCACTAAATGTAGAGGATATGGACTGCGAACAAATGCTTAACTTCTTTAGAGCAATGATGGACAAAGGTCTCCTTCAACAAATGCTTGAATGCTTAAAGGGCAAAAGCCTTCCATTTGAAGCTGATACTGACGCTAGTGGACTTAAGGTGGTTAGAGGAAGTTCAGTAAAAATGGATGTATTTGATACTGGAAATCCAGATAACAAAGTTTATTTCCAGGAGTTAGTAAGCAAAGATGAATCAAAGATGAGTGCTGGATTCTTAATCATTGAAAACTCAAAATTTGATTGGGAATTGACTTATGAAGAAATTGACTATGTTATTGAAGGAACTTTAACAGTAGAAATCAATGGAAAGACATATACAGCTCACGCTGGTGATGTATTATTTGTACCATCAAATACCAAAGTAGTTTGGGGTTCACCAGATAAAGCTAGGGTATTCTATACAACATACCCAGCAAATTGGGCGGATCTTTTATCCGATGGCTAAGAATTAGATGAGGTTGAAACCCCACCTGATTCAAGTCTTAACTTCATAGAAGACTAGGAGGATAAACTTATGCAATCGCTTGGTTTAATAGAAACAAAAGGATTACTTGCAGCTATTGAGGCAGCTGATACTATGGTGAAATCAGCAGATGTAAGTATTATTGAAAAAACTTATGTAGGTGGCGGTCTTGTTACGATTTCAATTACAGGTGATGTAGGTGCAGTAAAAGCAGCTATAGAAGCTGGAGCAGCAGCTGTTAAAAAACTCCATGAACAAGCTTTAGTTTCAGAGCATGTAATTCCACGTCCTCATGAGGAATTGAAAAATATAATTGGGCCTAATGATTCTGAAAAGGACTTAACTAATGTAGAGGGTACACACAAAGCAGAAGTTATAGAAGCAGAATTTATAGAGAAATTAAAAGTTGCAGAAGAAGTAGAATCTACAGAAGAAGTAAAAATTGTGGAAGAAACAAATGGTCTAGAAAAAGCTGAAGAGAATGCTGAGAAAAATGAAGATGCTTTAGACTTAGGTAAAATGCATAAGGTAAACCTAGAGAACTTGCACAAAGATGATATAGATAAGTCAGTAAGCCAAAATGGTATAGAAAAAGCCATTTCTATACTATCTAAATTAACGGTTGTTAAACTCAGGAATCTAGCTCGTGAATACAAAGATTTTGTAATCGCAGGAAGAGCAATTTCAAAGGCTAATAAAAATCTATTAATTAGCAAATTTAAGCTATATTATGAGAAAAAATAGCTATTGTTAAAGCTAAGAGAGGAAGTATGAAATAATGGAAAACTTTGATAAAGATTTACGCTCAATTCAAGAAGCTAGAAATCTTGCTAGACTTGGAAAAGTAGCAGCTGATAAAATTGCTGACTATACTGAAGAGCAAATCGATAAAATTTTACTCAATATGGTTAAAGTTGCAGAAGAACATGCTGTTTGTTTAGCACAGATGGCGGTTGAAGAAACTGGTTTTGGTAAAGCTGAAGATAAAACTTTCAAAAATCATTTAGCATCTACTATACTATACAATTCAATAAAAGATATGAAGACTATAGGTATAGTTAAAGAAGATACGATAAGCAAGCTTATAGAGATTGCTGAGCCAGTTGGTTTAGTTATGGGTATAGTACCTTCAACAAATCCAACATCTACAGCTATTTTCAAAGCTATGATCTCAATTAAATCTCGTAATGCTATAGTATTTTCACCACATCCATCTGCTGCAAAATGTACAACTAAAGCAGTTCAATTAATGCATGATGCAGCTGTTGCAGCTGGTGCTCCAGAAAATATTATAAGCGCAGTAAGTATTCCAACAATTGGAGCCACAAATGAATTAATGAAGTGTAAAGAAGTTTCTATAATAATAGCTACAGGTGGTCCAGGAATGGTTAAAGCTGCTTATAGCTCAGGAAAGCCAGCTCTTGGTGTTGGTGCAGGAAACTCTCCAGCATACATTGAAAGAACTGCTGATGTAGAAAAAGCTGTTAAAAACATTATGGCAAGTAAAACTTTTGATAATGGTACAATTTGTGCTTCAGAACAATCAATAATCTGTGAAGAATGTAATCACGACAGAGTTGTTGAAGAGTTCAAGAAACAAGGTGGATACTTCATGACAAAAGATGAAACTGATAAAGTTTGTCAATTGTTATTCAAAAATGGACATGCTATGAATGCTAAGTTCGTTGGAAGAAGTCCACAAGTTATTGCTGATGCTGCAGGAATTGTAATTCCAGAAGGAACAAGAGTACTTATAGGAAGACAAAATGGAGTAGGAGAAGGTAACCCATTATCCTTCGAAAAACTTACAACAGTTCTTGGCTTCTATACAGTAAAAGATTGGCATGAAGCATGTGAATTAAGTATTGAATTACTTCAAAATGGAATTGGTCATACAATGAGTATTCATACTGAAGATAGAGATATAGTTATGAAGTTTGCTAAAAAGCCAGCTTCCCGTATTCTTGTTAATACCGGTGGAACCCAAGGTGGAACTGGTGCAAGCACAGGTCTTAAACCTTCCTTCACTTTAGGCTGTGGTACTTGGGGTGGAAGCTCAGTATCTGAGAACGTTACTCCAGAGCACCTTGTAAACATTAAGAGAGTTGCTTATGGTATAAAGGATTGTACAACATTAGCAGTTGACGATAAAACTTCCAGCTATTGTGCAAAAACTACTGAAAGCTGTAATGAAATTGAAAACGCATTTATGAACATGAGTCCAGCTCAAATTGCAGCGGCTGCAGCAGCTTTAAATAAAGTTAATGAATGTGCTGAAACTGCTAGCACTAATAACACTTGCACTAACGATGAAAGTACAAAAAATGAAGGACTTTTAGATTTAGTTAACCAAATAGTTGCTGCTATTAAGGAGGCAAACTAATGGATGATTTTGAATCAGTATTAAAGCTTTTATTAGAAGCAGTTAAAGCTAATGAAAAAAAAGCTGTGGTTCAAGGAAATTTATCTGAAATTCCAGTAGGTATTTCCAATAGACATTTACATCTTTCACAAAAAGATTTAGAGTGTTTATTTGGCAAAGACTATCAACTTGTGAAGCTTAAAGATCTATCTCAACCTGGACAATATGCTTGCAAGGAAGTTGTAACGCTTTGCGGAGCAAAAGGTGCTATTGAGAAAGTTAGAATCCTTGGACCTGTAAGAAGCAAGACACAAGTTGAAGTATTAGCTGGAGACTGTGTTAAGCTTGGAGCAGTGCCACATGTAAGATTATCCGGAGATTTAAGCAGAACACCAGGAGTCACACTAGTTGGACCAAAAGGTTCTGTTCAAATTGAAGAGGGATTAGTAGTTGCACAAAGACACATTCACATGACACCTAAAGATGCTAAAAATTTAGGAGTTTGCGATGGAGATGTAGTATCAATAAAATTTGATGATTTAAGAGGTGGAGTATATAGCAATGTAGCTATTAGAGCTAATGATGCTTCAAGTCTTGAATGTCATCTTGATATCGAAGAGGCCAATGCAATGGGCATTAACTCAAACTCAAAAATAACAATAGTAAAATAAGAAAATTAATAAAAATAAAAAGTTATAATTAAAAATTAAAATATAAAAATAAAAGATATTTTAGGAGGATTTTAAAATGGTAAAATATGATGCATTAGGAATGATAGAAACTAAAGGATTAGTAGGAGCAGTAGAAGCAGCTGACGCTATGGTTAAGGCAGCAAACGTATATTTAATAGGTAAAGAATATGTTGGAGGCGGACTTGTAACTGTTATGGTTAGAGGAGATGTTGGAGCTGTTAAAGCTGCTACAGATGCTGGTGCTGCTGCTGCACAACGTGTTGGAGAATTAATATCAGTTCACGTTATTCCACGTCCACATTCAGAAGTTGAAGTGATTCTTCCATCAAATAAAGAAATTACAAAATAAGATTTTAATTAAAGAATGAAGTGCCCCCTGTCAAGTAGACAGATAAAAAAATAAAAAAACTTTTATATCTCCAACTACGATTATTGGGTTGGAGATATTTTTATGCTGCTTTATTTTGTAAATATTCTCTATACTCTAGTGGTGTCATAAATTTGAGTCGCTTTTGATATCGACCATTATTATAGTATTCTATGTAATCAATGACTGCTTGTTTCAATTCTTCGTAGGAATTAAATTTGTTTAAGTAGTACATTCCTGATTTAAGCATACCCCAAAAGGCTTCCATAGGTCCATTATCTATACACCTTGATACTCTTGACATACTTTGTGTCATTCCTGCATCATCAATTTTCTTCTTAAAAATCTTTGAAGTATATTGAAAACCTCGGTCGCTGTGAAAAATAGGTTTTGCATCTGGATACTGTTCGTGTGCCAAATCAAATGTTTCAAATACAAGCGTATTATTGTTCGAATGACTAATGACAAATGAAACAATGCTCTTATCACCTAAATCTAAGATGGCACTTATAGTAGGATGAACGTGCTATGTTTGCATATCTGCATAATTCTGAAACTGAACATCCTTTTTCATCATGTATATCTTGGATCGCTAGATAGATTGTTTTATTCTGTACCTGGCTTAGAACCGCCTCCTTTCGATTTCGTCGAGTTTTTTTAAGAATTCCATCTCCATTTCATTTCGTTTGTTTTCTGCTTTTAACAAACGATTTTCAGCACGAAGCTTTTCTAGTTCTGACAGTTCGTTTTCAGGTTTTGTACGTCCTCTTTGATCTATTTTTCTCATATTTCCTCAACCAGAGATAGACCTGCTGTGATACCTTATATTTTTTAGCAGTTTCATTATAGTTATTCTCATGTTCAATGCAATATTTAACTATTTCAATTCTTTCATCATAAGTGGTTTTACGTCCTTTAGTCATGATTAATGTTCCTCCAGTTCTAGAGATTTTAAATTCTTCATGACTATTATACTGCTTAATCCATTCTTGTAACTTACCTTTTGAACGAATTTTGTATTTTGCACAAATATCATCTTGTGAACCTATTCCTGCCAAGTAATCATGTACTGCTGAAAGTTTTAACTCTGCTGAGTATTTTTTGTTTCCTATTATAGAAAATGCTCCCTTCTAAGTGACAAGTTTTTATTATTTCGCTTGTCTACCTAGAAGGGAGCATATCAGTAAGGGACAGCTTCTTTCTATATAAAAAGTAAACTTTAAATGTTTTCTATTTTGCTAAATGAAGATTTTAGTATTAACAAATGAGATGTACATTAGGATAGAGAAATTATATTTTAAGAAAAAAATATAAAAGTATCAATTGACATATTTATAATTAATTTTTTAAGGTGGTAAATTATAAAATGCAATAATTTTAATAAGAGCTAATAATTTTTGCAAGCACTATTACATAAAATACGATAAAATAAAAAACTTAACATAAATGTTAAAATATGTTATTATATAAATGTAGCTGGTACCGATACCGGAAACGGTGTCATTATAATATAAGGCAATAAATTCAGTTTTATTAAAGTAGAATTTATTTATAATCAGTGAATGGTAAAAAATGTGAATTAGGGTATTTCTAAGACACTTATAAAAACGTTATGGAACATAACAATTTTTAGAGAAGAGGTCTTGTCAATGAAAGATTTTACTATAAAAGATATATCACGAATTTCAGGAGTTGGAGTAAGTACAGTATCAAGAGTTTTAAACAATCACCCTGATGTTAAGGAAGAAACAAGAAAAAGAGTATTAAAGATAATACAGAATGTTAATTATATACCAAATAATAGTGCAAGAAACCTTAAAAGAAATACTTCAAAAAACATTGGGGTCTTAATTAAAGGTATTGATAATCCGTTTTTTTCAAAAATGATGAAATCTATAGAAAAAAAAATAGCAGATAAAGAATACGCTATGATACTACATTACAATGAAACTAATGATAATGATTTTGAAGTTGCTGTAGAGCTTATTAAAGAAAAAAAATTAAAAGGATTGATATGTCTTGGAGGTAATTTTGATAATTTAAATAGACGCAAACTAGAAAATTTAAAAATTCCTTTAGTGCTTACATCAACAAATATTATAGAAAATACAGATAAAAACTTTTTTTCAAGTGTAATTATAGAAAATAAAAAGTCAGCTTTTAAGGCAGTAGATTATATATGCAAGTTAGGTCATAAAAATATTGCAATTATAACCACAGGCGAAGAGGATATAAGTGTAGGAAAGCTTAGATTTGAAGGGTATAAAAGGGCACTTTTGGAAAATGGTATTAAATTTAATCCCGAACTTGTGGAAATAGGAAAATATACTTTCAAATCTGGATTTGACTCTATGAAGAGGTTACTAAATAAAAATTTGAATATAACAGCGGTATTTGCTACTACAGATATTATGGCTATTGGTGCATCAAAGGCAATGTTAAATGAAGGATTAAGGATACCTGAAGATATCTCTGTAATAGGTTTTGATGGAATAGAGTATTCTCAGTATTTCCATCCTTCTTTAACTACTATAAAGCAACCTGTGGAAGAAATGGGACAAAAGAGCGTAGAGATTATATTTGATTTAATTAAAAACAAGAAAAAAAATTGTCATGTTATTTTTGAAACAGAGTTAGTAGAAAAGGAATCTTGCAAAAAATATTATATGGGAGATGATAATAATGGCTAAAGTGATTTTAAAAAAGGTACAAAAGATTTATGACAATGAATTTAAAGCTGTAAATGACATTAATTTGGAAATAAATGATGGAGAATTTATGGTGTTTGTAGGGCCGTCAGGTTGTGGAAAATCTACAACTTTAAGAATGATAGCTGGACTTGAAGAAATTTCAGATGGACAAATTTACATAGGAGATAAGTTAGTAAATAATATTCATCCTAAGGATAGAGGAATTGCAATGGTTTTTCAAAATTATGCACTGTATCCTCATATGACAGTTTATGAAAATATGGCTTTTTCTTTAAAAATAAAAAAAACACCTAAAAATGTAATTACTGAAAAAGTTCATGAAGCTGCAAAAATTTTAGGTTTGGAAGGTGAACTAAATAGAAAACCTAAGGAACTGTCGGGAGGACAAAGACAAAGAGTTGCAGTTGGACGAGCAATTGTTCGTAATCCAGAAGTATTTTTATTTGATGAACCATTGTCTAATTTAGATGCTAAATTAAGAGTACATATGAGGGTAGAGATTTCTAAATTACATAAGAAACTTAAAGCTACTATGATATATGTTACTCATGATCAAGTAGAAGCAATGACTATGGGAGATAGAATATGTGTTATGAATTTTGGAAGGATAATGCAAGTAGACAACCCTAGTAATTTATACAGCTATCCCGCAAATAAGTTTGTAGCAAGCTTTATTGGTTCACCTTCTATGAACTTTATTCAAGGAAAACTAATTAATAATAATGGTTGTGTAGTAATAAAAATAGAAGAAACGGAATTAGTGATTTCTAAAAATAAAGCTTGTAAAGTTAAAGATCATTTAGATGAAAAAGTTTGGCTGGGAATTAGACCGGAGCATATTAATTTAACTGAAGAAGATAATACAGATTCTATAGAAGGAATAATTGATGTTATTGAATATATGGGAAGTGAATCTTATGTATACTTTAGCTTTGCAGGGGGAATTTTTACTGCAAAAATTCATATGAAAAATTCAAAAATATTGAAGGTTGGAAGTAAAGAAAAGTTTATGTTAAATATGGACCAGTGCCATATTTTTGATTTGGAAAAAGAGCAAAATATATCTCTGTAATCCAAAAAAATTAAAGAGCTAGTAATAGTGCCCATTTTATAGGGTAATTTATTTAAAATCAGGGGGGAAATTGTATGAAGAGTATTAAAAAAATGTTAGCTTTGGTTACTTCTACTATGATGCTAACGTCATCATTGACATTAGCTGGATGTTCATCAAAATCTCAACAAACATCATCAGAGGGTTCTAACAAGGATTCAGTAACTTTAAATATATTTCAATTTAAAGTTGAAATGAATAAGGAATTTAAAGAAGCGGCTGAAGAATATTCAAAAGAACATTCAAATGTTAAAATCAACATTCAAACTGTTGGGGGAGGGAACGATTACGGTGCTGCACTTAAGGCAAAAGTTCAATCTGGAGAAGAACCAGCTATATTTAATGTAGGGGGACCACAAGATGTAAAAGACTGGCAATCTAGACTTGTAGATTTATCAGGAGAACCATGGGTAAAGCAAGCTATCGATGGAGCATTAACAGATGTAACTGTTGACAACAAAATTTATGGTTTACCATTTGATGTTGAAGGATATGGATTTATATATAATAAAGCTATATTTAAAGATGCAGGGATAGATAGCAGCACTATCAAAGATTATGCAAGTTTGGAATCAGCAGTAAAAACTCTTGATTCAAAGATAAAATCAGGGGAGTTAAAGAGCAAATATCCAAAACTTGAAGCAGTATTTGAAATGCCAGCTAAGGAAACTTGGGTAACAGGATTACACACATCAAATGCAGTATTAAATACGGAATTTAAAAATTGCGAGGAAAGTTTCAAAGCAAAAAAGGTTGAATTTAAAAATAGTGAAGCATTAAAGGCTTTAATAGATTTACAAGCTAATTATTCTCCAAATTCAAAGGAGAAAGGAAAGTTAAATGCAGTTGATTATGCAACTCAAGTTGGTTCAGGTATTGCTGTTGAGCGAGTTGCTATAATTCAACAGGGAAATTGGATTTTTAATGATGTTAAAAAGACAGATGAAAAAGTTGCAAATAATTTAGATATATTACCTATGCCAATTAAAGGAGGAAAGGAAGATTCAATTCCTGTAGGTGAGCCAATGTACTGGGCAGTTAACAATAAAGTTTCACAGGAACAACAAAAGGCTGCTAAGGATTTTCTGAATTGGTTATATACTTCTGATAAGGGAAAAGATTTTGTTGTTAATAAATTTAGTTTTGTACCAGCATTAAAAGGATATGAAAAGTTTCCACAAAAAACTAGTCTTAATGCAGCTGTTAATAGATATGTAGAAGCTAAAAAGACAACACCATGGGTATTTATGGGATATCCAACTGGGTGGGGACAGAAGTGTCTTGGAGAAGAAATTCAAAAATACCTAGGTGGACAGGAAAAATGGGAAGATGTTATAAAGAATAGTCAAGCTAAATGGGAAGATTCAAGAAAATAGAAATTAGGAAAAGGGAGGGATTTTTTCTCTCCCAAAGCTCTATTTAGAATAAGGGAGGTTAATATGAAAAAATCAAAATTAAGTTTTTGTTTCTTTGTAGGACCTATATTAATTGCATTTTTGTTAGTTGTGATCATACCTGCTTTATTAGGAATATATTATTCATTTACTGATTGGAATGGTATAGAAAATAAATGTAGATTTATAGGAATTGCAAATTATCTACAAGTATTTAAAAAGCAAAGCGATTTTGGCACATCATTTTTATTTACTCTAAAATTTTCTATAGTATCAGTTATTTTGATTAACTTCATTGGTTTTGCATTAGCATTATTAGTTACAAGAGGAATGAGGGCAAGCAGCATATTAAGAAGTATATTTTTTATGCCTAATATGATTGGAGGACTTGTACTCGGATTTATATGGCAGTTTATTTTTACAAAGGCTTTTGATGCAGTTGGTATGAAATTAGGAATTGAATTTCTAAGAGGTTGGCTCTCAACTACAGCAACAGGTTTTTGGGGACTAGTTATATTAATGTCGTGGCAAATGTCAGGGTACATGATGGTTATTTACATAGCTGCACTTCAAGGAATTCCTGAAAATTTAAAAGAAGCTGCAAAAATAGATGGAGCAAATGCATTTCAAACACTTATACATGTAGTAATTCCACTGGTAGCACCAGCATTTACAGTAGGAATTTTTTTAACTTTATCTAATTCTTTTAAATTATATGATCAAAATCTTGCTCTTACAGCAGGAGGACCGTTCAATTCAACTCAAATGCTAGCACTTAATATTTATGATACGGCATTTGTTTTAAATAATTTTGGAGTAGCTCAGGCTAAAGCTGTAATATTTTTAATTACGGTAGCAGTAATAACATTAACTCAATTAAACTTTAATAAGAAAAGGGAGGTAGAGATGTAGTGAGAGAAAATACTATTAAAAAAGTAATATGGAATGTATTTGCTTGTTTTATAGCAATTGTATTTTTGATACCATTGTATATTGCATTTATAAATTCCTTTAAAACTCAAAAGGGGATTTATGTAGATGTTTTAGGAATTCCATCAAAAGCAATGTGTACATTAGAAAATTACGTCCAAGCTTTTAATGATTTAAATTTTCCGCATGCTTTAATGAATTCTTTTTTAATAACTGTATTAAGTACTTTGGTTATAGTAATTTTTGCTTCAATGGCAGCTTGGACGCTGGTTAGATCAAAGACAAAATCAAGTAAGTTTCTATTTTTTTTGTTTGCAGCAGCTATGCTAATTCCATTCCAATCTGTAATGCTTCCTCTTGTCAATTTAATGGGCAAATTACATCTTCTAAATCCAGTAGGGCTAGTATTTATTTATTTGGGTTTTGGTTCAAGTTTATCAATAATTATGTACCATGGATTTATTAAAAATATACCAGTTGAGCTAGAAGAAGCAGCAACAATTGATGGATGTAATAAATTTCAAATATTTTGGTTTATTGTTTTCCCTTTATTAAAGCCAATCACTGCTACTGTAAGTATTCTAAATGTTATGTGGATATGGAATGATTTTTTACTTCCACAGCTTGTTATAAATAAACCTGAGTGGCAAACTATTCCACTTAAAATGTTCTACTTCTTTGGAGAGTATTCTAAAAAGTGGAATTTAGCATTGGCAGGTCTTGTACTAGCTATGATTCCAATTATTATATTTTATATAATTGCTCAAAAGTATATTGTTAAAGGAGTTACTCAAGGGGCCATTAAATAGGAATCTTAGTTGAATTTTTTTAATACGGGGGAAATTAAATGAAAACTTATAAGGTTAATGATAGTGTAATTAAATATACTTTTGGAAATCCAATAAAAACAGATGCTATAACTATAAATAATGAACAATTATGCAATGATCCTTTTGAATTCTTTCAAGTAACTAATGATAAAGAATTAAAGTTTACTTATATAATGAATAACAATGATGTTGTATGGGGACTCGGTGAAAATCAAAGAGGAATGAATAAAAGAGGAGGGATATACGAAAGTTTTTGCAGTGATGATCCTATTCATACTCCAAATAAAAAGTCTTTATATGGTGCTCACAATTTTATAATTGTAGATGGTAAAAATAAGTTTGGAATTTTTGTGGATTTTCCAGGCAAGGTTATATTTGATATAGGATTTACTATTAGAGATGAACTAAAAATTATAATAGAAGATAAAAGTGTAGATGTGTATATGATACATGGGAAATCATCAAAGAATATTGTAAATAAGTTTTTAGAAGTTATTGGAGAATCTTATGTACCTCCTAAATGGGCTTTTGGATATCAACAATCAAGATGGGGATATAAAAATGAAAAAAGTATTTATGAGATTATAGATAAATTTATAGAAAATAATATTCCTTGTGATGCAATTGATCTCGATATTGATTATATGGAAGGCTTCAAAGATTTTACTATAGATAAAAAAGCATTCCCAGATTTTAAGGATTTCGTAAAAAAAGTTAAAGATAAAGGATTTAGGCTTATACCTATAATTGATGCAGGAATTAAAATAGAAAGTGGTTATGATGTCTATGAAGAAGGGGTAACAAATAATTATTTTTGTACTGATGAAGCAGGGAAAAATTTTATTGCTGCAGTTTGGCCAGGAAAATGTCATTTCCCAGATTTTCTAAATAGCAAAGTAAGAAAGTGGTTTGGATACAAATATAAGATTTTAACTGATATGGGGATAGAAGGTTTTTGGAATGATATGAATGAACCTGCAATATTTTATACCAGTAGAGGATTAGATAAAATTATTCAAGTAGTAAAAGATCTAAAAGGAAAAAATCTAGATAGTTATTCTTTTTTTGAATTGGAAAGTAAGTTTCTTAAAATGTCAAATAGCATAGAAGATTATAAAAGCTTTTATCACAATATTGATGGAAAGATTATAAATCATTATAAAGTTCATAACCTTTTTGGATTTAATATGACCAGAAGTGCTAAAGATGGGTTAAGTGAGATTCAGCCTAATAAACGATTTTTGTTATTTTCTAGAGCATCTTATATAGGAATGCATAGATATGGAGGTATATGGACTGGTGACAATAGTTCATGGTGGGAACATATTTTACTAAATATAAAGATGATGCCTTCTTTAAATATGTGTGGGTTTTTATATACTGGTGCAGATACTGGAGGATTTTCAGGGGATGCCAATGGAGAATTAGCTATAAGGTGGACACAGTTTAGTGTGTTTACACCATTATTTAGGAATCATTCTGCTCAAGATACAAGATATCAAGAACCTTTTTCTTTTGAGGAAAAAGTTACTTTCATAATTAAAAAGGCTATAGAAATTAGATATGCTCTGATACCATATATTTATTCTGAATATATGAAAGCAATTATAAATAAGGATATGTACTTTTTTCCACTTGCCTTTATATATAAAGATGAAATGTCAAGAAGAATAGAAAATCAATTATTAGTTGGAGATTCTCTGATGATTACCCCAATATATGAGGAAAATTCATTAGGAAGGTACATATATCTTCCACAGGATATGCTTTTATGGAAGGCAAAGGATTATAGAAATAGAAAGTACAATGTAATTAAAAAAGGTCACAGATATATAAATGTAGATATTGATGAAATTCCTATTTTTATAAGAAAAGATAAAATGTTAGTCTTAGGAAACTGTTTTCAAAGCGTAGAAAAATTATATAATACAGAACTAAATATAATAGCTTTTGTTGAAAATAGAGCCACTTATATTTATCATGATGATGATGGAAAAACTTATGATTACAAAATGGGTGTGTATTCCAATTTGATTATTGAAATTGAAAAAATAGATAAAGATTATTTAATAAAAGTTCAAAATAAAGGAAATACGTCAATAAAAAGATTGAATTTTGAAGTAATAAATATTAATGGAGAAATGTATAGAAAAATAATTTACTTAAAGGAATAAAGGAGAAAGGCGATGAGTATAAGAAGCAGTGGAATTTTAATGCATATTACATCTTTAGCAAGTCCATATGGAATAGGAACTTTTGGTAAAGAAGCTTATGAGTTTGTAGATTTTTTAGTAAAATCGGGACAAAAGTATTGGCAAGTATTGCCGTTAAATCCTACAGGATTAGGAGATTCACCCTACCAACCTTTTTCAGCATTTGCAGGCAATCCATATTTTATAGATTTTGATATTTTAGCTGAAGAAGGATTATTAGAAAAGGGACAGTACCAAAATATGGATTTTGGTTCTAATAATACAAAAGTAGATTATGAAAAAATATTTAATAATAAAATGCCAATTTTAAGAATTGCTTTTAAGAATTGTAAAGAAAAGCATAAAGAAAAAATAAAAAGTTTTAGAGATGAAAATAGAGAATGGTTAGAGGATTATGCTTTATATATGTCTATAAAGTCAAAGTTCTACTTAAGTTCATGGCAGCAGTGGGATAAAAATATTAAGTTAAGAAAAATAAAGGCATTAAATTATTGTAGAAAAGAATTAAAAGAAGAAATAGACTATTGGGTATTTTTACAATATATGTTTTTTAGTCAGTGGACAAAATTGAAGGATTATGCCAATAATAATGGAATTAAAATTATTGGAGATATTCCAATTTATGTAGCTGAAGATAGTGCAGATACATGGGCAAACAGCGAAATGTTTCTACTGGATAAGAATAAGAAACCTATTGTAGTTTCAGGATGCCCTCCAGACGCTTTTTCTGCTACAGGTCAACTATGGGGAAACCCTATATATGATTGGAACTATTTGGAGAAAAATAACTATAAATGGTGGATACAAAGAATTAAAAGGAATATTATTTTATATGATGTAATAAGAATAGATCATTTTCGAGGTTTTGAATCTTTTTGGCAAGTACCTTATGGGGAAGAAACAGCAGTAAATGGCAAGTGGGAAAAGGGTCCAGGTATAAAATTATTTGATGAAGTGGAAAAATCATTAGGAAAAGTGAATATTATAGCAGAAGATTTAGGATACTTAACAAAAGAAGTTACAGAATTTAGAATTATTACAGGATTTCCGGGAATGAAAGTACTTGAGTTTGCTTTTGATACTAGAGAGGAAAGTGATTATTTACCTCATAATTATGATAAACATTGTATAGTTTATACTGGAACACATGATAATGAAACTGTAATTGGATGGATGGAAAATGCTAATATAAAAGATATAAATTTTGCTAAAAGGTATTTAAAATTAAATAAAAGAGAAGGGTATAATTGGGGATTTATAAGAGGTGCTTTAAGTTCTGTAGCAAATTTGGCCATAGCTCAGCTTCAAGATTATTTAGGTCTTGGCAGCGAAGCTAGAATGAATATTCCATCAACTGTAGGTGGAAATTGGCAGTGGAGGGTGGATAAAAAATATTTAAATGATAAATTAGCTAAAAAAATCAGAGGAATTACTAAATTGTATGGAAGGTAGGGTTGAAATGTTAAACGCTAAGGAACTTAAAACAAATATAGAAAAATTTTTAAATTTGGACTATGGGAAAACTTTAAATACTGCACAAAACTACGAAAAATATAATGCAATTTCTAAAGTAATTATGTCATTGATAATAGAAAATTGGAATAAAACTGAAGAAATTTATTCAAATGATAAACAAGCATATTACTTGTCAGCAGAATTTTTAATGGGAAGATCTTTAGGAAATAACTTGATGAATCTAGGAATTTATGATGAAATTAAGAGCACTTTAAAAGAATTAAATATTAATATTAATGATATTGAAGAAATAGAAGAGGATGCAGCACTTGGTAATGGAGGGCTTGGAAGACTAGCTGCATGTTTAATGGATTCAGCAGCCACAAAGAATTTACCAGTTACAGGATACGGAATAAGATATAATTATGGATTGTTTAAGCAAAGTTTTGAGGAGGGTTTTCAGGTTGAAAAAATAGATAATTGGTTAAAGTATGGTTATCCTTGGTCTATTCGTAAAGATGCTGATACAGTAATTGTGGAATTTGCTAATGAAAAAGTAAAAGCTGTTCCATATGATACGCCAATTATAGGATATGGAACCAATAATATTAATAAGCTTAGACTATTTCAAGCCGAGCCTTTAATAGAATTTGATCTTGATTTATTTAATGCTCAAAAGTATGAAGAAGCTGTAAAGAATAAAAACAGAGCTGAAGATATTTCTAGAGTATTATATCCAAATGATTCTACAGAAGAAGGTAAAATATTAAGATTAAAACAACAGTATTTCTTTGTTTCAGCATCAATAAAGGATTTAATTAGAAAGTTTAAAAAACAGCATGGAAATAATTTTGAATTATTTAAGGAGTATAATGCAATTCAACTTAATGATACTCATCCAGTAGTAGCTATACCGGAGTTTATGAGAATATTAGTAGATGAAGAAAAGGTAGGATGGCAAAACGCTTGGGACATTGTTGTAAATACTTTTTCATATACAAATCATACTATATTAAGGGAAGCTCTTGAAGAATGGGATATTAAACTTTATAAAAAAGTGATACCTAAGGTCTATAAGATAATCACTCAGATAAGTAATAGATTTAATAGAGAACTTAAAAAAGATAATAATAATTATGAGAAAATTAATCTTATGAAAATAATTTACAATAAAAAAATTCGTATGGCTTGGCTTGCAATTTATGGAACTCATGCTACAAATGGTGTAGCTGAAATTCATACAAATATATTAAAATATCGGGAATTGAAAGATTGGTATGATCTTTACCCACATAGATTTTTAAATAAAACTAATGGTATTACTCCAAGAAGATGGTTATTGTTGTGCAATAGAGAACTATCGGAATTTATAACAGAATTGCTTCAAGGGAATAAGTGGATTACAGATTTACAAGCCTTAAAAGGTTTAAAAAAATATGTAGATAATAAAAATGTATTAAATAAGATTTTAAATATTAAACAGATAAAAAAGGAACAATTATCCGCATATATTAAGAAACATGAAGGAATAAGTATAAACCCTCATTCTTTATTTGATATGCAAATAAAGAGATTGCATGAATACAAAAGACAACTTTTAAATGCATTTTGTATTTTAGATTTATATTACAGATTAAAAGAAAATCCTAAAATGGATATTGTTCCAAGAACTTTTATTTTTGGAGCAAAAGCAGCATCAGGATATGTTAGAGCAAAAGCTATAATAAAATATATTAATGAGGTAGGCAAACTTATAAATAATGATCCATTAATTAATGATAAAATTAAAGTAGTATTTATTCAAAATTACGGAGTTTCTTATGGAGAAAAGTTATTTCCAGCAGCAGATATTTCCGAGCAAATTTCTACAGCAGGAAAAGAAGCTTCAGGTACAGGTAATATGAAATTTATGTTAAATGGAACGCCTACTATTGGTACTTATGATGGAGCAAATGTAGAAATAGTGGAGGAAGCAGGAGAAGAAAATAACTTTATATTTGGTACAAGAGTAGAAGAAATAGAAAAAATTAAAGATACCTATAATCCTAAAGAATATTATGAAACGGTACCAGGGTTAAAGAGAGTTGTAAATACATTAATTGATGGAACATTTGATGATGCTGACACAGGAGTATTTAAAGAATTATATAATTCATTACTTGAAGGTACTAAAGAGCATAGACCAGACAATTATTTTATATTTAAAGATTTTGATGCTTATAGGAAAGCCCAAAATGAGGTCGACTCATCATATAAGAATAGGATGGATTGGGCAAGAAAGATGCTAATGAACATTGCAGGTGCAGGTAAGTTTAGTAGTGATAGAACAATTATGGAATATTCAAATGAAATTTGGAATATAAAAAGTAAAAAACTTAATTAGAATAATCTTAAACTGCTTGTATGGCAGTTTAAGATTATTTTTATATTTAGTATTTTAAGAGTCTATCTAGCAATAGTTTATAAGTTTCATCAATTTCCTTAAAATTCATATTGCAAACATAGTATTTTTCGAGTTGGTCATGAAGATTTTTGGATGAGGATATAACCGACAGGCCTTTATTTAGAAGATTGTAGAAGGTTTCTTTAGATTTTACTAGTTCATCTTTATTGATTTTACTGTAATCTATTAAGTTTTCCATAAATATTTGAGTTCCTGTGAATTTTTGATTATTTATTTCATTAGAGGTTATAATAGCAGTTTTTAATTCAGGTATTATTATGTGTTCTATTCTATCAGGAATTAGGGGGTCATGGTAAACCTCAATAAAAAAGCCTCTACGTAAAGCTTCCTTATATAAAAATGTAAGAACTTGAGTTTTACCTGTTCCTGGACCTCCATTTAATACGTAAATTTTATTACAGCTTTCAGTTAGATTTTCTATAAAAGTTACAATGCCATTAGGAGTAAAAGCTGTAGCAAAGATATGTCTATCACTACCTAGAGTTTTGCATAGTGAATTTGAAAAAACTTTGTCCTTTAAGTCTTCTTCTAATAATAATAGTTTAGAAGAACTAAGAGCATTTCTATGGAAATTACTCCAATCGTCATGTATAAGCTTTGAAGCTTTTAAAAAGCTATAGGCTCTTTCAAAAGTATTTTTAATTTCTTTGTTGGTTTCAATTATTAATTTTTTATACTGTTTAAAACCTTCTTCATTCCAATGCTGACCCATATTTAGTATTTCATCTACTGCACCAGGATTTGCTGGATCAACTATATGAGGTGAGGTACCGTCAATTAAGGCTACTTCTAACCCTTTAATAACTACTCCGTCTAGAGAGTTATTATCGGATGAACAATGATGATATTCAATATTATATCCTTTGTTTACAAAGAAATTTCCAATATTCTTCATGAGAGAGGATTTACCAGTACCGGGGCCTCCTTTGATACATATTTTCCTTTTAGCAATATTTTCGTCTATAATGTATTGGTAAAAGGAATAGAAACCGTAAGAAGTATTACCGCCAGGGAAGAAATTTCTTATACTACCTTTCATAAACACACACTCCCGTTTACTTCAATCATTATATAATATGCAAAAGCGTATCTTTGTGTATATATTTGCTAAAAATTATATTTGATTATATATTAAAAAAATAAAAATTGGTTATATATTAAATTTTTGATATATAAGTACTAAATTCAGTTATACTTATAAATGAATACAAAAACTTTAGTATGCAGATATAAATTGGAGGAATAAACATGAATGAAGAATTAAAAAAATCACAGGAGCTTATAGATTTTATATATGAAAGTCCAACGGCTTTTCATGTAGTTCATAATCTAAAAAAATTGCTTTCAAATTATGGATTTATTGAACTAAAAGAAGAAGACAGCTGGAGCTTAAAAAAGGGTGGAAAGTATTTTGTACAGAAAAATAACTCTGCATTAACTGCATTTGTAGTAGGTAAAGGTGAATTAGAGAAGGATGGATTTAAAATAATAGGTGCCCATACAGATTCGCCTGGATTTAAGATAAAACCTAATGCTGATATAGAGGTAGAGGGTGAATATGTAAAATTAAATACAGAGGTTTATGGAGGACCTATTATTAATACTTGGCTTGATAGACCTTTATCTTTAGCTGGAAGAGTAGCCATTAAAAGCAAAAATCCATTTTATCCTGAAGAAAGACTTTTAAATATAAAAAAGCCTATATTGATAATACCAAACCTTGCCATACATATGAACAGAAATATAAATTCAGGTATAGAATTAAATAGGCAGAAGGATATACTTCCATTACTTTCTATGGTAAATGAAAAATTTGAAAAAGAAAAATATCTCATAAAAGTCATATCTCAAGAACTTGGAGTTAAAGAAGAAGATATATTGGATTTTGATTTATTTTTATATGATACTGCAAAAGGCTGTATAATGGGTCTTAATGATGAATTTATATCTAGTGCAAGATTAGATGATTTAATTATGGTACATTCGGGAATAAAAGCTTTAGTAAATACAGAGGTTGGAGATAGCACTAATATTATGATATGTTTTGACAATGAAGAAGTTGGCAGCACTACAAAGCAGGGAGCAGATTCACCTATGCTTTCCATTATATTGGAGAGAATAGCTTTAAGCCTTCTAAAAAGTAGAGAGGACTATTATAGGGCTTTGGCAAAATCCTTTATAATATCTTGTGACTTAGGGCATGCACTACATCCAAATTATGCTGAGAAAAGTGACCCTGCAAATAGGCCTATAATTAATAAGGGACCAATAATAAAATCAAGTGCTAGTCAAAGCTATACATCTGATGCTGTATCTTCTGCTGTATATAAAAATATATGTTCAAGAGCAGAAGTACCAGTTCAAATTTTTGTAAATCGTTCGGATGAAAAGGGTGGTTCCACTATTGGACCTATATCCTCAAGTCATGTAAATATAAATTCTGTAGATATGGGGCTTGCTATTCTTTCTATGCATTCAGTAAGAGAATTAGCTGGCGTGAAGGATTATATGTATGCAACTAAATCCTTTGAGGAATTTTATACACTTTAAAGTGTGAAAATAGCTTAAAAACATGAATATTTATGTTGTTCATATGGGAACTTTAAAAATGATTAACGCAACTTTTGCAGCTTAAAAATATTTTATGGAGGAAATGCTTATGAAACTATTTGGGAGCATGGAAATTAAAAATAATACTCTTTATATAGGAAAAATTAGTACAATAGATTTAGCAAGAAAATTTGGAACTCCTCTTTATGTTATTGATGAAGCCTTAGTGACAGAACAATGTAAAAGATATTATAAAGCTTTTAATGTGGAACAGGGTGGAAATAGAGTAGCTTATGCAGGAAAAGCTTTTTTGACTTTAGCAATGTGTCAGATTATAAATAGTGAAGGTTTGTATCTTGATGTAGTTTCTGGAGGAGAACTTTATACTGCGCTTAAAAGCGGCTTCCCTATGGAAAAAGTATATTTTCATGGAAATAATAAAACTTTAGAAGAAATAGAAATGGGAATAAATTTAGGTGTTGAAAGGTTTGTAGTTGATAATTTTGATGAAATAGATAAAATAAATGCAGTAGCTAAAGAAAAGAACAAGGTTCAATCGATACTTTTAAGAATAACTCCGGGTATAGAGGCACATACTCATGATTATATAAAAACAGGACAAATAGATTCAAAATTTGGTTTTACAATGTTGGAACATAATACTATGAATGCAGTAAAAAAATCAATAGAACTTTCTAATATAGAATTAAAGGGATTGCATTGTCATATAGGATCTCAAATATTTGATATCAAACCTTATGAAGATGAAGTTGAAATAATGCTTTCCATTGTAAAAAATATTAAAGATGAAATGGGCTATGAGCTAACGGAGTTGGATTTAGGAGGAGGGTTTGGCATTTATTATAAGGAAGGTGATACTCCTCAAAAGATAGAAGATTTTTGTGAAATTATATTAAGCAAAGCGGAAAGTGTGGGAAAGGAACTTGGAATAAAGCTTCCAAAGCTTGTTATAGAACCAGGAAGATCTATTATAGGTAATGCAGGTAGTACTCTTTATACAGTAGGTTCAATAAAGGAAATACCAGGCATAAGAAAGTATATATCAGTGGACGGAGGAATGACAGATAATATAAGGCCAGCACTTTATAATGCGGAGTATGAATGTGTGGTAGCTGATAAAGTAAAAAGTGAATTTACAGAAAGAGTAAGTGTAGCAGGTAAATGTTGTGAATCTGGGGATATTTTATTAAATGGTATAGAGATTCCTGAAGCTAAAGTTGGAGATATTATGGTGGTATTAAATACAGGAGCCTATGGATATTCTATGTCTAATAATTATAATAAGATACCAAAACCAGCAGTGGTTTTGGTCAAAGATGAAGAAGCAAAGGTAATATGTAGAAGGCAAAACTTTGATCAAATATTAGAAAATGAAGTATTGTTATAAAAATAAAAACATGCTGTGAAAAATTTAATTTTTCACAGCATGTTTTTTTACTGAAATTCATAATTTATGACTTCATGGGGATAATAAGCATTGCACCAATTCTTTTTAGACGAAAGGATGATTTTTATGCTTTATTACACAATAGCTGCTTTAGCAGCCATTTTATTAATTATTGGTACTTATGCATTATTTAATAAAAATAGAAAAGATGAAAATAACATAATGGATGATGTTCCTACCATAAATGCCAATAAAGAAGAACTACAAAAGCATGCGATAGAAATATCAAACTATTCATCAGTTATAAAAAAAAATAATTATAGAAAGAGGCTTATAAAAAGTTTAGATATTAGTTATAAGAAAATATTAAAGGGGTATGACTACATAGATAAGGAAGTTAAAAATAATAGAGAAGTAATACAGGCGGCAGAATGGCTTTTGGATAATCTTTATTTAATACAAAGAGAATATGCTGACATAAAAACTAATATGCCTGAAGAATACTATAAGAACCTGCCAGTCATGACTAAAGGAATAATGAAGGATTATCCTAGAATTTACTATGTAGCTATAGAATTAGTTTCTCATACTGATGGATCAGTTGATGAAGAAACTATAGAAACTTTTATTAATTCATATCAAAAAAATTCTATACTCACCAGTGGAGAACTTTGGGCATTACCTATAATGATTAGGATAGCTCTTATTCAAAACATAAGTAAAATAATTGAAAGAATTGTTTTTGCACAGAAGGAAAGAAGAAAAGGAGAGTTAATAGCAGAAAGACTTATAGATGCAGTTAATAATGATAGATTAGAAGAAGAAATTAAAAAGCTTTATTTAGAAGATATATCATTTACATCACACATAGTAGAAAGAATTTTGAAGATATTAAGAGATAATGAAATAGAAAACAGAATTATATATAAGTGGATTGATGAAAAATTAGACAATGAAGAAACTGACATGGAAAAAGTAGTAAATGTGGAACATCAAAAACAATCTGGTTATCAAATTTCTATAGGAAATTCTATAACAGGTATAAGAGAAGTAGGAGCCTTAAATTGGAAAGAAAGCTTTGAAAAATTAAGTTATGTTGAAAATATCTTAAGAAAAGATCCTTCTAAAATTTATGAGAATATGGATTTTGAGTCTAGAGATTATTATAGGCATAGTGTGGAAAAGCTAGCAAAACATATGAATGTACCTGAGTCCCTTATAGCTAAAAGAGCAATAGAATGTTCTTTAGCTGCAAATGATAATAATGATTCAAAAGAATATGAAAAACATGTAGGGTATTACATAATTGATAATGGAATTAAAACTTTAAAAAATAAGATGTCATTTAATGAAAGAGGTTTACATAGTGTAAAAGGCAAATTTATAAGAAACAACGTTATTTCATATATAGGAAGTATAGTAATCGGTACAGTTATAGTTATGAGTTTAATATTGATTTTAGGTTATTACAATGACACTAATCCTGTTTTATGGCAATACGTTTTGGCATCGGTTTTAATTTTAATTCCTTGCAGCGAAATTGTTGTATCAACACTTAATTGGAGTATATGTAAGTTAGTACAGCCTAGATTTATTCCTAAAATTGAGTTCAGAAAAGGTGTACCTGTAGAAGCCAGTACAATAGTAGTTATTCCTACGTTGCTAAATAGTGAAAAAAGAGTAAAGGAACTAATAGATGATATGGAAGTATATTATTTAGCAAACAAGGAACAAAATGTGTACTTTGGATTGCTGGGTGATTTTAAAGATGGCCTACAGAAAGAAGAAAATGCAGATAAAGATATAATTAATACTGCTTTAAATTTAATAAAAGATTTAAACAGGAAGTATAGCAAAGATGAAAAAGATATATTTTATTTTTTTAACAGGTATAGACAGCACAATGAAAAGGAAGGAACTTGGCTAGGTTGGGAAAGAAAACGTGGTAAATTAGTAGAATTTAATAAATTAATAAGAGGAGATAAAAATACAAGTTATGATGTTATAAGTGGAAATATAGAGAATTTATATAATATTAAATATGTAATAACATTAGATGCCGATACTCAATTGCCTAGAGATAGTGCAAAAAGGCTAATAGGAGCTATGTACCATATTTTAAATAGACCCTATATAGATTTAAAAAACAAAGTAGTATTAAGAGGTCATGGACTTATGCAGCCTAGAGTAGGAGTTGGTACTGAAAGCGCAAATAAAACTATATTTTCAAAAATATTTTCAGGAGAAGCAGGTATAGATATGTATACTACTGCTGTTTCTGATGTATATGAAGATTTATTTGATGAAGGAATATTTACGGGAAAAGGTATATATGATGTTGATACTTTTAATAGTGTACTTAGCAATGAAATTCCTGAAAATTTAGTATTAAGTCATGATTTGTTAGAAGGATCATATATAAGAGCAGCATTAGTTACAGACATAGAACTTATAGATGGATATCCTGCATATTATAATGCCAGTTGTAAAAGGGTACATAGGTGGACGAGAGGAGATTGGCAGCTTATACCCTGGTTATTTAAGAAAAGTCCCTTAAATACATTATCTAGATGGAAGATATTTGATAATTTAAGAAGAAGTCTTTTGGCGCCATCTATAATGACACTTGTTATTGCAGCACTTTTAATGTTTAGAAATCCAGATAAGTGGCTTGCTGTAGCATTTATTTCTCTTTTATGTCCGATATTTTTTGATGTATCTGAAACTGTAATTTCACCTATTAAAGGAATAGGACTTTCTGGAAAGCTTGCTAATGGAAAAAATATTTTAGAACAAGTATTTCTTATATTCTGTTTTTTGCCATATCAAGCATATTTAATGCTAGATGCTATAATTAGAACTTTATATAGGCTTGCTATAAGCAAGAAACACCTTCTTCAATGGCAGACTGCTGAGGATGCAGAAGTAAATTCAGGCAGGAAACTTACAGATTTTATAAAGTTTATGTGGATAGGAAGTGCTATAAGTGCTATTACATTATTTATAGCTTTTCAAAATTCTTTGGATTCAGGAATGCTAATAATGCCTTCAGCTGTTATTTGGTTTACTAGTCCATGGATAGCTTACAGTGTAAGCAAGGAAATAAGAAAAGAAAAAAGACAATTAACAGATGAACAGGAGGAAGTGTTAAGAAGACTTACTAGGGAAACTTGGTCATATTTTGAGGACTTTGTTAATGATGAAAACAACTGGTTAGCACCAGATAATTATCAAGAGGACCCTAGTAATGGTGTAGCTTATAGGACTTCACCTACTAATATAGGAATGGGACTGACATCAAATATAGTAGCATATGATTTAGGTTACATTGGCATACTTGAATTTCAACAGAGGATGGATAAGATAGTATCTAACATGGAATCCTTGGAAAAGTTTAAAGGACATTTTTATAATTGGTATAATACTAAAACTAAAAATCCTCTTCATCCTAAGTATATATCAACTGTAGATAGTGGTAATTTAATAGGATATATATGGCTTGCTGATGAATCTATAAATGAATATATGTCAAATTTTGCAATAAGAAAGCATGTACTATCAGCATTTAATGATAATTTAAAACTTGCTAATCAGGAGATAAAGCATTCTATAAATGCAGAAAACTTTTATATGGATTTAATACATGAATTCAATAATAAAGATTTTAATATAGTATCATGGAAAAATACATTATGTAAAATTAGAGATAAGTCTATAGAAATAGAAAAAGTTAATGGTTGTGCTAATTTATATTGGAATAATAAATTAAAGCACAGTATAAGTAAAAGTTTAAAAGAAATAGAAACTTTTTTTCCTTGGGTTGATATGTTAGTAAAAATGCCAGAAAAAGTGGAGTTTTTAGAACAGAGATTAATAGATTTGGTTGAAAAAACTCCAATTCAAAATTTACCTAAAGAAATAGAGTTTATTCAATATAAACTTAATAAACTTTTACCAAAATTACAAAATGATCAGCAGTGGATAAAACAAATGAATTCTATGTTGGAAGCTGGCAGTAATGAAATAAAGAATGTTATAAAAAAGCTAAAAGGTTTAAAGGAAAGATTGAATAGTATTTCCGAGAATACAGATTTTAGAATGTTATATGATGAAAAAAGACAGCTTTTTTCTATAGGTTATGATATTGAAAAAGATAATATAAGTAATTGCTATTATGACTTATTAGCATCAGAGGCAAGGCAGGCTAGTTTTATATCTATAGCTAAAGGAGATATAGAACAAGGACATTGGTTCAAGTTAGGAAGAGCTTTGACTATAATTGGCAAAGACAAAGGACTTGTATCATGGACAGGAACTATGTTTGAATACTTGATGCCGCTTATAATTATGAAGCCTTATCCTGATACTTTATTATATGAAACTTATAGAGCTGTAGTGGAAGGTCAGGAGAGGTATGGTAAGGAGAGAAGAGTGCCTTGGGGAATATCTGAATCTGCCTTTTACAATTTTGATGTAGCTTTAAATTATCAATATAAAGCTTTCGGAGTACCTGGCATAGGACTTAAAAGAGGACTTATGAGTGATTTGGTAATATCACCATATTCTACAATCATGGCATTGCAGATTAATTTAAAGGATGCTTTTAATAATATAAAGAAACTTATTGATATAGGCATGGAAGGTTTATATGGCTTTTATGAAGCTATAGATTATACTAGAGAAAGACTGCCTAAAGGAAAGAGAGAAGCTATAGTTAAATGTTTTATGGTACATCATGAAGGTATGAGTTTAATGTCACTAGACAATGTATTAAACAATAATGTACTTCAAGAGAGGTTCCATAAAATACCAAGGGTAAAGGCTACAGAGTTACTTCTTCAAGAGAAAAAATCTAAAACTGTTGTATATGATAGAGAACAGCAGTATGAGAGTGCAGATGCAATAACAGAAAAACAAAATTTAGTTACTAGAAGATATACTACAGCAAAAACTGAAATGCCAGAAACACATATTATGTCTAATGGAAGTTATTCTTTAATGATAACTAACAGTGGTTCTGGATATGCTAAAAAAGATGATATGACTGTTTATAGGTGGAGAGAAGATGTAACAACAGATAACACAGGGATGTTTTTCTATATAAAAAATCTAAATTCCAATGAATATTGGAGTGCTGCATATGAGCCTTGTAAACTTGAAGGAGAAGAATATAATGTTACATTTTCTCTGGATAAGGCTGAATTTGAAAGAAAGGATGGAAATATAAAAACACATACCGATATTACCGTTTCCAATGAGGATAATGCTGAGGTAAGAAAAATTTTTATAACTAATCAAAGCGAACATAGTAGAGAAGTTGAAATTACTAGTTATTGTGAAGTAACATTAGCTCCATACAATGCAGATTTGGTTCATCCATCCTTTGGAAACTTATTTATAAAAACAGAATATGTCGATGAGGCTGGATGTATAATTGCCAATAGGAGGCCTAGAGCTCAAGGCTCAAAACAACCTTGGATTATGCAAACTATTGCATTGGAAGGTCAATCAATAGGTTCCATTCAATATGAAACTAGTAGAGCTAACTTTATAGGAAGAGGAAGAGATTTATCAAATCCTGAAGCCATGGGAAATGATGTACAGCTAAAGATGACTTGTGGTGCAGTATTAGATCCTATAATAAGTATGAGAATAAGAGTAAGAATAGAAAAAGGTGAAACTTGTAAGGTAGCATTTACCACAGCAACTACGGAATCTAGAGAAGAAGCTGTTGAACTTTCTAAAAAGTATAAAGATATGCATAATGTAAATAGAATATTTGAACTATCCTGGACTGGAATACAGGTTGAAATGAAGTATCTAGGAATAAAATCTTCTCAAGCAAATATTTATCAGCTTATGGCATCCAAAATTTTATTTTTAAATACACTTTTTAAGGATAGAGAAGGGTATATAAAGAATATAAGTAAAGGTCAGTCAGCTTTATGGCCTTATGGAATATCAGGTGATTTGCCTATAGTATTGTTGATAGTGAGAGATGATAAGAATATAGATATGGTTAGAAGATTATTAAACGCTCATGAGTACTGGAGTATAAAGGGATTAAAAGTAGATTTGGTTATATTGAACTTGCAGAATAGTTCCTATACACAACCATTACAGGATTCCATAAGAGACTTAATATGTTCCAGCCATGCAAGGGATAAGCAAAATAAAGCAGGTGGAGTTTTCTTGCATAGTAAAGCTACTATAAATGAAGAAGATATAAATTTACTTATGGCTATATCTAGGTTAGTTATAGATGGAGATAAAGGATCTTTAATATCTCAGGTAATTGATGAGGAGGAGACTATAGAAGATGAAGAAATGCTTTTAACTAAGCCTAAAGAATATGTATTTACCCATTACGAGTATGATATACCTAAATTATATTACTTTAACGGCATAGGAGGATTTCATCACGAAAATAATTCTTATATTATAGTACTTAAGAATTGGGAAACCACTCCTGCTCCATGGATAAATGTAATTTCAAATGGAAAATTTGGTTTTCATGTTTCTGAAAGTGGAATATCTTATACCTGGAACAAAAATAGCAGAGAAAATAAGTTAACTACTTGGTCAAATGATCCAGTAATAGATGGAGAAGCTGAGCAAATATATGTAAGAGATGAAAATACAGGTGGCTTTTGGAGCATATCACCTAAGCCTATAAGAGATAATGGCGAGTATATTATAGAGCATGGCTTTGGTTATTCAAATTTTAAACATGAAGCTCATGGTATTATAGGGGAAATGGCTATGTTTGTAGATATGGATGAAAGTGTTAAGTTGTGCAGTATAAAGCTTAAAAATAACACAAATGAAAAGAGACATTTATCTATAAGCTACTATGCAAAATTAGTTTTAGGTGTAACTCATGAACAAAGTTCCCAATATATTTTTACGGAATTTAATAATGAAAAGGAATATGTTTATAGTTTAAATCCATATAGTGAACACTTTGGAACACTTATTTGCTATCTAAAAACTTTTGGAGGAAAAAAAATTTCTTTTACAGGGAACAGAAAGGAATTTATTGGAAGAGGCGGAAGTATAAGTGAACCTAGAGCCATGAAATTAAAAAAATTATCAGATACTGTCGGTGCAGGCTTTGATCCTTGTTTAGCTGAAAATGTAAAAATAGATTTAAAAAGCCAAGAAGAAAAAAGTGTTCTAATTTTATTGGGCCAAGGAGAAAATTTTGAGGAAGTAGAAAAGGTTATAGATAAATATAGCAATAAATTTAAAGCAGAAGAGGAATTAAATAAGGCTAAAGAATATTGGAATAAGTTACTTAATACTATACAGGTTAGAACTCCAGATAAGTCTATGGATATAATGTTAAATGGATGGCTTATGTATCAGATTATATCTTGTAGATTTTGGGCAAGAACCGCTTTTTATCAATCAGGAGGAGCTTATGGATTTAGAGATCAGCTACAGGATGTAATGGCTGTAAATTATGTGGATAATAGTATACCTAGAGAACATATAATTTATAGTGCTTCTAAACAATACTTAGAAGGTGATGTACAGCATTGGTGGCACCCTGTAGTGGATAGTGGAATAAGAACTAGATTCTCAGATGATCTGCTGTGGCTCCCTTATGTAACTACAGATTATATCCAGAATACTGGAGATTACAGCATTTTGGATGAAGAAGCTGGTTACTTAGAGGATGAACCATTAAAGGAGGGTGAGGATGAAAGATATAATATAGCTAAAATATCTCATAAAAAAGGTAGTATTTATGAGCATTGCATAAAAGCTATAGAAAAAGGATTAAACTTTGGACCTCACAATATACCTCTAATGGGATCTGGAGATTGGAATGATGGTATGAGTACTGTAGGTAATAAGGGAAAAGGAGAAAGTGTATGGCTTGGATGGTTCTTATATAGCATATTGGATAAGTTTATTCCTTTATGTGAATATAAATCTGATTTTGAAAAAGTGAGCAGATATAATGAATTAAAGGAATTTATAAGAGAAAATCTTGAAAAAAATGCTTGGGATGGAAGCTGGTACAGGAGAGCATATTTTGATGATGGAACTCCTTTGGGATCTATAAAAAATGATGAATGTCAAATAGACTCATTATCACAATCATGGGCAGTTATATCTGGTGCTGGAAAAGAATCTAGAATAAAAGAGGCCATGAATGCTTTAGAGAAAAATCTAATAAAAGAGGATAAAGGCATAGCTTTATTGCTTACACCGGCTTTCGATAGGTCTTCTTTAGAGCCTGGATACATTAAAGGATATGTGCCAGGAGTAAGGGAAAATGGAGGCCAATATACTCATGGATCTATATGGATAATATTAGCCTTAACCAAAATGGGGTATAACAATAAGGCATGGAAACTATTTAATATGATAAATCCAATAAATCATTCAGAATCATATTTAGAATGTCAAACTTATAAGGTAGAACCTTATGTTATGACAGCAGATGTTTATGCTGTGGCTCCTCATGTAGGAAGAGGTGGATGGAGTTGGTATACTGGTGCTGCTGGATGGATGTATAGGACAGGAATAGAAGGAATACTTGGATTAAAGTTTAGAAAAGGTGATGGATTTACTGTAGAACCATGTATACCTGATGAATGGGATAACTATGATATTTATTATAACTTAGAAAATTGTAAGTACTCTATAGAAGTAAAAAGAGGTCAGGAAAAAGGAGTATGGGTAGATGAGAATAAAATAGATAATAAAATAATTCCATTTTTCAAAGATGGAAATCATAAGGTAAGGGTTGTAATTTAAAAATATTGCGACACAAGGGTGCAGTTGAAGCTTGGATTTTAACTTTTACTCCGTGACACACTTATCATATATCACTGCATAAAAGTTAAAATCCAAACTAGTAAGTTGTGTCGCAATGTACTTATATTAACTCAAAATTGTATGTGTGAAAGTTGAGTATTTAAAAATCCTTGTTTTTCAAACTATAAACACTCAGCGAAATCTAGTATATGTTATATTAATGAAAAGTTAGAATGAAAAGTAAGAAAATTTAAAAAATAAGAAGGAATTTAATAAATTATGTTGAATTATTATTAGTAAATATAGAATGTTAAGGAGGAATAACAATGACAGATGTTAGACAAGTTTATAAGTGTGAAATTTGTGGTAATATGGTAGAGGTTGTCCATAAAGCAGGAGGAACTTTAGTGTGTTGTGGAAAGCCTATGACTCTTCTTTCAGAAAATACTATGGATGCAGCAGTTGAAAAACATGTACCTGTCATAGAAAAATTACAAGATGGCATAGTTGCAAAGGTTGGGGAAGTTGAACATCCTATGTTGGAAAATCATTATATTGAATGGATAGAGGTTCATACTGCAAATAAAGTATATAGAAAATATTTAAAACCAGGAGAAAAGCCAGAAGCTATATTTAAAGTAGATGAAGAAATTTTATTTGCTAGAGAATACTGTAATGTTCACGGTTTGTGGAAAAAATAAAATTTAAATAATATATTGACAATTTAATGTTTAAGGAATAATATAAGTTAAAAGAATTATATATGTAAAAATCCTTTGATAAGAGGCAAGTATGTTTAAAAACAGATTTGAAGAGAGCTGTAGGTGGCTGGGATTACAGTAATTATGCTTAAACAGAATGGATCTTTGAGGATCGGGATGAATTTAAAGTACTCTTTTGACGTAAGCCATACGTTATAATGGCAGGATATGTATGTATCTTAAACAAGGAAAAGATTTATTATCTTTTTGAATTTAGGTGGCACAGTGTTAACACGCCCTATGATTAATGAAAATCATAGGGCTTTTTTATATAAACATACTAGGAGGTAATCAAAATGGAAGAAAATAAAAAAGTAATATTTAGTGGAATTCAACCATCAGGAAATTTAACTATAGGAAATTATTTAGGAGCTTTAAAAAATTGGGTTAAACTCCAAGATGAATATGATTGCTACTTTTGTGTAGTTGATCTTCATGCTATAACTGTAAGACAGGAACCAAAAGATTTGAGAAGAAGAACACTAGAAGTGTTAGCAATATATTTAGCAGCAGGTATTGATCCTGAAAAAAATACTATATTTATACAGTCACATGTACCTACACACAGTGAAGCAAGCTGGTTATTGACTTGTTGTGCCACATACGTTGGCGAATTAGGAAGAATGACTCAATATAAAGACAAATCAAAGAAATATGGAGATTCAATAGGTGCAGGACTTTTAAACTATCCAGTATTAATGGCAGCAGATATATTATTATATAATGCAGATTTAGTTCCTGTTGGTAAGGATCAAACTCAGCACATTGAGCTTACAAGAGATATTGCACAAAGGTTTAATAATTTATATAGCCCAACCTTTAAATTACCAGAGGGATATATACCAAAGCTAGGTGCAAAAATAATGGATTTACAGGAACCTACTAAGAAGATGTCAAAATCCTCAGATAACCCTAATGGCTATATATTAATTATGGATCCGCCAGAAGTTATAAGAAAAAAGATAAACAGATGTGTTACAGACAGTATAGGAGTAGTTAAATATACAGATGATCAACCAGGTATCAAAAATTTAATTACAATATTAAATGCTATTACAGGTATGAGTATTGAAGACATAGAAAAGAAATATGAAGGTCAGGGTTATGCTCAATTTAAAAATGATGTAGCAGAAGCTATAGTAAATGAATTAGAACCTATACAGAAAAAGGTGAAAGAATTTACAGAGGATAAGGAATATCTTCAAAGCATATATAAAAAAGGTGCAGAAAAAGCTTATTATGTTTCTAATAAAATGCTTAGAAAGATGCAGAAAAAAATTGGCTTTATTCCTGTATCTAAGTAGATAATAAGTGGTAAAATAATTTTATAACCTAAAAAAGATGCGTTTTAATATGCATCTTTTTAATTTCATGGTTGGGAGGTTGAAATTGACTAATATAAATAATACTAAAAATATTTTATATAAGTGGAATAATTTTAAATTAAAAATTATTTTAGAAGGAATAATAGTAGGATTTTTTTCAGGATTATTAATTGTAAGCTATAGATATGCATTGGAGAAAGCACTTAGTTTCGCCAAGTATGTTTATGCATTACAATTAAAAAACATTTTCTTAATTCCAATTTGGGTAATAATTCTTGTTATAGGTGGATGGATTGTAGGAATAATTATGAAAAAGGAACCTATGGCTTCAGGAAGTGGTATACCACAAGTTGAAGGAATAGTGGCCGGGAAGCTTGCTATGAATTGGTGGAAAGTAATACTAGCTAAATTTTTAGGAGGTGTTATTTGTATAGGTGCTGGACTATCTTTAGGAAGAGAAGGTCCTTCTGTTCAAATGGGAGCAGCTGTTGGACAAGGCGTTGGAAGGATTTTTAAAAGAATTAAAGTAGAAGAAAAATTTCTTATAACCAGTGGGGCTAGTGCAGGTCTTGCTGCAGCATTTAATGCACCTTTAGCAGGTGTAATTTTTGCTTTAGAGGAAGTACATAAAAATTTTTCGCCTATAGTTATGACAACAGCATTAGCAGCATCTATAACTTCAGATTTTGTTTGTAAAAACTTTTTTGGATTAAAACCGGTATTTGATTTTAAAAACTTAAAACCCATACCACTAAATAATTATTTCTATATAATCATATTAGGTATGGTTTTAGGTATATTTGGTGTAGCTTTTAATAAGTGTATATTTAAAAGTCAGGAACTATATGCTAAACAGAAATGGTTATCTCCAGAAGCAAGACCTATAATAGCATTTATCATATCAGGAGTAGTTGGATTGACTTTACCGGAAGTTTTAGGAGGAGGACATGAGATAATAGGTTCTCTTGTAAATTATTCTTTTCCATTAAAGGTATTATTAATATTGTTAATAGTGAAATTTTTCTTTACTATGGTAAGTTTTGGATGTGGAGCACCAGGTGGAATATTCCTTCCCCTTTTAGTTATTGGTGGGTTAATAGGAATAAGCTATGGTGATTTGATAAAGGTTTTATTTGGATTTAACCAAATCTATATAAATAATCTAATAATACTAGGTATGGCAGGCTACTTTGCTGCAACTGTTAAATCACCTATAACAGGATGCGTTTTAATTACTGAAATGACAGGGTCATTTTCCCATTTGCTTTCACTTAGTTTAGTATGTTTAACAGCATATGTTACTGCAGATATAATGAAATCAAAGCCAATATATGAGGTATTGCTTAAAAAATTTTTAAATAAAAATATTAGTGAATTTCAAGGTGAAGAGGGAAACAAAGAAATTATAGAAATAGCTGTTTGTATGGGATCAACGCTGGATGGTAAAAAGATAAAGGAAGTTAAATGGCCGGATCAATGTTTATTAGTATCAGTTAAAAGAGGTGCAGAAGAAACTATACCAAAAGGAAATACATCGATCTGTGTAGGAGATTATTTAGTCGTATTAGCAAACGAAAAAGACATTGATTATGTAAAAGAGCATTTGTGCCTATTAGCAGAGAAATGAAATAATTCATAAAAAAATATGATTGATATGGATATATTTTCCTATCAATCATATTTTTGTTTTATTATATTTAGCACACTTTATCCTCTAATATAAACTTGTTTATTACATGAGCTACTCCATTTTCTTCATTAGTTTTTGTCACATAGTCTGCAATTTCCTTAATTTCAGGAAAAGCATTACCCATAGCTACTCCAAGACCAGCATATTTTATCATATGGATATCATTGCCAGCATCACCCATACATATTACTTCTTCTCTTTTTATGCCTAGATTTTTGGCTAATATGTCAACGCCAATACCTTTATTGGCAGAGTTATTTATAAACTCAAGGAAAAAAGGAGCACTTCTTACTACAGTATATTTGCTATAAACTTCATCAGGAAGCTGTTTAATAGCATTGTCCAATAAAGTTTCATCATCTATAAACATTACTTTTATTACAGTTGTATTTGGATTTACATCGTCAAAGTTTAATAATTCAATATCAAGTCCATTTATAGCAGCTTCATGCTCAGTATATTTATTGAGTTTAGGTGTTATGCAAGACGTAGGAGTAGATATATGAATATTAACATTTAACTTTTTGCTTAAACTGTATAGACATTTAACATCATCCATTGTCATTAAAGTTTTTGATAAAATTTTACCAGTTTTAGTATTTTGAATTACAGCACCATTAAAAGCAACAGCATAGTCATTTTCAGTGATTAAATTCAATTGATTTAAATATTTTTCTATACCCTTTAAAGGTCTTCCAGTGGCTAAGACTACTTTAACTCCTCTTTTTTTAGCATTTTGAATAGCTTGAAAGTTTTCTTTAGATATAGTTTTATTTTCATTTAATAAAGTACCATCCATATCAAGAGCTAATAACTTGTACATTTCTAACCTCCAAAATTATAGTTTTATTAACATGATTATTATAACATTTGTATAGTTAAAAGAAATCCAGAGTAAATAGAATATTTAGCTGTGAAGAAAGGTTTATACAAAAATTAAACGTTTACCATATATAACAACTTCTTTTAGTAATTTTTAAATATTTTATATTGTATGCAGTTAATTAAATCTATAATAAGTTAAGTTGACATTGGTTCATAATAAAGTTAAAATCATTGTTGAAAGCAAAAAAATAAAGAGGAGAGAGAAGTGTGGCAGATTTAACTAAAGAGATTGAAAGAAGAAGAACCTTTGCCATAATATCCCACCCGGATGCCGGAAAAACAACACTTACTGAAAAATTATTGTTGTATGGAGGAGCAATCAGATTAGCAGGTTCGGTTAAAGCAAGAAAAGCTTCAAAACATGCAGTATCTGACTGGATGGAAATAGAAAAGCAAAGAGGTATTTCAGTTACATCTTCGGTTATGCAATTTAACTATGATGATTACTGTATAAATATATTGGATACACCAGGACATCAAGACTTCAGTGAAGATACATATAGAACATTAATGGCAGCAGACAGCGCGGTAATGGTAATTGACTCTGCAAAAGGAGTTGAGGAACAAACTAAAAAGTTATTTCATGTATGCAGCCTTAGGGGAATACCTATATTTACATTTGTAAATAAAATGGATAGGGAAAGCAAAGATCCTTTTGAACTAATGGAGGACATAGAACAAGTATTAGGAATCAAGTCTTATCCTATGAATTGGCCAATTGGATCAGGTGCAGATTTTAGGGGAGTTTATGACAGAAATAAAAAACTTATAGAGGTTTTTGGTGGAGGAAATCATGGTCAGACCCAAGTAGAGGCAATGGAAGGTAATGTAGATGACAATGTGTTTAAAGACTTACTTGGAGAGGCTCTTCATGAAAAGCTAAAAGAAGATATAGAACTATTGGACATTGCTGGTGATGAATTTGATTTAAACAAGGTTAGAGAAGGAAATCTAACACCTGTGTTTTTTGGAAGTGCTCTCACAAACTTTGGAGTAGAGCCATTTTTAAAAGAATTTTTACAGCTTACAACTGCACCATTATCCAGAGAATCTGATCAAGGGGAAGTGGATGTATTTGAGGAAAATTTTTCATCCTTTATATTTAAAATACAAGCCAATATGAACCCTGCTCATAGAGATAGAATTGCCTTTATGAGAATATGTTCAGGAAAATTTAAAAAGGGAATGGAAGTTTTCCATGTCCAAGGAAAAAATAAGATAAAGCTAGCGCAACCACAGCAATTTTTAGCGCAAGATAGAGAAATAGTAGAAGAAGCTTATGCTGGAGATATAATTGGAGTATTTGATCCAGGTATTTTTAGAATAGGAGATACTCTATGTTCAAGTCCTAAAAAGTTTAAATTTGAAGGAATACCAATATTTGCTCCAGAACATTTTGCAAGAGTAAAAACTATAGATACTATGAAGAGAAAGCAATTTATAAAGGGAATAACAGAAATTTCCCAAGAAGGTGCTATTCAAGTTTTTAAAGAATTGCATATAGGTATAGAGGAAATTATAGTAGGAGTAGTTGGTGTATTACAGTTTGAAGTTCTAGAATATAGAATGAAAAACGAATATAATGTAGATATTAAAATGGATATGCTTGCTTATAGAAATATAAGATGGATAGAAAGTTCAGAAGTAAACCCTGAAAAGCTTGTTCTAACTAGTGATACAAAGTTAGTAAAAGATTTGAAGGATAGAAACATACTTATATTCCAAAGTGAATGGGCTATAAATTGGGCTCTAGAACATAATAAGGGACTCACTTTGTCTGATATAGGAAAATCTGAATAATTGTTATAAATAAAAAAGACTTAAACTTTAATTGTTAAAATGCAATTAAAGTTTAAGTCTTTAATTTTTGGACTATAATGAACGAAAATTGTAGTCAGTTAAGTATGTTGAATGAATAGTTTTATAATATATAGAGGTAAGAGGTGTTGATATTATTGCTTTACCTTTGTCCAATATAAAATCTACTAATTTGATATTGAAATATGCAAGAAGTAATCCACCTAAAACATCGATAACCCAATGTATTTCAAGGTACATTGTAGAGAATATTACGCTTAAACAAAAGAATCCCCACAAATACTTGAATAGTTTATTCTTTTCCCTTATAACTAGTAAAAACATAGCAAAGGCTATAGATGTATGCATGGATGGAAAACAATTAAGAGCAACACCTGCAGCTGCTTGAGGACTTAAATGTCTATTTAGTCCATCAGGATGTCCAAGTACATACCAAACTTCTTGAAGATGGAAGGTTAAATAAAATGGAGTAATTAAAAATACTTGTAAAACATGTCCACCTAAAGCATATCTAATCATTTTCTTAAAATCTTTAGATATGGCAGCTCTGTAAAGAGGAAGTAAAACAGGTAGAACAAAGCCATTATTATAAACCATTCTTAAAATCCAAGTAAGAGTTTCAGGCATGTACACTCTTGCAAAACCAGCATCATTAAAAGGTATTTTACTGAATATAGGGTTTAAATCAACAACGATATTTCTACTTATTTGCCAACTTAACATTTTTCCCCAGAATTCATATCCGTGAACATTTATGTAGGATATAAACATCAGAAAAGGTATGCATAGTACTAGGAATGGAATCCATTTAACATCTTTTCTCATATCAGAATATGCTGTAAAGCTGGCAAAAGCTAGTAGAAAAAGATACGTTTTATAATCTACGCCAGAATTAGAATGTAGTGCAACACCTACAGCTCTTTTTAAAAGGTACAAACCTATAAGTATAAAGTAATATCTATTTAACAAGTCAAGTGCTTTAGAAATCAGATTGCGTGCTGTTCCTGAAGTACTTTTAATATTGAAGTTTAACATAACTTTTTTTTACCCCCTTCTCACACAAAATAAATTATAACATGACTGTATTATTAAGTACATATCAAAATAAACAAAAAAGCTCTGATTCCAACAGTCTAATTTGGAACCAGAGTAAAAAAAATATCATATTCCCTTCTTTTTACCTAATAGAGCATCAATAACAAAGACTAAAGCAGTAAATAGTAAAAGAAGATTTATAAATCCTCCACCTATTTTAAAGATTAAGCCTATTATCCAGAATAATATAATAAAACCACCTAACCAGCGTAAAAATATCATATATGTTACCTCCTGTAAAAAACAATTTAGTATTATAGAAAATAAAAAAAATTTCAAATAAACTTAGATTAATATACACAATAATATTAGTGTTAGCATTATCATAAAAAATTATTATGGTAATTTTAGTTTGAATTTTCTGTAATTTTCAATGAGTGTACCCATACATTTTGCAATTAGGAAAAATGTTAATATAATGATTATAAATAATTTTTGAGTAAGGAGTGTAGTTAGAAATGGAAAATAAAAATCTGGCTGGTAGTCAACTAAAAATCAATGATATAGTTCAAATATCATTAATGGCAGCTATCACATATATTGCTACAGCTGTAATTAATATACCTAGTGGTGTAATTATTAAAGGAGTAGTTCATCTTGGTGATAGCATGGTATTTTTAGCTGCTATACTTTTAGGAAAGAAAAAAGGCTTTCTATCAGCAGCAATAGGAATGTGTATATTTGACTTATTTTCACCTTATGCTATATGGGCTCCTTTCACTTTTGTAATAAAAGGGGTTATGGCATATATAGCGGCTACAATAGCTTATAGAAAAGATTACGATGGTAATAACATTTTTAATAATGTATTTGCATTTATTTTAGGTGGAATATGGATGATAGGTGCATATTATTTAGCTGGAGCTATGATAATGCATTTTGTAACTAAAATAGCATTTGCACAAGCTTTTGTTTTATCAGCAGCTGAAATTCCTGGAAATATAGCTCAAGTTGTAGCGGGGATGGCTTTAGCACTACCTTTAGGAAAAGTATTAAAAAAGGCTAATGTTGTAAAGAAATAATAAAAAAGAGGTTTTAAAACCTCTTTTTTTTAAATAGTTTTTAACTAGCTATTTCTCATTCTATTTTTTTCTGCTTTTCTTTTTCTTCTACAATCAGGACATCTTACAGGATCATTTTCAAATCCTTTTTCTTTGTAAAATTCTTGTTCTCCTTCAGTAAATACAAAATCTTTTCCGCAGTCTTTACATACGATAGTCTTATCTGCCATTAAAAAAACCTCCTTAAAATCATAGGACTAATTTTCTTGGATAACTTACCTCCTATGAAGAAAAGGAGAATAGAATACCTGGAAAAATTAACCTATTTATAAAAATGATAGAATTTACACTCTATACATATATTATAGCATATTGTAAAAAAAAAACAATATTTGAATTTTATTTTTACCATTACTCTGCATTATCTTTGCCAAGCTATGTATAACTTGGTTTTTCGCTGCCAGATGATATTTTGATTTTGAGGTAAAAATTCGCTATAAAAACTGATTTATGCGGCAAATAGATTATGTAGTAAAATGTGTTGTAAATTTTTATTAATATGGCTAAACAATCTTTATATAAGTGATGTATAATAAATCTATTAAAATATTTACTGAATTTTTGAATATAAATATTTATATAATGAATTTGAGGGTTTTAATATGGATAGAAAGAAATTTTTAAACTTGCTTAAAAAATCAGAAGGTACTAAATTAGACTTTAAACAGTCTATAGAGATAGAAACTGATAGTGGTAGAAAAGAGTTAGCAAAGGATATATGTGCTATAGCTAATTCCAGAGGTGGAAGAGGTTATTTAATAATAGGAATAGAAGATAAGACTAAAAAAGTGTTAGGAATTGATGATGTTAATTTTAGTGAAGAAAAAATACAGCAAATTGTGAGTTCAAGAATTGAACCACCTATACCTGTATCATTGGAATTTATAGAGTACGAAGGTAAGAAAGTAGCCATTATAAATATATATGATGGACCTCAAAAACCTTATCAAATTAAGGATAATGGAGCCTTTTATATAAGAAGGGGTTCTACCAATGATACTATGAGAAAACAAGAAATAATTTCATCACTTCAGGAAAACTTAAGTTTGAATATTGAATTATTTCCAATACCCCATAGTGATTTAAAGTGTATAGATACTGAAATAGTGGATAGATATTTTTTTTCTCAAGGAATAAAAGTAAATGATGAAAATAGGGTAGAACTTATGGAGAATGCGTCTATTATACATATGGATAAGGATTCAGGAAAGCACATGGCCACCATAGGAGGAATTCTAATTTTTTCTAAAAAAAATAATGTATATATATCACATAATATGATAAAAATAATTAATAGAACCAGCAAAAATTTAGGTAAAACTATAATAATTCAAGGGGATCTCCTTTCTATGTTGGATGAAAGTGAAGAATTTTTACAGAAAATATTGCCTAAAACATATCCTATAGAGTCAATATATGAAGGAATAAGAAATGCTGTTTTGTATAGGGATTATACAATGTATTATAAAGAAATAGAAGTAATAGTGGATTTTAATAGTATTGTTATAACTAGTCCTGGAATATTAGTGAAGGAAACAAATAAAAATTCTATTAATTACATGAGAAGAAATATGTGGATATATGAAAAAATAATTGCATTAGACAAAAAAGGAAGGTTTATAAAAAATGGAACAGGTTTTAATAGAATGCAGAAAGCTTTTAAAAATAAGGGTAGAGTAAGTTTTATCAATGTTATTAAAGATGGTGAATTTAAAGTTATATATCCCGGTATAAAAAAGTTTAAATGATTATTTCACAAAATACATTTAATATAAGCTATAAGCAGGTTAAGTATTTCAGAATTTTTTCAAAGTTATTCCAAATAACGTTGAAAAAATATTCTGAATATTATATAATTTACTTATAAGAGTGGCATAAAATATTAAAGTAAGGGGTGGTAAACATGATTCATGTATTTTGCAACAAGAGAGGTTCAGGCAAAACAAAGGCATTAATCAATCTTGCCAATGAAAAGGTTTTAACAAATAAGGGACACATTGTGTATATCGATGATGATAGAAGACCACTACTAGAGTTGGATAGAAGAATAAGATTTATTGCTACTAACGAATTTTACTTAAAAAATCAGGAAAGTTTTTACGGTTTTTTGTGCGGCATACTTTCAGAAGATTATGATATTGATACAATTTTTATTGATGGATTGTTTAATATTGTAGAAGGAAATCTTCATGATGCAGCACATTTATTTTGTTTATTAGAGAAATTAATGGAGAATAGTAATGTTGACATTTATATTAATATAAATGGGGATAAGGAGATGCCAGATTTTATAAAAAAATATGTGGCTTAACTGGAATTTAAAATAGAAAATAAATTAATATTAAAATAAGAGACTGGATATGAAATCCAGTCTTAAATTTTGCGCTCAAAAGAGTAACATGTAAAATCAAATAGTGATATTGTTCATTAATTGGATTAATTTTGTGAAAATATACAATATGTATTAAAATGTTGATAAAAAAATATTTTAAATATATACTAGGAACTATAGAAAAAGGCAAATATAAGAATATGTAGAAAGGTAGTGATTGAAGTGGCTAATGTTTATGATACCTTAATGGAACGTGGATACATAAAACAAGTTACTCATGAAGAAGAAGTAAGAGATTTATTAGGTAAGGAGAAAGTTACATTTTACATAGGATTTGATCCAACTGCAGATAGTCTTCATGTTGGCCATTTTTTACAAATGATGGTTATGGCTCACATGCAGAGAGCAGGACATAGACCTATAGCATTGCTTGGAGGGGGTACCGCTATGGTTGGTGATCCTTCAGGTAAGACAGATATGAGAAAAATGTTAACAAAGGAACAAATACAGCATAATGCTGAGTGTTTTAAGAATCAATTTTCAGTTCTTGTAGATTTTGATAATGATAAGGCTATAATGGCCAATAATGCTGATTGGTTATTAAATCTTAATTATGTGGATTTTTTGAGAGAAGTAGGAGTGCATTTTTCTGTAAATAGAATGCTTACAGCAGAATGTTTTAAACAAAGATTAGAGAAAGGATTGTCTTTCCTTGAATTTAACTATATGTTAATGCAAGGATATGACTTCCTTGAACTTAATAGAAGATATGGTTGTGTATTACAATTAGGTGGAGATGATCAATGGTCAAATATAATAGCAGGAGCAGATTTAATAAGAAGAAAAGAAAGTAAGCCTGCGTATGGAATGACTTTTGCACTTTTAACTAATAGTGAAGGCAAAAAAATGGGTAAAACAGAGAAGGGTGCATTATGGTTAAATAAAGAAAAAACTTCACCATATGAGTTTTATCAGTACTGGAGAAATGTAGCAGATTCAGATGTAGAAAAATGCTTAGCACTTTTAACTTTCCTACCTATGGATGAAGTTAGAAGATTAGGTTCACTTCAAGATGCTGAAATAAATGAAGCTAAGAAAGTTCTTGCTTATGAAGTTACCAAGATTGTTCACGGTAAGGAAGAAGCAGAAAAAGCAAAAGCTGCAGCAGAAGCATTATTTGCTGGTGGAGCTAGTATGGAAAATGTTCCAACAGTAGAAATAACAGAAGATGAACTTGGATGTACTGTAATAGACTTAATTGTAAATACAAAAATACTTTCATCCAAAAGTGAAGCAAGAAGACTTGTACAGCAAGGTGGGCTCACAATAAATGATGAAAAGGTAACAGATGCCAATATGGTAATAACAAAAGCCAACTTTAATGATAAGTCTATGCTTATTAGAAGAGGAAAGAAAAATTATAATAGAATAGTAATTAAATAAAAATAAAATACTGTTTTTAAAGTCTAGTAAAGTAAATGGCTTTAAAAACAGTGTTTTTTTATTTATGGAAAATAGTATGTTAGTCTTTTAATAATTTGGAAAGTAAGTCTATTATTTCATCTACTTTTTTATCTCCAGTATTATTTAGAAAAGCATCTTTCACGCAATGATTAAGATGTTGTTTTAGGATTAATAAATTGGATTTCTTTAGAAGTGATTGAGCAGCAACTATTTGGTTAGATACATCAATGCAATATCTTCCTTCCTCAATCATTTTAATTATTCCTTCTATTTGTCCCTTTGAGGTTTTTAAACATTGTAGAGCTTTTTTCTTTTCTTCATTCACTTACTTTATAACTCCTCTCTATTTTGAGTTACATCACACATTATACATTATGGTTCCACATTATTAAGGCATCTTCTTTATTGTCAGCATAATATCCTTTTCTTAAACCTTCTTCTGCAAAGCCATATTTTTTATAAAGGTTTTGAGCTACTATGTTGGATTTTCTTACTTCTAAAGTCATGTTATGTGCAAATTCAATTTTACATATTTCCATTAGTGCCTCTAGTAAAAGGTTTCCTGCACCTATACCTCTATATTCAGGATGAACTGCTATATTAGTTATATGTCCTTCATCAAGAATTAACCACATACCAGCATATCCTATTATAACATTCTCTTTTTTAGCAACTACATATCTTGCAAATTTATTATTTGAGATTTCATTTTCAAAAGAAGTTCTGCTCCAAGGTGTTGGAAAACTCAAAGCATCTATTGCAAGTACACTATCAATATGTTCCTGCTTTAAAGACAGTATTTCAATATTATTCACTTGCCAAGGACTCCATTTTTTTCTCATATTCTCTTTCAGCCTGAGACTTTCTAATATACAAAGGTGAAAATGTATATAAGTCATCTTTTATGCCTGAATTTAAAAGGTTTAAACCTATTTCACCTAATGAAGAGGCTTTTACTACATTAAGGTGTGCAGGAGCAAAATTAATATTTTTTATATTGTTTGTTAGCTTTTCCTTAAATTTATAAATAGCATCTCCTATAAAACAAACTTTAAGGTTCTGTTCATTTATAGTACTAATTAAATCATCAATGGAAATAATCATGTAATCACTAACTCGTTGTAGTTTGCTATCAACAAAGTTGTATAATGCAGTGTAAACATTATTGCGCAATGCATCTATAATAGGACATATAGTTCCATCTGTATAAGCTAAATTATAAGCAAGTGCATCTAATGAAGAAACACTTACAAAAGGTTTGCCAGTACCTTGACTTAATCCTTTTATTGTTGAAGCACCTATTCTAAGACCTGTAAAGGAACCAGGACCTTTTGAAACTACAAATCCGTCTAAAGAATTTATATCAATTTTTAAATTTTTTAATAGTTTATCTATCATAGGCATCATTAAAATGGAATGCTGTTTTTTATAATTAAAGGTTATTTCACCAAGTAATCTGTTATCTTCTATTACTGCACAAGTAGCAGCTTCTGTAGCTGAATCTAAACTTAAAATTTTCATATTCTATTTTAACTCCTTTATATAATCGTATCTTTCTCCGTAATATTCTATTGAAATTTTTCTAAAATCTATACCTTTTTCAGGTATTTTTTCAATTTTTACAGATATATGTTCTGTGGGGATTAATTCTTCTATGTAATTTGACCATTCTACAATACTAACAGCATCACTAAAGATATATTCATCGAAGCCAATAGCTTCAATTTCGTCAGGGTCATTAACTCTATAAACATCAAAATGATATAATTTTAAACGCCCTTCATATTCGTTAACAATGGTAAAGGTTGGGCTAGTTATAGGGTCAGTTATTCCAAGGGCTTTTGCTATGCCTTTAGTAAAATGGGTTTTACCAGTTCCCATTTCGCCATTAAGACATATTATATCTCCAGGTTTTAACATATTTCCTAATTTATTTCCTAGATTTATAGTTGACTCTACATTATCTACAATAAAATTCATTAAAATTCACCTCATAAAATATTTTAACCAAAACAGTGCGAAAAGAAAAGTGACGCTGCTTATTTAGGAACATTAGCACAAGTTAATGCTTCCTTAAGATATTGTAGTGCTTTTCCACAAATAAAGTTTTCATTAACCATATTATTCATTATGGAAAAAGCCTTTTCTTTATCAAAGCCTTTTCTGTAAGGTCTATCTTCTGTCAGAGCTTGATAAATATCACAAACACCTATAATACGACATTCTTCTGATAATTGTTCGCCAACTAGTGATCTAGGGTAACCATTTCCATTAAGTTTTTCGTGATGGTTAGAAGCCCAATCACTTATATCACTTATATCAACAATTCTATCCAATATTACCTTTGTATAATACACGTGTGATTTAATAATAGCAAATTCTTCTGCAGATAATGAAGCATTTTTATCAAGTATACTTGATGGAATGGCAAGCTTCCCTATATCGTGAAGTAAACCTGAAATTTTCATCTTTATACACTTATCTTCAGGGTATCCGATGAATTTTGAAACTGTATAAGCAAGTTCTGAAATTCCTCTGGAATGAGTCGCAGTAAATTTACTTTTATTATCTATTATATTTGAAAATATGTATGCGATATCTTGGAATTGTTCTAAATTTAAACATTCATCTATATTTGGAGATACAGTATTTAATATAAATTCCATAAATGATATGTTTTCTATATTGAACCAAAAAAAGTCCTTAGATGAAACTTGTAAGAAGGCATCTACTAAATTCTTAGAAAAAATTACATTCTCATTTTTTTTGATCCATGATATAATACTATTTCTTTGTTTAAAAGCTGGTATAGTTTCATTATATAAAATCTCTATTAAATCACAGATTCTTATAATTTGACTTTCTATTTGAATACTATTTCCACTTAACCCCATAGCACCACTGCCATCAAAGTTTTCATGATGATTTAATATTATACTAGAAATATTGTTAAAAATAGGAAAAGATTTAGTTATTTCTGCACCAATTTCGCAATGCTTTTTTATAAAGGAATTTGATGAATGACTTTTTGTTAAATAGTTAGCAGCACCAATATCATGTAAAAGAGAAGCAATATATAATTGCTTTTTTTGCTCTTCATTTAGTTTTATAAAATTTGCTATTTCTAAAGCCAAATATGTAGTTCTAATAGAATGGTGCTTAAATTTATGACTTGTATAATCAACGTTTGAAACATTTTCTATAACTGGTGAATCATATTCTGAACTAATTTGAGATAAATCTAGAGCTATGGACATAGCTCTTATTACCCTATCCATGCTTATTTTCATATAGAACCTCACTAAATAATAATAATAATAATAATCTTATTTAATTTTAACATAGATATTTTATATAAAACATATTAAATATGTTTTATATAAAGGAAAATTTGTTACAAATATAGAATCATTCAATAACAGTAACAAATATTTTAGGTTATCATAAAAAAATGTATGGAGTTGGTTTAACATGGATAGTTTAGTATTTGAGAAAATGTGGAATGAATGTGAACGAAAAAACCTATCAATATCGAAAAAATTTTGGGATCTAAGAGCTGAGGAGTTTAATAAGATTATAAATAATAATGATAAAGAAGAAAACATGGAGTTAGTAAAATTTCTTACTTCAAAATGTATTCTTAATAAGGAGTGTTCTATATTAGATGTTGGCTGTGGTGTTGGTAAGCATTCTCTACAATTTTCTAAGTATGCAAAGAATATTATTGGCATTGACATATCCTCTAAAATGATTGAATATGCCATACAAAATATGAAGGATATGAGTATTGATAATATTGAATATAAGGTTGAAACGTGGCAAAGTTTGAACTTGGATGACTATAATTGGAGAAAAAAGTTTGATCTTGTATTTGCATCTATGACTCCAGCAATAAATAGTAAAGATACTTTATTAAAAATGATTGAAGCATCAAAAAGATATTGTTTTATGAGTGGATTTGTATATAGAAATGATAATATTAAAAATCAACTTAGAGAAAAAATATTAGGAAAAGATAAAAGTTATAATAAGAAATTTGAAAATAATATCTATTATGCTTTTAACATTCTGTGGAACATGGGGATACATCCGGAAATTCAATATAAAAGTGTTCAGTGGAATAAAGAATGGGATTTAAGTAAGGCAATAGAGGTTTATACATTACAGTTTGAAGATTTAGGAATTGAAAATTCTAAAGATATTATAAAGAGTTATTTAGAGAGCATAAGTGATAATGGAAAGATCAAGGATAGTGTTAAGGCAAAGGTTGCATGGATGCTTTGGAGCATATAAAGTCATTGATGAATTTGACAGGAGCTTAATTAATGCTCTAATTGAAATTTTTCTGAATTTACTGTAAAATAGATATTTGTAAATATTTATTTTTTTAACAATATTTATAAAATACGGAGGGAAAGTATGGGGGATGAACAAAAAAAGTCATATATTAAAGAAAAATTTAAAAACATAGATTATATGATGTTAAAATCTATTACAGATTGTATTTATGAAGCAGTTTGCGTTATAGATGAGAAGGGAATTGTAGTAGTTTGGAATAAAAGCGCAGAAAAATTATATAATATAGATTATGAGGAAATTATAGGGCAAAATATAGAAAAATTTTTTCCTGATGCAATAGTAAATAAGGTTAGAAAAACAGGTGTATCCATTGAGAATAAATATCATTGTCCCTTGAAAAATTATCCTGTTTTGGCTAATTCAATGCCTTTATACATAGAGAATGTTTTTAGGGGGGCAGTTTCTACAGATAGAGATTTTGAAGAACTAAGTAGGCTCTATAGTGAGTTGGAAAATGCAAATTCAAAACTAATTTTTCTGGAAAATCAAGTGAAGAAAAATTTAGGTGTCTTTGGGAATATAATTGGAAAAAGTTCTAGTATTGTAAAGAAGATTGATATGGCAAGGCAGATAGCACCAACAAATGCTAGTGTTATGATCACTGGAGAAAGTGGAACAGGAAAAGAAGTTTTTGCAAAAGGAATTCATGAATTAAGTGGAAGAAAAGGACTTTTTGTTCCAGTAAATTGTAGTGCAATTCCTTCAGAACTTTTTGAAAGTGAATTTTTCGGATATTGTTCAGGAGCTTTTACTGGTGCTAATAGGAAAGGAAAAGTTGGGATATTTGAATTAGCAAATGAAGGAACTATATTTCTTGATGAAATAGGAGACATGCCTTTAAGCATGCAAGCAAAGCTGCTTAGAGTTTTACAGGAGAGAGAAATTGTAAGGGTAGGTGGCGAAAAAAGTATTAAGTTAAATTTGAGAGTAATATCAGCAACAAATAGATGCTTGCAAGAAATGGTTAAAACAAATAAATTTAGAGAAGATTTATATTATAGACTAAATGTAGTTGAAATTAACCTGCCACCATTAAGAGATAGAAAAGAAGATATTCCATTATTTATAGAGCATTTTACCAAACAATTTTCATCAAAGAATTCAAAAAATATAATAAAAATACATGGACAAGTACTGAATATTTTAAATGAATATAGATGGCCTGGTAATATTAGAGAATTAATGAATGTAATAGAACATATCGTTGTTACAAATAAAAATGGAATAATACAAAAGAATTCTATTCCTGAGTATATACTTTTACACATGAAAAAAAACGAATTTTTTAAAGAATATCCATTGGACTTAACTAGAGCTATTAGAGAATTAGAAATGGAGAATATAAAAAAAGCTTTAAAAATCACTAAAAACAATAAATCAAAAGCAGCTAAGTTGCTGAATATACCTAGGGGAACTTTATACCATAAAATTGATGAATATAAAATAAAAAAATTATAATTATTTGCATTGTTAAAAAGCATTATGTAAAATAGAAATGTATTTCTAAATTTATAGAGTTATTTTAAGATTCATATGGAGTGTATTTAAGGAGTATGTCTTCATGTGCTTAATACGGGGTGAATAGTTTGAGAAACGCAATATTATTGTTTTTATGTATGATATTATTAAGCGGTTGTAGCTATAAGATGCAAAATGAATCAGTAAAATCAGATAACAATGAAGTTAAGATGGAAACAAGAAAAGATATAGAATTAAATATTGTTACTACAGATAAATTATTGTGCAATATGGTTAAAAGTATATCTAAAAGTATGCATTCTGTAGACTATATTTTTAAAAGTAGAGTAGATGAAGAAAATTTTCAATTTACTTCAGATAGTTTAAACAATATAGCTAAAAATGATTTATTTATTTATATGGGAGCAGGATTTGAACCTTGGATTGATGATTTTATAGATAAGCTAAATAAAAGTAAGGTTGGAGTAATAAATGTTTCTAGAGGTGTAAAACTTTTATCATATAACAAAGAAGTAAAATATAAAAATACTACCTTAAAAGATAATGGCTACTACTTAATGAATATTGATAATTATAAGATAGCTTTGCTAAACATCAAAAATTCAATACAAGATAAAGATCCTAAAAATAGGGATTTATACCAGAAAAATTTTTCGGAAACAGTAAAAAATATTGAAACACATGAAAAAGATTTAAAAACTGTTGTAGGTAAACTAACAGATTGTAATTTTGTATTTGCAGAAGATGAAATGAATTATTTTATAAAATATAATGGTTTTAAGTCAATATATACAGTAAAAGATTCTAATGGAAAATGGGATCTAGAAGCCAAAGTTAAGGATTTAAAAAAACTTGTATTTTTGTATAATGACCCAGCTGTTTTACAAGAAAATGCAGATATAATAAAAAAGTATAATATTAAAACTGTAAATATAAAAATATATAATGGTGAAATTAATTATGAGGATATTCTAAAGTATAATATAGAAACTTTGAAAAAGTTCTATGAAAGTGAAAGTATAAAAAAGTAATATTAATCATTAAATTTAGTTACAATTTACTTTCATGGTATGTAATAAACTAATAATTAAAAAAAGCTTGCAATTTAAAATAATATGCTGTATAATAGACAATGTCTTAGGGGTATGGCTCAACGGTAGAGTAGTGGTCTCCAAAACCATTGGTTGTGGGTTCAAATCCTACTGCCCCTGCCACTTAAAAGGTTTTTCGAGTTTCGAAAAACCTTTTTTTATTTTATATATAAATTTTCTGCTTTTTTTATTTTTAAAAAATTCCAGTTATAGTGTGGGAAAAATTATATGTGGCTCTAGTTAAAAATATTAACAGTAATATATTTACGATAAAATAGAAGAGTACAAAATAAAGTGTTCAGATTAATACATGTGTATTAATCTGAACACTTTATTTTTATTTTATTGAAACCAGAAGAATCAATATAATCAAGAGAATAATTGGGATATTGTAGGAAAATATTGTATAGATTTGGACAATTTTTTAACTAATAAAAATTTTCTCAATATATTAACAAGGTGAAAAAATGGTGATTTTACAATGGTTTACACGTAAAAATGTCTTTTTAGATGAATTCTTATGTGATTTGGCATTGGAATTGCTATTAATTAAAGTATGAAAAGTAAAGTAATTTAATTTGAAGTTAATTTTTTATCAAATATCTTGTATTTAGGAGGAGCAAATTTAAGAAATAAATATAAGATTTTACTAAAACAAAATATAATGCAAGTGTAAAGAAACCAGAAAAAAACAGAGAAATGTATGACAATTTATGCAATTGTCTGCCTTTCTCAGAAAGTGGGTGTATAGTTATGGATTTTGTTTTTCCACTCAGGCAGCATGTTGGAGCTCCATCCGAGGCACTGGTTCAGGAAAATGATTTTGTAAAAAGAGGGCAGATTATAGCAGGAAAGCCGCAAGGGGCATTGGGAACCAATATTTTTTCCAGTGTAGACGGCAGAGTGAAAACTGTTGATACAAATCAGATTGTGATTGAAGAATCGCAGACAGATTTTACAAAATACATATCTTTGCAAGGTGCAACACCAAAAGAGCTGATTGAAGAATCCGGAATTGTAGGATTGGGCGGTGCTGGATTTCCCACTTCTGTGAAACTGAATCTTCGTTTTGAAGGAAAAGGAACTGTCATCATTAATGCAGCTGAATGTGAACCAATTCTGTCGCACAATATAGCACGAATTGAAAAGGAACCGGAAAAACTTTTGGATGGACTGGCAATTATCATGAAGCTTGTCAATGCTGAAAAAGGGATTGTGGCTGTGAAAGGAATTCATAAAAAAGCGATTGAAAAACTGGAGAAGGCAAATGCAGACAGCCGGGTTTCTGTTCATGAACTGGATAATATTTATCCTATGGGTGAGGAGCGTGCCATCGTAAGAGAGACACTTGGAATACTTTTGGAACCAGAGCAACTTCCCATGGCAGCAGATGCAGTAGTTATTAATTCAGAAACTGCATTTCGTATCCGGGAAGCGGTAGAAGACAAAAAGCCGCTCATGGATAAGGATATGACTGTAGCTGGAAAATTAAAGGAAAATGCATCTATTCATGTATTATTGGATGTTCCGCTTGGGATGAGTGTAGCAAGGGTCTTGGAAATGTCAGGAGGACTTGGCAAAGAATATGGTGAACTGATTATGGGAGGTCCATTTACTGGCAAGAGAACTTCTTTGGAGGCACCAATTATTAAGACAACTGGAGCAATTATTGCAGCTGAGAGTTTTATGCCAGGACCGCCAAAGATCGGACTTTTGGTTTGCGCATGCGGTGCAAACAAAGAACGTCTGGAAGAACAGGCATCAAGTATGGGCTCTGAGGTAGTAGGAGTTGAGTATTGTAAACAGGCAAAGCAAGTTAAAAATACCCGAAAATGTGAGAACCCAGGAAAATGTCCAGGACAGGTGCAGAAGGTGATGGAATTAAAGAAAGCAGGAGCACAGGCTGTGCTGATAAGTAACTGTACAGACTGTAGCAATACTGTAATGTCATGTGCACCACAGTTAAAATTACCGGTTTATCATTGTACTGACGGGGCGATGCGTGCCGTTAATTATAAGATGATAAGAAGATTTAGAAGAGAAGAATAAGGAGAAATTAAAAATGTCTATAGTTAAAATTATCAGCTTATCATTGTACTGACGGTGCGGTGTGTACTGTTAATTATAAGATGATAAGAAGATTTAGAAAAGAAGAATAAGGAGGAATCAAAATGTCTATCACAAAGGAAACATTGCAGAAGCACTTAAAAGATCCTGCAATCTTTTGCTGCAGAAGAGAAAAAGGATTAGTTATAAGTGCAGCAGACCTGGAAGATCCGGGATTATTTGAAGATATGCAGGAAGCAGGTCTCTTAACATTAAGTTCCAATGGTTTGCGTATTGAGCAGGTAATCGGAAGCACACTGCTTAAGGATGTTGAGGCACTTACACCGATTACAAGAGATGTACTTGATAAGGTCAACGAAGTACAAGAAGAAGATGTATCCGAAGCACCACAGGAAGTTGAAGAGGCTCCGGAAGTTCAATCAAGAGTAGGAGGTAATGGAATGATTCATATTGAAATTGGAAAAGCAGAAAAATTTGAGGGCTTAAAGCTGGATGTACCAGTATTTGCCGGAGCAGCATCTGCAGCACCTGTTGAAGTGGCAGAGAAAAGTGGAGAGAAAAAGGTCATTCACAATCTTGTTAAAAAGCACATTAAAATTTCAGATGTAAAGCTTGGAGATAAGACTTCTATTAAAGATGGCGTTATTACCATTGATAAAGACATTGTTAAGAGTGCGGTAACAAAAGATGTACTGTGTAAGAGCCTTGAGTTAGATGTTATTTATCCAAATAAAAGACATATCCGTACAGAAACAATTATGGATGTTTGCCCAATCGCTACAAAAGTTGAAGGCGAGCTTGGCGAAGGTATCACAAAGGTTGCTGATGGTGTTGTATTCATGCTTACTGGTGTAGATGAAGATGGCGTACAGGTTCATGAGTTTGGTTCTTCCGAAGGATATTTGGATGAGAAGATGTATTTCGGACATCCAGGATGTGCAGATGAAAATGATATTATTATCCGTTGTCATGCAGTTATTCAAAGATTGTCAGGAATGACAAGACCAGGTCCATTTGCTGCACATAAATGTCAGGATTACGTTATTCAGGCAATTCGTGATGAACTAAAAGAGTATGAAGGTGAAGTTGTTCGTGAAGAAATTTGCGAAGATGTACGAAGAGAAGGAAATCCTCGTGTAGTATTAATAAAAGAAATTATGGGACAGGGAGCTATGCATGATAATGTTATCTGCCCAGTAGAACCTTGTGGAGTCCTTGGTGGACAGAAGAATGTAGACTGCGGTAATGTTCCAATTATATTAACACCAAATCAGGTAAGAGATGGATCCATCCATGCATTAACTTGTATTGGACCTGCAACAAAAGAAATGACACGTCATTATATTAGAGAACCTCTCGTAGAAGGCTTGGCAGTAGATGATGAGCTGGATCTAGTAGGCGTTATTTGTGTCGGTTCTCCACAGGTTAACGATGAAAAACTTTGGGTATCTGAAAGACTTGGTTCTTTGCTTGAAGCACTAGATCTTGATGGTGCTATCATTACAACAGAAGGCTTTGGAAATAACCATATCGACTTCATTCAACATATTGGTCAGGCTGGAAAGAGAGGCATTCCAGTAGTTGGTGTATCCTTCTGTGCATATCAGGGTCAATTGGTAGTTGGTAATGAATATGCTACAGCAATGGTTGAAGAAAACATGGACAAGGGCGGATTTGAAAACGATATTGCGGGATGCTCATGTGTAACTAAGGAAGTAGCTGCACGTGCAATCCAGATGCTTAAGAATAAAATGGCAGGTGTGGAAATCAAACCTGCTGAAAAGAAATGGAACAATGATGTTATCAATACAAACAACAGGATTTTAGGACTTCCTGAAACAAAGCTTGTTGAAAGTGGAACATTACACTAATGGATTATATAATTAACCCCGTAAAAATGGGAGGACTCGTGAAAGAGGTGTTTGAAGACAGAGTTAAGGTTCATCTTCATGGACGTTTGGGAGTTATTACGGTTCCAAAATATCTGATTATGAGTGATGAGCCTCTGGCCATCGGTCATGAGATGGAATTTTATTTCAGTTATATTCAGGTTGTAGAAGACCCATTTGATTATGACTGCTCGGATATGAAAACGGATCACGAGATAACTCCATGCTTACTGGGAGGAAAAATAACACAAGTAAATGATACTGCCATAAAAGTGGCAATAATGAATGATTTGGGAACCATAGGAGTGCCGCGACGTTGGGCATTCACGCCAGTCACCATGGAAGAAGGACAGGATGTGGAGTTCTATTTAAGTTGTATGAAAGTGATTGGCAAACGGGATATCCCAGCAGAATCAATTTAAGGAGGAAGAACAATGAAATTAACAACAAAAAAAGGGATGCAATCTGAAATATTTGTACCTATTACACCAAAACCAGTATTTACAGAATTGAAAAAACCACTGAGTGAGTGCAAGGTTGCTTTTATTACAGCAGGTGGAATTCATAAAAAAGACCAAACACCATATAATACATCTGGTGATTTCTCTTATCGTGTAATTCCATTTGACACACCATCTGATCAGTTGATGGTAACACATGGTGGATTCGATAACTCCGATATTAATAAAGACGTTAACGCTATGTTCCCAATTGATCGTCTTCATGAGCTGGTAGACGAAGGATTCATCGGTTCTTTGCCTAAAGAGACATATACATTCATGGGCGGCGGCGGAAACGTTGAGAAATTCAGGGATGAGACTGGTCCAGAAATTGCCCGTAAATTAAAGGAGCAGGGTGTAGATATTGTTCTTTGTACAGGTGGATGCGGAACCTGCCATCGTTCAGCAACAATTGTTACTAGATGCTGTGAAGAAGCAGGCATGAGTTGCTGCGTAATTGCTGCACTCCCTCCAATTGCAAGACAGCAGGGAGCACCTAGAATTACAGCTCCTCATGTACCAATCGGATCAAATGCTGGAGAACCACACAACATTCCACAGCAGACAGCAATTGTAAAAGAATCTTTAGAATGGGTTCGTGATTGCCCAAGCTTTAATGCAACAAAGATATTACCTTACGAATACCGTCATAACGTATAAATTTGTTTTAGTAAAGACGACAAAGAGGCTGTCATATTATGGCAGCCTCCTTGTATGATTTTCTTTATAAATAGAAAATAATGAATCATGCAGAATGGAGGTATAATATGGGCCTGGGACCAAGTATTAAAATGACAACGCTGCATCATTTTCGGTGTCCGGTAACAGAAGCACTTTCAAAGGAAAAAGATATTGAGTTTACGGGTATTATTGTAGATGGGGTATCCGAGGTTTGCGATGATAAAGTTTATACGGCAAAACGTGTCGGTGATATCGCACAGATTATGCGTGCAGATGCGGCAATTGTTGCAATTGACGCATGGGGAAACCATCATGTAGATTTTGTTAATGTAATTGAGCAGCTTGGTATCCGGGGAATCCCAAGTGTTGGACTCAGCTATATCGCCCAACAGGGACGGCTTGTCTGCACTAACAGCTATGTGGACTGTGTGATAGATTTCAATAAAAGCGCAGCTGGATATGAATCTTGTGTTGTAGGAGAGAACAATCTGACGGATTATGATGCAATGAAGGCTGTTGCACTGGTGAAAAATAAGCTCCGGAAGGCTGGAAAATCGGTAGATACAGGATTAGATGAACCAGAACAGAGTCTTCGAAGGCTGACCCGTAAGGTATTTTGTATTCATGAAGTCTGTTTAGGTGAGAAGACGGAGATTGACAATGGTGTGCTGACTATACGAAAGGGAATTGAAAAGAGCCTAGTTCAATCGGAACCGAGAGTCAAGGATATCAAGGTTAGTATCATTGAGCCGGGAAATTATGATATGTTTGTTAATTCCAATATAGACTACTCTCCCATTGCCTGTAAGGTGAGGGGAGAACTGGGAGAGGGTATTACACATCTGCTTTCTGGAGTAACTGTCATGATAACTGGTGTTGAGGATAAGAGTGGATTTCAGCCGTCTAATATAGGTTCTTCAGAAGGAGTGTTGAAAAATCAGGTTGTACTGGATCGTGCTGGCACACCAAAATCAACTGATTATATCCTTCATGTTGATGTGCTGTTTGAAGAGGGTGAAGGAAGAACGGCAGAAGGTATTATGGCAGGACATCGGGCGGCAGACTGGATTGTTCAGGAAATCCGGAAGGTGCTTGTGAATCTGAATAATATGCCGTATACAAGAGAGGAATTCAGTGATGTTGCGCGGCCGGGCAAACGTAAAGTTATCCTTGTAAAGATCGTATCAGGCCTGGGGAATATGTATGATACTGCCATGTTTCCATATGAGCCAGGGGGATTACTTGGAGCTCACAATATGAGGGTTTCTCAAAATTTACCATATGTGATTACCCCAAATCAATGCAGGGATGGAGTTATTCATTCACTACTGTAATCAGATATTGTAATACAAGGTGCTGCTTAAGGGAGTTGTTAGGATTTATGTCCTCAACATTAAAAAAGTTTATGAATTGTTGATTGATCCTGCTAAAGTTTTAAAACAAGTAGAATTGTAAAAATGCAAATTTACTTGTTTTTTTATTTTACCAATTTGTCTATTAAGAGATGATAAAGTATTTTTTTATGTATAAGTTTATGAAGAAATACAATTTAAACTGAAAGGAACTGAATACTTTGAAGTTTGAAAATTATTTCATTAATTATACACTGTGTGAAAATTATGAAAAAAAAATAATCAGCATGTAAGATGATTTTAAAAAAAATATATGGTATCCTATTTTTACAAAATAATTTATAATTTTTAATTTTGCTGTATCTAGAAATTTACAAAAAATAATTTATATATAGTAGCAATTAAGGTAAAACATTATTAACGCCCATCTCTAAAAGGATAAAATTATAGCTCTTGTGCAAATTTTATCCTTTTTATAAAAATTTGTTTTAGAGTAATAAAAAAATTTTTTTTATTATAATTCCCATGGAAATAGTGGAAATATCGTATAAAATTTGTATGAAAAATATTATTTTTTTATGTTATCAGCATTTTAAAAATATGTTTTTTTGTAGAAATGAAATATAAATGTCGAAATAAATCGAATATATAATGATGGTAAAAGGCTTGGAATAAGTTGAAAAGTATAATCCACATAAACTATTTTTTAGAAATTTTCAAAATGTTTAAGTTTAAATAAATGATAATTAAAAAATTAACAATCTAGTATGTGAAAAATGGAATTTTATAATGGCAAACCAAATAATATGATCTTGTAACATAATAATGGATATATTCAAAAATAAATAATTAAAGTTAATATATGTAAACTCAAATTTTGGAAATTTTAATGGAAAAATAATAAAAAAAATTTTGCAATTTATATATGGGTTGTGATATTATAATGATTAGAAAGACATTTACGAAGTCGTTCAAATATTTTCTTAAAAATCTTTAAAAAAGTGTATGTATTTTCCACTTTGAATTCTATTAAGTATTTTTACAAATGCTAAAAATCATGTTTAATCTCATTCAATAATTTACCAAATTGGATTCTAAAAAATTTAAAAAATATAGAAATGAAGGTTAAATTTGCTTAGCAATTATTGCAATATTAAGATTTTTATGAAAATAGATGTTTAATTTTTAACGTTTTTAGGGTACATAAGTATAATTTCTTTATTAAATTAAATGAAAAAGATTATAATTGTAATTTTTATATACAATTATTTTCTAAATAAAAAAACAATAGGGTTTTAGGTAATTAAGAGGAATTAACTCCGATATTATTTAAAGGGGTAATTCAGCAAGGAGGGAATTTATTAAAATGGATGAAAAAGTACTTTCAATTGACAAGACTACACTTGAAATGTTGGACAAGGCTAAAAAAGATGGTGTGGAAACAGCTTGGGACAGAAGAGATGCTTTAAAAACACCTTGTGGATTTGGTTCAGCAGGTGTATGCTGTAGAAACTGTAATTTAGGACCTTGTAGAGTAAGCCCAGTTCCAGGAAAAGGTGTACAAAGAGGTATTTGTGGTGCTGACGCAGGTGTTATCGTTTCCAGAAATTTTGCTAGAATGGTTGCAGGTGGAGCAGCTGCTCACTCAGATCATGTTAGAAGTATAGCTCTTGAACTATATCATACATCTCCTGATGGTGATATAAAGGTTAAAGATGAAAAGAAATTGATGAAAGTAGCAGAAAGATTTAATGTTCCAACAGAAGGTAGAGATATATACGATATAGCTCATGATGTTGCACAAGCAGGATTAAATGATTTCGGTAGACAAATGGGAGAAGTTAATTTCCCACCAACCCTTCCTAAAAAGAGAAAAGAAATTTGGGATAATTTAGGAATAACTCCTAGAGGATTTGATAGAGAAGTAGTTTCAATCATGCATTCAACACATATAGGCTGTATGGCAGATGCTGAACCTATGATCAAAATGGCTTTAAGATGTGGACTTGCAGATGGTTGGATGGGATCATATATGGCTACAGAGTTTAGTGATATAATGTTTGGAACACCTCATTCAATAGGTACTGAAGCAAACTTAGGAGTTTTAGGAGGCAATTCAGTAAATATTGTTTTACATGGCCACGAACCAGTACTTTCAGAAATGATTGTACAAGCAGCTGAAGAACCAGAAATGATAGCTTTAGCTAAAGAGCAAGGAGCAGATGGAATAAATCTTTGTGGTATGTGCTGTACTGCAAATGAAGCTACTATGAGACATGGTATTAAATTGGCAGGAAACTTTATGCAACAAGAATTAGCAGTAGTAACGGGTGCTGTTGAAGCTTTAGTAGTTGATGTACAATGTATATTCCCTGCACTAGCAAAATTATCTGAATCATATCATACTAAATTCATAACAACTTCACCAAAAGCTCATATTAAGGGATCAGTTCGTATGGAAATGGATGAAGAACATCCGCTTCAAACAGCTAGAGAAATTGTAAAATCAGCAATAATGAACTTTAAAAATAGAGATAAGAGCAAGGTTATGATACCAGAACTTAAATCAGAAGCAGTAGTTGGATATAGTACAGAAGAAATATTAAATAAATTAGATGGAGTTGTAAATTCTCAAATAGGACCAATGCAGACTACAAAACCTTTAGGAGATGTTATAGTTGCAGGCGTTTTAAGAGGAGCAGCAGCTGTAGTTGGATGTAATAATCCAAAGGTTCAACATGATTTTGGCCACATAGAAACTATAAAAGGCTTAATCAAAAATGATGTTATTGTCGTTGTTACAGGTTGTGCAGCTCAAGCAGCAGCTAAAGCAGGATTACTTAAGAAGGAAGCAAGAGAACTTGCAGGCCCAGGACTTAAAAAGGTATGCGAATTAGTAGATATACCACCAGTACTTCATATGGGTTCTTGTGTTGATATAAGTCGTATTTTAGAGTTAGTAGGCTCTGTAGCTAATCGTTTAGGTGTAGATTTTAGTGACTTACCAGTAGCTGGTGTAGCTCCAGAATGGATGTCAGAGAAAGCAGTTTCTATAGGATGTTATGTAGTAGCTTCTGGTATTGATACTTGGCTTGGAGTTGCTCCTCCAGTAACAGGTAGCCCAGAAGTTGTAGATATCTTAACTAATAAAATGGAAGATTGGGTAGGAGCTAAATTCTTTATCCAACCAGATCCACATAAGGCAGTAGATGAAATAGTAGCCAGAATTAATGAAAAACGTAAAAAATTAGGAATATAAAGTAGTATAATTAAAATAGTATAAAAATAGTGTAATAGTAATTGCTCTGTTAAATGAGCAAATATTATGCCAATCTACCAATGCAAGGTACTATCTTAACTAATAATTTCTAAAATCAAAATGATACAAAAACTTTCTCGAAATGATAAAAAGTGTATGCCGATTATCATTTCGAGAAAGAATTTACTTGAAACTCATTATAAGGACTTTAAATAACTAGTGAGAAGGGGGAACTATAATATGAAAATGAAAATGGCTATAACGGGAAAAGGTGGTGTAGGCAAAAGCACTTTTTCTGCCATAATAAGTAGGATATATGCAGAGGAAGGGTATAAGGTATTGGCTGTAGATGCAGATCCAGATCCTAATTTAGCTTTAGCATTAGGGTTCCCACAAGAAATAATTAATGAAATAGTACCAATATCAGAAATGAAAAAGCTAGTGGCAGAGAGAACCAATTCCACACCAGGTGCTTTTGGAAAAATGTTTAAAATAAATCCAAAGGTTGATGATATACCTGAAAGATATTGCAAAGAATATAATGGTGTCAGAGTGTTAACGATGGGAACTGTTGATACTGGTGGAACTGGTTGTATCTGTCCAGAAAATGTACTTCTAAAGAAGCTAACTTCACATTTAATACTTCAAAATAAAGATATAGTAATTATGGATATGGAAGCAGGTATTGAACATTTAGGAAGAGGAACAGCTCAAGGTGTAGATGTGTTTGTTGTAGTAGTAGAACCAGGAATTAGAAGTATTCAAACATACCATCATGTAAAAAAATTAGCAAAAGATATAGGCATAGACAAGGTTTTTGTAGTTGCAAATAAAATTAAAAATGAAGAAGATGAAAGATATGTACTTGAAAATGTAGGTGAAGATGCTTGTCTTGGATTTATGCACTATCGTGAAAATGTAGGAACTTCTGACAGGGTTAACCAGTCTCCATACGATTCCAGTAAGGAAACCGTAGAAGAGGTAAAAAAAATAAAAGAAAAGTTAGAAGGGCAGGTAATTTAAAACATATAATTTTTTAATAAGTTTGACCAGTCTCCATATAATTCCATAGGGGGAATTATAGAAGAGGTTAAAAATAAAAGAAAAATTAGAGATGGGGGTATTTTAAATGGATTTTAAATCAGACATCGAAATAGCACAAGAGTGTAAAATGGAGGACATTAGAAAAATAGCTGAAAAAGCAGGTATACCTGAAGATGACATCGAGCTTTATGGAAAGTACAAAGCAAAAGTAAATTATAATCTTTTGAAAACAACTCCTAGTAAAAACGGCAAGTTAATATTATGTACAGCAATCAATCCAACACCAGCAGGAGAAGGAAAAACTACTACATCAATAGGTGTAGCTGACGCTTTATCAAAATTAGGCAAAAATACAATAGTTGCGTTAAGAGAACCATCATTAGGACCAGTATTTGGAGTTAAAGGTGGAGCAGCAGGTGGTGGATATGCACAAGTTGTTCCAATGGAAGACATCAACTTACACTTCACTGGAGATTTCCATGCAATAGGAGCAGCTAACAATTTACTAGCTGCAATGGTAGACAACCATATATATCAAGGAAATGCTCTAGACATTGATCCAAGAAGAATTGTTTGGAGAAGATGTGTTGACATGAATGACAGACAATTAAGATTTATAACAGATGGTTTAGGCGGAAAAGCTAATGGAATGCCAAGAGAAGATGGTTTTGATATAACTGTTGCTTCAGAAATAATGGCTATATTCTGCTTAGCTAGTAACATAACTGATTTAAAAGAAAGACTTGCTAGAATAGTTGTAGCATATACAAGAAGTGGAGATCCTGTAACAGCTGGACAAATAAAAGCACAAGGACCAATGGCTGCATTACTTAAAGATGCATTAAAACCAAATCTAGTTCAAACTCTTGAAGGAACACCAGCATTTGTTCATGGTGGACCATTTGCTAACATAGCTCATGGATGTAATTCAGTAATAGCTACAAGAATGGCTACTCATTTTGCTGATTACGTAGTTACAGAGGCAGGTTTCGGTGCTGACCTTGGAGCAGAAAAATTCTTAGATATTAAATGTAGAATGGCTGGATTAAAACCAGATGCAGTTGTAATAGTTGCTACAGTAAGAGCATTAAAATACAACGGCGGAGTTCCAAAGGCTGATTTAAATAATGAAAACTTAGAAGCTCTTGAAAAAGGACTTCCAAACTTATTAAAGCATGTTGAAAATATAACTAAGGTATATAAATTACCAGCAGTAGTTGCAATAAATGAATTCCCAACTGATACACAAGCTGAGTTAAAGCTAGTTGAAAATAAATGTAAGGAGCTTGGCGTAAATGTTAAGTTATCACAAGTTTGGGCAAAAGGCGGAGAAGGCGGCATAGAAGTTGCTAAAGAAGTAATGAGATTGATAGATGAAGGAAAGAATGATTTCCAATTTGCATATGATGAAAAATTATCAATTAAAGAAAAAATAGCAGCTATATCTAAGAAGATTTATGGTGCTGATGATGCAGTATTTACACCACAAGCTGAAAAGGAAATAGCAGAATTAGAAAAGAATGGTTTTGGACAAACACCAGTATGTATAGCAAAAACTCAGTATTCTTTAACTGATGATCAGACTAAACTTGGTAGACCAACAGGATTTAATATTACAGTAAGACAAGTAACAATTTCAGCAGGTGCAGGTTTTGTTGTTGCTGTAACTGGATCAATAATGAAAATGCCAGGACTTCCTAAGGTTCCAGCAGCTGAAAGAATTGATGTTGATGAAAATGGAGTAATAAGCGGATTATTCTAATTTCAGAGGAGGAAATTACGATGAAACTAGCAGACAAAACTTGTACAGATTTTATAGAAGTTCTTGCATCAAAGGCAGCGGTACCTGGTGGAGGTGGAGCTGCAGCTTTAGTAGGAGCTATAGGAATGGCATTAGGAAGTATGGTTTGTAACCTTACTATAGGAAAGAAAAAATATGCTCAGTATGAAGAAAAAGTTCAAGGTATACTTGATAAAGCAGGACAGCTTCAGGAAGAACTACTAAAACTTATAGATGCTGATGCAGAATGCTTCCTTCCTCTTTCAAAAGCATATGGTATGCCTAAGGAAACTGAAGAGGAGAAAAAGTTAAAAGAAGAAACTTTGCAGAAATGTTTAAAGTCTGCTTGCGAAGTTCCAGTAGCTATAGTTAAACAGTGTTATGAATCTATAAAACTTCATGAAGCACTAGTAGATAACTGCTCTATGCTTGCCATAAGCGATGTTGGAGTTGGGGTACAGGCTTTAAGAGCTGCTATAATTGGTGCTCAATTAAATGTAATAATCAACATAAATTCAATTAAAGATGAAGCTTATGTTGAAAAAGTAAAGAAGGAAACGGAACCTTTAATACAAGATGGAATAAAAATATCGGATGAAGTTTATGAAAAAGTAGTGAAAGCACTTAGTAAATAACAGCTTTAATTAATTAGATAAAATAATATCCAGGGGGAGAAGTTCAACTTCTTCCCAGGGGTGTTAAAACAATTAAATCCTATTAATTAATAATTTTGTTTATGAAGGAGATTGTAAGTATGGGTCAAATAATTAAGGGAAAACCAGTTGCAGATGCGATAAGTACGGTTTTAACTAAGGAAGTAGAAGAATTAAAGGCTAAGGGTATTACTCCAAAACTTACTATAGTAAGAGTTGGAGCAAACGGAAGTGACCTTGCTTATGAGAGAGGAGCTCTTAAAAGATGTGCTTCTATAGGAATAGAAACAGAAGTAAAAGAGCTTCCAGAAAACATAGAACAAGACGATTTCATAGCAGAACTTAAGAAAGTAAATGAAGATAAAGCTACTAATGGTATATTAATCTTTAGACCATTCCCAAAACAACTAGATGAAAGTGTTATTAAATATATAATCGCACCAGAAAAGGATGTTGATTGTTTTAGTCCTGTAAATGTTGCTAAATTAATGGAAAAGGATGAAACTGGTTTTGCACCTTGTACTCCATCAGCAGTAATTGAAATATTAAAACATTATAATGTGCCTATGAAAGGAAAAAATGCTGTAGTAATAGGAAGATCTATGGTAGTAGGAAAACCAGTATCAATGTTGCTCTTAAATGAAAATGCAACAGTTACTATATGCCACTCAAGAACTCAAGACATGCCTTCAGTAACTTCCAAAGCTGATATAGTAATAGTTGGAATTGGTAAAGCTAAAATGATAGATTCTAAATATATTGGGGATGAAGCTGTAGTTATAGATGTTGGTATCAATGTTGATGAAAAAGGAAATCTATGCGGAGATGCAGATACTGACAGTTGTATAGAAAAGGCTTCAATGATAACACCAGTTCCAGCAGGAGTAGGTTCAGTTACAACTTCAATACTTGCTAAGCATGTGGTAAAAGCATGTAAATTGCAAAATAATCTAGTATAAGCATTTATTAAGATGGGGGAATAAGAATGATTATTTCAGAAAAAAAGCCTTTTGAAGAGGTACTCGGATATCTTAAAGATAGTAAAAAAGTAATATTAACAGGTTGTTCTTTATGTGCTTCCACTTGTAAAGTAGGCGGAGAAGAAGAAGTATTGGAAATGAAAACTAAATTAGAGGAAAATGGTAAAGTAGTTTTAGGATATAAAATACTAGATCCTTCCTGTAATTTATTGAAAACTAGAAAGGATTTAAAAGCCTTAAAGGAAGAATTAAAAGAGGCCGATGCAGTTTTATCCATGGCTTGCGGCGACGGAACTCAAACAGTTGCAAAACTTTTGAAGATTCCTGTTTATCCAGCTAACAATACATCATTTATAGGAGAAATAGAAAGAGTTGGACAATATAAGGAAGCTTGCAAAGCTTGTGGAAATTGCCAACTTGGATGGAGTGGAGGAATCTGTCCAATAACAATGTGCGCTAAAGGTCTTTTAAATGGACCTTGTGGTGGTGCAAGAGATGGAAAATGTGAAGTGGATCCAGAAAATGACTGTGCATGGATTTTGATATATAACAAGTTAAAAGAACTAAACAAGCTTGATAATTTATTAGAAATTAAAGAGCCAAGAGATTATCAAGTTAATGCTCATCCAAGAAAAGTAGATTTAAGAGATAAGGAATAATTCTAAGGGGGATTAAAAATGAGCCTATTGAAAGAAGCGTTCGAAAGAGGAGAATTTGGAATAACAGCAGAAATGGCTCCTCCAAAAGGTATAGATCTTTCTCATTTGATAGAATGTGCTAAAGCAATAAAGGGGAGAGCTCATGGAGTTAATGTTACAGATTTTCAATCTGCAACTTTAAAGGCCACTTCTTTAGCAACATGTAAAGTGTTAAAGGATGCAGGATTAGAGCCTGTTCTTCAAATAACAGGGAGAGATAGAAATAGAATAGCAATTCAAGGGGAACTTTTATCTGCAGGGGTATTTGGAATCGAAAATGTACTAGCTCTTACAGGAGATTATACAATGACAGGAGATCACCCAGGAGCTAAACCAGTTTATGATTTGGATAGTGTAGGAATACTTAGTGTTGCAAGCACTATAGCACAAGGAAAAGATATGTCAGGTAACGATTTAACTGGTACACCTAAATTTTATTTAGGAGCTTGTGTAACTCCAAGATATGATCCTTTAGAATTACAAATTTTAAAAATGGAAAAGAAAATAAAAGCTGGTGCTAAATTTTTTCAAACACAAGCTGTATATGATATAGATACTTTAAAAATGTTTAGAGAAAAAACTAAGCATTTAGATGCAAAACTTATGGTGGGTATAATTCCATTAAAGTCAGCAGGTATGGCCAAATATATGAATAAAAATGTTCCAGGAATATTTGTTCCAGATGAATTAATTGAAAGAATGAAAGGTGCGGAAAATAAAGTTCAAGAAGGAATAAAAATATCTGGAGAGTTTATAAAGAAGGTAAAAGAAGAAGGTCTTTGTGATGGAGTTCACATAATGGCAATTGGTGCGGAAGAAAATGTGCCATTAATATTAGATCAAGCAGGATTATAAAATCGAAGGGGCGATTATAAATGAAAATAGTTGTTATTGGTGGGGGACCAGGCGGATATGTAGCGGCACTTAAAGCTGCAATGTTAGGCGCAGATGTTACTGTAGTTGAAAAAGGCAAAGTAGGGGGAACTTGCTTAAATGTAGGATGCATACCTACAAAAGCTCTACTTGCTTGTTCAGACGTATTAAATACAGTAAAAGAAGCTAAGAAATTTGGTATTAATTTTGAAGCTGATGTAAAAGCTGATTTTGCAGCGATAATGGAAAGAAAAGAAAAAGTTGTTACTAACCTTGTAAAGGGGATCGAGTATTTGTTTGAAGGCAAGGGAGTAAAACTTGTAAGGGGAGCAGGAAGATTAGTAAGCAATAAAGAAGTTGAAGTTACAAAGGAAGATGGAACAAAGGAAAGTATATCAGCCGACAAGATAATTCTTTCTACAGGTTCTATACCAGTAGTTCCAAGATTTCTTCCTTATGACGGAAAAAATGTAATGACTTCTGATGAAGTTTTGAACCTTAAGGAGCAACCAAAATCAATGATTATTGTTGGTGGAGGTGTAATAGGTTGTGAAATAGGACAGTTCTTAAGTAGACTTGGAACTGAAGTTAAAATAGTAGAAATGCTGCCACAATTATTACCTCTTGAAGATGAAGATACAGCAAAAATACTGCAAAGAAGCTTTAAACAGGGAAAGATAAAGTTCTTTGTAGGTGATGGTATTTCAACTGTAGAAGTTGGAGAGGGTAATGTAGTTGCAACTCTACAAAGTGGTAAAAAAGTAGAAGCAGAAAAGATGCTTGTAGCTATTGGTAGAAGACCATATACTGATGGCCTTGGATTAGAAGAATTAGGAATACAAGCTGATAGAGGTAAAGTAATAGTTAATGAGTATTTAGAAACTAATATAGAAGGAATTTATGCTATAGGTGATTTAACTATAAGTCCTGATTTAGCTCATGTAGCTTCAAGACAAGGTATTGTAGCCGTAGAAAATGCTATATTAGATAAAAAGAAGAAGATGAGCTATAAAGCTGTACCAGGCTGTGTGTTCACAGAACCAGAAGTTGCTTCTGTTGGTATGAAAGAAAAGCAAGCTAAAGAAGCTGGAATAAATTATAAAGTAGGAAAATTTGATTTCAGAGGATTAGGAAAAGCTCAAGCTATGGGTAAATTACAAGGTTTTGTAAAGGTAATTACAGATGAAAAAGATGTAATTATTGGAGCTGCTATAATTGGAGAACGTGCAGCAGATATGCTTGGCGAATTAACAGTAGCTTGTGAGCTTGGCTTAACAGCAGAACAAGTAGGAGAAGTAATTCATCCACATCCAACTTTATGTGAAGGAATTATGGAAGCACTTCATGATGTTCATAAACAATGTGTTCATTCAGTAGAGTAAAGAGTAGGATTTAAATACCCTATGCATGACAATAGGAGGAGGTTATACAATGGCATATAAAATAGCTGTAGCAGGAAAAGGTGGAACTGGTAAAACTACATTAACAGGATTATTAATAGATTATCTTGTAAAAAAAGGAGAAAGACCAATACTCGCTGTAGATGCTGATGCAAATGCTAATTTAAATGAAGTTTTAGGTGAAGAAGTAGAAGAAACTATAGGTGACATAAAAGAAGATGTAAACCAAAAATCACTTGAGGGTAATAAATTTCCGGGAGGCATGTTAAAAGCTGATTATTTAAAATACAAATTAAATACATCCATAACGGAAGGCGATGGCTATGACATGATTGTAATGGGAAGATCCCAAGGGCCTGGATGCTATTGTTATGTAAATGGGGTGTTAAAGGCTCAGATAGATTCTTTAGCTGCAAATTATGAATATATAATTATAGATAATGAAGCTGGAATGGAGCATTTAAGCAGGAAGCTAGTTGAGAATATTGATACATTATTTTTAATCAGCGACTGCTCTAGAAGAGGTATTCAAGCTGTAGGAAGAATAAGAAGACTAGTTGATGAATTGAAATTAAAAGTAGGCCAAATTTTTCTTATAGTTAATAGAGCTCCAGAAGGCAAAATAAATGATGGAACTATGGAAGAAATAAAAAAACAAGATCTAGATTTATTAGGTGTTGTACCTATGGATTCCACTATTTATGAGTATGATACAAGTGGGAAACCTCTAGTAGATATGCCAGAGGATTCCCCTTCTAAAAAAACATTATATGATATTTTATCAAAAATCCAATTTAATAAATAATTTAAGGAGGCATTAAGTTATGTTCAAAAAGTCAGTACAGAAATTTTCAGGAAAGATTTGTGAAGTAGAAATTGGAACAGGTGAAAAAGCTATAAAATTAGGTGGAGAAAGTGTTCTTCCTTTTTATTCCTTTGATGGAAATACAGGAAACGCTCCTAAATTAGGTATGGATATTACAGACGATTTAGAAGGTTGGCCAAAGGCAATATTAGAACTTTATAAAGATGTATGTAATGATCCAGTTGCTTGGGCAAAGTGTATTGAAGAAAAATATGCTCCTGATTTTATCTGTTTAAAATTAGATTCAGCAGATCCAAATGGAAAAGATAATTCAGTTGAAGAGTGTGCTAAAACAGCAAAAGCTGTAGTAGAAGCTATAAAAACTCCTCTTGTTGTAGCTGGAACAGGAAATCATGATAAGGATGCTAAGTTATTTGAAAAAATTGCTCAAGAATTAGATGGACACAATGTTCTTCTTTTATCAGCAGTAGAAGATAACTATAAAACTATAGCAGCAGCAGGTGCTATGGCTTATAATCATAAGATTGGTGCAGAATCATCCGTTGACATAAACCTTGCAAAACAAATAAACATATTAGTAAATCAATTAGGTGTTGGTAATGAAAAGATAGTTGATAATGTAGGATGTTCAGCAGCAGGGTATGGATATGAATATGTTATTTCAACTTTAGACAGAGTTAGACTTGCAGCATTAGGACAAGATGATAAAACTTTGCAGGTACCTATAATTACACCAGTTGCATTTGAAACTTGGAAGGTAAAAGAATCAGTTGATGAAGAAACATGGGACAACCTAGAAGAAAGAGGAATTTCTATGGAAGTTTCAACAGCAGCAGGTGTTCTAGCATCAGGATCAAATGCAGTAATTTTACGTCATCCAAAATCATTAGAAACTATTAAAAAATTTGTAAGCGAATTATTAGCTTAATGTAAATTTAAATTTATACTGGGATTTAAATAAGGGAGGATTCAAAATGGCTTTAAAAGGATTAGATATATTTAAATTAACACCAAAAAAGAATTGTAAAGATTGCGGATTTCCAACTTGTTTGGCATTTTCAATGAAGGTTGCAGCAGGAGCTGTAGAAATAGGAAAATGTCCACATATGAGCTCTGAAGCTTTAGAAAAATTATCAGAAGCTACAGCACCAATAATGAAAACTATAACAATAGGTAAAGGTGATACTGAATATAAATTAGGCGGAGAGACTGTTATGTTCCGTCATGAAAAAACATTAGTAAATAGAAATAGATTTGCAGTTTTATTAAGTGATTCTATGGATGATGCTGAAGTAGATGCTAAAATTGCACATATGAAAGAAGTTGAATATGTAAGAATCGGCGAAGATATGAAAGTTGAATTTGCAGCATTAAAATATGCTGGAAATAAAGATAAATATATTGCTTTAATTAATAAAGTAAAAGCAAGTGGCTTAAAGGTTGCTTATGCATTAATTTGTGAAGATGCTGGAGTTGCTAAAGAAGCTTTAGATTTAGTTAAAGATGAAAATCCGTTAGTATACGGTGCTAATAAAGACAATTATGCTGCTTTTGTTGAATTAGTAAAAGCGGACAATCTAGCATTAGGAGTAAAAGCTGAAAGCTTAGAAGCATTATATGCTTTAGTTGAAGAAATACACAAATTAGGATATAAGAATTTAGTTCTTGATCCAGGTTCAGCTTCAATAAAAGAAGCTTTTGAAAATACAGTTCAAATAAGAAGAATAAATATTCAAGATCAAGACAGAGTATTTGGTTATCCTTCAATACTATTTGTAGATGAACTTTCAAAAGGCGATAAGTTCATGGAAGTTGCATTATCTACATTATTTACAATGAAATATGGTTCATTAATAGTTTTAAGTGATATGGATTATGTTAGAGCATTACCTCTATATGGAGTAAGACAAAACATATTCACAGATCCTCAGAAACCAATGAGAGTTGAACCAGGTATATATGGATTTAATGGTGCAGATGAAAATTCACCAGTAATATGTACTGTTGACTTTGCATTAACTTACTTTATAGTAACTGGAGAAGTTGAAAGATCTAAGATGCCAGTTTGGATGTTAATTCCAGATGCAGGTGGATACTCAGTTCTTACTTCTTGGGCTGCTGGTAAGTTTACATCAACTGTTATTTCAGAATTTGTAAAAGAATCAGGAATAGAAAGCAAAACTAAGTGTAGAAAACTTATACTTCCAGGAAAAGTTGCTGTTTTGAAAGGCGATTTGGAAGAGAAATTACCAGGTTGGGATATTACAGTTGGAACAACAGAAGCTATGTTTATTCCTAAATTCTTAAAAGAGTTAAATATTAAATAATAAAAGTATTCAAGTTTGCAATTGAGAATCAGGTTTTGTCTTGATTCTCAATTATAAATAATATAAAATTTTATTTTTAAAAAATTAATGATATAAAACAGGGGGGTCATTTGAAAATGGATAAATTTATTGTTATTGGTGAAAGAATACACTGCATATCTCCAGCTATCAGAAAGGCTATAGAAGAAAGAAACCCAGAACAAATTTTAAAAAGAGCAAAAGAACAATTAGACGCAGGCGCTAATTATTTAGATTTCAACATAGGACCAGCTGAAAAAGATGGAGAAGAAATAATGAAATGGGGAGTTCAATTACTTCAAAAAGAATTTGACAATGTTCCTCTTGCATTGGATACAACAAATAAAAAAGCAATAGAAGCTGGACTTAAAGTTTATAATAGAGAAAAAGGAAAACCAATTGTAAATTCAGCTGATGCTGGTGGTAGAATTGAAAATATAGATTTAGCTGCAGAATATGAAGCTATGTGTATTGCATTATGTGCAAAAGAAGGTATAACTAAAGACAATGATGAAAGAATGGCTTATTGTACAGAAATGCTTGAAAGAGGAATGGGTCTTGGAATGGAACCAACAGATTTATTATTTGATCCATTGTTCCTAGTAATAAAAGGAATGCAAGATAAACAAAAAGAAGTTCTAGAAGCTATTAGACTTATAAGTGAAATGGGACTTAGAACTTGCTGTGGATTAAGTAATGTTTCTAATGGTGCACCAAAGACTATAAGACCAATAATGGATGCTACTTTTGCAGCAATGGCTATACAATGTGGATTGACTTCAGCCATAATGAATCCATGTGATTTAAGATTAATGGAAACAATTAAAACATGCGATGTTGTAAATGGAGCTGTTTTATATGCTGATTCTTATTTAGAACTATAATTTTATATAAATTTTAATTTTAGGGAGGGGCAAAAAAATGAATTTATATCAAACTGTATTCACTGGCTCAAAGCAAGCATTAAAAGCTGCTGAGGATTTAGTTAAAAAGGTCGTAGATGAAAAAGGTAAGGATTGTAAGGTTGCATTCCCTGATACTGCATATTCATTGTCAGTATTATATTCTGCTACAGGCAAAAAAGTTACAAATGTAGGAGAATTGGAAGCTTCTCTAGACGTAGTTAGAAGTTTAATAGTCGAAGAGGAAATGTTAGATAAGTTATTAAATTCTGGTCTTGCTACAGCAGTTGCAGCAGAAATAATTGAAGCTTGTAAATATGTTCTTTCAGATACTCCATATTCTGCACCTTGTGTAGGATTTGTATCAGATCCAATAATTCGTTCATTAGGAGTACCACTAGTTACTGGTGATATCCCTGGTGTAGCAGTTGTACTTGGAGAATGTCCAGATGCTGAAACTGCAGCAAAAGTAATAAAAGATTATCAATCAAAAGGATTACTTACTTTCTTAGTTGGAAAAGTAATAGACCAAGCTGTAGAAGCTAAGGTTAAAATGGGTCTTGATTTAAGAGTTATACCTCTTGGATATGATGTTACTTCAGTAATTCATGTTGTAACAGTTGCTATAAGAGCAGCATTGATATTCGGAGGAGTTAAGCCAGGTAATTTACCAGAATTCTTGAAATATACAGCTGAAAGAGTTCCAGCATTTGTAAATGCTTTTGGACCATTAAGTGAACTTGTAGTATCAGCAGGCGCAGGTGCTATTGCATTAGGATTCCCTGTAATAACTGATCAGGTTGTACCAGAAGTTCCTACATTATTATTAACTCAAAAGGATTATGATAAAGTAGTTAAGACTTCTCTTGAAGCAAGAAAGATAAAGATAAAGATCACTGAAATTCCAATTCCAGTTGCATTTGCAGCAGCATTCGAAGGTGAGAGAATAAGAAAAGGCGATATGCATATTGAATTTGGTGCTGGAAAGACTGAAGCTTGGGAATTAGTAATGAGTGGAGATTCAAGTGAAGTCGAAGATCATAAAATAGAAATAATAGGACCAGACATTGACTCTTTAAAAGATATTCCAGGAAGATTGCCTATGGGAATGTTAGTTAAAGTATCTGGTGCTAACATGCAAAAAGATTTTGAACCAGTTCTAGAAAGAAGACTTCATTACTTCTTGAACTATATTGAAGGTGTAATGCATGTTGGACAAAGAAATATGACTCAATTAAGAATAAGTAAAGAAGCTTTTGATAAAGGCTTTAGATTAAAAGACTTTGGTGAAGTAATATATGCTAAAATGTTAGATGAATTTGGTTCAGTTGTTGATAAATGTGAAGTTACATTAATTACAGAGCTAGATAAAGTTCATGAATTAAAAGATAAGCTTGCTATGCCAAGATTTGCAGAGAGAGATGAAAGACTTGAATCATTAATAGATGAAAATGTTGATACTTTCTATTCATGTAACCTTTGTCAATCTTTTGCTCCAGCACATGTATGTATAGTAACTCCAGAAAGATTAGGACTTTGCGGTGCAGTTTCATGGCTTGACGCAAAAGCAACACTTGAATTAAATCCAACAGGACCATGTCAAGCAGTACCAAAAGAAGGTTTAGTAGATGAAAATGCAGGTATTTGGGAAAAGGTAAATGATACTGTTTCAAAAATATCTCAAGGTGCTGTAAATAATGTTACATTATATAGTATATTACAAGATCCTATGACATCTTGTGGATGCTTTGAATGTATAACAGGTATAATGCCAGAAGCTAATGGTGTTGTAATAGTAAACAGAGAACATGGAGCAACAACTCCTCTTGGAATGACATTTGGTGAACTTGCATCAATGACAGGTGGTGGAGTACAGACTCCAGGATTTATGGGACACGGTAGATCATTTATTCCATCAAAGAAATTTATGAAAGCTGAAGGTGGAATAGGCAGAATAGTATGGATGCCAAAGGAATTAAAAGATTTCGTAGCAGAAAAATTAAATAAGACTGCTAAAGAACTATATGGAGTAGATAATTTTGCAGATATGATATGTGATGAAAGTATAGCTGTAGAATCAGATGCAGTAGTAGCATTCTTGGAGGAAAAAGGACATCCAGCATTAACTATGGATCCAATAATGTAGTAAAATTTATGATATGACATTAATTAGGATGTCAGAATACCAAAATCCTGGCACTCTGGCATCCTAATTTCTAATTATAACCTAAATAAAATTATAAAAGAGGTGTGGTAAAATGGATTTTCCAGAAAATTTATATTATAGTAAAGAACACACATGGGTTAAAGTAGATGGAGATACGGCTTTAATAGGAATAAGTGATTTTGCACAAGATCAACTTGGTGAAATACTATTTGTTGAAATGCCAGAAGTAGAAGATGAAATAACTCAGGATAAAGCATTTGGAGTAGTTGAATCTTCAAAGAAAGCATCTGATTTAATAGCACCTTTATCTGGCGAAGTATTAGAAGTGAATGAAAAATTGGACGATGAGCCAGAATATATAAATGAAAATGCTTATGATGCATGGATAGCAAAAATTAAGATAAGCGATAAAGGTGAACTTGATAATTTATTAAGTGCTTCAAAATACGAGGCAAGCTTAAAGTAGAAAGAACTTCTCGGTTTTTTAGCCGAGAAAGTTTTTTTTAAGGAGGTATTTACAAGATATGGCAAAGGTTAAATTTGTTCCATATAATAAAGAAATAGAAGTACGGCAAGGGGAAAATTTATTAGAAGTAGCTAGAAAAGCAGAAATATTTATAGATGCACCTTGTAATGGAAATAGTGTTTGTGGGAAATGTAAAGTTAAAATAGTTGAAGGAAAAGTAAGTGCAGAAAAAGATAGGCATATAAGTGATGATGAGTGGAATGAAGGCTATGTTTTAGCGTGTTCTTCAAGTGTTATTGGAGATATTACAGTAGAAATACCATTAAATGCTTCATCTTCTATGCATAATATGAAAATAGAAGCTTTATCAGGAGAAAGAGAAAACAAAATATTTGAAAAGGCAAAGAGACAAATTTTAGCTAAGGGTATGGAATTTAAAACTTATGTAAAGAAAGATTATGTAGAGTTAGATCTTCCAACTTTAAATGATAATATATCAGATTTTGAGAGAATAAAGAGGCATTTAAGAAACAAATTAGGTTATAATCAAGTGTTTTGCAGACTTCCTATGCTTAGAAAAATACCTCCGATTTTAAGAGAAGCTAATTTTAATATAACTATAACTCATATACCAAGAGGTCAAGGAAAAACTACAATAATCAATATAGAAAAAGGAGATACAACAAATAAACTATACGGTGTGGCTTTAGACATTGGAACCACATCTGTAGCTGCATGTTTGGTAGATTTGTATGGTGGAAAACTTGTAGCAAAAGCATCCTCAGGAAATGCGCAAATAAAGTATGGTGCAGATGTTATTAATAGAATAATGTATTCTACTAAAAAGAATGGACTTCATGAATTAAATCATGCAGTAATACAAGAAACCATAAATCCAATTTTAAACAAAATGTGTGGAGATTCAGGCATAGATAGAGATGAAATAGTATCTCTTATAATAGCAGGAAATACAACCATGTCTCATCTATTTTTGGGAATTTATCCAGATTTTTTGAGAATGGAGCCATATATACCTGCTTTTGTTAAACCACCTTTTATAAAAGCCTCAGAATTAGGGGTAGAGGTTAACCCTGAAACCTTTGTATATTTAGCACCTTGTGTAGCAAGTTATGTTGGAGGAGATATAACAGCAGGAGTATTATCATCAGGAATGTGGGATGTTGATGAAAATGTACTTTTTATTGATTTAGGTACAAATGGAGAAATTGTTTTTGGAAACAAGGAATTTTTAATGACTTGTGCTTGTTCTGCAGGACCTGCTTTTGAAGGTGGGGAAATTAGCTGTGGAATGAGAGCTGCAAGTGGTGCTATAGAAAAAGTTACTATAGACAAAAAAAGTTATGAGCCTAAAGTTATCGTAATAGGTAATGATAAGCCTTCAGGAATTTGCGGATCTGGAATCATCGATTTAATATGTGAAATGATGCTTTCTGGAATAATAGATAGAAAAGGTAAAATAGTGAAAAATTTAAATACAAATAGAACTAAATTTGACGAGCATGGAATTGGCGAATATATACTTGTATTTAAAGAAGAATATAATTTAGAGAAGAATATAACAATCACAGAGGTTGATATAGATAATTTTATAAGAGCTAAAGCTGCTATTTATTCAGGTATTACCATGCTTTTAAATAATCTTGGAATGGATTTTTCAATGATAGATAAGATTTATATAGCAGGTGGTATAGGAAATAGCTTAGACGTTGAAAATTCAGTAAAGATAGGTATGTTACCTGATGTAGAGAGGTCTAAGATTGAATATATAGGAAATAGTTCTTTAATGGGATGTTATTTAACTTTAATGAGTGAAGATGCTAGACATAAGTTAGAGGAAATATCAAATAGTATGACTTATGTAGAATTAAGTGTAGAACCTGGGTATATGGATGAGTTTGTATCAGCATGCTTCTTGCCTCATACTGATATAGAAAAGTTCCCAACAGTGAAAGCGTTACTTTCTAAATAAATGAACTTGATATATTTTACAAAAAGAGTATATTTAAATTAAGAGGGAGGTAATTAAAATGTGTGAATCAACAGCTTACTTAATTACACCAGAAGGTGAAAGAAAAATAATGGACTATGTAGTAGAGATAATCCCACAAGCAGATGGTAAATTATTTTTATCAGATATACTAGGAGAAGAAAAAATAATAGAAGGAATGTTAAAAGAGGTTAAATTATTAGATCACAAAATCATGATAGAAAAAATAAACTAAAAAATTTTATATACAAGGGGAGAGGGATAAATATGGATAACCATAAACATGAGCACACACATGAACATTCTCATACACATGCGCACGATCATGAGCATTGCCATATTCATAATGAAGTAGAGGGTTATGAACATGCTCACGAGGGTCATGAACATGATCATCATGAGCATAATCATAATCATCCTTATGAAATATCAATGGATAGCGAACTAGATTTAAGTAAAGAAGAAAAAACTTTGAAAATTTTGTTGGATCATTGGGTAGAGCATAATAAATCTCATGAAGATGGATTTAAAGATTGGATTGAAAAATCAAAGCTAATGGGAAAAGAAAAGACCGCAGAGTTTATACAAAAGGCTGTAGAAGCTATGGAAAATGCCAATGAAATGCTTATAAAAGCTAAGGAAAATATGTAATTTAATAATAACTCACAAAGTGTCTATTTTGTGAGTTATTATAGTATAAGAACTGAAAGGATGAAAGTATTTATGGATAATGTTGCTATAGAAGAAAAAAGAAAAGATAAAATACCATATGATTATAATAAAAGTATATTAAAAAACTTTGATCCTAGAGAAATGGCTCAAAATAGTGGATGCATTTACGATGAAGAAAAATGTGAATTTATAGTAAAGCTTATGGGAGAAAATATAATAGTAAAATATCCTAGTGGAGATATTTTAAAAGAAGATGGGTCAGAAATAGATAAATATCCACCCAAAACTCTAGTGTTAAGATATCTTATGAATTCAAAAGGTATTGCACCAATCAATAAAAATATAACCTATAGAGATGTAGATGGTGGGAATGTTTATTATAATAATTTTTATGGAAGATGTCTTTTAAGACTATCTAAAACTTTTGGTAATAAACTTGATAAATTTAAAGAGGTTTTTGAAAAAATTGGAGCAGAAAAGGTAAGTATGGGTGACATAGCTTATAAGTTTCAATTTTTAAACAACATATATGTAACTTTTGCCCTATGGGAAGGTGATGAAGAGTTTAGTGCATCATCACAAATATTGTTTGATGCCAATGTACCTTTTTATTTTACGGCAGAAGATTTAGCTGTAGTTGGAGATGTTTCTATAGGGACAATTACTAAGCTAGCTTATTCTAAATAGATTGAGGACTAGCTCGATTAAGCATAATAATGGCATTTATCTAAAATTAAAACGTTTAGATGGTTGCATATTGCATGTAAATATGCTAGAATATAAAAAAGATGAACTTTAAAAGTTAATTATTAAGGCGGAGTTTAAGAGAGCCAAATTTTAAGATATATAAAAATATCTTAATTTTGAGCTCTCTTTTTTTATATTTTGGAGGAGGTAAATTATAATGTTTGATGTAACAATTATAGGAACTGGTGTAATTGGGTGTGCAGTGGCTAGAGAATTATCAAGATATAAATTGAATACTTGTGTGGTTGAAAAAAATGTGGATTTAGCAAATGGAACTACTAAAGCTAATAGTGCTATAGTTCATGCTGGTTTCGATGCAAAACCTGAAACTTTAAAGGGAAAACTAAATGCAAAAGGAAACACAATGTTTGACAAACTATCAGAGGAATTAGATTTTCCATTTAAAAGAAATGGATCTTTTGTATTATGCTTTGACGAAAATGATATGGATGGACTTCGTGAATTAAAGAAAAAAGGAGAAGAAAATGGAGTTCCAGATCTTCAGATACTTGATGGAAATGAAGCTAGAAAAATGGAGCCTAATTTATCAGATGAAGTGGTAGCAGCTTTATATGCACCAACTGGTGGAATTGTTTGTCCTTATGAAATGACTATAGCTTTAGCTGAAAATGCTTCAACTAATGGAGTAGAATTTAGATTTGAAACAGAAGTAAAAAGTATAGAGAAGAGTGGAGAAAAATACATTTTAAAAACAAACAAAGGTGATATAGAAACAAAATTAGTTATAAATGCAGCTGGATTGTTCTCAGATGAAATAAACAATATGGTTAGTGAAAGAAAGATTCATATAGTACCAAGAAAAGGTGAATATTGCTTATTTGATAAAGTTGTAGGAGATATGGTTTCAAAGACTATATTCCAGCTTCCAACTAAATTAGGTAAAGGTGTTTTAGTTACACCAACAGTTGATGGAAATTTACTTGTTGGACCTAATGCAGTTGATTTAGAAGATAAGACAGATTTAACTACAACAGGAGAAGGTATTGATGATATAGTATCTAGGGCTTCACTAAGTGTTAAACAAATACCAATGAGACAAGTAATTACATCTTTTTCAGGACTTAGAGCACATTGTACAGAAAATGACTTTATAATTGGTGAACCAGAGGATGCTAAAAACTTTATAAATGCTGCTGGAATAGAATCACCAGGTCTTTCAAGTGCTCCAGCTGTGGCTGAAATGATAAGAGATATGGTAGTTGCAAAATTAAATCCAGATAAAAATGCAGATTTTAATCCAATAAGAAAAGGAATACCTAAATTCAGAGAAATGAACAATGAGGAAAGAAAACAGCTTATAGCTAAAGATGCTAGATACGGAAAAATGGTTTGTAGATGTGAAACAGTTACTGAAGGTGAAATCGTAAATGCTATAAAGAGACCACTTGGAGCAACTACACTTGATGGTGTTAAAAAGAGAACTAGAGCAGGAATGGGAAGATGTCAATCTGGTTTTTGTTCAACAAAAATAGTTGAAATTTTATCAAGAGAACTTGGAATAGCACGTACTGATGTAACTAAATTTGGTGGAGAATCAAATTTATTAGTGGGTAAAGATAAAGAAAGCATATAATAATTAGGCAATAACGTAAAATATATATATTTTATAATATTTGGAGGGTTAAAAAATGCAAGAATATGATATAGTTATAATCGGCGGTGGCCCAGCAGGACTTGCAGCTGCAGTTTCAGCTAAAGAGCAAGGAATAGATAACATTATAATATTAGAAAGAGATAATCAATTAGGTGGAATATTAAATCAGTGTATTCATAATGGATTTGGACTTCATACTTTTAAAGAAGAATTAACAGGTCCTGAATATGCTCAAAGATTTATAGATAAAGTATTAGATATGAAAATACCATATAAATTGAATACAATGGTACTTGATTTAAGCGATGATAAGGTTATTACAGCAGTTAATGAAGATGATGGAATAATTGAGATAAAAGCTAAGTCTGTAATCCTAGCTATGGGATGTAGAGAAAGACCAAGAGGAGCTATAAATATACCTGGAAGCAGATGTGCTGGTATATATACTGCAGGTACAGCTCAAAAATTTGTTAATGTAGAAGGATATATGCCTGGAAAAGAAGTTGTTATATTGGGTTCAGGAGATATTGGACTTATAATGGCAAGAAGAATGACTCTTGAAGGAGCAAAAGTTAAGGCAGTAGTTGAGCTTATGCCATATTCAGGTGGATTAAAGAGAAACATAGTACAATGTCTTGATGATTTTGGAATACCTTTAAAATTAAGTTACACAGTAACTAATATAAAGGGTAAAGATAGAGTTGAAGGTGTTACTATAGCAGAAGTAGGTAAGGATAGAAAGCCAGTAAAGGGAACAGAAGAATATATTCCTTGTGATACATTACTTCTTTCTGTTGGATTACTTCCAGAAAATGAACTTTCAAGAAAAGCTAATGTTAAGCTTTCAAATATAACTGGGGGACCAGAAGTAGATGAAAGACTTGAAACAAATCAAGAAGGAATATTCGCTTGCGGAAATGTACTTCATGTTCATGACTTAGTTGACAATGTTACTCTTGAAAGTGTTAATGCAGGTAAAAATGCAGTTGAATATATAAAGGGCAAGAAATCAGATGGCAAAAAGGTAGAAATTGTTGCTACAGAAGGGGTTAGATATACAGTTCCTAAGTATGTAAATCCTGAAAATGTAGAAGATCATATAGATGTTAGATTTAGAGTAGGCGATGTATTTAAGAATAGTTTCATATCTGTGTATTTCGATGACCAAAGAGAAATGCATATAAAGAAAAGAATTCTTACTCCAGGAGAAATGGAAACAGTGAAACTTACTAAAGCAATGTTTGAAAAGTATTCAAATTGCGAAAAAATCACTATTAAGGTAGAGAGGGAGTAGTAAAATGAGTATAAGAGATTTAGTATGTATTGGATGTCCTATGGGATGCCAGCTTCAAGTTAAATTAGAAGGTGACAAAGTCTTAGAAGTTACTGGTAATACTTGCAAAAAAGGTGCAGAATATGGAGAAAAGGAATGCACAAATCCAACTAGAATAGTAACTTCTTCTGTGTATGTAGAAGATGGAACTATTGATGTAGTTCCAGTTAAAACTGAAAGCGATGTACCTAAGGGTAAAATATTTGATTGTGTAAAAGAATTAAAAGGAATAGTAGTAAAAGCACCTATCAATATTGGAGATGTAGTAGTGAAAAATATAGCAGGTACAGGTGTTAACATCATAGCTACTAAAAAAATAGATAAAGCTGTTTAGTAACTAATAAAATAAAAATCCCACCATTATGAAGATAACCAATTTAGTATAAGCTAGTTGGTTATCTTTATTTATTGAAAGTAATAATTGTTACTATTATAATGAGAATATGTGTTAGTGTAATTTCATAAAACAAACAAATTGTTATGAAATTAGGAGGGTAATGATATTGAATATGGACGAAGAATCCTTAAAAAAGTTATTAGAAGAAGTTTGTTCTTTTGAACAATTAGAATTTTCAGGTATACCTGATATAGATTTATATATGGATCAAGTAACTACTTTTATTGATGACAAGTTTTCTCATTTAAAAAGAAACGAGGAAGACACAGCGATAACTAAAACAATGATAAATAACTACACCAAGGCTGGAATTTTAATGCCTCCCAAAAAGAAAAAGTATTCTAGGCAGCATATGGTGTTAATCATACTTACATATTACTTGAAGCAGATTCTATCTATAAATGATATACAAGAACTATTTGCTCCTATAGTTGAAGATATAAATAAATCAGAAAATAGTAAATTAGATTTAAAAGATATTTATAATAATTTTTTAGATATAGAAAAAAAAGAGACAGAGGATTTTAAGCTGGATTTTGAAAAAAGCTTAGATTGCCAGAATAATGATGAAAATAAAGAGGATACAAGTAAGTTAATTATAATTGTAATTAAGCTTATACTTAAATCTAGCATTGAGAAAAGAATGGCTGAGAAAATAATTGATGGATTTTTTAAAGATGAAAAGCTAAAGGATTAGTTAATATTCCTTTAGCTTAAAATAGCTTTGTCAAGCATTCTTTACAAATGATTGTTTTTCCCTTGTTTGCAGAAATTGAATTTTCTTTTTTTATTTTTTTGCCGCATATTTCACAGTGTAATTTATCATTTTGGGGTAAGTTTATACAAGACTCAGAATTATGTACTTTGGGTGACTTTGATTTGTTTGGAGGAGGAGAATACTGTATTGGTTCCTCAACAATTTCTTTTTTCAAAATTTTATAATCCATAAAATAAGTGCTTTCGCCAAAAAGCTCCAATTCAAATCTAGGATTTGTTTCATCATAGAATTCTTCTATTATAAGTCTCCTTACTTGAGCATCATTAATTATGAGTCCGCTCTTTTCGATACCATCAAATATGCTTTTAGTAATATTATTGGTATCTGGATGCCTTTTTTTACTTTTATAGTATACTTTAAGTACAGCTATTAAAGCTTCACTTAGTACTATTCCAGGATTTTGACACCTGGCCTCATAAGCTATTTCTTCTTCGTAAAGAGCGTACCTATCGTGATACTTTCCTGAATTATAAGGTAGAATAGCTCTACCATTGACATTAAATAATTTAAAATTGGATTTAGATAAAGGCGAACCCTTTACTATGACCTTGGCATAAGTTTTTATCATGAGTTTTTGCTCCTTTTAATTTATATTATAGGCACAATGCGACGTAAGGGTGCAGTGGAAGTTTGGATTTTAACTTTTATTCCATGATATATGATAAGTGTTTCATCACGGCTAAATGTTTTAATTATTCTAAAGCTTGAAGATTTGGAAAACCTAAGAACTTTGTCAAACTCGGTTCCCTCAGACAGGACTAAAGTTCTAAGGCTTTCCAAATCTTCAAGCTAAGAATAATATTAAAACAATTTAGCTTATGTGATGAAACGCTTATCATATATCACTTCATAAAAGTTAAAATTCAAACTATCAAGTTCAAGTGTACGCACCTAATTGCATAGTTATAGTAAGGAAAATTATATTTATAACTATAAGTTATAATGTTTAAAATTTAATACGGAGTATGCTGATATACTAATAAAACCAATTGCTTTCTAATTTATGGTAACACTTTAAAAAAGATCAAGCAGTTATTAATCAACCAGCTTATTACGTCACAATATTTTTAAATTGTTACAAAGTTTTTATTATATTATATCACAGTAAATAAATGTGGAGTGAGTCGAAAAGATTATATTAAATATGAGAGGATAACAATATACCTAAGAACAAATGGATATAAGGCAAATGAATTTCAAACTTATATTGAAGCTTATAAAATAGTAAATGAACTTATGATTTTCTACAATGAAAGAAGATTGCATTCAAGCTTAAAATATATGCCACCCAGAGAATTTTATGCCCTTTATCTTGAAGAGCATCTAGAAAAATTTTTTATAAAAATATAAATTTAAGAAAAACTTAGAATTTAATAGATTTTGTCCAATATAAAGGGGTTAATTCGGCCTTAAATAGCCCTTCATTACATATTCTGTCACTAACTATTCCTTTTACTTAACCCTTTCTGGATATTCACCATTAAATAATATATTAATTTTAACATCTGCAGTTTTATCTTCAATATGAAGAGAGGCGTATAGGCTGAACTCATACACTTCAAGGTTTTTTGTGCTAGAAACGTGGTTAATCTGCAATAGGCGTGCCCTTCACAATGATTTCTCATGGACGAACTGACAAAACGGACTGCGGTAGGCCGATGCATTGATATTTATTCGAGCATAACATTCTTTTTCTCTATGCAAATTGGGTGATAACAAGGTGTGCTGAAACAGGCTCTGTTCCTCCAGCTAGAGGAGTGATGGTTAGCGCTGTGGATTCGCTAGCAGGATTTCGTACAGTCAGTATTGAATTGATGACTGTCGTTTGCACAAGAGCCATTCCTACTATCTGAGAAGTACCAGTTGCTCGTCCGACCACCGTATAGGGTTGTTCAACGGCTCCTGATCCCGAATCGAGAGTTAAAACCAGTTGACCTGCTTGGGTAACACTTACCTGAAACAAGACCTGATAAATGCCAATTGCAGACAAGTTAAATGTGCTGGGACCAGTACGGACAATAGCAGCTCCAATAGTAGGTCCATTTTGTGGAAAGCTTACGTCTGTACCAGGAGCAACCGTTGCTGCATTATTAGGAGGCATCAATGCGAAAAAATCTGCAGAGCTTAATACTCCTCCAGCTGGACCGGTTGGACCAATTGCACCAGTAGGTCCTGTAACTCCAGCTTGACCAGTTGGACCAATTGCACCAGTAGGCCCTGTAACTCCAGCTTGACCAGTTGGACCAATTGCACCAGTAGGTCCTGTAACTCCAGCTTGACCAGTTGGACCAATTGCACCAGTAGGTCCTGTAACTCCAGCTTGACCAGTTGGACCAATTGCACCAGTAGGTCCTGTAACTCCAGCTTGACCAGTTGGACCAATTGCACCAGTAGGCCCTGTAACTCCAGCTTGACCAGTTGGACCAATTGCACCAGTAGGTCCTGTAGCTCCAGCTGGACCGGTTGCACCAGTTGGCCCTATAGCTCCTGCACATGAGCTATATTTTACGAGCAAATATGGTGGATTGAGATTATTCATACCTTCGTACCCAATGATTATATCTGACTTACATTCATTTCCTATAAGTGTAACACCAAAATTTTCATTACACATATTGCTCCAGCCCTGAACTAAACCTGTTATATCAATAGGTATATAACTTCCCACATCGCTATCAATTACATTAAAGAAATAAGGGGTAATGCTAGTACTTGGTGCCGTATTCCAGGTAACAGTTGCTTGGTTAAAGTCATCTTCATTTTCAAATATTGTTACTTTTTGGGGTGAAAACTCATTATCAGGTTTATCTTTTCTGTTAATAAAAAGGTAGAGAATAGCACTACATATTGTACTTGAGCAAGGTAGATTGATAGAAAATTTTAGTAGCGTTCTATAAGCGTCTAGCTTACAGTGATTCTTAACAGTTACAAGATATTGTCCTGTAAACAATTGATTGCTAGCCCCGAAGTTTGTATTTTGATAAAATTGTGAAATATAAACACTATCAGTCGGAAAAATTATGATAGATGTCGCCATAAAAACACTTCCTTCCTTACATGCTTCAATTTCTGTAAAATATTAAACGATTCTCATACTGTCAATTGTTAAAATAAATCAGGAACTTTTTTCAACTTAAAACATGTGATTTTTCTTAAATTTAATGTATTATTATCAAATTATACTGGCATTAATACTTGGTATATCTCCTTGAGAAGTATGGCTAACAAAGATAATTATGTCAATATTAAAGGCTACTCCCTTGTTAACACAAGGCACTGACATAACTGCTTTATATAGCGGTTTGGGTTAATAGCAGATATAAGCAATATTATGTTTAATTTAAATCTAATATAATTTGAAATACTAATTCAAATAAAGTTCATTGCGATTCAAGTTATAGGAATTTAAAATGAGAGTTAGCACTAATACCAATATATTCTGTGCACATAAAATTGTTACGCTGTTGAACTATGGGACTCTGTGTTTTCTTTTGAGCCCATGTGCCAATTGCGAGTATTTTTGGTTTCTAAAAAGGTAAATTTATAATTTTGAATTACACATAGCATAATGAAATAAGTTATTATGTGCAATTTATACAACTATTTTATACACGATGAACAAAACAGTTTCATATTAAAGAATAAATACTATAGTCTTAAAGATTTCCTTATACATTATTCAGCTGAATCCTATTAGAAATTTGTTAATATTGATTATAAATTCTCAATAAAGTATAATTATTGTTGACGTTTGTTAAGGTAGCTTAAAAGAAACTATGGAAAAATGAGTGAGGTAAGGTTATGGATAAAGATATAAAGATACTTGCTATAGAAAGTAGTTGTGATGAAACTTCGGCAGCGGTAGTGGTTAATGGTAGAAAAGTTTTATCAAACATTATAGCATCTCAAATAGATATACATACTAAGTTTGGTGGAGTTGTGCCAGAAGTAGCTTCAAGAAAACATGTGGAGGCAATAGCTGTAGTAGTTCAGGAGGCGTTAGATAAGGCTGGTGTTACTTTACAGGATATAGATGCTGTAGGGGTTACCTATGGACCGGGATTAGTAGGAGCATTGCTGGTAGGACTACAGTATGCGAAAGGATTAGCATATGCTATAGGAAAACCATTAATAGGTGTAAATCACATTGAAGGACATATAAGTGCTAATTTTATACAATATGAGGATTTAAAACCTCCATTTGTATGCTTAGTTGTATCAGGAGGGCATACATTTATAGTGCATATGAAGGATTATGGAGATTTTGAAGTTATGGGACAGACAAGGGATGATGCAGCAGGTGAAGCATATGATAAGGTTGCTAGAGCTATAGGACTTGGATATCCAGGAGGACCTAAAATAGATAAAATATCAAAGGAAGGAAATCCAGATGCTATAAAATTCCCAAGAGCTAGATTTCAAGATGGTGAATCTTTAGACTTTTCATTTAGTGGGCTTAAGTCAGCAGTACTTAATTACTTAAATCAAATGGAAATGAAAAAACAAGAAATAAACAGAGCAGATGTAGCGGCGTCTTTTCAAAAGGCAGTGGTAAGTTTTTTGGTGGACAATGCAATGAAGGCTTGTAAGTTGAAAGATGTAAATAAAATTGCGGTGGCAGGAGGAGTTGCAGCTAATACCTGTCTTAGAGACACTTTAATAAAGGAAGGTAATAGTAAAAGTGTAAAAGTTTTATTTCCTGAATTTATATTGTGTACTGATAATGCAGCTATGATAGGAAGTGCTGCTTATTTTGAATATATTAAAGGAAATGTAGCTCCATTAAATTTAAATGCCATACCTAATTTAAAACTTGGCGAGAGATAGTGTTAAATTATAAGAATAATGGATGAAAACAGGAGGATTTACTCAAGTTAATTAAACTTCAGTAAATCTTTTTTATATACTTAAAAATGTAAATTTAAGAATCATACTGTATATTTATGCATTAAGTAGCTGTAGTTAAGACATATTTATTATTTTTTTTGTGTAGGATGGAACCTAATATGCACCAAGTAGTGTATCAGGTATTAGCGTGTAATCGTTTAAATATTTACACGAATTTTCTATATTGAATAGCATTAATGACAGAAATGTAATATATATACTATACTTTATTAAATATATGTGATATACTACATATAAAATAAAGTATATATTGTATGATTATATAATAAATTACAATACTTTTATATAAATAAAAAATTATAATAATTATTCTTATAAAAGAATGATAAAATAATTTGAAATTTGAATGTGAAAATAAGCACTTTATTCATATATAGTTTCATACTAAAAGTTTTTACTAGAAAATGCAAGTAATTTTTTTTTGCAATGCAATTGAAATAATTTTAATACTTATATATAATAATATTATGTTGTTAAAATTTATAAGAAATTATTAATAAATATTCAAGTAAGTACGATTTTTATTAAAAAGGGGCTGAATAATTTGGTTAAGAAATTTAAAAGAGTTCTTGTAGCAAATAGAGGTGAAATTGCAATAAGAATCTTTAGAGCGTGTCAAGAACTTGGTATAAGAACAGTAGCAATATATTCTGATGAAGACAAGCGTTCTTTATTTAGAACAAAAGCAGATGAAGCTTACTTAATCGGAAAAAATAAGGGACCTGTAGAAGCATACTTAAATATTGATGAAATAATAAATCTTGCACTTAAAAAGGGTGTTGATGCTATACATCCGGGATATGGTTTCTTATCTGAAAATGCTGAATTTGCAAGAAAATGTGAAGAAGCTGGAATGGAATTTATAGGACCAACAGCAGAAATGATGGATAGTCTTGGAGATAAGATTAAATCCAAAATAGCAGCTAAAAATGCAGGAGTAGCAACTATTCCTGGAGTTCAAAAACCTATTGAATCTGAAGAAGATGCTGTAGAATTTGCAAGAGTATGTGGATATCCAGTTATGTTAAAAGCAGCTGCTGGCGGCGGCGGAAGAGGTATGAGAATAGTACTGGATGAAAAAGATCTTATAGAATCTTATAAGAGTTGTAAAAATGAAGCTAAAAAAGCCTTTGGTATAGATGATATATTTATTGAAAAGTATGTTCAAAATCCAAAACATATAGAAGTACAGGTACTTGGAGATAAACATGGTAATATAGTACATTTATATGAAAGAGATTGTTCCATACAAAGAAGACATCAAAAAGTTATAGAATTTACTCCAGCAATAGCACTTTCAGAAGAAAAAAGAAATGTTATATGTCAAGATGCATTGAAAATTGCTAAGTCTGTAGGATATAGAAGTGCAGGAACATTAGAATTCTTAGTAGACAAGAATGGAAATCATTATTTTATAGAAATGAATCCTAGAATACAAGTTGAGCATACTGTAACTGAAATGGTTACAGGAATAGATATTGTACAGAGTCAAATATTAATAGCAGAAGGTTATGAATTAGGAAGTAAAGAAGTAGGAATTGCTTCTCAAGATGATATAAAACCAAGAGGATGTGCTATTCAATGTAGAATAACAACAGAAGATCCTTCTAACAATTTTGCGCCAGATACAGGAAAAATTGATGTATACAGAACAGGGTCTGGTTTTGGAATAAGACTTGATGGTGGTAATGGATTCACTGGTGCTGTTATCAGTCCTTATTACGACAGTCTTTTAGTTAAAAATACATCATGGTCAAGAACTTTTAAAGATGCAATAAGAAAATCCATACGTGCAGTAAAAGAAACTACTATTTCAGGAGTAAAAACTAATGTAGATTTCTTAATAAATGTTCTTAATCATGAACAATTTGCAGAAGGAAAATGTGATACTAACTTTATAGCTAATCATCCAGAATTATTTGATATATCAGCATCAAGTCCAGATGAGGAATTGAGAATATTGAAATTTATTGGAGATAAGGTTGTCAATGAAACTCGTGGTCAGAAAACAGAGTTTGACGTTCCTGTAGTTCCAAAAGTTAAAATAGAAGAGCCTTTAGTAGGTACAAAGCAAATATTAGATGAAAAAGGAGCAGAAGGATTAGTTGACTGGATTAAAAATCAAAATAAATTGCTTTTAACAGATACTACAATGAGAGATGCTCATCAATCACTTATGGCTACAAGAATGAGAACAAAAGATATGGTGAAGATAGCAAAAGCTGAATCTGTAATTGGAAAAGATCTGTTTTCAGTAGAAATGTGGGGAGGGGCCACATTTGATGTTGCCTACAGATTCTTAAAAGAATCACCATGGGATAGACTAGAGCAGTTAAGAAAAAAAATGCCTAATGTATTATTCCAAATGCTTATTAGAGGTGCTAATGCTGTAGGATATAAAAATTACCCAGACAATGTTATAAGAGAATTTATAAAACAATCAGCACAATCAGGTATAGATGTGTTTAGAATATTTGATTCTCTTAACTGGCTAAAGGGAATGGAAGTAGCTATAGATGAAACATTAAAGCAAGGAAAAGTTGCAGAAGCTTGTATGTGCTATACAGGAGATATTTTAGATACAGATAGAGATAAATATACTTTACAATACTATATTAACTTAGCAAAAGAAATAGAGAAAACAGGAGCTCATATTCTTGGAATAAAGGATATGTCAGCGCTTTTAAAACCATATGCAGCACTTAAACTTATAAGAGCGTTAAAAGATGAGATATCTATACCTATACATCTTCATACTCATGACACTACAGGTAACGGTGTAGCAACGGTTCTTATGGCAGCACATGCAGGAGTTGATATTGTAGATACTGCACTTAACAGTATGTCAGGACTTACAAGTCAGCCAGCATTAAACTCAGTAGTAGCAGCACTTAAGAATACTGAAAGAGATACGGGTATAGATTTGGATGGCTTACAAAAGTTATCAGATTATTGGGCTGCGGTAAGACCTGTATATCAACAATTTGAATCAGGCTTAAAGACTGGAACAGCAGAAATATACAAATATGAAATACCAGGAGGTCAATATTCTAACTTAAAACCACAAGTTGAAAGTTTTGGACTTGGTCATAGATTTGAGGAAGTAAAAGAAATGTACAGACAAGTAAACCATATGGTAGGAGATATAGTAAAGGTTACTCCATCATCTAAAATGGTTGGTGATTTAGCTATATTTATGGTTAGAAATGATATAACACCTGAAACTATATTAGATAAGGCAAAAAATATGACATTCCCTGACTCTTCAGTGGCATTCTTTAAAGGAATGATGGGTCAGCCTATGGGAGGGTTCCCTAAAGATCTACAAAAGGTAGTATTAAAAGGAGAAGAACCTATAGTATGCAGACCAGGAGAAATGTTGCCTCCAGAAGATTTTGCAAAAATAAAAGTTCATTTAAAAGAAAAGTTCAAGATGGAACCAACAGACAGAGATACAATAAGTTATGCAATGTATCCTGATGTATTTGAAAGCTATTTAAAATATGTAAAAGAACATGGTGATTTAAGCCGTATGGGAAGTGACATATTCTTCCACGGGCTAAGAGAAGGAGAGACTTGTGAAGTTGAAATAGCTGAAGGAAAAGTATTAATTGTTCAACTTCTTGAAATAGGAAAAATTGATTCACGTGGAAATAGAATAGTAGTATTTGAAATAAACGGAAATAGAAGAGAAGTAAAAATTAAAGATAAGGTTAGCAGCAGCAGAATTGAAAGTACTGGTGAATCAATAGCTATGGCAGATCCTGATAATGAAAAAGAAATAGGAGCAAGTATTCCAGGAAATATAGTAAAAGTACTTGTAAAAGAAGGAGATGCAGTAAAAGAAGGTGAAAGTTTAGTTGTAATTGAAGCTATGAAGATGGAAACTAATATTGTAGCTGCAACTTCAGGAACAGTTGAAACTATATTTGTTAGCCAAGGCAAACAGGTTGAATCAGGACAATTGTTAATTAAGCTTAAATAGTGTAAAAATAACTCTGCCTTAAAAGAGCAGAGTTATTTTTTATATGAAGGAGATGAATATTATGGATTTGAAAAAATTAGTAGAAGAGAATATGAAGGAAATAATAGACATAAGAAAACAACTTAATGCAAATGCTGAATTATCCTTTGAGGAATATAAAACTAGTAACATAGTAAAGAATTTTTTGGAGAAGCTAGATATAGATACAAAAGTTTTATTTAATACAGGAATAGTGGGAAACTTAAATGAAGGTGAAGAAGCTATTGCTATAAGAGCTGATATGGATGCTCTTCCTGTAAATGGGGTATCACATGCATGTGGTCATGATTACCATATGGCTGTAGTTTTAGGATGTGCTTTAGTTCTAAAGAAATTAGGTTATGATAAATGTGTGAAATTCATATTTCAACCTGGTGAAGAAGGAACAGGAGGAGCAGCGCCTATGATTGAAGAAGGCGTACTTGAAAATCCAAAGGTTAAATACATAATAGGACTTCATGTATGGCCTAATTTGGAGGTTGGAAAAATAGAGGTTATATCAGGACCTTCCATGGCTTCAGTAGATGACTTTTTCATAACCTTTCATGGAAAAGGAGGTCATGCTGCAATGCCTCATTTATGCAATAATCCAATATATCCAGCATTAGACCTTATACAAACTATGAATACTAAAACGCGCTTAGAAAATAACCCATTAGATCCATTTGTAATTACATTTGCTTCAATTAATGCAGGTGATGCACCTAATGTAATTGCTGATAATGCGGAAATATCAGGTACAGCAAGAACCTTTAACAAAAATATTAGAGAAAGTATTAAGAAGGATATACAGGATTTATCTAAGCTTTGCGGAGAAAAATATAATTGCAATGTATCTATAAAATATCAAGATGGATATCCTCCTTTAATAAACGATAAAGATTTTACAGATAAATTCATAGAAAGTGCCAAGATTACTTTAGGGGAAGATAATGTGCTTCCACTTGAGAAAAGTTTTGCAGCAGAAGATTTTTCATATTTTGCAGAGAAAGTTCCTTCCATACACTTTAGGTTAGGTATATGTAATGGAAAACAAGGAGATAAAGCATTACATTCTAGTAATTTTGATGCAGATGATAAGGCTTTATATTATGGAGTATATTCAATAGTGAAATTTATATTATCCTTGTAAAAAATATTAACCATGTTTTATTAAAAAAGCTGATTGCTTAATGTAATCAGCTTTTTGGATATAATTGTGAACTACGTATAAATTATATGATATAATAAATTACATTAAGTAGTATAAATTTTAATTGTGAAATTAAGGATGTGAAATGCCGTGGAAAACCTAGGTTTAGTTCTTGAAGGTGGTGGAATGAGGGGAGTTTACACCTCTGGTATATTAGATTTTTTTATGGATAAAAATCTATATTTTCCATATGTTATAGGGGTTTCAATGGGAGCTTGCAATGCAGCCTCATATATTTCTAAACAAAAGGGAAGAAATAAAATAATAAACATAAACTATGTTAATGATAAAAGGTACTTAAGTTATAGAAGATTATTATTAAAGAAGGAATTATTTGGTATGGACTTTATCTTTAAAGACATTCCTAATAATTTAGAAATCTTTGATTTTGATACTTTTTATAATGCTAAAGAAAAATTTGTTATAGGTGTTACAGATTGTAATTCAGGCAAACCTTTGTATTTTGAAAAAAACCAGTGTAAAGATCAGGTGCTAGAAGTAATAAGAGCATCCAGCAGCTTACCTTTGCTAAATTCTATAGTTAATTATGAGGATTTGCAATTACTGGATGGAGGCATATCAGATCCAATACCGATAAAAAAGTCTATGCAGGATGGCAATTCTAAAAATGTAATAATTTTAACTAGAAACAAAGGATATGAAAAAAAACCTTTTAAATTTAAGCACTTATTAAAAATTGCATATCCAAAGTACACAGGATTGATAAAAGCCTTGATAAATCGTTATAAAATATATAATGAAACGATAAAATATATAGAGAAGCTTGAAAAGGAAGGAAAGGTTTTTATAATTAGACCAACTGAAAAATTAGAAGTAAGAAGAGTAGAGAGAGATAAGAATAAATTGAATTACTTATATGAGCAAGGATATGAGGAAGGAAAAAGGAGCTATGACAAATTAAAAAAATGGATTGAAATAAAGTAAACTTGAAAGGAGAACAGAAAATATGGAATTAGAAATAGGTAAAGTTTATGAAGGGTTTAAATTAGTAGAGAAGAAAGATATTAATGAAATTAACTCTACAGGAATTTTATTTGAGCATGAAAAAAGTGGAGCTAGATTATTTTACTTGAAAAATGAGGATGATAACAAAGTTTTTTCTATAAGTTTTAGAACTCCTCCAAAGGATAGCACAGGAGTTCCGCATATACTAGAGCATTCTGTATTGTGTGGTTCAAGAAAGTTTCCTTTAAAGGAGCCTTTTGTAGAATTAATAAAAGGTTCTATGAATACCTTTTTAAATGCATTTACATTTCCAGATAAAACTATGTATCCCGTAGCTAGTAGAAACAATAAAGATTTTTTGAATTTAATGAATGTTTATTTAGATGCAGTTTTTTATCCTAACATATATAAATATAAGGAAATTATGATGCAAGAAGGATGGCATTATGAACTAGAGAACAAGGATTCAGAAATTTCATATAAGGGTGTTGTATATAATGAAATGAAAGGTGCATTTTCATCACCTGAATCTATATTATTTAGAAAAATTTCTGAGTACCTATTTCCTGACACACAATACGGAGTAGAATCAGGAGGAGATCCAGATTTTATACCTAACTTAACACAGGAACAATTTTTAGCTTTTCATAAGAAGTATTATCATCCATCCAATAGTTATATTTATTTATATGGTGATATGGATATTATTGAAAAGTTAAAGTTTTTAAATGAAGAATATCTTAAGGATTTTACAAAGGAAAATGTAGATTCAGAGTTATTATTTCAAAAGCCTTTTGAAAAGATTCATGAAAATACTATAAAATATCCTATATCCAGCACTGAAAAAGAAGAAGATAAGACATTTTTGAGTATGAATTTTTCTGTTGGAAATGCTACAAATACTGAAATATATCTTGCTTTTGATATACTAGAACATTTACTTTTAGAAACACCTTCTGCACCATTAAAGAAGGCATTGATTGATGCTAAAATAGGAAAAGATGTTTTTGGTTCTTTTGAAGGTGGCATTCTTCAACCTATGTTTAGTATAATTGTTAAAAATTCTAATGAAGATCAAAAAGAAAAGTTTATAAATATAGTTAGAGATACTCTATCTAAGCTTGTAAAGGATGGAATAGATAAAAAGCTTATAGAAGCATCTATAAATATAAAAGAATTTCAACTAAGAGAGGCTGACTATCAAGGATATCCTAAAGGACTTATATACAGTATGAAAGCTATGGATAGCTGGCTATATGATGAAAAACCATGGATTCACTTGGCATACGAAGATACTTTGAGTAAAATAAAAACATCCTTACAAACAAGATATTTTGAAGATATTATAGAAAAGTATATATTGAAAAATAATCATGGTTCTGTTTTAATTGTAAAACCAGCTAAAGGATTAGAAGAAGAGAAGGAAGTAGCAATTAAAAAAAGGTTAAAGGAGTATAAGGAAAGCCTTTCAGATAAAGAAATAGAAGAACTTATTAATAATACTAATGAATTAAAGAAAAGACAGGTAACTCAAGATTCTCCAGAAAATTTAAAGAAAATACCACTTCTTTCAATAAAAGATATTGATTTGAAAGCTAAAAAAATTAGCTTAATTGAAAAAGAAGAAAATGGAGTTAAAGTACTTTATCATCCTGAGTTTACTAATGGCATAATATATATGAATATGTATTTTGACACAGAAGGTGTTAAAGAAGAAATGCTGCCTTATATATCAATACTAAGTACTGTAATAGGAAAATTAAACACTGAAAAATATCAGTATGAAGATTTAGTAAAAGAAATTAATATTTATACTGGTGGTATAAGATATGCAGCAGAAACTTATTCTGAAAAAGGAGACTCGGAGAAATTTTATCCTAAGTTTGTTGTAAAATCTAAGGTGCTTACAGGAAATATATCTAAGCTAACAACTTTGCTTGGAGAAATAATAGGCCATACTAAGTATGATGACTATAAACGTGTCAAAGAGATAATCCAAGAAACTAAATCACGTTTAGAGATGATAATGTTTGAAAAAGGTCATATTGTATCAGCAAGTCATTTATTTTCCTATTTTTCACCTATGGGTAAATATGATGATATAATAAGTGGTCTATCATTTTATAAATTTATAGCTGACTTGGAGAAAAATTTTGATGAAAAAGCTGAAGAAATCAGTAATAGCTTAAAAGAAGTTGCTGAAACTATTTTTAATAAAAATAATTTAATAGTTAATGTTACTTCAGATGAAAAAGACTATGAAACTTTCGCAAAGGAACTTCCTTTAGTTTGTCAGGAAATTGGAGACAATAGAATAACAAAAGTTGAATACAAATTTGAATTTGGACCTGAAAATGAAGGGTTGATGACTTCTGGAAAAGTTCAGTACGTGGCTAAGGCTTATAATTTTATAAAGCTTGGATATTCATATACAGGAGGCTTACTGGTATTAAAAACTATAGCAAATTATGATTATTTATGGAATAAAGTACGTGTTCAAGGTGGTGCTTATGGAAGCTTTGCATCATTCCAGAAAAATGGTAATATGTTCTTTACATCTTATAGAGATCCGAACCTAGAAGAGACTATTAATGTTTATGATAATGCAGGAGAGTTTTTTAAGAATTTCAATGCAGATGATAGGCAGATGACAAAATATATTATAGGAACAATATCAGATTTAGATTTTCCATTGACTCCTTCTATGAAGGGAGAACGTGCAGCCGAACACTATATTAAACATATTAAATATGAAGATATACAAAAGGAAAGAGAAGAAGTACTAAATGTTAAAATAGATGATATAAAGGGATTTGGAGAAATGATATCCAGTGCAATGAAAAAGAATTATGTATGTGTTATAGGTAATGAAGAAAAAATAAAACAGAATAAATCACTATTTAATAATTTAATAAATTTGTTTGAATAAATATTTTATACTGTTAATTTAGAAGGAGCTGTTACATTAGGAAATTTACATACAATATGTTATGAGATTTATTCTTAGTGTGACAGTTCCTTTGTTTTATAAAAAATGAAATGAAGTTGTTTTGCGAAAATTAATATGCAGAATAGTAAGACAATATTAAAAATTTTATTGAGGTATATTGGAAAATGTAGTATATTATATATGAAACCGGTAACATATTTTATTTGTGTATTTAATTTAAGTTTACTAATTACTTCATAGTAATTGTAAAAGTTTATAATTATCCTATAGAAATGAGGAGAAATTAAAGTGCCAGCAACAATAAAAGATATTGCGCAAAAGTCAGGAGTTTCGCTAACAACAGTATCAAGGGTTTTAAACAGCTCAGGATATGTTAAGGAAGAAACTAAGAGAAAAGTTTTAAGTGCAATAAAGGAATTAAATTATACTCCTAGTGCAATAGCTAGGAGTCTATCTAAGAATAAGACTAATACCATAGGGGTAGTGATACCTGAAATAAATAACCAGTTTTATGGTGAAGTTATAAAGGGTATTAGCGAAGTTGCAGTTGAGTATAATCAAAATATAATACTCTGCAATACTGATAATGATATAGAAAAAGAAGTAAAGGCGTTAAAAGTACTTAAAGAACAAAGAATACAAGGTATAATAATTGCACCAACTTCTGTTGAGGATGATTTTAATAGTGAATATTTAATCACTATTGAGCAGCTAGGTATCCCTATAGTATTAGCAGATGGACATGTAAAATATGCTGATTTTAGTGGAGCATTTGTGGATAATATTAAAGGTGCATATGAATCTACGGAAGCTTTAATAAAGGCGGGACATAAAAAAATTGGGATAATTACAGGAAGAATGAATTCTGATGCAGCACAAAATAGGCTAACAGGATATAAAAAAGCTTTAGCTCTAAATAATATACCTTTTAATGAAAGGTATGTATTTAAAGGTGATTATGGGGAAAGATTAGCTTATGAACTTACAAAAAAAATGTTATTAATGGAAGATAGACCAACAGCAGTGTTTACTAGCAGCAACAAGATGACTATTGGATGCATAAAAGCACTTACTGAAGAAGGACTAAAAATACCGAAGGATATGGCTTTAATTGGATTTGACAGAATTGATATTTTGAATTCTCTAGGGATGGATATCAGTTTTGTTGATGGTCCTACAACGGAGTTAGGTAATATAGCAATGAAAATTCTTATGGAGAATATAAAAAATGTAGAGAATTTTAAAGTGAAAAAGATTACAATTGCACCTAAGTTAGTCTTAAAAGGTTCAGAAAGGTTTGTAAAAAAGTAAATTATTAAAAAGTATTTTACAAGTAATTAAAAAAATTTGTTATAATAAATTTTGGAGAATTTTTATGTGGAAGCGGTTACTTTTTATTGTGTAAATTTTAAAATTTATATTTTTAATATATATAGATAAAGATATAATTTTTTAAAAATAATTTTTAAATCAAATAGAGTTTAGGAGGTATAGTACAATATGACTTTGGAAGAAAACATAAAAGAAGCATCAAAGTATATACTGGAAAAAACAACACATAAACCAGAAATAGCGCTTATTTTAGGTTCAGGTCTTGGTGCTTTAGCAGATGAAATAGAAAATGCAGAATATTATCCTTACAGTGAAATTCCTAATTTTCCTATTTCAACTGTACAAGGACATGCTGGTCGATTAGTTGTAGGAAATTTAAAAGGAAAGACAGTTATAGCAATGCAAGGAAGATTCCATTACTATGAAGGATATGCAATGCAAGAAGTTACATTTCCTATCCGTGTTATGAAGCTTTTAGGAATTAAAACATTAATAGTTACTAATGCTGCAGGAGCTGTAAATGTGAATTATAAGCCTGGAGACTTAATGCTTATAAAGGATCATATTAATCTATCAGGGAATAATCCTTTAATTGGAAAGAACTTAGATAGCTTTGGAACTAGATTTCCTGATATGTCAGAAGCATATAATAAAGAATTAAGAGAAAAAGTAAAGAAGATATCTGAAAAACTTAATGTACCAATTCAAGAAGGTGTATATGCTTGTATGAGTGGACCAACTTATGAAACACCAGCTGAAATTAATATGATACGAGTTTTAGGGGGAGATGCTGTAGGAATGTCTACGGTACCTGAAGTAATAATAGCTAATCATAGTGGAATAAAAGTCATAGGAGTTTCTTGTATTACCAATATGGCTGCAGGAATACTAAAACAGCCATTGAATCATAAAGAAGTAATGGAAACCTCAGAAATTGCAAGAGAAAAGTTTGTAAAACTTATGAAAGGTATTGTAGAATCAATTTAAAAAGTGTAATTTGTGAAAAGTAAAAATATCTTTTAATTGAAGGGAGGGCACTGGTTACAATGTTATTAGGGTTGGTAACCAGAAAAATTAATGGAAAAAGTAATTGAAATGGTTGGGATAACCAAAGTTTTTCCAGGAACTATTGCAAATGATAATGTAAATTTTGAATTGCTGCAGGGAGAAACACATGTATTATTAGGAGAAAATGGAGCAGGAAAAACCACACTTATGAACATACTTTATGGTTTATATCAACCAGAAAAGGGTGAAATACGTGTAAATGGCAAAGAAGCAAAAATTACAAACCCAAATGATGCTATAAAGCTTGGTATAGGTATGGTGCATCAACATTTTATGTTGGTTAGTAATTTTACAGTAGCCGAAAATATTGTTTTAGGGATAGAACCTAAAAAAGGCTTAAAAATAGATATAGCTAAAGCTTGTAAAGATGTAAAAGAAATTGCTGATAAATATGGCTTCAATATAAATCCAAAGGATGTTATAGAAGACATCTCTGTAGGTCAACAGCAAAAAGTGGAAATATTAAAAGCTTTATATAGAGGAGCCGATGTCTTAATATTGGATGAACCTACTGCAGTACTTACTCCACAAGAAATAGAAGAATTGGGCGTTATTATAAATAATCTTAAAGCAGAAGGAAAATCGGTAATACTTATAACTCACAAATTAAAAGAAGTTATGAAAATGAGTGATAGAGTAACTATAATAAGAAGAGGAAAAGTTACAGGAACAGTTAATACTAAAGAAACTAATATAGATCAATTGGCAGAACTTATGGTAGGCAGAAAAGTAACCTTGGTAGTTAATAAGAAGGAAGCAAAAGTAGGAAAAGAAATTCTAAATATAGAAAACATAGAAGCAAAAGACCATAGAGGCATAATGGCAGTAAAGGGCGTAAGCTTAACGGTCAGAGCAGGAGAAATAGTTGGTATAGCAGGAGTAGATGGAAATGGTCAAACGGAACTTGTGGAAGTTTTAACTGGACTTAGAAAACCAGAGTCGGGAAAGATAACATTGAATGAAATAGATATATCTGGTAAACCTCCAAGAAAAATTGCAGATTTTGGTGTAGGCCATATTCCAGAAGATAGACAAAAAAGAGGACTTATATTACAATACTCTTTATTTGAAAATGCTGTACTTGGTACTTATCATAAAAAACCTTTTAGTAAAGGTATAGTGATGAATTACAATGAAATACGTAAGTATTGTAAAGATATTATAGAAGAATTTGATGTAAGAACTCCAAATGAAGAAGTTACAGCAGCATCACTTTCAGGAGGAAATCAACAAAAGCTTATAGCAGCAAGAGAAATAGCAAAAGATCCAGAACTTTTAATTGCGTCTCAACCAACAAGGGGTATAGATGTAGGAGCTATAGAATATATACACAAAAGATTGGTACAGGAAAGGGATAAGGGAAAAGCTGTACTTTTGATATCACTTGAATTAGATGAAATATTAGCTTTATCAGATAGAATAGCTGTTATGTATGATGGAAATATAGTTGATATACTAGACAGAAAGGATGCAGATGAGAAGAAGCTAGGAATTCTTATGGCTGGAGGAACCTTAGATAAGGAAAAGGAGGTAGAAACTGTTGAATAATAATAAAATAAAACAGTCAGTGATAAATGCTATAAAAAGTTTAGCATTCCCTTTATTTTCAATAATTGTTTCGTTTTTTGTAGCAGTATTTTTTGTAATGTGGTCAAAAGGATATGGAATAGGAGATTACTTTACTGCGCTAACAGATTTAATTGGTACTATAATAAGTGGAAGTTTTGGAGATACTGCTAAAAGCTTAGAAACAATGGTGTTTGTAACACCTTTAATATTTACAGGAGTAGCAAATGCCATTGCTTTTAAATGTGGACTATTTAACATAGGAGTTGAAGGACAGTTTACAATGGGACTTATAGCTGCTGCTATAGTAGGTTTAATACCTGGATTAAGTCCATGGATACATGTTCCTTTAATATTACTATCAGGTATTATAGGAGGAGGAATCTGGGGAGCAATACCGGGTTACCTAAGAGCTAAGTATGGAACTAGTGAAGTTATAAATACAATAATGATGAATTATATAGCTTTAAATGTAGTTAATATTATAGTACTTAGAACTCCTATCGGTATTGCATCAAAAGCATCTACACCAACTATACAAGCAAGTGCTCAACTCTTAAAATTTACTGGCAGCAGTAGAGCAAATATAGGACTTATATTTGCACTTATATGTGCTATTTTTATATATTGGTTACTTTGGAAAACAACCATAGGATACGAAATAAGAGCAGTAGGTTTAAACCCATTAGGAGCGGAATATGGCGGAATAAATGTAGCAAAGAATGCAGTATTAGCAATGGTTTTATCAGGAGCTATTGCAGGTATTGGTGGAGCATGTCATTTGGCAGGAGTTATGTATAATGCAACAGATTTAATGGCTAACATTGGATATGGATTTGATGGTATGGCAGTTGCTCTCTTAGCAAAAAGTAATCCTATAGGATGTATACCAGCAGCTGTATTATTTGGAGCATTAAATAGCAGTTCAAGAATACTTCAATTGAACTCAATACCAAAGGAAATAGTTTATTTAATTCAATCAATTGTAATCATATTTGTAGCCACAGACTACATAGTTAAATACTTGGAGAATAGAAAGAGAAGAAAGGGGGTAATTGCAAATGGATAAGGTAACACTTATTATAATAATACTAGCATCTACCCTAAGAATGGCAACACCTTTAATATTTGCAGGCCTTGGAGGTGTATTTTCAGAAAAATCAGGAGTTGTAAATATAGGACTTGACGGTATGATGACAATAGGTGCTTTCTTCGCAGTTTTTGGTTCTTATGCTACAGGAAGTCCTTTAATGGGAATTTTATTTGCAGCAATAGCAGGTGGACTTTTAGCCTTGATACATGCTTTTTTAAGTATAACCTTAAAAGCAGATCAAATAATATCAGGTACTGCTATAAATTTATTTTCAACAGCCTTTGCTAGTTTTCTTATATTTAAAATATTTAAAAAGGGTGGTCAAACAGATATAGTAACAGGACTTCCTTATGCAATACCAGCAGCTGTAAAGGGCATTCCCGTAATAGGACCATTTTTGGCAGGATTAAACTGGTTTGTGGTACTAGCAATAGTACTTGTATTTGTAGCAAACTTTGTATTGTTTAAGACTCCTATAGGACTTAGAATAAGAGCAGTAGGAGAACATCCAAGTGCAGCAGATACACTAGGTATAAATGTTTATAAAGTTAGATATTCTTGTGTAATACTTTCAGGAATACTTGCAGGTATAGGAGGAGCTGCTTTGTCAATAGGTATGACTCCAGTTTACAAAGAAGGAATGGTAGCAGGACGTGGATTTATAGCGCTAGCAGCTATGATATTTGGTAACTGGAAGCCAAAGGGAACTATGTGGGCATGTTTACTATTTGCTTTTGGTAATGCTTTAGAAATAAATGCTCAAAGCCTTTCACTAAATATACCAACAGAAATTTACTCAATGATACCTTATATATTAACAATGCTTGCACTTGCAGGCTTCGTAGGAAAAACTACAGCACCAGCTGCGGATGGTGTACCATACGAAAAGGGACAAAGATAAAAAATAATCCACATTGTGAATAATTAATTACTCACAATGTGGATTTAATTTTATTAAGTTTTATTAAGCTGTAGTGCTTTCAGATGATTTCATTTTCTTCAAATCTCTGATCCATACTTTAGCACTTTCAAATAGTATAATTAATACAAGTACTATAAGTACAAGAGACATACAAACTAATAATGTTTTACCTTGAGGTAGATAATTAATTAATACATTTTCTATACAAGCAGTTATTGTTATTATAGTTATACATACCATTGGTATGAATGTAATTAAGGCATATATTGGTTTGCCTTTCTTTATAATTATTGTAGTACCTATAGCGAAAGCTATAGCAGATAACAATTGATTAGCAATACCGAACAAAGGCCATATTGTATTTACATTACCTGTGAATAATAGATATCCCCAGCTAAACGAGATTAAAGCACTAAAGAATATAAGGTTAAACCAAGACTCTTTGTTTCCAAAAGGTTTATAGAACTTAGCACATAAGTCTTGAAGTAGATATCTTCCTATTCTTGTACCAGAATCTATAGTAGTTAATATAAACAATGCTTCGAACATTATACAGAAATGATACCAGTAAGACATTAAGCTCTCAAGTCCTGGAAGTTTATAGAATACGTAAGACATACCAACTGCTAAAGATACAGATCCACCTGTTCTTCCAGCTAAGTTTTCACCAACCATTTGTGAAAGCATTGGAAGTTCTTTAGGGATCATATGAAGTTTAGCAAATGCTGCTGGTGCTGAGTTTATAGCAAAATAATCAGCTGTTGGCAGGCAAGTTGCTGCAATTAATGCCATTAAAGCTATAAAGGATTCAAAAAGCATAGCACCAAAACCTATAGGAAGAATGTCTCTTTCATTAGCTATAAGCTTAGGCGTTGTACCTGTACTTATTAATGCATGGAATCCAGATAGAGCACCACAGGCTATTGTAATAAACAAGAATGGGAACACTTTACCTGGAACTACAGGACCACCGCCACTTACAAAGTTAGTAACAGCTGGCATTTGGATAGTTGGTCTAACAAATATTATACCTATTACCAAGAATCCAATAACACCGATTTTCATGTATGTGCTTAGATAATCTCTTGGAAGTAATAGCAACCATACAGGAAGTGCTGCTGCAAGGAAACCATATATTGCAAGAATTAAAGACATTTGCTTAGCATTAAAAGTTAAATATGGTGCTAAAGCAGTATGTTGGATATATGGACCTGCAATAACTCCAACCATTATAAGAACCATACCAATAATTGTAGCTTCAAGAATTTTACCAGGTCTTAAAAATTTCAAATATAAACCAACTAAGAAAGCAACTGGAATAGTAAAACCAACGGTAAAAGTACCCCATGGACTGTTGTAAAGTGAGTTAACAACTGGTAATCCAAGACCAGCCATGGCAATTATCAATATAAATAATACAGCGATAGAAGTAACAAACCCCATTCGATTTCCAAGATTTGTTCTAGCGATTTCAGCAATGGATTCTCCATCATGTCTAACTGATGCAAATAATAGTACCATATCATGTACTGCACCAGCAAGTGCGCCCCCAATTAGAATCCACAATGTTCCGGGAAGATAACCAAACTGTGCGGCCAAAACAGGTCCAATAAGTGGTCCAGCTCCAGCAATTGCTGCAAAGTGGTGACCAAAAAGAACTAGCTTATTGGTAGGAACATAATCACGTCCATCTTCATGTGCTTTAGATGGGACTTCTCTAGTTTCATCTAAAACTAATACTTTAGCAGCTATCCATGATCCATAAAATCTGTAAGCTAAAATTAATACAAGTGCACCGATAATAACAAGTACAATCGAGTTCATAGTATAAGACCCCCCTTAATTAATAATATTATTCCTTGTAAACCTTTACTAATGAATAAAAGTTTACACTAAAATGATATAATATTCTGAAGGAAAAAAAAAATGTATACGGTTGAAAGATAAAAAAAAGGGGGTGTATGGTAAAATATAATGGGTGTTTGACATAATAAAAAAAGAATAATCTGAAAATTAAAATATATTTTCATTGGATTAATTTTAGACATTGCATTTATACCTTCCTTTAAAGTAGTATAATAATATACTTAAATAAAAGGAGGTAAAGAAAATTGATATATGTGCAATTATTAGAACGTATGGCATTGATTGCCCTAGCAGCATATATATATAATCAATCGCATATATTTAAGAATTTGATTAAAGATGAACTGAAAATTGTAGATAAAATAATTATGGTCATATTTTTCTGTTCATTATCAATAATAGGGACATATACAGGAGTAAGTCTGGAACCTTATGCTATAGCAAATACTAGACCTATAGGAGCAATAGTAGCAGGATATATTGGAGGACCAGCTATTGGAATAATAGTAGGTATAATAGCTGGTACACACAGATATTTTATGGGTGGATATACTGCTTTAGCTTGCGCAATTGCAACAGTAATAGAGGGAATTACAGGAGCCTTAGCAAGAAAATATTCTAAAAATGGTGGTATTAGTGTAAAAAGTGGATTTATAGGTGCAGTTATAGCTGAAATACTGCAAATGGTTACACTTTTAATTTTTGCAAGACCTCTACCAGATGCGGCAAGTCTAGTAAAGTTTATAGCTTTGCCTATGATAACCATAAATTCTATAGGAGTAATTATTTTCTTGAATATAATACAGAATGCAAGGGAGCAATATAATAGAATTGGAGCCATTCAAACTCAAAAAGTGCTAAAGATTGTAAAAAAGACTACAGATTATATGCGGCAGGGATTAAACGAAAATACTGCAGAAAGTATATCAAAAATTATATATGAAACAACAAATGCTAAAGGAGTATTCATAGGAGATAAGAAAGGGTTTCTTACCTATTGTGGTAGAGGTATTGATGAAGAAAAGTTAAAAATGAAATTGAAGGTATATTATGAAACTCCAGATTATAGTTTAATTAAATTTATAAGTAACAATAAACCTATATTTTTTGTATGTGCCCCATTTTTAATATCTAATACTAGCTTTGAAGGGGTTTTAGGGCTAGAAGTTGATTTGGGAAAGGAAAATGATAAATATGTTTGGGAATTTGTTAAGGAATTAAGTGAATTACTTTCTACTCAAATAGAGTTATATAAAGTAAATAAGTTAGCAGAAGAAGCCTCTACTGCTGAATTTAGAGCTTTAAGATCACAGATACAGCCACATTTCTTATTTAATGCTTTAAATACAATATCCTCTTTTTGCAGAACTAATCCTTTAAAGGCTAAAGAACTGATTATAGATTTGTCTAATTATTTTAGACAAACCCTTAAAAGAGAAGAAGACTTTGTTTCTTTAAAAGATGAGATTGAATTTATACAATCTTATTTATCTATAGAAAAAGCCAGGTTTGGAGAAAGGCTTAAAATCATTATAGATATACCAGAAAATTTAATGAATATTAAAATGCCCGTATTTATGCTTCAGCCTATAATAGAAAATTCTATTAAACATGGAATATTGCCTAAGCCTTTAGGAGGATCTGTTTTTGTTAAAGCTAATTGCTCCGATGAAGAAGTTCTATTTTTAATTGAAGATACAGGAGTTGGCATGGATGGAGATACATTAAATCAGGTTGTAAATAAATCGCCAGGAATAGGACTTAAAAATGTAAATGAAAGATTAAAATTACTATATGGGGAAGACTATGGCTTAAAAATAGATACAAACATAGATAAGGGTACTAAAGTACAATTTTTAATACCAAAGGAGGTAAAGTCTATAGATGGATAAAATAAAATGTGTTATTTTAGAAGATGAAATTCCAGCCGCGGAAGAACTTAAATATATATTATCCCAACATGAATTAATAGATATAGTAGGAATTGGTTATGATGGCATGAGTGGACTAGAACTCATTAAAAATAAAAAGCCTGAAGCTGCTTTTATGGATATAAACATGCCACTTGAAAATGGAATGGAACTTGCAAAAAAGGTTAGAGAGTTCGATGAAAACATAGATATAATTTTTGTTACAGCTTATGAGGAACATGCTGTACAAGCTTTTGAGGTAAATGCACTTGATTATATTCTAAAACCATTTGATGAGAAAAGAATAGAGATTACTATAAAAAGATTAGCAAGTAAATTTAAAAATAAAACTATAGATGAAGAAAAACTTCCTGATATCATAAACGATATAATAAATAAAATTGATAAAGAAGAAAGAATTGTAAAAAAAATACCTTGTGAAAAAAACGGAAAAATTGTATTAGTAAACATAAAAGACATATACTATTGTTACATAAAAGATGAAAAAACCTATGTTAAAGCTAAAGATGGTAGCTATTTAGTTGGCTTTACACTTCAGCAAATAGAAGGAAAAACTGATTTTTTTAGAGCTCATAGAAGTTATTTGGTGAATATGGACAATATTAAAGAATTATACTCTTGGTTTAATGGTACTTATAAGTTAGTAATGGATGATAATAATAGATCAGAAATACCTATAAGTCGTAATAATGTGAAGAAGTTAAAAGAGATAATTGGAATTTAGAACAAATGAAAATTTAGATTAATTGGTGATTATATGAAATTTGAAAGATTATCTATGAAAATAAAATTAACTATATTTTTTGCTTTACTCTCAGTTATTTTATTTGTATCAGTAGGCTTACTATTTTTTGAAAGCAATAAAAAAATTGTAATAGATACTAAACAAAAAGAATTTAAAACCCTTTCTAAGGAAACAGCAAATAAAATAGAAAGATTTTTCTTTGAAAGGTACGGGGATATAGAAGTAATGTGTAATTCATCCATATTGAATAGAAATGATATAGATGAAAACGTTAAGCTAGGATATATAAAAAGTGTTAGAAATGCATATAAAACATATGAATATATTTTAACTACAGATAATTATGGGAATATAAAAACTATTTCAGGTGATTTAAAAGGAGATTATAACTATAAAAAATGGATAGATAGCGTTAGAAGTAATGAATTTTTTGTATCAGATTTTACTTATATCCCAGAGGAAAAAGCATATTTTGTTTATTTTATAGCACCTATAAAAGATGATATGGGTTCAGTTATTGGTAAGATAGTAGAAAAAGTTGAGCTTGGTTCTATAACTGATATAGTGAAAAATGTTGGATTAGATAAATCTGGGGATGCTTATCTTGTTTCAAATAATGGAAGCTATATATTGTATAATAAGAAAAACAATCCTCGCATAAATTTAAATGCAGAACAAGGAAAGGTATACTATAATGAATATGATGGACATAAATTTGTATATACTTTTTATCCAATAAAAAAATATAAAACCCAAAAAAATACTTGGTATCTTGTGATAGAACAGCCTGAAAAGGATGCTTTTGAAGTTAGCTATAATTTAAGAAATTTTACTTTAGTTGTAATTATAATCTCTATATTTATAATATTTGTTGTAGCACTTATAGCATCTGAGAAGATAACAAAACCATTTAAAATAATGAATTTAAACTTAAAAACTATGGAACAAAGAGTTATAAAAATATCTGATGAATTAGAGAGAAGCGTGATGAGGGCTAAAAGTTTAGAAGCTTTAGCAACTATGTCTGCAGGTATGGCCCATGAAATAAGAAATCCGCTAACATCTATAAGTGGATATGCTCAGTATATTCAATTAGAATTACCAGAAAGTAATAAACTTCAAGAAGATATATCCATAATAATTAATGAAGTGGATAGACTGAATAGAATTGTGGATAGATTTTTAAGTTTTGCTAGACCTAAGAAATTAAGTTTAAAATCAGAAAGCATAAATGATATAGTAGAAGATGTAAAAAGAATATTAAGTAATGATATATGTTGCAATAATATAAAGCTGAATATTAATTTAAATAAAGTACCTAATATATTAATGGATAGAGATCAAATATATCAGGTAATACTTAACATAGCAATTAATGGTGTTCAATCCATGCCATATGGAGGAAGTTTAACTATAAATACAGGGTATATAAAAATGTCAAAAATAATTTTTGTGGATATAGAAGATACAGGAGTTGGAATATCAACGGAAGATTATGATAAAATATTTCAACCATTTTTTACTACCAAAGATAAAGGAGTTGGCTTAGGCCTTCCTATTTGTTTAAGAATAGTTGAAAATCATAATGGATTTATTGAAGTTGCTAAGAATGGAAAAAAGGGTACAAAGTTTACTATAAAAATTCCAATGTGATGTATATTAAGGTAGGAGATTTTATGTTAGAAATTAGTATTTTAATTGCAGATGATGAAATAAATGTTACTAAATTATTGGAAAAGGTTCTTGTGAAAGAAGGATATAATACATATATAGCTTCTTGTGGCAGTGAGGCTTTAAGTATAATAGATAAACACCATATAGATATTGTAATTACTGACATTAAGATGCCTGGAATGAGTGGCATAGAGCTTTTAAGTGAAATAAAACTAATAGATCCAAGTATAGAGGTGATATTAATCACAGCTTTTGCTACTATGAACACTGCCATAGAAGCTTTAAAAATGGGTGCTAGAGATTATATAACAAAGCCTTTTAATTTAAAAGATGTGATTGAGTCTATAAAAAGAATATCTGGAGGTAGCAAAGCATTACAGCAGTTAGAACCTATAGATAATTATTTTTTAAGTAAAAGTAAGGGTATGGAAGAAGTTCTTCGCATTATAAAGCAAATAGCTGATACTAAAACTACTATAATGATATATGGAGAAACTGGCACAGGTAAAGGTTTGGCAGCACAAGCTTTGCATAATCTAAGTTGTAGAAGAAACAAACCTTTCATAAAGGTAAATTGTGCTGCTATACCAGAAACTTTATTAGAAAGTGAGCTATTTGGGTATGAAAAAGGTGCATTTACAGGGGCAGCCACAAATAAGCCGGGAAGATTTGAGCTAGCAAATGGAGGATCCATATTTTTAGATGAAATAGGAGATATTACACCTCTTATGCAGGTAAAATTACTGAAGGTAATGCAGGAAAAAGAATTTGAAAGATTAGGTGGAATAAAAACCATAAAAACTGATGTTAGAATTATAGCTGCTACCAATAAAAATTTAGAAGATATGGTTAATAAAGGTGTTTTTAGACAGGATTTATATTATAGATTGAATGTAGTACCAATAAAGATGCCGCCACTTAGAGAAAGAAAAGAGGATATACCTTCTTTAGTGGAATATTTTTTGACAAAATGTTCTTATGCATCTGAAAAAGGAAAGAAAGATATCTCAAAAGATGCGATAATGCAGCTTATAAATTATAATTGGCCAGGAAATATAAGGGAATTGGAAAATGTAATTGAGAGATGTGTAGTAATAAGTAATTCCAAAGTTATAGACGTAAATGATATTCCAAAGTATATATGGGAATCAGATAAATGTGAAGATGGTAACCAAGGAAAATTAAATGATGTAGTAGATGTAGCTGAAAAAAATATTATAATTAAAGCTTTAGAAGAATGTGATGGAAATAAGACTAAGGCGTCTGAAGTGTTAGGTATAAGTAGAAGGTCTTTGCATAGAAAAATAAGTAAATATAATATAGAAGATTAGCAAAATGGGACATTTGTGTCACTGTGTGACATGAATGTCCCATTTTTAATTCGTAAAAATGTATTAATATGCAATGTAAAATGCAAAAAAAAATTCAATATAAGCTGAAGTCGCATGAATATGCACGGTAAACATTTTCATAAAGTATGGCATACAATTTGCTATAAATAGTTAGGTATGAATAATTAAATTATATTATCTAAGGAGGAATTTAAAAAATGACAAACATTAATGCAGGAGATACAGCATTAGTACTTATAAGTGCAGCATTAGTATGCTTAATGACTCCAGGATTAGCATTTTTTTATGGAGGGTTGGTAAGAAAGAAGAATGTTCTAACCATTATGATGCAAAATTTTATATCTATGGGCATAGTGACATTTATATGGGTATTCGGAGGCTTTAGCTTAGCATTTTCAGGAGATATTGGAGGAATTATAGGAAATTTTAAGTATTTTGTATTAAATGGAGTTGGAATGGCTCCTAATTCTAGTTATGGTCCAACTATACCGTTTCTTGCCTTTTTTGTTTATCAAGAAATGTTTGCAGTAATAACACCTGCTCTTATTACAGGAGCTTTTGCAGATAGGGTTAACTTTAAAAGTTATTTAAAAATCCTAGCTCTATGGAGCATATTTGTATACGTACCAGTGACTCATTGGATATGGGGAGGAGGATTCCTTGCTAAATTAGGTGTAGTAGATTTTGCTGGAGGAATTGTTGTTCATGTAACAGCAGGTATAGCAGCATTGGTTTCAGTTATATATGTAGGGAAAAGAAAAATACTTTCAGAGGAAAGTACAGCTCCTCATAATATAGCCTATGTAGCTTTAGGTACAGGATTATTATGGTTTGGATGGTTTGGATTTAATGGAGGAAGTGCTTTAGCAGCTAATGGAATTGCAGCAATAGCATTTGCAAATACAGATATAGCTGGTTCAGTAGCTATGATAATGTGGCTTTTAATATCTTGGGCACATGAAAAGAAGCCAAGTATGATTGGAGCCTTAACTGGTGCAGTGGCTGGTCTTGCAACAGTAACACCTTGTGCTGGATATATAGAGCCATGGGCAGCAGTAATAGTAGGATTGCTTTCAGCAATTGTGTGTTATGCAGCAGTACAATTAAGAGAAAAATTGGATTTAGATGATGCACTAGACGTTTGGGGAGTACATGGAGTAGGTGGAATTCTTGGTTCAATACTTGTAGGAGTATTTGCAAGTAAATCAGTAAATGGAATCAATGGTTTAGTGTATGGTAATGCACATCAATTTTATGTACAGTTAGCAGGTGTTGGAATAGTAGCTATTTACACTTGTGTGGTAACTTTTGCAATATTTAAGATTGTAGACGTATTTGACCCTGTAAGAGTTAATGAAAAAATAGAAATAGAGGGTCTTGATGAAGGAATACTTGGTGAAGTAGCATATGATTTTGACCTAAAATAACTTGATAAAAGCTTCTTGAGTCTTTTGGACTTAAGAAGCTTTTATTGACATCAAATGGAAGAATGTATAGTATAAAGGTATATTAAATTATTAAGGGGGATATAATATGTCAAGTGTTAATGTTAGCTTACAAGTGCTTCCAGTTGTAAAGGAAAAAGATTTGTATGGAGTAGTGGATAAAGTTATAGAATATATAGATTATTGCGGTGTAAAGTATGAAGTTGGTCCTATGGAGACTACTATGGAAGGTGAAATGAATGAGCTTTTAGAAATAGTGAAAAAAGCGCAGGAAATATGTGTGGAGAATGGTGCTGAAAGAGTTATGTCTGTAGTAAAGATAGATTATAAAAGTGAAGGCGTTACTATAGATGAAAAAGTGAATAAATATAGAAAATAAGTATATAATTTTAGGTGACTTTCTTAATTATTTATGGAAGTCATTGTTTTTTTTATACATACATTTAATAAATATGAATAAAATGCATTGAAAAACAGAGAATTATAAGTTAAAATCATAGTAAATATATTTATTGTATGGTGGTGAGACCATGAAGAAGGTAACTCTTATTAATGATTGCAAGTTCCAAAGCATTATTATGAAAGATATGCTAAATGACCTTGGTTATGAAGTTAATCTTACAAATGAATATGGAGCTTTGGCTAAAATAAAAAAAATCAATCCAGATATAGTTATATGTAATTTAATTATGAAAAACATAACTGGAGAAAAGCTTATAAAAAATATAAAAGATATAAATAAGAATGTAATATGTATACTGTCTTCAGCTAATGAAATAAAGCTAGAAGATTATTCTAAAGAGTATATTAATGAAGTTATTCACGTGCCTATAGAAAAAGAAAAATTAGAAATTATTTTAGAAAAATTTTCAAATAAACCTGATGACTCTAATAATTTACAGTTTTCCAATAATGTTGGGTTTTCTTTTTGCCCATATTGTGGACAAAAATTAGAAGGTTCAAAGAAAGATTTTTCGTTCTGTCCTTTTTGTGGACAAAAATTAAAATGACGGAATAAAGATCCGTCATTTTTACTATGATAAGTTTCCCCATTCTTCATATAAATTGTCTAGTTGCTTTTGGGAATCTACTAATTGTTTGTTTATAGATTCACTTTTATCAAAGTCCGAATAAACCTCTTCTAAACAAAGCTGTTGTTGGAGCTGTTCTATTAAATCTTCCATATTAGCAATTTCATTTTCAATATTTTTTATTTTTAAGTTTTTTTCTTTTTGTATTTTTTCAAGATCTCTTTTTTTCTTCTTTTCATGTTGTACTTGAGTTTTTGTTTTGCCTGAATTTTCTTCTTCTTCTTGAAATCTCAATGGATTTTTTTTCTTTTCAATATAATAAGTATAATTACCTAAATATTCTTTTGCACCATCTTCTACTAACTCATATATTTTATTTATAACTTTATTTAAGAAATATCTATCATGGGATATAACAAGAACAGTACCATCATAGCTTAATATAGCCTTTTCTAAAGCTTCACGAGACATTATATCTAAGTGGTTTGTAGGTTCATCTAATAATAAAAAGTTGGATTTAGAAAGCATTAATTTTAATAAATTAATTCTACATTTCTCACCACCACTTAAAGAACCTATTTTTTTAAATACATCATCTCCTGTAAAAAGAAAAGCAGCTAATGAATTTCTAACTTGGGTTGTGGTCAGTTCGGGAAAATCGTCCCACACTTCATCTATTACGGTCTTATCATCATCAAGATTAGATTGTTCTTGATCATAATAACCAATAAAAACATTTTTGCCCAATACTGAAAATCCTGAATCAGCTTTAATGGTATTCATTATTATTTTAAATAATGTAGTTTTTCCTCTTCCATTCTCTCCTATAAGAGCTGTCTTCTCACCTTTTTTAATATCTAAGAAAAGATTGTTGAATAAAGATTTTTCGCCAAAACTTTTGCTTAAATTTTCTATGTGAAGAACGTCATTACCACTTTTTATGCTAGTTTCAAACTCAACATGACCAAGTTGTTCTTCTTTATCTGGCGCTTTTACTCTTTCTATTTTATCTAATGATTTTTGTCTACTTTCAGCAGCTTTTATGCTCTTTTCCCTATTAAAGGATCTATATTTTTCTATTATGGCTTCTTGTCTTTTAATTTCAGCTTGCTGTAAGTTATATGCTTTTAATTGTATCTCATAATTTTTTTCTTTTAGATCTAAAAAAGTAGTATAATTTCCATTGTAACAATTTATATGACCATTTATAAGTTCTATAGTTTTTGAAGTTATAGCATCTAAAAAATATCTGTCATGGGAAATAACTATTACTGTACCTTTATAACTTTTCAAGTATTCCTCAAGCCATTCTATAGCATCCAAATCCAGATGGTTTGTAGGTTCATCTAGAAGCAAAATTTCAGGATTAATTAATAACAGTTTACAAAGAGCAACTCTAGTCTTTTGACCACCACTTAAAATATTTATTGGTTTACTAAAATCATCTTCTAAAAAGCCTAGTCCTTTTAAGACCCTAGACACTTCTCCCTTATAAGTATATCCACCTCTATTGGTGTATAATTCAGAACACATAGTGTAATCTTTAATTATTTTATTATGATATTCTTCTTTTTCGGGATCATAGGGGTCATTCATTAAATTTTCTAATTTTTGTAATTTGTTTTCTAGAGCTAATAGATCTTTAAAAACTGTAAACATTTCTTCTTGAATAGTGTTATTTGAATCTAAAGATAAATGCTGTGCTAAATAGCCTATAGTTTTATTTTTATCTATAAATAGTTCTCCAGAATCCTGTTCTAGTTGATTTGTTATAATTTTAAAAAGTGTGGATTTTCCAGCACCATTTGGTCCTATGAGTCCAACTTTCTCGCTTTCATTTATATTAAAAGTTACATTTTCAAGTATAACATCTATTCCATAACTTTTATGAATATCTTTACAACTTAAAACAACCATAATCTCACCTTCCTTAATCATTAATATTTTACTATGTTAAATGAATTTTTTGTAGTCTAATTTCATAAATTATTATATAACTAGTGTTTTGTTAAACAACTAATAAAAAGTAATAAAATTATAAAAAATCATAAATTAGAAAAATAAACTATTGACATACTGCATACTTAAATAATACTATAAAGAGTAGGAGAAGAAAAAGAATTAGTATGTTAATTGTATAACAAAATATTCATGGAAAGTTGTTTTCACGTTGTATTATAAATTTTTAAATGCAATTATAGAAACAAATGTAATAGAAAATATATATATAATAAGAGGTGCTGTATGGATAAGAAAAAAAATATATCAATGGCTGTAATAAAAAGGTTGCCTAAATACTATAGATATTTAGGAGAGTTAATGAAGAATGATGTTGATAGAATATCATCAAAAGAGTTAAGTGAGAAGATAGGGTTTACCGCTTCACAAATAAGACAAGATTTAAATTGTTTTGGAGATTTTGGTCAACAAGGATATGGATATAATGTAACAGAACTGCATGGCCAAATAGGTAATATACTTGGACTTACTAAGCCGTACAAAACTGTAGTAGTAGGTGCAGGAAACATAGGGCAGGCTATATCAAATTATACTAGGTTTGAAAAAACTGGGTTTAACTTAGATGCTATATTTGATATAAATCCTAAATTAATTGGTATAAGAATACGTGATATAGAAATAAAGGATATAGATTATTTACCAAGTTATTTGAAAGAGAATCCTACAGAAATTGGAATAATATGTGTTCCAGCTAATAGTGCTCAAAAAGTATGTGATACTTTAGTAAAGAATGGTGTTAAAGGAATATGGAATTTTGCACCTGTAGATTTAGTTATACCAGATGACGTGAAAGTAGAAAATGTACATTTAAGTGATAGCCTATTGACATTAACTTGTCTTTTAAATGATGGCGATATCGATAATGAATAAGCAGGGTTTAGATTTAAAAAAAGATAATAATTGAAATTTTTATTTCAATTATTATCTTTTTTTAAGTTTAATAATTAACAAAGTTATAGTTGATTTATGTCACATATAGTCGTTATTAAATTTAAATGTTTAAATTTTATATAGTAAATATTATTTAGAACTAGTTAACCTCCCTATTACATCTACTTATATTTTCAAAATAAAACCAAAAAATGTATAAATAAATAAAAGCAGGTTGTATTTTTATGAATCCTATAGAATATAAGGTATAAATTAATATAATATGCATTATTTGTTATTTAGTTATGCAATTTGTATAATGAATGTGATATAATAATATGTATAAATTCGTATAATTAAAAAACATTTACCAATGGGGGGAATAAAATGTATAAAATTGTTGACAAAAGGGAATTAGCTCCTAATATATTTCTAATGGACATAGAAGCACCAAGAGTTGCAAAGTCCGCTAAACCAGGACAATTTGTAATAGTTAAAATGGACGAAAAAGGTGAAAGAATACCTCTTACTATTTGTGACTATGATGCTCAAAAGGGTACTGTAACTATAGTATTCCAGACACTTGGTGGATCAACACAAAAAATGGCTGATTATGAAATTGGACAAACATTTAGAGATTTTGTAGGACCTTTAGGACAACCTACGGATTTAGTAAACGAAAGCATAGAAGAATTAAAAAAGAAAAATATAATATTTGTAGCTGGAGGAGTAGGAGCAGCACCAGTATATCCTCAAGTTAAATGGCTTCATGAGCATGGAATTAATGCAGATGTAATAGTTGGATGTAAGTCAAAAGAATATTTGCTGTTGGAAGAAGAAATGAAATCGGTATCAGGAAGCTTATATATAGCAACTGATAACGGAACTTATGGATATAAAGGCTTTGTTACAGATTTATTAACCGAGCTTATTGAAAAAGAAGGAAAAAAATATGATCATGTAGTGGCAATAGGTCCTATGATCATGATGAAATTTATATGTAAGGTTACAAAAGGTTTTGGTATTAAAACTATAGTAAGCTTAAATCCAATAATGGTAGATGGTACAGGTATGTGTGGAGCTTGTAGAGTTACTGTTGGAGGAGAAACTAAATTTGCTTGTGTAGATGGACCAGAATTTGATGGTCATCTAGTTGATTTTGAAGAAGCTATGAGAAGACAGAGATTGTATAAAACAGAAGAAGGAAAGTCATTAATGGAAGAGCAGGAAAGAAAAGAAGGACATGTATGTCATGTAGGATTGGATGGTGACAAATAATGGACAACGAAAAAATGAAAAGAGTACCAGTAAGAGAGCAAGATCCAAAGGTTAGAGCTCATAATTTTCAGGAAGTTTGTTTAGGATATGATAAAGAAGAAGCTGTAAAAGAAGCTTCAAGATGTTTGCATTGTAAAAAACCTATGTGTGTATCTAAATGTCCAGTATCTATAAATATACCAGAGTTTATAGAACATGTTAAAAGTGGAGAATTTGAAGAAGCTGCTAAGACTATAGCTAAATCTAGTGCACTTCCAGCTGTATGTGGAAGAGTATGTCCTCAAGAAAGCCAATGTGAAGGAAAATGTGTACTTGGAATAAAAGGAGAGGCAGTAGCTATAGGAAAGCTTGAAAGATTTGTAGCAGATTATTCAAGAGAAAACAATGTAGATCTATCAGAAAAAGAAACTAGTAATGGCAAAAAGGTTGCAGTAATAGGCAGTGGTCCTTCAGGGCTCACTTGTGCAGGAGATTTAGCTAAACTAGGTTATGATGTAACTATATTTGAAGCTTTACATGAAGCAGGTGGAGTTTTAGTTTATGGAATACCAGAATTTAGACTTCCAAAGGAAACTGTAGTTAAACATGAAGTAGAAAATGTTAAAAAATTAGGTGTTAAGATAGAAACTAATGTAATTATAGGAAGAACTGTAACTATAGATGAACTTATAGATGAAGAAGGCTTTGATGCCGTGTTCATAGGTTCAGGTGCAGGATTGCCAAAGTTTATGGGAATACCAGGTGAAAACTTAAATGGAGTATTCTCAGCAAATGAATTCTTAACAAGAAATAACTTAATGAAAGCCTTTAGAGAAGAATATGACACACCTATAAAGGCAGGCAAAAAGGTTGCTGTAGTAGGTGGAGGAAATGTTGCTATGGATGCTGCAAGAACAGCATTAAGGTTAGGTGCAGAAGTACACATAGTTTACAGAAGATCAGAATCAGAACTTCCAGCTAGAGTAGAAGAAGTACATCATGCAAAAGAAGAAGGTATAATTTTTGACCTTCTTACAAATCCAGTAGAAGTAGTGGGAGATGAAAATGGCTGGGTTAAAGGCATGAGATGTGTAAAAATGGAGCTTGGAGAGCCAGATGCATCAGGTAGAAGAAGACCTGTAGAAATTCCAGGTTCAGAGTTCGAAATGGAGATAGATACCATGATAATGTCTCTTGGAACATCACCAAATCCATTGATATCTTCAACTACTAAAGGATTAGAAATTAATAAGAGAAAATGCATAGTAGCAGAAGAGGAAACAGGCTTAACTTCAAGAAAAGGAGTATATGCTGGTGGAGATGCTGTAACAGGCGCTGCAACAGTAATACTTGCTATGGGAGCTGGAAAGAAAGCTGCTAATGCTATACATGAGTATTTGAGTAAATAAATATATACAATTAAATATACATGATTTAAATAGTAGAAATTGAGTGAATGAACTCATTTCTACTATTTTTTTATACTCTTTTTGAAGAAGTTTAACTTTTATTAACGTGGTTATAGATGCCTTTTAAACAAAATAATAAATTTTATGTTATTAGAAAATCAAAAATAAGAAGTATATTTTCACAATTTGATATATATATTTATACTAGCAACTGGTTATAAAAAACAAATGTTTATATAGGGGGTAAGTAAAATGTATGAAATTCTAGAGAAAAAGGAGCTAGCAGAAAATGTTTTTTCAATGGATATAAGGGCACCAAGAGTTGCAAAATCAGCTAAGCCAGGACAATTTGCAATACTAAGAGCAGATGAAAGAGCTGAAAGAATACCTCTTGCAATTTGTGACTATGATACTGAAAGAGGAAGTGTAAATATAGTATTTCAGGTAAATGGTACTTCAACAAAAAAAATAGCTGAGTATGAAAAAGGCCAAGCCTTTGCCGATTTTGCAGGACCTTTGGGACAACCATCGAAATTAGTGAATGAAAATTTAGAAAATTTGAAAAATAACAGAATGTTATTTATAGCGGAAGGAATAGGGGTGGCATCAGTATATCCTGAAGTTAAATGGCTGCATGAACGTGGAATTAATGCGGATGTAATAGTTTCATGCAAATCAAAAAAAGATTTGATAATGGAAAAAGAATTTAGAACAATATCAACTAGTTTATATATATCAACAGATGACGGAAGTTATGGATATAAAGGTTGCAGCATAGATTTACTAAAGGAATTGGTTGAAAAAGAAAGAAAAAAGTATGATTACGTTATAGCTATGGCGTCTATGGATATGATGAGAAATATATGTAGGGTTACACAGGAGCTAGGTATTAAAACTATAGTAAGTTTAAAATCCATAATGGTAGATGGTATAGGAATGTGTGGATCTTGTAGGGTTACTGTTAGTGGAGAAACTAAATTTGCATGTATAGATGGACCTGAATTTGATGGCCATTTAGTTAATTTTGAAGAGGCTATTAGAAGACAAACCATGTACAAAACAGAAGAAGGAAAAGCATATATGGATCAACAAGAAAAGGAAGAGGGACATGTATGTCATGTAGGATTAGAACATCATAAGTAATAGTAAAAATCAGAGATATTGAAGTTTTAAGAAACAGCTAAAATAACAGCTGTTTCTGAGTTTATTTAATATGTAAAAGGAGTGATAACATATGACTAGTGAATGTGATAAGAAAATTGATTTATCGTTGATGGACAAGGTGTTTGACAAGTATTATAAAGGGAATGGAAACATTGTAAGTATGCTGCAGGATGCTCAAGATATATATGGTTACTTGCCTCTTGATGTGTTAAAAGCTATTGCAGATAAGACTGGTAATAAGAGAACAAAGGTATATGGAGTTGCCACTTTTTACTCACAATTTAGATTAAATCCAAGAGGAAAGTATATGATTCTCCAATGCCAAGGAACAGCTTGTCATGTAAACAATTCTGAGGTAATAGGAAATGCTATTTGTGATGAATTAGGTATTAATCCAGGGGAGACAAGTAGTGATGGAATGTTTTCTTTTGAACACGTTGCATGTCTTGGATGTTGTAGTCTTGCACCGGTAATAATGATTAATGGCGAGGCGTATGGAAATTTAACTCCAGATAAAGTAAGGAAGATAATTCGTGATATATATGCTAGAGAAAAAGAGGAGGCTATTTAAAATGAAGATTAGGATAGGATTTGGCAGCTGTGGTATTGCTGCAGGAGCCAAAAAAGTTAAAGATAAACTTGAAGCTATAATTGATGAAAATAAATTAAAGGTTGATGTTTCAATTACAGGATGTATAGGTATGTGTTTTTATGAACCTATAGTGGATGTTATTGATGATAATGGTGTGTTTAGTTATGGAAATGTTACACCAGAATTAGTACAGGAAATAGTTGAAAAGCATATCATCAAGGGAGAACCAGTTTATGATTATATAGTATCTACTGATAAAGAACCATATACCCAGCTAAAAAATCAAGTCAGGATTGTTTTAAAAAATTGTGGAATAATCAATCCTGAAAAGATAGAACAATATATTGATAAGGATGGTTATAAAGCTCTTAATAGAGTAGTAAAAGAAATGACTCCTAATGAGGTTATAGAAGAAGTAAAGATAGCTGGATTAAGAGGTAGAGGAGGAGCGGGCTTTCCTACCTGGTTTAAATGGGATGCAGCTAGAAAATCTAAGGGAGAAGACAAATATGTAGTGTGTAATGCTGATGAGGGAGATCCAGGAGCATTTATGGATAGAAGTGTTTTGGAAGGAGATCCACATGCAGTTCTTGAAGGTATGGCCATTGCAGGTTATGCAATAGGAGCAAAAAAAGGATATATATATGTTCGTGCGGAGTATCCACTAGCAATAGAAAGACTTAAAATAGCAATCAAACAGGCAAGGGAAAAGAGTTACCTAGGAAAAAGTATAATGGGTTCAAGTTTTGACTTTGATATATTAATTAAAACAGGAGCAGGAGCTTTTGTATGCGGAGAAGAAACAGCATTAATTGCATCTCTAGAGGGTGAAAGAGGCATGCCAAGATTAAAACCACCCTTCCCAGCTCAATCAGGATATTTTGGAAAGCCAACAAATATAAACAATGTTGAAACCTATGCTAATGTTCCTTGGATATTAGTACATGGTGGTAAGGCATTTGCAGCATATGGCACGGAAAAGAGTAAAGGAACTAAGGTATTTGCTTTAGCAGGAAAAATTAAGAATGGTGGGTTAGTTGAAGTGCCAATGGGAATGACTTTGAGAGAAGTTATATATGGTATAGGCGGAGGAATAAAAGGTGATAAGGAATTCAAGGCAGTTCAGATGGGAGGACCTTCTGGAGGATGTATACCACGAAAATTACTTGATACACCTGTTGATTATGAGTCAATAAACAAAACTGGTGCCATTATGGGTTCAGGTGGTATGGTTGTAATGGATGAAAATACATGTATGGTAGATATGGCCAGATTCTTCCTTGACTTTACTTGTAAAGAATCCTGTGGAAAATGTATATATTGTAGAATAGGTACAAAGAGAATGCTTGAGATACTTAAAAAAATATGTTCAGGAGAGGGAAGTACTGAAGATATTGATATACTCGAAGAATTGTGTATAAGTGTTAAAGATGGATCACTATGTGGACTAGGACAAACTACACCTAATCCTATTCTTACAACATTAAAATATTTTAAGGATGAATATATAGCACATATAAAGGATCATAAGTGTCCGGCTAAGCAATGTAAGAAGCTTTTAACCTATAGTATTTCTTCTGATGTTTGTAAAGGATGTACCCTATGTGCAAGAAAATGTCCAGCACAAGCTATTGAAGGTGAAACTAAAAAAGCACACAAAATAGATCAACAAAAGTGTATAAAGTGTGGCAATTGTATGACAGTATGTAAATCTAATGCTGTTATGGTGGAGTAAAAAGGGGGCGGCATAGGAATATGATTAGAATAAATATAAATAATAGAGAATTAACTGTTGAGGAAGGGACAAACATATTAAAAATAGCTACAGATAATGGAATAAAGATTCCAAATCTTTGTTATGATGGAAGAATGAAACCTTATGGAGCGTGTGGATTATGTGTTGTTGAAATAGAAGGAATACCAAAACTACAGAGAGCATGTTCAACAAAAGCAGTAGATGGGATGATAATAAAAACTAATACGGCAAGAACATTAGCAGCTAGAAAGGTAGCTTTTGAATTAATAGCGTCAGATCATAGGGGGGATTGTAGACCACCATGTGTAAATGCATGTCCAGCACATACAGACTGCCAAGGATATGTTGGGTTAATTGCTAATGGTCAGTATGAAGAAGCAATTAAACTTGTTAAAGATGTTGTTGCTTTACCAGCAAGTATAGGTAGAGTATGTCCACATCCTTGCGAAACAGCATGCAGACGTCAAAATGTTGATGAATCAATCGCAATTGCTGATCTTAAAAGATTTCTTGGAGATATAGATATAAAGAATGGAACATTTGTACCAGAAGTTAAAGAAAAGACAGGCAAAAAAATTGCTGTTGTAGGAAGTGGGCCTGCGGGAATATCTTGTGCATATTTTCTTGCCATGGAAGGTCATCAGGTTTGCATATATGAAAGTATGCCTCATCCAGGTGGAATGTTAAGATATGGCATACCAGAATATCGTTTGCCAAAAGATATATTGGATGCTGAAATAAATACATTAGTAAAAATGGGCGTGGAAATTAAGTGCAATGTTAAACTTGGAGAAGATATAAGTATAAAATATCTTAAAAAGTCATATAATGCTGTGTTTATAGCAATTGGTGCTTGGTCAAGCTCAAGTATTGGATGTAAAGGCCAGGATATGGAAGGTGTTCTTGGTGGTATAGATTTTCTGAGAAAGGCTACACAATCGGAAAAAATATATATGGGCAGTAAAGTTATAGTTATAGGCGGAGGAAATACCGCTATGGACGTAGCTAGAACAGCAGTGAGACTTGGAGCAGATTATGTACAAGTTTTATATAGAAGGACAAGAAATGAAATGCCTGCGGAAGATGTTGAAATTGTTGAAGCAGAAGAAGAAGGTGTTAAGTTTAATTATCTTGTAGCACCTATAGAAATTACAGGTGACGGAAATAGAGCAAATAATGTAAGGTGTCAGAGAATGAGACTTGGAGAGCCAGATGCATCAGGAAGAAGAAAACCAGAACCTATTTTTGGAGAAGAGATTTCCTTTGAATCAGATCTTGTTATATCAGCTATTGGACAAAGGGTAAATGCAGAATCCGTAAAGGAATTAACAACCACTAAAAAAGGAAACATTTTAGTTGATGAAAATACCTTTGAAACAAATATTGAAGGAGTATTTGCTGGAGGAGAAGCAGCTACTGGTCCAAAGATAGCTATTGAAGCTATAGCTCAAGGAAAAAATGCAGCAAAAGTAATCCATAGTTATTTAAATGGAAAAATAACACCAGTTGTTTATCCAAATTATATAGTTCAAGATGATCTGTGCGAAAAAGATTTTGAGGGACATGAAAAGCAAAGCAGGGAACATCAGGTAATGGTGAAGGCAGATAAGAGAAAACTTAGTTTTGCTCCAATATCTGAAACATTTACAGAAGAAGCTGCACTAAGAGAAGCTTCAAGATGTCTTGAATGTGGATGTCATGATTACTTTGAATGTAAGCTTGTAAATTATATAGAAGATTATAATGTAGATACTAAAAAAATATCTGGAGAAAAACATAAGAGGAAAGAAGAACAAAATCACCCATTTATAGAAAGGAATCCTGATAAGTGTATATTATGTGGCCAATGCGTAAGAGCTTGTGAAGAGTTTATAGGAATAACAGCTATAGGACTAGAGAAAAGAGGATTTGATTCTAAGGTAATTCCAGAATTTAATTTACCTCTTGAAGAAAGTTCATGCATATCTTGTGGTCAGTGTGTAGATGTATGCCCAACAGGAGCATGTATGGAAAAACAAGCTGTAAAAAAACAAGTTCCAGTAAATTTGGACAATGTAAAATCTGTATGTAATTACTGTGGAGTGGGATGCAATCTAGTACTTCAAACTAAGGGAAATCTTGTGTTTAAATCTTTACCTGATAGAAGTAAGGAAGAAGGACTATTATGCGTTAATGGTAGGTTTGGAATAAACTTCATTAATGATGGAAATGGTATAAAAGCACCTGTTGTAAGGAGAGAAAATAGTAGTACTGAGGTTACTTTAAAAGAGGCATTAACGCTTATTTCAAAAAATCTTCAATTAATTAGAGGACAATACGGAAGTAATAGTATAGCAATTCTTACATCGCCTAGGTTTACCAATGAAGAAGCCTTTGTGATTAAGAAAATTGCAGATAAGCTTGATACTGAATTTGTTGGTTCATTGGCTATGGATGAAGCTTCAGGAATGGAAAGTGTACTTGGTTATAATGCGTCATCAAATAGTTATGGAGAATTATATAGTACTGATTTAATAGTTTCTGTAGGAAATGTAGATGAAAATCACCCTATAATGGCTGTAAAAATGAAATATGCAGCACAGAAAAAAGCTAAACTTGTATCTATAAGTAGCGCTGAAACTAGAATGGAAGAGTATGCAGATGTTTCAATAAAGCTTCATAATAGTGTAGAGTTCTTAAAATCCTTTATTAAAGCTTTATTTAAAGGCGGATATGTAAAAGAAGCTGAAGTTGAAAAGAAAGCTGTTAATCTTCAGAAATTATGGGATTTTGTAAAAGACTGTGCTGATAATGAAGAAGCAAATAAACTTGCTAAGATGTATGGGGAAGCTAAAAAGGCAATAATAGTTGCTGATGATGATATGGTTACTGCTGATGGTTATAAATTATTAGCAGATGCTGCAGTAATAACAGGTAAGATAGGAAAAGCACATAGTGGAATAATTACTGTACGTTCTAACAGTAATTATCAAGGGTTTATAGATATGGGTATAAAAGCTAGCGGAAAGTCAATACTTGAACAAATAGAAGAAGGAAAAATAAAGGCTGCAGTTATCATTGGTGAAGACCCAGTGGGAGCTGATGAAAATACTACTCAGATTTTGAAAAAGCTAAAATTTATAGCAACCTTTGATATGTTTATGACTGATACAGCATTGATGTCAAATGTGGTTGTTCCAATAGCAAGCTTTGCTGAATCTGAAGGTACATTTACTAGATCAGATAGAAAAATACAAAAAATTGTTCCAGCTGTACATGTTGATTATAGAAAAACTGTATTTGATAACATGTCGAAATTAGCACAGTATTTGGATATAAATATTAAAAATTTAAAACAAGCTGTAGAAATGATTTCTTGGGAAATACCAGAGTATAGTGGATTAAATGATGTTAATGTTGAAATGGAAGATGTTTATACACTAAATACAATATCAAATACTTATGGTATTCAAGTCCTTTATACAGATGGATTTAATAAGGAAGATAAAAAAGCTGTTTTGAGTTTACCAGAAAGTGATGTAATGTTTACAAATAAAAAAGTTTATGATTCTATTAAAATGAAATTTGATGATTATTTAAAAAAGTATTATAGTTACAGGATAAAAATTTAATAAAATAATTTGTTTATAAAAAATAGCTGCATTAATCTTAATTAATGTGGCTTTTTTAGATAATTTTAACGAAGTCAAGATTATAAGATTTTTGATGAATATAATACTATTAGTATTAATAATTTTAATTGAGTTAAACTAGAATTCCTTAATTTATGAGAAAATTATTTTTGTTTCTTATGGTAGAAAAAAAGTATACTATGCATGTTATAATTAATAAAAAGTATAGAAATGAAGTGAATTGATGAATATTGAGATACTTATAAATACACATGGAACTTATATTTTTAATTATGCACTAAAATTATCTTGTGATCCTCATGCTGCAGAAGATTTAGTACAAGAAACATTTGTTAATGCATGGCTAAAAATTGAGACTTTAGAAAATTCAAATGCAATTAGAGCTTGGCTTAGAAAAATATGTTTTAATAATTTTCTTATGAAACAAAGAAAAAACAATGGATATAGTGAATTGCCTTATGAGGATATAAATCTTCTTGAAAAAGAAGAACGCCTATTTGTGAATAATACTCCCAAACCTGAAGATGAATTAGTTGTAGAAGAAGCTATTAGGGATCTACAAAATGGTTGCTTCCTTGCTATGGTAAGACGTCTCACATTGCATCAACGAATAGCATTTTCGCTAATTGATATGTTTGGGTTATCTTTAGAAGAAGTTTCAGAAATAATTGGTATATCAAAAGGTGCCACAAAGGGTCTTCTTTACCGTGCTCATATGAACCTAGATTCATTTTTTAGTAGCCATTGTAATATTTTGGATGTAAACAACCCTTGCAGTTGCAAAGCTTGGATTGAATTTTCTAAGACTCGGGATAATTTGCAAAAAAATTCTCATAAACTAATAACAAAATTAGATTACACTAAATCAAATTATGTTTTTAATGCTGAAGTACGTGGAAAGATAAACTTCTTATATAAAAATATGCCAGATAAAAAACCTTCAAAAGAATGGTATGAAAAAGTTATTAATATAATAAGTAAAATGTATATTAGTAAAAATTAAATAAAAATTTTACATAAAACGTGACTTCCTCATTTTTCATGCATCTATATAAGTGAAAAGAAATATTTTTATCCGATCGCTACCAGTGCTAATACCACATCTTCTTCAAGCTGGGGATAATCACTGTTACGCGTCTGGATAAGTTCTTCTAAGACTCAGATGGGCAAAATGCTTAAATGGCATTTTACGAGCTTTTGCTCAGGTAAGAGGTATTCCTCACAAGCAAACTCCACCTGAGTCTAAGAATCACTTGATGGAATAATAGGAGGAATTGTAATGAATAATTATGAACAAGCAATAAGAGATTTAGCTCCTTGCGGAAATGATTGCTCAAGGTGTGCAAGCTATGAAAATGGTAAAGTAGTACTATTAAGTAAAGAACTTAATGAGAATTTGGTGAACTTTGAAAATATGGCTAAAAAAATAAAAGATAGTATGCCTATATTTAATCATTATGAAGAATTTTTAGCAATTTTAGAGCACTTTTCAAAAGGAAGTTGTCCAGGATGCCGCTTTAGTGATAAGCCTATCTGTCAGTGCAGTATAAATAAATGTCACAAAAAAGAAAAAGTAGATTTTTGTTTTCAATGCTCTAAATATCCATGTAATCCTACAATGTACAGTGAATCTCTTTCTAAAGTATGGAAGAAAAATAATGACGATATGAAAAATGTTGGTATAGAAAATTTCTATAGTGCGCAGAAAGAAAAAACAAGGTATTAACTCAATATTTAAAAATCATTATATTAAGTAATGTTTTGTGATATATAAATTCAGAATATATATAATAATAGTTATTTAAAAAAATTAAATATTAAGTTATAATTTAAGAAAAGATTAAAAGGAGTGTTAAAAAATGTTAAAGGATACAGTTAGAAAGTATTATGCTGAAGAATATAATTTAAATTGTGCAGAAACTATGATATATGGTGCAAATGAAGAATACAACATGCAGCTTGATAAAAAAACATTAAAAACTATGGCTGCTTTTGGAGGCGGTATGGGTATTGAAAGTACATGTGGGGTGATAACTGGTTCTTTAGCTGTACTTGGAATATTATTTACCAAAGTAAGAGCTCACGAAAGTGAAAAAATAAAACAATTATCACAAGAATTTTTTCAAAAATTTCAGGAAAAACTAGGTACTAGTGAATGTGCGACATTGAAAGAAAAGTATAGAAATGATGAAATCAGATGTATTATTATGGTTGATACAGCATCGGAGATATTAGAAGAAATTGTGGAAAGAGAAATGAAGGCTGAAGGTTAAAGAAAAATATTTAGCCGTATAGAATAAAAATTATGCGATGTAAGATGCAGTAGAAGTTTAGATTTTAACTTTTACTACGTGATATATGATAAGTGTGTCCTCACTGCTAAATATTTTAAGCAGAGAGCCAAAATCTATGATTTTGTGCGAATCGCTTACTCCTCTGAGGAAACGAAGAGGAGTTTCTAATTTAAAATAAAGCTCAAAGATTTGGAAAGCCTAAGAACTTTGTCAAACTCGGTTCCCTCAAACAGGACTAAAGTTCTAAGGCTTTCAAAAATTTCAAGCTAAGAATAATACTAAAACAATTTAGCTAATGTGAGGACACACTTACCATATATCACTGCATAAAAGTTAAAATCTAAACTAATAACTTCAAATATACACATAAAATTATATTGCTATAGGTAATTTTGGTAATTCAAAATTATATTTAGTTATAACTTATAACGCTTAAAATTAAGGCGGAGCCTGCTGCTGTACTAATATATTTAGTTTAAAGAACAGCTTTTTTTATTTTATGGAAATACCTCGAAAGAGATTGATTATTTAGGTAGTTGAAAAGTATGTATAAGTTGGGTAATAAGTATTATAAAAGTTACCTCGCTTACATTCACTTGTGTCGCAATGTGCTCATTTTGTAACAATATAAAAGATTAAGAATAGGGGTGTTAAAATGGACTTTAGTTCTGTAGAATCATTTGAAAATGGGGTAATAGTAAAGGATGTTAAAAATTTTGAACTTACTCATATATTTGATTGTGGACAGTGTTTTAGATGGCATAGACAAAAGAATGGTAATTACATAGGGGTAGCTTATGGAAAGGTAATAGAAATAGAAAAGAAAGAAGACGATGTTATAATTCATAATACTTGTAAGGAAGACTTTGATAAAATATGGATCAATTATTTTGATTTAGATAGGGATTACTCTGAGATAAAAAATTTGTTGAGTGAAGATCCAATATTAACCACTTCGGTGAATTTTGGTTATGGTATAAGATTATTGAAACAAGAACCTTTTGAAATAATAGTATCCTTTATAACATCTGCGAATAATAGGATACCTATGATAAAAAGAGCGATTGAAAATATAAGTTCTAAATGGGGAGAAAAATTAGAATATAAGAATAATACATATTATACATTTCCAACTATTGATAAGCTAAGTTCTGTTTCATTAGAGGAATTGGAAAGTTGTGGTGTTGGATTCAGAGCAAAATATATTAAGGATACAGTTAGTAATATATATACTAAAGGAAATACTGAAAACAAAGAATATGATGAGCAGTATGACATCAAGTGGATAAAGAGTCAGGAGGCAGAAAAATGCCACAAGGAACTTCAAAAGTTTATGGGAATAGGACCTAAAGTTGCGGATTGTATAATGCTTTTTTCTATGGAAAAGTATTCCGCTTTTCCTGTAGATGTTTGGGTGAAAAGAGCTATGCAGCATTTTTACTTAGCGCCAGATGTTTCTCTTAAAAAAATAAGGGAGTTTGGTATAAATAAATTTGCAAATTTAGCTGGATTTGCACAACAATATTTGTTTTATTATGCAAGAGAGAATGAAATTAAATTTGAAGAGGATTAATTAAGCACTAAATAATTTTCCTCCTAACATTGTTAAATTGGTAACATTTACACTAAAAATAACCTGATTTTGGATTGAAATATTCCAATAAATTTTGCTTTAAAATCTGTTACATTAATTTAAAAAATCTGTTATAATGTTTGAAGAGTGATAATAAGTAAAAAGTATCTACTGTGTTATTAAAAATCAATTTAAATTCAAAATTAAAGTAATTTTATGAAAGTTAACAATTTAACTAGCAGGTTAAGAATTACAAAGTTAAAAATTATGATATAGTTTTTAACTTTCACATTTTATTTAAACATTAGCAAGTGTATTTCGTATTGTTTAAATAGCGATGAAATAGTTCAGAACAGATTAAAAAAATCTTAATTTACTAGTATATATAGGAGGATAAAGAATAAGATGATAACTTTTGAAACCCAATTAAAAAAACTTAAGTATTTAGTATTAAAAGAAGTAGCAGCTATGACAAAAGAAAACAGACTTACAAAAAGAGAATTAGAAAAAGTTCCTATGAAAGTAATACAGGGTGATAAAGCTCAATATAGATGTTGTGTATATAAAGAAAGAGCAGTAGTTTTTGAAAGAGCTCAATTAGCTGCAGGTTTTTTACCTAATGGTGATACTATAAATAATTTATCTATACCTGAAGATGATAAACAGATAATGTACGTGTTACCAGCAGCTTGTGATAAATGTCCTATAGATAAATATACAGTTACAGATGCATGTAGAGGATGTATCCAACATAAATGTATGGAAGTATGTCCAGCAAATGCTATAACTAGGGTAGCAGGAAGTGCATATATAAATCAAGAACTTTGTAAAGAATGCGGAATGTGTAGGAAATCATGTCCATATGGTGCTATAGCTGAGGTTATGAGACCATGTAAAAGAGTATGCCCTACAGGTGCATTGGAAATTAATTCAGATAACAAAATGGCAATGATTGAAAAAGAAGAGTGTATAAATTGTGGAGCTTGTATGGCAGCATGTCCTTTTGGAGCAATATCAGATAAAAGCTACATTAAAGATGTGACTAATGTATTAGTTAACAACAAGAAGGTTTATGCAGTAGTGGCTCCAGCTATAAGTGGACAATTTGGACCAAAAGTAACAGTGGGACAGATTAAAAATGCCTTTAAGAAAATAGGATTTGAAGATATGATAGAAGCAGCATGCGGAGCAGATGCTGTAACTGTACATGAAGCTAATGAATTTGTTGAAAGAATGGAAGAAGGACAAAAATATATGACAAATTCATGTTGCCCAGGGTTTATGAATTATATTGAAAAGAAATTCCCAGATCAGGTTGAAAAAATTTCTGGTACAGTTTCACCTATGGTTGCTGCAGCAAGAATGCTAAAAAGCATTGATAAAGAGGCGTTAGTAGTATTTGTAGGACCATGTACAGCTAAAAAGACAGAAATTCAAAGAGAAAGCATAAAAGATGCAGTGGATTATGTTTTGACTTTTGAAGAAATAGCTGCTTTAATGGGAGCTTTTGAAATAGATCCTGAGAATTGTGAAGATACTTTAGTAGAAGATGCTTCATGCTTTGGAAGAGGTTTTGCTCAAGGTGGTGGCCTTACAGCAGCAATACAAAATTATGTAGCGGATAAGGGTATTAAGGAAGAATTTAAACCAGTAAAAGCTAGTGGTATGGATGAAATAAAGAGATCTATGACTATGGCTAAGGTTGGAAAGCTTCCAGGAAACTTTATAGAAGGAATGATGTGTGAAGGTGGATGTATAGGTGGACCAGCTACTATGGTTTCAATTATGAGGTCCAAACCACAACTTTCAAAATTTAGTGGACAATCTTCTAAAAAGTCAGTACTTTCAAATGAAGAATTAAATAAGTTTGAAAATGTAAATTTAGAAAGATAATCTAATTAGTATTAAAAGCAGCTTTAAATGCAAATAGCATTTAGGGCTGCTTATTTCGTTTACTTTTTTCAAGTTAATTGATAATATATAATAAATGTTTATTATATATAGAATTAAGGTGAAAGTATGTTTGAAGATTTCCCTAGGAAAATTTTAAATAAAATTAAACAATATAAGTCATATATTGTTTTAAGTATAATATTTATATTTCTAATTTATTCAGCATATGAATATTATAGTAAGTATTTTTTCTTGTTTAAGGACCCTAATAAAATAAAACACATAATAATGTCTTATGGAAAGTACAGTATTATGGTATTTTTTATGCTTCAGGTTATACAGGTTGTAGCATTTTTTATTCCGGGAGAAATTGTGCAAATTGCAGGAGGATATATATATGGAACAATAGGTGGAAGTATTATATCTTTATTAGGAATAACTGCTGGAAGTATGATTGTGTTTTGGATTTCTCATTTTTGTGGTAAGCCTCTAATAGATAAAATAATATCTAATAAGGATACAAATTTTTTTAAAAGAATTTTAAATTTGGGTCATATGAATTTTGTGGTTTTTTTGTTGTATTTGATACCAGGCATACCTAAAGATGTATTAGCGTATATATGCGGCGTTTCAAATGTGACTTTTAAAGATTTTATGATATATTCTACATTAGGAAGGATTCCAGGAATATTTATATCTGCATATTTTGGTGCTAAAATTGGTTCTGGTAATAAAACCATATTGATACTTATAGCTGTTGTTATGACTTTATTATTTGCTATAGGAGTATTTAAAGGTGAGATATTAGTAAAGAAAATTATTAAACGTAGTTCCTTTAGAAATGGGAAATAGATTATATTTATCTATTTCCCATTTTTATTTTTAATATATATTATTTTTAAAAGCAAGCTTCCTATAAGTGTAATTAAAATTATTAAAATAGCACAATGAAAAAAATATTTTTCAGGCAAAATGTTAATTACCGGGTCTTTATTAGGATCAAATAACCAATAGTTATTTTTAAAGACTGTTTCATGAAAAAAGTTAAAGCTTTTGTTGAAATTTACATAAAACGGTATCCAGGTAAATAAGCATATAAATAAAAGTAAGTTGAATGCCCAGTTGAAAATAGAAAAAAGTTTATATTTATAAGCATATAAAATACCTAAAATACTTATTGTAGTAAAAATAAAGAACATAGAGTTTAATTTGCTAAATAGATTTTTAACTTCTAAAAAATGAATTTTACCTTCATTAGAAGATGTAAGGGTTGGTATATTAAATGTTTCGTTTTTTGGACCATTTATATAATCTATTAAATAATCATAAGTAATTTGTATTTCCTTTTTTGATAACGAGGTACTATTTTCTATATTTAAATGATTTATATCGAAATAATAAAGATATTTAAAGTTTAAAGTAGTCTTTATAGAAAACAATAATATGAATATGGATATGGAAATAGAAAATATAATTTTAAAGTATGTGCTTAGCTTCATAATAAAAATCCTCCTGGGGGTTTTTATTTAGTTTTCAAGTATAACTAAAATTATTGATTTATATTGTGTATTATAACCTGATAAGTAAAAAATAACAATAATAAGCAGGGGTATAATTTAGAAATTATTTTGAATAATTAGTATATTGATGAAATGTTTAGAAAAAAGGCGAAATACTTATCTATAGCGTGATTATTTGATTATTTTACAGTAAATAATTTAATAAGTATGAAATTGAAATTTGAAAATATAGACATTATTCATTATTATAATAATTGTGTTAGCACTCAAATGAAGTGAGTGCTAATAATAAAAGCTAATTAATTATATAAAATAAATTAAAAGTAATTTAAGGAGGGGTTTAAATGAACATTAGACCACTTGGAGACAGAGTCGTTATTAAAAGATTAGAGGCAGAAGAAACTACAAAAAGCGGAATAGTTTTACCAGGAGCAGCAAAGGAAAAACCACAAGAAGCTGAAATTGTGGCTGTAGGACCTGGCGGAGTAGTTAATGGAAAAGAAGTTAAAATGGAAGTTAAAGTTGGAGAGAAAGTTTTATTCTCCAAATATGCAGGAAACGAAATTAAAATGGATGGTGTTGAATACACTATTTTAAAACAAGATGACATATTAGCAGTAATAGAATAATTGTATAGGAGGTTTTAATATGGCAAAAAGTATTTTATTTAGTGAAGAAGCAAGAAGAGCAATGCAGGCAGGGGTAGATAAGCTTGCTAATACTGTAAAAGTTACACTTGGACCAAAAGGAAGAAACGTTATATTAGATAAAAAATTTGGCTCACCACTTATAACTAATGATGGTGTTACTATAGCTAAAGAAATAGAATTAGAAGATGCATATGAAAATATGGGAGCACAATTAGTTAAAGAAGTTGCTACAAAGACAAATGATGTAGCAGGAGATGGAACTACTACAGCAACATTACTTGCACAAGCAATTATAAGAGAAGGATTAAAAAATGTTACAGCTGGTACTAATCCAATACTTATAAGACAAGGTATAAGAATGGCTGTTAATAAAGCTGTTGAAGAAATAAAGAAAAGTTCAAAAACAGTTAACGGAAAAGAAGATATAGCAAGAGTTGCTGCAATATCAGCTGCTGATGAAGAAATAGGTAAGCTTATAGCTGACGCTATGGAAAAAGTAGGCAACGAAGGTGTTATAACTGTTGAAGAATCAAAAACTATGGGAACTGAATTAGACGTTGTTGAAGGTATGCAGTTTGACAGAGGATATGTAAGCCCATATATGGTTACAGATACAGAAAAGATGGAAGCTAACATAGAAGATGCATATATATTAATTACTGATAAGAAAATATCAAATATTCAGGATATATTACCAGTACTTGAACAAATAGTTCAACAGGGTAAAAAATTATTAATCTTAGGTGAAGATGTAGAAGGAGAAGCATTAGCAACTTTAGTTGTTAATAAGCTAAGAGGAACTTTTACTTGTGTAGCTGTTAAAGCTCCAGGTTTTGGTGACAGAAGAAAAGAAATGCTTCAAGATATAGCTATACTTACTGGTGGAGAAGTAATATCTGAAGAATTAGGAAGAGAATTAAAAGATACTACAATAGAAATGCTTGGAAGAGCTGAATCAGTTAAAATCACTAAAGAAAATACTACAATAGTAAATGGAAAAGGTGATAAGACTGCTATTCATGATAGAGTATCTCAAATAAAGAAACAAATAGAAGAAACTACATCAGATTTTGATAGAGAAAAATTACAGGAAAGACTTGCAAAACTTGCTGGTGGAGTAGCTGTAATCAAAGTTGGTGCTGCAACTGAAACAGAATTAAAGGAAAGAAAATTAAGAATAGAAGATGCACTAGCTGCAACAAAAGCTGCTGTTGAAGAAGGAATCGTTGCTGGTGGTGGAACAGCATATATTAATGCAATTCCAGAAGTAGCAAAACTTACTTCAGATGTTTATGATATAAAAGTAGGTATTGATATAATAACAAAAGCTCTTGAAGAACCAGTAAGACAAATAGCTACAAATGCGGGAGTTGAAGGTTCAGTTATAATTGAAAAAGTTAAAGCTAATGAAGCTGGAGTAGGATATGATGCTTTACATGATACTTATGTAAACATGTTAAAAGTAGGTATAGTTGACCCAACTAAGGTTACAAGATCAGCACTTCAAAATGCTGCATCAGTAGCTTCTACATTCTTAACTACAGAAGCTGCAGTAGCTGATATTCCAGAAAAGAACAATGCACCAATGCCAGGTGGAGCACCAGGAATGGGAATGGACGGAATGTACTAAAATTAAGTCAAAAATAATAATCAGATTGTTCATAAACCCAGCACTTTTAAAGTGATGGGTTTAACTTTTACTTTTTATTCCATAAGCTTTCATAATCAACGTTATCTAAAGATTTTATAATTTTATCAGCAGCATCCTCATAAATGTTTTCAAGAGAAAATAATAAATTTTTCATTTCTTCCCTTGTAGTTTTTTTATCTTCAGGGCAAAGACTTTTTATTACAGGCAAATTTAAATCTTTAACAAGCTTTTCTATTAAAGGTTCTCTTAAATATATCATAGGTCTTATTATATTCATCTTGTTGTCTTCATGATATATGTTAGGATGAAAGACACCTAACTTGCCAACTTTTAGTACATTCATAAAGAGAGTTTCTATTACATCATCTGTGTTGTGGCCTAAAGCTATTTTATTAATATTATTAGCTTTTGCAACTCTTACTAAAGCGCCTTTCCTTAATTTAGAACATAGAGAACAAGGACTTTTTTCCTTCCTTTCTTCAAAAATTACTTCAGCTATATTAGTCTTTTCTATAATTATAGGTATTTCATTTTCATTACAAAAGTTTATTAAAGGAGATATGTCCATTCCAAGCCCCATATCTATATTAACTCCCATAAGGCTAAAGTCTTTTATATGGGTCTGCTGAATTAGTTTAAGACAGAAAAGTAGAAATACACTGTCTTTACCTCCAGAGAGGCCTACAGCTACTCTGTCACCGCTTTCAATCATATTGAATTTAGATATAGACTGTATAATTTTTTTTAAAAACATTCTATTGTATTTTCTTTCAAAATTTATCATATGTAAGTAAAGCTCCTTTTCATACTAATTCATTTTATCAAGCATATTGTTATTATTGAAATGCAGTTATATTATACATAATACTAATTATAATAGGAAGCTTTTTTAGTTAAGAGTTAATAATGAATAACTAATAGTTTTGTAAGTATTGGAAGTTTGATAATGATAGGATTAAAGGAAAAATAAAAAAAGATTGAATTCTTTTTTTATCATTTATTTTCAGTGAAGCAATTTTTACAGTTTTCTTTGAAAACGAAATATTATTTTTTTACTTTATTTTATGAATTTTGTAGAATTTTATTATGAAAACGTATATATATGTGTTAAAACATCCCGATTTTAAAATAAAATAATTGACAAAGGTATAAAAATTGAATAAAATAATGTAAATAGTTCAAATAATATAGATTAATAAGTTGCAATTTTATTAATATATGAAACAAAAGTTTCATTCGACTCATATATCCCCTGGATATGGCAGGGAGTATCTACCGGAAGCCGTAAATTTCCGACTATGGGTGAGGTTATTGTGTATAAACATATTAATTTCACTCTTTGGTGATTTAATGTGTTTTTTTTTACAAAAAATCTAAAAATATTTAATGATTTGTTTATTAATTATTGTTTATAATATAAGAGGGAGTTGATTTAGAATGGGAAAAATTTTAAAACAAGCATATACTTTTGATGATGTACTATTAGTTCCAAATAAATCAGAGGTGTTGCCAAGAGAGGTTTCTTTGACTACTAATTTGACTAAGAAGATAAAATTAAATATACCACTTATGAGTGCTGGTATGGATACTGTTACTAACTCTAAAATGGCTATAGCTATGGCAAGAGAAGGCGGAATAGGTATTATACATAAGAATATGAGTATAGAAGAGCAGGCTATGGAAGTAGATAGAGTAAAAAGACAGGAAAACGGAGTAATAACAGATCCATTTTCTCTTTCACCAGATAACAGCATAGAGGATGCATTATCACTTATGAGTAAGTATAGAATATCAGGTGTTCCAATTACTGTAGCTGGAAAACTCGTTGGAATAATAACAAATAGAGATATTGTGTTTGAAACAGAGTATTCTAGAAAAATAAGTGAAGTAATGACTAAAGAAAATTTAATAACTGCCCCAGAAGATACTACTATAGAAGAAGCAAAGGAACTATTAAAAAATCATAGGATAGAAAAACTTCCATTGGTAGATAAGGACAATAATCTAATAGGACTTATAACTATAAAAGACATTGAGAAAGTTAAAAAATTTCCTAATAGTGCAAAGGATGCAAGAGGAAGACTTTTATGTGGAGCATCAGTAGGGGTTACTGCTGATATGTTAGAACGTGTTGCAGCTTTAGTTAAGGTTGGAGTAGATGTTGTAAATTTAGATACAGCTCATGGACATTCTAAGGGAGTTATGGATTCTGTTAAATTAATAAAGGAAAACTATCCTGATCTTCAAGTTATTGCAGGAAATGTTGCAACAGCTGAAGCAACAAGAGATCTTATTCTTGCAGGAGCAGATTGTGTTAAGGTTGGTATAGGACCTGGTTCTATATGTACTACAAGAGTTGTATCTGGTGTTGGAGTACCTCAGCTTACTGCAGTAATGGATTGTGCAGAGGAAGCAAAGAAATATGGAGTTCCAATTATTGCAGATGGTGGTATAAAATATTCAGGAGATGTAGTAAAAGCATTATCAGCTGGAGCAAAAGTTGCCATGATGGGATCAATGCTTGCTGGATGTGACGAAGCACCAGGAGAAACTGAAATATATCAAGGAAGAAGCTATAAAGTATACAGAGGAATGGGATCATTAGCTGCCATGGCTTGTGGAAGTAAAGATAGATATTTCCAAGAAGGAAATAAGAAATTAGTTCCAGAAGGTGTTGAAGGAAGAGTTCCTTATAAGGGATATGTAGCAGACACTATATTCCAACTTTTAGGTGGAATACGTTCAGGTATGGGATATTTAGGAGCTAGAACTTTAACTGAGTTAGATGAAAATGCTACATTTGTAGTACAGACATCAGCAGGACTTAGAGAAAGTCATCCACATGATATATCAATAACTAAAGAAGCACCAAACTATAGTGTTAATCAATAAAATTTAATAGTTTACAGTTAAAGTTAAGAATTGTAGCTTACAATTCTTAATTTTAATTAAAATATTTGGAGGTAATTATGCAAAGAGAATTAGTTCTTGTAGTTGACTTTGGTGGTCAATACAATCAAACAATAGCTAGAAGAGTAAGAGAAAATAATGTTTATTGTGAGATAATACCTTATACATATACAATAGATAAAATAAAAGAAAAAAATCCTAAGGGCATAATTTTTACAGGTGGACCTAACAGTGTTTATGGCGAAGGTGCTCCAAGAATAGATAAAGAAATATTTAACTTAGGGGTTCCTGTACTTGGAATATGTTATGGAGAACAGCTTATAGCATATACTTTAGGTGGAAAAGTTGAAAGTCCAGATGTAAGAGAATATGGAAAAGCAAATGTAAAATTAAATAATAAATCTGCATTATTTGATGGAATGGATGAAGAGCAAAGCTGCTGGATGAGTCATACGGATTATGTATCTCATGCTCCAGAAGGATTTAATGTAATAGCTACTACAAGCCAATGTCCTGTAGCTGCTATGGAGAATCCTGATAAGAAAATATACGGAGTTCAGTTCCATCCAGAAGTAGAGCATACTCCTTTTGGTAAAAAGATGTTTTCAAATTTCCTATTTAAAGTTTGTAATTTAAAGGGAGATTGGTCAATGACTTCTTTTGCAGAAGAGCAGATTAAAGGTATAAAAGAAAAGGTTGGCGACAAGAAAGTTATATGTGCTTTATCTGGTGGAGTTGATTCATCTGTTGCCGCTGTACTTGTTCATAAAGCTATTGGAAAACAACTTACATGTATATTTGTAGATCATGGTCTTCTTAGAAAAGATGAAGGAGATCAAGTTGAATCAATATTTAAGAAACAATTTGATATGAATTTAATAAGGGTAAATGCTAAAGATAGATTTTTAGGAAGGCTTGCAGGTGTAAGTGATCCTGAAAGAAAGAGAAAGATCATAGGCGAAGAGTTTATAAGAGTGTTTGAAGAAGAAGCAAATAAGCTTGGAGAGATAAGTTTCCTTGTTCAAGGAACTATATATCCAGATGTAGTTGAAAGTGGGACTAATACTTCTGCTACAATAAAAAGCCATCACAATGTTGGTGGACTTCCAGAAGACATGCAATTTAAACTAATAGAGCCTTTAAGAGAACTATTTAAGGATGAAGTAAGAGCTGTTGGAGAAGAACTTGGAATTCCTCATAAATTAGTTTGGAGACAGCCTTTCCCAGGACCTGGGCTTGCAATAAGAGTTCTTGGAGAAATAACAGAAGAAAAGTTGGAAATAACAAGAGAAGCAGATGCTATCTTCAGAGAAGAAATAGCTAATGCAGGATTGGATGAAAAGATATGGCAGTACTTTGCATGCCTACCAAATATTCAATCTGTAGGAGTTATGGGAGATGAAAGAACTTATTGCCATACAGTAGCTTTAAGAGCAGTAACATCTTCTGATGCAATGACTTCTGACTGGGCAAGAATACCTTACGAAGTTTTAGACAAAGTAAGCAGAAGAATTGTTAACGAAGTTAAAGGAGTAAACAGAATTGTTTACGACGTAACTTCAAAACCACCTGCTACTATTGAGTGGGAATAGCAGTTACAGATAGGTATGTCAATGGCTTAACAAAATAGAGATAAAAATATATATGAAAAAAGTGTTTATGATATTTCTTAAATTAACAGAATATCATAAGCACTTTTTTATGTTTTTTGTGCTTAAAAAGAGGGTGTTTTAGAAGTAAAGCGTGGAGAAATCGTGGGGTGTTCATAATTGGAAAAAACTTAATAAGGAGAAGAAGTAGTATAATGAAATTTATGAACAATTTATACAACAACTAAAAATTAAAGGCAAAGCACAAAAAAACAATTAGTTCAATTTTAGTATGATTAATAGTAACTTCTAGAGTAATTCCTTTATTTGCTATATAATTGGATTAATGATGTAGTAATTATTGTGAGTTAAAGAATATTTAAATTCTGCTTGGAGGATTTTGAATGATATATAACAAGGAAATGGAAAGTTATTTAAATATAAGTTCTAAATTAAATGAATCTAGTAGTAGCATAAATTTATACATATTGCGAGGAGTAAATTGTGATGGTGAACCTTACTTTTATTTAAAAAATAACTGCTGTAATTTAATTGATAACGATAATGTAAAATTCACTGAAGAAATGCTTACTAAATTAGAATGGGATTGTAATGAAATATATATAAACGATTCAGAAGATATTATATGTTTGTTACAAACTGCATTATTTACAGTAAAGTTAATAAAAACTATTTTAAAGACTCAGTATTCTTCTCAATCATTTGATATTGTTATGAGTCTTGATGATGGAAAGGAGTTTGAGGTCTTACCATCTGCAACTATACGATTTTATGCCATTCGCAATAATTATTATTATATTTCTCATGATAAGTTAAACTTAGAAAGTTTTTCACAACCAATTTTGATTGAATCAGTAAAGGTGAAATGATGTAATATTGTAATGAATCCATGTTGGATTTAAAAAAGACATAAATGATTATGAGTATACTAATTTTATTTGGTATAATTGTACTCGCATGTAACCAATAAATTATAAGTTTTTGGGGACAAACACGTGGAGGAATCAAATGGAAAAAATATTGATTGTAGAAGATGATAAAGATATCAGAGATATATTAAAAATCTATTTAAAAGCTGAATCCTTTGAAGCATGGGAAGCAGAAAATGGTAAAGAGGCTTTTGAAATTCTTGAAAATAGAGAGCCAGACTTAGTTATTTTGGATTTAATGCTGCCAGATACAAGTGGGCTTAATATTTGTAAAAATATACGAACCAAATATAAGTACCCTATAATAATGCTCACTGCCAAAACAGCAGATCAAGATAAAATAATAGGTCTTACTTATGGTGCAGATGATTATATTACTAAACCTTTTAATCCACTGGAAGTTATGGCAAGAGTTAAAGCTCAGCTTAGACGATACAAGGAGTATGGAGAAAACACCAAAGAAGATAGCACCATATATTATAAAGGTTTAATTTTAGACAGAAAAAGTAGACAGGCTAATTTAAATGGAAAGGAGCTAAAGTTGACACCTACAGAATTTAATCTTCTTGAAATATTGCTATTAAATAGAGGACAAGTTCTAAGTGGGGAAAAGTTGTTTCATTTGCTTAGAGAGGATGAATACTATTCGAAATCTACAAATACAGTAACAGTTCATATTAGAAATTTAAGAGAAAAAATGGAAGAATCTTTTGAACATCCTGAATATATAAAAACTGTATGGGGGGTAGGTTATATCATTGAAGCGTAAAAAATGGAAATGGAATTATTATATTTTAGCTTTTCTCATATTTATAATTTTAATGTTCCTCATTGATTTAAAATTTGAAGGATTAGTAGCAGAATATTTCCAAAATCAAATATTATTTGACAGCGAAAAAGTATTGTTTTTAGGAGTGGAGCGTTCTAAAGGTATTTTCTACTGGCCGCGGCTTAAAGATATATTAACATTCATAGCTGTTTTGGGTTTTATTCTTTTAGAAATAGTTGTTTACGTTACAACAAAATACTCACAAAATAAAGAACGGAAAATGACAATAGATGAGTTAGAACAACGTATATCTTTATTAATAAAAGGAGAAGTTCCACAAAAAGTTCAGGAGTTAAAAATCATTGATTCAGAAATAAGTAATCTTATGCATGAGAATGACCTTGTAAAGCAGGAAATCTCACTAGAGATGAGCAAAAAAAATGACCTTGTAACTTATTTAGCACATGACTTAAAGACTCCCCTTACAAGCATTATTGGCTATCTCACAATTTTAGATGAATCTGAAATACCGGAAGATGTGCGTAGAGATTATATTAAAAAACTTTTGAAAAAAGCCTATAGATTGGAAGATTTAACGAATCAGTTTTTTGATATTACTCGCTTTAATCTTCAGCAAATTCCTTTGAATAAAAGTTTATTAGATGCAGATTTTTTCTTAGAGCAGTTGACAGAAGAACTATATCCTATGCTTCGTGATAAAAACTTAAAATTTGATATAAATCTGCCTCCTAATACGAAACTTTACGTTGATGGATCACTATTTGCCAGGGTACTTAACAACTTATTAAAGAATGCTATAGCATATAGTCATAAGGATTCTATCATAAAAATAAAGGTCAAAGTTGGGAAATACAGTACACAGTTATTTCTAGAAAATGATGGTGATGTAATAAGTGAGCAGGAATTAAAACTTATATTTGAAAAGTTTTATAGAAGAGATCAGTCAAGAAGTCAATCAGCTGGAGCAGGACTAGGGCTTGCTATTGCAAGAGAAATTATAGAAAGACATCAGGGATCAATAGAGGCAGAAAGTAAGAGTGGACATACTACATTTACTATCACTTTACTTAATGCATAATAAATATGGTGAATTTATATATATTTTCCTTAATAAAATCTTTATAATTGCTAAATAATTTATGAATAAACCTTTCTTTTATCTTAGTTATACTTAGGATAAAAGAAAGGTTTTTTATTATATAACCTTCTTAGAGATGGACTAAGAGGTTATTTCATAATGCGTATTTATAAATTTTGAGGAGGAAGAAACATGAAGTTAACAATTTACGATCTTTCTAAGGAGTTTAAAGATTTAAAGGCTGCCAGTAATATAAATCTTGAATTTACTCCAGGGATTTGGGGACTTTTAGGACCAAATGGTGCAGGGAAAACTACATTAATGAGAATGTTGGTTGGTAATATAAAGCCAAGTAGTGGAAAAATAATGCTTAATGATGTAAATATTGGTGAACTTAATGGTAAATATTTAGATAAAATAGGATATTTGCCTCAGCAATTTGGATATGATAAAAATCAGTCAGTGGAAGATTTTCTTCATTACATTGGAGTTTTAAAAGGTATTAATAAAGAGTTAAGAAATGAAAGAATAAGTGAATTATTGAGTCAATTTAATTTATTGGAAGTTAGAAAGAAAAAGGTGGATAAGCTCTCAGGAGGTATGAAGCGTAGAGTTGGAATATGTCAAGCTATGTTAAATAATCCTGATATTTTAATAGTAGATGAGCCTACTGCTGGTTTAGATATTGAAGAGAGAAGAAGATTCCGTCAATACTTAACCACAATAAGTAAAGAAAAAATTGTTATTTTGTCTACACATATTGTTTCAGACATTGAATTTATTGCTAATTATCTTGTACTCATGGAAAAAGGTAAAGTAATCGCAGAGGGAGAAAGTCGTTCTCTAATTGAAACACTTGATGGTAACGTATTTGAAACAGTTGTTCCAGAAAGAGATATGGCAGAGGTAGAAAAAGAATATAGGATTATGAATTTCCGAAATGAAGATAAGGGACAGGTTGCAATTCGTTATATTGCAGATGTTCCTTTGCCAAATAGTAAATTAGTTTCACCTTCTCTTAATGATTTTTATCTTTCAAAAGTGAAGGAGGTATAAAAATGGATGTATTTTTTCAAGAGTTAAAAAGACAGCTTAGCTTTAAAAGACTGCTGACATATATTTTAATTTCAATTATGCTGGCAGGATTATGGGCTTGGTTTATTGTAGGGGGAGCCACTGAAGATTTTATGCAGACAGGATGTTACAAAGGCTATAAAGGCAAATCGGCAATAGAAGCAGCAGCTAACGATAGAAATGTTACTGCAGGAGAAATGACTGAAGATAAATTTCAAAGGGGATGTGATGCATTACTTCACTCATTAAAGGGCGAGAAAGATAGTGACATTGTGATGAGTAAAGATTTATTGAAACATGCTGTTTATGCTGATGTCTTAGTTGTGCAGGAGTTAAGACTTAGAAATATGAGAGGAGAATCTACAAAGGATCTTTTGCATATTCCTAAGGATGCGGGAAAGCATTTTTATAAAAATGAAGACTTATATTATCGTAATTATATTGATAAAAATGCACATAACCAAAGTGAAAAGACATTAGCTCTTTCAACTTGGCATAAGGTGAAAAAACCTTATATTTATTACAGTGGATTTAAACAATGGGATGAAGGAATTGGACACATGATGATTTTTTCATTTGTGCTTATGGTTATGGTGGGAATTTTTGCAGGTTCTATTATAGCAAGGGATAAAGAAAATGGAATGGATGAAATTATAAAAGCTACAATGAAAGGTAGAAAAAGTCTTATTGCAGCAAAGATTGTTATACCTTTGATTATGGCATCTATTGTCTATCTTTGTGGAGTGGGTGTTTATGTTATACTTCTTAGTCAGTCGTTACCTCACAATGCTTTAAATACATCAATACAGGTTTCGGGCAAAAGTTTTTTTCACTACAATGAAGGGGAATTAATAAAAAAATTATTTGGTTTTGGAGCAGTAGGAATTTTAACTATAGCAAGTTTTGCTACATGGATTTCGTCTATAGTTAAAAAATCATCAAGAGCCATTGAGCTTTGTGTATTGACAATATTAGGGGCTTTTCTTTTCGGCATATTTATCAATATGAACGCTCCTGTTATTGATGCAATTAAGATATTGTTACCAGGAGGAGTAGTATTTTCATATCTAGAATTTGTAGAATTATCAAAGTTTCCCATGACAACAATTTTGGGAAAAGTTTTTTGGATGCCGTCAATTTTACTTATGGTGAGCGGAATTACATTCTTACTTAGTACAGTATTCACAGCATTAAACTATAGAAGGAGGTAAAGAGGTGATATATCAAGAATTAAAGCGCCGACTTTTTACAAGGTATGTACTTTTCTCAATAATAGGAATGTTTCTTTTGACCGCTGGATTAAGTGCAGCACTGATAGGAGGAGAAAAAAATCTACATGAAGTGATGAAAGAGGAGGCTATATATTCCGGTGAAATGACTGAAGATAAATTATGGCTGGGACTAAAAAATGTGAGAGATCAAAAATCAGAGGAAATAAAATATCAACCACTTGTAACTTTTATACAGGGTTTAGTGGAGGTTTATCCTGGAATGCTGTACTGTGAAAAAAGAATTCAAGATTACCCTGATGCTTATGCCAAGAATTTTTATGGATACTGGAGAAAAAAATCAATTGCACTTATAGAAAAAATCCCTCAAAAGGATCAGGAAAAGGCACTTAAAGAATTGAACAAGGTAAAAACACCATTTGTTAAGTATCCTGGATGTTATTTTTGGAATTTAGGAATTGATAATCTTAAGTTTCCTTATCTAATAATTATCTTTATGGTCACATTTTTTGCAGCATACACTTATTCTGAAAGTATGGAAGATGGTAGTATGGAAATTATTTATGCAACAAAACTAGGGAAAAAAATGATGGCTCTTCGTCTTTTGCCAATTATGATATATGGTCTATTGTTAACATTAATAGCAACACTTAGTACAGTGCTAATTCTAGGTTCGGTTACAGGATTTCAGACTTTGAAGAGTAGTTTGAAAGTAATAGCACTATTTTCTATAGGAAATTTTACATTAGGAGATGCAGTAATTTTGATGTTTATAAGCGAATTTTTAGGAGTAATGGCTTTAACAACTATTATGGGATGGATATCCTACAAAACAGCAAATACAAATTTGGCTATAGCAGTAGGAACTGCAATAAATATTTTCTACATAATTATGGCTTTATTTATTAATGTACCATGGAGATTTTCGCAATTTATCTTAAATGCACTTCCAATGGCATCCTCACAGGTGATACGAGAGGTTTCTGGATTTCGTTTTGATATGTGGATTTGGAGACCATATGCAGTTATGATGAGTATGTTTGTAGTGTTTATTGTATTTGGTATGCTGCTTAATTACACAATTTCAAAAGAAAAAATGTAATTAAATGATTTTATAAAATAATGATTACAAACTGATTATATAGACCAGAATTATAAGGAAACTTTTAATTTATTCCATAGAAAAGGAGAAAATATGGTTACATTAGATTGGATTTTTGTAATGATTATTGGTCTTATAATAGGAAGTTTTCTTAATGTATGTATAGATAGAATACCTAGAGGAGAATCAATAGCATATCCTCCATCTCATTGTACTGACTGCGGAAGTAAAATAAAGTGGTATGATTTAATTCCTATTTTCAGCTATATATTATTAAAGGGGCGGTGCAGATATTGTGATGAAAGGATATACATTAGATACCCTATTATAGAATTTGTAACAGGAATTTTATTTTTGTTAACTTACTTGGAATATGGTCCTAGTATTCAATTTGTAAAGTATGTAGTTCTTATAGCCATTTTAATTGTGGTTGGAATGATTGATCTAAATACTACAGATGTGTATTTCAGCACTAGTGTTATAGGAATAGTACTTGGAATTATATTTATATTGGTGGGTGCTTACTGTCATGATGATTTTAAACAATATATTTTTGGTGCATTATTTGGTGGAGGATTATTAGCTGCTATAGCACTTTTTACTAAAGGCATGGGATTAGGTGATGCTGAAATATGTTTTTATTCAGGACTATTTCTTGGGATTAAGCTAACAGTTATAAGCATTTATTTTTCGTTCATATTTGGTTCGATTATAAGTTTACTATTAATTATCTTAAAGAAAAAGGAAAGGAAGGATTACATTGCATTTGGTCCGTTTATTGCATTAGGTACAATTTTTACTATGTTTATGGGAAACAAAATACTAATGTGGTATTTTCAAAATGTGCTATATTAAAAAACATGTTACAGGAAAATATTTACAAATAGTTTTTAAAAAATAAACATTTAGTACACAATTGAGTTATAAAATAATTAATGTCCTAAGTTAAATAACTTAGAGAAATAAAAGCTAGCTTTTTTAATAGGCATTAGTTATATACTAATGCCTAATTCCATTTAAAAAAATTATTAAAATAGTTGAATTTTTAAGCACTAAAACTGCATTGATTTAGGCCATTTATATGATATAATAATAAAAAAATGTAAATTAAGTTAATATTATATTCAAAGCAAAAAATATTAAATTGGGGGAGTTATTATGATAAAAATTACTAATGGTACAGATGTAGATTTTGATGCTCTAGAGATAAAAGATGTTATTGATATTGATTTACTTCAAAAATTTCAAGATAATTTTGCAGAAAGCATGGATATTGCCAGTGTAACTGTAGATATGAATGGAAAACCAGTAACTAGGCCAAGCTCCTATACAGATTTTTGTATGAAATTTACACATTCTACTAAAGTAGGCGATGATAGGTGTGCTGAATCTCATAGGAGAGGTGGAGAAGAAGCTGCAAGGACAGGAAGACCATATATTTATACTTGTCATGCAGGATTAATTGATTTTGCTGCACCTATATTAATAGATGGTAGGCAAATAGGAACAATTTTAGGTGGACAAATATTAAATTCTTCTCCAGATGAATCTAAGTTTAGAAAGACTGCAAATGAAATAGGAGTTAGCGAAAATGGATATGTTGAAGCAGTAAATAAAGTAAAGATTACTACTGAAAAAAGTGTAAGAGCAGCTGCAGAAGTATTATACATAATTGCTAATGCACTTTCTAAAATAGGCTATGAAGAATTAAAAATTAAAGACATGTCTCAAGTGCTTTCAGATAATTTTAATCAAATTTCAGCAACCATGGAAGAGTTATCAGCATCCTCAGTTAATGTTACTAATAATCAGCATACCTTAAGTGAAGAAATAGTTAATGTAAAAAATATATCTATGGAAATTAATACAATACTTGATTCAATAAAAAGTATTGCAGACCAAACAAAAATGCTTGGCCTAAATGCCGCTATAGAAGCAGCTAGAGCTGGTGAAGTTGGAAGAGGTTTTGGTGTTGTTGCAACAGAAATAAGAAGCTTATCTCAAAATTCTAAAGAAACAGCTTTAAAAATATCAGAGCTTACAAACAAGATAGAGAATTCTGTAGATAAAACTATAGAATCATCTGGTGCTACATTAGAAACTACAGAACAACAATCTGCTGCAATTCAAGAAGTTACTGCAAATTTACAGCAGGTTACAGAGCTTATAGATAAATTAAATAGATTAGCAAATTCTCATAAATAAAATCAAATGATTGGTATGTAAGAAATGATCATACCAATCATTTTATTTTGTTTAGAAACCTTTTTTATAACAAATAATATAAATGAAAATAAAAATTATAAGTAAATGTTTACATTTTCATTTTTATGAAAAATATGTATTTATTATCTTGATTTATATAAATAAATAGAATAGAATTTCAATAGAACTAATTAATAAGGATTTGGAGGAAAGAAAATGTCAAAAAATTTAACATTAGATTTAAGTAAAACTATGCCTTATTTACAAGAACATGAAATACAAAGTTTACAACCTTTTGTAAACTCAGCACATAAAATGCTTCATGAAGGAACTGGTGCTGGTAGTGATTTTTTAGGATGGGTAGATCTTCCTATAAATTATGATAAAGAAGAATTTGCAAGAATAAAAAAAGCAGCTGAAAAAATTAGAAAGGATTCTGATGCTCTTATAGTTATAGGAATTGGTGGATCATATTTAGGTGCTAGAGCTGCAATAGAAATGCTTTCACATACTTTTAGTGCTAGTATATCAAAGGATAAGAGAAAAAGTCCTGCTATATTTTATGTAGGAAATAATATAAGTTCAACTTATATGGCTGATTTATTGGAAGCTATAGAAGGTATGGATATATCTGTTAATGTTATATCAAAATCAGGAACAACTACTGAACCAGCTATAGCTTTTAGAATATTTAAAGATTTATTGGAGAAGAAATATGGAAAGGAAGGAGCTAGAGAGAGAATATTTGCTACTACTGATAAAGCAAAGGGAGCATTAAAAACCTTAGCTGATGCAGAGGGATATGAAACATTTGTAATTCCTGATAATGTAGGTGGCAGATTTTCTGTTTTAACTCCAGTAGGATTACTTCCAATAGCTGCAGCAGGAATAAATATAGATGAAATGATGCAGGGTGCTGCTGATGCAAGAGAACAATATAGTTCATCAGATCTAAATAAAAATACTGCATATAAGTATGCAGCTGCTAGAAATGCTCTATATGCAAAGGGTAAAACTACAGAGATGTTGGTAAATTTTGAGCCTTGTTTACATTACTTTGGAGAATGGTGGAAACAATTATTTGGAGAAAGCGAAGGCAAAGACAATAAAGGAATATTCCCAGCAGCAGCAGATTTTTCAACAGATTTGCATTCTATGGGACAATACATTCAAGAAGGTTTGAGAGTTTTAACAGAAACATTTATAAACGTTGAAAAGCCAAGAAAAAATGTAATTATAGAAGAGAATAAGGATAATTTAGATGGATTAAACTTTCTAGCAAAGAAATCCATGGACTTTGTAAATCAACAAGCATTTAGAGGAACTATTTTAGCTCATAGTGACGGAAATGTTCCAGCTATGGTTGTAAATGTTCCAGAATTAACACCATATTATTTTGGAAATATGGTATATTTCTTTGAAAAAGCTTGTGGTATTAGTGGATATTTATTAGGAGTAAATCCATTTAATCAACCTGGTGTTGAAGCATATAAGAAAAATATGTTTGCCCTTCTTGGAAAACCAGGATATGAGGACATGAAGGCTGAATTAGAGCAAAGACTTTAATTTACATAGTAAAAATATTGCGAAGCTTTGCTTCGCAATATGCTTAGATTGTAAGTTTATGGTTGATTAAAAAGGAGCATTATATGAGAATAATAGTAGATGCAGATGCATGTCCAGGAAGACATATTATTGAGAAAGCAGCCAAAGAAAATAGCATAGATGTGATTATGTATTGTGATATATCCCATATGATAACTAGTGAATATAGCACTGTAAAATATGTGGATAAGGGATTTCAAAGTGTGGATGTAGCATTAACAAATGCTGCTAAAAAGTATGATATTATAGTTACACAGGATTATGGTGTGGCAGCTATGGCTCTTGGAAAGAAAGCTTATGCAATAAGTCCTAAAGGTTATATTTATGACGATAGCAATATAGATAAGCTTTTATTTGAAAGGCATATATCAGCTAAAGTAAGACGGAGTGGTGGAAAAACTTCAAGTCCTAAAAAAAGGACAAAAATAGATGATGAAAGGCTTTATAAAAATTTAATTAGGTTAATAAAGGGTAATTTAGAAGAAGGAACTTGGTAAACATGGTATTTATTAAGTTCCTTCTTGAATTTTAATCAAAAGGTTTAACATCATTCATATCCACATTATTTTGGGGCCCTTCAGGAAAAATAAGACCATTGGTAGTTCTTTCAATAATAGGATAGCCTTCTTCAGACACACCAGTATCTATGGTGTCTTTTTTATAAGCGTAATTTGGATCATATTTACTAATTTTATCCATAGTATCACTCTCCTTTAAAATATATTTACCCAAATATCATTAAATATAACTAAATTATTAAGATATAAAATCAATAAAAGACTATTACAAAATATGGAATTATAGTATAATATAAATTAAATATGTTATCTATCAAGGGTAGGTGAGAAGATGAATGAGTTAGAAATAAAATATAATTTGGAAAGTCCACAAGAAAAAAACTCGAAAATTCTCATTAGTATAAACAATGTATTAGAAGAAAAATTAATGTTTAAATACATGGTAGGCTTAAATGGAATTTGGAGTACTTTAAAAGATTTTGGTGAGGCGACTAGTGTTGAATGGGTACCAGAAGAAGATGGCAAATACATAATAATGGTACAAGCTCGTAGAGAAGATAGTCAAAAAAGCTTTGATTATGTATCAAGAGAAAATTATATAATAGGAAAAGTTGAAGAAAAATTAATAAATAGTATAGGTTTAGATAAATATAAATTTAATTTGGGTGAGAAAGTTAATTTATTTGTAAATACAAATAAACTTCCACTCATGTTTAGGTATTGGCTCAAAATAGATGATAAGTGGGAAATTATAAAGGATTATTCACCAGATAATACACTTTCATGGACAGTAAAGTCTGAAGGAAAAGGCGAAATGTTAGTGGAATGTAAAAATATTGATTCTCAAAACAGTTATGATGACTTTCAAACTGTAGAATTTGATGTAATGGATTTGAAGAGAGTAGAGATACAGGATTTTAATGCTGTTAATTTAGATTTGATTGAAGGTAATGAACTTACGTTTAAGGTAGAAACATCTCACGAAGAAGGAAGAAATATTCTTTATAAATTTATTAAAATAAATGGTAATGGTGAAACGGAATGCATTCAAGATTATTCAACAAAAAGAATTGTAAGTTATGTAGAGAATAGAAGTGGAGAATATAGACTTTTATGCTTAGTGAAGGACATGTATTCAAGTAAAAGTTTTGATGATAGGGCTATAATAAATTTTTTGGTAAAGAAGTACAAGGATATTTGCATAAAAAGCTTTACTACAGATTTGAATTCTCCGCAGTTATGTGAAACAGTTATAAATTTAAAGGCAGATGTTATTGGAGGAAAAGAGTTATTATATAAGTATATTATAGAAGGAAATTGTAATGAGGATTCAGGATATATAAGAACTAATAGTTATGATTGGAAAACTAAGAAACCAGGAAATTACAAAATATACTTGTGGGTTAAGGATAAGAGTTCAGAAGAAAAGTACGAAGCTTGTGAATGTATTGAATTTACAGTAGATGAAAAAAGTAAAGAACCGGTAAAAATTAATGATGTTATTATGGATAAAAAACATAAGGTGTTGATAGATGAGCCTATAAAGGTAAAAATCAATGCATCTGGAGGAACAGATTTAGAATATGGCTTTATAATAAGAAGAGAAAATAGAGTTTTAGAAACAATTAATTATGATAAAAATAATACTATAACTTTTATACCTAAGGAAGAAGGAAGTTATCAATTTGAAGCTAGGGTAAAAGACAAATATTCTGATAGGAAATTTGATTGTCATTACGTGTTTAATTTAGAGGTGTTTAAATTTATACCTGGAGAAATAGAGTATGTTTTGTTCCCTTTAAAAGATTACTATGTAGTTGGAGATAAGGTTATGCTAAATGTAATAACTCAAAATACTAGTAGTATTTTAGTTAATTATGTTTTAAGAATAAATGATCATAAAGTTGAAGAAACAGGATATACAGAAGATAAGAGATATTCATTTGTGCCAAAATGTAGTGGTTTATATACTGTAGAAATGTATGCTAAAAATAAAGAAAGTGATAGGATATTTGATTGTAAAAAGTGTATTTCAGCAAAAATTCATGAAGCACTTCCAGTAACTAATACAAAAATAAGTTGTGATAGAACAAAGTTTTTATGCAATGATTCAGCAACTTTCACTGTCAAAAGTGAAGGTGGAAAAGATGTTCTATATGAATTTTTCATAATGGAAAAAGGAGATTGGACTTTAGTTCAAAATTATAGTAAAAAGAAGTATTATACGTTTATACCATTTAGTAAAGGCAAGTATAAAATACTAGTTTTAGCTAAAAGCCAATATTATAAGGGATCTTATGAAGACTATGATATAATAGATTTCTTTGCAGAGTAGTGTATTTTTAGTAGTATTAGATTTCTAAAGTTTTACTAAAGTATTACGATAAAATTAATTAAGGTATATATTAAGGGTTGGTGAGAAAATGAATGTTGATAACAATAAAAAGGTAGAACAACTTTTACAAGCTCAACTTATGACTCAAATTTTTAAAAGTGCTTTTGGGAATTCAGATTCCTTTGGACTTATTTTAGAAAGTTTAACTAAAGCATTTAGTGATAGTGATGGAAATATGGATTTTAGTAAGTTGGCCTTGGGAGAAACTGATTTAAGTAAGCTTGGCTATGGAGCAGGTGAAAGACTTAATTCTATATACAAAGATTTAAAAAGTGATATAAAAAGCAGTAATTTAACTATAGATGAAGCTGTAAGAAAAGCCTCACAAAAATATGGTGTTGATAGTAATTTAATAATGGCAGTAATAAAACAGGAATCAGATTTTAATCCTAATTCTGTTTCAGAAGCTGGAGCAGAAGGTCTTATGCAGTTAATGCCTGGTACAGCTAGTGAACTTGGAGTTTCGAATCCTTATAACATAGAACAAAATGTAGAGGGTGGTACGAAATATTTAAAGTCTTTACTTAATATGTATGCTAATAATAAACAATTAGCGTTAGCAGCTTATAATGCAGGTCCGGGTACCTTACAAAACAGAGGAGTATCAGATGTTTCAGGAATATCTAGACTTCCTTATGAGACAAGAGATTATGTAAATAAAGTTATGAAATATTATTCAGGAAAATAAACTTAAAAACAGTCTTATATATAGGCTGTTTTTATTTTGGGTATAACAGGATATAATACTCATATAAACCACTCAAATATAGGAGGATTTTTATGGAAAGATTGGATAAGATTCTATCAAATTTAGGATATGGAACAAGAAAAGAAATTAAAGCCTTAGTAAAACAAGGTTTAGTAGAGATTGATAATGAAGTTGTAAAAGACAGTGGAATGAAAATAGATCCCGATGATAAGGAAATAAGAGTTTCAGGTGAAATGGTAAATTATAGAGAAAATATATATTTAATAATGAATAAACCAGATGGTGTAGTTTCTGCTACTTTTGATAATTATGATGAAACAGTAGTAGACCTACTTGATCCGGAACATCAAGCATTTAAACCATTTCCTGTAGGAAGATTAGATAAGGACACAGTAGGGCTTTTATTGCTTACAAATGATGGAGAACTAAATCATAGGTTAATATCTCCAAAATGGCATGTAGATAAGATTTATTATGCTGAAATAGATAAACCTGTAGACCAAGATGATATAGAAAAATTTAAAATGGGTATAACTTTAGATGATGGATATAAATGTCTTCCAGGGAAACTTAAAATTTTAGAGTCTGATGAAAATGGGTCGAAAGTTGAAGTCACCATACAGGAAGGAAAGTTTCACCAGGTTAAAAGAATGTTTAATGCTTTGGATAAGAATGTAGTTTATTTAAAAAGAATAAAGTTTGGACCAATGGAGTTAGACTTGGATTTAGAAGAAGGAGAATATAGAGAATTGTCTGAGGATGAGATAAAAAGCTTAAAAAGCATTTAAGTGAAATAAAACTTGCACATATTATCATTAAGTGCAATGCTATGAACCAAAAAAATCAATTTTTACCAATGAAATTTTCAAAAATAACTTGAAATTTATAAAGAATTTTAATATAATATAGGATGCAAGGATAAATAATAAGGATAAATAGCCCCCTTTTTATTTATGAGCAGGCAGCCCATGCCCCAATGGGCTGCTTTTATTTTCAGTGTTTTTTGTATTATGTTATATAAAATTCATGTTTACCTACCAAAATAAATAAAAAAATTTATTTTTGTAAAATTACTTTAATTTTATAGATTAATACGTTAAATCGTGATAAAATTATATGAAACATATAACGATTAAAATGTAGATAAATAAGGAGTGTGGAACTCATGGAAGAATATAAATCCAAATTAGCAAGTGAGGAAATGGATTTTTTATGCGAGGCTGTATTAAGTTTAAAAACAAAAGAAGAATGTTATAGGTTTTTTGATGATATATGTACTATAAATGAAATAAAGGCTTTAGAGCAAAGACTTCAAGTAGCTAAGATGCTAAGAAATAAAAGAACATATTTGGATATTGCAGCAACTACAGGGGCAAGCACTGCCACCATAAGTAGAGTGAATAGATGCTTAAATTATGGAAGTGAAGGATATAAAGTAGTTTTAGATAGGTTAAGTGAAGATAGTAACAATAGATAGTTTGGGTTAAGTATTTTAAGAATAAATGTGTTGATTTAAATCAACACATTTTTTATGTTAGTGATGATTAAATCAGTGCTAAAAATGATATAATATTAAACATAGTAAAAAACCAGGGAGTGGATGGTATGGATTTAAAAATGCTTTTAAATAAAGAACAATATGAGGCGGCTGTACAGGTAAACGGACCGCTATTAATTTTGGCAGGAGCAGGTTCAGGAAAGACAAGGGTGTTAACTTATAGAATAGCTCATATGATAAATGATTTAAACATATATCCTTCAAAAATTTTGGCCATAACTTTTACAAATAAAGCTGCTGGTGAGATGAAGGATAGAGTAAGAAGTTTGGTAGGAAATGAAGCAGACAATATGTGGGTTTCCACTTTCCATTCAAGCTGCGTAAGAATATTAAGAAGAGAAATAGATAAATTAGGTTATAATAAGAACTTTGCTATATATGATACTTATGATCAAAAAATATTAATAAAGCAATGTATGGACGAGTTAAACATAAATGATAAGGACATAACAGATAGAGAAATAATAAATAAAATAGGAGAACAAAAAGACAATTTAATATCACCAGATAGATATAAAAAAGAAAATGAAGGTAATTATAGATTAAATAAAATTGCAGATGCATATGTGTTATACCAGAAGAAATTAAAGAGTAATAATGCTTTGGATTTTGATGATTTAATCTATAAAACTGTAGAATTATTCAAGAAAAATGAAGAAGTTTTAGATTTTTATCAAAGAAAATTCCAATATGTTATGGTAGATGAGTATCAAGATACGAATAAATCACAATATGAATTGGTAAAACTTCTAGCAACTAAACATAGAAATATATGTGTAGTTGGAGATGATGATCAGTGCATTTATGCTTGGAGAGGTGCAGATATAAAAAATATATTAGGGTTTGAAAAGGACTATCCTGAAGCAAAGGTTATAAAATTAGAGCAAAATTATAGATCCAAAGGAAATATATTAAAAGCTGCTAATGATGTTATAAAAAATAATGCAGAAAGAAAACGTAAAGTTCTTAGAACAGAAAATGAGGATGGAGAAAGAATAAAAATATATAGAGCTTATTCTGACATGGAAGAAGCAAATTATGTAGCTTCACAAATAAGAAAAATTACTAAGGATAATAACAAAAAATATAAAGATTTTGCTGTACTCTATAGGACAAATGCACAGTCCCGTACTTTTGAAGATGTCTTTATGAAATCCAATATACCATATAGGATAATTGGAGGACTAAAGTTTTATGATAGAAAAGAAATAAAGGATATATTAGCCTACTTAAAATTTGTAAATAATCCTCTTGATGATGTGAGCTTAAGAAGAATAATAAATGTACCTAAAAGAAGCATAGGTGATGCTACTGTAAAAAAGGTTCAAGAATTTGCAAATTCTATGGAAGAATGTATGTACAGTGTACTTCTTGATATAGAGCAGGTACCAAGTATACCTACAAGAGGAACTGCATCCATAAAAAAATTTGTAAGTCTTATAAATAGCTTTATAAGAAGTAAAGATGAAATAGCTGTTTCAAGTCTTATAAAAGAAATATTGGATACTACAGGTTACTTAGAAGAATTAAAGGACTCTCAGGATGTGGATGCATTAAGTAGAATTGAAAATTTGAAAGAATTGGTGTCAGCTGCAGTGGAATTTGAAAGTACCTCAGAAGATAAATCATTATCAGCATTTTTAGAAAAAGTTACTTTAGTTTCTGATATAGATAATTTTAATGAAGATGCAGATACTGTAGTTATGATGACTGTACATAGTGCTAAAGGTTTGGAGTTTCCAGTAGTATTTATGGTTGGTATGGAAAATGGTATATTTCCAGGAAGTCAATCATTAAATGATTTTAGTGAAATGGAGGAATCAAGAAGACTTTGTTATGTTGGTATAACTAGGGCAAAAGAGCAATTATATATGACATCAGCAGAGCAAAGAAGAGTTTTTGGAAGAACTGTATCTTATTCTGAGTCCGACTTTATAGGAGAAATATCTAAGGATTTAAGAGAAAATGACAATATGGCAGCGAGAAATCCTATTAAATCAAAAAGCTTTAGTACATACAGCAATAGAAGTACTACTATAACTAATAGTGTAACTAGTCATATAAATAGAAGTGTAAATAATACTATGTCGTCTTCCTTTGGTGAATCTAGTTTAAATAAAAATAAAGAGAATGCTAACTCATTAAAAATTGAAGATATTAAGGCAGGATTAAAAGTTAAGCACGATAAGTTTGGAATAGGAACTATTGTAGGTGTTTCAAAAAGCGGAGAATACACAAAGCTTACCATAGTTTTTGATAAGGCTGGAATTAAAAATTTAATGTATGGAGTAGCATCACTAGAATTTGTATAAGGGGGCAGTTATAAAATATGAGTACAATTGATACTAAAAAGAAACAAATTGAAAAATTAGTTGAGGAGTTAAATAAATATGCACAGGAATATTATCTTTTAGATAATCCAAGTGTTTCAGATAAAGAGTATGATTTAAAATACGATGAATTGTTAAAACTTGAAAAAGAAACAGGAATAATATTGCCCTATTCACCTACACAAAGGGTTGGAGACAATATATTAAAAGAGTTTCAGAAATATACTCATAAAGGTAAGTTGTGGAGCTTAGACAAGTCACAAACTGTTCAAGGGATTATAGATTGGCATATAAGAAATAAGAAGGCTGTAGATGATTATAATTCTACTCATGAGGAAAAATTGCCACAACTTGAATATGTTATTACTAAGAAGTTTGATGGGCTTACTATAAACTGTACTTATGATGATAATGGAATTCTTATAAAAGCAGCTACAAGAGGAACAGGTGAAGTGGGTGAAGACATAACTGCACAAGCGAGAACTATAATGTCACTACCTTTAAAAATAAATAATAGTAATGTTATAGAAGTTCATGGTGAGGCTATAATGACTCGAGAAGCTTTTGAAGAATATAATAAGGCCGCAGCTGTACCTCTTAAAAATTTGAGAAATGGAGCAGCAGGTGCTTTAAGAAATTTAAATATAAAGGAAACAGCTAGAAGAAAACTTTCAGCTTTCTTTTATGATGTTGGTTATAATGAAGGTGCTCCTTTTAAGACATATTTTGAGATGATGAATTTTATAAAGGATATGGGATTTCCTTTAGATAATTATATTAAAATTTGCAGCAGTATAGAAGAAATAGAGAATGAACTAAAGTATGTAGAGGAAATAAGATCTGAATTAAATTATGATATAGATGGAGTAGTAATTGCTATTAACGATATGAAAACAAGGGAGATTCTTGGATATACCATAAAATTTCCTAAGTGGGCAATTGCATATAAATTTGAAGCAGAGGAAGCTACCACAAAGCTTCTGGATGTAGAATGGAATGTAGGAAGAAGTGGAAGAGTTACACCTACAGCAATATTAGAACCAGTAGAGTTAGCTGGGGTTACAGTAAAGAGAGCTACGCTTAATAATATGGATGACATAAAAAGAAAAGAAGTTAGAATTGGATGTAGTGTTTTTGTAAGAAGATCTAATGATGTAATCCCAGAGATAATGGGAGTGGTTCAGGATACATTAGAAGGAAGTATAGAAATACAAGCACCAGAAAAGTGTCCTTACTGTGGTAGTGAGCTAGTACAAGATGGTGTTCATTATTTTTGCGATAATACTTTATCATGTAAACCACAAATGGTAAAAAGTATAGTGCATTTTGGAAGCAGGGAAGCAATGAACATAGAAGGTTTTAGTGAAAAAACCGCTGAGCAGCTTTTTGAAAAACTTGAAATAAAATCTATACCTGATTTATATAGAATAAAAAAAGAGGATTTAATGCAGCTGGATAAGTTTGCTGAAAAAAAGGCTCAAAATCTTGTAAATGCTATAGAAAAGAGTAAAAATTGTAGTTTGGCATCTTTCATATATGCATTAGGAATACCTAATATAGGGAAGAAAACTGCTACAGATTTGGTTAAGAATTTTAAATCCTTAGATAATATAATACAAAGTAGTGAGGAAGAACTTGTATCAATTCAGGATGTAGGAGAAATTGTTGCGAAAAGTATAATAGAATTTTTTAATGAAGACAAAATAATAAATAGTATAAATGAACTTTTAGAATTAGGAGTAAAACCAATCTTTGAGGAAGAGGAAGTATCAAAAAGTTTATTTAGTGATAAAACTGTAGTTGTAACTGGAAGTTTGGAAAATTACACTAGAACTACTATAAAAGAAAAATTGCAATCAGTTGGAGCAAAAGTATCAGGAAGTGTAAGTAAAAAGACAGATTATGTTTTAGCGGGAAAAGAGGCTGGTTCCAAATATGATAAGGCCTTAGAACTTGGTGTGAAAGTTATAAATGAAGAAGAGTTTGAGAAAATGTTAAGTGAATTGTAAAATAATGGTGAACGTTTTCCTTGGCTATTTACAAAATACTGAAAAAGGTTTATGATAAAAATGGTTTAGCTTGTACATAATTGTACTATATGTGGAGGAGAGAAAATGAAAAAAACTATAAATCTACTAGGGTGGATAGGGGTTTGTTTAACTATTCTTACATTAGTATTAACACTCCTTACTACATATCAATTTACATATGTAAAGTATTTTAACAGTTATTACACTATGCAATGGTGCATATTTTTCACTATGCTCATTTGGGCTGCAAAAATGTTTGATTTTAAAGCTAATCGAAATGATATTGTATGTCCTATAACTTGTGTACTAATTGCAATTGGAACTATCTTTTTTATATTTATGAAAGTTTACTAAAATTAATTTAAATTCAATAATTCATTAGGCAATCTTTTTATAAGGTTGCCTTTTTTATATTTCTTATCTTTTAAAAATTCTTTATTCACAATATTATAATATGAAAGTTAAATGCTAAATGTGACTTGTGTCAAAAATGTTTATACAATCATATAATGAATTAATACTTAGTTATTTTCGGAGGGGGAAGTGTGAATAACTTATTTCACAAACCATGTTTCACTGGACAAAAAACAGAATTTTATAAGATGAAATTGAAAAAGGTAAGTATTAATGAAATATCAGATAATATTACTAAAAGTTGTTGGAATTATAATATACAATATGAAATGATTTTAAAAGATTCACATACATTACTTATAGATCTTATTGGAAAAGAAAAAGAGATTTTGCTAAAGTACCACAAAAAAGATATTATAACGAAAAATGATTATGAAGGATTTATAAATTATTTGGAAAACTATGAAATAGAAAGAGGTATTTATATTACTACAGGCTTTTTTGAAAAACACATATATGATAATTTACATAAGAAAGTTAAAAAGATAGATGTAAAAAGATTTATAAAAAAGCAACCTAATATTGATAAATTAAGTTTTTTACAATACCTACCATAAAAATTAAAAAAATAAACAAAACTTATTATATGAGTTTTGTTTATTTTTTTGTATAACTGCTAATAATTTAGATATATTGTTATGTAAGGGAGATGCTATATGAAGAAAATTATTTGCTGTTTGCTAATTATAAGTTTTATGTTTTTTAATGGGTGTGTTGAAAAGGATGTACAAACCAGTAAAAGCGAACAGATAAGAAATTATATAGTATATAATATTGGAAAAATACCAAAAGATTTATTCATGCTTGATGATTCTAATATAAGACAACAGGATTTACTAAACAATTTATTTGAAGGACTTGTAAGAGTTGATGATACTGGAAAGATAATTCCAGCAATAGCACAAAGTTGGACTTTAAGTAAGGATGAAACTTGTTATACCTTTAAAATAAAGGATAATGCAAAATGGAGTGATGGTACTTATATTACAGCAGAAGATTTTGTGGATTTTTTTAAAGAAATTTTGAGCAAGGATGTTGAAAATATATATGCAGAACAGCTTTATTGTATATTTGGAGCTGAAAATTATAGAAGTGGAAAAACTGATTTCAGTAACGTAGCAATTAGAGCACTGGATAAAAAAAGTTTAGAAATAAGATTGAATTATCCATGTTGCTATTTTTTAAATTTATTGGCACAACCTATATATGGAATAAGGAAAATAGATGCTAACTTAAAAGATTGGAGTAAAAGTTATAAAAACATATTGTATTCTGGATATTTTACAATAAGTGATTTTAAAAATAATAATGAAATGATGTTGATAAAGAACAAGAATTATTGGAATAAAGATAGTGTTAAAAGCGATAAGATATGTATAACCTTTAATGATGGCAGTGAAGCGTCATTAGCAGCTTTTCAAAATTCTAAAATTAATTTATTTACAAATCCGCCAATAAGTGAAGTTAAAAATCTTATGAATAAGGGTAGTATTATAGAACAACAGTCACTTTCTGCAGGAGCTTTAGTTTTCAACTTAAAAAGGGATACTATAGTGAAAGATGTGAATTTTAGAAAAGCAGTATCTGAATGTATAGATAGAAATGCTATATCAAAAAATATACTGAATGATTCAGCAAAATCAGGATTATCATTTATACCGCAAGGAGTAAGTAATGGTATTAATGGAGTTTACATAAACAAGGAATTTTTCTCAGCCAGTATACAAAAGGATAAGGCTGTAAATTTCATTAAAAATAGTAAATATAATAAAGATTCAGATCCATTGAAAATAATTTATTTGGATACAGTAGAAAACAAAAAAGTATGTGAAAATATAGCTAAAAATCTAAGAGATAACTTGCAAATAAAGGTGGAATGTGAAGGCTATAGTACAGAAGAATTAAAAGATGAGATAAAAAAAGGCGATTATGATATGGCAAAAATACAATATGAGGCTGCATATAATTATCCACTATCATTCTTAGAACAATGGCAATCATCTTCTAAAAATAATGTTTATGGATACAGCAATATAGTATTTGATAATATGGTGGTAAAGGCGAGGATAGAAAGTGATGGAAGTAAAAAAATAGCTGAATTAAGGACAGCTGAAGACATATTAATGGAAGAGTTGCCTGTTATACCGATGTATTTTAATAAGATATTAATTTGTAAAAAATATAATATAAAAGGTGTTTCTATAAATCAAAGGGGTAATCTGGATTTTCATAATTTAGAGATAGTAACTGAAGCATAAAAAATTAATATTTTTCATAAATAAAAACCATGTAAATAAGAAAGTTTTCTTTCTTATTTACATGGCCTTTGTTTTTTTGAATAGTCTCCAAATTATATATCTTAGGATTTTAGGAGATATATAATAAGAAAGAATATAACCATGTTTTTGTAACTATCAAAAGAAGTTTTAGATGGCTCAAAGGTTTCTTTCTTTCTACTGTAAACAACATGCTTTACAAATACTGAAGTAATTTCACAGCTTTCTGGAGTAGGTAATGAAGATGTTCTAAAGTACTGTTCATCTATTAAATCTTCAGATTTTAGAGTATAGTTTTTATATCTTTCTATATCATTTAAATCAGGAATATCTGGCCAGCTTAATATAATACCTGAATCAATAAGCTGGCGTTTAAATACATCTAATATAACCAAATTATTGTCGCTTTGTTCTTTGCTTATGTTTTCGTGAATTAGGCATACAAGCAAATATAATGATATTTCAATACAAGAAAATGTTATATCTTTCTTTTCAGTATGTTTTATAAAAATGCCTTTTTCAGGATCATAAAGATTTAAAAGCTTGTTATGAACCTTTTCAGCATCTTCCTTGAACTTTATAATTCCTGTGTTTTTATAGAAAAGGAAGAAGTTTATATATTTTAGACAGTCATATTCTAGTTTATCATCGTAAGATATAAGAGGAGTATTAGTATTATTAAACCTGTCATATATCAATTCGCATAAATCTAGTAAAAGTAATTTGCATTGTTTATTTTTTGAATAACCATAAAAAATATTTAAGCTTAAAGTTAATTTTAATATTTCATCAAGAGAAAGCGCATATATATCTTCTTTAAATTCAATAAACATATTAAGAATATCCAATGCAAAATTTTCATAGGAAACTTTTTCGTCATCATCACTTAGAGAAGCATATCTATAATATGCATCCATAAATAAAGCTTGTGATGAAAACTTAAATTTTTTGTTTTTTTCTTCAAAACTTACTTCTTCATTATAAGAATCCTTACTTTCTTTTTTGTCGACAAAAACGCCATCTGAATTTCTAAAATGGGTGGCATAAAAATCAAGTTGATTTTTACAAATGCACATATAAAGCTTAGCTAAGTTAAATTTTTTGTTATTAATACCTTCAAATTGTTTATAATAATTACATAATTCAAGAAGAGAAAGAGTCATAAATGCATTACTATCAACATTTATTTCTCTTTTAAAGCTTTCAGCATTCCAGCATAGGTTATCATCAATATTCGTAATTTTAGGATTCCCCTTCTTATATAGACATAGAAGTGGAGAAACATTACCAAATGTGTTAATATCAGAACTAGATAAACTTTTTATTTTAAGTTCTTTAATGGGGGTATATACTCCACACTTAGAATGTAGTACAATTTGATTTAAAGATTCTTTTGCTAAGAAAAAGAGTTGATGTTCTATGTTTTCTTTTTTTAATTTATTAATTCTTAAAAATGGGCCAATATATTTCAAAACATACACCTACCATAAATTAATCCTTATATAAATAATATGAAGTAGAGTGTGAAATAGTGCTTATTTATTTTTATAGAAAGGAAGAAATTTTGATGAAAGTGGGAAAACTAAATTGGGATGATTTAAAAAACATAATAGATGATTCTAGGGGAGCAATTAGAAATGATGTTAGAATTAGAAGTGGAATAGGAGAGGATTGCAGCGTAATAGATTTTGGGGAATATGAGTGTGTAGTATCAACAGATCCTATTACTGGAGCAGAAAAAAATTCCGGAAAATTAGCAGTAAATATAAATTGCAATGATATAGCATCTGCTGGAGTAGAACCACTAGGAATATTAGTGACAATATTGGCACCAGAGGGTTCTTCTTTAGAAGATATAAAAAGTGTTATGAAGGAAATAGGAGAAGAAACTAAAAAATTAAATGTTGAAATTTTAGGAGGACACACAGAAATAACTAGAGCTGTAAATAAAATGGTGATATCCTGCACTGTCATAGGAAAGGGCCTAAAGGATAAGTCCATTGCTACTTCTGGAGCTAAAGAAAATGATGATATAATAGTAACTAAATTATTATGCCTTGAAGGAACAGGTATAGTTGTAAATGATTATGAGGAAAAAATTAAAGGCATTTTGACACATGAAGAAATAGCAGAGGCTAAAACATATCTAAACAGCTTAAGTGTAGTAAGAGAGGGCGTCATAGCGGGAAAATTTGGAGTTAATTCAATGCATGATATAACTGAAGGTGGAGTTTTAGGTGCATTATGGGAGGTCGCTAAAGCTAGCAATTTAGGATTTAAGGTATATAAAGAAAAAATGCCTATAAGTCATATAACTGAAAAGATATGCAAAAAATATTCAATAGATCCTCTAAGACTTATATCTTCTGGAAGTATGCTTATAACAACTAAAAATGGAGATAAACTGATAGAGGTATTAAAACAACAAGGTATAGAAGCATCTATAATAGGCAAAATTGTTAAACAGAAGGGCGTTTTGATAGAAGGAAATATTGAGAAGGAAGTGCTTCCTCCAGAAAGAGATGAATTGTTTGTATTAGAAGAAAGAATAATGTAGTTTGATTGTTGTGTAATTTATATTAAGTGTCATTGGAGGGATAAATTTGAGAATAGATGGTAGAAAAAATGATCAAATTAGACATACAAAAATTACAAGAAACTATACTAAATATGCAGAAGGATCTGTATTGATAGAAGCAGGAGATACAAAAGTAATTTGTACGGCTTCAATAGAGGATAAAGTACCTCCATTTTTGAAAGGCAAAGGTGAAGGATGGATTACTTGCGAATATAATATGATACCTAGATCAACTAAAGTTAGAAAAGTCAGGGATATCAATAGAGGAAAAATTGATGGAAGAACTATGGAAATTCAGAGGATAATTGGAAGAGCACTTAGGTCTGTAGTAGATCTAAAATCAATAGGGGAAAAAACAATATGGATAGATTGTGATGTTATACAGGCAGATGGAGGAACAAGGACAGCTTCAATTTCAGGAGCTTTTATAGCTTTAGTAGATGCAGTAAATAAGCTGCACAAACAAACTCCTTTTAATGTATATCCAGTGAGAGATTTTGTAGGTGCTATAAGTGTAGGAATTGTAGGAAATGTGAAGATGTTAGATTTATGTTATGAAGAAGATTCCAAAGCTAATGTTGATATGAATGTGGTAATGACAGATTCAGGAGAATTTATAGAAATACAAGGCACAGGAGAGGAAAAACCATTTTCCAAACAGGATTTAAGTGAACTTCTTTCGTTAGCTGAACAAGGAATAAATCATGTAATTCAAATAGAAAAAGAAAGTTTAAAGATGGATTCATTATGGATTGGAACAGGTGAGAGAAAATGAAAAAGTTAATAGTTGCAAGCAACAATAAAAATAAAATAATAGAGATTAAAGAAATACTTTCGAAATATTCTATAGAAGTTTTGTCTCTTAAAGAAGCAAATATAAATATTGATGTTGAAGAAGATGGAACTACTTTTATGGAAAATTCCTATAAAAAGGCTAATGAGATACATAAAATTTTAAAAAATGAAATGGTATTAGCAGATGATTCAGGACTTGTGGTTGATTGTTTAGATGGAGCACCAGGGGTATATTCAGCAAGATTTGCAGGTGAGCATGGAAATAATAAGAAAAATAATGAAAAGCTTTTAGGGTTATTGAAAGAAAAAGATAATAAAGATAAAAAAGCAAAGTTTGTATGTGCTATGGTGCTAATATCGGACACAGGTAAAGTTATAAAGGTTCAGGAAGAAATAGATGGAATAATAATAGACGAAGAAAGGGGATCAAATGGATTTGGATATGATCCAGTATTTTATATACCAGAATATAAAATGACTTTTGCAGAAATGAATTCTGATTTAAAAAACTCCATAAGTCATAGGGCCAATGCTCTCAAAGAATTGGAGCGTGAAATTATAAATCTTATGGGGGATGAGTAAAAGTTGAAGATAGGTGTAATAAGTGATACTCATAGGTATATATGGGTTATTGAAAATGCCATGAAAAAGATAGGCGATGTAGATGTATTAGTACACTTAGGAGACAATGTACAAGATGTTAAGGAAATAAAAAAGTATTATAAGGGTAAGATTATAAATGTTAAAGGAAATTGTGATTTTGCAGTGGATATACCTAGTGAAAAAATAGAAGTTATCGCAGATAAAAGAGTGTTTATAACTCATGGTCACAGATACGATGTAAAATATGATTTGTCCAGAATAAGGTATAAAGCTTTAGAAATTGAAGCTGATATAGTTCTTTTTGGACATACACATGTATCGCAAATTGCTTATGAGGATGGTATATGGTTTGTAAACCCAGGAAGTCCTGCAGTACCAAGAGATGAGTTTTATAGTGTAGCTATAATAGAGATAAAAGATGGTAAGATTAATCCAGGTATAAAGGGAGTTTAAATAAAAAAACTAAAAAAATTTTAAAATATGTATTGACGAATTCAAATATATCGTGTAGAATAATCTATGTTGTCGGGAGTTGATAACAACTTCTAAGAACATTCAAGATAAATCTTGAATGTCGGGGTGTGGCGCAGATGGGAGCGCGCGTGGTTTGGGACCATGAGGTCGCAGGTTCAATCCCTGTCACCCCGACCATTGAAAAGATATATTTAAATGATTAAGTCACTGAAATACCGGGGTGTGGCGCAGATGGGAGCGCGCGTGGTTTGGGACCATGAGGTCGCAGGTTCAATCCCTGTCACCCCGACCAAGAAGCTTAGTGTTAAAAAGTTAATAAGTTTCTATTATGTTTGATAATTTGCGGGTGTAACTCAATGGTAGAGTGCTAGCCTTCCAAGCTAGTTACGAGGGTTCGATTCCCTTCACCCGCTCCAAATATGCGTTTTTAGCTCAGTTGGATAGAGCAACGGCCTTCTAAGCCGTGTGCCAGGGGTTCGAATCCCTTAAGACGCACCAAATTGCGGTGAACGTAGTTCAGTTGGTAGAGCGCCAGATTGTGGTTCTGGTTGTCGAGGGTTCGAGCCCCTTCGTTCACCCCACAAATATAATAAGTAATAAATATTGGGGTGTCGCCAAGCGGTAAGGCATAGCACTTTGACTGCTACATTCGTAGGTTCAAATCCTGCCATCCCAGCCATATGGTTTACTAGCTCAGTTGGTAGAGCACATGACTTTTAATCATGTTGTCCGGGGTTCGATTCCCCGGTAAGCCACCAATAAATAATAAAGTATAGTTCAAAAGAAATAACTTTTGAATAGTACCTATTACTTATAAGATATAATTTAAAAATACATGCAGGTGTGGCGGAATTGGCAGACGCACTAGACTTAGGATCTAGCGCCTAACGGTGTATGGGTTCGACTCCCTTCACCTGCACCATGTATTCTGAATCAACAAAAATTGCGGGAGTGGCTCAGTGGTAGAGCGTCACCTTGCCAAGGTGAACGTCGCGAGTTCGAATCTCGTCTTCCGCTCCAAACATGCGGGTGTAACTCAATGGTAGAGTGCTAGCCTTCCAAGCTAGTTACGAGGGTTCGATTCCCTTCACCCGCTCCAAATATGCGTTTTTAGCTCAGTTGGATAGAGCAACGGCCTTCTAAGCCGTGTGCCAGGGGTTCGAATCCCTTAAGACGCACCATAATTTGTGCCATTAGCTCAGTTGGTAGAGCACCTGACTCTTAATCAGGGTGCCCAGGGTTCGAGTCCCTGATGGCGCACCATAAACCCACCGGGGTGTGGCGCAGATGGGAGCGCGCGTGGTTTGGGACCATGAGGTCGCAGGTTCAATCCCTGTCACCCCGACCATTTAAAAAAGACATATTTGCGGGTGTAACTCAATGGTAGAGTGCTAGCCTTCCAAGCTAGTTACGAGGGTTCGATTCCCTTCACCCGCTCCATATATATGCGTTTTTAGCTCAGTTGGATAGAGCAACGGCCTTCTAAGCCGTGTGCCAGGGGTTCGAATCCCTTAAGACGCACCACATATTTGTGCCATTAGCTCAGTTGGTAGAGCACCTGACTCTTAATCAGGGTGCCCAGGGTTCGAGTCCCTGATGGCGCACCATTTTTTTATGGTGGACGTAGTTCAGTTGGTAGAGCGCCAGATTGTGGTTCTGGTTGTCGAGGGTTCGAGTCCCTTCGTCCACCCCACTTTAACATAAATATGGTTTACTAGCTCAGTTGGTAGAGCACATGACTTTTAATCATGTTGTCCGGGGTTCGATTCCCCGGTAAGCCACCAATAAGTAATAAAGTATGGTGCAAAGAAGTTAAACTTTTAAGCAATACTTGATACTTATAAGCTACAATTAAAAAATACATGCAGGTGTGGCGGAATTGGCAGACGCACTAGACTTAGGATCTAGCGCCAACGGCGTGGGGGTTCGACTCCCTTCACCTGCACCAGTATTTATAAATTATGCGGGAGTGGCTCAGTGGTAGAGCGTCACCTTGCCAAGGTGAACGTCGCGAGTTCGAATCTCGTCTTCCGCTCCAAATACGCGGGTGTAACTCAATGGTAGAGTGCTAGCCTTCCAAGCTAGTTACGAGGGTTCGATTCCCTTCACCCGCTCCAAATATATGCGTTTTTATGTTTTAAATATTAAGTTTTAATTCAGAGACCTGGAAGTAAGTAAAACGCACAAATATCCTAATGAGCGCCCATAGCTCAGTTGGATAGAGTGATGGACTTCGAATCCAGAGGCCGCGGGTTCAAATCCTGCTGGGCGCACCAGAAAGAATTAAAAGCACTATGGTTAGTGCTTTTTTAATTTTTTGCATTTTTAAATTTTCCCTACAAAGTCTTTCATGAAGATTTATTCAACATTAAAAAAGGTCATTTATTTTATCAATTGCTTTTATTTTTGTAAAGGCATTATACTTAGCTAAAGAACAGATTATGAAAAAGTAGACTTCACCTAGTCAGAACTCTGGTCTTTAACATTGGCTCAACTCAACATAATGTTTGAAGATAGGCTTAAACAATATATAAAATTACTACTGATGTATATATCAGTAGTAATTTCTAAATAAACTTTATCATATCAATTCAAATTTACACAAAGCTATGTGCATTTTCTAGAATTATACTTTAAATTTATGAACCATTTCATTAAGCTTTTGTGCAAGTTCAGCTTGACTTTGAGCAGATTTAGAAACCTCACTTACAGCCTTTGTTATCTCATTTATACTGCTCATTATCTCCTCTGAACTAGCTGCTGATTCTTCTGAAGTTGCTGATATATTTTCAGCTGAGCCGCTTATATTACCTACAGCGTTATCCATTCGTTTTGAAGAATCTGAAATTTCTTCGGCCATGTTTTTTATAAATTCAGCATCTTTTTCATATTGTATACCTGTATTCATAAGAAGTTCATAGTTAGGATTTACATTATTTGATATATAATCTAATATATCTTGTCCGCTTTTTGATAAAGAATCAAAGGCGTTTTTTACTTGAGAAACCATGTTTTGTATGTTTAATACAGCTTGAGAAGATTGTTCTGCCAAATCTCTCACTTCATCTGCAACTACAGCAAAACCTTTTCCTTGTTCCCCAGCTCGAGCAGCTTCTATTGCAGCGTTTAATGCAAGGAGATTTGTTTGTTCTGCTATATTTCCAATAGAATCAGCCATAATTTTAACTTGTTCAACAACTTTCCCATCCTCAATAGATTTTATAATATTATCGTGTTTTTCTTTATATATTGCATTTCCGTCCTCTATATTTTTAGCTGCTTTATTTTTTATTTCAACTGCACGTTTAGTTATTTCGTCTGAAGAATTTTGTGCGCTTATTGATTTCGCTAACAATTCACTAGTTGAACTAGAAATCTCTTGCATGGAAGCATTTACTCCTTCTGTTGTTGAACTTAATTCTTGGGCACCTTGCGCTATTTGTTCAGTGGATTCATTTGCAGCTTCCATCATAGATGTAATTTCCTCAGTAGTTGCAGATAGCTCTTCACTAGAAGCACTTATATCTCCAGCACTATTCATTATTGAACTTATTAAATCTTTCATGTGCTCACAAGCTTTATTTAAGGCTTTTCCTAAATTTCCTATTTCATCGTTTCTATCCACTTCTATGGATTTAGTTAAATCTCCATCTTCCAAAGCTTTTGCTAACTCTAAAACCTTAGTAATTTCCTTTGAAATCATAAATGCTATAAATAAACCAAGCATAATTGCAACCATTAAGCCTAGAACAATTATAATAGTCGTAATAATCAAAGATGATTTATATGTAGTCTCATTTTGAATATCTGCTTTATCTGCTTTATCAGAATTTATTTTTATTAAATTATCCATATCTTCATAAATTTTTGTTCTTGCCTTAGTAATATCAGAAAATTTTTCTTGTGCATCTTTATAGTTGTTTTCGTCAACAAATTTTAGTACAATATTAAAAGCATTTTTATATGTATTTCTATCCTCTTTTAGTTTTGAAAAAGTTGATTTTTCCTCATTAGATAATAGTGTATTTTCATAATTACTTATACTTATATCATTTTTACCAACTAAATCATTGACTTCATTTTTTAAGTTATTTTTATCACTTAAGTTTTGTTGGTAAACAATTTTTAATAAATCTGATCGAATATCTGCATAATTTTGCTTCATAGTCATTAGAGTTTCTATTGACTTAAGATTATAATCATGCATAGAATTAGCATTAGAATATATGAACTTCATGTTATGTACTCCAATAAATCCAACTCCGCCAATGAATAATGCTACTAGAATAAATGAAGATATTAATTTTTGTGCCATCTTCAAATTTTTAAACCACTGCATAATTATACCTCCTTAAAATTTTATTGTAATTTGATGCATATACTTTAAGTTTTTAAACCACTGCATAATTTATACCTCCTTAAAATTTCGTTGTAATTTGCTGCACATATCCGATTTTTTATATGTATTTAGGTAATCAATTATAAATGGTGTTTGGACAATTGATTATAACAACTAAATTATAAAATCTTTGAAAATAACTTAAAATCCTTCATATTTAGCGAAAATAACAATTAAGATGGATACTATATATATATTCGACAAGAATGCTAGTACTCTTTAATGAAATCGTAAAATATTATTCTAAAATTAAATTGGAAAATTACGGTGAATTAGCAGACTGTTTCATGCTTAAAATAGCGAACCTATTTATACATTGAATAAATTAACTATACCTACATTTATAAATTAATTATTGAACGTGGGTTAAGTGTTTAAAATAAAGGATTTACGTGGGATTTATAATTACCTCCATAGTGGGCACAATATAAATACTTGATACATTTGGTACCTTAAATGTATTTATTAATGTAGTAATTTCCACATAATATCATATTTAGTTTTAGTAACGTGATAATTTAGATTTTTATCATAGTAGGGAAAAATAATTAAAATCCAGTTTTTAGGGCAATAATGCATTTTTTAAAGGAAAATGAAACATTTTTTTCTATACGTGAAATAAAAAATTCAAAATTTATAAAATATCTCGCAAAAAAATGTAATTTGAAGTAAAATATAATTGTAGAAAACGTTTAAGTGTGATAAAATATAATCAGACGTTAAGAAAATATAAAATTAATTTTACACATATTCTAGTGAAATTATTAAAAAAAGCGTATATCTGCGTACAACGAACAAGTGTAAACGTTTGATAGAAAGACAAAATGTAAAATATTTCAACAAAGCAAAAATGTGTAATTTAAAAGCTTTAATAAAAAATATATGCAATATTTAATTCAAAAATTATAAAAAATGCTACAAATTATCCATACATGGATGAATTATATAAAATATTTATACAAGCAGGGGGAATAAGTTATGGAATTAAATTTAGAAAGAATTAAAAAAGCTCAAGAAAACATTAAGGAAGTAGTAAGAAAAACACCTATGTTTCATACAAGTACTTTCTCAAAAAAATGTAATTGTAATGTATACTTAAAGTGTGAAAATAAACAGAAAACTGGTGCTTTCAAATTGAGAGGAGCATATAACAAATTAGTTAATTTAACAGAAGAAGAAAAGAAAAGAGGAGTTATAGCTTCTTCAGCAGGAAATCATGCTCAAGGAGTTGCTTACGCTGCAACATCATTTAATGTTAAATCTACTATAGTAATGCCATTAACTGCACCACAAGCAAAAGTAGCAGCAACAAAAGGATATGGTGCTGAAGTTATTCAAGCAGGTCAAGTATATGATGAATGTCATGATAAAGCTGTAGAAGTACAAAAAGAAACAGGAGCAACATTTTTAGAACCATTCAATGATATAGATGTAATGGCAGGCCAAGGAACCATAGCTCTTGAAATGTTAGAAGATTTACCTGAAGCTGATGTTATAGTAGTTCCAATTGGTGGTGGTGGATTAATATCTGGTATTGCCGTAGCAGCTAAATCAATAAAACCTTCAATAAGAATAGTAGGGGTTGAACCAGAAATAGTACCATCTGCAAAAGCTGCACTAGAGAAAGGAAAAGTTACTACTGTACCAGGAGCAAAATCTTTAGCTGATGGTATATCAGTTAGTACAGTAGGAGACGAATGCTTTAAATACATTCAAAAATATGTAGATGAAGTAGTTACAATAAGTGAAGATGAAATAGCTCATGCTATGTTCCAAATAATGGAGAGAAATAAACTAATAGTTGAAGGCTCAGGAGCAGCACCTTTGGCAGCTTTATTAGCTAAAAAAATAGATGGAATAGAAGGCAAAAATGTTATTGCTCTAGTTAGTGGAGGAAATGCTGACATAGCAACTACAGCTAAAATAATAGAAAGAGAATTAGTTTTTGAAAAGAGAAGAATAAGATTTGAAGCAGAACTTCAAGATAAAGCAGGAACATTAGGAGCTTTAATATCTGAAGTAGGAGCAATGGGAGGAAATGTTGTTACAGTAAGACAAAACAGCAACTGGAATGAAAGAGGACTTGAATCTGCTGATGTATCATTTGAAATTACAGTTCAATCTCAAGAACATGGTGAAAGTATAATAAAAAGCTTAAGAGATAAAGGATATGTTATAAATATAAAAAAATAAATTAATATCCTCTTAAATTTATAAAGTTAGATTTGTTGAATAAATATCAGCCTTTTGGCTGATATTTATTTTTGTAAATTTATTAGCATATAATAATAATTTTTAAGTTATAGTATTAATCAACTATATGAATTCGTTATAGACATATGGACATTTATAAATAAATCCAATGAGTAGCAGTAGTGCATATATGCTATTATAAAATTGATAATGTTTATATAATGGTATGTTTTCACAATGTATTGGAAGATACTGCTTTCAATAATTTTAATGTATAAATTGGAGGATTTAAAATGAATGAATTGCCACAAAAAATAAATGAATTTGGGGAAAAGAGAAGAAAAGGTTTTGTAACTATAAAAAATCTTAAGGATGAAGGAAAAAAAGTTGTAGGTGTGTTTTGTGCTTTTACTCCAAAAGAGGTAATTTCTGCAGCTGGAGCTATACCAATAGGGATATGTGGAACTAGTGAAGAGCCAATACCTGATGCGGAAAAGCATTTACCAAGAAACTTGTGTCCTCTTATAAAATCCAGTTATGGTTTTGCTATAACTGAAAAGTGTCCTTACACATATTTTTCAGATTTAATAGTAGGAGAAACTACTTGTGATGGAAAGAAAAAAATGTATGAAATGCTTGGAAAGATAAAAGATGTACATGTAATGCAGTTGCCTCAGACTACAAAAGGTGAAGATTCTTATAAGCTTTGGAAAAATGAAATTATTAAACTAAAAGAAAAATTAGAAAAGAAATTTGATGTAGAGATAACTGAGCAAAATTTAAAGGATGCAATTAAATTGAAAAATAGAGAGAGGGAAACTTTAAGGGAATTTTATGAACTAGGAAAAATGACTCCTCCTCCTATTGAAGGTATAGATATATTAAAGGTTCTTAGAGGTGCAGCTTTTAGCTATGATAAGGAAGAGGAAATAAAAACTATAAGTGATATGACAAAAAGTATTAAAGAGGCTTATGAAAAAGGAGAAAAGAAAGTATCTAGTTCAGCAAAAAGAATACTAGTAACGGGATGTCCTTTAGGTGAGTCTACTGATAAAATAATCAATACAATAGAACAAAATGGAGGAGTGGTTGTTTGCTTCGAAAATTGTGGAGGAGTTAAAGATATAGGATTTTTAGTAGATGAAAACATTGATCCTATAGATGCACTTACAAGCAAGTATTTAAATATAGCTTGTTCTTGTATGACACCAAATAATAATAGAATAGAATTATTATCTAATCTAATAGATGAATATCAGGTTGATGGAGTTGTAGATGTAATACTTCAAGCATGCCACACTTATAATGTAGAGACTTATACAATAAAAGAATTTGTAACAAAAGAAAAAAATATACCTTATTTAAGTATAGAAACTGATTACTCTCAAACAGATATAGGACAACTTAAAACTAGAATTGGCGCTTTTATAGAAATGATTTAATTTTTGAAAAAGAATAACTTATAGATGAAGTAGGTACTATTAAATATTAAAATAACGTTTTCAATATATGTTGTGTTAATATGTATGTATAAAAATTTAGTTGGAGGTAGTTATAGTGGGAGATTATAGAGAATTATGGACAAACCTAGGAGTAGATTTGGAAAAGCATGATAAATTATGTGCTGTATTACCAGAACTTTATGGTGATACATATTTAACTCAAGAAGATCGACCAGAAGGTATGAATTATTTCAATTTTGTTGTTGCCGAAGTACACGGACTTAGAATACAAGAATTAGACGAACATAGAAAAAAAGGTGGAAAGGTTATAGGTACTTTTTGCGTATTTGTACCAGATGAAGTAATACTTGCAGCTAATGCTATTGGAGTTGGACTCTGTGCAGGTTCACAATTTTGGATAGAAGATGGAGAAAAAGTTTTACCAAGAAATATGTGTCCTCTTATAAAAGCATTTATGGGAGCTAAAGTTGGTGGTACATGCCCATACTTCCAATCTTGTGATATGATAATAGGAGAAACTACTTGTGATGGTAAGAAAAAAGCTTGGGAAGTATTAGAAGATTATGTTCCAGTACATGTTATGGATTTACCACAGATGAAAAGAGCTAAGGACTATACAGCATGGAGTAGTGAGATAAAAGATGTTATTGCAAAAGTTGAAGAACTTACAGGCAATAAAGTTACAGTTGATAGTCTTAAAGAAGCTATAAGAACAGCTAATGCTAAAAGAAGAGCACTAAAGAGATTATATGATTTAAGAAAGTACAAGCCATCGCCAATTAGTGGATTGGATTGTCTTTTAATATCTCAAATTGCTTTTTATGATGATCCTCATAGATTTGTTGAAAAACTAAATGAACTTTGTGATGAATTAGATGAAAGAGTTAAGAATCTAAAAGATCAAGGAAAGAAAAGATTAATGATAACAGGAACTCCTATGGCATTGCCAAACTGGAAACTTCATTCTATAATCGAGGGATTAAATGCACAAGTAGTAGTGGAAGAAACTTGTACAGGTACAAGATATTTTGAAAATGAAGTATCAGAAGAAGGCGAAACTATAGATGATTTAATTAAAAATTTAGCAGATAGATATTTAAATATAAACTGTGCTTGTTTCACTCCTAACACAGGCAGAATAGATGATATAATAAAATATTCAAAGGAATATGATGTAGATGGTGTAATAGATTTTAATTTATCCTTCTGCCATACTTACGCAGTTGAACATAAAGCAGTTGAGAAAGCTTTAAAAGAAAAAGATATACCTGTTATGCATATAGAGACAGATTATTCAACAGAAGATGCTGGACAGATAAAAACAAGAGTAGAAGCTTTCCTTGAAATGATTTAAAAAGAGGGTAAGCAAAATGCAGCAAATAAGATATTATATACTATTTCCATCTCATACAGAAGGTATGAAATTGGAGAAAGTGTTGAAAGAACAAAAAATAAAGTATACAATAGTACCAACACCTAGGCAACTTTCAACTTGCTGCGGTATTTCTATAATGTATAATAAAGAGGATGAAGATAAGATAAAAACTTTAATAGATATGCACAATGTGAAAACTTTAGGTTTTCATTCTGTGGATAGAAAAGTAAAAAATCCATATTTATAAGTAGAAAAATTTAAATGGGGAATGGGAAAGTATATTTTCCATTCTCTATTCTGTTAAACTGGAGGTTTTTAATGTTTTACGTAGGAATAGATATAGGATCAACTGCTTCAAAGGTTTGTATTTTTAATGGTGATGAAATGGAAAATACCTTTGTTTTGCCTACAGGATGGAGTAGTGTAAAAACAGCAGAGGACATAAAAGAAAGATTGGAAGAATTAAATTTGAACAAAGATAACTCTAGGATTGTTGCTACAGGTTACGGCAGAGTTTCTGTGCCTTATGCAGATAAAACTGTTACTGAAATAACTTGTCATGGAAAAGGAGCATACCATATTTTAGGTGAAGACTGTACTGTTATAGACATAGGAGGACAAGATACTAAAGTAATAACTGTACAGGATGGAAAGGTAACTAATTTCACCATGAATGATAAATGTGCAGCAGGTACAGGAAGATTTTTAGAACTTATGGCAAACACTTTGGGACTCAGTATAACAGAAATGTGTGAAATGTCAGAGCAAGGGGAAGAAATTACTATAAGTTCTATGTGTACAGTTTTTGCAGAATCAGAAGTTATAAGTTTAATTGGCAGTGGAAAAAAAAGAGAGGATATTGCTTGTGGAGTAGTAGATTCTATCGCAAGTAAGGTAAAGTCTTTATGCCAAAAACATTCAGATAGTTTCAACTACTTTTTAACAGGCGGATTAAGTAGCAATAAGTATATAATAAAAAAATTATCGGAAAAGCTTCAATCAAAGGTTAAAGCTGATGAATTAGGCAGATATGCAGGAGCTATAGGTGCTGCATTAGTAGCAAAGTCCTTGAAATAGATATTGACTTTGTATATAAATTATGATACAGTAAATAAGATAAAAGTTGAATATTAAAATTTTTATAACCTTTAAAACTAATCCAGAGAGATTAGAAAGGCAAATTGAAGAAAAAAGTATAATCAAAATGTATGTAGAAACCATGCCTTCCTTAATCTTTAAAGGAAAGGCATTTTTTTATACCTTTAAATTTAGCACAGAGAGGCTAAGAAGGAGGAGATATTATGTTAAAAGGTAGAAATTTAATAGACCCTATGGATTTTACATTAGAAGAATTAGAGGAAATTTTTAAATTAGCAGGTCAAATTATTGCAAGTCCAGAAGAATTTACCCATGTTTGTCAGGGTAAATTACTAGCCACACTATTCTATGAACCAAGTACAAGAACTAGATTCAGCTTTGAAGCAGCAATGTTAAGACTTGGTGGTCAGGTTATAGGATTTTCAGAACCAAATTCAAGTTCAGTTGCAAAGGGAGAAAGCGTAGCAGATACTATAAGAACAGTAGGGTGTTATGCAGATATAGTTGCTATGAGACATCCTAAAGAAGGAGCACCTAAGGTTGCAGCTATTAATTCTCCAATACCAGTTATAAATGCTGGAGATGGTGGACATCAGCATCCAACACAAACACTTACAGATCTTTTAACAATTAAGTCTATAAAAGGCAGATTGTCAAATTTAAAAATAGGTCTTTGCGGAGATTTAAAATTTGGAAGAACAGTTCACTCCCTAATAAAGGCTATATCTAGATATCAAAATAATAAATTTGTTTTGATAGCCCCTAAAGAACTTAAAGTCCCAGAGTATATAATTAAAGAATTAAATAAAAATAATATAGAGTATAAAGAAGTAGAAAAGTTAGAAGATGTTATAGGAGATTTGGATATACTTTATATGACAAGAGTTCAAAAAGAAAGATTTTTTAATGAGGAAGATTATATAAGACTTAAGGATAGCTATATATTGGATGAAGCAAAAATGTCTATAGCATCAGAGGATATGATAGTTCTTCACCCTCTTCCAAGAGTTAATGAAATAGCCTATGAAGTAGATGATGACCATAGAGCTTGCTATTTCAAACAAGCTAAATACGGAATGTATGTGAGAATGGCATTAATTGCTAAGCTTTTAGGTGTTAGATAATTTTGAAGGGGGATTATAATATGTTAACAATAAATAGTGTGAGAAATGGTATAGTAATAGATCATATAAGGGCTGGACACGGAATAAAGATATTTAATTACTTAGGATTAGATAATGTTGATTATTCAGTTGCATTAATAATGAATGCAGAAAGTAAGAAGTGTGGAAAAAAAGACATAATTAAGATAGAGAATAATTTAGAATTGGATCTTAAAGTACTAGGATTTATAGATCCTAATATAACAATAGATATAATAGAAGACGAACAAATAAAGGAGAAGATAAAATTAAAGTTACCTGAAAAAGTTGAAAATATAATAAAATGCAAAAATCCAAGATGTATAACTTCTGTAGAAAGAGATTTAGCACATGTATTTTATCTTACAGATGAGGAACATGGAGAGTACAGATGTTTATACTGTGACGAAACCTACAGAGTTTCAGATATGTAGAACCGAATTAACTCTTAGTTGGAAGAAAGGGGATGCATATATGGAACTATTAATAAAAAATGCAAAAATAGTAGATTGGTCGCAGAATTTTATTGGAGATGTTTATATAAATGAAGGTATAATTTGTGAAATGGGAAAGAACTTAAAAAAGGATTGTAAAATTATAGATGCTGAAGGATTAACATTATTACCATCATTTATAGACTTACATGTACATTTTAGAGAGCCTGGTTTTACAAATAAAGAAGATATTGAAAGTGGAAGTTATGCTGCAGCTAAGGGTGGATATACTATGGTAAACCTTATGGCAAATACTAAGCCTGTATGCAGCAATATGGATACTATAAATTATGTTTTAAATAGAGCAAAAGAAGTAGGAATTATAGATGTTCATCAAGTATCAAGCATAACAAATAACTTTGATGGAAAAGATATAAGTCACTTAGATAGATTAGATCCTTCTGTAAAAATAATATCAGAGGATGGAAGTGACGTAATGGATAGCAAAGTTATGCTTGAGGCAATGGTTAAAGCAAAAGAGAGCGGCAGAATTGTTATGTGTCATTGTGAGGAACATTTACTTAGTAATATAGATACAAGGTTGTCAGAAAACACTATGACATGGAGAAATATAGCATTAGCTGAATTTACAGGATGTGCAGTTCATATAGCACATGTAAGTACAAAAGAATCCATGGAATATATTATAGAAGCTAAGAAAAAAGGAATTAATGTAACTTGTGAAGTTGCACCACACCATATAGCACTTGTAGATAATGATTATAGAGTAAATCCTCCTATTAGAAAAAAAGAGGATGTTGAGTTTTTAATAAAGTCTATAAAAGATGGATGGGTAGATGCTATAAGTACAGACCATGCACCACATACGGCAGAGGATAAAAAGAATGGGTCACCAGGAATATCAGGAATAGAAACTGCTTTTTCAGTATGCTATACAAAGCTTGTAAAAGAAGAAAAAATAAGTTTTAGTAAGCTTTCAGAGATAATGTCTAAAAATCCAGCTTATATAATGGGTGTTAAAAAAGGACAAATAAAAATAGGCTATGATGCAGATTTAGTTTTAGTAGATACAGAGAAAAAATATGAAATATGCTCAGATACTTTTAAATCAAAGGGTAAAAATACTCCTTTTAATGGAATGCAAGTATATGGAGCTGTGATAAGAACATTAAAGTCTGGAAATACAGTATTTAGCGAAATGTAAAAGTGAGCATAAAAATCCAATAAAGTATGAATGGAGCTGTAATCAATTATGATAATAGATAAATTGTTTGAAAGTGTAGAAAAGAATGGTCATGTATGTGTTGGTTTAGATACTGATATAGAATATATTCCTAAGTGGGTAATTAACAAGAATACTTCAATAGAAGATGCTATTTTTGAATACAATAAAAATATAATAGATGCAACTTTAGATGTAGCTAGCTGTTATAAAGTTCAAATAGCATATTATGAAGCATTAGGTATATCAGGGCTAATGGTTTATAAGAAAACTCTTGAATATATAAGAAGTAAAAAGGCTATAGTAATTGCAGATATAAAAAGAGGGGATATAGCTAAAACAGCAGAGATGTATGCAAAAGCACATTTTGAAGGAGATTTTGAAAGTGACTTTGTAACTCTAAATCCATATATGGGCTTGGATGGGGTGGAACCTTATTTACCTTATGTGAAAAATAAAGAAAAAGGTTTGTTTTTGCTAGTTAGAACATCTAATAAAGGTGCTGAAGATATACAGTATGTAGATACGAAGGAAAAAGAAAAAGTTTATAACGTCGTAGGAGAAAAAATACAACAAATTGGAGAGCAGTGCATGGGAAGCTGTGGATATAGTTCCATAGGTGGAGTTGTTGGATGTACTCATGTAGAAGAAGGAATAAAGCTTAGAGCTGATTTAAATAAGATGTTTTTCCTTATACCTGGATATGGAGCACAAGGAGGAAAAGCTGAAGATGTAGCACTTTACTTGCATCAGGGAAATGGTGGAGTAGTTAATTCTTCTAGAGGAATATTACTTGCCTATAAAAAGGTTGAAGATGGAGAAAAAAATTACGCAGAATGTGCAAGAAAAGAAGCTGTAAGAATGAGAGATGACATACTTAGTAAATTGAAAATTAATGGCTAAATATATATAATTAGTTATTTAGGGAAGAGAGAATGATTTATGGAAAAAGTAAAGATGAATTATTCAACTGAAAAAGTTTATGAAAATATTGAAATAGAAAATCCAGTATATAAATTAACTATTAAAGGCAAGTTTAATGGTAAGCCAGGTCAGTTTTATATGTTGAAATGTTGGAACAAAGAGCCTATTTTATCAAGGCCTATAAGTATAAATCATATAGATGAAGAAAAAATAGTTTTTTTATATCAAGTAGTTGGTGAAGGAACTGAAATTTTAAGTAATTTGAAGAAGTTTGAAACTGTAGAAATTATGGGACCACTTGGAAATGGATTTGACATAGATGACATAAAAGGAAAAGTAGCCATAGTTTCAGGAGGTATAGGAACAGCGCCTATGCAGTATGTGGCAGAATCCCTTAAGGAGTGCAAGGTAGATTTGTATGCAGGGTTTAGAGATAAAAGCTACATTATTGATGAATTTAAGGGAATTGTTGAAAATGTAAATATATCAACTGAAACTGGAAGAGAAGGACATAAGGGATATATAACGGATATATTTAAACCTGAGCTTTATGATGTAGTCTTATGCTGTGGACCAGAAATTATGATGAATAAAGTAATTAAGCTTTGCAAAGATAAAAATGTAAAAGTTTATGTTTCTATGGAAAAACATATGGCCTGTGGTGTAGGCGCCTGTTTAGTATGTACTTGTAAAACAAAGCATGGAAACAAAAGAACCTGCAAGGATGGTCCAGTGTTTTCAGGGGAAGATATCATATGAGTTATTAATTAATAACTCAGAATGGAGAATTAAGATGAATGTGAATATATGCGGAGTAGATTTGAAAAATCCAGTTATTGCTGCGTCAGGTACTTTTGGTTTTGGTGAGGAATATGCTAATTTTTATGATATATCAAGATTAGGAGGAATATGTACTAAAGGTCTTACATTGAATCCTAAAGAAGGAAATGATGGTATAAGAGTATTTGAAACAAGAGGCGGAATGTTAAATAGTGTAGGACTTCAAAATCCAGGAGTTGATCATTTTATACAGTATGAACTTGAAAATATGAAAAAGTTTGATACAGCTATAATAGCCAATTTAGGTGGAGCAGCTATTGAGGATTATATAAAAGGCGTAGAAAAGCTTAATAGTACGGATATAGACATACTAGAACTTAATATATCCTGTCCTAATGTTAAATCAGGAGGAATGGCTTTTGGAATTAAATCAAAAGTTGCTTTTGAAGTAGTATCTGAAGTTAAAAAGATTTGCAAAAAACCTTTGATGGTGAAACTTTCACCTAATGCAGAGGATATCATAGATATGGCCTATAGATGTTGTGAGGCAGGAGCAGATTCTATATCTCTTGTAAATACTTTTAAAGGTATGGCTATAGATATTAATAAAAGAGAACCTGTATTTAATAATATTTCAGCAGGTCTTTCAGGTCCTGCAATAAAACCTATAGCACTTAGAATGGTTTATGAAGTTAGTAAAGCAGTAAATGTTCCTGTAATAGGACTTGGAGGAATAAGCAGCTGGAAGGATGCTGTAGAATTTATTATGGCAGGTGCTACTGCAATTCAAGTTGGAACAGCAAATTTTATAAAGCCAGATATATGTTTAGATATTATAAATGGAATAAAGAGTTATATGGAAAAAGAAAATATAAAAGATTTATGTGAAATAAGAGGAATCGTATAAAATTTCATGTATATGGAGGAATTTAAAATGGAAAACACAGATAAAATGGTTATAGATACACTGAAAGAAGTAGGTGCACTTTTAGAAGGACATTTCCTTCTATCTTCAGGAAAACATAGTAATAGATATTGCCAGTGTGCAAAATTACTCCAATATCCTGATAAAGCTGCAAAAGTTTTAAAAGTAGTAGCAGATAAGCTTAAAGATGTAGATTTTGATATTATAGTAGGACCAGCTATGGGAGGCGTAGTTGTATCCTATGAATTAGCAAGACAAACAGGAAAGCCTGGAATATTTGCTGAAAGACAAGATGGAAATATGACTATAAGAAGAGGATTTGAAATAAAGAAAGGACAGAAGGCTATAATATCAGAGGATGTTATAACTACAGGTAAGTCTTTTCTAGAAGTAGCAAATATAATTAAAGATCTAGGTGGAGAAGTAGTAGGAATAACCTGTATAGTAGATAGAAGGGCAGAAGGGGTAGAAGTAGAATATCCTTTATACAGTGCTGTAAAGTTAGATATTAAAAGTTATGAAAAGGAACAGTGCCCTATGTGCAAAGAAGGTACCCCATATGTAAAACCTGGCAGCAGGAATATTAAATAATTAGCTAAGTATTTTCCTTAATATATATATTTTATATATTTTTGAATTTCATTTTAGACCTCAAACTTTTTAAGTTTGGGGTCTGTTTTTTTTATATGTATTCTATTAATTAAATTCTTTCCATAAAGGACGTAATAAGAAAAACATGATTAAGTATGAAATTATCGTAAATGTTATAGGAAGAATTATATGTATTAAGGTCAAATTAGGTGTATTGAATTTTTTAAAAAGCGTGAATATATCACTTGGAATATTTAATATTAAATATAAAAGTATACCCATTTTACTTAGCTTAAGTATTAAAATAATGCTTAATATCTGAATTAAATATAAAACTAAGTGAAGTAAAATCGTATTTTTTGATACACTAACTGACCCTATATTTATTAATGATAATAATTGTTGGGTCATATCTAGTGTGGAAGAAAATGTAGGGAGTATCAAGAATATAATAAGGAATAATCTAAATTTACTTTCTTTTTCCATTAATGTCACCTCTTATATTAATTTTAAATTGTTTAGAATATACCAGCATATAACTGCACCAATAAATCCTCCTATATTGCAACTTATAATTGCAAGTTTAGAAATAAAAAATGCTTTATAGCTATTAAAGGATTTTTTATTTCCGACTTTTACTTGCTCCATTAAATTATTAAGAACTTTTTTACAACCAAAGTACTTCCTATAGTACTTAGAATTATCCCAATAAGTATAAAGCTCCATGACATAGTTGTTAATATAAAAGAAGGATCTATAAAGCTAATAAACACTGTTGATAAATAAGGAGTTACTTGTTTATATATAAAACTATATAAAAAATAAATTATTATTACTGCGGACACTGATCCTAAAAATCCAATTATCATTCCCTCAAGAATAAATGGACATCTAATAAACCAATCTGTTGCACCAACATATTGCATTATACTAATTTCATTATGTCTTGGATATATAGCAAGTTTTATTGTATTTTTAATTAAAAAGAATGATACTGCCATAAGTATAAGGAAAAGTATTGCTCCTATCAATTGAATTATTTTAGTTAGTACTAAAGTTTTTATTGGAACATTTTGTCCACCTTTAATTTCTTTTATACCTTGTAATCCACTAAGCTGAGAAATTATTTTAGGTATATTATTTGGTCCATTTACTTTAATTATATAAGATTTTGATAGAGGGTTATAATTTTTAAAAGTAATATCAGTTACATCATTTGTCACTTTTATTTTATTATATATATTTTGCTGGTCTGTAATCTTTATATTATCCTTTAAAGTTACTCGTATTTCAAATTGGGAGTAAATACTGATAATTCCCATTTTAATATTCAATATGAATAGCAAAAATAATCCTAAAACAAATAATGTTGACATTACTGTAGTAATTGAAGAAATGCTAACAGTAGCGTTTCTTCTAAGATTTTTTAAAGCGTCTTTTAAAAAAAAATTTAAGATACTAGGCCTCATAATTGTAACTACCCCTTTCTTCATACCTTGTTAATTATAACATAATAAAACATATTTTGACATTACTACTAAAGTAACTATAGTTGAGAAAGTTTCATAACACATATTTATAGCTGTAAATTTAAAACGTGGAAATAGAGTTTATATCTTGATATATAAGTAAGCGATGGGACACATACCGTACCACAAAAAACTAGTTTCACATCAATATGCGAAGCTGGTTTTTTAATAAAAATCTTCTTTTACAATTTAATTTTTGCATTGTGTAAAAGTTACAATTAAATAAAACGCTAATAGTACTTTTTTAATTAAAAGCTTTTATTGACAACAAATCAGCATTGTGATATTCTATGTATAAATATTAATAGTAATGAATAAAAATAAGCAGCCTAAATTTGAAAATTAACGTAAAATCAATTAAAAAGCAAATGACAAGTTTCATTTTATACATAAATGTTGCATAAATTTAAGTTTAAAGTGAAATAGGTTTGAACCTTCTGTGACATACAGGGGGCTTTATTTATAAAAAATTATAGAGGTGAATAGTATGAACGGATTATTATATTTAGAAGATGGAAGCATATATGAGGGAAAAGGTTTTGGCAAAAATGGAACTTCTGTTGGAGAGCTTGTTTTTAATACTTCAATAACGGGATATCAGGAAATACTTACAGATCCATCTTATGCTGGACAGGTAATAACAATGACGTATCCATTAATAGGTAACTATGGTGTAAACAGTTTTGAAGATGAATCTACTAAAGTACATGCAAAAGGTTTTGTGGTTAAAAACATATCAGATAATCCTTCTAACTACTTAAGCGAAAATACTGTAGATCAGATGCTTAAAAGGATGAATGTAGTTGGGGTTTATGATTTAGATACAAGAAGTATAACTAAGAAGGTAAGAAATAAAGGAGCCATGAAGTGTGTAATATCAACAGAAGAATTAAGTAAAAAACAGCTTGATGAATACTTAGACAAAACTGAACTACAAGGAAACTTTATGGAAGAGGTTAGTACCAAGAAAGCTATTCACATAGAGGGCCAGGGTGCAAAGGTTGCTGTTATAGATTTTGGAGTAAAATCAAATATAATAGAAAATTTAAAGCATAGAGAGTGTGATATAACAATATTGCCTTATGATACAGCTTATGAAGAAATAGTAAAACTCAATCCGCAAGGAATTCTTTTGAGTAATGGACCTGGAGATCCTAAAACAGTAAAAGAAGGAATAAAATTAATAAAAAGTATAATTGATAAATATCCGATCTTTGGAATATGTTTAGGACATCAGATGTTGGCTCTAGCAGTTGGAGGAGATACTTATAAGATGAAATATGGACATAGAGGTGGAAATCATGGGGTATATGATATAGAAAAGGATAGAGCATATATAACATCCCAAAATCATGGATACGCAGTAGATGCTGAAAGTGTAAAAGAAAAAATGATTATAACTCATGTAAACTTAAATGACAATACAGTGGAGGGCATGAGACATAAAGAGCTTCCTGTATTTTCTGTGCAGTTTCATCCAGAAGGTGCACCAGGACCACAAGACTCAGCATACTTGTTTGATAAATTTATAAAATCAATGAAGGCATAATTAAAGGTTTGGAAATCAGGAGGTAGCAATAATGGCTTTAGATAAAAGTTTAAAAAAGGTTTTAATATTAGGATCAGGTCCAATAATAATAGGTCAAGCAGCTGAATTTGATTATTCAGGAACTCAAGCATGTAAAGCTATAAAGGAAGAAGGTATAGAAACCATTCTTATAAATAGCAATCCAGCCACTATAATGACAGATAGTAACATGGCAGATAAGGTTTATATAGAACCTTTAACTTTAGAATGTGTAAAAGAGATAATAAGAAAAGAAAGACCAGATGGAATCTTAGCAGGCTTTGGAGGTCAGACTGCCTTAAATCTTGCTATGGAATTGAAAAAAAATGGTGTGTTAGATGAATTTAAAGTAGAACTTTTAGGAATAAATAGTGAAGCTATAAAAAAAGCAGAGGATAGAGAAGAATTTAAAAAGCTAATGATAGAAAACAATCAACCTATACCTATGAGTATTATAGCTACTAATGTAGATGAATGTGTTGATTTTGTAGATAAGTATGGCTTTCCTGTAATAATAAGACCTGCATATACACTTGGAGGAACTGGCGGCGGAATAGCTGAAAACATGGATCAGCTTCTAGAAATATGTGATTTGGGAATAAAAATGAGTCCTATAGGTCAAATACTTTTGGAACAAAGTGTAGCAGGATGGAAAGAGCTTGAATATGAGGTTATAAGGGATGGAAAAGATAACTGTATTATTATATGTAACATGGAAAATATAGATCCTGTAGGTATACACACAGGTGACAGTATAGTAGTAGCACCTTCACAAACTTTAAGAGATAAGGAATATCATATGCTTAGAAAAGCAGCCATAGATATAATAAGAAGTCTTAAAATAGAAGGTGGATGTAATATACAATTTGCACTGGATACAGAAAGCAGCAATTATGTGGTAATAGAAGTTAACCCTAGGGTTAGTCGTTCTAGTGCTTTGGCTTCAAAAGCTACAGGATATCCTATAGCAAAAATAGCATCAAAAATAGCTATTGGTTACAGTTTGGATGAATTGAAAAATTACGTTACTGGAAATTCCAGTGCTTGTTTTGAACCAACATTAGATTATGTGGTAACAAAAATACCAAAGTGGCCATTTGATAAATTTAGCAAAGCAGAGAGAATGTTAGGTACTCAAATGAAGGCTACAGGAGAAGTAATGGCAATAAGCAGAACTTTTGAAAGTTCACTATTAAAAGCTGTAACATCTTTAGACGGAAAGTTCTCTACTTTAAAGATACACAAAATGGAAGAAATGACTGTGGATGAACTTATAGAAAAGATAAAAATGCAGGATGACCAAAGAATATTTGCTGTAACAGAGGCTTTAAGAAAAGGGGTCACTGTAGAGAAATTGCATAATATAACTAAAATAGATAAATGGTTTTTAAATGGCATAAATAATATTGTAGTTATGGAAAATAGGCTAAAAACAGAAAAAATGAATGCGAGCCTTTTATATGATGCAGAAGCAATGGGATTTATAGAAGAAGAGATATATGGAATTTCAGGAGAATCTAAAGAAGAAATAGATGATTTTAGAGTTAAGAACAATATATATCCAGTGTACAAAATGGTTGATACCTGCAGTGGAGAGTTTGAAGCACAAACACCTTATTACTATTCTTGCTATGAGGATGAGGATGAAAATATAATAACTGATGATAAAAAAGTATTGGTAATAGGTTCAGGTCCTATAAGAATAGGACAGGGGATAGAATTTGATTACTGCTGCGTACATGGTGTATGGGCTATAAAGGAAACTGGACATAAAGCAATAATAATAAATAATAACCCTGAAACAGTAAGTACCGATTTTGATACAGCAGATAAGCTTTATTTTGAACCACTTCATATTGATGATGTAATGAATATTGTAAATAGGGAAAAGGTAGAAGGCGTTATAGTTCAACTTGGTGGACAGACATCTATAAATTTAGCACAAAAACTTTATGAAAAAGGTGTGAAGATATTAGGAAGTTCTTTTGAAGCTATAGATCTTGCAGAAGATAGAGATAAGTTTAGAAAGTTTTTACAACAACTGAATATTCCATCACCAACAGGAACAGCAGTTACAAGTATTGAGGAAGCTTATAAGGCAGTAGAGAAACTTCAATATCCAGTGGTAGTAAGACCTTCCTATGTAATTGGAGGCCGTGCTATGGAAGTGGTATATGATAAAAAGGGTCTTACAAAATATATGAATGAGGCAGTTCAAGTTTCAACAGATCATACTATTCTTATAGATAGATATATTAAAGGAACAGAAATAGAAGTTGATGCTATATGTGATGGTGAAGATATATTAATGCCAGGAATAATGGAACATGTTGAAAGAACAGGAGTACATTCAGGAGATAGTATAACAGTATATCCTTATATGACTTTAAAAGAAGAAACAATAAATACTTTAATTGCATATACAAAAAAGATAACAAAGAATATGAATATAATAGGACTTGTTAATATACAATATGTATTTGATGGAAATAATGTTTATGTAATAGAAGTTAACCCTAGAGCATCAAGAACAGTGCCTATACTCAGCAAAGTTACTGGTGTGCCAATGGTTAAAATAGCTGTAGAAGTTATGTTAGGAAAAAAATTAAGTGAGTTTAAGTATGGTACAGGTCTTTTAAAGAATAAAGATTTATTTGCTGTAAAGGTACCTGTTTTTTCAGGAGAAAAGCTAGCTGATGCAGATATGTACTTAGGACCAGAAATGAAATCTACAGGGGAAGTACTAGGAGTAGATCATACTTTAGATAAGGCCATATATAAGGGATTTAGTGCTTCTGGTGTGAATATAGTTACAGAAGGAAGTATTTATGTGTCATTAAAAGATGTAGATAAAAAAGAAGGAATAGACATAATAAAAGATTATCAAAAACTTGGATTTAAATTTTATGCTTCAGAAGGAACTGGTAACTATTTAAAGGAAAATTCAATAGATTGTACAATAATAGGTTTGGATCAGGTTTCAGAATTTATAGTGGATGGAAAAATAAAAATGCTTATAAATACACCAACTAGAGGAAATAATCCTGAGAGTGAAGGATTTAAGTTAAGGCGTAAAGCTGCCGAATATAGAGTTCCAGTATTTACATGTATAGATACTGCAAAAATATTTTTAACAGCTATAAATTTTAAAAAGAGCAATGAAAAAATAGAGTATATGAGCATGTTAGAATATTTAAATTAATATTAAAAAATCTTATGAAAATTGTTTTTCATAAGATTTTTTTACTTAAATTGATTTGAATTTTATAAATAAAATATTTGTAATAGTAACAAAAAATTATTATTATTTATGCTTTTGAGTTATAATAAATAATGAGTTATTATGGTATAATAAAAGAACAATAGTATAATTTTTAATATTTTATGTAGGAGGAATTGAAGGTGGCAAAACCAAGTATATTTAGTAAAGACTATGAAAAGAAGATGAGAAGAAGAAGGAAAACAATCACCTTCGCTGTTGTCATAGGTGTTGTTTTAGTTATATTTACAGCAATATCTGCCCAAGGAATATTTAAGGATATAAGTAAGAACATAAATCAGGCTAAAAATGTTACTACTGATAATACTAAAGAGGCAAAAAAACAACCAGAAATAACTCCTAAAAAGGAACAAAAAACAGAAAAATCAACAGGTTATGCAATTAGTTTAAGCAATGGAAAAAGTATAAATGCAATATATGAAACTAAAAATGGAGATAAAGTCTTTAAAGGGGTATCGCCAACAGAAAGTAATGTAGTTTATAGTATAAGCCCATCAGGTAAGAATATGATAGTTTATGATGATAAAGTTCAAGGTATTATACTTGTGGATATAAATGGAAATAAGCAAGATATAAGCAATATGCAGTATACTGCAAGTGATGGAACAGTAATAGCAAGAAATGCACAACTTTCAGCACAACCTAACTATGTGTGGTGTTCTTCACCAAGATTCATAGATGAAAACAATGTTGCATATATAAGCCAACTTCCATGGTTGGGAAAGACTACAAAGTATGTTTGGATTGAGACTATTGCAAATAAAAATCAAATGTTAGTTCAAAATATTCCAGAAAGTGAAGATGTAAAATTTGATAAGTTAACAGATAAAGGATTAACAGTAATTTCAGGTGGTAAAACTTTATTTTTAACATCAGATGGAAATGTTAGTGAATAAGTTTGGAGGACACAATGGAAATAGGTATATCATCAGCTAGCTTTTACCCTAATATTGATACTGAAAATAGTATAAGCTTTATGAGTAATTTAGGATTTAAAAGTGGAGAAATATTTTTAAATAGCCCTAGTGAATATGAAGAGGATTTTGCAGAAAAAGTTTTGGAAGAAAAGCTTAAATATGATTTTAAAATTCATTCAGTTCATTGCTTATCTTCAGCTTTTGAACCTTATCTTTTTGATGATTATAAGAGAAGAAGAGATGACATGTTTTTATGTTTTAAGAAGGTATGCAGGGCAGCTAAGATTTTAGGTGCTAAATGTTACACTTTTCATGGAATGAGATATAAGAATATAAATGATTTAAATTATAAACTTGTATTAGAGGTATATAATAAATTAACATATTTAGCTATGGAAGAAGGTATAGAGCTTGCTCAAGAAAATGTATCTTGGTGCATATCTTCAGATTTAGGATTTTTAAATATGGTAAAGGAAAATGTAAAATATCCAATATATTTTACATTGGATATAAAGCAAGCATATAAAGCACATACACTTCCAGAAAAGTATATGGATATAATGGGAAGCTCTATGGTTAACTTTCATATAAACGATAGAGATGATAACAATGTTTGTTTATTGCCAGGGAAAGGTGATGTAAATTTTAAAAAAATATCTTGTAAATTAAAGGAAATAGGTTATAATGAAATAGGAATTATTGAAGTATACAGTAATAACTATTCTAGTTATGATGAAATTAAAGCCTCAAAACAGTTTTTGACTAATGAAATATAAATTAAAAATTAATTGTAAAATTTATATTTTTTGGTATATAATTATAATACAGAAATTTAATCTAAATGTTAAATAACTCATAACATTAATTCAATGTATGTTAATACTTTTAAATATATGTTATAATGTTGTGGTTAACATAAGCACGTATGGTGATTAGGAGGAATAGTATAATGAATGCTAAAGTAGAAAAAATAGAAAATAATGTTGTAAAATTAGAAATAACAGTTGATGCACAAGAATTTAAGGGAGCAATGAAAAAGGCATTTAACAAAAATGCTAAAAAGTTTAATATACCAGGATTTAGAAAAGGTAAAGCTCCAAAAAATATAATAGAAAAGTATTATGGAAATAATGTATTTTATGAAGATGCAATAAACTTCTGTTGTGATGATACATATCCACAAGCTTTACAAGAAAATGATGTAAAGCCAGTTGATTATCCACAAATAGACATAGTTCAAATAGAAGAAGGAAAAGATTTCATATATACAGCAAAAGTAACTGTTGTTCCAGAAGTAAAACTTGGGGATTACAAGGGACTAGAAGTTAAGAAAAATGTATATGAAGTAAAAGATGAAGAAATTGATAATGAATTAAAAGCAATGCAACAGAAAAATGCAAGAGTTGAAACAAAAGAAGAAGGTTCAATTGAAAAAGGAAATATAGCAGTTGTAGACTTTAAAGGTTTTGTTGATAATAAAGCTTTTGAAGGTGGAGAAGGAAAAGATTATGAACTAGAAATTGGTTCAGGTACATTTATAGATAACTTTGAAGATCAGTTAATAGGTTTAAACAAAGGGGATTCAAAAGATGTTGTAGTAACATTCCCAGAAGAATATGGCAAAGAAGAATTAAATGGCAAGGAAGCAACTTTTAAAGTTACTGTTAAAGATATAAAATTAAAAGAGCTACCAGCTTTAGATGATGAATTTGCTAAAGAAGTTTCAGAATTTGATACAATAGATGAGTTAAAAGCAGATCTAAAGAAAAAGATGGAAGAAGCAAATGAATTAAGAACTAAGAGAGAATATGAAGAAGCAGTTATTGATGCAGTTTGTGAAAATGCAACAATAGATATTCCTAAAGCTATGATAGATAAAGAAATTGACAATATGTTAAAAGATCTAGAAATGAGATTAAAATATCAAGGATTAGACCTTCAAACATATTATCAATATACAAATAATACAGAAGCAAAAGTTAGAGAATATATGAAAGAAACTGCAGAAAAGAGAGTAAAGACTGATTTAACTATTGAAGAAATATCAAAAGTTGAAAAAATTGAAGCAACAGAAGAAGAACTTTTAGCTAAAGCAGCAGAAATGGCAAAACAATATGGCGGCAAAGACATCGAAAAAACATCAAAATTAATCCTAGATTCACAGAAGAGTTATTTAAAACTTGGTGTAATTAATGAAAAAGTTATAAAGATGTTAGTAGACAATAGTAAAGAAATAGCATAATATGTTAAAAGGATTAATTGCCAGGAATTTTTCTGGCAATTAATTTTAAATTTATAAATTTTAAATGGGTTAAAATCATTCATATGATTTAAAAAGGAGGAGAGAATTATGAGTTTAGTACCAGTAGTTGTTGAACAAACTAATAGAGGAGAAAGATCTTACGATATCTATTCTAGGCTACTGAAAGACAGAGTAGTAATGTTAACTGAAGAAGTTAATGATGTAACTGCTAGTCTTGTGGTTGCACAATTACTTTTCTTAGAGGCTGAAGACCCTGATAAGGATATATATTTATACATAAATAGCCCAGGAGGCTCTATAACAGCTGGAATGGCAATTTATGATACAATGCAATATATAAAACCAGATGTGTCTACAATATGCATAGGAATGGCTGCTTCAATGGGAGCCTTTTTGCTAAATGCAGGTGCAAAAGGAAAGAGAGTTGCACTTCCAAATGCTGAAATTATGATACATCAACCATTGGGAGGATTTCAAGGTCAGGCAACAGATATAGGCATTCATGCTGAAAGAATACTAAAAATAAAGAAAAAATTGAATACTATATTCAGTGAAAGAACAGGTCAGCCACTAGAAACGATTGAAAAGGATACAGAGAGAGACAACTTTATGTCAGCAGAAGAAGCTAAAGAATATGGACTTATAGACGAAATTATGGTAAAGAAGAAATAACCTTATAGAGAGGTGTAGAGATGGCCAAAATTGATGATAAAAAGCAATTAAAATGTTCTTTTTGTGGTAAAACTCAAGATCAAGTTAGAAGATTAATAGCAGGACCAGGCGTATACATTTGTGATGAATGTATAGAACTTTGTTCTGAAATAATAACTGATGATTTTGAAGAAGATGCTCAAGTAGATATGACATCTCTTCCAAAACCAATAGAAATAAAAAACTATCTTGATCAATATGTAATAGGTCAAAATGAAGCAAAAAAGTCTTTGGCAGTAGCAGTTTATAATCATTATAAGAGAATAAATTCAAATACTAATAATGATGATGTAGAATTACAAAAAAGTAATATTTTATTACTAGGACCTACAGGTTCAGGAAAAACTCTTTTAGCACAAACATTAGCTAAGTTTTTAAATGTTCCATTTGCAATTGCAGATGCTACAACTTTAACTGAAGCTGGTTATGTAGGTGAGGATGTTGAGAATATACTTTTAAAGCTTATTCAAAATTCCGATTATGACATAGAAAGAGCAGAAAGAGGAATTGTATATATAGACGAAATAGATAAAATAGCTAGAAAGTCAGAGAATCCATCTATAACAAGAGATGTATCTGGAGAAGGAGTACAACAAGCATTGTTAAAAATACTTGAAGGTACAGTAGCTTCAGTACCACCTCAAGGAGGAAGAAAGCATCCACATCAGGAATTTATACAAATAAATACTACAAACATATTATTTATTTGTGGTGGTGCCTTTGATGGAGTTGACAAAATTATTGAAAGTAGAACTAGAGTAAGCACCTTGGGATTTGGAGCTGAAATACAGTCTAAAAAGGAAAAGGATATAGGAAAACTTTTACAAGAAATAATGCCAGGAGATCTTTTGAAATTTGGCCTTATTCCTGAATTCGTAGGAAGACTTCCTATAGTAGTGACTCTTGATGCATTAGATAAAAATGCCTTAATTAGTATATTAAAAGAGCCTAAAAATGCACTTGTTAAGCAGTATAAGAGACTTTTCGAAATTGATAATGTTGAACTCGATTTTGAAGATGAAGCTTTGGAAGCTATAGCTAATGAAGCTGTAAAAAGAAACACAGGTGCTAGAGGGTTAAGAGCTATAATTGAGGAAACAATGAAGGATATAATGTTTGAAATTCCTTCAAAAGAAGAAATTGCTAAAGTAGTTATAAACAAAGATACTATAGAGACGAAGAAGCCAGAGCTTATTAACGCAGAAGGAGATAAGAGAACTCCTATAAAAGTAAAAAAGTCTAGAACAAGAAAAGGTTCAGAAAGCGCATAATATGATAATAAAAGAGTACTGTTTTTATTCAGTACTCTTTTTTATTTTAAAGTAAAGCTGATATAACAATTAGTAAAAATTTTATAATATAAGATTTTTATAGAATATACAAAATAAAAAATGTGCATAATATGAAAATGACAGTATCCATGAAAAATAATAATATTATAACATATAGTCATGAAATAAAACTATTGGAGAGAGGTTTTAAACGATGATGTACACTTTAATGATTATTGAAATGGTATTTACTATAATTATGGGGCTTTATTTTTTAAATGCACTTAAAGGTCAAAAATCGAATAGGATAGTTATTGATAAAGAAAGTAAAAAAGAAATGGAGAACTTAAAAAAGCTCAGAAATATAAAGCTCACAGAACCTCTTACGGAAAAGAGCAGACCATCAGATTTTAATGAAATTATAGGTCAGGAAAAGGGGATAAAAGCACTTCAAGCAGCACTTTGTGGTCCAAATCCACAACATGTAATAATATATGGACCTCCTGGAATTGGTAAAACAGCTGCAGCTAGGTTAGTGCTTAAATACGCTAAGAAAAAAAATTATTCTCCTTTTACTGAAGTTTCAAAGTTTATTGAAATAGATGCCACAACTATAAGGTTTGATGACAGGGGAATAGCTGATCCGCTTATAGGTTCTGTCCATGATCCCATTTACCAAGGAGCAGGACCTTTAGGAGTTGCTGGTATACCTCAGCCTAAGCCAGGAGCAGTTACAAAGGCTCATGGAGGTATATTATTTATTGATGAAATAGGCGAACTTCATCATATAGAAATGAATAAGCTTTTAAAGGTATTAGAAGATAGAAAAGTTTTTTTAGATAGTTCATATTACAATTCATCAGATACAAATATGCCAACATATATTAGGGATATTTTTGAAAATGGTCTTCCAGCTGACTTTAGGCTTGTTGGTGCAACAACAAGGAATCCAGAAGAAATTACTCCAGCTTTAAGATCTAGGTGTGTTGAAGTGTTTTTTAGAGCACTTAATCCAGAAGAAATTAAAACAATAGCTCTTAACGCTGTAAACAAAATAGGTTTTAACATAGATGATAAAGCTTGTAGTATGGTGGGTAAGTATTGTGAAAATGGTAGAGATGCTGTAAATTTAATTCAATTAGCTTCAGGTATAGCTTTAAATGAGGATAGAAATAATATTACAATAGAAGATGTTGAATGGGTAATTGAAAATGGACAATATTCGCCAAGATTTGAAAAAACAATAAATGATAGTCCTGCTGTGGGTTATGTTAATGGTTTGGCTGTTTATGGATCAAATATTGGAGCTGTAATGGAAATAGAGGCTACCGCTAAAAAATCTAATACTAGAAAAGGAGTATTGAAAATAACAGGTATTGTAGAAGAAGAGGAAATAAGTAATCAAAATAGAAAAATGATAAGAACTAGTACGGCTAGATGTTCTGTAGAAAATGTGATTACTGTTATTGAGAGAAGCTTTGGGCTAAATTGTGACGAATATGATATACATATAAACTTTTCAGGAGGAGCACCAGTAGATGGACCTTCTGCAGGTATAAGCATTGCTACAGCAGTATACAGCGCTATAAGCAATATTCCTGTAAGTAATGAAGTTGCAATGACAGGAGAGCTGTCTATACATGGAGATGTAAGAGCTGTTGGTGGAGTAAATGCCAAAGTTCAGGCAGCAAAAAAAGCAGGTGCCAAAATTGCCATAATACCAGATGAAAATTGGCAGCAAAGTTTTTCTAAATTAGATGGAATAAAGGTTATAACAGTTAAAAATATAAAAGAAGTTATAAAAATAGCATTGGAAAAAGAAAATGTAGAAGATAAATCCAATTGCATAAATACTAATATTGATGTATTAGCGGCAGAATCTCTAAAGGCTTAAAATCAAAAAAAGTATTTTAATACTAAATTTATTTTTGTGTTAAAGTACTTTTTTATATGATTTTTAATTTAAAAAGAATAAACTACTTATTTATAATCTAAAAAACATAACAAGTTGAATAGAGTAATTGAAAAAAAACTATTTTATGGGTATAATATATTAGTCTAATTATATATTAAATTATTATTAAGTTGAAATAAATTTGAAAAGTGAGGGGAGAAATAATGGAGAAAAATTTAGAAGTTCTTCCTCTGATTCCGTTAAGAGGCATTACTGTGTTTCCATATATGGTTCTACATTTTGATGTTGGCAGGGAAAAGTCTATAGTTGCGATTGAAGAAGCAATGCTTAATGAACAAAAGATATTCTTAGCAGCTCAGAAAGAAGCCAAGATTGAAGAACCTGAAGAAGAAGATATATTTGAAACAGGGACTATTTGTAATATAAAACAGATTCTTAAGCTTCCAGGTGATACTATAAGAGTATTAGTAGAAGGAGAAAGCAGAGGAAAGCTAGCAAAATATATTGAAAAAGAACCATTTTTAAAAGTTGAAGTTGAGAGTTTAGTAGATGAAGATGGTATTAACAATAATAAATGTGAGGCATTAGTTCGTTCAATTAGAAAAAACTTTGATGAGTACATAAAATTATCAGGAAGTATACCAATAGATACAATAGTTACACTTGAGGAGCTAAATAATCCAGGAAGGCTTGCAGATGTTATAAGTTCGTATCTTACGCTTAAACAAGAAAAAAAGCAGGAACTTTTAAACACATATGAAGTAGAAGAAAGACTTCAAAAGCTTTTAGATATATTAATTAATGAAGTTGATATATTAAAAATAGAGAGAAAAATAGGTGTAAAAGTAAAAAATAAAATTGATAAAGTACAGAAGGAATATTATCTAAAGGAACAACTAAAAGCTATACAAGAGGAACTTGGAGAAGAAGACGAGGATAAAAAGGAATTAGCTAAATATAAAAATAAAATAAGTAAAGCTAAACTTCCTAAGAATGTTAAAGAAAAAGCTTTATATGAATTAGAAAGATTAAAAAGTAATGGAGGATATTCAGCAGAAAGTGGAGTAATAAGAACATATCTTGACTGGATATTAGATCTTCCTTGGAATAAACAAACGGAAGATAACTTAGATATAAAATCAGCTAGAGATGTATTAGAAAAAGAACATTATGGACTTGAAGATGTAAAGGATAGAATAATTGAATATTTAGCTGTTAAAAAGATGAGCAATTCATTAAAAGGACCAATACTTTGTCTTGTTGGACCTCCAGGAGTAGGAAAGACTTCTATAGGCAAATCTATAGCACATGCTTTAAACAGAAATTTTGTTAGAATGTCCTTAGGTGGTGTTAGGGATGAAGCTGAAATAAGAGGACATAGAAAAACTTATGTAGGAGCTATTCCAGGAAGAATAATATATGGAATGAAGCAAGCTAAGTCGAAAAATCCTTTATTCTTATTAGATGAAATAGACAAAATGAGCAATGATTTTAAAGGTGATCCAGCAGATGCACTTTTAGAAGTATTAGACAGTGAACAAAATAGTACATTTAGAGATCATTATCTTGAATTGGAATTTGATTTATCAAATGTATTGTTTATAACTACAGCTAACAGCTTGGAAAATATACCTAGACCATTATTAGATAGAATGGAAATAATAGAGGTTTCAGGATATACCAGTGAAGAAAAGTTCCATATAGCAAAAGAACATTTAGTAGCAAAAGAATTGAAAGCACATGAAATAGATGATGATAAAATAAAGATATCTGATTCAGCTATACAACTTATAATAGATAGCTATACAAGGGAATCAGGAGTTAGAAGCTTAGAAAGAAAAATATCTTCTGTAATAAGAAAAGCTATAGCAGAGATTATGGAAAAAGATAAAAAGAGAATAATACTTAATTCAACTAAAGTGAAGACTTATCTTGGACCTGAAATATTCACTTATGATAAAGCTGATGAAGAAGATAAAGTTGGAGTAGTAATGGGGATGGCATGGACAGGATATGGTGGAGATACTTTACCTGTGGAAGTAACTGTTATGCCTGGAACAGGGAAATTAGAACTAACTGGTCAATTAGGTGATGTCATGAAGGAATCTGCTAAAGCTGGATATAGTTATGTTAGAGCTAACGCTCATAAATATGGAATAGAAGATAATTTCTATAAAGAGAAGGATTTGCACATACACGCTCCAGAAGGTGCTGTACCTAAAGATGGTCCATCAGCAGGTGTTACAATGATAACTGCAATTATATCTGCACTAAGCGGCATAAAGGTTAAGCATAATGTAGCTATGACTGGCGAAATAACCTTAACAGGTAGAGTCCTTCCAATAGGTGGACTTAAGGAAAAAAGTTTAGCTGCTTATAGAGCAGGTATTACTACAGTAATAATACCAAAGGACAATGAAAAAGATTTGATAAAAATACCAAAAACCGTTAGAGGCAAAATAAATTATATATTGGCGGATAAAATAGATATTGTTTTAGAAAATGCCTTAGTTAAAAATGAGTAGGTGAAAATAAATTTATGGAAATAAAACAATCGGAATTTGTAATTTCTGCAGTTGTACCAAATCAGTATCCTCAAGATAACAGAGTTGAAATAGCTTTTGTAGGAAGGTCTAATGTAGGAAAATCATCTTTAATAAATACTTTAGTTAATAGGAGAAAGCTGGTTAAGGTAAGTGGTACTCCTGGAAAGACCAGATTAGTAAACTTTTTTTTGATAAATAATGAATTTTATTTTGTTGACTTACCTGGCTATGGATATGCAAAGGTTTCAAAGTCAGAAAAGGAAAGTTGGGGCAAAGTAATTGAAAGGTATTTAACAGGTAGAGAACAATTAAAAAAAGTTATGCTACTTGTTGATTGCAGGCATAAACCCACTGAGGATGACATAATTATGTATAAATGGATAAAGCATTATAATTATGATGCTATCATAGTGGCAACTAAAATTGATAAATTGAAAAAAGCTGAATTGAGAAAGAATTTAAAGGTTATTAGAGAAACATTTGAATTAAGTGATGATGAAGAAATTTTGACTTTTTCTTCATTAAAAAAGCTGGGTAAAGAGGAACTTTTGGATGCAATTGAGCAGTGTATAAATAACTAGCTGCTATAAGAGTTGAGGATACGAAATAAGGAGAATATATAATGGTAAAATATGATATTATTAAAGACCTGCTTGTATTTTTATTTGTTTATGTTCCTCCAATTGTAATTTTTATAAGGTTTTCGGCGGAAAGAAATAGAAGTAAAATAGTATTATCTATAGTAGCTTTAGTATATTTAATAGCATCTTTATTTACAAATAATATCTTTCCATTTATTTTTACGATTATCAATATTAAGTATTTAAAAGATGCTAATAGAGTATATAGTTTATATTCATCAAGGCAAAGTTTAAAACAAACTTTAAGTCAAAGATTAAGTGATGATTTTGAAAGATTTGGATTTAGCTTAAAAAAATTTAATATTATTTCGGCTATAAAGTTATCGACTTTTTCTTATGTTGTAGTAATCATAATTGCTAATATAGAAACGATGATTGTTTCTAAGTTTAATGTGCAAGTTAAAGAACAGGAAGTAGTTACTTGGATGTCTAATATGCCGTTAAATAGATTTCTGATAATAATTCCAATAGTTATAATTTTTGCACCAATACTTGAAGAATTTGTTTTTAGATGGCTGCTATTTGAAAAGACATTTACGCCTAGGGTAGGTATCTATTTAGCAACTTTGTTGAGTAGTATAATTTTTGGCTTTATTCATTTTAATTTAAGAGCTTTTCCTTTATTAATTTGGATAGGAATATACAATTGCTATTTAATAGAAAAAAAGGGATATTGGTATTCCGTGTTCAATCATTTTACATTTAATTTTGTGACTACTATGGCGTTATTAATAAGTAAATTATCTCAAATCAACATGTGAAAACAGGCATATATGGTTTTTTAAACTGTATATGTCTATTTTTATATCTTTAAGTTTAATGAATAATTTAAAAAAATAAAAATTTATTTTAATATTTTGTATGAAAATGCTAAAAAATTTGTTAAAAATACCGATATAATTAAAGATTAGGATAAAATTATACTGGGGGTAAAAAGTATGTCTAAAATTTCTCATTTAATAGAAATGATAATTACATTACAATACAAAGGACTTACTACGGCAACGGAATTAGCAGAAACTTTAGAAGTTGATAAAAAAACTATATATAGATATATTAATAGTTTAAATAAGGCTAACATACCAGTGCATACTAAGAAAGGCAGGTATGGAGGATTTTATATAGATCAAGAATTTTATATGAAACCGTCAAAACTTAACAAAGAGGAATTGCAATCTTTACTTATGTCTACGCAAATACTTACAAAAGAAAATGGTTTTATGTATGAGAGAGATTTGCAAACAGCTGTAACAAAAATAAAAAGTTTATATGTGAATTCAGACGATGAACTAAAATATTTAAATGAAAATGGAAATTTTAAAATTAATGAAGCTGGGGGACTACAAAACTTACAAGATAAAATATCTCAAATAAATTATGCTATGAGTAGAGGAAGAACTTTAAGCATAAACTACTTTTCTGCAAATAAAAATAATTTAACTATAAAAAAGATGGATCCGTATAACTTGATTTTTAGAGAAGGTGCATGGTATATAATAGGTTACTATTATAAGAGTGATCGTGTTGAAAGTTTTAAAATATCAAGAATACAGAGTTTAAAGATAACAGATGAAATATATATGATACCTCATACTTTTTCTTTAAAAACATATTTAGAGGAAAACTGGGCTGTTTTTAAAGGCGATAAAAATAAAGTTATAATAAAGTTTGATAAAAAGGTTTCAGACTTTATAGAAAATGGGAAGTGGCATCCTGATGAACAATTGCAAAAATTAGATGATGGATCTTTATTGTTAATTATGTATTTGGATGAATTGCAAGAAGTAAAAAATTGGATATTAGGATTTGGCAAAAATGCAGAAATTATTGAACCTGTAAAACTTAGAGAAGAAATAAAAAAAGAAATAGAAGATATGTATAAAAAATATTAAAAATTTTAGTAAAAAGTGAATAAAATTTTTCAAAGTAGGATATTATAATAAATGTAATTAGGAGATATAATCTCCTAAAGTGTCAAGCAAATTACATTTTAGTTTGTTTGATACTATAACCCCCCATCCCCCTTGGGACCGTAAAACGGTCCCTTTTGTTTTTTTAAAATAAATAAGAAATTTTAAAGTAGTAATTTCCTTTGTTAACTTCACTAGGAGTTAATAAAAGATTTATAGTATAGTTTTTTATTAGATTTTTATCTGAATTTGATATTCCTCTGAAATTTAAAGTCCAATATACTTCAGAAACTTCTCCGTCTTCATTACACTTATTTTCTTTAAATATACCATCTTGAAATACATAAGTGTTATTATCTGAAGATAGTTGTTTTATAAGTGGCAAATTTTTATCAGATAAGTTGGGGATAAATATATCTTTAGGTTTATAAGATTCTCCTTGAGGAAGACTCTGTATAAATTGAATAAAAGTAGCTATTGTGTCTGTACCCATAAAAGTAGGATTGTTATCATAATTATAATTTTTAAATTTATAATTTAAAAATATATAATTTGAAAGAGTAACAGTGTTGCCTTGAAGCTTGCCTGATAGTACCTTTGGAGTTTTATTATTTTTGCAATCAATAAATCCTAAAATATTATTGGAATTTGAAAGTACATTATCAAATTTACTGCCATTCCAAACAAAAACATATTGAGCAGGGTTGTCTCTATTTGAAGCTTGAATAAATATTTCAGGAATTTTATCCCTTGATACATCCATAAGAGTTACTCGCATAGGCCAGTAAGGTGAGTAATTAAATAAAGCAGAGGAGTTTTTATATGGTGTAATGGGATAACTTTTATCTTTAATTTTGACATCCATAGAATACTTATCATCAAATCTTTTTACTGATAGTATGTCCTTTTTTCCATCACCATCAAAGTCAGCCTTTAATACTTTGCTTTCAGAAATACTATTAAAGGTGGGAGAATAATGTTTTGATAAAGATAGTATAACTATCAATATAAAAATTATCAATGTAAGTATTATAAAGTAAATATATTTCTTTTTTAGAAATATCACTCTAAATTTCATATGTTTCACCTCCATTTAATTATATGAAATTATTATATATTTAATTATTATGTACAAAATAAAATTAGAAGTACTTTGCATATAAAAAATTTAATGTTTAAGTTTTTAGCTAGAAAGGAGGTAACTAAACTTTATGATTTACAAGAAAAAAAGTGTAGCATTATTTTTAATATTGCTATTTGTTATCAATATTGTGGCTTGTAATAAGGCAAAGGATTCAGAAAAAGAAAAACAATTAAATATATATGTGGATTTGAAAGATAAAGAGTCTTCAAGTATATTGAAATCAGCAATAGAAGGATATAAAAAAGATAACCCTAAAGTAAAAGTCAGCATTAATAATGCTATAGGAGGTAAAATAGAAGAAGACATAGGTAAGAACAGTAATACTGATATAGTATTTACTTCTAGAAATAATATGATTAAGTTAAGTAGAAAAGGCTTATTAAGTGATATGGGAAATTTTTATGATGAGAGTAAACTTAATGATAAATATTATACTATAGTAAATTCTTATGGAAGATTTAATGATAAATATTATGGAATTGGTTTAATTCCATATACTATAGAAATTTTTTATAATGAAAGTTATTTTAAAAAAGAAAATTTAAAAGTTCCATCTAGTATTGATGAATTAAAGAACACATTAAAAAGTTTAAATGAAAAATCAATAAAAATTCCTGTAATTTTAACAGAAGATCTAGATATAAACAATGGATTAGCTTCTATGATAATAAATAACAAAGTTAGTATGAGAAAGTTAGAAAGCAAGTATGATAGTGGAGCTGAGTTTTACAAGTCTCTAAATGAAATGCAGCAGGCTTTTGATGATATGGCAGCTTTTATAAAACAAAATAACATAAGCAAAAATACTTTTGAAATTGGAAATGAAAGCAGTGTAAATAAATTTATCAAAGGTGATTTACCTTTGATTATAAGTTCATCATATTATGTGAAGGATTTTAAGGATGAAAATAAAGATGTGAAAATTATAGAAAATTTTACTGGTGGCAATTCCTCAAAAATGGTGGTACCTGTAATTTGTAATTCTATACTTTGCACACCTGTAAACAGTAAAAATAGTGAAGAAATAAATAGTTTTACAAAATTTATAATAAGCGACGATTTTCAAAAAAAGCTTGTAGAGGAAGGCTTTGTAACTGGAAATAAGAAAGCAAACAGTTCTATAAAATCTGGGGTTAAATCTGTGGTAGTTAAGCACTTAAAAGAAAGTACTGAAAATAATATAATTTTTGTGGAAAATGTTCCTGAAAAATTAAAAAGTGCAATATCTTCTAAAATAGATGAATTGTTATCAGGTAAGCCAAGTACTAAAATGTGGGAAGAAATTGTAAATGATGCCTATAAGTAAAAGTATAATTAATGTGATTTCAGAGCATATATTTAAATAAAAAAATTTACACTTCAGATTTTAAGTTCAGTATCTGAAGTGTAAAAAGTCAATTAAGTTAAATTTAGTTTTTGCAATTTTTGCATATTCCGTAAAAGTACACTTGATTTCCTACTACATCATATTCAGTATAACTTTTAATTTTGTCATTTAAATCAGAAAAACAAATTCCGTCTATATCTTCTACTTTTCCACAGCTAAGACATTGTATGTGAGGATGTGGAAGCACATTTCCGTCATATCTAAAGTTCCCCTCACCAACATTGATTTCTTGAACAAGATTCACTTCAACTAAAGTTTTTAAAGCCTTATAAACAGTTGCAAGGCTCATAGTAGGGTATTCTGGTTGAAGTGCTGTATATATTGTCTCAGCAGATGGATGTTCTTTAGTTGATTGTAAAAATTTATATACTGCAATTCTTTGTGGAGTAAGTTTTAATTTTTTTTCTCTAAAAATACTAGATAAAGTATCCATATACACCATCCTTATTATATAATTAATAATATTATATAATAAAAATTATTTGTTGTCAAAGTAATTTTACACCAATAAATAATAATACATTAAAGTAACAAAATAGTAAAGTTCTTATTGTGTTTTTTTATATTTATTTTAATGACATATTTAATAAAAAAGTGTAAAAAATATAAATATATATGCTTATAAATATTGCAAAATTACAAATGTTAAACCAATAAAAAGTATTGAAGGGATAGGATTTGATGAAAAAAATATTTAAAAGTAAATTAATAATGTTTATAACAATATTTTTTCTACTATTTATATTTAGTATTAAGTTTGTCAGCAGTGAAATTTTAAATAGAAGCAAAGAAAATATTTCTAATTTCAAAGGATTAGATATGAAAAAAGATTCTATATTAATTAATTTTGAAAATAAATTATTGAATTTAGAATTGCCTATATATGTGGAAAGTAATAGGTATTATTTGCCTTTGAGTGAGATAACTGAAAAAGTAGGTGGAAAGATAATTATAGAAAATGGTTTAGCAAATATTAACCTTAAAAATGATAACATTAAAATTGATAGTATAAATAAGAAATTTACTGTAAATAAGGAGCAATATGACTTAAAGAGAAGAGCTATAATACAGGATAATGTATTATATGTATCTATGATTGATTTTACTAAGATATTAAATTTGAAGACTTATTGGGATATACAAAATAAAACTATATATTTTTATAAAAATAGAGATAAAGTGGGTCTAAGTGAGGAAAAGCATGGTAATAAAGCAGCTCTTATAAGATTGGAAGATATTACTGCAGGTGGAATATATTCATCAAATGAAGCTTTAGAAAAATTAAGGATAATATCAGATTACTTATATAAACAGAATATACCATTTCATGTAGCTTGGGTTCCTAGATATGTAAAGCCTTGCGATAATATTGATAACGATATTTCGGAAAGTTATAGTATGTATAATGCAGATTTTTTATTTACATTGGACTATTTTGTGGATAAAAATGGAGTAATTGGATTACATGGATACACACATCAATATGGAAATACTACAAGTGTTGATGGATTAGAATTTCATCGAAGCAAAAGTGATAACATTCCAGAAGATAAAAGCTATTCAACGGAAAGAATAAATAAAGCTTTAGATTGTGCGGAAAAGTTAGGCATAAAATGTGACTTTTTTGAAACACCTCATTATGGAATCTTAAAGAATCAACTTAGTAGTGTAGAAGAAAAATTCAACTATATATATGAACCTTATTCAGAAGATGGAGGAGCAACATGTTGTGAACATATTTTCAAAACTAATAGTAATGGGAAAAAAGTAATTTATATTCCTACACCTTTGGATTATGTAGATGGAAAGAAAGATTGTTCTAATATGTTAAAAAAAATAAGAAAGCTTAACCAAAATTTATTAGGTAGTTTTTTTTATCATCCTTACATTGAATTTGAAGATATAAAAATAGATAGAGGAGAAGATGGTTATCCATATTGTAGCTATTCAGAGCAATCTGTTTTGCACAGCGTAATTAATCAATTACAAAGACAAGACTATAAGTTTTGTAAAATAAATGATATCAAATAAAAAAATAAGTTATACGATTATGCATTATTTAGTTAATGAATTATTGATATAAATGAAAGAAATTATTCAGTTGTTTTAATTTATTGTATCAACATAGTTAAAAATATAACAATGTGAAAAATAGAACTAAGTAGATTAAGTTTTAAAATCACAAAATATGTTCGCGAATTCCTGTCATTTTTAGTATTTTGTATAAAATTGAAAAACTGTTATGAAATTTATCTTGATTTAAAGTTAAATTGATGTTAATATTTTATCGTGATAAGAATTTGTCACACTTTAAAATTTGTAGGGAGGTAATCTCAAAATGGGCAAAAGTGAATTAAAAAAAGAAATAGGTCTTGTGCCTGCTCTTGCAATCGTTATCGGTATGGTTATCGGTTCAGGTGTATTCTTTAAGCCTAAGGCAGTATTTACAGCAACTGGAGCACCAGGATTAGGAATGACGGCATGGATTTTAGGTGGAATTATATCTATAGCAGGAGGACTTACAGCTGCTGAAGTATCTGCAGCAATACCGAAAACAGGTGGTATGGTAGCATACTTAGAGGAAACTTATGGTGATCTTTGGGGATATCTTTTGGGTTGGGCTCAAACGGTTATATATTTTCCTGCTAATATAGCTGCACTTGCCATAATATTTTCTACACAGGTTTTATCATTATTAGGTTTAAACGATTCCATGTTAAACATAATAGCAATTATAGTTATAGTATTTTTAATGTGTATGAATTCATTAGGGTCAAAAACAGGTGGAGCTATTCAAACTGTAGCTACAGTTTGTAAGTTAGTACCATTATTTGCAATTATAGTAGTTGGGCTTATGAAAGGTGACGGAGGAGCAGCAAGATTATTCCCAATGACAGCTGTTAATCACCCTATAGGTACAAGCCTTGGTTCAGCTTTGGTAGCAACAATGTTTGCTTATGATGGTTGGATAAATGTTGGAGCTATATCAGGAGAAATGAAAAATCCAGGTAAAGATTTACCTAAAGCTATTGTTGGTGGATTATCATTAGTTATGGCAGTTTATTTATTAATAAATGTAGCATATCTTTTCGTATTACCAGCAACTGCTCTTGCAGGAACAAAAACACCAGCAGCTGATGTTGCAACTATAATCTTTGGACCATCAGGTGGTAAGATTATAACTGTAGGTATACTAATTTCTATATTTGGAGCATTAAATGGATATATATTAACAGGAATGAGAATTCCATATGCAATGGCTGTAGAAAATAAGTTACCAGGAAGTGCTTGGTTAGCAAAATTACATCCTACATTTAAAACACCAATAAATTCAGGTATATTATTAACTATTATATCAATACTACTAGTATTTTCAGGTAAGTTTGACCAATTAACAGATTTGTTGATTTTTGTAATATGGATTTTCTATGTTATGACATTCCTTGCAGTGTTTGTGCTTAGAAAAAATCAGCCAAATCTTCCAAGACCATATAAAGTTCCATTATATCCTATAATACCAGCAATAGCTATTATAGGGGGAGCTTATATAATATTAAATACTTTATTTACTCAACCAATGAATGCTGGAATAGGTATTGTGTTAACTGTAATAGGTTATCCTGTATATTTGTCTAGAAAGAATAAGTTTAAGAAGTCAGATGATGAACACACTGCTTAAAATTTAAGAGAAAACCTGTAGATGAAATTGTCTACAGGTTTATTTTTATATAGATAAATGTTTATTCAAATGAATAATGATTTGTCCATTTTGCATATTTGCTATATAATTTATTTGTGAACTATAGGGATGGGGGGATTATATGAATTTATATTTTGTAAGACATGGAGAAACTGAATGCAATAAAAGTAAGCTTTATTATGGTAATTTAGATGTATCAATCAGTGAAATCGGTTTTATGCAGGCAAAGAAAAGTTCAAAAATGCTTGAGAATATAAGCTTTAATAGAGTATATGTTAGTGAGATGAAAAGAGCTAAGCAAACGGCTAAAATCATATTAGATAAAAAAGAATGTAGTATAATTGAAGATTTTAGAATAAATGAAAGAAATTTTGGTGCATTTGAAGGAAAAAGTTATAATGAGATAAAAGAGACTTATCCGAAAGAGTGGAAGGTTTGGTGTGAAGATTGGAAGAATGCAGTACCACCAAATGGAGAAAGTTATGTGCAGTTTTATGGGAAAATAAAAGACTTTATGGATAACGTTTTACAACTTAAGGATGACAATATTCTTATTGTAACCCATAGTGGTGTTATAAAGTCTGTATATTGTTATATTTTAGACAACAATTTAGATTTTTTTTGGAAGTTTAATTCAAAAAATGGTGATATAACTCTTATAAAGTATGAGTATGGAAATATATATATAGATAGCATATGTCATGTTTAGATTTACATAAAAATTATAATTAAATTTAATATATACTTACTTAACTTTTGCAGTTTAAAAATAATATCAAAGGAGGTTATTATGAAAAAAATATTCAATAGTTTTCTGTTAGTAATTCAATTTTTTACTAGAATACCTGTAAATATAAATTTACCTTGTGAAATGGAGGATTTTAAGAGAGGGTCAACTTTTTTGCCTATTGTAGGTTTAATAATTGGTATTATTCAGTGGGCAGTGTATGAAGCATTTATAAAGATATTACCAGTTGATGTGGTAGTAGTGATAGTAATTTTAATTGGAGTTATTATTACTGGCGGCTTTCATATAGACGGATTAGGGGATACCTTTGATGGTTTTTTTGCTTTTAAGGGTGAGGAAAGAATAATTGAAATAATGAAAGATAGCAGAATAGGTACATATGCATGCATTGCAACAATAATGAATTTTTTGTTTAGATATTCACTTTTAACATATATAGCTCCTAGATATTCAATGGCAATTATAGTGGTTCCGGCAATATCTAGATTTTGTACTGTTTTCATATCTTACATAGGCAATACTGCCAAGAATACAGGTACAGGAAACTTTCTTATAAGTAATGTAGGAAAAACTCAATTATTTATAAGTTTTATAATGACTTTAGCAGTGTTATTATTAATGATCCATTGGAAATATACTGTGATTTTAATGATTTCAGGAATAATTTTTACATTTGTATTCAATTTATTTTGTAAAAGTAAAATAGGTGGACTTACAGGAGATACTTTAGGAGCAAGTAATGAATTAAATGAAATACTTGCATTAATTATTATTACAATACTAGTTAAGAATTTTATATGATAGGAGAGCATTAGCATGGGAAAAATAGTATTAGTTACAGGTGGAAGTAGAAGTGGAAAAAGTACTTTTGCAGAAAAAATTTTAGAAGGCAAGGATAATGTGTTGTATATTGCTACAGCTAAAGTTACAGATGAAGAAATGAAAAAAAGAATAGAAATTCATAAAAAGAGCAGAAATCAAAAATGGTTAACTTATGAAGGATTTAAAGATTTAGATAAAACTTTGCAAAAGGACAATAATAAATATGTAATGTTAGAATGTATAGGTACTATGGTTACAAATTTGATGTTTGACAAAAATATTGATTTTGATACTATTTCATTAGAAGAAATAGCAAAGCTAGAAAAGGAAATAAAAGATGAAGTAAAGAAAGTAATTACAATAGCAAAAGAAAAAGATAAAGAATTAATTATAGTAACAAATGAAGTGGGCTGGAGCATAGTACCAGGATATAGGCTTGGAAGAATTTTTAGTGATATTCTAGGTCATGTCAATCAATATATAGGAAGTTTAAGTGATGAAGCTTATATGGTTGCATGCGGATTCCCTATTAAACTTAAATAATTACTATAAGCTTAACTGATTAAATTTTTTATCATTTATTAACTATTAAGATAGCATGAAAATTAAACTTGAATAAAATGTAAAAATGAGGTTATGAATATGAAAAAAATAATAAAAAGCGTTAGCATAGCAATTTTTATGGTAGTATGTATTTCAGTATTTTATGGATGTGGAAAAAAGAATTTACAACCACTTGATAAAACAGAGTATATGTTAGGTACTGTTTGTTCCATAAAGGTATACGATGGCAATAAGCAGCAAGCTATTGACAGTGCATATAAAAGAATTAAAGATATAGAAAATAAGATGAGTGTAAATAAAAGTGGAACTGAGTTGGATGCTGTTGCTGACAAGGCTGGAAAGTCTTATGTTAAGGTATCAGATGATACTTTATATGTCTTGAAAAAAGGAAAATACTACTCAGAACAGTCTAATGGAGCGTTTGATATAACTATAGGACCTTTAGTTAAGCTTTGGGGAATAGGAACTGATAATCCTAAAGTGCCTTCTATACAGGAAATAAACCAAAAAAAAGCTTTAATAAACTATAAAGATCTTATTATGGATGAGAAAAACAAGCAGGTAATGCTGACTAAACCTGGAATGTCTTTAGATTTAGGTGGTATTGCAAAAGGTTATGCTGCAGATGAAGCTACAAGAATACTAAAGGAAAATGGGGTTAAACATGCTATTGTAAACCTTGGAGGTAATGTGCTTGCTATTAATGACAATCCAGAAGGCAAACCATGGACAATAGGAGTACAAAATCCATTTAATACTACAGGAGATTACTTTGCTACAATAAATGTTACTAATAAAACAGTTGTAACTTCTGGAATATATGAAAGGTTTTTTGAAAAAGATGGCAAAAAGTATCATCATATTTTAAATCCTTTTACTGGTTACCCAATGGATAATTCCCTTGCTAGTGTTACATTAGTTACAGATGTCTCTATTGATGCAGATGCTATGACTAAAAACATATTTTATAAGGGTATGGAAAAGGGTCCTGAGTATGTGAAAACATTAAAAGGGGTAGATGCTATATTTGTAACCAAGAATAAAGAAGTTTATATAACTGATGGTTTAAAGAATAATTTTGAAATTACTAATTCAGAGTTTAAGCTTATAAATAAAAAATAATAATAAATTTTTGTTATAAAAGAAATAATAATACTTGATAAGAAAATGACTAAGTATTACAATTACAATGTGATACTAAATTTAGTATTGTAAATAAGAAAAAGTGAGGTACGTATTATGGAAAAAATAACTAAGGACATGACAATTGGAGAAATAATAAGAGTAAATCCAAAAGCTGCTGAAACTTTAATGACTTTTGGAATGGGATGTGTAGGATGCCCTTCAGCACAAGCTGAATCATTAGAAGAAGCTGCTCAAGTTCATGGTATGGATATAGAAAATTTATTAAGAGCATTAAATGCTTTAGCATAGAATAATTTTAAGAAGCAGCAATTAAGTGTAATAAAAATACCCGTATTTATGGTTTATGAATACGGGTATTTTTTATTTGCATTTCTCTTTTTTGGTAAATTTACAGTAAGAACAATTTTTGTCGCAAGCTTCCAAGTGTATCATAGCATGAGTATTTTTTAGAGATTTTTCAATATCATTTTCTATTATATCGCAAATGTCATGAGCATCTTTTATAGTCATATTTTCAGGAAAAACTAAATGTAGATCGATATATTTAGTACGTCCAGATTTTCGAGTCCTTAGGTCATGAAAGTCACAGTATACAGCACTATGCTTGTCAATGGCAGCTTTTATTGAGTTTATTTGTGTATCAGATAATTTTACATCCAAAAGAGGTTCAAAAGCTGTTTTTAAAAGATCATAAGCTTCTTTTAAAATAAATATAGCAACTATAATGGCAACTACAGGATCTAAAAAGTGTAACTTGGTGATCCATATTAACAATAATCCTGTACCAACACCTAGAGATGTATAAACATCTGCTTTTAAATGAAGAGCATCTGCCTCCAAAGCTATAGAATCTTCCTGTTTAGCAATTTTATATATTTTTTTTGATACTATATAATTTACCAAAGCAGATACAAACATGACTATAAATCCTATACCTATTGAGCCTACAGCTTTAGGATGCATTATTTTTTTTACAGCTTCTACTATTATCCATACAGAAGCTCCAAAAATAAGTAGTGATTCTAATACACCTGATATATTTTCCACTTTTCCATGACCATATGGATGATCCTCATCTGCTGGTTTATCAGATATTTTCACGGAAAAGAAGGCAATAATTGCAGCTGCTAAATCCATAGTAGAATGTATTGCTTCAGATATAATACTCACTGAACCTGTAAATATACCTACGAATATTTTCATTAATATAAGACTTGAATTAGAAAGTATAGAAAGTCTTGCAACTTTTACCTTTGAGTTCATTTTAAAGCCTCCTAAAGATTATAACTTATTATCAGTTGATAATTAAATATACATATATAATAAATGCATATCACTTAAAAGTCAAGAGGTTTTCAAGACGATATATGTTATCAATTGATAAAGAATTTTAATCTCTTTTAACTAGTATTTGTAAAACTTTGATCATATTTATATTGTATTGTAACTTGAATAATGGGGTAAAATAGCTTTGAGGTGAGTATTATGTTAATGAATTTAAAACAATTTTTAATAGGGAAACCTTTAAAGTCTGAAGAAATTCATCATGAAAAATATAGTGTATTTAGAGGTTTACCAATACTTTCTAGTGATGCAATATCCTCTGTGGCATATGCAGGAGAAGAAATTTTATGGGTTTTGATTCCTGTTATAGGAATGATGTCATATACATATATGTTTTATGTTGCTTTAGCTATTGTAATACTTTTATGTATCTTAGTATTTTCATATCGTCAAACTATAGATAGTTATCCTAATGGTGGTGGATCATATAAAGTATCCAAAGAAAATTTAGGTACTAAATGGGCCTTAATAGCAGGCGCATCATTAACAATAGATTATGTGCTTACAGTTGCTGTAAGTGCTAGTGCTGGTACAGCAGCTATAACTTCAGCTTTTCCTAAAGCTTTAACTCATAAAGTAATTATAACTGTATTAATAATTATAGTAATGTGTATAGGTAACTTGAGAGGAATAAGGGAATCATCTAAATTGTTTAGTTTACCTACTTATTTTTTTATAATGTTATCTATAATAATGATAATATATGGAATAATAAAATTTTATATTTTAGGATACACTCCAATACCAATACAAAATGCTCCTCAAGCTGTTGGTGATATAACCATATTATTAATATTAAGAGCTTTTGCAGGTGGTTGTACTGCATTAACTGGTGTAGAAGCTATTAGTGATGGAGTGCCTAATTTTGAAGAGCCAGCTCAGAAAAATGCTAAAACAGTTTTATTTCTTTTAGCATTAATAATAATGATTATATTCAGTGGTATATCATATTTGGCTACTTTATATAAAGCAGTACCTAGCCTTGATAAGACTGTTATTTCTCAGATAGCAGAACAAGTATTTGGAAAGGGAATAATGTTTTATATAATGCAGATAGCTACAACCCTCATACTAATAATGGCAGCAAATACAGCATTTTCTGATTTGCCTTTGCTTTTATCGTTTATAGCTAAAGATGGTTATGTACCAAGACAATTTTTAACTAGAGGTGATAGATTAAGTTATTCAAATGGAATAATTGTTTTATCCTTTGCGGCTATATTTTTAACTGTGCTTTTTAAAGGAGAAACACATTTCTTGCTACCATTGTATGCTGTGGGAGTATTTATTTCATTTACTTTATCTCAAACAGGCATGGTAGGGAAGTGGTTAAAAAGTAAAAAAGCGGGATGGAGGCATAAAGCTTTTATAAATGGAGTTGGTGCCCTTGTTACTTTGATTACAGCTATAATAATAGGATATACTAAGTTTTTACATGGAGCTTGGGTTGTATTTTTTCTCATACCTTTTGTAGTATATTTAATGAAGAATGTAAGAAAACATTATGATGAAATTGCTGAGCAATTAAGTATGGAAAATCAGGATTTACCAAAGTTTAATGAAGAAAAATTAAAACACTTTATTGTTCCAGTTGGTGGTTTAAATAAATCTGTACTAAAAACTTTAAACTATGCAAAATGTTTATCAGATGATATAGTGGCTTTTCATGTATCTGTGGATGATGAAGAAAGTGAAAAACTTAAAAGTAAATGGAAAAAGTATAATATTTCAGTTCCATTAGTAATAAAACAATCTCCCTATAGAGAAATTAGAAATCCTTTAATGAAATATATATTTTCGGAAGAATATCCTTCAAATCCAGGAGATGTAGTGACTATAGTTATGCCTCAATTTGTAGTTAGTGCTTGGTGGGGAAATATACTTCACAATCATACTGCATTAATTTTAAAGAATACTCTTTTAAGAGAAAAAAATATAGCAGTTATTACAGTGCCATATATTATAAAAAGCCGAGTATAGGTTAATTCGTATTGTAAAGCATTATGCTTACTTTATGAATATCTAGTTGATAAATATACTTACTTTAGTTATACTAAATTGAGTATATTTAGAAGAAGGTGTAATAATGAAATTAAATAAAATTATAATTTTGCTGTTGTGTGTAATAGCTGCTTTTATAATTTTTGGATGTTCCCAGAAAAATTCTGTGCAGGGATCTAAAAAATTTAAAGCTGTAGATGAAAAAACATTACATGATGCTGCTAATCCAATAGCTACAATAACTATGGAAAATGGTGATGAGATAAAGGTTGAATTATATCCTAAAGCGCCAAATACTGTGAACAATTTTATATACTTAGCCAATAAGGGTTTTTATAATGGATTAACTTTTCATAGGGTTATACCTAAATTTATGATTCAAGGTGGATGTCCAAAGGGTGATGGTACTGGAGGGCCTGGTTATAAGATAAAGGGAGAGTTTGCTGAAAACAGATTTTCTGAGAATGGATTAAAGCATACAAGAGGAGTGATTTCTATGGCTAGGTCACAAGAAAATGATTCAGCTGGATCACAATTTTTTATTATGCATGGAGATGCAGCAAGTCTTGATGGAAAGTATGCTGCTTTTGGAAAAGTTATTAAAGGAATGGATGTAGTGGATAAAATAGTTTCTGTGGATAGAGATTCTAAAGACAAACCTAAGTTATCACAAGTTATGAAGAAAATAACAGTGGAGACTTTTAACAAAAAGTATAGTGAGCCTGAGAAAATTAAGTAAATTATGAATTAATGTTCTTAACCTGCGTCTTGTATTATTAATTTACTAATATTATAATAGTAAAATGAGGTTAATTATGTTAGATTAACACAATTTAAGATAGTAGGTGATTTTTTAATGCGTAGTATAATGTTGACAGAAGCTGGTAAGAAAAAGCTAGAAGAAGAATTAGAATATTTGAAAACTGTAAAAAGAGCAGAAATTAAAGCTGCTTTGAAGTATGCCCGTGCGCAAGGAGACTTAAGTGAAAATGCTGATTATGATGCAGCAAAAGATGATCAATCTATGACTGAGACAAGAATAATGGAATTAGAGCAGCAGCTTAAAAATGCTGTTATAATTGAAGATTCTGATGAAGATCATGTATTTGGTATTAATAAAACAGCTCTTGTAAAGTTCTATGATATTGATGATACTGAAGAAGTTACTCTTGTAAGTTCAGTAGAATCTGATGTTAAAAATATGAAAATAAGCATAGAATCTCCTTTAGGTGCGGCTTTATATAAAATTGAAGTTGGTAAAAAGGTTGCTGTTGAATCACCAGATGGAGAATATGAAGTAGAAGTTTTAAAAATATTAGACTAAAACAAAGTTCACTTCCTTTATTGAAGTGAACTTTATTTTTTTAATCTAATGTCTTATTAAACTTTTTCATAGTGGCTCCTATAATTATGAAAATTAAAATTAGTAGTGAAATAATAGGACTTAGCAGATAAGAGATTCCTACACCCTTAACAATTATTCCTCTTAGTATTTGTAAAAAATAAGTCATAGGGAGTATGTTACTTAAATAGTATATAAATTTAGGCATAGCTTCTCTTGGAAACATAAAGCCAGAAAGAAGTACACTTGGAAGTAATAAGGCTATAGAAGCTTGCATTGCTTGAAGTTGATTTTTAGCTACTGTAGATATAAGCATACCCATTGCCAGAGAGCATATTAAAAACAAAGTTCCAAGAAATATTAGTAATGCCATGCTGCCTTTTACAACTACACCAAATATTAAATTTCCTAGTAATAAGGAAATTACCATATCAAAAAATCCTATTATAGTATAAGGTATGAGTTTACCAACTACGAGTTCAAAAGGGGTAACAGGAGTCATAATAAGCTGCTCTATGGTACCTTTTTCTCTTTCTCTTACCATGGCAAAAGATGTAAGTATTACAGTGATATTTTGAAGAATAAGTCCAATTACTCCAGGAATATTAAACTTACTGCTTTCTAGCGTTGGATTGTAAAGTACTAAAGGTTTTAAAGTTAATTTTTTTACATTAACGGATTTTATTTTAAATGAATAATTATTTGCTATAAGCTGAGAATAGGATATGGCAGTTCTAGCTATAGTTGGGTCTGATCCATCTACTAGAACTTGAATCTCTGTTTGAGAATTTCTCCTTAAATTTTTTGTATAATCAGGAGGGATTATTAGACCCACTTTTACCTTACCCATGCTTATATATTTTTCTACTTCTTCCGAAGAATCCATAGAGCCATATAGTTTAAAGTAATATGAATTAGTAAATTTGCTTATAAGTTCTCTACTTTCTAATGTGTTGCTGCCATCATAAATGGCTAAGTTTACATTGTTTACATCTGTATTTACGGCAAATCCAAACAACAAAAGCATCATAACAGGCATTAGTAAGGCTATAATTAAACTTGCTTTATCTCTCCTTATATGGATAAACTCTTTTTTAGTAATGGTAAGTAATCTTTTACATTGCATCTATATCACCTTCTTTTATTCTGATGCTTTTAAATCATTAAATGAAGATATAACTTGTCTATTAGAAAGCTTTTTAACATAGTTTATAAATACTTCTTCTAAATTTTCGGTATTATGTTCCTTGTAAAGATTCTCAGGAGTATCTATGGTAATAAGCTTGCTATTATATATAAAACCAATAATATCGCAAATAGAGGCTTCATCCATGTAGTGAGTAGTTACAAGAACTGTTATACCATCCTTAACAAGTTCTGTTATTGTATGCCAAAACTCTCTTCTTGAAACAGGATCTACACCAGCAGTAGGCTCATCTAATATAAGCAGTTTAGGGTTATGGATTAATGAACATCCTAGTGCTAATCTTTGCTTCCATCCTCCAGATAGGGTTCCAGCCAAGCTTTTTTCTTTTCCCTTTAAATTTGCCATGATAATAAGCTCTTTTTTTCTTTCTTCCAAGAGTTTTTTAGGGAGCATATATATGTTGCCATAGAAGTCTAAGTTTTCTTCTACAGTTAGATCTTCATAAAGACTAAATTTTTGAGACATATATCCTATATTTTGTTTGATTTTTTCCGTATCTTTTATAAGATCATATCCCAAAACCTTTCCTTCACCTAATGTTGGACTTAATACACCACAAATCATCCTTATAGTGGTAGATTTCCCCGAGCCATTTGGTCCTAGAAATCCAAAAATTTTACCCTTAGGTATGTCAAAAGATAAGTTGTCTACTGCTGTGAAATTACCAAATTTTTTTGTAAGGCCTTTTATAGAAATGGCATAATCCATAATGATGCACCTCCTATTTTAAATTTACATCAAAAAGCATTCCTGATTTTACAATATCCAAATTATCTAATATTTGTATTTTAACTGCGTATACTATTTTCATTCTATCTTTTTTAGTCACTATGTTCATAGGAGTAAATTCAGCATCTGGTGATATATATGTGATTTTTCCTTTTATAGTTTTATTTTTTATAAAATCACTTTTTAGAGTTACATTTTTATCTAATTTAATGTTGGGAAGCATGCTTTCAGGTACATAAATCTTAACCCAAATATTCTTTGTGTCAATTAAAGTAGCTACAGCTGTTCCAGGAGTAACATATTCACCTTTTTTGAAGTTAATAGTTTGAACAGTACCATCCACTGCGGATACTAAATTATTTTTATCTAATTGAATTTTAGATAATTCATAGGAATTTTGAGCTTTATCTAAATTATATTGAGCAGTGTTTTTGTCTCTTTCAGTGGCACCATTTACTAAAAGGTTTAATTTTTCACTGGCAGCACTTAGTTGTGCTTTATAATTATTTAATTGTGCTTGAGACATATCCATTGTACTTTTTGCATTGTTTAGAGTATTAGATATATTATCTAAATCATTTTTAGCTGCATCCACTTTGTATTTTGACTCTGAGCCACTGTTATATAGAGTAACAGTATCATCATATAATTTCTTTTTGTAATCATAATTAGTTTTAGCAGCATCTAAATTATTTTTTGCATTATTTACACTTGCATCTCCTTGTTTTACAGCTGCTTGAGCCTGTTCAACTAATGCTTGTTGAGCTTTTATTTCTTCAATTCTATTACCATCTTTAATTTTTTCAAGTTCATTTTCTGCATTTTTTATACTGATTTCAGAATTTTGGAGGTTAACTTCAGTTTCATCTGATGATATTATTGCTACTAAATCACCGCTTTTAACTTTACCACCTTCTTTTATCTTCATATCGCCAATTTTACCTGAAGTTTCAGAAGTTACGTTAATAGTATCGGCTTCAGCAGTACCAGAATATATAAATTCATCAGATTGTTTGTCTTTTAATGATTTAACTATAAAGAAAACAGAAAATGATAATATAAGTGCCATAAATAAAATTGCAAATTTTAAGATTCTTTTTCTATTCATTTTAAAACCCTCCCAAATATTATTTTGCAACTCCATGTAAAAAAATATCTACTATTTGTTTTATCTCTTCTTCATCATTTTCACTGCTAAAATAGTCTGGAAAAACATTACCAAGTACTATATATCCAAGCAGTAGACTCATCATAGTTCTTGTCATTAGCATGGGATCTACATCTCTAAAATTTTCGTTTTTAATATTTTGATCCATAAAGTTATTTATAAATGGTATCACTTTAGGACCTAAATTTTTTTGAATAGTTTTAAGAAGTTCTGGTTGATATGCAGCTTCCATAAATATGGTTTTAATTAATGGAAAGTTTGAATATACTAAATTTAACCTATCCAAAAGTAATTCTTCCATTAATTCATCTATTGGCTTATTTTTTTTGTTTTCTATTATTGTTTCTGCTGATTTAATAGCTAAAGGTTTAAAAAATTTTATAATTAGAGGTATTAAAAGTCCGATTAATAGATCTTTTTTGGTTTTATAGTATCTAAATATAGTACCTTCCGCCACTTCTGCTTCTTTTGCAATTTCACTAGTCCTGCTTCCTTGGAATCCTTTTTCTGAGAATATCTTCATAGCTGCTTCTAGTATTTGCCACTGCCTTTTTGTTATACTCTCTTCTAAACCTTCTTGATCGTTTAAAAGTTTTTCTATGTCATCCTTTATTTGATCATCATTTAAATTCATGATATCACCTCATCATTTTTTAGAATAAATGAGTACTCACTCATTTATTCTAATTCTAATACCTACCATTTTTTTTGTCAACTAAAAGTTCATAAAAATTAAACTAAATATTGACAGTAAAAAGTATTATGTGATACCATATAATTGGATTATAATTTAGCTTATGAAAAGACATTCATGCAAAAGTTTTGTAATGTGTGATATGAGAGCATATAAATCTGAGGAAATATTTTACTTGGATTTATATGCTCTTTTTAGTGAATATTATACTAGGAGGAGTGAGTATGAAAAATAAATTAAAAAGCTTTTTCTTAATTTTATTAGGTACATTTCTTGTTTCATTTGGAACTTATTTTTTCCTTGCTCCAAATGAAATTGCAGCAGGGGGAATAAGTGGAGCTGCTATAATTATAAATAGCATTTTCCCTAAGATACCTATTGGCATATTGATGATGGCAATGGAGGTTGTATTATTTACAATTGGAATAATAGTTATAGGTCCTGTGTTTGGAGGAAAAACTGTATTTTGTAGTTTTACTATATCAGGAATGATGCTGCTTTTAGAGGAACTATTTCCAAAGCTACATCCATTAAGTAACGATGTCCTTGTGCAACTTATATTTGGAATATTAATTTCTGGATTAGGTATGGGAATTGTATTTAATCAAGGAGCCTCTACAGGTGGAACTGATATTATTGGCAAAATAATAAATAAGTATTTTAAAATTAGTATAGGTAAATCTGTTCTGATTCCAGATATACTAGTTACTGCAGCTGCATCTTTGGTGTTTGGAATAGATAAAGGTTTGTATGCTATATTAGGAGTTATAATAAACTCAACTATAATTGATAAAGTAATAAAAAGTATCAATACCTATAAGCATGTGGCCATAATAAGTAGTGAAGGAGAAAAAATTAAAAGTTATATAGTTAAAAAACTTGATAGAAGTGCTACTGTATATTATGCTAAAGGTGCATATAAAAACAACGAAAGAGAAGTTATAACTACAGTAATAAGTAGAAAAGAATTTTTTAAATTAAGAGAGTATATAAGCTTAATTGATGATAAGGCATTTATTACTGTAAATGAAATAAATGAAGTTCTTGGTGAAGGATTTCAAAACATTATATAAATAAAATAAGCAAATTGCCATGCAATTTGCTTATTTTATTCATCTGATGTGGTGAGTTCACCACAATTTTTTATTGAATTTTGAGGAATATATACTTTGTAACAATATCTTTGTTGAGTCTTTACTACCTTTCCATTTTTATCCTTCTTCACATAATCTGTGGCGTAAGCTTTAACTGTACCTGGCTTATCTAATGTATTAGAATAATCAACATAATATATGTCTACTTGTTTGTCAATAACATCTATATTTTCTGATTTTTGATTATTTTTTTCTGCTTGAAAAATGTAATGAGTCTGGCCGTCTAATGTGCCTTTGCCTAGGTAGAATCCATCTACATTAACTAGATTACAACTATCTATAAATTTTTCGTTTTGCACAGTATACCCCACCAAATTTTTCTCATCTTGTCTTTGCTTATATTTTCTTTGGCCGTATATTCCTACCACTGCCAAAATAGCTAAAATGCATACAATAACTTTAATTACTGTACGTTTATTTATAGATTTTTTATTATTTTGTTGGTATAATTTTGTAGAAGTAAATTTATTTTTTTTACTCATTATATGACCTCCTTTATCAAGTCATCGGATAAATATAGGGGAATATATACAGGAGTTGGTCGTTACCAGATTTCCTAATCTAGTATACAGACCACAAAATTTATCACCAGTTATATAGGTGCCAATAATAGGGTATAAAAGCTTATTTTCCTTGTGTAAAGTTGAGTAAACATCATAATCTATTGGAGTTATATGCTCTCGTTTCTGAAAAATAAAATTGTATTCAGGTTCTTTAGATACTTCATATCCTAATAAGACACCATTGCCCTCCCTTTCTAAAAGTGGTTTTATACAAATATCAGTTGTATTAAGTTTCTCTACATCAAAACTAGTTTGTGATATATATTTTTCGATAATAAGATTTTCGTCTTTAGAAAAAAAACCTTGTTGTTTTAATTCAAAGATTAAAGCTAAAAAAGCCTTGGTTTGGGTAACTATGGTATGGGGAGGGTTTATACTAAGGGTATTTTGTTCCATAGCCTTTAGTATATCTGTTTTATCTTCATGAATAAACCAATCTAAGGGATAATATCTAAATACAGCGTCCAAAGGTTTACCATAAAGATATAAATTATTGTTATTAACTTTTACATCGTAGATATTTCCCATATTTATGTTATAAGGAAGGTCTTTAACTATATTATATATAATTCGCGTATTATACCAATCCTCATAATAAGTTCCAGATAAAATACCTATATTGTTAATATGATGATTTTTAGAATAATCCTTTAATATTTTAAAAAATTCTTCTTTTATCATACTAACCATGTTTTCATTAGGATTTTTATATGGAATATTTAATTCTTGTTGTATTATTTTACTTATACCAATACTTTCAACTAAACCTGCAGGGGTTTCAGAATTAATTTCTAAAAGTTTCCACTCACCTTGCTCGTTAAGGCACCAATCTATTCTTCCTAAAAATAAAAAGGAATCCGTATGTTTAGCTTTAACTATATTTTCTAGTCCATTAATACCTAAAACCTCAGAAAATGTATTAATATTTTCTAATACTAAGTTTTGGGCTTTTTTAAATATGGTGCATATACTATTTGCAGCATTTTTTAGTTCATCAAATTTATTTTTGTCTAAAATAAGGCTGTCTAGAGATGTATATTCTTTATCCCTGAAATAACTTCCAGTAAAATCGTATTCCATCATAGCCCTATCACTTACTTTATTCCAAACTTCTTTTCTATTATTTCCTGTAAAATGGAATATATCTATATGCTTATCTGAAAAGCCTATAGGTGTTATCCATGTATCTTCATCACAGGTTAAATAGCTTTCATTCCATCTAGTACAAAAGCCTTCTACTTTTCCGTCTATAAGATAAACTCCGAAGTTTCCAAAAGCCTCTTTAGGTATAAATCTATTTTCTGATACTGTAGTTACAGCATCTTTGTGAATAGCACAAAATTTTTGAAGAATGAAATCATCTGGATTTTCCAAAACATATTCTACTGATTTTTTCCATTCCTCTTCTGAATGCAATATTCCAATAAATACATTTTCGCTATATCGTCCATAAATAGGTTTCAAAACATAATTGTTTTTATTTTTTATTACATCTTCTACATAATCTTTTTTGAAAATACGAGTTTGTGGAAGAGTATTTTTTATCACTTCTCTTTCACGCTCACTTAATCTTTTATCTTGTTTTTCTATTAATGACCATAGGTAAGCAAATAAACTTTTACATTGACCAATGATTACCCTAGGATCGTTTATAATGAGAATTTTACCTTGATTATATAAATTTAAAATTTTTTCTATATGGCAAACTTCATCCATATGTTCTGTAGGGAATTGTCTTAAAATTACTTGTATTTTTTCCTTACCAAAAGCAAGTAAATTTCCATCTATAACTTTTAAATTTTTAGGACCTACAGCTATAAAATGGAAATTAGAATCTTCAATAATATCTTTATATAAAAATGATAAATGGCATTCTTCTAAATGACAAGGATCTATAAGTACAGCTATATTAAATGTTTCATGTACATGATCCTTAAAAAAATCATGTACTATATTTTTAAAAGAAGCTATAAATTTATCTTTAAATCCACTATTTAAATTATTATGGGTTTCCAAGTATTCACTAACTAAGATTTCTCTTTGAGCACAAGGTTTGTCATAATTAAATTCGGAGAAAAAAATTCCGCCATCTTGTCTTATAAATGCGTCATATCTTACCCAAAACATAGGGCTTAATGGAATTTTTAGATTTACAATATCCTGTTTAAATTTAAAGTCCTTTATATATTCTTGAAAATCAGAAAAATTTCCATTAATATTTTTTATTATTCTTTTAACTAGAAAATCTAAAGTTTCTGCAGATTCTTTCATATTATTTAGTGTTTTAGCATCCAGATAGAAGGGGCAGGGAGAAAATATGGTTTCTTTCCTTCTGCAATCTATCATGTAGTAGTCAAACAAAAGTTTATCAGTTAAAGAGTTGTACACTTTAAAATCATCTCCACAAAGTAATATATTTAACTAGATACGCTTCCAGCATGTACTCCAGAATATCCACCACTAGATGATGGGGTAGTCCAGGCTTTCCATCCGCTAGCAGTACCTGTATTTATACTAGATTTGCTGCCGCTGGATGTTGAACTAGAGTTAAATATAAAAGGTGTCGAATGTGAGTAAGAAGTAGACTGGCTTTGATTATCATCTTCCTTATCTTTGTCTTTATTTTGATGTGCACAACCAGTTAATGCTAATGGATTTACTAACACCATCGATACTGCAAGACTTAGTGCAGCAGCTTTATATTTCCATGATTTTTTATTATCCATAAATTTTATTCTCCAATCATATATTTGTTTACCTCTATACTATAATGCTCTAGATAATCAAAATAACAAGAAATATCTTCTTTAATAGATGTTTTATAAATATAAACTACATTGGCAAAGTTTAATTCCTTTAACAATTCGTAAGAGGGCATATCCTCCTCGGTAGTTTCATATTGGTTATTAAAGCAGTTTTCTTCAGTGCCTGTGGAATCAGAGATATATCTGTCGTTATCTAATATAAAGATATAACCTTCAGTTTTTATATCACAAATTTTTTCTCCGCAAGTAATTAAATTACTTATAAAATCTTCTCCTTGCACTAAACCATAAGGATGAAGTATAGCATTAAAAGTAAGTATAGGCTTTATCTTTAGGCTGTTTTGAAGCATGCAGGCAAATTTAATACTTTCACTTCCAGGTATGTCTAAGATGAAAATAGTATTATGCCTCTTATATTTATTTATTATATGCTTAGTTTCGTTAAGTTCTTTTGTTTCATTACATGTAATATCAAATTTTTTTATAATAAAGTTTGGATAGTTTTTAATAGAAACAAATGGCGTGGATTTAAAAAAGCACTGAAAAGGTTCAGTACCATTTTTCCACTTTAAATAGATATCATATATATTATAATTATCAAGATAATTCAAACTCATATAACTGGTTATGAAAATTATAACAAAACATAACCATACTCCTCTCCTAATTATTTTAGGTTAATGTTTTTTTAATAAACGATAGCTACAAATTTATTTACATTTATTATATGAGTATATCCATTAAGATCCTTTATTACTAAAAAACCTTCTCTTTGAACCTCTATACTTACATCATTTATGACTATATCTGGATTCGAATTATTATAGGATTCTGCAGAAGTGTAAAGATTTAAAGTTTTCCTTTCAGTAAACATTTTGTATATCCTCCTTAATATTTATATATTTTGAATTTATACAAATATTATCATCTTATAGGAATCTATTCAATAACGATTTTAGGTTAAATATTGTAAAAAAAGAAGATTTATAAATATAAAATATGGTTCTAATAACTATTACATGAGTTTTGGCTTATTATCTTATAAATAATAAATAAATTTAAATATATTTATCACTATGTATATAAAAATAATTTGTTATAAAAGAAGTTATTTTTGAGAACTTAAGGAAACTAAGATAAAATATATGGTATAATGTATACAAATTTATTTTGCAAAAGGAAGTGAAATATGTGAAAAGAATTTGGAAATTAATCACTAGTATGATAGTTATATCTTTAGTTACTTTTGCACCCGTTTTTGTACAAGCATATGGAGTAAAAGGTTCAACTGAAAATTCTGATTATAATATTAAAATAAATAATATTAATGAAAAATATTATAGTGGAAATATAAGCAGGAAAAATAAAAATCTTCTTAATGCATCTGTACAACAGCAAGTAAAACAACCTAATCTTTTATATAGTAATAATTCTTGCAGTACTATAGATCAAATTAAACAAGTAGCCAAAGATAATTATTTAAATAGAAATACAAGTTTTTCCATACATTATACAGGAAACTTTTCGGATTTAAAAGGTATATTGAATGAAGTACTAGATTATATTGATGAATCTGATGATTATTTGGCAAACTCTATTGTAAGCTCTGAAGTAAGGTATCATGGATATAATCAAGATGTAGATATAGATTTTACTGTAGAATATTTATTAACATATGATCAGGAAAATTGGGTAGATCAAAAGGTGAATTCTATACTTCAAAATATAATAAGAACTTCTATGACACAAGATCAAAAGGAAAAGGCTATACATGATTACATAGTTGCAAATACTGCTTATGATGAAACTCTTGTAAAGCATAGTGCTTATGACGCATTGCATGATGGAACTACAGTATGTCAAGGATATGCACTTTTAGCATATAAAATGTTAAATAAAGCAGGTGTACCAGCCAAAATTGTAGTTGGTATGGTAGATGGAAGTAGTGTAGAAAATCATGCTTGGAATTTGGTAAATCTTAATGGAAAGTGGTATCAATTAGATTGTACATGGGATGATCCTGTGCCAGATGTTCAGGGAAGAATAAGCTATGATTATTATAATTTAACAGATGATCAATTGGCTAAAGATCATGACTGGAATAGATCAAAGTATCCAAGTGCTAATACAAATTATGATTTAAGTATTACTAATGTACCAGTTAAGTCTGTGGTATTGGACAAACATCAGATAACTTTAAAAGTGGGAGAAATTACATCATTAACTGCAAATGTATTACCAGCTAATGCTTCAGATAACTCAATAAATTGGAAATTTGATGCACAGGGATTAATTTCTTTCGATGGAATAAGTATAAAGGCTTTAAAACCTGGTAAGGTTTATATAAATGCAGTATCAAATGATGGAGCCTTTAAAGATACTTGTGTTGTAACAGTAGTTAATGATACAGAAGTAGACTTTAATAATTCTAGACAGTGGCAAGAAAAGACAGGTATAGATCCCAATAAGTCATGGAGACTAAAGTTTACTAAAAGTGTAGCTAGTTCTACAGCAAATAAAGACAATATATATGTATTGGATGAATTATATAACAGAGTAGATGTTGATATAAGTTTTGATGTGACCAAAGATATTTTAGTAGTTAAACCTGCACAAAGTTATCAATCAGGTAAAGTATATTATTTAGTGGTAACTACAAATGTTGCTTCTGATTCAGGACAAAAAATATCTACACCTATTATAATGAAATTTACAATTAAATAGTAAAAAATAACAGCTAACTTTTAGCTGTTATTTTTTGTAATGAAATTTATTATGCTGTAACTAATGGTACAGATTAATTATATAATTTGTATTACTATTTAAATATAAGGAAATACTTATATTGTTAGGAGGTAAGAAATTATGGAGAAACATTTTATAAAGAATATCGATTTTGCAAAACCATTAGAGTTTGAAGGACTTGTAGACTATGAAGAGGGAAGAGTTGTAAGTAGAACTTTAGCTCAAGGAAAAGCTCTTAGTGTAACTTTATTTGCATTTGATAAAGGTGAAGAAATTAGCTCCCATTCGGCAGGAGGGGATGCTATGGTTTATATTCTTGATGGTGAATCTGAAATAACCATAGGCGATGAGAAGTTTAACGTTAAAAAGGGTGAAACTATAGTAATGCCAGCACATGTACCACATGCACTTTTGGCTGCAGAAAAGTTTAAAATGCTATTAGTAGTGGTTTTTAGTTTGACATAATTAAAAAATAATGTAGGTATTTATGAGTATTTTTATATTTATAAATTGACAAACAACGAATTATTGTTTACTATTATATTATTAAATTTAAAAAAACTAAAAAATCATTATTTAATTCTATGTAAAAGTCATGCAATTAAAGATTTTTTAGCAGAATCACATAACTGGCGGAAGTGGAGTTTACCACAGGGAGTGTGATTTATAAGAAAAATGTCGACCGCCTGGGCAAACTGTCCAGGCGGCTTTATATTTTTTGAAGCTTCCTGGATATGTAAAGAAATATTTTAATTAGGTAGGGAGGCATTTTTATGATTATGAAACAATGGCAAGGATTTAAATCAGGTATATGGACAGAGGAAATCGACGTAAGAGAATTCATACAAAAAAACTATACAGCATATGAAGGTGACAAAAGCTTTTTAGAAGTACCAACAGAAAAAACAAAGAAGCTTTGGAAAGAAGCAGAAGAGTTAATTATAGAAGAAATTAAAAAAGGAATTATAGATGTTGAAACCAATGAAATTTCAGGTATAAATAATTTTAAACCTGGTTATTTGGACAAGGAAAATGAAGTTATAGTAGGATTTCAAACAGACGCACCACTAAAGAGAATAATGAATCCTTTTGGTGGAATGAGAATGGTAGAACAGTCCTTAGAAGAATACGGCTTTAAGATGAATGAAAATATAGAAAATTATTTTAGTAAGTATAGAAAAACTCATAATCAAGGAGTATTTGATGCTTATACAGAAGCTGCAAGAAAAGCAAGAACGGTTGGACTTCTTACAGGACTTCCAGATGCTTATGGTAGGGGAAGAATAATAGGAGATTACAGAAGAATAGCTCTTTATGGAATAGACTTTTTAACAGCACAGAAGAAAAAAGATCTAAATGAGCTAGTAGGACCAACTACAGATGAACTTATAAGACTTAGAGAAGAAGTATCAATGCAGATTAGAGCTTTAGGTGAAATAAAAGCTATGGCGGCATCTTATGGCATAGATATATCAAAGCCAGCATCAAATGTTGTAGAAGCAGCTCAATTCTTATACTTTGGATATTTGGCAGGAGTAAAAGAAAATAATGGAGCAGCAATGTCTATAGGAAGAAATACAACATTCCTTGATATATATATAGAAAGAGATTTAAAAAATGAGGTTATAACAGAAGCAGAAGCACAAGAGATAATAGATCAGCTTGTTATAAAATTAAGAATGGTAAGACATTTAAGAACACCAGAGTATAATGATTTATTTGCAGGGGATCCTAACTGGGTGACAGAATCCATAGGCGGAATTGGAGTAAATGGGAAATCATTGGTTACAAAGACAGCTTATAGATTTTTACACACATTAACTAATTTAGGACCAGCACCAGAACCAAACATGACAGTTTTATGGTCAGAAAAGCTGCCACAAAACTTCAAAAATTATTGTGCTGAAATGTCCATAAAAACAGACTCTTTGCAGTATGAAAATGATGATATAATGAGACCAATATATGGAGATGACTATGGTATAGCTTGCTGTGTATCTGCTATGGAAATAGGAAAGAGAATGCAGTTCTTTGGAGCAAGAGCAAACCTTGCAAAATCATTACTCTATGCGATAAATGGAGGATATGACGAAAAGAAAAAAGCTAAGGATGGAAGTTTGATTAAAGTTGTACCAGATATAGAAAAGATGGAAGATGAAGTTCTTGACTTTAATAAGGTAATTAAGAGTTATAACAAAGTTATGGAATATGTAGCTGAATTATATGTAGATACAATGAATACAATTCACTACATGCATGATAAATATGCTTATGAAGCAGGACAGATGGCTCTTCATGATACAGCTGTTAAAAGATTTATGGCTTTTGGAATAGCAGGCTTATCAGTAGCAGCAGATTCATTAAGTGCTATAAAATATGCAAAGGTTAAACCAATAAGAAATGAAGATGGAATAACTGTGGACTTTGAAATAGAAGGAAGCTTCCCTAAGTATGGAAATGATGATGATAGAGTTGATGATTTAGCAGTACAGTTAGTTAAGAAATTTTCAAATGAGCTTAAAAAGCATAAAACTTATAGAGATGCAGAACATTCATTATCAGTGTTAACAATAACATCAAATGTGGTATATGGTAAGAAAACAGGAACAACACCAGATGGAAGAAAAGTAGGTGAGCCACTAGCGCCAGGAGCAAATCCAATGCATGGAAGAGATGAAAATGGAGCATTAGCATCACTTAACTCAGTTGCAAAAATACCATATAGAACTTACTGTCAGGATGGAGTATCAAATACATTCTCTATAATACCAGATGCACTTGGAAAAGATGAAGAAAGCAGAATAGTAAATCTTGCAAACATGATGGATGGATATTTCTCACAAGGAGCCTTTCACTTGAATGTAAATGTGTTAAACAGGGAAACGCTGATAGATGCTATGGAAAATCCAGAAAAGTATCCCACACTTACAATAAGAGTATCAGGTTATGCTGTTCATTTCAACAGATTAACTAGAGAACAGCAGCTAGAAGTTATAAGCAGAACCTTCCATGAAAAAATGTAATTTAAAATTAAAAGGTAGATTAAAAGTGTAAAAAGCTTTTAATCTACTTTTTTAAAAACATTTTTTATATGTATTAGAATACAAAATATTTTAATCAATTAATTTTACACCTAGTTTGGAATAGAAACTGTAGCTTATAGTATCAGATATAGGAAGAGAATTATCCTTCTGAAATTTATGAACTACAGATTTAAAATAATCATTATAAATGCCATTAGGCTTAGAATTATAGTAACCTTTTGTTCGAAGCATAAATTGAAGCTGATATACATCTGATCCTGTCATTCCAGGTTTTAAAGTTCTGAGGTAATTTCCAAAATTACCATAAGGTCCTCCCCAAACAATGACAGTTGTACCATATGGAATAATTTTATATAATTCTGCCACTTCTGAGTTCTTCATTCTTATACATCCATGGGATGAATTCCATCCTATGGAGCCAGGAAATAATGTGCCATGTATACCATACTTACCCCAGGGGACGTTAAAACCCATCCAGTAGCCCCCAAAACCATCACCCCAATTGTCCTTGTTTACTATTTTCCATGTACCCAAAGGGGAAGGAGTATCATATTTTCCACTTGCCACTTGATAACTTTTAAATTGAATACCATCTTTAAAAACTATTAAATTATTAGAAGAAACATCAACTACAATTATATAATTACTCTTAGGATTATTTATATTGAAAGCATTTCTATTAGATGATGATTTATATCCACAATATATTATTATAGCCTCAACAATTAATATTGAGATTAAAATTATTAGTAACTTTTTAAACTTAGACATAAAAATCCCCCCTCTAATATATTATGAAAGAGGGGAGATTTAAAGCATTATTTTTTAAATTTATTTTTAGATTTTTTCTTTTTTTGAACGGAATATCCGAATTTACCCAAAGCTTTTGAATTAAGAGAAAAATATTCTCCGTGGGAATAACATATTAAGTTTGCTTTTTCTAAGTGAATTTTACCATTTTCGTCTAAAAGATTTTCTTCTACATGAATAGCTAACACTTCAGCTAGAAACAAATCGTGACTTCCAAGAGGAGTGATAGTTTTAACTTTACACTCTAAAGAGACAGGACACTGTTTTATACTGGGAACTTTAACTTTTTCACTTTCTTCTAATGTTAAATTACAGTGTTTTATTTTATCTATATTTTTTCCAGAACGCACACCACAGAAGTCTAAAGTTCTAACCATATCTTTAGATGGTAAATTAACCACAAATTCTCCCGTTTCTTTTATGTATTCGTAAGAAAGTCTTTCAGGACGTATAGCTGCAGTTATCATAGGAGGTTTAGTACAAGCAGTGCCAATCCACCCTACAGTAAATACATTTATTTTTCCTTCTTTATTTTGAGAAGTTATAAGAACTGATGGAACAGGATTAAGCATTGCACTTCCTTTAAAAGATATTTTAGTCATAACTTTTTCCTTTCTTCAACTAACATGTTATGCTTATGGTAATATAATTTAGTTTATTTGTAAATGTTTAAGCTATATTCAAAAAATAACCCACAAATGTGTTACATTTGTGGATTTATTTTAAACATGAAAAAAGTTCACAATTATAATTTGTTTGAATTAAGGAGCTTTTTTCATATTATTTACGGGAATGACTATTTTTACTTTTAGCTACTTCTATATTAACTCTTCTACCATTTAATCTTTTACCACTGCTTCTGGACAAAACTGCATCCAATAAGTCTTCAGGTAGATCTATGAAGGTAAATTTATCAAATATATCTATATCTCCGACTTCATTTACATCTATATCGGAAGTTTCTTCTAAGAAATTAAGTATTTTAACAGGAGTAACTTTATCAATTCTACCTACAGATAAAAATAATCTTACAGGTTTAGTTGATTTTCCTAAATCTTCATTATTATAATCAAAATTAAATTCTCTATCAAAGAGCATTTTCATAAGAGCAGCAGCAACGTCTACTAAATTATAATCTTCATCTAAGCCTGTTGCTACAGGTATAAAGTCCTTGTAGTCATTTTGCTCTAGAGTATTTTTTACATCCTTTAACATACTGTTATACTTAGCTTCAAAAATTTCATCTAAAGTAGGGATTTCTTTTCTCTTTATTTTACTTTTCGTAAATTTTTCTAACTGCTTTATCATAATATATTCTCTAGGAGTTACAAGAGAATAAGCAATTCCTTCTTTATTAGCTCTTCCAGTTCTACCAATTCTATGTACATAAGATTCCATGTCTTGAGGTAAATCATAGTTTATTACATGAGATACATCGTCAACATCTATACCTCTAGCAGCAACATCTGTAGCAACTAAAAAGTCTAAAGTACCTTCTTTAAATTTTCTTAATGTATTTAATCTTTGATTCTGTCCCATGTCACCATGCATACCTTCAACGTTATATCCTCTTCCTTGCATAGATTCTACAAGTTCATCCACACCTCTTTTAGTTTTACAGAAGATTATAGCACTAGAAGGTTCATCTATATCTAAAATTCTGCATAATGATTCAAATCTATCTTTATGCTTTACTTCATAATAATATTGCTTAATTTTTTCAACAGTTAAAGAATTTTTAACTATCTTTATATGTTTTACTTCATTTTTCATGTATTTAGAAGCAAGTTTTGCTATTTCTTTTGGCATAGTTGCAGAGAAAAGAAGCGTCTGTCTATCCTTGTTTAAGGCTTTTATAATCTCTTCTATATCATCTATAAATCCCATATTAAGCATTTCATCGGACTCATCCAAAATTAAGAATTTAACACCACTTAAATCTAAAGTATTTCTTTTTATATGGTCTAAAATTCTACCAGGAGTTCCTACTACAACATCTACGCCTCTTCTTAAAGACTTAATTTGTCTATCAATTGGCTGGCCACCATATACAGGAAGTAACTTTGTTTTTTTAAACTTTGCAATACGAGCTAATTCATCATTTACTTGTATTGCAAGTTCTCTTGTTGGGGTAAGTACTAGTGCAGATATTTTATCACTAGATTCTATCTGACTTAATACAGGAGCCCCGAAAGCCAAAGTTTTACCTGTACCAGTTTGCGCTTGACCTATCATATCATTACCTGATAAAATAACAGGTATTGCTTCAGCTTGGATTTGAGAAGGTTCTTCAAAACCCATAGCGTCTATAGCTTGTAAAACCTTTGTATGAAGGTTTAAATCACTAAATTTAATATTTTCCATTCAAATTCCTCTTTCTTTTTTATAATACAAAACAAATCTTATCATATCACAGTACTTAGATATTAGCAAATGAAATTTTTATTATATTTATTATATGTAGCTTTTTATTTATTATAATATAAAATATAATATATTTATAAGTTATATTTTAACCCAAATAAAGGAGATATGTTATGTTTGATGCTAAACAAAAGGTTATGCCTAATGGAATAAGATTAGTTACTATAAAAAAAGATACCCAAATAGCTTCTATAAATGTAGGAGTTAAAATAGGATCCATATATGAAAATATTAACGAGAAAGGAATATGCCACTTTATAGAACATATGCTTTTTAAAGGAACTAAGAATAGAGATAATGAAAAATTGAATATGGATTTAGAAAATTTATGTGGAGAATATAATGCCTATACGGATAAAAACAGTACGGTATATACTATTACTACATTAAATGAAGAATTGGAAAATGGAATTGAAATTTTATCGGATATGCTTAGAAATTGTATTTTTCCACAAGATGAAATTGAAAAAGAAAGAGAGGTAATATTAGCAGAAATAAGAACAAGTAGGGACGATATAGAAGATTTAAGCTTTAAAAAAGTAAATGAAATAGCTTTTAACAAAGGTCCTCTAAAATATGAAATTATAGGGGATGAGAAAAGTGTTAAAAATCTTACTAGAAGAAAAATAGTGGATTTTTATGAAAAATATTATGTTCCTAACAACTGTTATATATCTATAGTTTCACCTCTTGACCATGAAGAGGTTTTTAATATAGTTTGGAAGTATTTTAATGAATGGATATGGAAAGAATTTAAAAGGAAGGAAGTTATTGCAGAAAAAAATATTCCAATAAAAAAGATTTCTTATAAAAAAAATATAGAACAAAGCACAATAATTTATCTTTTTACATTTCATCATATAAGTAAAGAGGAGGAATTGGCACTTAGAATATTGAATCATAAATTTGGAGAAAGTGCTAATTCAATATTATTTAGAAAGCTTAGAGAAGAAAAGGGATTTGCCTATGATGTATATACCGATTTGGATTTAACGAATTATGTTAAAACTCTCTATATATACACTGCTGTAGGTGAAGAAAATATAGATCAATCACTAGAAGTAATAGATGAATGTATTAAAGAAATAAAGAATGAAGAAATAGTATTTGACAACAATACTATAAAACATATGAAAAAGGTCTTAAAAACTGCTATTGCTTTTACTTTAGAAGACGCATCAGATATAGGAAATTATGTGCTTCACCAAGCAATTGATGAAGATAATATATATAAGTTTGTTACAGATATGGATGAAATAGAAAAGGTAAAAAAGGAACATATATATAATGTTGCTAGGCTTATTTTTAATGAGCCAACTATACACATATTTAAAAGTGAAAAATAAGGTGATTATATAATGGAAAATTCAAAAAAAATCATTACTAAAGTTGAAATTCAGAAAAGAAACAAGGATAGGGTAAATGTGTATGTTAATCATGAATTTGCCTTTGCATGTAGTGCAGAATTAGTATATATTCATAATATTGAAAAGGGAAAGAGTGTGGATTTTAATTACTTAAATGAAATAATAATGGAAGATAACTATATGAAATGTAAATCCACTGCTCTTAAAATTATAGAAAAAGTGTACAAGACACAAGCACAGATATCCTCAAAGCTTCTTGAGAAGGGATATGATGAAAAAACTGTAATTAGAACTATAGAATTCTTGAAAAAATATGGTTTTATCAATGATGAAAAGTTTGTACAAATGTATATAAAAGATAAGTTAAAAAGCAATGGGAGAAATAAAATAAAATACGATTTGATAAAAAAGGGAATAGACGAGAAAAAAATAAGTGAAGGCTTTGCTTGTATAGGGAGTGGAGTTGAAAAAGAGACAGCAATTAATTTAGCGGAAAAAAAATACAACTTATTGATTAAAAATGAAAAAGATTATAGAAAGATTTATAAAAAAGTAGGAGAATTTTTAATTAGAAAGGGATATAATTCAGATATAGTTTCAGAAACACTAAACAATGTTATAAAAAAAGATTTTAATGATTTTGAGAAAAAGGATGAAACTCATGATAACAAACAAACTGATTTAGATAAATTACATGAGCTTGCGGAAAAAAGATATAACATAATAGTAAAATCTGAGCAGGATTATAAAAAAGTTTATAAAAAACTTAGTGATTATCTTTTGAGAAGAGGATATTCATGGGAAAATATAAAAACTGTATTGCGTTCTATTGTAAGTAATGAAGATTCATATATTTAACAAAAAACCTCTTATTATCAAGTGAAAGTATATATTTTAGCTTTGTTAAGTATAGAATTATAAAGTGCCGTCAGGTATAAGATTAAGAGGTGAGTACAAATGTTAGGCATAAATAATATCAATATGGTAACCATAGCCCTTATTTTAATATTTCTTTATCCTTTAATAAGAGGATTTTTGTTTAAATTTTCATCCTATGATTTAAAATCAGATATTAATGAAATTAATAGAAGTATATCTTTTATTTTAGCTTTGTTTTTAGGAATTTACTTTGGAAGAAAGGTATTTATTCAACATGATTCTGGGATCTATAAAAGAATATATACATCAATACCATCAGATTTTTTAAATTATATAGAGAGCAATACTCTTATAATTTATGCTGTAATAATACCTTTAATAATACTTATAATTTATAAAATTATTAAACTTAGTTTAGAAATTATAAATTGTTTAACTGTTTATCCTATGTTAGATATAATAGAAAAATCTTTAAGTTCTAAAGGAAACTTCTTTAGGAGATTGACAGGATTAGTTTTTCAATTGCCTAAAGCTATATGTTATTTACTTTTAGTAACACTTGCATTAAATATACTGTCTATGTTTAGTACAAATGCAAAGTTAAATAAGTATTTAGAAGCATCAAAACCTTACAATATTATGTGTAAGGAAGCAATAATACCTATTACAAATTCAACTATAGCAAAAAAGCTTCCTAGTATTATAGATAACTCTTTTAAAATTGTCATCAAGCAAGGGGAAAGTAAGGAAATCGCACCTGGAAAAGTTAATAATAACGATAGAACTGTAGTATATTATAATGGAGTTACTTTAGATCAAGGAGTAAAATCTAATGATGAAATAAATAAATTTTCAAGAAGCATAGTATCAAAAGAAGATACAACCAAAGGTAAAGCAAAAATAATATATAACTGGATAGGAAAAAATATAGCTTATGATCATGATAAGGCCAATAAGGTTTTAAACAACGATTTTAATGTACAATCTGGTGCTATATATACTTATGATACTAGAAAGGGTATTTGTTTTGATTATTCTTGTTTATATGTGGCTATGTGTAGAGCAAATGGTATAAAGGTAAGATTGATAACAGGTGAGGGATTCAATGGAGTTAGTTGGGTAAGTCATGCATGGAATCAGGTTTATTTACCGGAAGAACAAAAGTGGATAAATGTAGATTCTACATTCTATAGGGGAGGTAATTATTTTAATAGCCAGAGATTTCAGTTAGATCATAAAAATGCACAGATAGCAGGTGAATGGTAAAATGCTTATTTGCCTCAGAAAATTTAATATCTTGTGTAATTATGAATGATAGAATTTAGGGGATGATATGGATGGAAAAATACGAAGAAAGGATTAGAAAAAATAAAGTGAGACAAAGAAGGAATTTTGTATTATCAGTTATTTCTTTATTAATTCTATTTTCAGTTGGTTTTTTCATAGGGGGGAAGATATCAGCCAGAAAAAATGTTGTAGTTAACGCTGCAAATTCAAAAGAACAGCAGAAAAAGTTAGATCAAGAATCTATGAATAAAAGAGAGAACAGTGTGAATCCTAATAATACAAAAGATGAAGGAGCCTTTGATCCTTATAAATCAGATGGTAAGAAAGTAGTATATTTAACTTTTGATGATGGACCATCCACCAATAATACGCCTAAAATATTGGAGATACTTAAAAAATTTAATGTAAAGGCTACTTTCTTTGTTATTGGACAAAATGCTGAACAAAATAAGGATTTGATAAAAAGAGAAATATCAGAGGGACATGTAGTAGGTAATCACACATATACACACGATATGCACTATGTATATTCTGATCCTAAAGTTTTTATCAATGATTTGGATAAGTGCAATAATGTACTGAAATCTATTATAGGAAGTAAATATAGTTTAAAGCTTATAAGATTTCCAGGAGGATCTTTTGGACAGAGATTAGCTCCATTTAGACAGGAAGTTAAAAAAGCAGGATATCATTATGTGGATTGGAATGATCTAACAGGAGATGCAGAACATAATAGTGTTCCTGTAAGTAGTTTAATCAGTAAAGTTAAAACTTATGGTAATCAAGAGCATTTAGTAATTTTGATGCATGATGCACCAGCCAAAGTTACAACAGTACAAGCATTGCCGCAGGTAATAGAATATTTTAAAGCAAAGGGATATTCATTTGAAACTTTAAAATAAGCAAAACACAGAATTATTAAATTTTAGTATAATCTATATAGATAATATAAAATAAGTGCAGAAAAACATAAAAGTTTATTCTGCACTTATTTTATTTAGATAAATGTTTTTTTATTATAATATTTATAGCTTTTTCACAATCGACATCATCATTGTTTAAACACCAAGCCATATTAAAGTATATTAGGGCCTTTTTGTTATCATTAAGCATCACATAGCAATATGCAAGATTAAAAAAGTATTTACTTTCCTTTTTGATCATAATGGCTGATTTAAGTAGAGAAATTGCTTTTTCATACTCTTTAAGTTTTATAAAACATACTGCTGAGTTATAAAGGGCAGCAGATTCGTTATCTTTATATTGAACGGCTTTTTGGTAAAGATTAATAGCGTTCTGGTAATCTTTTGCATTATAATACTCATTGGCTTTGTGAAAGTAACTCATGTGAATCCTCCTCAAGTTTTTATATGAATTTATCTATTTGTATAGTTTTCTAATTATTAGGTTTCATGGATTATATTAAATTTATATCCATGTTTTAAGAAAAATATTCCATAATAGCCATGAAACATTATTTATTCATGTTTTTTAACAGAGTTACTTAATAACTTTTTCAGCAAAACTATTATTTACTATTTTGCTGAAAGCTGGTCTTTGAGGAATGAGGCTTGGATTATAGGATTGAATTATATCCATAAGTCTGTTAAGATTTTCTTCTTTCATTACAGGTGCTGAAGCAAAGGCATTTATTGATCTATAATTTTTCACTACAGATATAATTATGCTTTCATCTGTTCCAGGGAAGAAGGATTTTATGGATTTTGCTACTTCTTCATCACTGTGCTTTTGAACCCAAATTTGACCCTTATAAATAGCCTTAGTAAACTTTTCTATAACTTGAGGATTTTTATCCATGTAGGATTTTGTTGAAAAGTAACAGGTATAAGGTATAACTCCAGCAGATTTTCCTATGGAAGCCACAATATATCCGGATTTATCCTGTTGAAGCATACTTCCTGTAGGTTCAAAAAGAGCTACATAATCTCCTGTACCAGCCTTAAACGCTCCAGCAGTAGCAGTATAAGCAACATTTGTTATAAGATTTACATCCTTTCCAGGTTGAATACCATGATTTTTTAACACATATTCTAAGCTCATTTCAGGAACACCACCAGGTCTTCCGCCTATGATACTTTTACCTTTTACATCTTCCCATTTAAAATCTTTTACATCATTACGTCCTATAAGAAAAGAACCATCAGTTTGAGTAAGCTCGGCAAAAAGAACAGGATAATCTTCTTTATTCTGATTGTTAATATATATTACTTGCTCTGGTCCGCAGAAACCAATATCACAGCTTTTGCTTAATACTTGCTGCATAGTTTTGTCAGCGCCTTGTCCAGTTGTAAGATCTATGTTTATACCTTCTTCTTTAAAAAATCCTTGATTTATAGCTGCATACATTGGAGCATAGAAAACAGAACGGGCAACTTCGTTTAACTTTACAGTAGTAACAGTATTAGTAGATTTCTTATCACCACCACAACCAGCAAAAATAACAGCAACAAATACAAAACTTAGTAGAAGTGAAAAAATATGAAATTTTTTATTTTTCATAATACATCCTCCGATGTTTTTTATATCAATTCATAATATGACTTTTAAGGAAATTGTGTTAAAGTTTTTATTATCAAACACATAAAAATATACTTTGATATAAAAAGTGGTATAATAGATATATGTTTGTGATCGGAATATTATAGCAAAATTTTGTATATCTCAGTTGATATATAAATAAGAATGGGAGGGGAACATTTGGAACAGTATATAGTAAAAAAAGTTTTAAATAATAATGTTGTGATTGCTGAAAAGAATGCAGAAGAATTTGTTATAGTTGGAAAAGCTATTGGATTTAATTGTCACAAGGGAGCTGAAATAGGAGAAGATAGAATTGAAGGAATATTTGTAAAGCAGTCAGCAAAATCCAATGAAGAATTTAATGAAGTATTAAAAAAGATTAATAGTGAAATTATAGGTATTTCAGAAGAAATAATTTCATTATGCGAAAAAGAACTAGGATTAAAAGTCAGTGAAGCCATACATATATCTCTTCCAGACCACATTAATTTTGCTATTACAAGAATTAAGGAAGGAATAAAAATTGAGAATCCATTTTTGAATGAATTAGAAGTACTATATCCTAAGGAATATAAGCTGGCAGAAAAAGCACTTGAAATGATTAATGATAGATTTCAGGTGAATTTACCTGAAGATGAAATAGGTTTTATATGTATGCATATTAATGCAGCTATCAGTGAAAAAAAAGTAAGTGATACGTTAGTACATACTAAAAAGATAAACGAAATTATGCAGTTTATATTTAAATTATTAAAAAAGAAAATTGATACAAAATCTTTAAGTTATATAAGAACGATTACACATTTAAATTTTATGATAGAAAGAATATTGGATAACAAATCCATTAAAAATAGTTTGCTTGATGCTATAAAAAAGGAATATTATAATGAGTACGGAATAGCAATCAAAGTTGCTATGAAAATTGAAGATTTATTTTCTGTGAATGTTCCAGAAGATGAGATTGGATATATTACTTTACATATAAATCGAATTAAAGATATATAGGCAGTGTTACTATTAAATTAGGCATGAGCTTAAAGAAGTAACTATTTGTATAGTTATTGTATTTTTGCTGATGTCTTTTACTTTTTACATTTAATTATATAAACTGATGTGCTGGGATATATTAAAAACAATATAATAGCCTGTTATATACATTTAATATTGAAACCTTTTGGATAAAATATAAATAGGAGGAAATGATGTGGAAAAGTTATTTGCAGTACTACAGAAAGTCGGCAAATCTTTGATGCTTCCCGTATCAGTTTTGCCGGCAGCTGGATTGCTATTAAGATTTGGTCAGCCAGATTTATTAAATTTAGCTTATGTAGCTAAAGCAGGAGATACTATTTTTACTAATTTACCAATGATTTTTGCAGTTGGAGTAGCAATTGGATTTTCAGGAGGAGAGGCGGTTGCGGCGCTAGCAGCAGTAGTGGGACAGCTCATACTTGAAGCTGTAATAAAAGTAGCTAGTTCCAATGCTGCAGAAGTATTAGCAGCAAAGGTTGCTTCTGAGCAGCATATGACATTGTCAACTTTTATGAAAACTACAGCTTATACAGACATAGTTTCAAAGACTACAATTAACATGGGGGTTTTTGGAGGTATTTGCATAGGGTTGATTGCTGGAGTCCTATATAATGAATTTCATAATATTAGGTTGCCACAAGTTTTAGGATTTTTTGGCGGAAAAAGATTTGTACCAATTATTACAGCTATTGCAGCTTTAATATTTGGAATAGCTGGTGTAAATGTTTGGACTCCAATTCAAAATGCAATTAATGTATTCTCACAATGGGCAGATACATCTATACTTGGACCAGCGTTTTATGCAGCTGGTAAGAGATTATTAATTCCGGTTGGATTACATCATATATATTATCCAGCATTTTTATACCAATTTGGACAATATGTTTCTGGTGGTGTAACTTACTTTGGTGATTCAGCTAGGTATTTTCATGGTGACCCTACTGCGGGAGTATTTATGGCATCAGAATTTCCAATTTTAATGTTTGGTCTTCCAGGAGCTGCAACTTCTATAATTATGGCTTCTAAGAAAGAAAAGAGAAAACAAATAGCTGGTATGATGATTTCTGCAGCTTTTGTTGCATTTCTAACAGGAATAACAGAGCCAATTGAGTTTTCTTTTATATTTGTAGCACCAATATTATTTGTATTCCATGTACTTGCAGCGTTTTCATCCGGAATTGTTACTAGCTTATTACACATTAGATTGGGATATACATTTTCAGCATCATTTATTGATTATTTGCTAGGATTTAAATTTGCTGGGCATCCATTGCTTATTTGGCCAATAGGTATAGCATATTTTGCTATATATTTCTTTGTATTTTATTTTACAATTAAGGAAATGGATATAAAGACACCAGGTAGAGAGGATGAAGACAGTTTAGAAGTAGTATACATAAATGCTAAAGGTAGTGAAAAAGCAGCTAAAATTTTAGAAGCTGTTGGTGGAAAAGATAACATTAAATCTTTAGATGCATGTATTACAAGATTAAGATTTATTTTAAAAGATGTTTCAAGGGTTGATAAGGATACATTAAATGCACTTGGAGCAGCTGGTGTATTGATGATTGGAAATAGTGCTCAAGCTATTTTTGGTACAGAAGCAGAAAGAATTAAAGATGATATAAAAGCTATTATTAGAAGCGGAGGAGTTGTAAAGAATTCAGATTACGATGAAATTTCACCAAACAATGAAGCTGCATTGGATGGAAATAAAAAAGCTGCAATTAGATCATGTACACTATTTAATCCTGTAGATGGAGAAATAGTTGAATTAGAAAAGGTGCCTGATGATGTCTTTTCAGATAAAATGTTAGGTGATGGATTTGCTGTTATACCAAAAGGAAATAAAATATATTCTCCTGTAGATGGTAAAATAAAGGTATTATTTCCTACTAAACATGCAGTTGCAATTGTGACAGATGATGGACTAGAAGTATTGGTACATGTAGGTATTGATACTGTAAAATTGAATGGTGAAGGATTTATAGCACATATTAAAAAGGAAGATAAAGTTAAAAAGGGAGATTTACTTTTGACTTTTGATTCCAAGGTAATTAAAAAGAAAGCTAAAAGTATAATTACACCAGTAATTATCACTAATATGAATTCGGTAGAAAGTATTAGTATAGATTTAGGAAAAAAGAAACACGGTGAAAGTACGGCTGTTATAACTACAAAATAAATAGATATTTTACAGCTACTTAGTATGCTTTATTTAAAAAAACTTCAATCTATTTTTTATATATTTTATTTAGAATAAAAGCTTCTTATTGAGGAAAATATAACATTGTAAATAAGGAGGGTTTAATTATGAGTGTAAAAAATAGACATAAAGCAGGTAATAGAGAGAATAAGAAAAATGATGTGAATAGGCCAAGTGGAGATAAAAAAAATACTAAAAATCCACCAGATTATGAAAATTTTAAAGGAGAGCCTATATAAACTTTTAAAAACATACTTGACAGTTTAATAATTAAGGTTATAATAATATTTAAGTTAATATAGTTTTATTGGCTGTGAAGAAGAGGAGTAAAGGTAAGGAATATATTAAGAGAGGAAAGTTTATTGGCTGAAAGACTTTCTATATGGATTACTTTGAAGGTAGCTTCTGAGCTTCTTTATTGAAATTAAGTAGATAAAGACGGTTTTCTTAACCGTTAGTTGTATTAAGAGCCTGTAATTTTGCAGGAAAAAAGGTGGTAACGCGAGGTTTTTCGTCCTTTTAAGGACGGAAAGCCTTTTTTATTTTCCTGAAAATTAATAGTTAAGAAAAATTTCATTTAATATTAGATTTTAACTAACTTGTTTATGAAGGTAAAAATATGCTGCTGTCAAAAATGGCAAATATGCAGATGAATATATAATGGCAAGATGCAAAAATATATAAGGAAACTTAAGGAGGAAATTTTATGTCAAAAAATAAGGAAATGGCAACCACTTATAATCCAAAAGAATTTGAGGGCAAACTTTATAAGAATTGGGAAGAAAAAGGATACTTTACTCCAAAGGTGGATGAAAATAAAAAACCATATACTATAGTATTACCACCACCAAATATAACAGGAAAGCTTCATTTAGGTCATGCACTAGACGATACTATCCAGGATATAATTATAAGAACAAAGAGAATGCAGGGATATAGTACTTTATGGCTTCCAGGACAAGATCATGCAAGTATAGCAACAGAAGTTAAAGTAGAAAATGAACTTTTAAAGCAAGGTCTTAAGAAAAAAGAAATGGGTAGAGAAGCATTTCTAGAAAAAGTTTGGGATTGGGCAAATGAATATAGAGAAAGAATAAGAAATCAAGTAAAACAGCTGGGATCATCTGTAGACTCCACAAGAGAATGTTTTACTATGGAAGAAAAGGCTAATAAAGCTGTTAGAACTTTCTTTGTTAAGTTATATAATGAAGGACTAATCTATCAAGGAAACAGAATAATAAATTGGTGTCCTAAATGTCAAACTGCTATATCTGATGCAGAAATTGAATATAGTGAACAAGAAGGACACTTTTGGCATATTAAGTATCCAGTAGTAGGTAGTGATGAATATTTAGAGATAGCTACTACAAGACCAGAAACAATGCTTGGGGATACAGCTGTTGCAGTTAATCCTAAGGATGAAAGATATACTCATTTAGTAGGAAAAACATTAATGCTTCCATTAGTTAATAAAGAAATTCCTATAATAGCAGATGATTATGTTGATATGGAATTTGGAACTGGTGCAGTTAAAATTACTCCAGCTCATGATCCTAATGACTATGCAGTTGGTAAGAGACACAATCTTCCAGAGATAATTGTTATGCATGAAGATGGAAGAATTAATTTCCCAGGAAGTAAATATGATGGCCTTGACAGATATGAAGCTAGAAAAGTTATAGTTGAAGATTTAAAAAATCAAGGTTTCTTAGTTAAAATTAAAGATCATGCTCATAATGTAGGATGCCATGATAGATGCGGCAGTACTATTGAACCTATGATTTCAAAGCAGTGGTTTGTAAAGATGGAATCTTTAGCAAAACCAGCTTTAGATGTTGTTAGAACTAAAAAAGTTAAATTTATACCTGAAAGATTTGAAAAGACATATTTTAACTGGATGGAAAATATTCAAGATTGGTGTATTTCAAGACAATTATGGTGGGGACATAGAATTCCTGTTTGGTATTGCAAAGATTGCGGTGAAGTTATTGTAAGTGTAGACGAACCAACAAAATGTACTAAATGCGGATCAAGCAATTTAGAACAAGATAAAGATGTACTTGATACATGGTTCAGTTCAGCTTTATGGCCTTTCTCAACACTTGGATGGCCAGAAAAAACACCAGATTTCAAATACTTTTACCCAAATAGTACATTAGTTACAGGATACGATATAATATTTTTCTGGGTAGCAAGAATGGTATTCTCAGGATTATATTGTGCAGATGATATTCCGTTTGAAAATGTATTAATTCATGGAATAGTAAGGGATTCTGAAGGAAGAAAGATGTCTAAATCCTTAGGGAATGGTGTAGACCCATTAGATGTAATAGATCAATATGGAGCAGATGCTTTAAGATTCACTCTTATTACAGGAAATGCTCCAGGAAATGATATAAGATATTATCCTGAAAGGGTAGAATCTTCTAGAAATTTTGCAAACAAGATATGGAATGCATCAAGATTTGTACTTATGAATTTAGATGAAGAAATCATGAATAAGTACAAAGATTGCAAGAATTATAGCTCTGCAGATAAATGGATTTTATCTAGAATGAATACTTTAATAAAAGAAGTAACAGACAATATAGAAAAATTTGAATTAGGTATAGCAGCACAAAAGGTTTATGATTTTATTTGGGGTGAATTCTGTGATTGGTATATAGAACTTGTTAAGCCTGTTATGTATGGAGATGATGAGGAAGCTAAGGGGATTGCCTTTAATGTTTTAAATAATGTATTATCTACAAGTTTACAATTGTTACACCCAATAATGCCATTTATAACAGAAGAAATATATACTCACCTTTATACTGATTATGAGTCGATAGTTATATCAAAATGGCCTGAGTATAATGAAGCGCTTAATGATGAGAAAGCAGAAAAAGATATGGAATATATCATCGAAGCTATTAAATCATTGAGAAATGTGAGAACAGAGATGAATGTACCACCATCAAGAAAAGCTAAGGTAATGGCTTATATAACAGAAAGTGCTGCATTAGAAGCATTTAAAAACGGTGAGGATTACTTCAAGAAACTTGCTTCAGCAAGTGCAGTAGAATTTTTAAATACTAAAGAAGAAGCTCCAGAAAATGTAGTTTCAGTAGTTACAAGAGGAGCGGAAATGTTTATGCCTTTACTTGATCTAGTAGATCTTGAAAAAGAACTTGAAAGATTAAATAAGGAAAAAGAAAAGTTAGAAAAGGAAATAGATAGAGTAGAAAAGAAACTTGCTAATGAAAAATTTGTGTCAAAAGCACCTGAAGCAGTAGTTAATGAAGAAAAAGCTAAAGGTGAAAAATATAAAGAAATGCTTCAATCAGTATTAGAAAGACTACAAAGTTTAAAATAGTTGAAAAGAATATAATTATTTTGTGCAACTGCTGGCGATACATATTGTCAGCAGTTTTTTATTGCAATTGATTAAATATTAAAAATTTAGTAAAATAAAATGGAATTCAATACAGGTTTCAAAAAGAAATAACTTGGAGATACTAGTTATTTTGTAAAATTAAAATATGGGGATGTGACAGTATGAATTATGAAGATACTATGAAGTATATAACTAACACGGCCAAATTTGGTAGTAACTTAGGCTTAAGTAGAACAGAAAAGATATTAGAGCTTTTGGGAAATCCACATAAGAAAATAAAATATATACACGTAGCTGGTACTAATGGGAAAGGATCTGTTACAGCTATGATTTCAAAGATACTAATAGAATCGGGTTTCAAGGTAGGAATGTATACATCTCCTTATCTTGAAGAGTTCGAGGAAAGAATTCAGATAAATGGAACTAATATATCTAAAGAGGCTTTAAGTAGTGTAGTTACAGAAGTTTCTAAAGCAGTTGATAAAGTTATAGAATTAGGTTATGATCATCCTACTGAATTTGAAATAATTACTTGTGCTATGTTTTATTATTTTTGCAAAGAGAAAGTAGACTTTGGTGTAATTGAGGTAGGATTAGGAGGAAGGTTAGATTCTACAAATGTAGTACAGCCATACAATTCTCAACTTGGTGGTGGGGTATTGGCAAATGTAATTGTGTCTATAAGTAGAGATCATATGAACATATTAGGAGATACTCTAGAGAAAATTGCCTATGAGAAGGCAGGAATAATAAAAAAGGGTGTTTCAGTAATTATGTATCCTCAAGAAAAGTCTGTAGAAGAGGTAATAGAAGGAGTATGTAAAGAAAGAGGATCAAATTTACTAAAAGTTCCTTTTAATTGTGTAGAATATGTTGAAAGTGAAAAAGTAAGCAGTAACAGTAATAAGTATGTACAAAATTTAAGAGTAAAGACTTCTAGCAATATTTATAATATAGAATTATCTCTTTTAGGAAAGCATCAAATGGTAAATTGTGCAACAGCTATTTTTGCTATAGAAGAAATTATAAAACAAGGTTTTAATATAGAATTAAATAACATATTGAATGCACTAAAGAATGTTAAATGGATTGGAAGACTTGAGGTGATGAAAAATAGACCTCTAGTAGTAATAGATGGAGCACACAATATAGATGGCATTACCAAGTTAAAGGAAAATATAGAGAAGTATTTTAGTTATAGAAAAATGATTTTAATTCTTGGTATATTAGCAGATAAAGAAGTAGAAAAGATGGTAAGTACTATAGCACCTATGGCGGAAAAAATTATAGCAGTAACTCCTGATAGTTATAGAGCTGAAAATGCACATGAATTAGAGAAAATAATTAAAAAGTGCAATGCTAATTGTGAATCTAAGGACAATTATGAAGAAGCTTATAAAACTGCATTATCCTATTTAGAAGAAGAAGATATTTTGATAATATCAGGTTCTTTATATATGATAGGCGGAATGAGAAAAATTATTACAAAAATTAATATAGAATAGATCATAGAGTGCAAGGTAACTACATTGCACTCTATTTTTTATGTAAAATTTAAATTTAACGTACAGCTTGTTCCAATGCGGTAGCAAGTTGATCAGGACAAGAAGTATCTTTTCCACCACAAGTAATTCCTTTTAATTTTTTTATAGCATCATTTACATCCATGCCTTCTATAAGACTTGATAACCCTTTTAGATTACCATTACATCCACCTGTAAAGCATACATTACATACTTTGTTGTCAACTATATCAAAGTTTATTTGACTTGAACAAACACCTTTTGTTAAATAATTATACATAAATATCACCACCTTTTTTTAAAGCAATAAAGATATTATATATAATATTAAAAAATTACTCAATATAATGAGTAAAAAAATATGTCCATTTTCGTTAATATTCATATTATATTTGTGAGGGGGGATAAACTTGAATTATCTATATGTGTGTAATACTTCTTCTGATTTTATTTCTAAAGTAAATTTAAATGAATTTAAAGAAGAAAATAGAATATTTTTAAAGCGTTATAGTACGGATGATAGAATTGGCCCTCATGGTATATGCTTAAGTGATAAAAGAATTGTAGTAGCCAATAATTACAGCAATACTATGTCTATTGTAAACTTAGAAGAAGGTATAGAAGAAAGTACTCACTACATAGGTGTACATTGTAACGATGTGGTGGTATTTCGAAATAATGCATATATAATATGCGGTGACCTTAACAGCCTATTAGTTTTTGATCTAGAGAAAAAACAAGTAACAGCAGAAATTCCATGTGGGAGTTTGCCTCACAGCATATGTTTGAATAAAGAAAAAAAGCTTTTACTAATTTCAAACATGGAGGATGATAGTATAACCTTAATTGACTGTGTTAATAATGAAAACATAAAAAACATAAGGGTAGGCGCTTATCCTACTAAAGCCCTTTTTACTGTAGATGGTAGATATGCTATTATCTGTGAAAGTAATATAGGTGCAGACTTTAGGGGAAGCATAGCTGTAATGTGTTTAAAAAATCATAAAATAATAAATAGAATAACGGCAGGAAATTCTCCTGTAGATATGTTTTGTAATGAAAGATTTTGTTTTGTATCTAACTTTGGTGATGGAACTATAAGTATTATAGATATAAATTTTTATAGGGAAGATAAGAATATAATAGTAGGAGGAATGCCTAGGGGAATAATAAAGTATGGTGACAGTATTTATATAGGAGATAACTATAATAATTTATTAATAAAGGTAAATATAGAAAATGAAAAGAAAGACTATATACCTATAGGAGGAGAACCTACAGGTATGATTTTAATCTAAAGCAATATTAATTTATAAGTAACTGAATGATCTTCTCATATAATTCAGAAGAATTATTTTTCCACTTATGGCATAAATCCTTAGCATCCTTATTAGAGCCAACATTAAGTTTAATATCTATAAGTATAGAATCATTTTCTATAGCTTTTAGATTTACAATAAAATTACCTTTTTTTCCAAGGGTATAATCAGCAGTTATAGTTACTTCTTTCTTTATGTTTTTTATTTCTTTATTTAAGTAGTCTTCTACAGCGTTTATTTTATCTTCAGATATTCTATTTTCGAATAAAGAGAGAACTTTAATACCTTTTTCTGTAATTACAAGTCTGTGATTGCCTGTTTCATCTGTGTACTTTAAAAAATTAGAGGAAAGCAATTCATTTAAGTATTGTTGAAGAGTAAAATAATTTATAAAATTATTCTCTAAAATAATTTGTGTTATCTGATTATTAGAAACAGGGAACTTAATTTTTTTAAATATAAAAAGTAGTAGAAGTTTATTTTCCGCTAATTCTAAAGTATCTTCAAACATGTTTATCCTCCTAATAAAAATTAATAATCTTATTATAAAATATATTATAACATAAAATATATGAAAATAAATAAAGTACTTTAAATAGTTAAGTGCTTTATTTTCATTTATAAATATTATTGTTTTTTAAATTATATGTAATATTTATATACAAATAGTACTATATAAAATTAAGGGAATAAAATGTTTTAGGGGGGAAACTATTGAAAGCTAAAATGGTTAAAAAAGTTTTTTTGGCAATGTTTTTACTATGTGTTGCAATTATAGGGTCGGTTTTTTATAAGAATAAAAATATAGCTACCTTTATCAATGTAAATAGAAATTTGCCAATATATTATGTTGATACAAAGGATAAAAAAATTGCATTAACATTTGATGTGAGTTGGGGGACAGATAACACAGATAAAATTTTACAAGTACTGGATAAGTATAATGTAAAGGCAACATTTTTTTTAGTGGGAGGATGGGTAGACCAATATCCAGAGAAAGTAAAAAGTATATACGAAAAAGGGCACGAAATAGGAAATCACTCAGACAGACATCCTGATATGACTAAAATTTCAAGAGACAAAATCATAGAAGATATAGACATTAATGATTCTAAAATAAGAAAATTAACAGGTGAGGGAACAAAACTTTTTAGATGTCCAGAAGGTTCATATAACAATCTAGTTGTACAAACGGTAAAGGCTACAAATCATTATTGTATTCAATGGGATGTTGATAGTATAGATTGGAAAGAAGAAGGTGCGAATTTAGAATATGAAAGAGTTGTAAAGAAAGTAAAAAACGGTTCCATTATACTATTTCATAATAATGCAAAGTACACACCAGATAATTTACCAAAAGTTATAGAAAAGTTGAAAAAAGAAGGCTATGAGTTTGTTAAAGTTGGAGATTTAATTTATAAAGATAATTATCATATAGATTATGATGGTAAGCAAATACGAAATTAGTATAAATATATAAAGTTTAAATAGAACCTTATTGAAAGTAGAGTTATATTTGTATTATAATGGAAATAAAGGTATGAATCTTAAGAGGAGGAAATCTTAACAAATACAATATGATAATTAAATATAATGCAATTTAACTTTTATAAGTATAAATTGGGTATTTTATGAATAATTATAGGGTGATAAGATAATTTGAAAACGAAAGGAAAGAGGGGTTATGATGGAAAATTCAATGCTAAATAATAAAATTTATTTAGAAGGAAAAGTAATTTCAGAATTACAATTTAGTCATGAAATGTATGGGGAAGGATTTTATACTTTTTATATGGAAGTTTCCAGGTTAAGTGAAGCAAAGGATGAGTTATTTATAACAGTATCAGAAAGACTTATAGGTGGAATGGATATTAAAGTAGGCACAGAACTTATGATAGAAGGTCAGTTAAGATCTTATAACAAATTTATGGATGGATCAAATAGATTAATACTAACAGTATTTGCAAGAAACATATACTACTGTGAAGAAAAAAGCAAAAATCCTAATCAAATATATTTGGATGGATTTATTTGTAAAGAACCAGTTTATAGGACAACTCCGTTTGGAAGAGAAATTTCAGATATACTTCTTGCAGTTAATAGAGCATACAATAAGTCAGACTACATACCAACGATTGCATGGGGAAGAAATTCCAGATTTTGCAAAACGTTAAAAGTTGGTGACAATATAAAAGTTTGGGGTAGATTGCAAAGTAGAGAATATCAAAAGAAAATATCTGATACTGAAACAATTAAAAAGATTGCATATGAAGTATCTATATCAAAAATGGAGAGGTCTGAAAAATCTGATGAGGATGATGTAAAAGAAAATCAACATGAAAAAGGAATTGATGAGGCTTTAATAGATAAACAAATATCTTAGTAAAAAAAGCAAACTGCAGTGCAGTTTGCTTTCTGTTTTCTATTTTCTTAGATCTTCCAATATTTTAGTTTTATCTTTAGTTTTATCATCTACTGTTTTAATTACTTTTGCAGGAATACCAGCTACAACAACTCCAGCAGGTACATCTTCTACAACAACTGAACCAGCAGCTACAACAGAACCTTTTCCTACTTTTACACCTTCAAGGATTACTGCATTAGCACCTATTAAAACATCATCTTCTATTTCACAAGGTGATTTACTTGGTGGTTCAAGAACGCCAGCAACAACAGCACCTGCACCTAAGTGAACTCCTTTTCCAAGTTTACCTCTAGCACCAACAACAGCATTCATATCTACCATAGTGCCTTCGCCTATTTCAGCGCCTATATTTATAACAGCTCCCATCATTATAACAGCATTTTTATCTATTTTAACCTTGTCTCTTATAATAGCGCCAGGTTCGATTCTAGCATCTATTTTTGTAACATCAACAAGAGGAATTGCTGAATTCCTTCTGTCATATTCTATTCTAAATTTTTTTATTTTGTCTTTGTTATCATCTAAAAATTTAGAAACTTCTTCTGACTCTCCAAAAAGTACATGAAATCCACCGTTACCGTAATCTTCTATGTTTCCTAAGCTGCAATTTTCAATGTTACCGTCAACATAAACTTTAACAGGAGTAGATTTTTTTGCTTCTTTTATGTATCTTGCTATTTCATATGGATTAGTTAAATCATAGTTCATAGGGATAACCTCCTAAGTTAAATATTTATAGTTATTAATATTATAGTTATTAATATTATTATAATAAATATATTTTGTCAATTAAAGAGGTAAAGTATTTTTCAGTAACAAAAATGTGTTGAGTAAAATATTTTAATAGTAGAGTGCTTTGGGAGGTAATGTAATTGGATTATGAAATGAAAGATTGTATTGATGCTGGAAGTATTTATTGTCCATGTCATTTATCTGAAACAGGAGATTGCATATTGTGTTCACAACTTTCAGGAAAAAATTTTTGTGACTGCATAAATTGGAAGGGTGTGTGCATATATCAAGAGTTTATTTTAAACAAAAGTAAAGCTAAAGAGGGAAGAAAAAATTACTTGTGCACAATAGTGAAGAAAGAGCAAGTAGAAGAAAGCCTATATATTTTTACAATAAATGCATCTCACAGCTTAGTACATGATCTTGTATATCCAGGAAGCTTTATATTTATAAGAAATCCACAGTGCACAAATTATTATGATACACCAATTTCTATTATGGAAGCAGATACAGAGCAAAACACATTGAAAATTGCCATAGAAACGAAAGGGATTAAAACAAAAAGCATATGTAAACTCAATGAAAATGAAAAAGTGTTGGTTAGAGGACCATTTTGGAACGGCATATTAGGATTAAAAAATGTATATAAAGCAAAGGATGGTGTGTCCATAGTTATAGGACGAGGAATAGGTATAGCACCCCTAATACCTGTTTTAAAAAAATTACATTCTAATGAAAATAGTATTATAGCAATAATTGATAAAATTCCTTTTAATAATATTTTTCAAAGAGAATATTTTGAAAAATATAATTCAGAAATATTAGAGTGTAAGATGTTGGAGCAGGGTGAACTTACAAAAGAACTAAAAAACATGATAAAACAAATTTTAAAAGTAGAAAATGTAAATTTAATTCATTGCGATGGACCAGATATACTTATTTACAGACTAATGGAGTTTGTTGATGAAAATATTAACTTCTCGTGTTGTAATAATTCCAAAATGTGCTGTGGAGAAGGTGTATGCGGTACTTGCAGTACCAGATATAGAAATCATGTAGTAAAGAAGTTATGCAAGGTACAGATAGATCCTAAACATGTATTTAAAGAGAGAAGACTTATATAGAAGGGTTTTAAAGATAGGGGAATTTTAAATTTATAATTTAATATAGGAGGTTTTTTAATGAAAGTAGTTATAATTGGCGGTGGATGGGCCGGATGTGCGGCGGCTATAAGTGCAAAAAAGGCAGGCGCAGATAATGTTTCTCTTTATGAAAAAACTGATATGTTGTTAGGACTTGGTAATGTAGGAGGGATAATGAGAAACAATGGAAGATATACTGCAGCAGAAGAATTAATAGCCTTAGGAGCAGGAGACTTAATAAATATAACTGATAGCAATACAAGGCATAAAAATGTAGATTTTCCCGGACATAAACATGCATGGCTTTATGATGTAAATAAAATTGAACCTGCAGTAAGAAGATATATAGAAGCTATGAATATAGAATTAAATATGATATGTAGAATAATTGATGTAAACAAAGATGAAAATAAGATAAAAGGAATATATTTATCAGATGGAAGTTATGTGGAGGGAGATGTATTTGTTGAAACTACAGGATCTACAGGTCCTATGGGAAACTGTTTGAGATATGGAAATGGATGTTCAATGTGTGTACTTAGATGTCCTGCCTTTGGACCAAGAGTTAGTATAAGTATGAGAGCTGGTGTAGATGATCTTCAAGGAGAAAGAGAAGATGATATATATGGAGCCTTTAGTGGTTCTTGTAAATTGTGTAAGGAAAGTCTAGCTGATAATATAGTAGAAGAGTTAGATAAAAAAGGGGTAGTTGTTTTAAAGGTTCCTAAAGAGGATGTAAATATGGATAAGTTGAAGGCAAAGGTATGTCAACAATATGCATTAAAAGAATTTGCTGAAAACGTAGTACTATTAGATACTGGGCATGCAAAACTTATGACATCTTACTATCCACTGCAAAAGTTAAGAAAAATTAAAGGATTAGAAAATTCAAAATATGTTGATCCTTATGCAGGTGGAAAGGGTAACTCCATTAGGTATTTATCTGTAGCCCCTAGAACGGACGATATGAAAGTAAAAGGAATAAGCAATTTATTCTGTGGTGGCGAAAAAAGTGGACTTTTTGTAGGACACACAGAAGCTATATGTACTGGAACATTAGCAGGTCATAATGCAGTAAGATGTGTATTAAATATGCCTCCTCTTATTCTCCCAAAGACTACAGCTATAGGAGATATTATAGCTTTTGCAAATTATAAAATGATGACTAAAGAAGGAAGAAGAAATAGATATACTTTTGCAGGTGCTGAATACTTTAAGAGAATGCAAAAGTCAGGATTATATTCTACAGATAGGAAAGAAGTAGAAGCTAGAATCCAAAAGTTAAAGTTAAATAATATTATGAATGAAAAAATAGTTTGAAAGTAAACTTAAAAATCTAAATTATCTTTACTAAAACCACTACAGTGAGATATCTATATTAAAGAGCAATTATCTCACTGTAATATTTTTGATAAAAATATATCATATAAACTAACTCAGGCGTGTCCATATACAAAATAGTAAGTATAATAGAGAATTAATGAATATTATCAAGTATATTTTAAATTGTGGAGAATTGTATTAATTCTTTGTATTTTTATAAGTGGTAAGATATCACTTGTCACTTGGAAGTGCAGTAAGCACTGTGAATAATTATTAGTTTTTTATAAAGTGTTAGATTGTAGAGAGATTGGTTGAAATTACCGATTGACAGCTTTGAGTGATAGTGATAAGATGTAAATCTGGTGGTAAATAAGCCGCAGAAAACGTCAGTTGAATTGGTAAGAAATTACTAGTTGACAAAACTGATTTAAGCATGATATGATAGACATCCAATCACAAATTAGTGATAACTTAGCAGTGTCAGACAAGTAAAAATTACTAGTTGACAAGTAAAAGCAAACATGATAAAATACAAGAGCCGCTGAAATGCGGCAAGATCCTTGAAAATTAAACAGAGTGAAAGTAAGATATAAATCTTATTTTAAATAAGCCAGTATTAGTTAAACTAATAAGTTTAACGTCAATAATTTGAGTACAGATTAAACTTTAAAATTGAGAGTTTGATCCTGGCTCAGGACGAACGCTGGCGGCGTGCTTAACACATGCAAGTCGAGCGATGAAATCCCTTCGGGGATGGATTAGCGGCGGACGGGTGAGTAACACGTGGGCAACCTGCCTCAAAGTGGGGGATAGCCTTCCGAAAGGGAGATTAATACCGCATAACATTAGTTTTTCACATGAATTACTAATTAAAGGAGTAATCCGCTTTGAGATGGGCCCGCGGCGCATTAGCTAGTTGGTGAGGTAACGGCTCACCAAGGCCACGATGCGTAGCCGACCTGAGAGGGTGATCGGCCACATTGGAACTGAGACACGGTCCAGACTCCTACGGGAGGCAGCAGTGGGGAATATTGCACAATGGGCGAAAGCCTGATGCAGCAACGCCGCGTGAGTGATGAAGGCCTTCGGGTTGTAAAGCTCTGTCTTTGGGGACGATAATGACGGTACCCAAGGAGGAAGCCACGGCTAACTACGTGCCAGCAGCCGCGGTAATACGTAGGTGGCGAGCGTTGTCCGGATTTACTGGGCGTAAAGGATGCGTAGGCGGATGTTTAAGTCAGATGTGAAAATCCCGAGCTTAACTTGGGAACTGCATTTGAAACTGGATATCTAGAGTGCGGGAGAGGAGAATGGAATTCCTAGTGTAGCGGTGAAATGCGTAGAGATTAGGAAGAACACCAGTGGCGAAGGCGATTCTCTGGACCGTAACTGACGCTGAGGCATGAAAGCGTGGGTAGCAAACAGGATTAGATACCCTGGTAGTCCACGCCGTAAACGATGAATACTAGGTGTAGGAGGTATCGACTCCTTCTGTGCCGCAGCTAACGCAATAAGTATTCCGCCTGGGAAGTACGATCGCAAGATTAAAACTCAAAGGAATTGACGGGGGCCCGCACAAGCAGCGGAGCATGTGGTTTAATTCGAAGCAACGCGAAGAACCTTACCTAGACTTGACATCCCCTGAATTACCTGTAATGAGGGAAGCCCTTCGGGGCAGGGAGACAGGTGGTGCATGGTTGTCGTCAGCTCGTGTCGTGAGATGTTAGGTTAAGTCCTGCAACGAGCGCAACCCTTATCATTAGTTGCTACCATTAAGTTGAGCACTCTAGTGAGACTGCCCGGGTTAACCGGGAGGAAGGTGGGGATGACGTCAAATCATCATGCCCCTTATGTCTAGGGCTACACACGTGCTACAATGGTGAGTACAGAAAGATGCAAGACCGTGAGGTGGAGCAAAACTTTTAAAACTCATCTCAGTTCGGATTGTAGGCTGAAACTCGCCTACATGAAGCTGGAGTTGCTAGTAATCGCGAATCAGCATGTCGCGGTGAATACGTTCCCGGGCCTTGTACACACCGCCCGTCACACCATGAGAGCTGGCAACACCCGAAGTCCGTGAGGTAACCGTAAGGAGCCAGCGGCCGAAGGTGGGGTTAGTAATTGGGGTGAAGTCGTAACAAGGTAGCCGTAGGAGAACCTGCGGCTGGATCACCTCCTTTCTAAGGAGTCGACAAAGTAGGTAATTCTACTTTGAAGGTTTATTTAATAGCTCTGTTTAATTTTGAAGAATCTAATTCTTCAAATTGTTCTTTGAAAATTGCACAGTGAATATAACTTTTAAATTAAAAGTAAAGCTAAAGGTAAAACTACTTATTATATAAGTAAAAAAACCTTTGTAGATTTTAACTAAGAAAATTGTTGAAAGACAATTTTCACATGAATGGTCAAGCTACAAAGGGCGCATGGTGAATGCCTTGGCACCAGAAGCCGAAGAAGGACGTGATAAGCTGCGATAAGCTTTGGGTAGGCGCAAATAGCCTGAGATCCAGAGATTTCCGAATGGGGAAACCCACAATGCTAACGCATTGTACTGTAAACTGAATACATAGGTTTATGGAGGTAAACCCGGGGAACTGAAACATCTAAGTACCCGGAGGAAGAGAAAGAAAAATCGATTTTCTAAGTAGCGGCGAGCGAAAGGGAAAGAGCCCAAACCAGGAACTTGTTCCTGGGGTTGCGGATAGATCATAAATACTGTGATTTCTTAATTGAAGAGAGCTGGAAGGCTCCGCCGTAGAAGGTAACAGTCCTGTAAGTGAAAAGAAATAGCAGTCAGATCTACTCCAGAGTACCACGAGACACGTGAAACCTTGTGGGAAGCAGGGAGGACCACCTCCCAAGGCTAAATACTAACTGGTGACCGATAGTGAAGCAGTACCGTGAGGGAAAGGTGAAAAGAACCCCGGAAGGGGAGTGAAATAGAACCTGAAACCGTGTGTCCACAACCGGTCGAAGCACTTTTATGTGCGACGACGTGCTTTTTGTAGAACGAGCCAGCGAGTTACGGTATGTAGCAAGGTTAAGTACTTAAGGTACGGAGCCGAAGGGAAACCGAGTCTGAATAGGGCGAAAAGTTGCATGTCGTAGACCCGAAACCGGGTGACCTATCCATGGCCAGGATGAAGCGGAAGTAAAATTCCGTGGAGGTCCGAACCACGTTGGTGTTGAAAAACCATGGGATGAGCTGTGGATAGCGGAGAAATTCCAATCGAACTCGGAGATAGCTGGTTCTCCTCGAAATAGCTTTAGGGCTAGCGTTGAGATTGAGTAATGGAGGTAGAGCACTGAATGGGCTAGGGGCTGACAACAGTTACTGAACCCTATCAAACTCCGAATGCCATATACTTGTATCTCAGCAGTCAGACTACGAATGATAAGATCCGTGGTCAAAAGGGAAACAGCCCAGATCATCAGCTAAGGTCCCAAAGTGTAAGTTAAGTGGAAAAGGATGTGGGATTTCTAAGACAACTAGGATGTTGGCTTAGAAGCAGCCACTCATTTAAAGAGTGCGTAATAGCTCACTAGTCAAGAGATCCTGCGCCGAAGATGTCCGGGGCTAAAACTTACCACCGAAGCTATGGGCTCGAAAGAGCGGTAGAGGAGCTTCCTGTATGGAGTGAAGTCGTACCGAAAGGAGCGGTGGACTGTACAGGAGTGAGTATGCTGGCATAAGTAGCGAGAAATAAGTGAGAATCTTATTGGTCGAAAACCTAAGGTTTCCTGAGGAAGGCTCGTCCGCTCAGGGTTAGTCGGGACCTAAGCCGAGGCCGAAAGGCGTAGGTGATGGACAATCGGTTGATATTCCGATACCGCCAATTGACGTTATTACAAATGGGATGACGCAGGAGGATAGGATGTGCACACTATTGGATGTGTGTCTAAGCACTTAGACAGATCAGACAGGCAAATCCGTCTGGTTAATGTTGAGGTGTGATGGGGAGTGGCTTTATGCCGCGAAGTATCTGATTCCACGCTGCCAAGAAAAGTCTCTATGGAGGATGTTGGTGCCCGTACCGCAAACCGACACAGGTGGGTGAGGAGAGAATCCTAAGACCATCGGAAGAATTGTTGTCAAGGAACTCGGCAAATTGACCCCGTAACTTCGGGAGAAGGGGTGCCTATGAAAGTAGGTCGCAGAGAATAGGCCCAAGCAACTGTTTAGCAAAAACACAGGTCTCTGCTAAAGCGAAAGCTGAAGTATAGGGGCTGACGCCTGCCCGGTGCTGGAAGGTTAAGGGGAATACTTAGCGCAAGCGAAGGTATGAACTTAAGCCCCAGTAAACGGCGGCCGTAACTATAACGGTCCTAAGGTAGCGAAATTCCTTGTCGGGTAAGTTCCGACCCGCACGAATGGCGTAATGACTTGGGCACTGTCTCGACAACAAATCCGGCGAAATTGTAGTGCAAGTGAAGATGCTTGCTACCCGCGATTGGACGGAAAGACCCCGTAGAGCTTTACTGCAGCTTAGCATTGAGTTTCGATATTGTCTGTACAGGATAGGTGGGAGACTGCGAAACAGGGGCGTCAGCTTCTGTGGAGTCATCCTTGGGATACCACCCTGACAGTATTGGGATTCTAACCGGCGGCCATGAAACTGGTCACGGGACATTGTTAGGTGGGCAGTTTGACTGGGGCGGTCGCCTCCAAAAAAGTAACGGAGGCGCCCAAAGGTTCCCTCAGAACGGTTGGAAATCGTTCGAAGAGTGCAAAGGCAGAAGGGAGCCTGACTGCGACACATACAGGTGGAGCAGGGACGAAAGTCGGGCTTAGTGATCCGGTGGTTCCTCGTGGGAGGGCCATCGCTCAACGGATAAAAGCTACCTCGGGGATAACAGGCTGATCTCCCCCAAGAGTCCACATCGACGGGGAGGTTTGGCACCTCGATGTCGGCTCGTCGCATCCTGGGGCTGAAGTAGGTCCCAAGGGTTGGGCTGTTCGCCCATTAAAGCGGCACGCGAGCTGGGTTCAGAACGTCGTGAGACAGTTCGGTCCCTATCCGTCGCGGGCGTAGGAAATTTGAGAGGAGCTGTCCTTAGTACGAGAGGACCGGGATGGACTGACCTCTGGTGTACCAGTTGTTCCGCCAGGAGCATGGCTGGGTAGCTATGTCGGGACGGGATAAACGCTGAAAGCATCTAAGCGTGAAACCCACCTCAAGATTAGATTTCCCATAGCGTAAGCTAGTAAGACCCCTTGAAGAACACAAGGTTGATAGGTCAGAGGTGTAAGCATGGTAACATGTTCAGCTGACTGATACTAATAGGTCGAGGGCTTGACCAAATGAATTCACTGTGCAATTTTGAGATAACAAAATCTCTAAAATTAAATAAATCTGGTGATAATGACATAAAGGTAACACCCGTTCCCATTCCGAACACGATGGTTAAGCTTTATAGTGCCGATGGTACTGCAGGGGAGGCTCTGTGGAAGAGTAGGTCGTTGCCAGGTAATGCGTTCCGCGATAGCTCAATGGTGGAGCACTCGGCTGTTAACCGATAGGTTGAAGGTTCGAATCCTTTTCGCGGAGCCAATTTTATATGAATTGTTAAAGACTACAGATATGTAGTCTTTTTTTACGTTTATAATAAATATATACTTAATTTAATAATGCTTAAATTTAACCAATCAGTTCTTTTATAATATAGGAAATTTAATTCAGTAGATCTATACAATTTTAAACTTTTATATATCACCTATTCTATATAAATTTTTTTCGAAAAAGTGATTTTGATCAATTTAAAATAAAATCCGTAGTTTATTTCAAGTAAACTAAGTCAGGTGTGTCAGTATATGAATTAGTAAGTATATAGAAGAATGAGTGTGAATTATAAGGTTCATGTGAAGTAATCATATGTGTTATTAAGTTTTTATAATTGTAAAGGTGGTAAGATATCACTTGTCGCTTGAAGAAATTACAGGTGGTCATAAATTACATTAGTTAGTTGGTAATAAGTTACTGGTTGACAAGCTTAAATTAGCGTGATAAAATGTATACCTGATCACAAATCAGTGACAACTTGGCAAGGTCAAATTGGTAACAAATTACTAGTTGACAAGCTAAGATGAACATGATAAGATATAAAAGTCGCTGAGATGCGGCAAGATCCTTGAAAATTAAACAGAGTGAAAGTAAGATATAGATCTTATTTTAAATAAGCCAGTATTAGTTAAACTTATTAGTTTAACGTCAATAATTTGAGTACAGATTAAACTTTTAAATTGAGAGTTTGATCCTGGCTCAGGACGAACGCTGGCGGCGTGCTTAACACATGCAAGTCGAGCGATGAAATTCCTTCGGGGATGGATTAGCGGCGGACGGGTGAGTAACACGTGGGCAACCTGCCTCAAAGTGGGGGATAGCCTTCCGAAAGGGAGATTAATACCGCATAACATTAGTTTTTCACATGAATTACTAATTAAAGGAGTAATCCGCTTTGAGATGGGCCCGCGGCGCATTAGCTAGTTGGTGAGGTAACGGCTCACCAAGGCCACGATGCGTAGCCGACCTGAGAGGGTGATCGGCCACATTGGAACTGAGACACGGTCCAGACTCCTACGGGAGGCAGCAGTGGGGAATATTGCACAATGGGCGAAAGCCTGATGCAGCAACGCCGCGTGAGTGATGAAGGCCTTCGGGTTGTAAAGCTCTGTCTTTGGGGACGATAATGACGGTACCCAAGGAGGAAGCCACGGCTAACTACGTGCCAGCAGCCGCGGTAATACGTAGGTGGCGAGCGTTGTCCGGATTTACTGGGCGTAAAGGATGCGTAGGCGGATGTTTAAGTCAGATGTGAAAATCCCGAGCTTAACTTGGGAACTGCATTTGAAACTGGATATCTAGAGTGCGGGAGAGGAGAATGGAATTCCTAGTGTAGCGGTGAAATGCGTAGAGATTAGGAAGAACACCAGTGGCGAAGGCGATTCTCTGGACCGTAACTGACGCTGAGGCATGAAAGCGTGGGTAGCAAACAGGATTAGATACCCTGGTAGTCCACGCCGTAAACGATGAATACTAGGTGTAGGAGGTATCGACTCCTTCTGTGCCGCAGCTAACGCAATAAGTATTCCGCCTGGGAAGTACGATCGCAAGATTAAAACTCAAAGGAATTGACGGGGGCCCGCACAAGCAGCGGAGCATGTGGTTTAATTCGAAGCAACGCGAAGAACCTTACCTAGACTTGACATCCCCTGAATTACCTGTAATGAGGGAAGCCCTTCGGGGCAGGGAGACAGGTGGTGCATGGTTGTCGTCAGCTCGTGTCGTGAGATGTTAGGTTAAGTCCTGCAACGAGCGCAACCCTTATCATTAGTTGCTACCATTAAGTTGAGCACTCTAGTGAGACTGCCCGGGTTAACCGGGAGGAAGGTGGGGATGACGTCAAATCATCATGCCCCTTATGTCTAGGGCTACACACGTGCTACAATGGTGAGTACAGAAAGATGCAAGACCGTGAGGTGGAGCAAAACTTTTAAAACTCATCTCAGTTCGGATTGTAGGCTGAAACTCGCCTACATGAAGCTGGAGTTGCTAGTAATCGCGAATCAGCATGTCGCGGTGAATACGTTCCCGGGCCTTGTACACACCGCCCGTCACACCATGAGAGCTGGCAACACCCGAAGTCCGTGAGGTAACCGTAAGGAGCCAGCGGCCGAAGGTGGGGTTAGTAATTGGGGTGAAGTCGTAACAAGGTAGCCGTAGGAGAACCTGCGGCTGGATCACCTCCTTTCTAAGGAGTCGACAAAGTAGGTAATTCTACTTTGAAGGTTTATTTAATAGCTCTGTTTAATTTTGAAGAATCTAATTCTTCAAATTGTTCTTTGAAAATTGCACAGTGAATATAACTTTTAAATTAAAAGTAAAGCTAAAGGTAAAACTACTTATTATATAAGTAAAAAAACCTTTGTAGATTTTAACTAAGAAAATTGTTGAAAGACAATTTTCACATGAATGGTCAAGCTACAAAGGGCGCATGGTGAATGCCTTGGCACCAGAAGCCGAAGAAGGACGTGATAAGCTGCGATAAGCTTTGGGTAGGCGCAAATAGCCTGAGATCCAGAGATTTCCGAATGGGGAAACCCACAATGCTAACGCATTGTACTGTAAACTGAATACATAGGTTTATGGAGGTAAACCCGGGGAACTGAAACATCTAAGTACCCGGAGGAAGAGAAAGAAAAATCGATTTTCTAAGTAGCGGCGAGCGAAAGGGAAAGAGCCCAAACCAGGAACTTGTTCCTGGGGTTGCGGATAGATCATAAATACTGTGATTTCTTAATTGAAGAGAGCTGGAAGGCTCCGCCGTAGAAGGTAACAGTCCTGTAAGTGAAAAGAAATAGCAGTCAGATCTACTCCAGAGTACCACGAGACACGTGAAACCTTGTGGGAAGCAGGGAGGACCACCTCCCAAGGCTAAATACTAACTGGTGACCGATAGTGAAGCAGTACCGTGAGGGAAAGGTGAAAAGAACCCCGGAAGGGGAGTGAAATAGAACCTGAAACCGTGTGTCCACAACCGGTCGAAGCACTTTTATGTGCGACGACGTGCTTTTTGTAGAACGAGCCAGCGAGTTACGGTATGTAGCAAGGTTAAGTACTTAAGGTACGGAGCCGAAGGGAAACCGAGTCTGAATAGGGCGAAAAGTTGCATGTCGTAGACCCGAAACCGGGTGACCTATCCATGGCCAGGATGAAGCGGAAGTAAAATTCCGTGGAGGTCCGAACCACGTTGGTGTTGAAAAACCATGGGATGAGCTGTGGATAGCGGAGAAATTCCAATCGAACTCGGAGATAGCTGGTTCTCCTCGAAATAGCTTTAGGGCTAGCGTTGAGATTGAGTAATGGAGGTAGAGCACTGAATGGGCTAGGGGCTGACAACAGTTACTGAACCCTATCAAACTCCGAATGCCATATACTTGTATCTCAGCAGTCAGACTACGAATGATAAGATCCGTGGTCAAAAGGGAAACAGCCCAGATCATCAGCTAAGGTCCCAAAGTGTAAGTTAAGTGGAAAAGGATGTGGGATTTCTAAGACAACTAGGATGTTGGCTTAGAAGCAGCCACTCATTTAAAGAGTGCGTAATAGCTCACTAGTCAAGAGATCCTGCGCCGAAGATGTCCGGGGCTAAAACTTACCACCGAAGCTATGGGCTCGAAAGAGCGGTAGAGGAGCTTCCTGTATGGAGTGAAGTCGTACCGAAAGGAGCGGTGGACTGTACAGGAGTGAGTATGCTGGCATAAGTAGCGAGAAATAAGTGAGAATCTTATTGGTCGAAAACCTAAGGTTTCCTGAGGAAGGCTCGTCCGCTCAGGGTTAGTCGGGACCTAAGCCGAGGCCGAAAGGCGTAGGTGATGGACAATCGGTTGATATTCCGATACCGCCAATTGACGTTATTACAAATGGGATGACGCAGGAGGATAGGATGTGCACACTATTGGATGTGTGTCTAAGCACTTAGACAGATCAGACAGGCAAATCCGTCTGGTTAATGTTGAGGTGTGATGGGGAGTGGCTTTATGCCGCGAAGTATCTGATTCCACGCTGCCAAGAAAAGTCTCTATGGAGGATGTTGGTGCCCGTACCGCAAACCGACACAGGTGGGTGAGGAGAGAATCCTAAGACCATCGGAAGAATTGTTGTCAAGGAACTCGGCAAATTGACCCCGTAACTTCGGGAGAAGGGGTGCCTATGAAAGTAGGTCGCAGAGAATAGGCCCAAGCAACTGTTTAGCAAAAACACAGGTCTCTGCTAAAGCGAAAGCTGAAGTATAGGGGCTGACGCCTGCCCGGTGCTGGAAGGTTAAGGGGAATACTTAGCGCAAGCGAAGGTATGAACTTAAGCCCCAGTAAACGGCGGCCGTAACTATAACGGTCCTAAGGTAGCGAAATTCCTTGTCGGGTAAGTTCCGACCCGCACGAATGGCGTAATGACTTGGGCACTGTCTCGACAACAAATCCGGCGAAATTGTAGTGCAAGTGAAGATGCTTGCTACCCGCGATTGGACGGAAAGACCCCGTAGAGCTTTACTGCAGCTTAGCATTGAGTTTCGATATTGTCTGTACAGGATAGGTGGGAGACTGCGAAACAGGGGCGTCAGCTTCTGTGGAGTCATCCTTGGGATACCACCCTGACAGTATTGGGATTCTAACCGGCGGCCATGAAACTGGTCACGGGACATTGTTAGGTGGGCAGTTTGACTGGGGCGGTCGCCTCCAAAAAAGTAACGGAGGCGCCCAAAGGTTCCCTCAGAACGGTTGGAAATCGTTCGAAGAGTGCAAAGGCAGAAGGGAGCCTGACTGCGACACATACAGGTGGAGCAGGGACGAAAGTCGGGCTTAGTGATCCGGTGGTTCCTCGTGGGAGGGCCATCGCTCAACGGATAAAAGCTACCTCGGGGATAACAGGCTGATCTCCCCCAAGAGTCCACATCGACGGGGAGGTTTGGCACCTCGATGTCGGCTCGTCGCATCCTGGGGCTGAAGTAGGTCCCAAGGGTTGGGCTGTTCGCCCATTAAAGCGGCACGCGAGCTGGGTTCAGAACGTCGTGAGACAGTTCGGTCCCTATCCGTCGCGGGCGTAGGAAATTTGAGAGGAGCTGTCCTTAGTACGAGAGGACCGGGATGGACTGACCTCTGGTGTACCAGTTGTTCCGCCAGGAGCATGGCTGGGTAGCTATGTCGGGACGGGATAAACGCTGAAAGCATCTAAGCGTGAAACCCACCTCAAGATTAGATTTCCCATAGCGTAAGCTAGTAAGACCCCTTGAAGAACACAAGGTTGATAGGTCAGAGGTGTAAGCATGGTAACATGTTCAGCTGACTGATACTAATAGGTCGAGGGCTTGACCAAATAAATTCACTGTGCAATTTTGAGATAACAAAATCTCTAAAATTAAATAAATCTGGTGATAATGACATAAAGGTAACACCCGTTCCCATTCCGAACACGATGGTTAAGCTTTATAGTGCCGATGGTACTGCAGGGGAGGCTCTGTGGAAGAGTAGGTCGTTGCCAGGTAATGAAAAGAAGGATCGCTAAGTAATTTAATTGCTTAGCGATTGTTGTTTTTTACTATATAAAGAAATAAAGTCTTGATTTTATTATTTTGATTACATAATATAAACTAAACATAATGTTTTGATAAAAAGGTTTTTATGATAATATATTGATAAAGTATTAAAGCTAAAATTCATTATATAAATAGAGAGGGGCTAATGTAATATGGATAATACTATTTCTAGAAATGTGCAAAATATAGAGATTTCAGGTATTAGGAAGTTTTTCAACAAAGTAGTTAATTACCCAAATGCTATTTCCTTAACTTTAGGTCAGCCTGATTTTAATGTACCTGATAAAATTAAAAAGGCTATGATTGAAGCAATAAATGAAAACAAAACTACATATACATCAAATGCAGGAATTGTAGAGCTTAGGGAAGGAATATCAAACTATTTAAAAAACCAAAACATAAACTATGATAAGGATGAAATATGTATTACCGTTGGTGGCAGCGAGGGGTTAATGGATGTTTTTGCAGCTTTATTGAATCCTTCAGACAAGATTCTTATACCAACGCCAGCTTATCCAGCTTATGAAAGCTGTGTAAAGCTTATTGGAGGAGAGATTATAAATTATAGCTTAAACAGCAATTTTTCTATTAACTTTGAGGAATTGAAAAGTTTAATAAGCAAAGAAAAACCTAAGGCTATAGTTGTATCATACCCATGTAATCCAACTGGAGCTATTTTATCAAGGGAAGATAATAACAAACTCCATGAGATAATTAAAGATAATGAAATTGTAGCTATAACTGATGAAATGTATAGTTCATTATGTTTTGAAGATCAATATTATTCTATAGCTCAATTTGATGATATAAGGGATAAAGTAATTGCTGTTGGTGGTTTTTCAAAAATGTTTTCTATGACAGGTCTTAGAATAGGATATGTGTGTGCAGTAGAAGGTTTTATGAATGCCATAATGAAGGTTCACCAATATAATGTATCATGTGCACCATCTATTGTTCAGTGGGCAGCTTGTGAGGGATTTAAAAGCTGCATGGAAGATGTAGAATATATGAGAAAAGAATTTATAAAAAGAAGAGACTATTTATATAATAGATTTATTAAAATGGGATTCGAATCAAATGTTCCTATGGGGGCCTTTTATATGTTTCCATCTATAAAAAAATTCAATATGAAAAGTGATGAATTTTGTGAAAGGCTTCTAAAAGAGGCAGGTGTTGCTGTTGTTCCAGGTTCAGCTTTTGGAATTGGTGGAGAAGGTCATATGAGAATTTCTTATGCATATAGTATGGAACAATTAAAAGAAGCATCAGATAGAATAGAAAATTTTATAAAAAGTTTAAAGTAATTTACCGTGATTTAACTGTTGATTTGAAATTTTTTATTTAAATAAAGATAAATAGCAAAAAAATGGACTTTGATAAAAGTCCATTTTTTTCATGTAATAAAGATTTTTTTTTTTAAATATCTAAATTTCATCGAAGCTTAATCGAAATATTTTTAAGTAAATGGATAATAAAGTAAAAACAATATGTACATGAATGAAATTATGCAATTTTTAGGGTTAAGATATTCAAAGTATATTTTAATGTACTAAGACATAATTTGGATTTGTAAAAATATGTGTAACTTAACAAATCCATTAATATTAGGCTAGATAGACTGTAAATTCATAATACTTTATAAATGATTTTAAAATATTATGAATGATAAAGTAGTGTGCTAAAGTACTTTAAATATGACGAAATATTCTGAAAAAAGATTTTTTTTGAAAACGTTTGATATGCGTTTTTTCATGTGGTATTATAAAAAAGAGCAATGGATTAGTCCATTAATCCATTAGCTAATATAAATTTGTAATAAGGCCATATTATATAAGTTATAGGTTTTAAAAATATAAATAAATTTTTAAAAGTAAGTTTTGGGGGGTTTCATAATGAAAACTTTAGTTATTGGAGTAATTGGTTCAGATTGTCATGCAGTTGGAAACAAAATATTAGATCATTCATTTACACAAGCAGGATTCAATGTAGTTAATATTGGTGTATTATCTCCACAAGAAGACTTTATAAATGCAGCAATAGAAACTAATGCAGATGCAATAGTAGTATCTTCACTTTATGGACATGGAGAAATTGATTGTAGAGGATTAAGAGAAAAACTTAATGAATCAGGATTAGATGGAATACTATTGTATGCTGGTGGAAATTTAGTAGTAGGAAAACAAAAATGGGAAGATGTACATAAGAAGTTTAAAGAAATGGGATTTGATAGAGTATACGCACCAGGAACATCACCAGAAATTACAATTGCAGATTTAAAAAAGGACTTAAAAGTTGAAGATTAAATAAAAATTGTATTAAAACTATATTAATGAAAAAATACTTGATAAGTTTATTAGGAGGTAATTGAGGTGGAACTTAAAAATAAAAAGTGGACAGATGAAGAATTTTTCGAAATGAGAAAAGAAGTATTAAGTCAGTGGCCAACAGGAAGCGAAGTAGACTTAAAGGAAGCAGTAGAATATTTAAAAAAGGTACCTGAATATAAGAGCTTTCCAGCAAAATTAAGAAAAGCTAAAGAAGCAGGAATAACATTAGCACAACCAAGAGCAGGAGTTGCACTAATAAATGAACATATAGAACTTCTACAACATCTTCAAAATGAAGGAAATGCAGATTTACTACCATCAACAATAGACAGTTATACAAGACAAAATAGATATGATGAATGCGAAATAGGAATAAAAGAAAGTTTAGCAGCAGGAAGATCATTATTAAACGGATTTCCAGGAGTAAACCATGGAGTAAAAGGATGCAGAGAAGTATTTGAAGCAGTAAATTTACCACTTCAAGCAAGACACGGCACACCAGATTCTAGGTTACTTGCAGAAATAATACATGCAGCAGGATGGACTTCAAATGAAGGTGGCGGAATATCTTATAACGTTCCATATGCTAAAAGTGTATCAATAGAAAAAAGTTTATTGGACTGGCAGTACTGCGATAGACTTGTTGGATATTATGAAGAGCAGGGAATATCAATCAACAGAGAACCATTTGGACCTTTAACAGGAACTTTAGTTCCACCAAGTACATCAAATACAGTGGCAATAATAGAAGCATTACTTGCAGCAGAACAAGGAGTTAAGAACATAACAGTAGGGTATGGACAGTGCGGAAATTTAGTTCAAGATGTTGCGGCAATAAGAGCCTTAGAAGAACAAGTAAATGAATATTTAAAACAATATGGATATAACGATGTTTATATAACAACAGTATTCCACGAATGGATGGGAGGATTCCCACAGGATGAGGCTAAAGCGTTTGGAGTAATATCATCAGGAGCAGCAACGGCAGCACTAGCAGGAGCAACAAAGGTTATAGTAAAAACACCACATGAAGCATTGGGAATACCAACAAAAGAAGCAAATGCAGCAGGAATAAAAGCAACAAAAATGGCATTAAATATGTTCCAGGGACAGAGACTTCCAATGTCAAAGGAATTAGAAACAGAAATAAGCATAATAAAAGCAGAAACTAAATGTATGATGGATAAGTTATTTGAACTTGGAAATGGAGATTTAGCAGTAGGAACAGTAAAAGGTTTTGAATCAGGAATAGTAGATATACCATTTGCACCAAGTAAATTTAATGCTGGAAAAATGATGCCTGCTAGAGATAATAATGGAGCAGTAAGATACTTCAACTTTGGAAACTTACCATTAACTGAAGAATTAAAGGCATTCAATACAAGAAAGTTAGAAGAAAGAGGAAAGTTTGAAGGAAGAGAAGTAACATTCCAGATGACTATAGATGATATATTTGCTGTAGGCAAGGGAGTTCTAATAGGAAGACCAGAATAATGTAATTAATTAAATATATAAAGAGTATTTAGAAAGATGGGTGTAAAAAATGAAAATAGTTGACGTTATTTGTTCAGAATCAAAAACAGGATTTTATTTTGATGATCAGAGAGCTATAAAAAAAGGAGCAGGACACGATGGATTCACTTATGTAGGAGAACCAGTAACAGAAGGATTTAAAAATGTTAGACAGGCTGGAGAAGCTATATCTGTTATGATTATATTAGAAGATGGTCAGGTAGCATATGGAGATTGTGCAGCAGTACAATATTCAGGAGCAGGCGGAAGAGATCCTCTATTTTTAGCTAAAGATTTTATTCCAGTTATAGAAAAAGAAATAGCACCTAAGCTTATAGGAAGAGAATTAAAGGAATTTAAAGCATTAGCAGAAGAATTTGATAAAATGCAAGTTAATGGAAAAAGATTACATACAGCTATAAGATATGGAGTAACTCAAGCAATACTTGATGCAGTAGCAAAAGCTCAAAAATTAACTATGGCAGAAGTAATAAGAAATGAATACAATCCAGGTTATGAAATAAAAAGAGTGCCTATATTTACTCAATCAGGAGATGACAGATACGATAATTCAGATAAAATGATAATAAAAGGTGCAGATGTAATGCCACATGCACTTATAAATAATGTAGAAGAAAAACTAGGATTAAAAGGTGAAAAATTATTAAAGTATGTTGAATGGTTAAGAGATAGAGTAATAAAATTAAGAACAAAAGAGGATTACAGTCCAATATTCCACATAGATGTATATGGAACAATAGGAGCTGCATTTAAATATGATACAAAGGCAATGGCTGATTATATAGAAACATTAGAAGAAGCAGCAAAACCATTCCATTTGAGAATAGAAGGACCGATGGATGTAGAAGAGAGACAAAAACAAATGGAAGCATTAAGAGACTTAACAGCAGAATTAGATGGAAGAGGAATAAAAGTAGAATTAGTTGCAGACGAATGGTGTAATACAGTAGACGATGTAAAATTCTTTACAGACAATAAAGCAGGACATATGGTACAAATAAAGACACCTGATTTAGGTGGAGTAAATAATATAGCAGATGCAATAATCTACTGTAAAGAACATGGTATGGGAGCATATTGTGGAGGAACATGCAATGAAACAAATAGATCTGCCGAAGTAACTACAAATATAGGTATGGCCTGCGGTGCAAAACAAGTACTTGCTAAACCAGGAATGGGCGTAGATGAAGGATACATGATAGTTAATAATGAAATGAATAGAGTTATTGCGCTTGCAAATAGAAGAAAGTAATCGAATTTTGAGAAAAGGCAGTTTTTTATTAAACTGCCTTTTTCATTCATTTTGATATTATCAGTAAATTTACATGAAATTATTCATGTGATAAAATACAAGTAATGATTTTAAAATTGCAATTCTAAATATGAATATTAATAAAGTGGTGAAATTATATGTATAGTGCAATGTATGAAATAAGAGAATTTATACAGAATTTAATAGAGACAACAAGTTCCATTATTGAGTTTGATATCTATGTTATGGATAGTCATTTAGTAAGGGTTGCTGCAACTGGGTTATTTAAGGAATCTATAGGACAAGCACTTCCAAAGGGATGTGCCAATGATTACGTTATAGAAAATGGCGAGGTTCTAATTATAGATAGCCCTAAAGGTAATAAAATATGTGATACATGTCCCATTAAGACTTATGGAAAATGCTTTAATGAGTATTCTATAGCATATCCTATAAAAAATGATGGAAAATGCATTGGAGCTATTACGATTATGTCATTAACTTCTAAACTTAAAGAAAAACAGGTTAAAATAAGAAGTCAACTTATTACTTTTTTAGAAAGGTTAGCAGAAAGTATTTTAACTAAAATAAAGGAAAAAGAAACAAAGGATAGATTAATAACAGTTTTAAATTCTATAAGTGAGGGAGTTGTGCTTACAAGCTCCTCAGGCGAAATACTTGTTTTTAACAGTGTTATGGAAGAAATACTAAAACATAAGAATAATATAAAAGAAATTTTTGTGGAAGATAACTTTGAAAATATAATAAGTGATTTTAAAGAGGAAACTGATAAGGAATTGGAGGTTATTTTAAGAGCACCAATCCCCAATAATAGAATGTTTGTAAGTGTAAAATTCATAAATAATAGTAATGAAAAGACAGATATTCTTTTTATATTTAAACATAAAAAGGAATTGACTAATATAGCATATAAACTTTTAGCTGATGCTTCGCATTTAAATATAAATCTTGACAGTATAAAAGGTAATAGCAAGCTAATTAATCAAACTAAAAATCTGGCTACACAAGCGGCAAAATATGAATCTAATATTTTAATTTTAGGGGAAAGTGGTACAGGAAAAGAAGTATTTGCGCGAGCTATTCATAAAATGAGTAAAAGAAAAGATGAACCTTTTATAGCTATTAATTGTGCTGCAATACCTGAAAATCTTCTTGAAAGTGAACTTTTTGGATATGAAAGTGGCGCTTTTACAGGTGCAAATAAAGGTGGAAAGCCGGGCAAATTTGAACTTGCTAATGGAGGAACTATTTTTCTTGACGAAGTTGGAGATTTATCATTACATTTGCAGCCTAAATTACTTAGAGTTATAGAGCAGGGACAATTGGAAAGGGTAGGAGGAGTAAAGTCCATAAAATTGGATGTGAGAATAATTTCAGCTACTAATAAGGATCTTGAAGCTATGGTAAAAAAGGGAGAATTCAGAGAGGACTTTTTTTATAGATTATGCGTAATACCGATAATGATACCTCCTCTTAGAAAGCGACTAGAGGATATAGTTTTACTTGCAGAGTATTTTCTTGATAAGTATAATAAAAAATTAAATAAAAATATAGTTGGTATATCGGAAGAAGTAAAAAAGCAATTATTGCTATATGATTGGCCAGGAAACGTAAGAGAGCTGGAGAATGTTGTTGAGTACTCTGTCAATATGGAAAATAAAGATATACTTACATTGTCATGTATCCCTAAAAAAATAAGTGCAGGGAAAAAAGAAATTCAATATAATAATTTAGAATCAATAAGGAAAAAATGTCTTGAGGAATTAATAATTAAACATGGTAGCACTCTTGCAGGTAAACAAAAAATTGCAGAAGAATTAGGAATAAGTCTTTCTACATTATATAGAGATATAAAAAAATATAATTTATAAAATTCAATATGAAGTTCAAAATGAAAAATCTATTGTCAAAATGACAATAGATTTTTGTTGCAAAATGACAGGAAAATGCGATATTATAGAGACGTATTATTAAAATGACAATTCATTTTGACAATATTGATTAAAAAATAATGTCGCATATGTCCAAAATTTCAGAATCTTAATTGTGGCATGTTTATTGCTACTATATATTGTGAAAATTCTAAAAAGAGTTAAAAGGGGGAAAGTACTGAATTAACTATAATTCAACTAAAATGTGAATTTTCATTGATAATATAGGAGGAATAAATATGAAACCAGTTATAGGCATATGTGCAGATTATTCTTATGGATTAAATGGAGTTTATGAGGGCTTTGGATGTGGATTTGATTATCAACTTGCTGCCAATGATTATGTTAAGGCAGTTGAAAAATCAGGAGGAATTCCTGTAGTTATCCCAGTATTTAATGATTTGAGTAATATTGAAAACGTTATCGATATTGTTGATGGTATAGTTTTTGCAGGTGGAGCAGATATTGAACCAAAACATTATGGACAATACATAGGAACAAAAATAGGACAAATAATTCCAGAAAGAGACAGGCAGGAACTGCAATTAGCAAAAAATATTATTGAAAATACTGAAATTCCCATTTTAGGTGTTTGTAGAGGATATCAACTTTTAAATGTAGTTTGTGGAGGAACTCTTTATCAGGACTTATCTGAAATTCCATTAGAATTAAGAAATAATAAAATTATAAATCATTCAATGAAGGGGTCACCAAAATATAACCCGGTACATGAAGTTAAGATTAATGAAAAAAGTAGATTTTATAAAATTTTTAATAAAAAAAGTATAAGCGTGAATTCTTATCATCATCAAGCAATAAAGGATGTAGCTGACGATTTTAATGTATCTACTATGTCACCAGATGGAATAGTTGAAGCTATAGAATTAAAAAGGGAAGATAGATTTGTGGTAGGTGTACAATGGCATCCTGAAATGTTGAGCGAACGCAATGATGAGCAACTTTTGATATTTAAGGCACTTATAAACGCTTGTAAGGAATATAAAATACTTCACTGTGCTAGTTAAGCTGATTGGCATCACTTTATAATTGCAAATAATATGAATAATTAACTGAATGAAATAATTTAGATTTAAGATTTAAGATTTAAGGGGGTTAAAAGTATGAGTGATAAAAATAATGGTTCGCATGAAAATCTTGAACGTGGATTAGAAGAAAGACATATTCAAATGATAGCGTTAGGTGGTGCAATAGGTGTTGGCTTATTCTTAGGCTCAGCAACAACTATTAAAATGGCAGGACCTGCAATTTTGCTATCATATTTAGCTGGAGGAATTATCTTATTTATTATTATGCGTGCACTTGGTGAAATGGCAGTTGAACATCCAGTTGCAGGTTCATTTAGTGCTTATGCTAATGAGTATATGGGACCACTTGCAGGATATTTAACAGGATGGACTTATTGGTTGAATTGGGTTTCATGTTGCATGGCGGAACTTACTGCAATAGGAATTTATATTAACTTCTGGTTTCCGGGAATTCCTAAATGGGGATCAGCTCTTACAGCTCTTGTTATTATGGTATTTGTAAACTTAGTTGCAGTAAAAGCCTTTGGAGAATGTGAGTTTTGGTTTGCTCTTATAAAAGTTGTTGCCATTATTCTTATGATTATCGTAGGCTTAGTCATGATTGTAACTGGAATAGGTAATGCAGGAAAGCCTATTGGTTTTTCAAACTTATGGACTAATGGAGGATTTTTCCCTAATGGAGTAAAAGGACCTATAAGTGCTTTGGCATTGGTTACTTTTGCTTTCTTTGGTACTGAACTTATAGGTATTACTGCTGGTGAAGCAAAAAATCCAGAAAAAACTATACCATCCGCTATTAATAAAGTTTTCTGGAGAATTTGTATATTCTATGTAGGAGCATTAACAGTAATCATGTGTCTTTATCCATGGAATAAAATAGGGGTAATTGGCAGTCCGTTTGTTTTAACATTTAGTAAACTTGGCATTAAATCTGCAGCTGGAATTATAAACTTTGTTGTATTAACAGCAGCGTTGTCTGGATGCAATAGTGGTATTTATACAACAGGACGTATGGTATATAACTTGTCCCTTCAAGGTTCAGCACCAAAAGTTTTTGGAAAAGTTAGTGAAAGACATGTTCCTATGAATGCAATTTTGGCATCTTCAGCATGTATGCTAATTGGTGTTGTGCTTAACTATTTTCTTCCAGGTAAAGTATTCGTGTATCTTGCTAGTATTGCAACTTTTGCAGGATTATTTGCATGGTTTATGATAGTTTTAGTACAAATAAAGTTTAGAAAGGGTCTTACACCTGAACAAGTAAAAAAATTAAAATTTCCAATGAAGATGTATCCATATACAAATTACTTTGCTTTAGCATATTTAGTATTTGTATTTTTGGTAATGTCACTAAGTCCTGATACTTTAATAGCAGTTATTGTAGGACCGATTTGGCTTATAGGTTTAACTGTTTGTTATTATGCATTTGGTCTTAATAAAAACAATTCTTCTAAAGAGGAAGGCAAAGTTAAAGAAGGTTGCTAATTAAAAATATAAAAATATATAGTAAATTCAAAATGAAAAGCTTGTTGTCAAAGTGACAACAAGCTTTTTTATTGTTAAAACATATGAAAATAAATGTTTTAAATTTCTATTTTCAAAATGATAAATCGTTTTGAAAATAGAAATTTAAAAATAACCGTGAACACTTAGAAAAGTCTATAAATTTGAAATTGGCATACTTATTGCTGTTGTATATAATTGTAAAGACCGGAAGGAGGATTTACAATGCATAATATTTAAAGCATCAATTGTGGTATTTTAAATAATAAAAAATTTATTGATAAAAATAGGAGGAATAAAAAATGAAACCAGTTATAGGCATATGTGCAGATTATTCTTATGAATTAAATGGAGTTTATGAAGGATTTGGATGTGGATTTGATTATCAGCTTGCTGCAAATGATTACGTTAAAGCAGTGGAAAAAGCAGGTGGGATTCCTGTAATTATACCTGTATTTAGTGATAGAAATAATGTTGAAAATATTATTGATATTGTAGATGGTGTAGTTTTTGCAGGTGGAGCCGATATTCAACCAAAATATTATGGAGAAAATATAGGAGATAAAATAGGAAATATAATTCCAGAAAGAGATGAACAGGAATTACAATTAGCAAGAAATATTATAGAAAATAGTAAAGTTCCTATTTTAGGTGTTTGTAGAGGATATCAACTTTTAAATGTAGTTTGCGGAGGAACTCTTTATCAAGATTTATCTCAGGTCCAATCAGAATTAAGAAATAATAATTTTATAAATCATTCGGCTAAGGGATCACCAAAATATAACCCAGTACATGAGGTTAATGTTAATAAAAAAACTAAATTTTATAAAATTTTTAATAAAGAAAAGTTAGGAGTAAATTCTTATCATCATCAAGCTATAAAAGATGTAGCTGATACATTTAATGTTGCTACTGTATCACCAGATGGGATAGTAGAAGCTATAGAAATGAAAGGTGATAGATTTGTATTAGGTGTGCAATGGCATCCTGAAATGTTAGGTGAACGCAATGATGAACAGCTTTTGATATTCAAAGCATTAGTAAATGCTTGTAAAGAATATAAATTAGCTAATTGTGCTAGCTAAACGTTAGCACATTAAGCTAAGTGAATTAGCTTTTGGAAAATTTCAATGTTCATAATTGACTAGTTTAAGTAAACGTTTAAAATTAAGTTTTGTATACATATTAGAATTTAATAGACTTGATAATTTATTTGCAAAAGGGAGGAACCTAAATGGAACAATTATTACAACAAATATCAATTATAGTGTGGGGTCCATGGACAGTAATCGCTTTAGTGGGATTAGGTGTTTATTTAACAATCGGTACAAGATTTTTACAAGTAAGAAAGTTTCCTTTTATTCTTAAAGAAACCTTTGGAAAAATATTTATGAAAAAATCTGAAATTAAAGGAGAAGGAACTTTAACTCCATTCCAATCAGCTACTACAGCATTAGCATCCACAGTGGGTGTCGGAAGTATTGTCGGAGTTGCAACGGCTTTGGCTTTTGGAGGACCAGGCTCAATATTTTGGATGTGGATTGCGGCATTCTTTGGTATGTGTACTAAATATGCAGAAATTACTTTAAGTATAGCATACAGGGAAAAAAATGAAGAGGGAGAATTTGTTGGTGGACCTACATATTACATGAGAAAAGGTTTAAATTCTAAATTTTTGGCAAGTTGGTTTGTAGTGACTTTAATATTAAATACTTTGTCAGGAACTATGATTCAGTCAAATGCCCTTGCAGGAAATATTATGTACTATTTTAATGTTCCATCTAAAATAGTTGGATTTGTAATAATAGCTCTTGTAGGAATTGTATCTATGGGTGGAATAGGTAGAATTGGAAAAGTTACTTCAAAACTTATACCATCAAAAGTTATACTTTACCTCACATCAGGTATTATAGTTATATTATTTAATATAACAAAGGTTCCAGATGCATTTATGATGATTTTTAAATGTGCTTTTTCACCTGCTTCAGTAGGCGGTGGAATAGGTGGATTTGCAGTAGCACAAGCTATCAGATATGGAATCAATAAAGGATTGTATTCTAATGAAGCTGGACAGGGAACAGCACCTATTGCACATGCTACAGCAAAAACAGATCATCCTGCACGTCAAGGAATGTGGGGAATTGTAGAAGTTTTCATTGTTACTTTTGTTATATGTACAATAACTTCTTTAGCTATTTTAACAACTGGTGTACTTGGATCAGGGCAGTCGCCAAATATTTTAACTAGTGTAGCTTTTGGAAAGGTTTCACCTATTTTTTCTTATGTAGTAAGTATAAGTGTTGTATTATGTGCCTATTCTACATTAATTGGTTTATGTTACTATGGAGAATCTACATTAAACTATATTGGTGGTGCTAAGCTTGGAAAATGCTATAGATACGTATTTTTAGTATTTATTTTCTTGGGTTCTGTAGGTGCGCTAAAAATGGTTTGGTCAATTGGAGAAATTGTAATCGGTTTAGGAGCACTTTCAAACATTATTGCCATTGTTCGTTTAAGTCCTCAGGTATTCAAATTAACTAGAGAATTTTTTGATGATAATGATGAAAATGAAGAAATTGAATATAAATCTGCTGGGTAGTAAAGTGGTTTTATTAAGATAGATTTTTTAAGCTCATTGTAAATATATAATATAAAAAATAAAAGCCATGAAAATAAGTTTAGCTTAATTTCACAGCTTTTATTTTTTATATTATATTTAATGGATTAGAGTTTTTTCATCTAATCTATTAAATATTTATTTTATTACATCATCCATGGAATATAATCCTTTATCTTTTCCAAACATAAATTGACAAGCTTTAAGAGCTCCAATGGCGAATATATCTCTTGACATAGCTGTATGCTTTAATTCTATAATTTCGTCCTTACCGGCAAATATAACCTCGTGATCACCAACTATAGAACCACCTCTAACTGCATGTATTCCTATTTCGTCATGAGTTCTTTTTGATATGCCTTCTCTTCCATAAACAAATTTAGTTTCTTCATGTATAGAATCTTTTATAGTATTACCAAGAAGAATAGCAGTACCACTTGGAGCATCAACCTTTTGATGATGGTGCTTTTCTATTATTTCAATATCAAAATCCTTATAGAGTAATTCGCTTATATTTCTTAATACTTTGTTTATAACATTAATTCCTATGGACATATTAGCTGAACGGAATACAGGTATCTCTTTTGATGCTTTATTTATCTCATCAATTTGTTCCTTGGTATATCCTGTAGTGCAAAGAACGATTCCTATATTTTTTTCTTTGCTATATTTAAGTAGTCCTTCTAAGGCATCTGGTCTTGAAAAATCTAGAATAACGTCAGCATCAACAGTACACTTAGATATGTCTGCAAATACTGGAAAACTAGTTTTTTCGGTGTTTTTATCTATTCCAGCTGCAATAGTTAAATCAGAAGAACTATCTGCTAGTTTTGATATAACTTTGCCCATTTTGCCATTACATCCGCTTAATATAATTTTAACCATGGAAAATCCTCCTTACTTTAAAAGCCCATAATTTTTAAGTTCTTTTTTCAAAACATCTAGATTATTTGGAACCATGTCACAAAGAGGAAGTCTTAAATTTCCAACATTCATTCCCATGATATTCATAGCTGTTTTAACAGGTATTGGGTTTGTTTCTATGAATAATGCATTTGTTAAAGCTAAAGAATCTAATTGTATTTTTAATGCTTCTTTTACTTTACCATTTAAGAATAATTCACACATATCATGTACATCCTTAGGAATTACATTTGCAAGTACAGATATAACACCAATTCCGCCTAAAGCCATTATAGGAATTATTTGATCATCATTTCCAGAATATATGTCAAGTTTATCACCACAAAGAGCTTTTATTTCGGCTATTTGGCTTATATTTCCACTAGCTTCTTTAACAGCAACTATATTATCTAATTCGCATAATATTTTTAATGTTTTTGGAAGTATATTTAATCCTGTTCTTCCAGGTACATTATAAATAATAATAGGGCTTTTAACACTAGTTGCAATAGCTTTAAAGTGCTCAACAAGACCTTTTTGTGTAGTCTTATTGTAGTAAGGCGTTATTACTAAAAGTCCATCTACTCCTATACTTTCTGCCCACTTACTCATATTAATAGATGCGGCAGTATTATTTGATCCTGTACCTGCTATTACTGGTATTCTCTTTTTAACTACATCAACTGTAAATTTAATTGTCTCTTTTCTTTCTTGTTCAGACATAGTAGAAGCTTCACCAGTAGTTCCACAAATTACTATAGCATCTGTACTAGATTTAATATGCCATTCAAGAAGCTCTTCTAACTTCTTAAAATCAACGCCTCCATCCTTAAAAGGAGTAACGATAGCAACAGCTGAACCTTTGAATAAACTCATACAAACACCTCATTTTATTTATATATTATAAATAATTTTGTTTTAAATTATTTATTTCCTTTTACAATGCACTCAGCAATTTGTATTGCGTTAGAAGCTGCACCTTTTCTTATATTATCTGCTACAACCCATAGGTTTAGTCCATTATCTATACTGAAATCTTTTCTTAATCTTCCAACATAAACTTCATCATGACCAGCAGCTTCTACAGGCATTGGATAAACAAGGTTATCTACATCGTCTTTTAATATAATGCCTTCAGCATTTTTATAAAGAGAGAAGATATCCTTTATATCAAATTCTTTATTTAATTCTACATTTATACTTTCACTATGACCATATACAACAGGAACTCTTACTGTTGTAGCTGTTATTTTTAAATTATTATCATGTAATATTTTTTGTGTTTCATCTATCATTTTCATTTCTTCTTTTGTGTATCCATTTTCTAAAAATACATCTATATGTGGTAAAACATTACCTGCTATAGCATAAGGAAATTTTTTAGGTGCAGTGCCTTTATAACCTTCTACTAAATCATTGTAGCCACCCATACCAGCACCAGATACTGCTTGATAAGTAGAATAAATTATTCTCTTTATACCATATTTATCATATAAAGGTTTTAAAGCTACAACTGCTTGGATTGTAGAACAGTTAGGATTAGCTATTATTCCTTTATTCCATTTAATATCTTCAGGATTTACTTCAGGAACTACCAAAGGTACTTCAGGATCCATTCTCCAAGCACTACTATTATCTATAACTGTAGTACCGTATTTTGCAAAAATAGGTGCAAATTCCTTACTTACGCTGCCCCCTGCAGAAAATAAGGCAAAGTCTATTTTTTTATTTTTTATGTTATCTTCTTTTAATTCTTCAACAGTTACATCTTTGTCTTTAAATTTTAATACCTTTCCAGCGGATTTTGCAGATGCGAAAAAGTAAATTTCAGCTACTGGAAAATTCCTTTCAACTAATACTTCTATAAATTTTCTTCCAACCATTCCTGTGCAACCAACTACTGCTACATTATAATTCATTTCTAAATGCCCCCTAAAATTTATTTTACTTAATATTATATAATGAATCTTAATAAAAATATACTCTTTTTTATTAGTAGTAAAGCCTTATACAATTATTATATTATAATTTTTTAATATGTTTATTGCTAAATGTGCTTAAAATTTGCAAAAAATGCTTTATGATATAACAATAGAATTAATTAGCCTTATACTATTTTATAGAATAATAAGTTGTTAATATTTTATATGTACAAAAATAAAATGTACAAATTTCATATGTTTATGTTTTATTAAAGAGAATTTGGTATAAAATTAAGATATGAAAGTATGTTACATAGTTTAATTAAAAAGGATAAGTACGAAGGAGGTACCTTTCTTTGAATATTAAAAGATTATTATCTGTAATTGTTATTTTAACCTTGACTTCAACATCAGTACTAACAGGATGCAGTAAACCAAAAAAAGTTGAAACTGCTACTAAAACAGAAATTGATAAGAGTCAATATTTAAATCTTACTTTAGATAGTGAACCAAAAACTTTAGATCAATCTAAGGCTAAAGATCGCAGCTCGCTTCAAATACTGTCAGAAGTGAATGAAGCACTTACAAGAATAGAAACAGATTCATCAGGAAAGGAAATAGTTAAACCAGCAGGAGCAAAAAGTTGGGATGTGTCAGAGGATAAGTTAAAATGGACATTTCATATTAGGGACAATCAGTGGTCCGATGGGAAAAGTGTTACTGCAAAAGATTATGAATATGGCATAAAGAGAACATTAGATCCTCAAATTCAATCACCTAATGCATTTTTATTATATTCTATAAAAGGCAGCAAAAAATATAATGATGTTAAAACAAACGCAAATAAAAATATGTCATCTGATATTGTAGGGGTAAAGGCATTAGATGCTAAAACTTTAGAAATAGATTTGGAATATCCTTGTGCATATTTTATTAATATAACAAGTTCTATAGTAATGCAGCCTCAAAGGCAGGATATAGTTGAAAAATACAAAGATAAATATGGAAGTGAAAAAGATAAGATGGTATTTTGTGGACCTTTTATTATAAAACAATGGGTTCATAATGATAGAGTTGAACTTTATAAAAATGATAAGTATTGGGATGCCAAAACAGTAAAACTTGAAAAATCAAATTTTAAAATTTTTAAACAAAGTAATACTATATCTAATGAGTTGTTGAATGGGGCTTTAGATGGAGCTCAGATTACAAATATAGAAGCTAAAAACAAAATAAAAAAACAATCAAAATTTGACTTAGTAAAACTATCAGAGCCAACTACTGATTTTGAGTTTTTTAATGAAAAAAATAAGATATTTTCTAATGTTAATGTTAGAAGGGCATTTTCTTTATCCATAGATAGAGAGGAAGTTTCTAAAACTCTATGGAAAGGATTATACATGCCAGCATATGCTTTTGTACCTCCTTCACTTCAAATAGGAAAAGAAGATTTTAGGGAAAAAGCTAACTTTGAGCCGGTAAAAAAATTAAAAGAAGATGGAAATAATCCAAGAGAACTTTTAGAAAAAGGATTAAAGGAACTTGGTATGGATACTGATCCATCAAAAATTACCATAAGATATATACAACCAGGGGTTGATGCAAAACAAAAAGACATAGCAGAGTTCTTTAGAAAAATGTATGAAAAGAATTTAGGAATAAATATAAAGATAGAGTATGCAGATGGAGATAACTTTACAAAGAAAATAGAAAGTGGTGACTATGATTTAGGTTCAATGACTTGGTTTGCAGATTATAATGATCCTATGTCAGAATTTTATTTATGGGTTACAGGTTCAAATATTATTTGTACAAATTGGTCAAATAGCAAATATGATAGTCTAATTATTAATGCAGCAAACTTAAGCCAGGATAAAAATGAAGATAGATTTAACGCGTTCAAGCAAGCTGAAAATATATTATTAGCTGAGGATGCAGTAATAGCACCTACAGTGTATAGAAGTAAAGAATTATACAAATGTAAATATGTTAAAAATATTATGTTTACGTTATTTGGAGCGCCATATGAAATAAAATATGCGTATACTGAAGGAAGATAATTATAGAGGATTAACTTTACTTTAATATGCATAAATAATCCCTTTCGTGTAAAAAATAATAAAAAGAAAGGGGGAAATATTATGGGAAAGACTCCATTGAAAAAGGTTATAAAAGCTAAGCTTAAATCCCACAGAGAATTAAGTATTGAAGAAAAACTTAGAGAAAAAATGAAATATGAAATAGCTCATGAATTAGGATTAGATGATAAAGTTAGTAAATATGGGTGGGGAGCTCTTACTGCTGAGGAAACAGGAAGAATAGGTGGAATAATGACTAAAAGAAAAAAGCAGAATAATCTTCCTACAAACAAAATGATTTCAGAAAGAGAATGAGGTCAATAATATAGCTTTTTATTAAGTTTATATTATTGACTTATACTTTAAAAGTCTATAATATTAATTGGTGATATATTGAATTTTACTTTTGAAAGGAATTGAAAATGAAGTGTTATAAGGATTTTGCACATATTTATGATGAACTCATAAATAAAGATATAGATTATAAAAGTTGGGTACAAACTATATTAAAAAATTATGATGAGCTAAATATGGATAGAAAAGATTATTTGGATCTTGGATGTGGTACAGGAAACATAACTGAACTTATAGCAGCAAAGTTTGTTTCTTCTTGGGCTGTTGACTTATCTTATGATATGCTTACAGAAGCAGAAACAAAGATGAGGAGCAAAGGTATAAAGGTTAAGTTTGTCTGTCAGGATATAACTCAATTAAATTTGAACAAAAAATTTAATCTTATAACCTGTTGTCTTGATTCTACAAACTACATATTGGAAGAAGAAAAGCTAATAGCATATTTTAAAGGAATACATAATCATTTAAAAGATGATGGTATATTTATATTTGATACGAATTCTTATTATAAGCTTACAAAGATACTTGGAAATAATATTTACAATTATGATGATGAAAATGTAACCTATATATGGGAAAACTTTTTAGAAGATGATATTGTGGACATGTATCTTACATTTTTTGTGAAGCAAGGAGAATATTATAGAAGGTTTGATGAAGAACACAGTGAAAGAGCTTATAAACATGAAAGAGTTTGTGAACTTCTAAAGTTATGCGGATTAGAACTTGTAAAAGTTATGGATAACTATGAAGAGAAAATTATAAGCCGTGAAACAGAGAGAATAACTTATATAGTGAAAAAGAGAAATAAGGAGGAAGTTTAGAATATGAAAGATAAATTAGTAAGAGCTGTGGCTAATAACGGTGATATAAGAATAATAGCAGCTACAACTACAGAACTTGTTAATGAGGGGATACAAAAGCATAAATGTGCTCCTACAGCAGCTGCGGCATTAGGAAGAATGCTTACAGCGGGAAGTCTTATGGGTTCTACGTTAAAATCTAAAAATGATGCATTAACTCTTAAAATTTCTGGAGGTGGAGAAGCAAAAGGAGTAGTTGTTACAGCTTATTCAGATGCTAGAGTAAAGGGGTGCATTGGTAATCCATTAGTTGATTTACCTGCTAATAGCAAAGGAAAACTAGATGTAGGTGGAGCTATAGGTAAAAATGGAAGTCTTGTAGTAATAAAGGATATGGGGCTAAGAGAGCCTTATGTTGGTCAGGTGCCTATTTATACAGGTGAAATAGGTGATGATTTAGCTTATTATTTTACTGTTTCAGAGCAAACTCCATCAGCTGTTGGATTAGGGGTGCTTGTAGATACCGATTTGAGTATAAAAGCAGCTGGCGGATTTATAGTACAGATGATGCCAGGAGCAAATGATCTTACTGCAGATTTAGTAACTTATAGATTGCAAGAGATACCATCTATAACAGAAATGATGACTAAAGGAATGAATATAGAAGAAATTCTTAATTATATTTTTGAAGATATGGATTTAAAGATATTAGACAGCATTATACCTTATTATAAATGTGATTGCTCAAAAGAAAAGGTTGAAAAAGCTTTAATAAGCATAGGATTAAAAGATCTAAAAGAAATATATGATGAAGGAAAAGATGAAGAACTTAATTGTAATTTTTGTAATAAATCTTATACATTTAAGCATGACGAAATAGGGGAACTTATAAAATTAGCAAGTAAATAATGGGGAATTTTAAATTCTCCAATTTATTTAATAAAAATAGTTGACAACTTTTGTAGTAAGTTATATAATACTAATTGTCGCAGTTAGTAATACTTGGGCGCATAGCTCAGCTGGGAGAGCATCTGCCTTACAAGCAGAGGGTCACAGGTTCGAGCCCTGTTGTGCCCACCAAGTATGGCCCAGTGGCTCAGCTGGTTAGAGTGCTGGCCTGTCACGCCAGAGGTCGAGGGTTCGATCCCCTTCTGGGTCGCCATGTGTGGCTGGATAGCTCAGTCGGTAGAGCAGAGGACTGAAAATCCTCGTGTCCCTGGTTCGATTCCTGGTCCAGCCACCAATATTAAATTAAAATGCGGGAGTGGCTCAGTGGTAGAGCGTCACCTTGCCAAGGTGAACGTCGCGAGTTCGAATCTCGTCTTCCGCTCCAATATGGCGCTATAGCCAAGTGGTAAGGCAGAGGTCTGCAAAACCTTTACCCCCAGTTCAAATCTGGGTGGCGCCTCCATAAAAGTAGTCTAATCAGTAGTTAGACTACTTTTTTTATATTCATTTTTGTAATTACCATAACTTATATATTGGATTTTGTATGAAGATATCTATATACTATAAAAACTATACTTTTAATATTGGAGATGAATTCAATGAAAGATTTATTTACCGTTGGTGAAATGTCAAAGTTATTTAATATTAATATAAAGACATTAAGGTATTATGATGAAATTAATCTGTTTAAGCCAATATTTATAGATAAGACTAATAGTTATAGATATTATTCAACAGAACAATTTGAACAATTAAACACAATAAAATATTTAAAAGCACTTGGTATGTCGTTAAAGAACATAGATTATCACTTGAAGGAACGAAGCATTGATAACATTATGGATTTATTAAAAAAGCAGAAAAAAATTACGGAAGAAAAAATGAAGGATTTGGAATCTATAAAACAAAAAATTGAGAACAGGATAAACCAAATTAATTATGCTAGTTATAAAGAGAACTTAGATGTAATTCAGGAAATTGAATTCGAAAAAAGAACTATTGTCTTATTAAAGCAAAGGATAAAATCTGATAATGATTTAGAATTGTCAATTAGACAGTTGGAGAATAAGACTAACAAAGATGCTTCTATATTTAATGGAAAAGTAGGAGTGTCAATTTGCATGGATAAATTAAATTATAGAATATTTGATGAATATGATTATATTTTTTTATTTACAGAAGGTGAAAGATATAATAAGAATTTGGTAAAAGTACTATCTCAAGGAGTTTATGTTACTATTCGTTTTTGTGGAACCCATAGGGATTCTCCAATGTACTATGATAAACTTTTAAGATATATTGAAGAAAAAGGGTATACAATTATAGAGAATTCAATAGAAGTAACACTAATTGATTTTGGATTAACCGTTGATAAATCACAATTTGTAACTGAAATTCAAATATTGATAAATAAATATTGACACTCCAGTTACTGGATGGTTTATAATTTTCTGAACAGATAGGTGAAAAAGATAAACTAATAGTAAATTATAGTTTGGAGTAGGTGATTAATTATGAAATTCAGTGTGTCAAAAGATGTTTTTGAGAAGTTAGGTAATATGTGTATTGGTATTGTAGTAGCTAAAGGTATTGATAACAGTGTGGAAAATGCTGAAGTAACTAAACTTCTAAAGAATAGTATAGAATTAAATGAGACAAAATTTGAAGGTAGAAATGTGAAAGAAGTAGAAGAAATAATGCATTATAGAGATGCATTTATGGAATTAGGTATTAATCCAAACAAATTTAAAAGTTCTATTGAAGCAATGATTGCAAGGGTGGCAAAGAAAAAAGGGCTGCCTAATATAAATCCAATTGTTGATATAGGAAATGCAATCTCACTAAAATATCTTGTTCCACTAGGTGCTCATGATATGGATACTGCTGGAGGAGATATTTCTATTAGGTTTTCAAAAAAAGGAGATACTTTTATTCCTTTTGGAGAAACTGAAGCAGAATGTTTAGAAGATGGGGAACTTATTTACTTTGCAGGACACGAAGTAAGAACAAGAAGATGGATATGGAGGCAAAGTGAAAAAGGAAAAATTGTAGGAGAAAGTAAAAATATATTTTTCCCTATAGATGGATTTAAGGGAAAGAATTATGACAATGTAATTAACGCAAGAGATGAACTAGCAGAATTATTAAAAAAGAATTTCAATTGTGAAGTAAAAGTAGGATTAGTGGATATAAACAACACTGAATTTGAATTGTAAATAAGGATTACTTTCTTCCAAGTAAAGCTCGTAAAATGCCATTTAGGCATTTTACCCAGCTGAACTTTATTAACCGTATTTTTAGTATATCTAAAACTAAAATATTAGAGTTTCTTTTTTTGAATCTTCCAATAAGGAAAACCTCTCTAGTTCTATATAATTTGAATCCTTTATATCCTTTAAAATTTTTGATAGATATTCATCTTTAAATTTAAACTGACATTCATATTTAATTTCACTATTTATGGAATAGTCTATATGAGAAGGAGCAATCCCAACTACATATAGTGGAAAAAGATGTTCTATACTTTTATTTATTAGAGCATACTGATATATTGTAGAGTCTACTATTTGACCATTATAAACATTAAAGCAGTGAGCATATTGTCGTTTATATCCATTCACTTCTACATAGAGAATTCCTCTTATAGCAGGAATATCCATTTCAAGCTTTCTACCAAATTGATAAATCAAACTTGATAATATAGGAGCGTTATTTAAAATTTGATATCTGCTTATACAGTATTTACATATAGTGTCCATCATTTTACTTTTCTCTAAGTTCATTTTGATGATCCTCCTTATTAACTATAAAAATACTTCCTCTATCTATTAGCTTTCCGCTGCTTAAATAAATAGGATTTACATCATATTTTTCTAGAAACTTTATTACTTCATCTTCATATAAGTAATTTTTTAAGTTTCCATAAAAAGCCATAGAGTTTTTGTTTAAAAGACCGCAGCAGCCACCTATAAAGCCATAGTTTAATCCTGGCAGTAATATGTCTCCAGGTGGAAGTAAAAGTACGTCTATATTTTCGCTAATTAAAGCTTTAGCTATAGATTTATCACTGGTTATAATAGCTTTATCATTTACAATGGCAGTGGAACATTTAGTATAACCCTGCTTAACATTTATTGTTTTTTTATCTTTTACATAAAGCATAAGATTAGGATCTGTATACTTTAGGTTATGAACGAACAAATTTGGCATATTCACACTGTTTAACAAAATATCATAGGGATATTTTTCTTGAAGATTATTTTGAGAAAAAACCACTTTAAAATTTATAGAAATCAGCTTATCTACAAATTCTTTATTCATATCTTTATGAACCATTATTGTATCCTCAGAAATTATATGTAAAAGGATATCAGGATGTCCACATACTGCTTCATAGAGCAAATTTGATGGCGGACATATCAATATTTCATATCCTAATTTTTTAAGATTACCTTTTTCTTCATCACTTAGTCTAAAATCTACAATAGCATACTTCATTATTCAATGCACCTCTTTTTATAAAGCTATTATATATTATAACTTTATATTTTCGTGATATGTCGATATTTGAAAATAAATTTTTGAATATACATTTGTTTTAAACATATACTATTTCAAAGAAGGGAGTGGAAATAATGTTATTGCTTACTGTTGTATACGATAATGATAAAGAGAAAGTAATAGATGGAATAAACAATATAAAAGAATATTTTAAAAATAAAAATGTAATAATAGGAATTTCGGAAAGTATAGAATCCAATACTCACTTCGTAAAAATATTTTGTAATGAAGAGTTAAATGATAGATTGAGTAATATGTTTAATGTAAATATAGCTAATATGTTGTATGAAATTGTTATAGATGAATTTTATAAAAAGGATATGGAAATGTTTTTATGTGATACGTATTTTTTCCTTAGACATGATGAAATAAAAGAAATAAGAGAAAATAGCATAAAAGTATTAAAGGGGAAAGAGTCAATAATTGATGAAAATTCAATTTATTATATGAATAAGAGGAATGCTATAATTGACAAAATAGTGGAGTGCATAGTTGAAAATAAAGAAATAAATATAAATGGATTTATAACTTTTAGAATGAAAGAGCTAAGAGAAGATTTAGAAGAAATAGTTGATAAGGTTGTAGAAAGATATATGACCGAAAAAGAATATAATGAATTTATAAAATTATTAAAGTACTTTGTGGAAATTCAAGAAAGTAAAATAGAAGAAATAAATATAATTATAAAAAGTGACGGTAAATATTTGATACAGGATAAGGAAGGTAATGATATAGGAAAAAAACTATTTGCTGATTTAGGAGATCTAAAATATAAAGAAAATACAAATATGGATGATATGATCATAAGTATGTTGATAACTAATTCACCGGGAAAAATAATAATTCATTGTGGGGATAATTGTAGAAATTTGGATTTGATAGATACTATAAAAAAGGTTTTTACAGATAGAGTTCAGATGTGTGATACCTGTAAAATATGTGAAAAGATTAAACACAGTCTCAATAAAGTATGAATTGTAATAATATAAAATTAATAAAGAAAGCATAAAAATATTTAAATATTTTTAATTTAAAGTGTTGACAGTTATTATTTTAGATACTATAATGAGGTATATAATTTAAAGACGTTGATAAGGAAGAGTAAATGACAAACTACTCCAAGAGAGAAAAATCCATTGGGTGAGAGATTTTTTGAGTAAGGGTTATTGAAAACCACCTTTGAGTCGAATACTGAAATTATAGTAAGTATATCCGCTGCCTGCGTTAAAGGTGTAGAGATATCAGTAAAGATAAAATATTATAGCTTTAGTAGTTTTTATTAAAGTATAATTTAGATAATTTGATTACTGTTAAAGTTGGGTGGAACCACGAATAGCACTCGTCCCATGTGTTGGGATAGGTGTTTTTTTATTTAAAATTAACATTAATTGGTGATGTGGGTAAAATTTTAATTATATCATGTTTGAAATTAAATTTCAATAAAAAATACAAAAAACTATTGACAACTATTAACTTAAAAGAATATAATATACAAAAACAGTGATAAGGAAGAGTAGATGTGAAGCTGCTTTAAGAGAGAAGGACCCATTGGTTGAAAGGTTCTTTAGGTAAGAGGCATTGAAAACCACCTTTGAGTTGAATACTGAAATTATAGTAAGTATATCCGTTTCCTGCGTTAAGGGGTTTAGAGATAACAGTAGATATGCAGTAGAAAAATTTTATTTTCTTTATTGTATAGCTTTAATAATCCTTGCCTAAATAAGGCTTAGATGCTGTTGAAGTTGGGTGGAACCGCGAAATAACACTCGTCCCATATTTATTTATGAGACGAGTGTTTTTATATTGTAAATAATTATAATTTAAATAAAAAGATTAGGAGGAAATTATTATGGTAAAGATTACTTTAAAAGATGGAAGTTTAATTGAGGTAGAAAAAGGAACAAAAGTAGCTGATGTAGCTGCTAAATTGAGCACATCCCTAGCAAAAAAGGCGCTAGGAGCTAAGATAGATGGTGAAAGAGCAGAATTAATGGCAGAAGTTAATAATGATTGCAAACTTGAAATATTAACTTTTGATGATGAAGATGGAAAATGGATATTAAGACATACAGGTTCACATATACTTGCTCAAGCGGTAAAGAAAGTATATCCAGAAGTTAAATTAGCTATAGGACCAGCAATAGATACAGGATTTTATTATGATTTTGATGCAGAATTTTCTTTTACTCCAGAAATGCTTGAAAAAATAGAAGTAGAAATGAACAAAATAATTAAAGAAAATTTAAAACTTGAAAGATTTGAGCTTCCAAGAGAAGAAGCTATAAAACTTATGCAAGAAAAGAAAGAATGTTACAAAGTTGAATTAATAAAAGACTTACCAGAAGATGCAGTAATATCTTTCTACAAACAAGGAGATTTCGTAGACTTATGCGCAGGTCCTCACGTACCATCAACAGGAAAGGTTAAAGCTGTAAAATTACTTTCCATCGCAGGTGCTTATTGGAAAGGCGACGAGAAGAACAAAATGCTTCAGAGAATTTACGGAACTGCTTTTGAGAAAAAAGCTGATCTTGATGCATATTTAAATATGTTAGAAGAAGCAAAGAAAAGAGATCACAGAAAATTAGGTAAAGAATTAGACTTATTCAGTATGCATGAGGAAGGACCAGGATTCCCATTCTTCCACCCTAAGGGAATGATAATAAGAAACACTCTTCAAAACTTCTGGAGAGAGATGCATTCAGCAGCTGATTATGATGAAATAATGACTCCTGTAATTTTAAATGAAAAATTATGGAGACAATCAGGACACTGGGATCATTATAAAGAAAATATGTACTTTACTAAAATAGATAATGAAGATTATGCTATAAAACCAATGAACTGTCCAGGATCAATACTTGTTTACAAAAATACAATACACTCATACAGAGAATTACCTTTAAGATATGCTGAAATGGGTCTAGCACATAGACACGAAAAGTCTGGTTCATTACATGGTCTTATGAGAGTTAGATGTTTTACACAAGATGATGCTCATCTGTTCTTAGCAAAGGATAATATTACAGATGAAATCGTAAATGTTATAAAATTAATAGATGACTTCTATAAAGTATTTGGATTTGAATATTTTGTAGAACTTTCAACAAGACCAGAAGATTCTATGGGAAGTGATGAAGATTGGGAAGCTGCTACTAATGGTTTGAGAAAAGCGTTAGATACTATAGGTCTTAAATATAAAGTTAATGAAGGAGACGGAGCATTCTATGGTCCTAAGATAGACTTCCACTTAAGAGATTGCATAGGAAGAACTTGGCAGTGTGGAACTGTACAGCTTGACTTCCAGATGCCAGAAAGATTTGACTTAACTTATATAGGTGCTGACGGAGAAAAACACAGACCAGTTATGGTTCACAGAGTTGTATTTGGTTCTATAGAAAGATTTATAGGAATATTAATAGAGCACTATGCAGGAGCATTCCCAGCTTGGCTTGCACCAGTACAAGTTAAAATAATGAATATTACAGATGATCAAATTGATTATGTAAATAAAGTTGCTCAAGAATTAAAGAAGAATAAATTAAGAGTAGAAGTAGATTTAAGAAATGAAAAAATTGGATACAAGATAAGAGAAGCTCAACTTCAAAAAGTTCCTTACATGCTTGTATTAGGTGATAAAGAGATGAAAGAAAATACAGTAGCTGTAAGAAGCAGAAAGCTTGGAGATTTAGGAGCTATGGCTTTAGATCAATTTGTAGAAAAGATCAAAGGTGAAATTGACAGAAAAGAAAGTTCAGTAGATTAATATAAAAATGTTGACAAACTAAAAATAGTATAGTAAAATACTCTTTGTTAAGAAGAAACAGCCGTTTCTCACCTTACAGCAAAGCTAGTGAGGTTACTACAGTTTTTGTTAGAATTGTATTTTCAGGACGGCTTAAGCCGTCCTTTTTTATATGTTATAAAACATAAGCATAAAACCACCTGGGAGGTGAAAATTATTAATAAAGATTTTCTTATGAATGAGGAAATAAAAAACAAAGAATTAAGGGTTATTGGAGATGATGGTTCTCAGCTTGGAGTTATATCATCAAGAGATGCACTTAAAATGGCTGAAGAAAAAGAACTAGATTTAGTTATGATATCTCCAAATGCTAATCCACCAGTTTGCAAAATAATGGATTTTGGAAAGTTTGTTTATGAGCAAGCTAAAAAAGATAAAGATGCTAAGAAAAAGCAAAAAGTTGTAACTCTTAAAGAAGTTAGACTTAGTCCTACTATAGAAGAACATGATGTTTCTATCAAAGCAAATAATGGACGAAAGTTCTTAGTTGCAGGTGATAAAGTAAAAGTCACTGTTAGATTTAGAGGTAGAGAAGCAGATTATTCTTTTACAGGTAGAAAAATATTAGATGCTTTTTATTCTAGGCTTGAAGATGTTTGTATAATAGAAAAACATGCTAAGCAAGAAGGAAGAAACATGATAATGATTTTAGCACCTAAGAAAGCATAATTGAGAGGAGGAATTTATTATGCCAAAAATGAAAACTAAAAGAAGTGCAGCAAAGAGATTTAAAGTTACAGGAACAGGTAAGCTTAAAAGAGCTAAAGCTTTCAAGAGCCATATATTAACAAAGAAAAGTACAAAAACTAAGAGAAATCTTAGAAAAGCAGGATATGTTTCAGTAACTCAAGAAAAAACAATGAAACAATTAATGCCTTATGTATAATAGATGGTTCGAAGGAGGGTTTTTTAAATGGCAAGAGTAAAAAGAGCGGTAAATGCTCGTAAATATCATAAAAAAATATTAAAGCTTGCAAAAGGCTACTATGGTGGTAAAAGCAAGTTATTTAAAACTGCTAATGAAACAGTTATAAGAGCATTAAGAAATGCTTATGTAGGAAGAAAGTTAAAGAAAAGAGATTTCAGAAAGCTTTGGATAGCTAGAATAAATGCTGCTACAAGAATAAGTGGACTTTCATATTCAAGATTTATGAATGGAATGAAGCTTGCAGGCATCAACATCAATAGAAAGATGCTTTCAGAAATAGCTATAAATGATCCAAAGTCATTTGCTGAATTAGTTGAGATAGCTAAGAAACAAATAAACGCTTAATTTAATATTTACATAAAAAATACAGCTAAATGCTGTATTTTTTTAAGTTACATAGAAAGTATATTGATATAAAAATTAATTAAGTGCAAATATACATGCTTGGATTTATAATTTTGTAAAGGTTGAGTGTTATGGAAGTAATTATAAGTAAAGATAATTCATTAATAAAGGAAATAAAAAAGCTGAAAGAAAAAAAGTATAGGACTAAGAATAATCAGTTCCTAATTGAAGGTTTTAGATTTGTTGAGGAAGCTTTAAAATCAGAATTTCAAGTGCCAATGATTTTTGTAAGTGAGAGTCATAAAAGTAGATTTCAAAGTTTTGATATCGAAAGTAAACTTCAAAAGAGTACTAAGATTTACTGGGTTTCAGAACAAGTATTAAAGCTTTTAAGTGATACAGAAACTCCACAAGGTATAACTGCAGTAGTGGATAATAAAGAATTAAATGTGGAAAACAAAGAAGGATTTTATGTACTTGTGGATAAAGTTCAGGATCCAGGGAATATGGGTACTATTATAAGAACCGCTCATGCATCTAAAGCTCTTGGAGTAATAATTACTAAAGGGACTGTAGATATATATAATGAAAAGACCTTAAGATCAACTATGGGATCCATATTTCATGTACCTGTAATACAGGATAATGATTTAAATAAAGTAAACTTTCTAAAAGAAAAGGGATTTAATTTAGTTGCTAGTTCACTTAATACAGATAAGAATTTTTATGATGTGGATTTAAAAGGGAAAAAAATAATAGCTGTTGGAAATGAAGGTAGTGGCATAAGTGATGAGATATATAGTATGGCTGATATAAAGGTGAGGATACCAATGCCAGGAGGAGCAGAGTCTCTCAATGTATCTGTAGCTGCTGGAGTTATGATGTTTGAAGTTATACGTCAGAGCTTTATATAGCAAAAAAATTAAACTTTGTATTGACAATATAAAGTTATATATGTAAAATAGTAAAATAAGTTAAGAAATATTAAACTATGATAAAGAGAGTAGATATATAATTTTTTTAGAGAGAGAAGGTCGGTGGCTGAAAGCCTTCTTAAAAAGTTTATATATTGAAGTTCACTTTAGAGTTCTAATTGTGAAATTTTAAGTAGCAGTTAGCGGTTAAAACCGATATATTTACAAAGAGGGTATTGTTTTTATAAATGTAATGATATCAATTTGGGTGGTAACGCGGATAAAATCCGTCCCTTTGTTAGGGACGGATTTTTTATATGTATGAAGTTAAACTATATGTGTTTGAAACTTAGTTTAATTTATATAGCAGCGTTTAGCTGGTATAAGAATGTATAACAAAATGTGAAAGGAGAAAAAACATGAAAGAAAAATTAGAACTTATAAAAAATAATGCTTTAGAAAAAATAAAAAATATTTCAAGCAGCTCTGAATTTGAAAATATAAGAGTAAAATACCTTGGAAAAAAGGGTGAATTAACGCAAATACTTAGAGGTATGGGAACTCTTTCAGCAGAAGAAAGGCCTGCAGTTGGAAAAATAGCAAATGAAGTAAGAGCAGTATTAGAAAATGCCATAGAAGAAGGAATCAATAACATTAAAAACAAAGAAAAGAAGGCAAGACTTCAAAATGAAGTAATAGATATTTCTATGCCAGGAATAAAGCAAAACTTAGGCAGAAGACATCCATTAGAACAAACTCTAAATGATATGAAAGATATATTCATAACTATGGGTTTCACTATAGAAGACGGTCCAGAGGTAGAATTAGATTATTATAACTTTGAAGCATTAAATATACCTAAGAATCATCCAGCAAGAGGTGAACAAGATACTTTCTATATAAATGACAACATAGTTTTGAGAACTCAAACGTCTCCAATACAAATTAGAACTATGGAAAAAGAAAAACCACCAATAAAAATGATATCTCCAGGAAAAGTATATCGTTCAGATGCTGTAGATGCTACTCATTCACCAATATTTTATCAAATGGAAGGTTTAGTAGTAGATAAAGGTATTACTTTTGCAGATTTAAAAGGTACTCTTGAACTATTTGCAAAAAAGATGTTTGGAGATAAAGTTAAAACTAAATTTAGACCACATCATTTCCCATTTACAGAACCTTCAGCAGAAATGGATGCTACTTGCTTTGTATGTGGTGGAGAAGGCTGTAGAGTATGTAAAGGAGAAGGGTGGATTGAACTTTTAGGTTGTGGAATGGTTCATCCAGATGTTCTAAGAAATTGTGGTATAGATCCAGAAGTGTACAGCGGATTTGCTTTTGGTTTTGGTGTAGATAGAATGGTTATGCTTAAATATGGACTTGATGATATAAGACAGTTATATGAAAGTGATATGAGATTCTTAAATCAATTTTAATAAAAACAATATATAGGTATAACAAAAACACTAAAAAGGAGAGAGTATAAATGAAAGTTCCAGTTAAATGGTTAAAAGATTATGTGGATATAGATATTTCAGCTAAAGAACTTGGGGATAGACTTACTTTAAGTGGTTCAAAGGTTGAAGGAATAGAAACTACAGGAGATGAAATTCAAAATGTAGTTACAGGAAAGATAGTAGAAATAGTTAAACATCCAGAAGCCGATAAATTGTCTATATGTCAGGTAGATATAAATAAAGAAGAATTATTACAAATTGTTACAGCAGCAACTAATATGAAAGAACAGGATGTAGTTCCAGTAGCACTTCATGGTTCTACACTACATGGTGGACTCAAAATAAAAAAAGGCAAACTTAGAGGAGAAGTTTCTAATGGTATGTTCTGTTCAGAAGAAGAGCTTGGAATAGCTGGAGATAAACCAGTTCATGGGCTTATGATACTTCCACAAGATACACCATTAGGCAAGGATATAAAAGAAGTTTTAGACATGACAAGTTCTGTAATAGATTTTGAAATAACTTCAAACAGACCTGATTGTTTAAGTGTTGTAGGAATTGCAAGAGAAACTGCTGCAACTTTAGGTGGCAGAAAATATAAAATGCCAGAACTAAAATTTGAAGCTGTATGCAAAGATAATATAAAGGATGAATTAAAAGTAGATATAAAAGATAAGCTTTGCAGAAGATACATGGCAAGAGGGGTTAAGAATATTAAAATTCAACCATCACCAGGTTGGATGCAGGATAGATTGTTAGAAGCTGGAGTAAGACCGATAAATAATATAGTAGATATCACAAATTTTGTTATGTTAGAGCTTGGTCAGCCTATGCATGCTTTTGATGCAAGACAGATAACATCTAAAAACATAGTAGTGGAAAGAGCGCTAAATGGAGAAAAGTTTACAACTTTAGATGATGAAGAAAGAATTTTAGATTCAAATGTACTTAATATAAAAGATGGAGATAGAACTATAGGACTTGCTGGAATAATGGGTGGATTAAATTCAGAAGTCCAAGATGATACTACTTCAATAATATTTGAAAGTGCAACTTTTGATGGAACAAATATAAGAATTTCAGCTAACAAATTAGCACTTAGAACAGAAGCATCTTTAAGATTTGAAAAGGACTTAGACCCAAACTTAGCAGAAATTGCTTTAGATAGAGCTTGTCATCTAGTGCAAGAGTTAGAAGCTGGGGAAGTTATGCAAGGTACTATAGACATTTACCCAGAAAAGTTAGAAAGACATACTTTAGAAGTTGATTCTAATTGGATAAATACATTTTTAGGTACAGATATATCAAAAGAATACATGAAAGAGTATTTAGATAGATTAGAACTAAACACAGAAGTTAAAGAAGATAACTTAGTTATAGATGTACCAACATTTAGATCAGATATAAATATAAGAGAAGATGTAGCAGAAGAAGTAGCAAGAATATATGGATATAGCAATGTCCCAACTACTATAATAAAAAGTGTGAATGCAAGAGGTGGAAAGAGCGTAAAACAAAAATTAGATGATAAGTTAGTAGAAACTTTAATGTGCAGCGGACTTAATCAATCTATAAGTTATTCTTTTGTAAGTCCTAAGGTTTTTGATAAAATTCTTTTACCTGAAGATAGTGATTTAAGAAAAGTTGTATCTGTAAGGAATCCACTAGGTGAAGATTACAGCATAATGAGAACAACAACTGTGCCGTCCATGATGGAAGCACTAGGAAGAAATTATTCAAGAAATAACTCATATGTAAGAATTTTTGAAATGGGTAAGGTATATATTCCAAATGAAGATGAAAACAAACTTCCAGAAGAGAGAAATATTCTTACTTTAGGATTATATGGTGATGCAGATTATTTCCATGTAAAAGGAGTAGTTGAAAATATACTTGAAAATTTAGGAATTGACAAGTTTTCATTTAAAAGGGAAAGTGAAAATCCTAGTTTCCATCCGGGAAAAACAGCAGCGCTTTATATAAAGAAGGATTTAGTAGGTATTTTAGGAGAAATTCATCCCGATGTAGCAGAAAACTATGGTGTTGATGAAAGATGCTATGTTGCTGAATTAAACATTGATATATTATACAAATATGCAAATATGGATAAGAAGTATAAGGCAATTCCTAAGTTCCCTGCAGTAACAAGAGATATGGCTATATTGATAGATGATAGTGTACTTGTACAGGATATTGAAGAAATAATGCATAAGCAGGGTGGACATTTATTAGAAAGTATAAAATTATTTGATGTATATAAGGGAGAGCAAATACCAGAAGGTAAGAAGAGTATAGCTTATTCACTTATATACAGAGAAGAAAATAAAACTTTAACAGATAATGAAGTAAATAAAGTTCATGATAAAATAGTTAGAACATTGGAAAATAGGCTTGGAGCACAACTTAGATAGTGTATAAGTAAACATAAAGCTTTGTGTAAATTTAATTTTATACAAAGCTTTATATATACATTGAAGTTTTATTTAAAATGCTGTAAAATTTAGGTAATAATGTTATTCAAATAATAGGTTTAATATATCTAAGTTTTATGATAGAATAATGTTATATAAAACTGTAATAAATAGAGTTATCTAAGAGGGTGTTTACATGAATGTTATAACCGTTAAGATAAATGGAATAGAATATAATTTAAAAGGCGATGAACAAGAAGAATATTTACATAAAGTTGCTGGCTATGTGGACAAGAAGGTTAAAAATATATTAGAAAATAATAGCAAATTAAGTACTTCATCAGCAGCAATTCTTTCAGCAATAAATATAGTAGATGATATGTTTAAAAAGCAAAGAGAGTATGAAAAGCTTTGTGGCGATTTTGAACAAATGGCTAAATTACAAAAAAGTTATGAAGAACAAATTCAATCTTTAAAAAAGCAACTAAAGCATATGGAAGAATATAATGCAGAACTTCAGCAAAAATTAAAAAATGATGTGAATGCCCAGTATTTGGAGCAGAAAGACCAGCATATAGAGAAGTTAATGAAGGAAATGGAAGTAATGCAGAATACAGCTCAAAAATATATGAAGGAAAATACGGAAATTAAATCCGAGAATAAAGAAATAAAATTTCAGTTGCAGTCTTCCAAATATAAAATTATAGATTTACAGCATAAATTATTGGAAAACCAAATAAGTTTAGCTCAAGAGAAAAAAAAAAATAATCCTTTATTGAATAGTGAGAAGAATGTTAAATAAAAATGAAAGATTTTTAATAGTGTAGGAATGTGAGAAAGCAAGATTTACTTTCTCACATTTATTTTTTGTTTAAATGATTAATATGGTACATAGTGAGAATGTATACAATTGTTTATATAAAAAATAGCAATAATAGTATTTCTACATATAATGATAATTGAGATAACATAGCATAGATGGATTAAATAAAAGCAATTTTAAAGGAGATTTTAATATGTCCCCAAAAACATGCTGTTCAGATACTTTAAGTAAGGATAATGAATGTATTATTCAATTTAAGCCATGTGAAATGATTAAAAATGTGAATATAAATGTTGAGTCTGAACCAGATGAATGCTGTTGTAATTTCCATGAGGAAGTAGATGATAGATTTATTATGGCATTAGTATGTACAATAATAAAACAGTTAGATTTTAGATGTAAAAAACATAGGCATAAGCACAAACATAAGCATAGACATAGTAATTGCAGCAGGCATCACCATTCTTAAGATCAAATATTTAAGTTGAAAAGTTTTGTATTTGACGAATTTTAAAATTAATATAATGAAGATTTTTGTAAAAATTTAAGTGAGATTTTATCTACATTATTAAGGATGTGTTTATAATATGCTCAATGAGAATATGCAAAAATGGACTATACTAATTTATGCAGATGGTAATAATGAAATGGAAAGCATAATGTATAAATCATTTTTAGCATGTGAAAAGATTGGATCCAATAGAGATGTAAATATAGTTGTTGAAATGGGAAAATTAGGAAAATATAAAACTTGTGATAAAGATAGTTGGCGTGGAGTAAGAAGATACTATGTTGAAAATGGACACTCTATTTTAATACAAGATTTAGGTCAAACAAATATGGCAGATCCTAATGTTTTGTACGATTTTATAAAGTGGGGATATGAAAATTACGAAGCTGAGCATTTTATGGTAGTGCTTTCTGATCATGGAGGAGATTTTATAGGCTGCTTTACTGATCTAAGTTTAAATGTGCCTTATATTATGGGAATACCAGAAATGATTGAAGCGATTAATGCATTAAGAAAAAATCTACATTATATAATAGATATTTTGGTACTAGATATGTGCTATATGAATTGTGTAGAAATTCTTTATGAATTAGGGCAAGAAGAAAATCCAGCAGTAAGAGCTGCAGTAACTTATGTAGATTATGCTGTCTATGAAGGGATAGATTATAATAAATTAGTTTTTATTACTGAAAAATACAGCAATATTGCTGATTCAAATTTGTTTATAAAACATTTAATAGAGGAGCAGGATTTTAATTTAGCAGCATTTGAAATAAATCATGAAAAACTAGAAAAAATAAAACTTTTATTTAGTAATGCAGCTAAAACAGTGAAAAAACCATTAGAGATGTTTGGTGATTCTAATGTAAATTTGAAAGAAGCGGATTTTTTTAAAAATATCAATGATAGCTTAAAATCAATAGTTATATATAGTAAAAAGACTTTTGCAGGTATAAATGTTTCTATTAATGTAACCTGTGAAGATGTAGGATATTTAATTGTTTTTTATAATAAATTAGCTTTTTCTAACAATAACGCTTGGACTGAACTTTTAAGTAAGGTTGACATAGAGAAGGTACCTGTTCAAAAAGATAAGGTTAATGTAGCTTTACCAGGTATTTCGGAAAGTAAAATTCATTATATATTGAAGTTAAAAAAGTAGTGAAAAAGTGTATTGTAAGAGGTAGAGTCTTGAAAAGAACTCTACTATTTTTAATATTTATAGGAAGGTATTAACAAAAATGTAACTATAGATTGATAATACAAGTACATATGTATAAAGGTAACAATTGTAATAAACTTGAATATTATATTATTGCAAACATGAATCAAATTTTGAAACTTTTTGAAATTTTAGCTAAATAAATGATTAGCAAAGGAGGATATATATGAAAATAGAAAGATATCCTGAAACAAAATGTGATCAATTTAGCATAGTAGACAACAGAGATCAATATTATAAAAATCTCATAAATGCAGAAATAGCAGCAGATCAGTCAATATTATTAGATGATGGGCAGTCTGGTACAACACTTGATGCAAGTGTAACGGCTAATGCAAGTTATACGAAAGAATTTACATGGAGTATAACCAAATCTGCCAATCCTACTCAGCTGAATTTATCTAATGGTGGCACAGGAATATCACAATATACTATTACTGTTACTAAAAGTCAAACAACTACTGATGAAGCAGTTATAAGTGGAGTTGTAACTGTAACAAACATGGGGTCTGCAGCAACTGAAAATTTAAAAATAATAGCAAAACTTACAAAGTCTCCAAGCATGACTGTTATAAATTCCGTTAATGTAGATGTTAGTAGCAATCCTGTACTTGATCCAGGTGAGACAGGTAACTATCCCTATAGTTTAACAATTCCAGCTGCTTTTATTGAAGTAGGTGCAACTTATAAAGTTACAGCTGATGTCACAATTACTAATCATTCAGGACATCTTGGAACTCCATTTGGCCCAAGTCCAAGTGCTACAGCAACTTTGCCAGAACCAACTTTAGTAAATGATAGTATTACTGTTAATGATACTAATCCAGGTAGTGGACCTTATACTTTTTCAGCTAGTGGAACAGAAATGTACTCCATAGACTATGAATGTCCTGATGACAATGGAACCCATATGAATACTGCAACAATTGAGCAAACGGGACAAGAAGCATCTGCTTCTGTTACAGTGAACTGTTCTGGAGATATATTAAAAGTATCAAAAGATGCTAAGACAACTTTAACTAGAACTTTTAATTGGAACATTACAAAATCAGCTGAACCAGATGATATAACTCTTAGTGTTGGTGGAACTGTTCCTGTTAATTATGCTGTGACAGTAGATGAAACGCCTGTAGATAGTAACTGGGCAGTGAATGGAACAATAACGATACAAAATGTATCAGGAAGTAGCGTTACTATAAATAAGATTACTGATATTATTTCACCTGATAATATACCTGCTAATGTAGTTTGTAACGTAACTTTTCCATTTACACTTGCAGCAGGAGCTATATTAACATGCAGCTATAGTGCTGATTTTCCTAATGGAAACACAAGGCTTAATGAAGCTACAGTAACTATTCAGGTTGGAGCTGCAACTATAGATATAAAAGCATCAGCTGTTATCGATTTTAGTAATGCAACTATTAATGTGGAACATGAATGCGTTAAAGTAGAAGATACTTTAGAAGGAGAATTATCACCAAAGCTTTGTGTAACAGATGAACTTCCAAAAACATTTAATTACACACGAACTATAGGACCTTTTGAAAGTTGTGGTGACTTTGAAGTTGGTAATACTGCTTCAGTTAGAGATTTTAACTCAAATGTTCTTTTAGCTCAAGCTAGCAACACAGTAAATGTTCATATTCCTTGTAGAGGATTAATTATTAAAGCGGTAATGTAAAATAAATAAGGGTTTCAGTGCATCAGCATTGAACCCTTTAAATTTATATAATACTTTTAAGTTTAATAAGTTGAACCTGAATGTATAAGTATAGAAAATGATCTTTTACTAAAATTCAGTATAATGATATATAACTTTTGCTTTAAATTTACGTTCATTACAAATACAGTTTTCTTGAATTACAAAACAGAATTTTCCAGCATCGAAATCTTTACATTTGCAACTATCAAGACGGCCAGTAAACATTTTTTTAACCTTATGTGCATATAGTTTGTTATTTTCATAAATTAATACGCTTACGACAATTGTTTTATTTGGACATATATCTTTTAAATTAACATGTAAAAATAATAATCTTCCTTGAAAACTTTTATGGAGGTTTATACATTTTTGGGGTTTATCATTACAGCAGTTATTTGAAGGTGGATCATCATTAGAACAGCATTGGGTGTTAAAAACAAAATTACCAAGGTTTCTGTGGCAGCTTTTATTAATATGTTTACTAGGCAAATTTTTACCATGCACGTGACTATGCATTTTTTTTATTGAATCATTTTTAGAAAAATTATCTGTATTCATTGTTTTTCACCTCCTTATTTTCGTACATAGATATTATTTTACATAGTATATTTTCAATTTTTAAGTACCTATTATTTATCTAACATATGAATTTATTTTATTTAGGTTAGGTATTTTACATGATCTTATATAACTAGCTTGTAGTTTTGTAAAAAAGGATATCTATCTAGATATCCTTTAAACCTAGTTTTAAGTTTTAAAAATTAAATCATTTATATAGTACAACATCCTAAAATATAATTACCGCATGCAATATCAACACTAAAAGTACATGCCACATCTGTGCAAGCTTCTACATCAACCATAACATTTTTGAAATGTCGTGTTACATTTACACATGCACATTTATCAGCATTAGGAACATCTACATCGAATATGTCACATACAGTTGCAACTATTCTGTTATCACATTTAACAACTGCAACTATACCATATCTGGTTTTATTGCAAAGTCCTGTTATGGTGACATCAAAATCTACTAAAGGGCAATTACAGATGTCAACGGTGCCTTCACCAGTAGGACATACAGCAGGATGGATAAAAGGGCCGAGAACGGCTTTGCATGATACGCTCATTATTTTTTCCTCCTAATGATTAATACATAGATTTTGGGAATCTATGTATTTTATGAGGGGTAAAATACATAGATTTTATAATAGTAATTTCTAATTGTCTTTGCAATATTATCATATTCACTAAGCTTTTACTTGTTACAAAAATTAGGTAATATACTATCTTTAGTATTTATGGTAGTGAAGAATATTGCATGATTTAACAAACTGATATTTAAATGCATATTATAAAATAAAAAATCATTTGTGGGATAAATAGGAGGTAAACATTATGAAAAAAGACAGTGGCGATTATTTAATGGTATTTTCTAGTTATAGTAAAGCATTATTGATATATAACAAACTTACAAAAAAGGGATGTAAAGTTAATTTTATTTCTACTCCTTGTGAAATTACTTTGGGATGTAGCTATTCTATTAGATTCAATGAGGAGAGTTTTGAAATTGTTAAAAGTGAATTAAAGAACAATAGTATTAAAGCTAAATCTGTATATAAAATAGTTTTGCAAGATAACAAGGAAGCTTATCAATTAATAAAAGGATAAGTTTAAAAATATTTGAAAGATTTAAGGAGGAGATTATGATTTATTTAGATAATGCTGCAACTACCTTTCCTAAGCCTAATGAAGTTTACAAAGAGGTTTTAAATTGTATGGAAAACTATGCAGCAAATCCTGGAAGAAGTTCGCATAAACTAGCAATAAAAGCACAATCTAAGATTATGGAAACTAGAGAAGTGATAAAAGAAATTTTTAATATTTCTGATCCTTTTCAAATAACTTTTACCAGTAATGCAACTGAGTCATTAAATATAGGAATCAAAGGGATTTTAAAGAGTGGTGATCATGTAATAAGTACAGTTATTGAGCATAATTCAGTACTAAGACCTTTAAACAGTTTGCAGAAAAAAGGAGTACAGGTTATACTGCTTGATGTGGATAAAAATGGTTATATAGATATAGAGAATTTAAAGCAACAAATAAAGGATAATACAAAATTAATAATTGTAAATCATGCTTCAAATGTTATAGGAACTGTACAACCTATATCAGCTATTGGAAAAATAGCAAAAGATGCAGGAATTTTATTTATGGTAGATGCATCACAAAGTGCAGGCACTATAAATATAGATGTGGAAGAAAGCAATATAGATGTATTAGCATTTCCTGGGCACAAAGGATTATTTGGTCCTCAAGGTACAGGAGGTTTGTTCATAAGGGACGGAACTCAAGTAGAGGCATTTAAAGAAGGTGGAACTGGAAGTAATTCAAATGACATGAAGCAACCTGATTTTATGCCGGATAAATTTGAAAGTGGAACATTAAATACACCAGGTATTGCAGGATTATGTGAAGGAATAAAATTCATTAAAAATGTTGGAATGAAAGAAATTTGTAAACATGAATTATTATTAACGGAGTATTTATTAATAGAATTAAAAAAACTTGATTATGTAACAATTTACGGACCAATGTGTTTAAAAGATAGGAGTGCAGTAGTTTCAATTAATATTGATGGAGTAGATAGTTCAATAGTGGGCTATAAACTTAATGAGAAGGGTATAGCAGTAAGAACAGGGTATCACTGTGCACCATTAATTCACAATGTTATAGGAACTAATAACAAAGGCACAGTAAGAATAAGCCCAGGCTATTTTAATACTTTTAAAGATATAGAGACTATAGTAAAGAGCATAATGGATATATACAAAAAATAAGTATAATTTAGTGTAAATAAACGATTTGTGAGATTCTCAAATCGTTTATTTATATATGTTAAAATTATATATGATAATGAGTTAAAAAGTATATCAAAATTTAAGAATAATGTTATTGACTTTTAAATACTAATTTACTATAATGAATGTATATTAAATATAACTTGCAGATGATGCAATTTAATGAGAAGGTTTTCAAATATGTTTAAACGGTTTACTATAATACCGTCTGTTCGTGATTTGAGAAATTTTGAAATTGCTTTAAAGTCTGTTTCAAATGTAATTTTTCTATCTGAAGTTCATTTAGGAAATCTTAAATCTTTAATTAAGAAGTGTCATGATAATAATAAAATAGCTTTAGTAAACATAGATTTAGTAGGTGGACTAGCTACTGATCAAATGGGAATAAAGTTGTTGAAAAATTTGTTTAAAGTTGATGGTATAATTTCATCTAATTCAACAAATGTAAATATGGCTAAAATGATAGGGTTATATGCTATTCAACGATTTTTTCTTATAGATTCTAGAGGGTTAGAGTCAGGACTAAAGGCATTAAAAAATAGTAAATGTGATGCAATTGAAGTTTTGCCTGGTCCGATATCTACAAATTTTAAAGATAAAATAGCTAAAGTTAGAAATGTACCTCTATTAGGAGGTGGATTTATAACTGAAAGGTCAAATGTTATAGAAGTTTACAAGGCTGGATTTGTAGGAGTTACTACAAGTGAAAAAAAGCTTTGGGATGATTATAGTTATTTAAAACAAAATAGGTAACAGGATGGTGATTTGAATCCTGTTTAAGAGTAGTCAAAATTTTGATTACTCTTAAACAGGATTTTATTTTTTTACTAATATTTTTATAAGGAGGTGAATTTATATTAAATAACAAGTTAGAAATCATTTAAGGAGGTGAATTCATTTAAATAAAAAATTAGACACTGATTAATTATAGATGAAAGTGGTGGTTATTTAATATGTCAATTATTAAAACATTAATTAATATGGGACCTTCGGTAATGATGCCAATTATATTTTTTATATTGGCTATAGTATTTGGAGTAAAAATAGGTAAGGCATTTAAAGCAGGAATGCTTGTAGGAATTGGATTTGTGGGTATTAATCTTGTAATTGGACTGCTTCTTGGGAGTTTAGGACCAGCAGCTCAGGCAATGGTTAAAAGATTTGGGTTAAGTCTTACAGTAGTGGATCCAGGATGGCCTGTTGGATCTACAATAGGCTGGGGATCGCCTATTGTGCCAATTGTTGTTTTTGGTGCACTTTTAATTAACTTAATATTGCTAATATTCAATCTAACAAAAACTGTTAATATAGATATATTCAATTATTGGCATTTTTTATTAACAGGTGGAGTAGTATATGCGGTTACAAATAATGTGGCTATTGCATCAGCAGGTGCTTTAATTCATTTCTTAGTTACACTTTTTATAGCGGATAAAACTGCACCTAGGATTCAAAAAAGTTTTAACCTAAAAGGAGTATCCTTTGCACATGCTACTTCAGCAATTTACGTACCTATTGGAATCGTTGTCAATTGGATAATTGAAAAAATACCAGGATTAAGAGATATTGATGCAAATCCAGATAAAATTACTAAAAAATTTGGTATTATGGGTGAGCCTCTTACACTTGGAACTATACTTGGAATTGTACTTGGAATATTAGCAGGTTGGAGCATAACAGATATATTGACTTTAGCAATTAAAGTTGCAGCAGTTATGGTATTACTTCCAGCAATGATAAATGTTCTTGTAGAAGGACTTATTACTGTAAGAGATGCTGCAGAAGTTTCACTTAAAAAGAAATTTCCTGACAGAGAATTTTATATTGGTCTTGATACAGCTTTATTAGTTGGAGATCCTGCAGTGCTTGCCAGTGGACTTTTGCTAATACCAGCATCACTTTTGTTAGCTATTATTTTACCAGGAAATAAGTTATTACCATTTGTGGATTTAGCATCACTTGTTTTTTTAGTACCTATGGTTGCTCCTTATTGCAAAAATAATGTAGTAAGAATATTTATTTCAGGACTTGTTATTATGACATTGATATTATATGCAGGGACAGATATATCACCTTATTATACTAAGGCAGCCAAGATTGCAAATGTAACACTTCCAAGTGGAGTGTCAAGTTCTACAGGTATGGCAGGTATAGTTGGAGGAGCTACAACACCATTAGGATGGTTGATTATAAAATTATCAATGTTATTTAGTTAAAATTAAGGAGGGTTTAAAATGCCAAAATATTTAATTGGTATAGATAATGGTGGAACAATGTCAAAAGCCGCACTCTATGATTTATCAGGAAAAGAAATAGCTGTATCAGCTTATAAAACAAAAATGATTATGTCTAAACCAGGATTTACTGAAAGGGATATGGACGAAATGTGGCAGGCAAATGCAGATGCTATTAGAGATGTAATAACTAAAGGAAAGATAAATCCCAAAGATATAGCAGGAATTTCTACGACAGGACATGGAAATGGTATGTATCTTATAAATGAAAATGGTAGACCAGCTTATAATGGAATAATATCTACTGATACAAGAGCAAAAGATTATGTTAGTAAATGGTATAGTAATGGAACTTTTGAAAAAGTTCTTCCGAAAACAATGAAGAGTATATGGGCAGGCCAGCCAATAGCACTTCTTGCATGGTTTAAGGATAACATGCCAGAAGTAATAAAAAATACAAAATGGATTTTAATGTGTAAAGACTATGTTAGATTTTGTTTAACAGGAAAAGCCTATGCTGAAATTACCGATATTTCAGGAACAAATTTGATGAATGTTCGAGATGTAAAGTATGATGAGAGTTTATTAGATGAATTTGGGCTTAAGGAAATAATAGAAAAACTTCCACCTATAAAGTATTCATCTGAGATATGTGGATATGTTACAAAAGAGGCAGCAAAAGCTACTGGACTTTTAGAAGGTACACCAGTTGCTGGAGGACTGTTTGATATAGATTCTTCAGCAATAGCCACAGGAGTTACAACAGAAGATAAACTTTGTATGATTGCAGGAACATGGAGTATAAATGAATATATAAGTAAGAAACCTATTGTATCAAAGGATTTATTTATGACATCGCTATATTGTATGGAGGGATATTGGCTTACAACAGAAGCAAGTCCAACATCTGCATCTAATTTAGAATGGTTTGTTACTGAATTTATGGGTGAAGAAAAAATTAAAGGTAAAGATATAAATAAATCAGTTTATGAATATGCCAATGAAATGGTTGAAAGTGTAAATGCAGAAGATACAAATATAATGTTTTTACCATTTTTATATGGTACAAATGTTGATGCTGATGCAAAGGCAAGTTTTGTTGGCTTGAGTGGATGGCATACAAAGGCACACCTATTAAGAGCAATTTATGAAGGTGTTGCATTTTGTCATAAAGCACATATTGATAAGTTACTTGCATTTAGAGACAAACCTAAAGCTATTAGAATAGCAGGTGGTGCTGCTAAATCTAAAGTATGGGTTCAAATATTTGCAGATGTTCTTCAGTTACCAATAGAAGTTACTACAAGTACAGAATTAGGAGCTCTAGGAGCTGCAATATGTGCTGGTATTGCTACAAACAATTTTAAATCATTTGATTCTGCTGCCGATTCAATGGTAAATGTAGCTTATACCTGTATGCCAAATCAAGCACTGAAAGATACTTATAATAAAAAGTATAATATTTATATTGAAACAATTCAAGTGTTGACTTCTGTATTTAAAAAATTATAACTAATGAAAGGTGGAAGAATTATGGATTTAAAACTAAAGAGTAAATGTGCCATTGTTACTGGAGCATCAAGAGGCGTAGGTAAAGGTATAGCACTAGCATTGGCAAAAGAAGGGGCGTATATTGTAATAAATTACAATAAAAGTGAAGGATCTTCTAAAGAGGTGGTGAATGAAATTGTAAAAAATGGAGGAAAAGCATTGGCAGTTAAAGCAGATCTTGCTAATCCACAAGATTGCATTAAATTGATAGATGAAGCTGAAAGAGAATTTGGATGTGTAGACATATTAATTAATAATGCTGGAATATGGCTGAAAAATTGGATTCAAGATATTACTTTAGATGAATGGAAAAAAACCATAGATGTAAATCTAACATCAGTTTTTTTAACAAGTCAAGCCTTTATAAAAAATAATATTTTGCAGAAAAGAAATGGAAAAATATTAAATATAACTTCTCAAGCAGCATTTCATGGAGCAACTACAGGACATGCTCATTATGCTGCAAGTAAAGCAGGTGTTGTAGCGCTTACAGTGTCTATGGCAAGGGAAATGGCTAAGTATGGTATAAATGTAAATGCAGTAGCTCTTGGTATGGTGAAAACCGATATGGTAAGCAAAGCGCTTGAGAATAATGAAGATTATTATATAAATAGAATACCTATTGGTAGAGTAGCGACTCCTGATGATATAGGTAAAATAGTAGCGTTTATGGTATCAGAAGCTGCAGATTATATTACAGGTGCAACTATAGATGCTACAGGCGGAATGTTAATGAGATAGGAAAGGAAGGATTATATTATGTTAGTAACATTAAATGAAATTTTGAAAAAAGCAAGAGAGGAACATTATGCTGTACCAGCTTTTGATTGTATGGAAGATGTACTTATAAGAACTATTCTTGATACTGCAGAAGAAAAAAAATCACCAGTTATTTTAATGGTATTAGAACATGATCTTGTTGGAAAAGGAATAAAGTATATTACATCTATGATAAAAGGAGTTGCGGGTGAATACAAAATTCCAATAGCTCTTCATCTTGATCATGCTACAAATTTTGAGATTATAGAAAAAGCAATAGAAAATGGTTTTACTTCAGTAATGTATGATGGATCAATGTTGTCATTTGATGAAAATGTAGCAAATACAAAAAAAGTTGTTGATATGGCTAAGAAAAAAGGAGTTTCTGTTGAAGCAGAACTTGGACATGTTGCAGGAAAGGAAATAGATGGAACTAGTGCAGGAGAAACTATGCTTACAGATGCTGATGAAGTTGTAAAATTTGTTAGTTTGACAGGAATAGATGCATTAGCTGTATCTATAGGAACTTCGCATGGAGTTTATGTTTCAACACCAGAATTAAAAATAGACAGGCTTATAGAAATAAATAAATTAAGTCCGGTACCTCTTGTACTTCATGGAGGATCAGGTACACCATTAGATCAGGTACAAAATGCTATTAAAAATGGTATAACAAAAGTTAATCTTTATGCCGATTTAAGAATTGCTTTAATGGAAGGAATGAAAAAGGCAGTAGAAGTCCAAAAAAGAATAGATCCTTTACCAGATGAATTATTTAAACCAGCAAAAGATATTTTGAAAAATAAAATACTAGAAAAAATAGAGATGGTTATGTCAGAAAATAGAGCTTAAGGAGGATGAAACATGAAATTATTAGCTATAGGAGATAAATTTATTCCTAAGGAGTCTATGAGTGAAGGATTAAAAGGATTGGAGAAATACGGAATAGATGTAACTGTCAGAGAGTGGGAACATGAAAATTTGGAAATGCTTCAAAGGGATAATCTTTTAGTAGAACAAAATGGGCCAGATGCGGTAGAGCTCCCACAAGAACTTATTGAAGACATTAGTGAATATGATATTTTAATAGTTCAATTTACACCTGTATCAAAAAAAATAATAGATAAGGCTAAAAAATTAAAAATTATAGGAGTGTTAAGAGGTGGGGTTGAAAATATAGCATATGAATATGCAGCAACAAAAGGAATAACTGTTATGAATACTCCAGGTCGTAATGCAAGGGCGGTTGCAGAATTTGCTATGGGTATGATATTATCAGAAGTTAGAAATATAGCTAGATCACATGCAGCTTTGAAAAAAGGTGAGTGGAGAAAAAAGTTTCCAAACAGTGGAGCTATTCCTGAATTGTGCAACAAAACTGTGGGTATAGTTGGATTTGGATCTATAGGACAGCTTGTAGCAGGATATTTAAAAGCATTTGGTTGTAATGTAATAGCATATGATCCATTTTTTAATGGAAATTTTGATGCAGTAAATATTGTTGAGTTACCTTATTTGCTGAAGAACTCAGATATAATAACTGTCCATGCAAGACTTACAGAAGATACCTATCATTTAATTGGAAGAAAAGAAATTAGTCTTATGAAAACTAATGCTGTATTAGTTAATACTGCACGTTCAGGATTAGTTGATGAAAAAGCTCTTAAAGAAGCTTTGGAAAAAGGAAAAATTGCAGGGGCAGCTTTAGATGTATTTGATGTGGAACCATTAGAAGAAGATGACATACTTATGAAACTTGACAATGTAACTATAACTCCTCATGCTGCTGGATCTACAAAAGATGCATTTACTAACAGTCCTAAATTAATGAGAGATATTTTAATAAGAACAATAAAGGGTGAAAAAAAGTTACCTATTATAAATGGAATAAAACCTGAAATATAAAATTTTATAACAAAAAATAATTTGATTTTAGACTGCTGACAAATATGTTTTGTCAGCAGTTTTTTATATAGAACATTTTAACTTTACGTTGAAATATATAATGGTATATATGCTTTAAAGGTGAAGAAGATAAAAATATTGCGACACAATATTTTTAGTTAATAATTAATAATGAAGAATTAATAGTTAATGTGAATTTTTTCCCGTTACACTACAAAAAATCATCCCTCACTATTAATTCTTAATTATTAACTAGTAAAGCTTTGCTCTGCATTATGCTTAAAGTGTGAAATACTCCATTTATGTGCCTAAAATAAGTTTTAAAAGATAATAATATACTGTATAATAAAAAACGTATGGTTAAGAAAATGGTAGGAGAGATGTAGGATGAACAAAATAGAACTGCTGGCGCCAGCAGGAAGTATGGATAGTCTTTATGCAGCAGTACAGTGTGGAGCAGATGCAGTGTATTTAGGAGGAAATAAGTTTTCGGCAAGAGCTTATGCTTCTAATTTTGATAATGAAAATATGAAAAAGGCAGTGGAATATTGTCATATATATGAAGTTAAAATATATGTAACTATAAATACATTAATGAAAGAAAAGGAATTAAAAGAAGCTTTAGAGTATGCTAAGTTTTTATACAGTATTGGTGTGGATGCACTAATTGTACAGGACACAGCATTAGTAATGTTGATAAAGGAAGCATTGCCAGATTTTGAACTTCATGCATCCACTCAAATGACAGTACATAATGGTGAGGGAGCTGCTCTTTTAAAAGACAAAGGATTTGAAAGAATTGTACTTTCAAGGGAACTGTCTTTAAATGAAATAAAACATATATCTAAAGATTTGAATATAGAAACAGAAATTTTTGTACATGGAGCATTATGTGTGTGTTATTCTGGTCAGTGTCTTATGAGCAGTTTGATTGGTGGAAGAAGCGGTAATAGGGGAAGATGTGCACAGCCTTGTAGATTACCATATACTATAGTTGATAGTATTAGTGGAAGAGAGAAAAAAGGATATTTGTTAAGTCCTAAAGATATATGTACTATAGAAAATATAAAGGATATAATTGAAAGTGGTACTACTTCCTTGAAGATAGAAGGAAGAATGAAAAGACCTGAGTATGTAGCTGCAGTAGTATCATCTTATAGAAAAGCTATAGATAGTATTCTAAATGGATGCAATGTGGATATTGAACATGAAAAGAAAAAGCTTTTACAGCTTTTTAATAGAGAAGGTTTTTCAAAGGCTTATTTGTTTGGAAATGTAGGTAAAGATATGATGGCTTATACTTTTCCTAAGAATACAGGAGTAATACTTGGGAAGGTCCAAAAGGATTTAAGTATTGCATTACAAGAGGATTTGAGTATTAAGGATGGTATAAGAAATGGAGAAAAAGGATTTACAGTTTCAAAAATAATACAAAATGGAAATGAAGTTTTTGAAGCAGCTAAAGGAAGTAAAGTAAAACTTAAACCAGTAGATTTTAAAAGTGGAGATATTCTTTATAAAACTTCAGATATAAAGCTACTTAGCTCTATGGAAAGTATTTATAAAAATCCTTTTGGAAAAAAAGTAGACTTGGATTTAAAAGTAAAATTTAAATTAAATGAGCCTATAAAGTTAAGTACTATTTACAAAGGAAAACAGTATTCTGTTGAGGGAGAGTTGGTTCAAAAAGCTTTAAACAAACCTTTAAATACAGATAAATTGAAAGAACATCTTAAAAAAAGTGGAAGTACTCCTTTTAGGGTTGCTAATATACAATTTGATGATTTTCAAGAAGGTTTTATGCCAGTATCATCTATAAATGAGAGCAGGAGAAAGCTAATAGAAGCTATAGAAAATGAGTTACTTAAAGTAAATAGAACTAAAGGTGTAGAAGCGTTAAAGAAAGAAAAAGCTTCCGCTAGGCCAATTCCTAAATATATGATTTGTGTCAATATGCTAGATCAAATGAAAGCTGCTTTTGAAAATGGACTTTCGGATGTGGCAGCAGATATATTTTATAAAAAAAGCGATATAAAAGATGAAATAATAAAAGAAAACAATGTTTGGCTTAAGGTTCCTAATATTATAAAAGAGGAATTTTCAGCTGTGTGTTCTAAAGTAGAAGAATTGCTCCCATATATAAAAGGCATAGTTACAGCAAATTTGGGTATAATACATAAATTTAAAGAAAAAACTACAATAATAGGAGACTATAAACTAAATATATTTAATCCTACTTCTACACAATTTTATAATGATTTATTGGATGGTATATGTTTAAGTGTAGAACTTAATAAAAGTGAAATGTTGAGTTTAGCTAAGAAGTCTAAGATGCCATGCCAGATAATGCTTTATGGAAAAGTAGAAAATATGGTTTCAGAGTACTGCGTAATAGGAAGTACTTTTGGAAACAAAGGTGTATCTCAAAATTGCAGCAGAGCATGTGAAAGAGGAACATTTCATTTAAAAGATAGAATGGGAGCATGCTTTACTGTTAATACAGATAAATATTGTAGATGTCACATTTATAATAGTGTTCCTACAAATTTAATAGACAATATAGATGAATTAGAAAAGGCAGAGATAAATAGTTACAGAATCGATTTTATAGATGAAACTTATAATGAAGTAAATAATGTGTTAAAATGTGTAAAACAGAAAGAATGGAATGGAGATTTTAGTAAGTTTACAAGAGGACACTATAAGAGAGGTGTAGAGTAATCTACATTAAATAATACAAGTTGGTAAAAAGGTGGTCGAACGAGTTGAATGAAAAAGCATTAAAGGTGCTAGAATTTTATAAGATAAAAGAACAGTTAAAGAATTATACAAGTACTGGTGCAGCTAAGGATTTAATAGAAGAATTAAAACCTTATGATAATATATATGAAGTTAGAGAGCATATTCAAGAAACAAAGGAGGCATTTAAACTTTTAGTGACAAAGGGAGCACCTCCTTTTGAAGGTGTTTATGATGTAAGAGAAGGCATAAGCAGAGCAGGAAAAGGCTCTACTTTAATGCCAGGACAGCTTTTGAAAATAGCAGCGATACTTAGAGCTGCTAGAAGATTTCAAGAGTATATAAGTCACAAAGAGGAAGAAGAAGGCTCTAGGGTTTTGGAAAATATATCTCAGGGTATTATTCCATTAAAGAACATAGAAGATCATATATTTATGTCCATAGAAGGTGAAGAACAAGTTTCCGATAGAGCAAGTACAGCCCTTTATAATATTAGAAAGGCTTTAAAGGATAAAAATTCTTCTGTAAGAGATAAAGTAAATTCTCTTATAAGAACTTATTCAGAATATCTCCAGGATAACTTATATACTATGAGAGGGGATAGATATGTTTTACCTGTAAAAGCTGAACATAAAGGAGCAGTTCCTGGACTTGTGCATGATCAAAGTTCCAGTGGAGCTACCTTATACATAGAACCCATGGGTTTAGTAAATTTAAACAATGAAATAAAAGAACTTATGTTAAAGGAAAAGGCAGAAGTAGATAGAATATTAGCTTACCTTTCAAATGAAATTTATGGAAGTATAATAGCAGTAAGAAATGATGCAGATATAATATGGGAACTAGACTTTATTTTTGCTAAGGCGAAATTTGCTAGTGAACTTAATTGTACAGCACCTAAGGTTAATGATGAAGGTATTATTGATATAGTACAAGGAAAACATCCCTTAATAGATAGAAAAGTAGTAGTACCTTTAGATGTGTATTTAGGTAAAGACTTTACATCATTAGTTATAACTGGTCCTAACACAGGTGGTAAGACAGTTACATTGAAAACAGTAGGATTACTACATATTATGGCTTTAAGTGGACTTATGATTCCAGCTAGAGAAAATTCTACTGTAAGCTTTTTTAAAGAAGTATTTGCAGATATTGGAGATGAGCAGAGTATAGAGCAAAGTTTATCAACCTTTTCATCTCACATGACTAATACTGTAAAGATAATTAATGAGGCAGATGATGAATCGTTAGTGCTCTTTGATGAATTAGGGGCAGGAACAGACCCAACGGAAGGAGCGGCATTAGCTGTATCTATTTTGGAAAATTTAAAAAGCAGAGGCTGCAGAATAGTTGCTACTACCCATTACAGTGAACTTAAGGTTTATGCTCTAAAAGTAGATGGAGTTGAAAATGCATCTGTAGAATTTGATGTGGAAACATTACGACCTACATATAGACTTTTAATTGGGGTACCTGGTAAGTCAAATGCTTTTGAAATATCTAGAAGGTTAGGACTCCCAGACTATGTAATTCATGATGCAAAAGAAAATATAAATAGTGAAACGCTTCAATTTGAAGATTTAATAGAAAATCTTCAAGAAAAAAGTGTAAAAGCTGAAGCCAATGCAAGAGAAGCAGAGATGTTAAAGCTAGAAGCTGCTAAAATTAAAGATAAATATGAAGAAAAAATGGGATCACTTCAAGATGCTAGAGAAAAAGCTGTAATAAATGCTCAAAGGGAAGCAAAGAGAATTATAAAGGAAGCTAAAGAAGAAGCAGATAATATTCTTAAGGAAATGAGAGAATTAGAGAAAGCTGGTTATGCTTCAGATGTAAGACACAAGCTTGAAGAAGAAAGAAGAAAACTATCACAAAAGCTTGATAAAATAGATGAAAAAGTTAATAAAGTAAAAAGAAATGATGGTGAGGAACTTAAAAATGTAAGAGAAGGGGAAGAAGTTTTTGTACCTTCTTTAAACCAAAAAGTAATAGTTATATCCAAACCTGATAATAAAGGAAATGTTCAAGTTCAAGCTGGAATTATGAAGATAGAAGTTAAACTAAAAGATTTAAGAGCAGTAACAGGTGCTGTAAATAAAGAAGAAAAGAAAAGAGTAAAGAGAGAAGCAAAGCTTAACTTAAAATCTGTAGCTTCATCTGTGGATTTAAGAGGAATGGATTCTTTAGAAGCAGTATATACTGCAGATAAATATTTGGATGAAGCATATTTAGCAGGACTAAAGGAAGTAACCTTAATTCATGGTAAAGGAACAGGTGTATTAAGAAATACTATAACAGATATGCTTAAGCATCATTCTCATGTGAAAAAATACAGACTAGGGGAATATGGTGAAGGTGGTACTGGAGTTACAGTGGCAGAACTTAAGTAGAAGAAGTACTATGCGGCATAAAGTACAGTGGAAGTTTGGATTTTGACTTTTACTCCGTGATATATGGTAAAATTCAAACTAGTAACTTTAGGTATACACATTTAATTATGTTGTTATAGATAATTTTAGTTTAATGAGATTGGAGGGAGAATTTATGATACTAGTTAGTGCTTGTTTATGCGGAACAAACTGTAAGTACAATGGTGGTAATAACTTAGATCCTAAGGTGTTGGAGTTATTGAAGCAAGGAAAAGCTATACCTGTATGCCCTGAACAATTAGGAGGGCAAAGTACACCAAGACCAGCACATGAAATAAACAATTCTAATGGAGCAGAAGTACTTGATGGAAAGGCTAGAATAATTGGACCAGATGGGGATGATGCTACAGCAGAATTTTTAAAAGGAGCTCATGAAACTCTTAAAATAGCAAAAGAATGTGGAGCAAGGGTTGCTATTTTAAAGGCTAGAAGTCCTTCTTGTGGTTATGGGAAAATTTATGATGGTACATTTACTGGAAATAAAATAGATGGAAATGGGGTTACTGCAGAGTTGTTAAGTAGAAATGGACTTACAATTTATACAGAAGAAGATGTTAAAAGTGGTGAATGTAAAGTTGACCTTGATTAACTTAAAATAAATGAACTATAATTAAAGTGTATGTTTAAATCAAAGTATTATATTCATAAAATAGTTTGAGTGGGGGTATAAAAAATGAATTACAAAGAAGTATTAAAAAACGCTCGTGAAAATTTAAATGGAAGTTGTAAAGTTTGCCCAGTTTGTAATGGTAAAGCTTGTTCTGGAGAAGTTCCAGGTATGGGTGGCAAGGGAACAGGAGAAGCTTTTTCAGTTAATGTTGAAGCATTAGATAGTTATAAACTCAATATGAGAGTTATACATGATGCTAAAGACCCAGATACAAGTACAGAATTATTTGGAAAGAAAATGGAAGTGCCAGTATTTGCAGCACCAGTATCAGGAACTACGTTAAATATGGGTGGTAAATTTACAGAAGAACAATACATATCATGGGTAATTGGAGGATGTCTTGATGCAGGTGTTTATCCTATGGTAGGAGATACAGCAGTAGACTCATTTCTTATAACCAACCTTCAGCAATTAAAGGAATTCAATGGGGAAGGAATTGCTATAATAAAACCTTGGGAAAATAGTAATGTTATAAGCAAAATAAAACTTTCAGAAGAAGCAGGTGCTTTTGCTGTGGGTATGGATATAGATGCAGCAGGACTTATAACTTTAGCACTTCATGGAAAGCCAGTTGGTCCTAAGACTGTAGAACAAATAAAGGAAATAGTAAAAAGTACAAAGCTTCCGTTTATATTAAAAGGAATAATGACTGTTGACGAAGCAAAACTTGCAGTAGAAGCAGGAGTAGATGCTATAGTTGTTTCAAATCATGGTGGAAGAGTACTTGATCAAACTCCAGGTGTAGCAGACGTACTTCCAGAAATTGCAGAGGCAGTAAAAGGTAAGGTTACAATACTTGCAGATGGTGGAGTTAGAAATGGAGTAGATGTTCTTAAAATGTTAGCTTTAGGAGCAGATGCAGTTCTTATAGGAAGACCATTTGTAACAGCTTCTTTTGGAGGAGAAAGAGAAGGAGTAAAACTTTATATAGATACAATAAAAAGTGAATTAAAATCAGCTATGGTTCTTACAGGATGCAAATCTATAAAAGATGTTACAGATAGAATTTTGTATTAATATATATTGAAAAATCCAGACTTATGTAAGTAAGTCTGGATTTTTTGTGTATACAAAACTTTAATTTAATATTATAAGTACATTGATTAGCATTTTTTTAAACTGCGAAAGTTGAATATATAATTAAAAGTATTAAAGGTATTATGTCTTTGTACCATTGGTACCATTAATGAAAATATTTAAAAGTAAAAATATTAAAAAAACTAGGAATAGAAGTTTTATAAGTTTGGCATAGTATTTGCTACCTATAATATAGTATTGTTTTAAATTTATTTTTGATATGTTTAAATTCTTTTAGTTTATGGAAAATAGTATTACCAATAATGGTGATATGATGTAGTAAATTAATTACAATAATGGAGGTATATATTTATGGTAAAAAAACTGGAACAATTGATAAGTTTAGCTAAAGAGAAAAGCAAAAAAACACTTTCAGTAGCAGTAGCTCAGGATAAAGAAGTTTTAACAGCTGTAACAGAAGCAGTTAAAACTGGAATAGTAGATGCTATTTTGGTAGGTGACGAAGACGCTATAAGAAGTATATCTAAAAAAGAAAATTTATGTATAGATGGTATTAAAATAGTAAACGAAAAGGATATAAAAAGAGCAGCAGCAAAAGCTGTAGAATTTGTATCTAATGGAGAAGCACAATTTATAATGAAGGGAATGCTTGGAACTGCAGATTTGTTAAGAGCTGTATTAAATAAAGAAGCAGGTCTTAGAGGTAAGGGATTACTTTCACATGTAATGATTTATCAAGTTCCTTCATATCACAAATTAATTTTTCTAACTGATGGAGGCATGGTTCCTTATCCAACTTTGGAGGACAAGATAGGGATAATAAATAATTGTGTAAAGGTTGCACACAAGTTAGAAATAGAAACACCTAAGATAGCACCTGTTTGTGCAGTAGAAGTAGTTAATCCTTCAATGCAAGCAACTATTGATGCGGCTTCATTAACTCAGATGAATAAAAGAGGACAAATAGAAGGATGTATTATTGATGGACCTTTGGCTTTTGATAATGCAATATCAAAGGAAGCAGCAGAACATAAAGGCATTGTAAGTGAAGTAGCAGGAGATACAGATGTGCTTTTAGTTCCTAATATAGAAGCTGGCAATTTTGTAGGAAAATCCATGACGTATTTTGGAAAAGCAGAAAATGCTGGAGTCATTATGGGTGCTAAGTGTCCTGTAGTTCTTGTTTCAAGGGCAGACAGTGCTAAATCAAAATTATATTCTATAGCATTAGGATCTATAGTGTCATAATTAAATAATTTTATTGGATTAAATAAAGCATAATTTAATTGAAATTTCAACAGTAATGTGAAATGTTAAGTTAATTAAGATAATTTAAAAATGGAGGTATATATATGAAAGTCATTATGTCAGGAAATGAAGCCATTGCAAGAGGTGCATATGAAGCAGGATGTAAAGTTGCTTCTGCTTATCCTGGAACACCTAGTACAGAAATACTTGAAAACTTTGCTACTTATGATGGAGTATATGCAGAATGGGCACCAAATGAAAAGGTTGGTTTGGAAGTAGCTTCAGGAGCAGCCATTGGAGGAGCTAGAAGTTTAACAACTATGAAACATGTAGGTTTAAATGTAGCTGCAGATCCACTATTTACTATGGCATATGAAGGTGTAAATGGAGGCCTAGTAGTAGTTACAGCTGATGACCCAGGAATGCACTCATCACAAAATGAACAAGATAACAGACTTTTTGCACCTCATGCAAAAATAGCTATGGTAGAACCATCAGATTCACAAGAATGTAAAGATTTCATGAAAGAAGCTTTTAATATAAGTGAACAATTTGATACAGTAGTACTTTATAGAAGTACTACAAGAGTTTCTCACTCCAAGAGTGTAGTAGAATTGGGAGAAAGAAAAGAATCAGAAGTAAAACCTTATGAAAAAGATATAACAAAATATATAATGATACCAGCACATTCTAAAAAGAAACATTATGAAGTAGAAGAAAGACTTAACAAATTAAGAGAATACTCTAATAATTGTAGTTTAAATAGAATGGAAATGGTAGATAGTAAAATAGGTATAATTACTAGTGGTATATCCTATCAGTATGTAAAGGAAGTTTTTGGGGACAAAGTTTCTGTATTAAAAATAGGAATGAGTTATCCACTTCCAGACAAAATGATGAAAGAATTTGCATCAAAAGTTGAAAAAATTTATGTTGTAGAAGAAAATGAACCTTATTTAGAAAATGCACTTAAGGTTTTAGGAATAAATTGTATAGGAAAAGAAGTTATTCCTATATGTGAAGAGTTAAATCCAGACATTATAAGAAAGGCTATATGTAATGAAAGCCATGAACAAAATTATACAGTAGATATAAAAGCTCCATCAAGACCTCCTGTACTTTGTCCAGGATGTCCACATAGAGGAATTTTTTATGCAGTTTCAAAATATAAGAACAATATAATATCTTCAGGAGATATAGGATGCTATACTTTAGGTATGGTAGCTCCTTTAAATGTAACTGATACTTGTGTTTGTATGGGAGCTTCAATTACAGCTGGACTTGGAATAGAAAAAGCAAATCAGTTAGCAAACAGGGATAAGAAAGTATTTGCATTTATAGGAGATTCAACATTCTTCCACTCTGGTATGACAGGACTTACAAATTCAATATACAATAATATACCTATAGTTACATGTATATTAGATAACAGAACTACAGGTATGACAGGTCATCAGGAAAACCCTGGAACTGGAAAGACATTACAAAACAGACCAGCTCCAATGATAGATATAGAAAAAGTTGTACTTGCATTAGGTATAAAAAAAGAAAACTTAAAGGTAGTAGATCCTTATAAACTAGAAGAAACTGAAGCGGCTGTAAAAGCAGCATATGAGAGCAGTGAGCCTTTTGTTATAATAACAAAACAGCCTTGTGCTTTAAAGAAGGATGTTATAAAGAGAAGAGCAAATATGAATTGTAATGTAGATTCAGATAAATGTAAGAAATGTAAAGCGTGCTTAAAAACAGGTTGCCCAGCACTTAAGTTTAAAGATAATGTAGTTAGCATAGATAAAAATATGTGTAATGGATGCGAATTATGCAAACAGGTTTGTAAATTTGATGCTATAGAAAAGGTTGGTGAATAATATGAGCAGTGTTAAAAGTATATTATTCGTAGGAGTAGGTGGACAAGGAACTATACTTGCTTCCAAGATTTTAACAGAAGGTTTATTAAAAAATGGATATGATGTAAAGATGTCTGAGGTTCATGGTATGGCACAAAGAGGTGGCAGCGTTACTACTCAAGTTAGATTTGGGGAAAAGGTTTATTCACCACTTATAGAAAAGGGAACAGCAGATGTTATAGTAGCTTTTGAAAAAAGTGAAGCAGCAAGATGGCTTCCTTACTTAAAAAAGGATGGCTACTTAGTTATAAATGATTATGAAATATATCCAGTTCCAGTCCTAATAGGTGAAGAAGAATATCCACAAAATGTTAATGAAACATTAAAGAAGGCAGTTAAAAATACAATAATAGTTAATGCTTCCAAAATCGCAGAAGAGCTTGGAAATATAAAAGCTCAAAATGTTGTTCTTTTAGGAGCATTACTTAAGGCGCTTAAATTAGAAAATATAAATTGGAATGAAGTTTTAGAAGTTACAGTTCCACCTAAAGCTGTTGAATTAAATAAAAAAGCTTTAGTGAAAGGCATAGAAGCTTAATTAGAAACAAAAAAATTCATAATGACAAAAAATTATACCCAGCATTTTTAAAATGCTGGGTATTTTAAATATTTTTTTACTATTTTACAACTTTGATGATTTCTACTTCAGGATCTTCAGTTCCCTGAACGTATAATCCAGTATTCTTAAGCATTTGAACATAGTCTATAATTTCTTTGGTTATTTCTTCACCAGGACACAATATAGGAATTCCTGGTGGATAAGCCATTAAGAATTCTCCACTTATCATACCAATACTTTCTTTCAAAGGAACTGGAGTTTTATTCCCGTTGAAAGCTTCTCTAGGAATTTTAATTTGTTTTGGTATAGAAGGAATATCTATAAAATCTGACTTTTTATTTCCTTTACCATAATATTGTTTACTTATTTCTTTTAAAGCATTTATAAGAGCATTTATGCTATATTCTGTATCACCAAATGACCCTACTGCAAGTACGTTATATAGATCGGAAAGTTCAAGCTGTATATGGTATTTGTTTGAAAGTATCATATCTAAATCATATCCAGTTATCCCTAAATCTCTACATGTTATTGTTATTTTAGTTGGATCAAGAGCAAAAACACCATCATTTCCTAAAATTTCATCTCCGAAACAATAAAAGCCTGGAATTTTGTTTATTTCTTGTCTAGCGTAGTTTGAAAGCTCAATAGTTTTATCTAAAAGTTCTTTACCGTTAAGAGCAATTTGTCTTCTTGCACAATCCAATGAAGCCATCAATATATATGAAGGTGATGTGGTTTGTAATAAAGATAAAATTTGTTGAACTCTATTTATATCTATACGATTAGAGCGAACCTGTAGTAAAGAACATTGAGTTAAGGCTCCAATTATTTTATGTGTGCTTTGAGCACAAATATCAGCTCCAGCTTCCATTGCAGAAGTTGGCAGCTTTTCATTAAAACCAAGGTGTGGACCATGTGCCTCATCTACTATTAAAGGAATGTCGTAACTATGAACTATATCTGCTATTTTTTTTATATCAGTAGCAACCCCATAATAAGTTGGATTTATAATTAAAACTGCTTTTGCATCAGGATTCTTTTTCAATGTTTCTTCAACTGTTCCTGGTGTAACTCCATGAGCTATACCAACTTTTTTATCCAACGCAGGCTGCATATAAACAGGTATTGCACCACTTAATATAATACCAGCAGTAATCGATTTGTGAACATTTCTTGGTATTATTATTTTGTCTCCAGCTTTAACTGCAGACATAACCATGGCTTGGATAGCACCTGATGTTCCATGTATTGAAAAAAAAGCAGCATCTGATCCATATGCATCAGCGGCTAATTGTTGTGCTTTTTTTATAGCACCAGTGGGATGATGGAGACTATCAACTGATTTAAAAACTGTAACATCTATTTTAAATGGGTTTTCTCCTATAAATTTTTTAAATTCTTCATCCATACCTACGCCTTTTTTGTGTCCAGGAACATGAAAAGGAATGGTTTCTTTATTTACATATTCCATTAATGCATCAAATAAGGGGGTTTGAGTTTGATCTAATTTATACACCTTGATAAAGCACCTTCTTTCATAAAAGTACGCCCTTTGAACTCTGATGATTCAAGGGTTGGCCTACATTTTCATTTAAACCAATATAATTATATGTTAAATGATTTGTAAATGCAACAATGTGAAGAAATTTTATAAATAAATATTTTTTGAAGTAAAAATTGTGAATAATATAAATAATTATGTAAATAATTATTTATATGATTAACAATGTTTTACATGATATTTTATAGGATATGTATGGGAGGAGTTTAAAATGGAACAATTAGAATTACATAAAAGAAATAAAAATACAATACATGAAGCTAGAAAGGAAAGGAAATCAGGCAAAATACCAGGTATTATTTATGGAAAGAATATAAACAATTTAATGTTTGAAATAGGAGAACTTGAATTAAATAAAAAAATTAGTTCTACAGGAGAACATGGTGTATTAGAGGTTGAACTTGGGCCAGAAAAACATAGTACATTAATAAGAGAAGTACAAAGAAATCCTGTAAATCATAAAATAATTCATATAGATTTAGAAGAAATCCCTAAAAATCAAGCTATTCAAACGGATGTCCCTATATTGTTTATGGGTGAAGATTTTGTATCAAGAAAAGGCGGTGTTGTTCAAAAAGAAAGAACAAATGTAAAGGTTCAGTGTAAGTATGAATATATACCTAAACATATTGATGTAGATGTTTCAAAACTAGAAATAGGTGATTCTTATAGAGTAGGTGATATAGAGCTTTCACAAGAGATAACCTTTATGGATGATTTAAATACTTTAATAGCGTTTGTAACTTGTAACAATAAGTTATCTGATAATCCAATAGATGCAATTACAGAACCCCAAAATACTGGTGATAATGGTGAATAACCATTATCACCAATATTTTTATAAAAAGTTTATAAAATTGTTTATCATTATACTCATTATTGTAATATAATTGTAGTATAATAATAAATGTTAAATATTACATATTAAAGGAGGGCTATAAAATGTCTTATAGAGAAAAATATGATTCTTGGTTGAGTTCGGAATTTTTAGATGAAAGTTCAAAATTGGAATTGAAAAATTTACAGGATGAAAAAGAGATAGAAGATAGATTTTATAAAGATTTAGAATTTGGAACAGGTGGCCTAAGAGGAATTATTGGTATGGGTACCAATAGAATGAATATACATACTGTTGGGAAAACTACTGAAGGGTTATCACAATACTTGTTAAATAAGTATGAAGGAGATATTTCTGTAAGTATAGCTTATGATTCAAGAATAATGTCTAAAGAGTTTGCAATGGCAGCAGCAGCAAATTTGTGTGCTAATGGTATAAAGGTTTATTTATTTGAATCATTAAGAGCAACACCTATATTATCTTATACGGTAAGACATTTTAAAAGTAAAGCAGGTATTGTAATAACTGCATCACATAATCCAAAAGAATATAATGGATATAAGGTTTATGGAGAAGATGGTGGACAGGTTACGGATAAATCTGCAAAGGAAATTTTCTCATTTATTGAGGAAGTAAATGATTTTAATAAAATAAAGACTATGAATATTGAAGATGCAAAGAAAAATGGACTTTTAAATATAATAGGAGAAGAAGTAGATAAAGAGTATATTAGTAGAGTAAAAAATCTAACTATAAGAAAAGAATTAGTAGGTAAGTTTGCAGATGAGTTAAAAATAATTTACACTCCAATACACGGAGCAGGTAATATACCAGTAAGAAGAGTTCTTAAGGAATTAGGATATAAAAATGTGACTGTAGTAAAAGAACAAGAACAGCCAGATGGATATTTCCCTACAGCAGCTTACCCTAATCCAGAAGATCCTAAGGTTTTTAATATAGCATTAGAAATGGCGAACAAAATCCAACCTGATATAATATTTGGAACAGATCCAGATTGTGATAGAATAGGTATAGTTATTAAAGATAATAATGGAGAATATAAAGTATTAACAGGTAATCAAACTGGAACATTATTAACTCATTATATATTATCATCTTTAAAAGAACTGAATAAGTTACCTGAAAATGGAACTATAATAAAAACAATAGTTACTACTGAAATGGCATCAGATATTGCAAAGGACTATGGAGCAAATCTTGTGGATGTATTGACTGGATTTAAATATATAGGTGAGAAGATAGGAGAATTTGAAAAAAAAGGAGATAAAAAATACCTATTTGGATTTGAAGAAAGCTATGGATATTTAGCAGGAGACTTTGTAAGGGATAAAGATGCAGTTATAGCTTCAATGCTTATATGTGAAATGACATTATATTACAAGAATAAAGGTATGAATTTATATGAAGCTTTAATGAATTTATATGAAAAGTACGGTTTCTACAAAGAAAAACTAGTATCGTTAGTACTTAAAGGAAAAGAAGGACAAGAAAAAATAGAAAAAGCTCTTCAATATTTAAGGCATTCTATGAGATACACTTTAGGCGAAGTTAAAATAGCAAAGAAAATGGACTATAAGATAAGTATAGAAAAGGATTTAATAAATATTAGTGAAAAAATAATAGAATTACCTAAATCAAATGTACTGAAATTTATAATGGAGGACAATTCCTGGTTCGTAGTAAGACCTTCAGGTACTGAGCCTAAAATGAAGATTTATTTATCAGTAACTGGTAACAGCATAGAAGATTCAGAAGAAAAAATGAAATTATTTGAAAATAATGTTATGAAAATTATAGACGAAGCATGTAATTGTTAAGTGATTTAATAAGCATAATGTGACATAAGTGAATGTAAACGAAGTAACTTTCAACTGTATTCCGGCTGATATATGCTGTGAAGGAAAACTCACTTCATTAAGAAGTTCTAATGCTTGAGATATTGAAAAATCCCTACCTCCTCAAATGCGACGTCCTGTCGCTTTCGGAGCTTTTGCCTTCCTGGCAAAAATTACGGTATTTTTCAATATCTCAAGCAAAGAACTTCTAAAATTCGTTCGAATCTTCCTTCACAACATATATCAGTCTACATACAGTTGAAAGTTACTTCTTAGTGCATTACATGTACATATAATACATTAATCATATGACTCTTAATAAAAAATGCAGCAATGCTTATTACAATTTAATTATATGTGTAAGCTTGAAGTCACTAGTTTGAATTTTAACTTTTATGTAGTGATATATGGTAAGTGTTTCATCACATTAGCTAAATTGTTTTAGTATTATTCTTAGCTCAAAATTTTTGAAAGTCTTAGAACTTTAGTCCTGTTTGAGGGAACCGAGTTTGACAAAGTTCTTAGGCTTTCAAAAATTTTGAGCTTTAGAATAATTAAAACATTTAGCCGTGATGAAACACTTACCATATATCACGCAGCAAAAGTTAAAATTTAAACTTCCACTGTATCCTTGTATCGCATAATTTTTAAACTGTGAGAAGCTAATACTGTTTTTACATGGATAACTGTGATATAATTATGAACTATTATAGTTTTTACTTTAAATTAACTAATATTTGTAGTAAAATTCAAAGTGTCAATATATTAGATTAAGTAGGTGTTATATTTATGAATACAAAATCTCGTTTTGCAGACAAATTATCTGAAGCTTTATTTTTAGAAATAAAAAAGGAAAATATAAAAAGTTTATTTCATATAGAAAGTGATGAGGACATATATATTCCGGTTAAAGCTTCTAGTATAGTAGGTAAAGTTAAAACAGAAAAAAATGTCGGTCAGCTTCCTGTAAGCTTTTTTATTGAGGGTATGTTTTATGTTATGGGAGCAGATGAAAAGTTTAAGTTTAATGATGTGTATACTAATATATTAATTAATTTAAAAGAGAGCGATAAGTTTATTAAAGGAAAAATTGCGGAAAATATAAAACATAAAAATTATGAGGATGCATATATACTTATTAAGGGATTATGCAAAATTGAAGATAGTGTTGAAATTTATGACAAGATTCTAATAATAGTAGATGAGCTAAGGAAATTAGATAAAAGCTACGAAGATGAAGAATTACAAATTATTGAAAAGTTAAAGAAATATGAAAATTATCCAATGCCATATTTTTATGAAGCACTTATAATGAAAGAGCGTGGAGATTTTGATAAAGCTCTTTTTTGCATAAATACTTATATTTCTAGTGGTGGAGAAGAATCTTTAGATATTACAGAATTTAAGGAATCACTAAAATTAATTATAAATTATGAAAAAGGTAAGGAAATATTGTACGATATGCCTAAAGAAGCTTTAAGCTTTCTGTTGCCTCTTCTTGATGAATTTGGGGACGATGCTACACTTTACTATTATATTGCTATAGCATATAGAATATTAGAAAATTACGAAAAAGCTATATATTATCTAAATGAATCAATTAGCATAGATAGTAGTATCGTTGAAGTTGTAAATGAACTTGGAATAAATTATGCTTCACTAGGTGATTATGAAACTGCTATAGGATATTTAAGAAAAGCTTTTGAAGCAACTAAATCTATAGAGATATGCACTAACCTTATCATGTGTTATTTAAATGATAAAGACATAAAAAATGCTAAACTTCACTTGGAAATTGCAAAAAAAATAAATCCTGAGGATGAGATTGTGGTTCAACTCTCTGAAATAATAAAGTGAAAATAATTTTTTACATAAGTATATAAAGAGAATAAACGTAAAAAATAAATAGGGTATGTATTTTGTAATATTTTGATTGAGAGTGAAAGGAGATTTTTTATGACTGTAAAAAAAGCTATAATACCTGCGGCGGGACTTGGAACAAGATTTTTGCCCGCCACTAAGGCGCAACCTAAAGAAATGCTTCCTATAGTTGATAAGCCTACAATACAGTATATTATAGAGGAAGCAGTAGCTTCTGGAATAGAAGAAATTCTTATAATAACAGGAAGAAACAAAAGAGCTATAGAGGATCATTTTGATAAATCAGTAGAATTAGAAAAAGATTTAGAAGATCATAAAAAAGAAGATTTATTATATTTAGTTAAGGAAATATCTAATATGGCAGATATATATTACATAAGACAGAAAGAGCCTAAAGGACTTGGACACGCTATAAGTTGTGCAAGAACCTTTGTTGGAGATGAGCCTTTTGCAGTAATGCTGGGCGATGATGTAGTAGATAGTAAGGTCCCTTGTTTAAAACAGCTTATAGATTGTTATGATGAATACAAAACATCTATTATAGGTGTACAGGAAGTCAATAAGGAAGATGTATATAAATATGGAATAGTAAAAGGAATGTATATTGAAGATAGAGTTTATAAAGTAAAAGATTTAGTTGAAAAGCCTAAGGTAGAAGAAGCACCTTCAAATATTGCAATATTAGGAAGGTATATAATAACTCCTGCTATATTTGATATATTAAGTAACACTACACCAGGTAAAGGAGACGAAATTCAACTAACAGATGCATTGAGAACTTTAATTAAATCTGAAGCAATGTATGCATATAATTTTGAAGGAAGAAGATACGATGTAGGCGATAAATTAGGATTCCTTAAGGCTACTGTAGAATTTGCACTGAGAAGAGATGAACTAAAAGAATCCTTTATGGAATACCTTTTAACACTAGGTGAAACAGATTTTTTCAAACAACTTAAAAATGAAATATCAGAAAAAAAAGATAAGAGTAAAGAGCTGTAAAATCTTACAACTCTTTTTTTAGCTGCAATGACTTATTAAAAAAATATATTGAATAATTTTTTCTATGATGTAAAATAGAAAAAGGGAGTTTTAATATAAAGCTTTTACAATAATGTTTGAGGATGTGTTAACATGGAGAGAGACAAGAAGCTTATAATATATGATATAGTTTTTCTTATAGCGTCTTTATATTTTTCTTTTCTTTTGAAATTTGATTTCAAAATACCAGCAGAATATATGATAATTATAAAGTTGTCAGTAATTCCAGTGGTTGTCATAACTTTAATATTTAACAAGTTTTTTAAATTATATAATAGTATATGGAAATATGCTTCTATTGAAGAATTAATGTCTATTATATATTCAATATCTATATCAAATATTATATTTGTAATATATAGTTATGTTATAAATTATAAATTCTTAGAAAAGACACCTTATTACAGATTTCCATTTTCAGTACATATAATATTTTGGATTCTATCTGTAATTGCATTAGGTGGAATAAGATTTAATTACAGAGTTAAAGAAGAAAGTAAAGAAGAAAAGACTGGAAAAAAACATGATAAGAAATTACTTATAATCGGAGCAGGTGATGCTTCAGCAATGCTTATAAAAGAGATAAAAAGGCATAAAGACTTAACTTATGATATAGTTGGACTTATAGATGATGATGAGTCTAAAAAGGGAAAGCTGATTAATGGAATAAAAGTCATAGGTGGAAGAGAACATATAAATAGAGTATGCAATCAAAAAGGAGTAGAGGAAATTATACTGGCTATGCCATCAGCAGACCTTAGAATAAAAAGGGAAATAATAAATATATGTAAAAATACTAAGTGTAAGTTAAAAACTCTACCAGGAATATATCAAATAATAGATGGAAAAATTAATATAAGTAAGTTAAGAGATGTTAATATAGAGGACTTACTAGGAAGAGATGAAGTCAAGCTTAATAATGAAAATATCAATAAATATATAAAAGATAAAACTATTCTTGTTACAGGGGGAGGTGGCTCAATAGGGTCAGAACTTTGTAGACAAATAGCCAGATTTAATCCTAAAAAATTATTGATATTGGATATTTATGAAAACAATGTATATGATGTGCAAATGGAATTAAACTATAATCACCCTGAGCTTAACAAAGAAGTTATTATAGCTTCTATAAGGGATAAAAAAAGAATGAATAAAATTTTTGATAAGTATAAGCCAGATGTAGTATTCCATGCAGCAGCACACAAACATGTACCATTAATGGAGGAAAATCCATCAGAAGCTATTAAAAATAATATTATAGGTACATACAACATACTTAAATGTTGTGATGAATTTAAAGTTAAGAAATTTGTACAAATAAGTACAGATAAAGCTGTAAATCCTACTAATATAATGGGAGCTACTAAAAGGTTCTGCGAAATTATGGTTCAAGCCTTTGATAAGGCTAGTGAAACAGAGTATGTAGCAGTTAGATTTGGTAATGTTTTAGGAAGCAATGGTTCAGTAATACCACTATTTAAAAAGCAAATAGCTCATGGAGGTCCAGTTACGGTGACTCACCCTGAAATAAATAGATTTTTTATGACCATTCCAGAAGCAGCACAGCTTGTAATTCAAGCAGGAGCTATAGCTAAAGGCGGAGAAATATTTGTACTAGATATGGGGCAGCCTGTAAAAATAGTAGACTTAGCTAGAGATTTGATAACTTTATCAGGTTATAAACCTGATGTAGATATCAAAATAGAGTATACAGGACTTAGACCTGGTGAAAAATTGTATGAAGAATTATTAATGAATGAGGTCGCTTTAACTTCTACAGAGCATGATAAAATATTTGTAGATAAACCTATGGGTGAAGATATGAAATTTATAGAAGAGTCAATAGAGCAATTTAGTAATGTTGCGTATATGGATAAAGAAAGCATAGTTAAGCTTGTTGAAGAAAAAGTGCCAACATATAAAAGAAAAAAGTAAAGTTAAATCACAAATGATAAATTTAAAGTGTCATTTGTTAAGTATATTTCAGATACGTAAAAAAATAATATCTGAAAATGATAAGTATGTTAATATATAAACATACAGAAAGTTAAGCTAATAAGCGTAACAGTAGATATAGTTACGAGATTATAGGAAATACGGGAGGAAGAAAGATGTCACAGTTAAGAGATGAATTAATATCAAAGTTAAAAAACAAAACAGCTAAACTTGGTGTTGTAGGATTAGGTTATGTAGGACTTCCACTTGCAGTTGAAAAGGCTAAAGCTGGATATAATGTTATTGGATTTGATGTTCAAGATAAAAAAGTAGAGATGGTCAATAAAGGTGAAAATTATATAGGCGATATATTAGATACAGATTTAGAAAAATTAGTAAAAGAAGGAAGGTTAAAAGCTACTACAGATTTTAGCTTTGTAAAAAATGTGGATGCTGTTTCAATAGCAGTACCAACACCATTGGATTTATACAAACAACCAGATTTATCTTATGTTGTAAATTCAGCTAAAAGTGTTGCAAAGTATTTACACAGAGGAATGCTTATAGTTCTTGAAAGTACAACATATCCAGGAACTACTGATGAAGTATTAAAACCAATTTTAGAAGAAAGTGGACTAAAGTGTGGAAAAGATTTCTTCTTAGCATTTTCACCAGAGAGAGTTGATCCAGGTAATAAACAGTATAAAACTAAGAATACTCCAAAGGTAGTTGGTGGTTGTACAGCAGAATGTACTGAAGTAGCTGCTACTCTTTATAGAAATGTTTTAGAAGGAGAAGTTTTCACAGTATCTTCACCAGCTGTAGCTGAGATGGAAAAAATACTTGAAAATACTTTTAGAAACATAAATATAGGTCTTGCAAATGAAATGGCTATATTATGTAATAGAATGAAAATAGATATATGGGAAGTAATAGAAGCTGCTAAAACTAAGCCATATGGATTTATGGCATTTTATCCAGGTCCAGGACTTGGTGGTCACTGTATACCATTAGACCCATTCTATTTGTCATGGAAAGCTAAAGAATTTGATTTCCATACTAAATTAATAGAAGCATCAGGAGATATAAATGATTCTATGCCAGCTTTTGTAGTAGATAATGCAATGAAGCTTTTAAATACTCAAAAGAAAGCAATGAATGGTGCTAATGTATTATTACTAGGTGTAGCATATAAAAATGATATTGATGATATGAGAGAATCACCAGCTCTTAAGGTTATAGAACATTTAGAGAAAAATGGTGCAAATATAATAATAAACGATCCTTATATTCCTAAATTTAAACACAATGGAAAAGAGTATTTTTCAGTAGATTGGAAAGAAACAATAGAAACTGCTGATATTGTAATTATAACTACAAATCACAGCTGTTATGATTATGAAACAATAGTTGAGAAAGCTAATTTGCTTTATGATACAAGAAATGCTACAAAAGATGTAAAGAATAACAGAGAAAAAATTCATAAACTATAGTAAAATTTTCGGAAGGCAGATCACCTTCCGAAAATATTATTAAACGATGGTTTAGATTAATGGAAATAAAAAATCAGGAGTGATAGAGTATGAAAACAATGAAGTTTGCAATTATAGGATGTGGAAGAATATCTTATAAGCATGTAGAAGCATTAATTGCTAATAAAGAAGAAGCTGTTTTAGTGGCTACTTGTGATGTTATAAAAGAAAAGGCAGAAGAAAAAAGACAAGAATATGTAACAAAGTTAGGAAAAGATGTTAAAGTATCTGTATATACAGATTATAAAGAAATGCTTGAAAAAGAGGAAATAGATGTAGTAACTGTAGCTACAGAAAGTGGTTATCATCCAGAAATAGTTATGTACTGCATGAATAAGAAGAAGCATGTTATAGTTGAAAAGCCAATGGCCTTATCCATAGAAGATGCTGATAAAATGATAAAGTGTGCAAAAGAAAACAATGTTAAGTTGTGTGTAAGTCATCAAAATAGATTTAATTTACCAATACAACAATTAAGAAAAGCTGTAGAAGAAAATAGATTTGGCAGACTTGTTAATGGAACTGCAAGAATACTTTGGAATAGAAATATGGGTTACTATACTCAAGCTCCATGGAGAGGTACATGGAAACTTGATGGTGGTACTTTGATGAATCAGTGCATACATAACATAGACCTATTACAGTGGATGATGGGTGGAGAAATTGATACTGTATATGCACAGTGTGATACATTTTTAAGAGATATAGAAGCAGAAGATTTTGGAGCAATAATTATAAGATTTAAAAATGGTGCTATAGGAATAGTAGAGGGAAGTGCTTGTGTATATCCAAAGAATCTAGAGGAAACTTTAAGTATATTTGGAGAAAAAGGAACTGTAGCTATAGGCGGTCTTGCAGTAAACAAAATAGAGACATGGAGATTTGAAGACAACAAAGACAATGAAGATGAAATATTAAAAGCTCAAGGTGCGGATCCAGATTCTGTTTACGGATTTGGTCATAATCCATTATTTAAAGATATGATAGATGCTATAAATAATGATAGAGCTCCGCTTGTAAGTGGTGAAGAAGGTAAAAAAGGTATGTCTATAATTCTTGCAGCATACAAATCCAGACTTACAGGAATGCCAGTTAAGTTCCCTATGGAAAGTTTTTCAACTATGGAAATGGTGAACGTGGAGAAAATACATAAATAATAGTATTTTAGAATGGAGAATTAAAAATGGAAAACTATATATCAGATAAAGCTAAAATAGGTTCTAATGTAAGCCTTGGTAAATTTGTAGTAATAGAAGATGATGTGGTTTTAGGTGATAACTGTATTTTAGGTCACAATGTAATAATACATAAAGGCAGCAAGGTAGGAGATAATGTTAGAATAGATGATAATACAGTAGTAGGAAAACAGCCTATGAGAGCTGTAAACAGTATATTTAAAGATGAAAAGGAGCTTCCACCGGCTATAGTAGGAGAAGGATGCTTAATAGGGGCAGGAGTTATAGTTTACTGTGGTTGTGAAATAGGAGAAAAAACTCTTATTGCAGATTTAGCTACTGTAAGAGAAAATGTAACTATAGGAAGTAAAACAATAATAGGAAGAGGAGTTGCTGTTGAGAACTTCTGTAAGGTTGGTTCAAATTGTAAATTGGAAACAAACGTTTATTTAACAGCATATTCTGAAGTTGAGGATAATGTATTTATAGCGCCTGGAGTAGTAACTTCAAATGATAATTTTGCAGCTCGCTCAAAAGAAAGGTACAATCATTTTAAAGGAGTTACTGTTAAAAAAGGTGGAAGAATTGGAGCTCAAGCTACAATATTACCTGGAAAAGTTATAAATGAAGATAGTTTTGTAGCTGCAGGAAGTGTAGTAACAAAAGATGTACAAAAGGAAATTATAGTGGCAGGAAATCCAGCTAAAGAATTGAGAAAAGTGCCAGAAGATCAACTACTTAAGAATCAATAACATAAAACATTATTCAGCAGATAGTTGGCAATGTCCATTGTCAACTCTTGCTGTTTTTAGGGAGTGTAATTAATGGCTAAAATATGTTTTTTAGCAGATGCAGAAAGCATCCATACAAGAAAATGGATAAATTATTTTTCGAATTTTGATAATGAAATATATTTAATATCTATGAGAGATACTAAATATAAGTACAGTAAAAATGTAAAGACTTTCGTTATAAAGCCACCTTTTCAAAGTAAGCTATCATACTTTTTTATTGTTAGTAAAATAAAAAAATTAATAAATGAAATAAAACCAGATATATTACATAGTCATTATGCTACAAGTTACGGACTTTTTGGAAAGCTCAGCGGATATCACCCTTTTATTGTATCTGTATGGGGAAGTGATGTATATGATTTCCCTAACTCTAATGCTTTTAATGCTAAGTTGTTAAGATACATACTTAATGGTGCAGATGCAGTATGTTCTACTAGTATGGATATGGCTAATGAAACTAGAAAATATTATAAAAACAAAAGGGATATAACAATAACTCCCTTTGGAGTGGACATAGATAAGTTCAAAGAAAGTACTCCAGTTTTGCAAAAAAACTATATAACTATAGGCGTAATGAAAAATTTAAATAAAGTATATGGAATAGATTATTTAATAAATGCTTTTAATGATTTATGTAGAGAAAGTGATAAAGATATAAGATTGATGATAGTTGGGGATGGAGAAGAAAGACAAAATTTAGAAGGTCTATGTACAAAATTAAATATAGAAAATAAAGTTACTTTTACAGGAAAGGTAGATAATGTAAAGGTACCTGAATACATAAATATGATGGATATAGTATGTATACCATCCTTAAGAGAAAGTTTTGGAGTAGCAGCAGTAGAAGCATGCGCATGCGGAAGACCGGTAGTGTCAACTAACGTTGGTGGATTAACAGAAATAGTTTTTAATGATTTAAATGGTTATACTGTAGAACCTAAAGACAGCAAACTACTAAAAGAAAAATTAAAAATTTTAATAGAAGATGAAGATAAAATAAGGAAATTTTCTGTTAATGCTAGAAAGTTAGTTGAAGATAAATATAATTGGATACATAATGCAGAAACTATGAAGAAATTATATGATAGTTTTCTGATTTCGGGAGGAAAAACAGATGAACAAACTAGATAAAAAGAGCTTAGGATTTTTATGTGTAGTATTTATTGCTGTACTTGCAAGATCATTTCTAATTCACAATTATGTAATTGGAATGCTATTTTTTGTATGCACAGCTTTAAGCTTAAGCTTAACTTATTCACCTGAATTATATGATAAATTGTATTGCACACTGTTAGTAGCTGCTGCATTTGAATACACAGCATATTTGCCAGGTCATGAACAAATTTATTTTTTTCATGTGATGTTGTTCCTGATGATTATTTTTACAGCGTTGCAGTGGATTAAAAATGGTGGAATAAATGTAAACATGGATAAAAAGATTTTAGGCTTTTTTATAATATGGTTTATATACATATGTGCAGGTTATTTTTGGTCAAAGAATAAATCTTTTAATATTAAATATATCGCAATTTATGCTATGATGTTTGCTTTTTTAGCAGTGATTATTGTATATAATAACACTAAAGAAAAATTTAAGAATACTATAAAAGTCATTGCACTAATAGCTTCAGTAATAGTTATCATAGGAATAATAGAAACTGCTACTGGTGTGGAATTGCCAGTAAAACATTATTATAGTTATACTGTTAATAAATTGTCTGAAGCGGAGATAAAACTTCTGCAAACAAGACCTATAGTATTTTCATATAATCCAAATAACTTGGCTACGCTTTTAAATTTATGTTTACCTATTCCTTTATTTCTTTTTACATTTTCAAGATATGGTAAACAAAAAATAGGTTATTTATTATGCAGCTTACTCATTTTTGCTGCAATAGTACTTACAACATCAAGAGCTAGCCTTTTGGCTGCAATATTAATTGTAGCAATCTTTACTTTAGCTATGTTAAAAGAATATAGATTAAAAGGATTAGTATATCCATTAATAATTGTCATAGGTTTTGGCGTTGTATACAAATTCAGTTATGTATTTGTGATGAGAAATAGTGCTATCTATCGTAATGAAATGAAACAAAAGATGAACAAAATTACTAATATAGAAAATGTTAAAGTTGGTGAAGAAGGTTCAGAGAGTGAAAGATTAACAGTTGTATATGATGTAATCGAAGGTGTATTTCATGATAAAAGGCTTTTAGGCTTTGGTGCAGGAAATACTACTCAGCAATTAATGGATAAAGGAAATACTCATGGAATATACAGTCCTCATGGGTTAATTATAGAGGTACTTGGTGACTTTGGAATTTTCTTCTTTATTCTATATGGAATTTACTATTTATATTTATTATATAGATTGCTTCTTATATCCAATATAAGGGATTATGGAGCTAAAATATCAGCCTATACATTAATGACGGTATTGTTTGGTTTTGCATTATCTAGTCTTGGACCAAGTTCTGTTACTTACTTCTTTCCATATTGGATAATGTATGGTGTTACAATATCATGTATCAATTTATATAGTAGGCAATAAAAAGGTGAAAAAATGAGCGATGGAAATAAATTAGTAAAAAGTGCTACTATAATAGTTGCATGTACTTTTATAAGCAAGATACTTGGACTATTAAGGGACAGTGTAACAGCTGCAAAATTTGGAACAATAGAGCTAGATGCTTTCAATGCAGCATTTAACCTTCCCAATGTATTATTTATAATGATAGGAGCAGCAATTACTACTACACTAATTCCGCTTTATAATGAAAAGAGGAAACAAGGTAAGAAAGAAGCATGTGAATTTGTAAGAAATGTTTTGAATTTCTTTATATTCATAACTGTAATTATATCTATAGTATGTGTAATTTTTATAAATCCTATAGTATCTCTTTTAAATCCAGGATTTGCAGGTGATAAGCTTCAATTTACAAAATTACTTACTATTATATTAATACCTACACTTATAGTTAATGCTGTATTGTACATATTTAATGCCATGCTGCAGTCTGAAAATAATTTTGCAGTACCTTCTTTAGTAGCGCTTCCATTTAATGTGCTTATAATTGGATATTTGTTTATCTTTGGTAAAAAGTATGGGGTAATGGGATTTACTATAATAACTCTTATTGCAACTGCAATTCAAATACTACCTCAAATACCATATGTAATAAAGATTGGATTAAAACATAGTTTTAAAATAAATTTCAGAGATCCTATGCTTAAAAGAATGTGTTTAATGCTTATTCCTGTTATTTTAGGAACAGGAGTTCAGCAAATTAATACATTTGTTGAGAGGGGAGTAGCTACAGGATATAGTGCGGGAAGTTTATCATCTCTAACTTATGCTTATAGAGTTTTTGCTTTATTTGTAGATATATTTGTAGTTGCCATATCCACAGTAATTTATCCCAAGATGGCAAGACAAACAGCTAATAATGAGATAAAGGAAATGAAATCTACTTTAAGTGAGTCCATATGTACATTAATAGTATTCATATTACCTATATCTTTAATTGTAATGATGCAAAGTAAACCTATTATTTACATACTATTTGAAAGAGGAGCATTTACTAGAAGTGCTACAGATATAACTTCAAGTGTACTATGTTTTTATTCTTTAGGACTTTTAGCTTTTGGGTTAAGAGACTTCGTATGTAAAGCATATTACACCTTGCAAGATACAAAGACTCCAATGATAAATAGTGCCATATCTCTTGGATTAAATGTAATATTGATATTTATATATAAATATTTCCTAGGACTTAAAGGATTAGCTTTAGCTAATGCTACATCTATGTATATAGCTTGTGCATTGCTTATTTTCAGTTTGAGAAGAAAAATAGGAAGCATGAATGGTAAGAAGATACTTATAACTGCAATAAAAACTATTATTGCTTCAGCTGTTATGCTAATAGTTATATATTATTTAAATATAGTATTGAATTTAAAATATGTATCAACAGTTTCAGTATTTATTAAAATTTTAATTTCTTCATTTGCTGGAGTTATTGTATTTATAATAACTGCATTTGTAATAAGAATGGAAGAAATTATTAAACTAAAGGAAATGATAATGTTTAGAAAAGCAGTATAAGTCAAAAATATTAGAAAGGCTTTTCAAATAGGAGGAAGAAGTATGAAGATATTAACAGTGGTTGGAGCAAGACCACAATTCATAAAGGCTGCAGCTGTATCTAATGTTATAAGAAAACAGCACAAGGAAATACTTATTCATACAGGTCAGCATTACGACGAAAATATGTCTAAAGTATTTTTTGATGAACTAAAAATACCTAAACCAGATTATAATCTAGAAGTTGGTTCAGGTAATCATGGACATCAAACAGGAACAATGCTTATTAAGTTGGAAGAAATCTATTTAAAGGAAAAACCAGATTTGGTTTTAGTATATGGAGATACTAATTCTACATTGGCAGGAGCGCTATGTGCTAGTAAGCTTTTAATTCCAGTAGCTCATGTAGAAGCTGGACTTAGAAGTTTTAATATGACTATGCCTGAAGAGCAAAATAGAATTTTGACAGATCACATTTCAAAGTTCTTATTTGTACCTACAACTTCAGCTATAGAAAATCTTAAAAATGAAGGCATAACCAAGGGCGTTCATAATGTTGGAGATGTAATGTTTGATGCTGTACTTCATTTTAAAGGGTTAGCTGAAGATAAATCTAACATAATTAATGAACTTAAAGTTAACAAGAATGAATATATCCTAACTACAATACATAGGGCAGAAAATACTAATGATATAAATAGATTGAAAAATATAATTGAAGCATTAAATGAAAGTGGTAAAACAGTAATATTGCCTATGCACCCAAGAACTAAAAAATATATTAGTGATTATGGACTAAAATTTAATGAAAATGTAAAAGTAATAGAACCTGTAGGATATCTTGAAATGATAAATTTAGAGATGAATTCACAAAAAATAGTAACAGATAGCGGCGGAGTTCAAAAGGAAGCTTTCTTCTTAAAGAAACCATGTGTAACCATGAGAGATGAAACTGAATGGGTTGAAACAGTTCAAAATGGATGGAATAAGGTTGTAGGAACAGATAAAAATAAAATACTTGATTCAATAGTTAATTTTGAGCCAAAAGAGCAGCAAAAGGACATATTTGGAGATGGAAAAGCTGGATACAAAATACTAGAGATAATAGGAAAATAAGGAGTGGAAAAATGAAAATCTTATTTTTAACTCAATATTGTCCTCCAGAAGTTGGAGCTCCTCAAAATAGAATTTTTGAGTTTGCTAAACAGTTAAAAAAGTTTAACCATGAAGTTACTATATTAACTGCTATGCCTAATTATCCTAAGGGGGAAATATTTGAAGGATACAGGGATAAAAAAGTTGTTCTTGAAGAAATAGATGGAATAAAAATAGTTCGTACAAGTATTTATGCAACAAAGGATAAAAGTTTTACAAAAAGACTTAGAAACTATTTATCATTTACATTTTCATCAGTGCTTACAGGATCAAAGTATATAGATAAGCAGGATGCAATAATAACAGAATCACCTCCACTATTTTTAGGATGGTCAGGTTATATTTTAGCTAAGAGAAAAAAAGCAAAGTTTATTTTTAATATATCTGATTTATGGCCTGAATCTGCTGTAAAGCTTGGAGTACTTCATAATAAATTATTGATTAGTTTATCCACATGGCTTGAAGAATTTTGCTATAAGAAAGCACATGCAGTTACAGGACAAACTAAGGGAATAGTAGATAATATAGTTAGCAGAGGATTCGATAAGAATAAAGTACACCTTATAACTAATGGTGTAGATACAGAATTCTTCAAAAGAGAAAATAGAGATGAAGAATTTAGAAAAGAACTAGGTGTTGATGGTAAATTTGCTATATGCTATGCTGGTATTCATGGTATAGCTCAAGGGCTAGAAGTAATTATAGAAGCAGCAGATATTTTGAAAGATTATAAAGATATACAATTTTTGTTTTTCGGTGATGGTCCTGAAAAACAGAAACTAATTGATATGGTAAAAGAAAAGGGACTTAATAATGTAACTTTTATGCCAGTACAATCAAAACCTAAAATGCCTAGAATAGTAGCATCTATGGATGCCACAATTATACCTTTGAAGAAGCTGGATTTATTCAAGGGGGCATTACCTTCCAAAATGTTTGAATCACTAGCTTCAGAATTACCTATAGTTTTAGCTGTAGAAGGTGAAGCTGAAAAACTTATAAATGATGCACAAGCTGGAATTACTGTTGAACCAGAAAATTCTAAAGAGATAGCAGAAGCTGTTTTAAAATTATACAAAGATCCAGACCTAAGAACTAAGCTTGGACAAAACGGAAGAAAATATGTAATGGAGCATTATGCAAGAGAAGCTATAGCTAGAAAACTTGAAAAAATATTATTAAATTTAAAATAGTAAGAAGGTTGGCATGCAAATACTGCATGCCAAAGCTATATTTATATATTTTATTTATATATTTTATGTATATAGTCAGTGCAGTGAATACTGTGGCATATATATTAGGCAGGTGATTTATATTAAAGTTCTACAGATTATATCAGGAAATGATAATGGTGGTGGTGGAAAACACGTATTAAATTTATGTGTTTATTCAAAGGGTAAGTTTGATACTGTCATTGGATGTATAGGAAAAGGTGAATTATATGATAATGCTAGGAATATGGGAATACAGGTAATATTAATTGAAAGCTTGAGAAATAATCAAATTTGTGATTATGTAAAAGAAAATAATGTGGATATTATAAATTTCCATGGAGCTAAGGCATTTTTTATGCACTATCTAATGAGGAAAAAGCTTAGTAAGCCTTGTGCTGCTACTGTTCATAGTGATTACAGATATGATTTCTTAAATAACAAGTTAAAGTATTTATTTTTCACACCATTAAGTAAATTAGGTTTAAAAAGTTTTCCTTATTATATATGTGTTTCAAAATATATAAAAAAGCTTTTGGAGCAAAGTAACTTTACTGGAAAAAAGACTGTTGTTAATAATGGAATTGATTTAGAAGAAATAAATATTTTAAATGACAGAGATAAAATAAGAAATAAATATGATATAAGTAAGGAAGATTTTGTATATGTAATGGTGGCAAGGATGCACCCCATAAAAAATCATTTGCTTTGTATAGAAGCTTTTAATAAATTAAATAATGAATATCCTAATACAAAACTTTTATTAATTGGAGATGGAGAGCTTAAAGCTGTTTTAGAAGAAAAATGCAATCAATTATCAATTAAAGATAAAGTTATTTTTGCTGGGTTCCAAAGCAATGTGGTAGATTTTATAAATGCATCGGATATAAGCATACTTACATCATTTAATGAAGGTGGGTCTCCTCCTATTGTCATATTAGAAAGTGGTGCAGCTAAAAGAGCGGCTATATGTTCAGATGTAGGTGACATAAATGAGTGTATAAATGATGAAACAGGATTTTTAATAGATCCAAAGTCAGTAGAAGATATATATTTAAAAATGAAGTCAGCATATGAAAATAAAGCTGCGTTAAAGAATAAGGGACAGAACTTATATGAACTTGTGAAAAAACAATATTCCATGAATACATTTTGTAATGGATATTATAATTTTTATAAACAAATACTGTCTCAGAGGGACACAGGTGGAGTGAAAATCAATGACTAAAAAAATGATAAAAAAATCTATATTAGTTATGGTGTTTATAATTTTAGGTAAGGTACTAGCGTTAGTGAGAGATTCATTAATTGCTGCAAAGTTTGGAGCAAATTATACCACAGATATATATAATTTTGCGTTAGGAATAGTTTATTTGCTTACCACTATAAGTTATGGACTAACTACAACTTTTATACCTGTACATACAGAGCATTTACAAAAAAGCGTTAAGAAAATAAGAGATAAGTTTGTAAATAATGTTATAAATGTATCATCAATAGTTACTATTATAGTTACTATTATATTGATTATTTTTACTAAAGACATAATTTATATATTTGGACATGGTTTCGTAAGTAATCCTAATGTATTTGAAATGTCTGTGGAAATGACAAGAATTATGTTGTTGTCTTTAATATTTGTAAGTCTTCAGAGTGTAGTGACAGGAGTACTCCAATGTCATAATGAGTTTTATGAACCAGCGGCTATGGCTTTTGTATCTAATGTAGTGTATATAATATATCTTGTATTTTTGACAGCTAGATATGGAATAAAAGGATTTGCAGTAGCTATAGTTATAGGATTTTTTGCGCAATTTATAATTAATGTACCTAAGTATAAAAAACTGGGATATAAGTATCAAGGATATATAAGCTTTAAAGATCGTGAAATGCTTAATATGTTTAAGCTTATGATACCTGTTATTGTAAGTACATCATTAATTCAGTTAAATGTATTTGTAAACAGATCCTTTGCTACAAATATATTTTTTGGAGCAGCAACTGTGTTAGATTGTGCTAATAAAATTAATACCCTGGCATATGAAGTTTTTGCCATAGGAATAGCAATGATAGTGTATCCAACTATGTCAGAATTAGCAGCAAGGGAGGATAAAACAGAATATAAAATTGCAGTAAAAAGAGCCATAAATATAATTGTGCTTATAATGGTACCGGCAGCAGTTGCTATAGCAGTATTAAGACAGCCTCTTATAAGTATTATATTTAAAAGAGGAGCTTTTACAAATAGTGCAGCACAGCTTACTTCAAGTGCATTGTTATTTTACTGCCCTGCCATGATTTTTTATGGAATAAGAGACATTTTAAATAAAGCATTTTATTCCATTAAGGATACAAAAACACCAATGATAAATAGCTTTGTAGGAATATTGATAAATGTAGTTATAAATATATTTATAGTAAAATATATGCAGGTATCTGGATTGACTTTGGCAACTACAATATCTTCGATTATTGTTACTATAGGAATGCTTATTAGCTTAAATAGAAAGATTGGGAATATTGATGTAAGAAAAATATTTAATGTATTAGCAAAAACTATTTTTGCTTCATTAGTTATGGGAATATTTATTTTTGGAGTAAATAAGATTTGCATGTTATTAATTGTATCAGAGCTAAAGGCTAGTATATTATCAATAATAATGTCATTTTTTATAGGAACTGTGGTTTATATGGTATGTATTCATTTGTTTAAAATAGAAGAATATATGTACATGATATCACTTGTAAAACAAAAAATAAGAAGAAGATAATGTTAATATAGATTTAATAATTTATATAAGCGTTGAAACTTAAGGAACTATTTGATATATTAGGTAATGAGGTTTGGTAACTATTATTTTGTGTGAAGAGAGTGTGTAAAATGAAGATTTTGGAAAATGTTTTGTATGCATTTATGTGCATTTATATAATCATACTTCCCTGGCAACAAGGAAAGACTACATATGGCGACGGAATATTAGCATTAATAATACTAATATATATATTAAAATTAATTTTATCCTCCAAAAGCAGACAAAAAATGTTTTCGGATATTAAAAGTTTTTTCCATGATTATTTAAGCATATCTATGAGTGTATTATTTTTAGTAATGATTATATCTACAAGTTATGCTTTTGACAAGAAAATAGCATTAAATGAGAGTGCTAGATTTTTATCATATTTGATTTTATTTTTTATAATTAAATATGAATGTAATTATAAAAGGTATATTAGAGGCATAATAAATTCATATGTATTTTCTGTTTTTTCTATCTGTGTTTTTGGAATATATCAGTATTTCACTGGATTTGGATTAAGTTCAGAATTTATGAATTATTCCTATACAAACAAGAAAATAACAGCAACATTAGATAATCCAAATAACTTAGGAGCATTTTTGGTATTAGCTTTGTTTCCAATAGTAATGCTTATAATACATGAAAAAAATAAAATTAAAAAATCTATTTACTTATTAGTATCAGTAATTGTAATAGTTAATATAGTACTAACAGATTCACGTAACGCGTTTATTGGAGTAGCAATAGGAGCGGTTATATTAGCTATAATATTTAGCTGGAAATTGATATTTATAATAGGTCCAGCAGCGGTTATTTCATTATTTATACCTAAAATCAGCCATAGAATTTTGGATATTGCTAATTCATCGCAAAATGAATCTAGAATTTACCTATGGAAAACAGCTTTAAAAATGATAAAAGAGCATCCGATATTAGGAGTAGGTAATGGTAATTATGTTAGTTTGTATGATACATATGTAAAGAAATATCCAGAATTAAAATATCCATGGTTTACTCATAGACCATCTCATAATTCATATTTGAAAGTTACTAGTGAATTAGGTATTTTGGGTATATTATCATTTGTTTGTATGTTGGTATTTTCTCTTTTAAGAGTAAAACAAGCAGCTTCAAGTGCTAAAGATAAATTATATAGATATTTTTGTACAGGAATTTTTGCTTCAATGGTAGGATTTTATTTTATGAATATATCTGACAATTTATTTTTTGTGCCTAAAACTACCGCTTATTTTTGGATACTTTTAGCTATTTCCCAAGCAATAGTAATAAGGGAAAGCAGCAGAGAAAGTATATTTTAGGTAATGTGTGTAGAAGGAGGTGACAGAAAATTAGCAGTAAAAGACGCATTTTGGAAATGGATGTTATAAGAACTTTAGCTACTATTAGTGTAATACTTATTCATGTTTCTGCAACAATTTTATATAGGACAAATGTAAATTCTAATACTTATAAAGGATTTTTAATTATTAATCAGCTTAGTAGATTTTCTGTGCCAGCCTTTATAATTTTATCTGGTATAGGGCTTATTAATACATATAAAAAAGATAAGGGATATTTCAAATTCCTTTCACATAGACTTTATAAAACTGTACCTAGATATTTAGTTTGGTGTGTTATATATATTGTATTTGTAACGAAGGCTTTTAATATATATAAATCAGGTAATGATATCATCTTTGGAAATGTATATTATCATCTTTACTTTGTACCTATAATTGTAGAATTCTATTTGTTTTTTCCTTTTATATATAAGTTTATAGGTTCTAAGTGGAGTTTACTTGTAACTTTTGTAATAACTACTGGTATTTTAGTAGCAACACACTATTTTACTTTGCCAGGTATATTGGTACGCTTTTTCGAGAGAAAAAATATGCTAAATTGGATTTTTTATTTTTCTCTTGGTGCTTTTATTGGAAAAAACATGGATTATATTAAGGAAAAAGCCGTTAAATATAGAATATTAGTGTTTATTACATTTATTGCAGTGACTTTTGGGTTAATTTATGAAGCACTAATAACTACTAAATTCGTTTCTGATATAGATTATGTTGCTACATTTTTAAGACCTAGTGTGTTAATATATAGCACAATTTTTACATTTTTTATATTCAGTATTAACTGGAAAGAAAATCTATTAATGAAATCAATACAGTATATTTCTAAAAGTTCTTATGGTGTGTATTTATCACATGCATTTATACTTTATTACTATATTCAGTATTGTACAAATAGATCAATACCTATAAATACATTGCAATTTGGAATTAAAGCTTTTTTTATAAGCTTTATTGGAGCAATATTAATAAATGAAAGTCGTAAATTACCTTAAAGTCAAAAAGGTAATAATGAACTTTTTAGATAAATAATTAAATTTATATTCATTTGGGGGGCGCTTTGTGGAATGCTAAATTCAAAATGTAAAGGTGCAGCTGTTTGTGAAAAAATAATAATATTATGTGTTGCTGTACTAAGTTTAATATTTGTTGCAGCAGGTAAGCATGAAGTAGTTTATGCAGCAGCATCGAATAATACTTACTATGTTTCAACAAGTGGTAGTGATATCAATGATGGAACAGAAAAAAATCCTTTTTATACTATTCAAAGAGGAATTAATGAAATGAAATCTGGAGATACACTTATAATAAGGGAAGGTGTATATCATGAAGCAGTTCAAGTTTATCAAAAAAAGGCTTCAAATGATTCATGGTGCACAATTAAAAATTATCCAGGAGAATCAGTCAGTGTGGTAGGAGATTATAAACTTAATATAAATGGTATGAATGCTCCAGATGCTTTTACTTTCAGGGAGAGTTCTTATTGGAAGATACAAGGTATAAAAATTAGTCAATTTACAGGAGCAGGTATTTATATAACAGACAAATCAAGTTATATAGATATGGAGGATTTAAACATAGGAAATATTGATTATCCAGTTTATAGACCTTATGGAACATCTGGTATAGATGGTCAGGATTCTAGTTATTGTACGGTTAAAAATTGCGAGATATATAATGTAGGATTAAAAGTAGATAAACCAAAAGATCATGGAATTTACATAGGTTATGGTTCAACTTATTGGACATTTGAAGGAAACAATATACATGATAATGCAGGTGCTGCTATACAAATGTATGGAGAACCTAATGGAGGAAGTAATTGTATAATTAATAATAATAAATTGTACAATAATCATGCATTTGGACTAGCAATAGGATCAAATGCTGTAAATAATACCATAAGCAATAATGTATTTTATGGGAATAAAGGCTGTGATGTATATCTATTAGAAAATTCTAATAAAAATTGGTTTAAAGAAAATTTATTTTTAACACCATATTGTAACTATAATATAGAATTAGCAGATGAAAAGTCATTTGACAACTCTTTTAATTATAATACTTATTATAAAGCAGATGGAAATGTAGTCAGCAAATATTATCAACTTAACCAGTATAATGAGGCTATAAGCTATAATCAGTGGAAAACTTATGGTCAAGAAGATTCAGGAAAGTTTATAAGTGAACCTGATGAGGCAAATGAGGCTATAAAAAATTGGCAGCCTATTACTGTTAAACAGTACACAAGTAAAAGAATAGGTGGAACAGATAGATTTGCTACAGCAGCTAGTATAGCTGAAGAATTTAATAATGGAAAATCAAATGATGTTGTTATAACTTCAGGAGATGATTTTACAAATGCTTTAAGTGGAAGTGTATTAGCTAAAAAATTAAATGCACCAATACTTTTATCTGGTAAAACTGATTTGGAAAATGATGCTGCAATTAAGTATATACAAAATCATTTAGATAAAAGTGGTAATGTGTATGTATTAGGCAATGAAATGGGTGCCAATGAAAGTATTATTATAAGCTTAAAAAGTTTAGGATATAATAATATAAAAATGCTAAATGATGGAGAAAAATTTGGAGCTACAAAAGCAATTAATGATGCTATAAATGCACCAGAAGGTACACCTATAATAATTACATCAGGAAATGAATTTGCAGATGGCTTAAGTGCATCTTCAGTAGCAGCATTAAAAGGATATCCAGTTATATTGTCTGATGTATATGAATTGCCTTCAGAAGCACAAGAAACTTTAAAAAAGGTAAAGCCTTCTAAGGTTTATATAATAGGAGGAGATACAATAATATCAGATAACGTAAAGGATAAAGTGAAAAGAGTATGTGGATTGTCCGAAGATGATATTATTAGAATATGGGGACAGGATAGATATACTACATCTATAAACATAGCAAAATATTTTAACATCAATGGAGAGAATATTACTTTAGCTTCTGGAGAAAATTTTTCAGATGCACTTTCAGCAAGTGTTCTTGCAGCAAAGCTTAATGCACCACTGCTTCTTTTGGGTGATAATAATAATGAGCAAAAGAGATTTATAGATTCAAATAAGTATGTTAATGAAATATTAATTGGGGGAACTTCCTCAATATCTGATAAAACTAAAACTGATCTAGCAAGATAATATAAACATATTGCGGAGCATTATATTTGCTTCGCAATATGTCTAAATTGTGAAAAATTAGTTATAATTATATTGTAAATGCATGTTATATCTGATATATTATATACTTGTAGATGAATAATTGTAGGAGGTTATCATGCAGATTGAAAGTATAAAGATAGATTTAGAAAAAGATATAAAATCAAAGAAATTACATTTTTTCGTGAAGAGATTGAGCGATATAATATTATCTGCTATAGGAATACTTATATTATCACCAGTATTTATAATACTAGCTGTATGGATTAAAATGGATTCAAAAGGACCAGCTGTTTTTAAACAAGTTAGAGTAGGAAAAGATGGAAAAGATTTTACCATATATAAGTTTAGAACTATGGTTGTAAATGCAGAGAAGAAAAGAGAATTAGACATAGATCCAGGTAATCTAGAAAACTTTGTTTTTCAAAGTAAAACTGATAACAGAATTACGAAGTCAGGGGCTTTCTTAAGAAAAACAAGCTTAGATGAAATTCCGCAATTGTTTAATGTATTCATAGGTAATATGAGTTTAGTTGGACCTAGACCAGAAATACCAGATGTAGTTAAGCTTTATCCAGAAGAATACAGACAAAGATTGCTAGTACAACAAGGTATAACTGGTTTAGCACAAATAAGTGGAAGAGGAGAAATTGAATTAGGAAAAACAATTTTTTATGATCTAACTTATATAAAACGATTCTCAGTGTGGACGGATATAAAGATATTATTTGGAACTGTATTTTCAGTATTCAAAAAAGAAGGAGCTTTTTAAGGCATTGCAACTTAAATATTTTGTTTTATAATTTATAGAAACTCAAGGAATAATTTTATGTTAAATTTTCCTTGAGTTTCTGTGGATTTAGGTTATGAAGATAGATGATTTGGAGGAATAGTATGTTTACTAGAATATTAGAATATAATGTTTTTAATGGAAATCTAAAAGAACTTATGAATTACATAGAAAAATTTAATAAGGTAAATATAATATCAGGAAATCCAGAGGTTTTATATAATGGACTTAATAATCCTCTATTGTTCAATAATTTTACTGGGGATAATTCTATAATAATTCCAGATGGTGTTGGAACTGTAATGGCTTCTAAAGTTGTTAAAAATCCTGTAAAGGAAAAAATTGCAGGCATAGAGCTTATGGAGGAAATAGTAAAAAAATGTGAAAGAGAAGGTGAAAGTATATATTTAATTGGTGCTAAACAAGAAATATTGGATGCATGTGTGGAAAAACTTCAAAGTAAGTACACTAAACTAAATATAAGTGGTAGTCATAATGGATATTTTGATTTAAATAATTGTAGTGATTTAATAGATGATATTAAAACTAAAAAGCCATATGCATTATTTATAGCTATGGGATCACCAAGACAAGATGTATTCATTATAAAAAATATGAAGGAATTGCCTTGTAAGGTTTTTATGGGTGTTGGTGGAAGCTTTGATGTATTTGCAGGTAAAGTAAAAAGAGCACCTAACTGGATGATAAAGTTAGGATTAGAATGGTTATATAGGGTAGCTAAGGAACCTTTTAGAGTTAAAAGGCTTGGTTCAATACCTAAATTTTTATTGGAAGTTATTAAACATAAAAGCAAATAGTTAGCATACATTAGCAGATGAAGCAATCCACTAAATGTAAGTAATAACCTATGAATAATGTATATGTTATTTACACAAACTACATTTAAAGGAGTGTGGAGTTTATGCAATTTTATGATGTTATAAAAAATAGAACTAGTATAAAAGAATTTAAAAATACTAATATAGACAGAGATAAAATAGATAGAATGATTAATGCAGCAATGATGTCTCCTTCGTGGAAGAATTCTTCATGCTATAAATTTATTATTGTAGAAGATAAGGATAAAAAGGACATTATAGCTAATGCTGTAAGAAATGAAACTGATGAAGCTGGAAAAGCTATTAAAGAAGCACCAATAGCAGCAGTAGTAGTAGCTGATCCTGATAAGTCAGGTGAAGTGGATGGAAAGCAATATTATCTAGTAGATGGAGCCATTGCTATGGAACATTTTATTCTTGCAGCTACTGAGGAAGGCTATGGAACTTGCTGGATAGCAGCCTTAGATGAAGATATGGTAAGACGTGCACTAAGTATACCTGAAAAATATAGAATTGTTGGAATTACACCTGTAGGAGAAATAGAGCAAGAAAAAAGTCATTATGCTGCAAAAAGTGCTGGAGAGTATGTATTTCAGGATTCTTGGAATGAAGCTTATGTAGGAAATAGCAAAGTTTTGCATTAAATAAGATGAAAGTTACATGATTTATAATATAGTAATAGTTATAAAAAAATTAGAACAGCCTTTGCTGTTCTAATTTTTTGGATATCATATAAAACATTTTATTAAAATGAAGGATAACTATTATTGTGTACTTTAACAAGTTCTTTTAAATTTAATTGCTTTTCATAATTAGGGGATGTTACCTTTAAAAATTTCTTTAAATAAGCTTCAAAATTTTCAAGGATATCTTTAGCTTTTTGGCTATTAGTAAATTGATAATGCTCATTTATAAGATCCTTTAACTTATCTATATCTCTAGAGCCATTAAGTGGTGTTGCTTCTACGGTTTTTCCATTACATTTGTCTATAAAGTCGCCTTTCTCATCTAAAACGTAGGCTATTCCTCCACTCATTCCAGCTCCAAAGTTTCTTCCTGTAGGTCCTAGAATAACTACAGTTCCACCAGTCATATACTCACATCCATGATTACCAATACCTTCTACTACAGCTTCAGCTCCACTATTTCTCACACAAAATCTTTGACCTACTTTTCCATGAATAAATGCTTTACCAGAGGTTGCTCCATAAAGTATGGTATTACCTGCAATAGCATTTTCCTTAGGATCAAAAGAAGAATTTGCATGAGGAATTAATACAATTTTTCCACCAGAGAGACCTTTTCCAACGTAATCATTGGCATCTCCATTGAGAATTAAAGTGACACCTTTAACAAGAAAGGCACCAAAGCTTTGGCCTGCAGAACCTTGCAAATTAATTACAATGGTGTTATCAGGTAGGCCTTTATTGCCATATTTTCTTGCAATTTCTCCACTTAGCATAGCTCCAACAGTTCTATCTGTGTTTTTAATATTGAAAGCATGCACAATCTTAATACCATTTTCTAAAGCTGGTTTTGACATTTCAATTAACTTTTTGTCTAGTACCTGTTTTATTTTATGATCCTGAGCAATTACATGTTTTCCTATAATGCTTGATGGAAGTTCAGGTTTATATAATATTTGAGTTAAATCTAAATTTTTTAGTTTGCCTTCAAGTTGTTTTTCTACATCAAGAACATCTACTCTTCCAATCATTTCACTTAGTGATTTAAAGCCTAATTTAGCCATTAATTCTCTTGCCTCTTGTGCAATAAAAGTCAAATAGTTAATTAAATGTTCAGGAGTACCCTTAAATTTTTTACGAAGTTCAGGATCTTGAGTAGCAATTCCAGCAGGACATCTATTTAAATTACACTGTTTGCACATTATACATCCAAGAGATATAAGAGCAGTTGTAGCAAAACCATACTCTTCTGCTCCAAGTAAGGCAGCAATAACAACATCACGACCTGATTTTAATTTTCCATCTACTTGAACAGTAACTCTACTTCTTAAATTATTTAACAATAAAGTTTGTTGAACTTCTGCAAGACCTAATTCCCATGGAAGTCCTACATATTTCATAGAACTTATAGGAGAAGCACCTGTACCACCATCATGACCACTGACCATAATTACGTCAGCATGTCCTTTAGCTACTCCAGCAGCAACAGTTCCAATACCAATTTCAGATACCAATTTTACCCCAATTCGTGCAGTTGGATTTACATTTTTTAAATCAAATATTAATTGGGCTAAATCTTCTATAGAGTATATATCATGATGAGGTGGAGGAGATATTAAATCTATACCCGGAATAGAGTGACGAACTCTAGCAATTTCATCTGTTACTTTACTTCCAGGTAAATGGCCTCCTTCACCAGGTTTTGCACCTTGTGCCATTTTAATTTGAAGTTCACTGCAATTTACAAGGTAGTTGGTAGTCACTCCAAACCTTGCTGAAGCAACCTGTTTTACTGCACTCTTAGCATCATCACCATTAGATCTTAATTTGTATCTATCAGAATTTTCTCCACCTTCTCCTGAGTTGCTAGTAGCCCCAATTTTATTCATAGCAATAGCTATAGTTTCATGAGCCTCTTTGCTTAAAGAACCAAAAGACATACCAGAGACTGTAAAATGTTTTAGAATATTTTCTACAGATTCTACCTCTTCTAAAGGTATACTTTTTCTGTTTTTAAATTTTAGCAATCCTCTTATAGTCATTGCTTCATCTATTTTTTCATTTACATCTTCACAATAATCCTTATAGAGAGTATAATCTTTATTTTCAGATAATTTTCTGAGCTTTTTTACCACTATAGGATTTAAAATATGATGTGTCTTTTTCTCTAAATCGGAGTCATTTTCGTATGGAGAAGAGTGTCTTTGTATAACATCATTTGAAATATCCTCTAATTCAATGCCTGAAATTCTTGTAGGAGTATGAGGAAAATACTTATTTATTACATTTTCACTTAATCCTATGCATTGGAATATTTGAGCACCATTATAACTTTGCAATGTAGAAATACCTACTCTTGAAATAATTTTTAATAAACCTGAAGAAATTGCATTGCAGTAGTTTTTAAAACCTTCTTCTATGCTGCCTATATTTTTTATATATTTTTTGTTTTCTATCATGTTAGAAATAGTGTAATATACCATGTAAGGATTAATAGCTTTTGCTCCATAACCTATTAGAAGAGCCATATGCATTACATCTCGAGCATCTCCAGCTTCAACTATTAAGTCAGCTGAAGTTCTTAATTTCTTTTCTATAAGATAAGCATTAACAGCACTTAGAGCTAATAAACTTGGAATTGGAGCATAGTATAAATTAATATTTCTGTCACTTAATATTAAAATGTTATAGCCTTTTAAAATACTTTCTTCAGCACGCTTACATAGATAATTAAGAGCTTCTTCTAAGCCATCTTTACGGTCTGTTTCAAAGATAATTGGAAGTGTAATTGCTTTTAAGTCGTCATCATCAAGATGTTTAATATCTTCAAGTTGACTATTAGAAAGTATAGGATGTTTAAGTTCAATATACTTTTTATCTGTTTCTGTTTCAACTTCGTCAACAATTCTTCCGTGTGTTCCAATATATTGAGTTAAAGACATTACCATAGATTCTCTTATAGGATCTATAGGTGGATTAGTAACTTGAGCAAAGGCTTGTTTAAAGTAATTAAATATAAGCTGTGGTCTATTAGACAATACAGCAAGAGGAATGTCCATTCCCATGGATCCAATAGGCTCTTTGCCATTATCAATCATACAAGTGATTACTTTTCTTAACTCTTCTTCAGTATAGCCAAATACCTTTTGCTTTAATAATAGAGTTTCTGTTCTTATGGATTTAGCTTCACAATTTTGTTTTATATCATCAAGTGTTAGTTTGTTGCGTTTAATCCATTCAGTAAAAGGTTTTGATTTATATGCTGACTGTTTAATTTCTTCATCAGAAATAATTTTTTTCTTAGACGTATCAATTAAAAATATTTTACCTGGCTCTACGAGACCTTTTTCTTTTACAGAGCCATAATTAATATCTACTACACCAGTTTCAGATGACATAATAACTAAGTCATCCGTTGTTATTATATAACGAGCTGGTCTCAATCCATTTCTATCTAGTATTACACCTAATTTGATGCCATCAGTAAAAGCAATAGTTGCAGGACCATCCCAAGGTTCCATTAATCTAGCATGATATTCATAAAAAGATCTCTTATCTTCATCCATTGAAAAGTCTTTTTGCCATGCTTCAGGAATAAGCATCATAAGTGAATACTCTAAAGAATATCCATTTTCAATAAATAATTCTAAAGCATTGTCCAGAGATGCAGAATCACTTCCACCAGGTTCAATAACAGGTAAAGTTTTTTTGAAATTCTCACCAAAGCTTTTAGAGTACATAACTCCTTCTCTAGCATTCATCTTATTAATATTTCCACGTATAGTATTGATTTCACCATTATGAGCTATATACCTAAAAGGTTGTGCAAGTTGCCATGATGGAAAAGTATTAGTACTATATCTTTCATGTACTATGGCAATTGCAGTTTTTACATTGCTATTTTGTAAATCTAAATAAAAATCTTCTAATCTATAGCCTAAGATTAATCCTTTATATACTATTGTTCTATGTGATAAACTGCAAATATAAAAGCTTTCTACATTTGCTCTTTTAGAATTGTCAATTAAATTTTGTACTTGTTTCCTTATTATTAAAAGTTGTTGTCGAAACACTTTCTCAGGTTGATTATTTCTATCTATAAATACCTGCATAATGACAGGTCTAGTAGCTTTGGCAGATTCTCCACAAGCATCTTCATTTATAGGAACCTCTCTCCATCCTAATAATTTTTGATTTTCAGTTCTTAATACTTTTTCAAAAATTCCTTGACAAAAAAGCCTTACATTTGGTTCTCTAGGTAAGAAAATCATTCCAACAGCATAATCTTCTGATGTAGGAAGTTGAATTTTAGATTTTTTAACCTCTTCTTTAAAAAATTCGTGAGGTATTTGAATAGTAATACCTGAACCGTCCCCAGTATTGGCGTCGGCCCCAACGGCGCCTCTATGCTTTAGGTTCTTTAGTATTTGAAGACCTTGTTTAAGTATAGAATGTGATTTGATGCCTTTTATATGTGTTATAAAGCCAACACCGCAGCTATCTTTTTCCATAGCAGCATCATATAATCCTTGTTTTTCTGGAAAATTATTCTTATTCATAGTAAATAAATGCCCCCTTGTAATATTAGTGTATAGGTAGTACACACAATTGAATAATTTTGTTTTTCTAAATTCATTTTTCAGACTAAATGAGTGTTGGTAACTATTTTATCACAGATGAATATTCATTGCAATATATAGATTAAAAGTAAAAGCTGTGATTTTTATGAATTGTTAAAGTGAATAAATGTAAATGTATACATGCAAAAATAGTTAAATTATTATTCCATGTTTTCAGTTTTTACATTATTTGAAATAATGTAGAAATTAACGGTGATTAGTGAAAGAAAAGAATTTTCAAATGGCATATGTTTCAATATTCAACTTTGAAATTTAAATACATTGTGATATAACTTTTTAGGTGGAGTAACTATTGTAATTTTAATATGAAAAATTACTTGTAATACATTAGAATATAGATCTCAATAAAAAAGCATGGCTTTTATAATACTTATTATTTGCCTTAATTTTTAAGCGTTATAAGGTATTGATAAATATAATTTTCAATTACTAAAATAACTTATAACAATTTAATTATATGTGTACACTTGAAGTTACTAGTTTGAATTTTAACTTTTATGCAGTGATATGTGATAAGAGTGCCATCACATTAGCTAAATTGTTTTAGTATTATTCTTAGCTCGAAGTTTTTGAAAGTCTTAGAACTTTAGTTCTGTTTGAGGGAACCGAGTTTGACAAAGTTCTTAGACTTTCAAAAACTTCGAGCTTTAGAATAATTAAAACATTTAGCCGTGATAGCACTCTTATCATATATCACGGAGTAAAAGTTAAAATTCAAACTTTCACTGCATTCTTGTGTTGTATAATTATTTATTTTGTTAAGTCTTCAACGAATTTTGGTAATACAAAGCAAGCTTTGTGAAGTTTTTTAGTATAGTATTTTGTATCTATATCTATAGAATTTGATAAATCAACGGTTTCTGGGTCATGCTTTTTAGAACCTACAGTAAAGCTCCAAAATCCACTTGGATAAGTAGGTATACCTGCCATAAATAATTTAGTTATAGGAAATACGGCATTTGCATCGTTATAAACACGTTGTACTACTTCAGGTAAGTAAAAAGGTGTTTCAGTTTGAGCTATAAATATACCATCCTCAGTTAAGCAATCATATATTTCTTTGTAAAAGCTTCCCCCAAATAATCCTTCAGCAGCACCAAATGGATCAGTAGAATCCACTATTATTACATCAAATTCATTTTTATGCTCATGAACATATTTGATTCCATCACCTACAAAGATTTCACATCTTGCATCATCTAATGCACAACTTATTTCAGGAAGAAATCTTTTACATTCATTAATAACTTCTTTATCTATTTCACATAGAACAGCTTTTTCTACTGAAGGGTGTTTTAAAACTTCTCTTATAGCACCCCCATCTCCTCCACCAACTACAAGTACCTTTTTAGGATTTGGATGAGTAAATAGAGGAATGTGAGCAATCATTTCATGATATACATATTCATCTTTTATAGTAGTTTGAACTATACCATCTAGCAAAAGCATTCTTCCAAAACTATATGTATCAACTATAGCTAAATCCTGGTATTCAGTTTTTTTTCTAACAAGGGTTTCCTTTATTTTGTAGGTCATAGCTGCATTTTCTATTTGACCTTCTTTTAACCACATATCCATAATACATACCTCCAAATTTAAAATATCATTTGCAAATCCAGCAAATAATATTATAACAGTGATTCTGTAAAATGACAATTGATATGTATAAAAATGTATAATGTGGTAAAAATAAATAATAAAAATATAAGAAAACTAGGAGGAAAATAATTCCAAGTAGAGAATATTAATTAGGTGTGTGATATAATTTTTAAAGTTATTCCAAAGAAAATTAAGAAAGAGAAGGGGGGTAAGAATGTCTTGCTCAGACTATGCAAGTATGCATATACTGTAAATTTGTTCTAAAATACAATTTGCAGTCATACTGTAAATTGCCATAAAAGCAGTATGGTAAATTAAAGTTAAAGGAAAGCCTTTAACGCTAAGATTACTTTGGCAAGTAGATATTATTTAAATTAATCTTAGTAGAGCGAAGATAATATGTATTTGGAATTTGAAAGTAAGGATGATAAACTTATAGTTCATATGTCTGGAGAATTGGATCATCATAGTGCAGAGGAAGTAAGAAATAAAATAGACGATAGACTAGACAGAGATAATATTGGAAAGTTAGTAATGGATTTTTCAGATGTTAATTTTATGGACAGCTCAGGAATTGGTGTAGTTATAGGCAGATATAAAAAATTGATGGCTAAGAAAGGAAATATATGTATTACAAAAGCTGATGGATCAGTAAAAAGGGTATTTGAGTTATCTGGAATATTTAAAATAATTAAGTTTTACAAAAATATTGAAGAAGCAGTTGAAAATATATAACGGGGGGATTAAAAAATGTATGATAACATGATGAAAATAGAATTTGTAAGTAAATCAGAAAATGAAAGTTTTGCAAGAGTCGCAGTAGCAGCTTTTGCATCACAGCTTGATCCTACCATAGAAGAGATAGCAGATGTAAAAACTTCAATATCAGAAGCAGTAACTAATTCTATTATTCATGGTTATGAAAAAGGAGAAGGTATAGTAAAAATTGAGGCGTATATTAAGGACAAAGAATTTACAGTAATAGTTGAGGATGAAGGAGCAGGTATAGAAAATATAGAGCTTGCTATGCAGCCATTGTATACATCAAGACCGGATTTAGAGAGGTCTGGTATGGGTTTTACAGTAATGGAAACATTTATGGATAGCTTAGAAGTGCATTCTGAGAAAAATAAAGGGACAAGATTAATAATGAAGAAAGTTTTTAAATCTTTAAGTTAGGTGAATAATATGGGTGAAGAAGCATTAAAAAAAGCAAATTATAATTATGAGAACAATCTGGAACTCATAAAGTATGCTAAAAATGGAAATAAAGATGCATTAAATAAGTTAATAGAAGTTAACTTGCCTTTAGTTTCTGCTATTAGTAAAAAGTTTCTAAATAGGGGATATGAATATGAAGATATATTCCAAATAGGATGCATGGGTTTGGTTAAAGCTGTTAATAACTTTGATGAGAAATATAACGTAAAATTTTCTACTTATGCAGTACCTATGATTTTAGGAGAAATAAAAAGATTCTTAAGAGATGATGGTATGATAAAGGTAAGTAGAAGTGTGAAAAACACTGCGAAAAAACTTCATTATGCAAAGGAAGCTTTAACAAAACAGCTTAGTAGAGAGCCAACTATTGAAGAGTTATCTGAGTATTCAGGGATAGGTGTAGAAGACATTATATTTGCTATGGAATCCTCTAATAGTCTTCAATATTTATATGATACTATACATCAAGATGACGGTGCACCTGTTCTACTTATTGACAAATTAAGTGAAAGTAGTGATAGAGATAGTGAAATAGTGGACAGAATAGCACTGAAGGAAGCCTTGAAAAATTTAGATGTGAAATCAAGACAGATTATTATGCTTAGATATTTTAAGGATAAAACTCAAATACAAGTAGCAAAAATGCTTGGAATAAGTCAGGTACAAGTTTCAAGAATTGAAAAAAAAGTTCTGAAAGTAATGAGGGAAAATTTAAGCGGATAGGATACAATTTGTATCCTATTTTTTATTTAAATAGGCACTGAAAATTTGATATTTTGAAATGATTGCTTGCTCATAAGAAGAACGGAAGGAAGAAAGTTTCGTTTAAAAAAATTAAAAGCGAATTACTCGCTTTTAATTTATTATAGTAGGTTTTTTAGGATTTATAACATTATGTCCATTGTTATTGGTGTCTGTGTTGGTATTAGGTGTATTAGTATTTTCATTATTAGTTTGAGTACCATTATTAATGTTGTTAGTGTTAGTATTATCATTAGTATTACTGTTATTATTTTTATTGGTATCGGCAGACTTATTATTAGTATTGTTTTTATCTTTACTATCATCACGGTTGAAAAAAGGATTGTTTCTAAAACCAGAGTGTGAATAATTACAGTACTGTGAAGGCTCTGTACCTTGTATAAAGAACTCATTATAAGTTTTATTTCCTGTAGGATCACCATAACATGAAGATGTAGCTAATTTACCTGAATCTTCACAAATGTTTGCGGTAGTAACTCCAGATGGCATTTGTATATCAGTTGTAGATAGATTTTCATGTATTGGCTGCATTATAGCACTCCATATAGCAGCAGCTTTGTTACTTGAACCATTCTCACAAACAGAGGCATCATCATTGCCTATCCATACTGCAGCTGAATAGTAAGGAGTAAGGCCACAGAACCAAAAGTTTTTATTATCTCCAGAAGTACCAGTTTTACCCCTTACAGGCATGCTTCCGAAACTAGCACTTGTACCTGTTCCTCCAGGACTTACTGGTCCCTTTAATAAGTCATACATTACATATGCACTTTCGGGTGAAAGCACTTTTCTTGTTGAAGTTTTATTTTCTAAAATTGATTTACCATTCCTATCCAAAACCTTAGTATAAAGCTTTGGAGCGGTATAATTACCATTGTTTCCAAAAACGCCATAAGCTGCAGACATAGTTAATGGATTGGTACCATGATGTAATTCTCCTAAAGACAAAGCAGCTATACTTGACTTATCATGAGCATCTAATGTTAAACCAAATTTTTCAGCATATTCAATACCTGTTTTTAGACCAATTAAGTCCTCTAGCTTTACAGCTACCAAGTTTCTTGATTTAGCTATTGCAGTTCTTATAGTCATATTACCCATAAACGATTGATCCTCATCTTGTGGGTAGTAAGGAGTTCCATTAGAACCATACTTTTGAGCAAGATCATTTGATAATGCAGAGTCATCTATAACAGTAGCTGCTGTGCTCTGCTTTGAATCAATACTAGGAGAATATACTGTTAAAGGTTTTATACTGGATCCAGAAGGTCTTAAATAGTTATCAGAAGCAGCCCTATTAAAGGATCTAGGAGGTTGATCACCTCTTCCTCCAACAATTGCTTTTACTTCTCCAGAATGATAATCCATAACTACTGCTGCAGCTTGAGGTTGTGTTATACCATTTTTATCTGAAGAAGCACCAATTATGCTGTCTGAATTTATAGCACTTACAGTATTTGCTTGTATATCTCTATCCATTGAGGTATATATTTTTAATCCACCATACATAAGAAGATGTTGAACTTCAGTATCAGTATAATGATACTGCTTTTTTAAATCTTTTTTAATTTGATCTATGGCTGGAAGAGTGTACCACTCAAAATTAAGTTTATTGCTAATTTGAGTTTGAGGTTGGAAAGCAAGCTTTTTATTGTTTAAATCATTTATAGCAGCATTATATTGTTCTTCATTTATATATCCGTTTTCATACATTTTTTTTAATACAGTTCCAGTTCTATTTAAGTAAACTGAAGGGTTTTTTTTCGCAGAAGTAGAAAAAGGGTAATATACAGAAGGACTTTGCGGCATTCCTGCAATAAAAGCACATTCAACTAAACTTAAATCCTTTGACTTTTTATTAAAATATTGTTCGGAAGCTGCTTCTACGCCATATGCTCTTCCACCTAAATATATTGTGTTCATATAGGCTTCAAGTATTTGATCTTTACTTAATTCTTTTTCAAGTTGTACTGATAAATACATCTCTTGAACTTTCCTCTTAAAGGTTACTTCAGAGGATAAAAGAGTGTTTTTAAGTAATTGCTGAGTTATAGTAGAAGCTCCTTGTACTCCAGGTTGCCTTTTAATTTTATTTTTTACATCTATAAGTGCTACCCCTGCTATTCTTTTTAAATCTATACCACCATGTTTATAGAATCTTTCATCTTCTATACTTACAAAGGCATTTTTCAAATTTTGAGGTATGTCTTTATTTTTTATAACAGTTCTTTGTTCATTTGTTACAACTACATCCATGAACTGATTTTTGTTGTCATATAAAATAGATGGCTCATTTAAAGTTAAAATTTGCTTTACATCTAATGGAGGAGCATTTTGTATTATAGCTAAAACTACTCCAAAACAGGCAACAGATGCTAATATAAATAAACTTAATATAGTAATCAGCGTAGTCTTAAAAGCATTTTTCGAATGGGGTTTTTTCGAAACAGCTTTTTTCCGCCTTTTGCTCATAATTGTCCTCCTTAATTCTTAGTTTTGAAATTAATAATTTTAAATTATTATAACATAAATTAAAATATTAATGAAATATAACTTTAATTTAGAAAAAAAATCCAATAATCGCTTTAAAAATGATTATAGCAATATAAATTTTTAAAGCAAATAAATTTTTCATATAATGTAGAATATAATTTTAAAATATAGATATTAAAAAACGTTTAATTCTAAAAATAAAACTATGCAAGTTATATATTATACTTTTTTTAATAATTATACTAGATATTATATCAATATATTGTTAACAAATTGATAACACAAATATATTAATATGTGAAAGGATAACGTTGGTGATATTTTTATGATAAAAGCAGATGTGTTAAAAAAGAAGTACCTACCCCGGAGATAATAATAGTTTACGAGATTCTAGGTACTATTACAAATTTGTGATTAGATAGTGTAAGTTTTAAATCTATAAAAAGTGAATGGATATGATATAAACATAACTTTCTTAATTATTTAGTTAAGAGTTAAGAAAACTTTCATTTATGATAAAATAAAAATAAAATTCACGTTAGCGAATTTTTGTTCATTATCTTTAAAATTATTAAAAATAAATAATTTGATTTATTAATTCTTAACTCTTAATTAAAAAAGAAAATTGAAATCTTAAATTATGAAATCTTTATTCCCAATTGAATACATATGGAATATTTCTATAATAGTCTCCATAGTTTAGTCCATAACCAGCTACAAATACATCAGGAATTTCAAAACAGCAAAAGTCAGGCTTTAATTCTAATTTTCTTCTTTCAGGTTTATCTAAAAGAACACAGCATTTAACACTGGCAGCACCTAAAGCTTTTATATGACCTATTACGAAGTCCATTGTTATACCTGTATCTATTATATCATCTACAATAAGGACATCGCAGCCTTTAATATCATCTTGGATGTCATTTACAACTTTTACACATCCAGAAGAAACTTCAGAATGGCCATAACTTGAAGTTGTCATAAAGCCTATTTTTGTAGGAAGATCTATTTCTCTTACTATATCTGCAGCGAATATAAAACTTCCTCTTAAAAGTGATAAAACATAAAGATTTTTATCTTTATATTCTTTAGTTATATCTTTACCTAATTCATGTATCCTATCAGCTATCTTTTCTTTACTGATTAGTATTTTTTTTACTTTGTCTTCCATTATGATCCTCCAACTTTATACATATTTACAACGTTGATTTTATAGTATAAAATTATATAAAAGTTGTCAAGTATACACTTATATTGTTAGAAAATTACTTAAATTAAGTAAAAGGATTGTAATTATATATAAATGATAAGCAGGGATAAGTTTATAATTTATAGAAATAATAAGATTATGGAGTGATGAAGATGGTATATGGAAATATAGAAGGTATTAAAAGTTCTATATTAGCAAGATTAGAAAAAGTTTATGAAATGAAAATGCCTAAGGATAGCATTTGCACTGAAGAATTAATAGAGTTATTATGTGATGTTACAACATATCTTAATAGAGAAGTTAGTGTAGGGATAAACAGAAAAGGAACAGTTATAAGTGTAGCTATAGGTGATAGCAGTACTGTAGAAATTCCTGAAATAGATATAAAAGAAAGAAAGTTATCACAGGTTAGAATAATACACACCCATCCCAATGGTAATTCAAGACTTTCAGCCATAGATGTATCTGCTCTTATAAAGCTTAAATTGGATTGTATTGCTGCTATTGGAGTTGAAGATAGTAGATATACAGATATGACTTTAGGATTTTGTGGTATAGAAAATGATTTATTTGTAGCAGAATCAACAAAGCCTCTTAGCATAGATGCTGGGATTAAGTTTAATATATTAGATAGAATAAAATATATTGAAGATATAATAAAAGATGAAAATATAATTGATGATGATAGTGAAAGAGCCATTTTGGTTGGAGTGGAAAGTGAAGAAAGTATAGATGAACTTGAAGAACTTGCTAAAGCATGTAATGTAAAAGTTGTGCATAAAGTTCTACAAAAAAGAAGCATAATTGATAGTGCCTTTTATGTAGGTAAAGGAAAGGTTGATGAAATAGCACTTTTAAGGCAGGGATATTCTGCTAATGTTATCATTTTTGATGATGAACTTTCAGCTTCCCAAGTAAGAAATTTAGAAGAAAATATAGGAGCAAAGGTCATAGATAGAACAACATTGATACTTGAAATTTTTGCAACTAGAGCAAGAAGTAGGGAATCAAAAATACAAGTAGAACTTGCACAATTGAAGTATAGATTACCAAGGTTATCTGGTCTTGGAACAGTGCTTTCTAGAACAGGTGGCGGTATAGGAACTAAAGGTCCAGGAGAGAAAAAGCTTGAGACAGATAAAAGACATATAAGAGAAAAAATTTATGATTTGATTAAGGAATTAAAGAAAATAAAGCAAGTAAGGGAAACACAAAGAGAAAGAAGAAATGAACTACCAAAGGTTTCTTTGGTTGGATACACAAATGCAGGAAAATCTACTTTAAGAAACAAGCTGTGTGAGATTGCCATGCCTAAGGAGGCTATTCGTAAAGAAAAGGTTTTTGAAGCTGATATGCTTTTTGCAACATTAGATATAACTACAAGAGCTATAGAACTTTCAGATAGTAGAATAATTACTGTAACAGATACAGTTGGGTTTATCAGAAAGCTTCCTCATGATTTGGTAGAAGCTTTTAAATCTACACTTGAAGAGGTTATTTATTCTGACTTGCTTTTACATGTAGTAGACATATCTTCAGATTATGTAGAAGAACAAATAGATGCAGTAAATAACGTCCTTGAGCAACTAGGAGTAAATAACAAGCCTATGATGTTAGTGCTAAATAAGATTGATAAAGCACCTAAAGAGAAAATAGAAGAAATCAAAGAGAAATATGGCAAAATAGAAATTGTATGTATTTCTGCAAAGCAAGAGCATAATTTGGATTTATTGCTTCAGGAAGTAAGTAAGCTTTTGCCATATACTTTAAAAGAGACAGAATATCTTATACCTTACACAGACCAATCTATGGTAGCATTTTTGCATAGAAATTCAAAGGTAAAGAATGAAGAATATAGAGAAGATGGAACGTATATCTGTGCTTTAACAGATGATGAAGTTTATAATAGATGTGAAAAATATATGATTTAAATAAAAATATATTAAATGGAGAGTGAAAGCTATTGGAGAAGGTATGTCCTATATGTAATGGATTAAGTGTAATAAATTTACCATGTGAAAAATGTAAGGGTACTATGAAGGATATGGGAAGAGTACAAGATTATACAGATTCTTATGCATGCCAATTGGACATAAATGATGCAATTAATTATTGTGTGCATTTATTTAAATGTACAGAATGCAATAGTATAAAAAGAATAAAAATTTCTAAAATTAATCTATAAATACTGAAAGAAATTATTCAGAAACGTTTTCTGGTATTGTAATTATACTGAAATTTATTATATAATAAGAAAAAAATTAAATTTTTATTAAATTCTCATTTAATTAACTTTTTTGATTTTACTAATTTTTTGAAGGGGTGTCAGATAGCAAATGGAAAAGAGTATTTTACAATATCAGAAAGCGTTTAATAATATAATTGAGAGATTAAAATCAAATGATTCAGTACTTGCAGTTATGGTATTTGGAAGTATGGTTACTGGTGACTTATGGGATGAATCTGATATAGATCTTTTTGTTATATTAGACAAGAAACATCCGGATATAGAAAATATATATACAGAAGAAAAAGAAGTTCCGGTGCATATCAAATTAATGAGTAAGAGTAAGTTTCTGCAAATATATGAAGAGGATTTGAAGGGTGGATTTATACACAGAATACTTGCCTCATCCAGACTTGTATTTTCTAAAGATATACAAATTACTACTAAATACGACAATGGTAGATACTATCCTGATTTGGATAGAGAAATATGGAATATGGTGTATTTAGGAAACTTGTTAAAAAGCTTAGGTGTATGCAAAAAGTATTTGCACAATGATAGTATATATACATCATATATTGCCGCAGTGCGCTGCGTTGAGGAATATGCAAAACTTTATGTCAATTTTTCAGGATATATGATAAGCAAAGATGCAGTTACTATGGCTATTAACTTAAATGATGATTTTAAGAAATGCGTGGATCAGTTATTCTTTAATAAAGCTAATAAGGAAGAAACTATAAATCATATTTTAGACTATCTACAAAAAAATGTGGATGGATCTTTAAGAAACTTAAGCAATGTATTAATAAATTACATGCGAGAAAAAGACAGTTTCTTAAGTGCTGAAAACATAAAAAATGATAAACTGTTTTATAATTATGACATAAATATGGAAGAAATATTAGATAAGCTTTGGAGAAAAAATTTAATAAAAAGAGAAAATAGAGATTACAAAAGTGAAAAAGGAGAAATTTTATTTAAGGAGAATGTATACTTTATATAAAATTTTATTAGTAGGGAATGCATAAACGAACTTAAGTTTTAGGTAAAGAGAAATTTAAGTTCGTTTATTTTTAATTATATGAAATTATAAGGAAGTGCCATTATGGATAAGTATTTTGTAAGCATGCAGGGTGAAGTTCCCAAATACATAACTATTACAAGACATATAAAAAGATTAATTGATATAAATAAAGTTGAAGATGGAGAAAAACTGCCTTCAATAAGGTCCTTATCAGAATTTCTAAATGTTAATAATGTAACAATAGTAAATGCATACAAAAGGCTTCAAAATGAAGGATATGCTGTACAGAAAATGGGAAGTGGAACTTATGCTAAAAAGAAAGATATAACTAAAAATTTTAAAAAGGAATATTCAGAAGCTTTAAAAAAAATATCTGGAAAAATGGTAAAGGAATATGTAGATTTTACTGGTGAAACCCCAAGTAATGATTTTTTTCCAGTACAATCCTTTAAGGATGTATTAAATGAAGTATTGGATAGGGATGGTGCTGAAGCACTTATATATCAAGAAGCACTGGGATATGAAGGATTGAGAAAAAGTATAAGTGAAGTTTTCTGGAATAAAAAAATTAAAAGTGATGATATACTTATAGTATCAGGAGCTCAACAGGGCATAGATATAGTATCTAAGGCTCTTATAAACACCAATGATAATGTTATAGTTGAAAAGCCTACATATAGTGGAGCTTTATCTGTTTTTAAGTGGAGAAGAGCCAATATATATGAAGTTCCTATAGGAAAAGATGGCATAGATGTAGATAAATTTGAAAAAATATTGAAGAAGAATAATATAAAGTGTTTTTACACTATGAGTTATTTTCAAAATCCTACAGGAATGAGCTATAGTATAGAAAAAAAGCAACAAATTTTAAATTTAGCAGAGATTTATGACTTTTACATTATAGAAGATGATTACTTGGCAGAATTAATTTATGACCATAGTATAAAATATAAAAGCTTTAAAAGTTTGGATAAAAATGATAGGGTAATATATATAAAAAGTTTTTCAAAAATATTTTTACCGGGTATAAGAATAGGATATTTGATACCTCCTATGAAATTTAAAGAGAGTATTGAAAACTCAAAAATAAATACAGATATATCCACATCTAGTCTTATGCAAAGAGCTTTAGATTTATATATAAAAAAGGGATTGTGGAAAGATTATATGAATAATTTAAATCACATATATAAAAATAGATATTTATTGATGGAAGAGTGTATAAAATCACACTTGGAAAATAAAGTGGATTTTATAAGTCCAGGGGGAGGTCTTAACTTCTATTTGAAAATAAAAGATTCTATATATGTTGATTCTATTGAATTATTTAGAAAGACTAAAGATAGAAAGGTGTTAATTACCCCAGGTACTTTGTTTTATAAAAGTCCTTCAGAAGGTAAAAAATATTTTAGAATTAGTTTCTCACAAACAGATGAGGAAGCTATGAAAAAAGGTTTAAGCATAATAAATGAATTGCTGGAATAACAAAGGAGAGTATCATCATGAAAAGAGGTATGATTAATATAGAGTGGTCTAAAATTAACTCATATACAGAAGAGGATATAACTTACTTTTTGTTTTTAGAAGGTAAATCCATTGAATGTTTATGCAAAATAAGAAGCTTATCCAAAGAAACCGTTCAAAAACACATATTAGATGGTAAAATTAAATATGGAATACTAGCTAAAAGTGATAATGAGAAGGAGCTTTTTAAAACTATATCATCATCTGGAAAGTTGGATAAAATAGAAGTTTTAAAAGGATTAAGTGAAGAAAATAAAAGTAAAATTATAGATTATATAAGATGTGATTATGCAGATATGAAGACTAAGGATAAGGAAAATGCTGTTTGGATTCTTGGAGAAATAGGAGATAATAAAGTATTAGATATTTTAATTAAAGCTTCTGTTCATAATCATGTAAATGTAAGAAGAATGGCAGTTTCTGCTGTAGGTAAGATAGGTGATAAGGCGGGTGAAAATATACTAATACGAAAATTAGAAGATGAAAATCCACAAGTAGTTATGTATGCCATAAAATCATTAATTAAAATTAAAAGTGAAAAGGCATTAGGTAAAATTAAAGAAATTTATAAAAGTGCAGAAAAAGATTATATAAAAAGGGTGTCGGAAGAGTATCTTAAAACATTGGAAGAAGCGGATTTACAAGTTAAGGAGTGATTGGGATTGGGTTATTTTACTATAAAGGATGAAATAAGTACGCAGTTCGAGGAAAAAAAGTCTCTTTTTATAGGCCATATAAAAAGAGTATATGAAGAGGAAGAAGCAAAAAAATTTATAGATAAAATAAGAAGTGAACAGAAAGAAGCACGACATAATGTATATGCTTATGTTATTGGAGAAAACATGGGTATACAAAGATATAGTGATGATGGAGAACCTCAGGGAACAGGAGGAATTCCAGTTTTAGAAGTTATAAAGAAAAATGGAATAACAGATGTAGTTATAGTGGTTACTAGATATTTTGGTGGTATACTTTTAGGAAAGGGAGGACTTGTAAGAGCGTATTCAAAGGCTGCTGCTATGGCAGTAGATGAAGGTAGTATAGTTGAAAAGGTTAAAGGATCTGTATTGGAGATATTTATAGAATATGATATGCTTGGAAAAGTTCAATACTTATTTGAACAGAATTTATGGCATATAGAAAATGTAGAGTATACAGATAAGGTTAAAATTATAATGTATTGTGATGTTTCCAAATTAAAAATAGTGGAATCATCTGTAATAGAAGTTACTAATGGCAAGTGTGAAGTTGTAATAGGGGATGAAAGCTACTACTTTAAGAAAGAAAATAGATTATTTGAAGAACAAGATATTTAGTATAATTATTGTTGTAAAGTGAAGAAAAATGATATTTTAAGTTTGAATTTATAAGTCTTTGTATGATATAATGTTTTAGGTATTTTATAAATCAGACTTAAAATCTTTATTATGTGATTTTTAGTAATAATTTAAAATAATATATAACCAGTTAGGGGGAAATAAATATGTCAGGACATTCAAAATGGCATAATATACAGGCTAAAAAAGGTAAAGCAGATGCCAAAAGAGGTAAAATCTTTACTAAGTTAGGAAAAGAAATTGCTATTGCATCTAAAATGGGAGGATCAAATCTTGATGCTAACAGTAAGTTAAGAGATGTTGTAGCAAAAGCAAAAGCTGCTAATATGCCTATGGATACAATAACAAGGGCAATAAAAAAAGGTGCTGGAGAAATGGAAGGAGTAAATTACGAATCTGTAGTTTATGAAGGTTATGGTCCAGCAGGAACTGCTGTTATAGTAAATGCATTGACAGATAATAAGAATAGAACAGCTGCTAATGTAAGACATGCATTTACAAAAAATGGTGGAAACATGGGCTCAACAGGATGCGTTTCTTTTATGTTCCAAGAAAAGGGTCAGATTGTTATAGAAAAAACAGATGACAAAGACGAAGATGAATTAATGATGATGGCTTTAGATGCTGGTGCAGAAGATTTTGCAGCAGAAGATGAAGTTTTTGTAGTAACAACTACACCTGGAGATTTTGGAACAGTAAGAGAAGCTTTAGAAGCTAATGGACTTGAGTTCTTAGAAGCTGAAGTAAAAATGATTCCAGATACATATACTGCAATTGATGAAGAAACAGTAGTTAAGTTCGAAAAAATGATTGATGCTTTAGAAGATGACGAAGACGTTCAGGACGTTTACCACAATGCTGAATTTCCTGAAGGATGGGAAGAATAAACAGCTAAGAAGATTTTTGGTAAAGCTAAAATTGATGGATTACGATATATGTTTAAATTTTAGATCTTGCATTATAGATGTGCGATTCGAACACCTTTTTATATTGGTGTATGCCAATATAAAAAGGTGTTCTTGTGTTATTAATTTGATTAATGAAAAAAGTGTATTTAGTAGTGAATATATATGATTTATATAGTTTCTATTTGTCGAATGAAAATAATTAAAATATACTGAAAATTCTTTATAATATTAATAAGTAAAAGTATTTATTAACTAATAATGCTATATAGTAATTTACTTTTATATAGGTTTTAAATATATGATTCTAAGTAATACCCCCCTTTTGAGGTACAATTAATTTTGTACCTCCTTTTTGGATAATTTTAAATATATAATTAATTTTTTTGTAAGTAAAGTATTCACATATTTATTTTATTTGAGTAAAAAATATAGTATAAAATATATTTGGTATCTATAATTTTATAATCCAAGATATCTTATGTTTTTATAATCTTATTATGTAATTTTTTTAATTCCCAAATACTATAAATATAATATATTATGATATTTATGATTTTTTATTATATTTTAAGGGGGTAGTTTAGTGAAAAAAGTTATAACTCTATTTACTATGATATCTATATTTATAGTTGCAGGAAGCTTAGTGCATGCTAAAACTAACTACACGGTAAATAGAATAGATGGAGCAACTAGGTATGAAACTTCAATGAATATAACTAATAACTATAATAGCGATAAGCTAGAAAGTGTTATTATTGCAAGCGGAGATGATTTTCCAGATGCATTAGTTGGTTGTATGCTTTCGAAAAATGTAGATGCACCTATTTTACTAATAAGTAAAGACAATAGTTCCAATGAAGGTACTATTAACTTTATAAAAAGTAAGTTAAAAATTGATGGAAGTATCTATATATTAGGTGGAGAAGCATCAGTAAGTGCAAAATTTGAAAATTATCTCAATTCAATAGGTTATGACAATATTAAAAGATTAGGTGGGATTGATAGGTTTGATACAAATCGTATAATTGTGAATTTCTTAAATATAAAAAAGAATACACCAGTAGTTATTGTCAATGGCTTTGGATTTTCAGATGCTTTAAGTGTGTCTAGTATTGCTGCATCAAAAGGTTACCCAATTATAATGAGTGATTCATCAAAATTATCTGAGCAAGCAAGGGAAATGTTGAAAGATATAGAGCCATCTAAAGCATTTATTATTGGTGGCGAAGGTTCTATAAATAACAATGTGTTTAACCAATTAAAAGAAGTTGTTACATCCTTAAATGATAATAATATAATAAGAATAGCTGGAATGAATAGATATGAAACATCCTTAGATGTGTGTAGATATTTTAATTTATCTTCAGATACCGCAGTTATTGCCAGTGGAGAAAATTTTCCTGATGCTTTATCTGGCAGTGCTTTAGCAGCAAAGAAAAATGCTCCTATAATATTAACAGATGGGGTTAATATATCATCTCAAAAACAATACTTAGATCAATGTAATTATAGCAAATTAATTTTACTTGGTGGTACAGGAAGTATAAGTAACGATGTTGAATATACTTTGGAAAATAAGGTTGTTATTTCTGATGATTCCATCAAAAACTTGTTGTTTACTGGAGATGAAGCTTTTAAAAATATGTTAAAGATTAATGTGGATGGCAGTTCGTATATTAACATATCAGGAATAAGCTACGCTAAGATAACAGAGGATTTTAGCAAATACAGTTCTATATATGAATATTTGAATAAAAATTATGGATTAAACAATTATTATACAGATGATTTTATAAAGTATATGGTGAGTTTTGTATTCACTAATGTAAATGGTAAATGTTATATGAGATATGGCAATCTAGAACCTAGACTTATCGTACAAGATTCTCAAATCGCATATAAAAAGTATGATGGTAATAAAGTATATGTTTCTTTAAAAGGATATTATTTTGGCAAGCAGGATGTATCCTATTCAAATGCTATCTTAAGCTTTAAAGGTAATAAATGGCTAATAGATAAATTTGATAACTGGGGAGTAGAATAATAATATATAGAGAAGAAAAAAATCAGTTTTCTGAATAATACCTTTGCAATGTGTCCATAATATCTTGTAGGAGGGATATTATGGATTTTATTAATAATAATAGAAAAAAGATAAGGACTATTTTACTTGTAATTTTAACTATTTCAATTTTTAGTTTGAGCTATTATTTGTGTATAAATAAGTTGAAAAGTACAAACTTAAAGGAAGACAAATATAAAGTACAAAATGAAGGTAAGGATATAGATAAAACTATGACCGTAGACTCTAATATGAACACTTCACTTTCGCCAAATGCAAAGGTAATATTCGAGAAAAAGTATATTAAAAGTGGTGAAGTTATAACTGAAAAAGAAGAGAGTGCTGGTAATTTAGCAGGTAAGAAAAAAAGTGAATTAAATCAAGTGTACAAAGGACAAGGATATAGTTTAGAAAGTATGAAATCTTCAGAAGTAGTGTTTGTGAAAGAATTTGATAGATATGCTCCAAATAAGTATGTAGTTGGTATAAAAGATGGATTTATTGCTATATATAAAACTGATAAAGATGGAAATATGTTTATAGAAGATGAAAAAAGAGATGTAACAGACATAAAAACTGATAGATTAAAAAAAGCAGACATAGAACTTTTAACAAAAGGGGATAAGTATTTCCAGTGTAATACAAGGGAAGATGCAGAGGCACGCCTTGAAGACTATGAGTAATAGTCTTTAAGGCGTTTTCTAGTGGATAATATTCTTTGTTTCTTGAATTAAATTAAGTATAATGGTAAAGTAATATATGTTAAGTTTACACTAAAGTTTTGATTTAAAATTTAAGAAATTGGAGGACGTCTTTGATGTATGAGTATATACGGGGAACCTATGCAGGAATGAATAAAGATTACATAGTAGTTGAAAATAATGGCATTGGCTATAAAATATATACTTCAGGAAGTACTCTGGCTAAAATTCCTAAAATAAATGAAGAAACAATGCTTTATCTTCAGCAAATAGTTAGGGAAGATTTTATAGGTCTTTATGGTTTTTTGACAAAAGAAGAATTGAGTATGTTTAATTTGCTTTTGTCTATAAATGGTGTAGGTGCAAAGGCTGCATTATCACTTTTATCTATAAGCAGCGTTAATAATTTAAAGTATGCAATTTTATCTGGCGATGAAAAACTTATTACTAGAGCACCAGGTATAGGAAAGAAAATGTCGCAAAGAATTATACTTGAGCTTAAGGATAAAGTGAAACCAGAAGATGTTGATATGGCACAAGGAGATATTATTGAAATAGATGAAACTGCAGGGAATAGTTCAGAAGCATTGGAAGCACTTGTAGCATTAGGATATTCTGAAAAAGAAGCCAACAAAGCTATTAATACTATAGACAAAAAGGATTCTGTAGAGAATATAATAAGAAATGCATTAAAATTTTTAATGGGTTAGGAAGGTGATAATTTTATGAATGAAGAAGATAGAATTGTTACACCTTTAAATATAGTTGGAGACACAGAAAATGAATATAGTTTAAGGCCCAAAAGAATTAATGAATATATTGGACAAAAAAAAGTAAAAGAAAAATTAAAAATTTTTATAGAAGCGGCAAAGAAAAGAAAAGAAGCTTTAGACCATGTATTGTTATATGGTCCTCCAGGATTAGGTAAAACCACGTTGGCTAACATAATAGCAACGGAAATGGGAGGCAACTTAAAGGTCACATCGGGTCCTGCTATAGAAAGAGCTGGTGATTTAGCTGCAATACTTACAAGTCTCAATGATTATGATGTGTTATTTATAGATGAAATTCACAGATTAAGTAGAAATGTAGAAGAAATACTTTATCCAGCAATGGAAGACTATGCTTTGGATATAGTGATAGGAAAAGGTGCTGCTGCTAAGTCTATTAGATTGGATTTGCCTAAATTTACTTTGATAGGAGCTACTACTAGGGTTGGTCTTTTGACTTCTCCTCTAAGAGATAGATTTGGGGTAATGTGTCCAATGGAGTTTTATGAGAATGATGAATTAAAAGAAATTATAGTAAGATCTGCCCAAATACTTGGTGTGAAAATAGAAGAAAATGCAGCACTGGAAATAGGAAGTAGATCAAGAGGAACTCCTAGAATAGCTAACAGACTTTTAAAAAGAGTTAGGGACTACTCAGATGTTAAAGGAAATGGACTAGTAGATTTGGAAGTTACTAAAGCTGCCTTAGAACTTTTAGATGTAGATGAAGAAGGCTTTGATAGTATAGATAATAAAATATTAACAGCCATAATAGATAATTTTAAAGGTGGTCCAGTAGGTTTAGAAACTTTGGCGTATTTTATAGGAGAAGAGCTTGATACTATTCAAGATGTTTATGAGCCTTATCTTCTTCAAAAGGGATTTATAATAAGAACACCTAGGGGAAGAGTTGCATCAGATAGCGCATATAAGCATTTGAATAGAAGTAAAAAATGGAGTAAACCAGTACAACAGCAGTCAATATTTAAGGATAGAACATAAGAAATGGAGAGTAGATATTTTGAAGGTTACAGATTTTGATTTTTATTTACCAGAAGAGTTAATAGCACAATGCCCATTGGAAAAAAGAGATGAAGCAAGATTGATGTTATTAGATAAAAATACTGGTGAAATAGAACATAAAATATTTAAGGATATAATTGATTATTTGGAATCAGGAGATTGTTTAGTATTAAATGATACCAGAGTACTTCCTGCAAGACTTATTGGAAGTAAAGAGAATACAGGAGGAAAAATAGAGTTTTTGCTACTTAAGAGAATAGACAAGGATAAGTGGGAAACTCTTGTTAAGCCAGGAAAAAGAGCACAGGTTGGAACACGATTTGTATTTGGTGATGGAGAATTAAAGGCAGAAGTAGTTAGTGTTGAAGAAGATGGAAACAGAATTGTAAAATTTGAGTATGAAGGAATATTTGAAGAAGTATTAGACAAACTAGGACAGATGCCTCTTCCTCCTTATATAAAAGAAAAGCTTGAAGACAAGGAAATGTATCAGACTGTTTATTCAAAAGAACAAGGTTCAGCAGCTGCACCTACAGCAGGATTGCATTTTACAGAGGAGCTATTAAAGAAAATAGAAGAAAAAGGCGTAAATATAGCATTTTTAACCTTACATGTAGGACTGGGAACTTTTAGACCAGTTAAAGTTGAAAATATACAAGATCATAATATGCATTCAGAATATTACACTATGTCAAAGGAAACTGCGGATATAATAAATAAAACAAAGAAAAGCGGAAAAAAAGTAATTGCAGTAGGAACTACTTCTTGTAGAACTTTAGAAACTATAGGAAATGACAAAGGAGAAGTAAGGGAACAGTCAGGTTGGACAGATATATTTATATATCCAGGATATAAGTATAAAGTGGTAGATAAGCTTATAACTAATTTCCATCTTCCAGAATCCACATTAATAATGTTAGTAAGTGCTTTGGCTGGAAGAGAAAAAATAATGAATGCTTACAACACAGCAGTAAAAGAACGATATAGATTTTTTAGCTTCGGAGATGCAATGTTTATAAAATAAAGGAGTGTTTTAATGTACAAATTACTTAAAAAGAGTGGAAAGGCTAGAAGAGGTGAGTTTACAACTCCTCATGGTGTAATACAAACACCTGTATTTATGAATGTAGGTACTTTAGCTGCCATAAAGGGCGGCGTATCTAGTATGGATTTAAAGGAAATAGGATGTCAGGTAGAACTTTCAAATACATATCATCTTCATTTAAGACCTAGTGATGAAGTGGTAAAAAAAATGGGTGGATTACATAAATTCATGAATTGGGATAGACCTATTTTAACTGATTCAGGTGGATTCCAGGTTTTCTCTTTAGCAAAAATGAGAAAAATAAAAGAAGAAGGAGTTTATTTTAATTCTCATATAGATGGAAGAAAGATATTCATGGGACCAGAAGAAAGTATGAGAATTCAAAGTAATTTAGCATCTACTATAGCTATGGCTTTTGATGAATGTATACACAATCCTTCACCAAGAGATTATGTAGAGCAATCTGTAGCTAGAACCACAAGATGGTTGCAAAGGTGTAAGGATGAAATGGATAGATTAAATTCCATTCCTGATACAATAAATAATAAACAAATGCTCTTTGGTATAAATCAAGGAGGAATTTTTGAAGATATAAGAATTGAACATGCTAAAACTATAAGCAAAATGAATTTGGATGGTTATGCCATTGGAGGTTTAGCAGTAGGAGAATCTCATGAGGAAATGTACAGGGTAATAGATGCAGTAGTTCCACATTTGCCAGAAGATAAGCCTATTTACCTTATGGGAGTTGGAATACCAAGCAATATATTAGAAGCTGTAGATAGAGGAGTAGACTTTTTTGATTGTGTCCTTCCTGCTAGAAATGGAAGACACGGACATGTATTTACTAAAGAAGGAAAAATAAATTTATTTAATGCAAAATATGAGTTGGATTCTAAGCCAATAGATGAAGGTTGTCAATGTCCAGCTTGTAAGAACTATTCAAGAGCTTATATAAGACATTTGTTTAAAGCTAAGGAAATATTAGCAATGAGACTTTGTGTACTCCATAATCTTTATTTCTACAATAATATGATGCAAGAAATAAGGGACGCTATTGATGGTGATTATTTTGCAGAATACAAAAGTGAAAAACTTAAACAGTGGAATGGAAGAGCCTAAATTTAGTTAAGAATTAGTAATTAAGAATTAATAGTTGAAAATTGAATGAAAATATAACTATTAATTATTAATTTTTAACTTTTAATTAATAAAATTGAGGGAGGTGATTTTCATGAAAACTTTAATACAATATTCTCCACTTATATTTATGCTTGTAGTAGTTTATTTAGTTATATTACTACCTGAAACCAAAAGAAAAAAACAATATAGAGGTATGCTGGATAGCTTAAGAGTTAATGATGAAGTCATGACTAAAGGCGGTATAGTGGGCAAAATAATAAATATGCAGGATAGGTTTGTAATTATTCAAACAGGACCAGACAAAGTGAGAATAAAGCTTGATAAGACTGGAGTGCTAAATTTATTATCTTCAATTGAAGAGTACAAAAGTAAGGATGATAAAAAGGAAGAAAAAAGCACAGATAACCAATAAGGATGTTTAAATTTTAATCATAAAACACCTTCTTTCTACATAGATACTATTAGGTAGGAGGTGTTTTAAGTTGGAAAAAGAAAAGAATACAAGCTATATTGTAGCCGCAGAAGGCGTATTAAGAGGATTTATTATAACAGTGGTGCTGCTTCTTATATTTGCAGTTATAATGACCTTTACAGAAATAAGCGAAACAGTTAGTTCTACATTTTATTTACTTACTACACTTTTAAGTATAATTTATGGTACCATTTATGCAGTAAGAAAGACAAACAGTAGAGGATTTCTAGTAGGAATCATGGTAACTTTATTGTACTTAATGGTAATATATGTAGTTTCTGTTATATCAGGAAATTCTGCTGTAATAGGTTATAATAGAATCGCTAGATTTTTACTAGCTCTGGCAGTAGGAGCAGCATCTGGAATAGTTGCAAGAAATCTTTAATCCACTAATAACTTTATTTTATTTATTGTTTATGTTATAATCAAACGGAAAAGTTTATGAATGGAGGAATTTAAATGAAACATATAAGAACTGTAAACAAATCAAATATAAAAGACAGCTTAAAAAAGCCAGGATGCAAAGAATGCGCTAACTCATGCCAATCTGCATGTAAGACTTCTTGCACAGTTGCTAATTTAGCTTGTGAAAATTAACATAAATTTAGGCAGTAACGTTATGTTACTGCTTTAAATTTACATGGAGATTTTAATCAAGTATAACTTAATTTGGTTAGTGGTTTAAAACTATCTGTATTTTAGGTGAACTTATCTAATACATGATATTTATTGGTTATCCTCAGGAAGATCAGTACTGTGAATGTTATTTATTGGATAAAGTTTAATTTTTTGATATTTATTTTAGGAGGAATAGAAGTTGGCAGATATTCACAAGTTTGTCCAGGGGGGAGAACATTATGTAATAGATGTAAACTCTGGAACAGTACATATAGTAGACAAATTAGTTTATGACATTTTAGATGATAAAAAGTTAGAAGAAAAACAAATTGTTATAAATAGATTGAAGAATGATTATAAGCAAGAAGAAGTAGAAGAAGCTTATGATGAGATAAAAGAACTTATAGAACAAGAAGTATTATATTCTAAGGATTTATACGAAGACATAGCATTAAATTCTAATAAGGCTCCATCTTACATAAAAGCCTTATGTTTAAATGTAGCTCATGACTGCAATTTAAGATGTAAATATTGTTTTGCAGATGAAGGAGATTACAAAGGATGCAGAGAGTTGATGTCTGCTGAAATTGCTAAAAAAGCTATTGATTTTGTTATTAAGAAATCAGGTCCAAGAAAAAACATAGAAGTAGATTGGTTTGGTGGAGAACCACTTATGGCATTTAATGTTATAAAAGAAGTTATGGAATATACAAAAGAGCAGGAAAAGATTCATAATAAAAATATAAGATTTACCATGACTACTAATGCTACATTATTAAATGATGAAATAATGAACTACTTGGATAAGAACATGGGAAATATTATTTTGAGCATAGATGGAAGAAAAGAAGTAAATGATAAAGTCAGAGTAAGAGTGGATGGAACTGGCTCTTTTGACAGCATATTGCCCAAAATAAAAAAGATGGTTGAGATAAGAGACAAGTCAAAACAGTATTATGCAAGAGGAACATTTACAAGATGGAACACAGACTTTTTTGAAGATATAAAGTTTATGGCAGATCAGGGGTTTGATGAAATATCAATAGAACCTGTAGTACTTCCAGAAGATCATCCGCTTTCCCTTAGAGAAGAAGATTTACCTACAATATTTGAACAATACGATAAATTATATTTTGAAATGCTTAAACGCCATAAAGAAGGGAAAGACTTTAGATTTTATCATTTTAATATAGATTTACAAGGCGGTCCTTGTGTATACAAAAGGATATCAGGTTGTGGAGCAGGACATGAATATGTAGCTATAACTCCAGAAGGAGATATATATCCTTGTCATCAATTTATTGGAAATGAAGATTTCAAGTTAGGAAATTTATCAAGTGACGAAGAATTAAATACGGATATAGTAGACAAATTTAGAAATGCTCATATATACACTAAGCCTGAATGTAAAAAATGTTGGGCTAGATTTTATTGCAGTGGTGGATGTCAAGCTAATAATTACAATTTTAATGGGGATATGCATACACCATATTCATTAGGATGTCAGATGCAAAAAAAGAGAATTGAATGTGCTATAGCATTGAAAACAAAGATGATGGAATAGTTTTTTAAAAGTTTACATTTATAAATATTGACGGTATATTTTTTAAGTAATATAATGGCTAATGTAAATAGATGTAAATTATGAAAGTTAATTATTAACAAAGGAGGATAAAAATGAAAAATAAAGCAAAAAGCACTGTGCTGTTTGTTATATGTTTGCTTCTTATAGGTTTTTTTGCTTACTCAGGAGTATATGGAGTCACAGTTGGAGATTATAGGCTTAAATCATTTGGTGAAGTTATAAATAGAGGTCTTGACCTTCAAGGTGGAGTTTCAGTACTAGAAGAAATTCAAGCTAGCAAAGTTGATCAGGATACCTTTGATAAAACTGTAGAACTTTTATCTATGAGAGTTAACAAAATGGGAGTTAGTGAAACAACCGTTGCTAGAGAAGGACAGAAAAGAATAAGAATAGAAGTACCAGGAAAGTATGATGCCAAGTCCGTAATAGATGGTATAGCTAAAACTGGTGAACTTAAATTTGTAGGTCCAGACAAGCAAACTATACTTACAGGTAAGGATGTTAAGAATGCTGTGTCTACTATAAGTTCACAAAGTCAAAAACCAGTAGTTGATCTTGAACTTAATGCTTCAGGAACTAAAAAATTTGCAGATGCTACTCAAAAGTTTTTAGGTCAGAAAATAACAATTTATTTAGATGATCAGGTACTTACAGATCCAACTGTTAATTCTGTGATAACTAATGGTAAATCAGAAATTGAAGGAGCTAGAAGCTTGGATGAAGCTAAGAGACAGGCTAATTTAATTAACTCTGGTGCACTACCTGTTACTGTTAAAGCAGTTGAATCTAAGGTAGTAGGAGCATCTCTTGGAGCTAATTCTCTTCCTTTGAGTATATTAGCTGGTAAAGTTGGTATAGGATTAGTAATATTATTTATGATTTTATATTACAGAGTTCCAGGATTTATTGCCGGCCTAGCACTAGTGGTATATATATACTTATTACTTTTGGCTTTTGCTACTGTAGGTGTAACCTTGACGTTATCAGGTATAGCAGGTTTCTTGCTCACAGTAGGTATGGCGGTAGATGCCAATGTGCTCATATTTGAAAGAACCAAGGAAGAGTTAAAAGGTGGAAAATCAATAAAAGCAGCCATAGATGCTGGTTTTCATAGAGCTATGACTTCAGTAATAGACTCTCATGTAACTACTATTGTTGCAGGAATAGTTCTTTATGGGTTAGGATCTGGTACGGTAAAAGGATTTGCTTTAACACTAGTTATAGGTGTTGCCTTAAGTTTATTTACAGCAACTACTGTAACAAGAACCTTAATGAAACTTGCAACAGGCATGGGATGGTTTTATCATAAATGGACCATAGGAACCTTTGGAGTACATGACTTCAGAAGGGGGGCAAAACAGCATGCTTAAAATCATAGAAAAGACTAAAATATGGTTTGCCATATCTTCCATTATAATACTTATAGGACTTTTTACAGCTGCTACTAAAGGCTTAGAATTTGGATTGGATTTCAAAGGTGGTACTGTTCTTGAAATAAATATAGGAAAAACTTTTGATAAAGCTGATGTAGATAGCATAGTAAAAAAATATGATTCAGAGTTTCAATCTAATAAGGTTAACAATACTTCTGTTGAAATAAAAAGTGCTAAGTTAAATAATGAAAATATAGCTGAAATTGTTAAAGCTGTTAAAGCTAAATATAAGGACAGCAGTGTTACAAATCAAGAAAATATAGGTGCTTCAATAGGCACAGAAACTAGAATGAAGGCTTATCAGGCCATTGCTTTATCAGTAGTAGCAATGCTTGTATATGTAGGCTTTAGATTTGAATTTACATTTGGATTAGCGGCAATTCTTTCGCTGGTTCATGATGTTTTAATTATGTTTGCATTTTATGCTGTATTTAGAATACCTATAGATTCAATGTTTGTTGCTGCTATGTTAACAGTTATAGGTTATTCTATAAATGATACTATAGTTGTTTTTGATAGAATAAGAGAAAACCATAAATACATGAGAGGGTCAAGTGTTGTAGAACTTAGTAATGCTAGTATAACACAAACATTAGCAAGATCTATAAATACAGTACTTACAGTTTTAATAACATTAACAGCTATTTATGTATTTGTACCTGGTATAAGAAACTTCTCAAAACCACTTTTAGTAGGTATTACATCAGGATGTTATTCATCAATATTTATAGCTACTCCATTCTGGGTAATATTAAAAAAGCATGTGGGTAAAAATAGAAATTCAGCTGCCAAAAAATTAAACACAGCAAAATAAAGAAATTTCTTTAAAATATTAGTTTGTTATGATAAAATAAAAAATCTAGAGTATATGTAACTCTAGATTTTTTTATTGTTAATAATCTCTTTATAAAGTATTTGTAAAATACGACAATATCAATTATAATATATATGCTTTCGATAAATTTGGAGGATTTTATTATGGAGATACAAGAAAGAAATATGCAGCATTCTAGAGTTTCAGATGCTCAAGATCCTTTTTTATTAAAGGGTATGAAAGAAGCATTAAAAAGAATTATAAAGGCAGTAAATGAAAGAGAAAAAATAGTTATTTATGGCTACTATGACTTAGATGGTATAACAGCTGTTTCTTTGTTGTTGCTAGTTTTAAAGTATTTAAATGCAGATGTGGAATATGTTGTTCCTGAGGATATGGATGAAGATTTTGGCATAGATTCTGATATTATAAAAAATCATGTAAAATTTTTAGGAGCAAAGCTTATTATTACAGTAGGATGTGGAGTGAATTCTGTTTCACAGGTTGAACTTTGTAAGAGCTTGGGAATAGATGTAATAATAACTGATTATCATAAATGTTCCAAAGTACTTCCTGAAACTCTTATTATAAATCCAAATCAAGAAGGTTGTAAATATACTTTCAAAGATTTAACAGCAGTAGGAATAGCATTTAAATTAGCACAATCTATATCCATGTATTATCAAATGAAGTGTATAAGCAAATATTTAGATTTAGTTATGATAGGTATAATTTCGAGAAATATAAGTTTAACTGGTGAAAATAAAATCATGGTTAGTCAAGGAATGTATCATTTAAATTATACCAATAATTATGGGCTTAAAGCTTTAATTAAAATCCATAATATTGTAAATATAAATAAAGAAAGCATATGTAAGTTAGCGTATAATATTGTACCAGTATCAAAGAGTAGAAGAAATGTAGATAATGCAAGAATAGCAGTAGAATTGTTTACTACTTCTAGTATGGATAGAGCTGAACAGATAGCAAAGTATTTAAAAAATGAAACTAAAGGAAATGAGTTGTGCATTTCTTGAAATGTATTTAAAATTTTTGATATATGTCAATAATTAATAAATAATATGAAAATTACAAATTAAGGTATATAATATAATTGTATTTATTATTAAGGGGGAGAATATAGGTGGACTTAAAGGAAAAGGTAAGAGTAATAGATGGTTTCCCAAAGGAAGGAATAAGTTTTAAAGATGTAACTACTTTATTGCAGGATAAAGATGCATTTAAATACACTGTGGATAAAATTGTAGAGTATTTAAAGGACAAGAAAATTGATATTGTAGTTGGTCCTGAAGCTAGAGGTTTTCTATTTGGAGCACCAGTAGCATACGCCTTAGGAGCGGGATTTGTACCTGTTAGAAAAAAAGGAAAGCTTCCATATGAAACTATTAGTGTAAATTATGATTTAGAATATGGCAGTGACGAATTAGAAATACATAAAGATAGTATAAAGAAAAATCAAAGAATTGCCATAGTAGATGACTTATTAGCTACAGGAGGAACTATTGGTTCTGTTGCTAGATTGGTAGAACAACTGGGTGGAGAAGTTGTAACTGTAGATTTTGTCATGGAATTAACTGATTTAAATGGAAGAGAAAAGTTGAAAAAATACGATATAATGTCTTTAATTAAATACAATGTTTAAATAAATTGCAACTTTCTACAGTATATAATATAATATTAATAAAAAATAATGGCTGGTTTTTGACCAGCCATTGATTTTAGAGGAGTAGGAGTAGTAGCATGCTAAAAAAATTAATAGAAAAAATAGATAAGAATTGCATTAACGTAGATAAAAAGATGGTGGAAAAAGCGTATAATTTAGCTTATGAGGCACATAAGGAACAAAAAAGAGAATCCGGAGAACCGTATATAATGCACCCTGTAGAAGTAGCATGCATATTAGCTGAAATGGGTATGGATACTAGTACTATAACGGCAGGACTACTCCACGATGTAATAGAAGATACGGAATATACTTATGAAGACATTTGTAGTGAATTTAGTGTGGAAGTTGCAAATTTAGTTGATGGTGTAACTAAACTTGGAAAAATACAATATAAAACGAAAGAAGAACAGCAAGCAGATAATGTTAGAAAGATGCTTCTTGCCATGGCAAAGGATATAAGGGTTATACTTATAAAATTAGCAGATAGAATGCATAATATGAGAACTTTAAAGTATATGCCTGTAGAGAAGCAAAAGGAAAAAGCTAAGGAAACTTTTGATATATATGCTCCACTTGCTCATAGATTAGGTATGTCAAAAATAAAATGGGAGCTGGAAGACTTAGCATTTAGATATATAAATCCAAATGAATATTATTTCATAGTTAGGAAAATTTCAGAAAAAAGAGAAGAAAGAGAAGAATATATAGGTGAGGTAATACAGCAGCTTGAAAACAATTTAGATAGAGCTGGAATATCATCAGATATAGATGGAAGGCCAAAGCATTTCTATAGTATATATAGAAAAATGGTTAATAAAAATAAGACTATAGATCAAATTTTTGATTTAACAGCAGTTAGAATACTTGTAGAAACTGTAAAGGACTGTTATGCCGCTTTAGGAATAGTACATACTATATATAAGCCTATACCAGGCAGATTTAAGGATTATATTGCTATGCCTAAGCCCAATATGTATCAATCCCTTCATTCTACAGTCATAGGACCTCAGGGAAAACCATTTGAAATACAAATTAGAACCTTTGCAATGCATAAAACTGCTGAATATGGTATAGCTGCTCATTGGAAGTATAAAGAAGGAGTAGAAACAGCAGATGATATAGATAAAAAACTTACATGGCTTAGAGAAATATTGGAATGGCAGAGAGAAACCTCAGATGCAGAGGAATTTATGGAAGGCTTTAAAATAGACTTGTTTTCTGATGAGGTATTTGTATTTACTCCAAAAGGTACTGTAATAAATTTACCTTATGAAGCTACTCCTATAGATTTTGCATATAAAATTCATACAGACATAGGAAACAGATGTACAGGTGCAAAGGTAAGTGGAAAAATGGTTCCTCTTGATTATCATTTGAAAACGGGAGAAATTGTTGAAATATTAGCATCAACTACACCTAAAGGCCCAAGTATAGATTGGCTCAGCATTGTTAAAAGTAATCAAGCTAAGAGTAAAATAAGAGCTTGGTTCAAAAAGGCAAAGAGAGAAGAGAATATAGTAAAAGGTAAAGAGTTACTTGAAAAGGAAACTAAGAAACAAGGGTATAACTTTGGAGAATTTGCCAAAGGTGAAATATTAGAAACTACACTTAAAAGATATAATATGAATTCCATAGATGATTTGTATGCAGCAGTAGGAGTTGGAGCTGTTACTCAATCTAATGTGGTTTTAAAATTAAAAGAACTCTACTTAAAAAATGCTAAACATGAAGTGGATGATTGGAAGGCTGTAGAGGAACAATTAAATAAAAATAATAAGCAGAATAGACCAAAGAAGGATCAGCCAGGTATAATAGTAAAAGGTGAAAGTAACTTACTTGTAAGGTTTGCAAAATGCTGTAATCCAGTTCCGGGTGATGAGATAGTGGGATATATAACTAAGGGAAGAGGCGTTTCAATTCACAGAAAAGACTGTAAAAATGTAGACTTTTTATTAAAAAATGAAGATAATAAGTTAGTAGAAGTAAGCTGGGGAAGGCCTAAGGGGGCTGAGTATATAGCTGAAATTGAAATTAGTGCAGAGGATAGAGAAGGAATATTAGCAGAAGCTATGGAAATTATAAGTAACAGTAACACTTATTTATATGCTGTAAATGCAAAACCGCCTAAAAATGGAATTGCCACTATAAATATAAAATTAAAAATATCCAGCGTAGATGATTTAAAGCTTGTTATGAAAAAGATAAAGAGAATAAGAAACATTATTGATGTTTATAGAACTAAAAATTAATTTTATAACGCTTAAGGAGTGATTTTAATGCGTGCTGTAGTACAGAGGGTTAAGTATTCCAGAGTAGAAATAAATGGGGAAGTAGTTGGAGAAATAAATAAAGGTTTAAATGTTTTACTTGGAATATCAAGGGAAGATACAGAAGAACATATAACTTATCTAAAAGACAAAATTTTAAATTTGAGAATATTTGAAGATGAAAATGGGAAATTGAATAAGTCTCTTATAGATGTAGGAGGAGAATTATTAATAGTATCACAATTTACTTTATATGGGGATTGCAGAAAAGGCCGAAGACCAAGCTTTATAGAAGCATTAGGTGGAGATGAGGCAGAAAAAATGTATGAAGAATTTGTGAGACAGTGTAGAGAAACTATACCTAAGGTAGAGACAGGAAGATTTGGTGCGGATATGTTAGTAACCATAGAAAATGATGGGCCGGTTACACTAATGATAGATAGTAATAAAACTTTTTAATTGTAAAGAAGGAGGTTATATCAATGTCAATAAAAATAAAAAGGATTCCTGCAGGAATATATGCTGCTAACTGTTATATAGTAATAGATCAAGAAACTAAAGATTGTATTGTAATGGATCCAGGTGGGGATGAAGAAGATTTAATAAAAATAATAAAAGGAGAAAATGTTCAGGTCAAATATATATTACTTACTCATGGACATTTAGATCATACAGGGGCTGCAGTTAGTTTGAAGAAGGAATTTAAGGCACCTATATGTATCAACAATGAAGACTATAAAATGATAAGTAAGGGTGCATCAATGTATGGCGATATTGATAATAATGTAGATCAATTCATAAAGGAAGGGGATATTTTCAAAGTAGGAAGTATGGAGATAAAATGTATTCATACCCCAGGACATACACCAGGATCCCTTTGCTTTCTGATGGGAGACTCAATATTTACGGGAGATACATTATTTGCAGGTTCTATAGGAAGAACAGACTTAGAGGCAGGAGATTTTAATGCAATAGTAAAAAATATTAAAGAAAAACTTATGATATTGGATGATGAAATTGAAGTGTTGCCGGGACATGGACCAGAAAGCACCATAGGAAGAGAAAAAGTGCACAATCCATTTTTATAGAGGTCACTTAATGGAGAATTTTTAATTCTCCATTTTTAAAGAGGAGAATATGTAATAATGAAAGTTAAAGTAAAGTTGAATAATATGGATTACAGATATGATGTATATCATATGATCAGTATGTTTTATAAATTTTCAGATATAGATTTTGTAGAAGATGAGTGGGATATTTCCATAGAAGTTCAACAAAATAGTATTAATATTTTACAGGAAGATGAACTAGAAACATTTAAATTTTCAAATGGAGAAACTGTAAAATCAGAAATTAAAAAGGCAATTTTTAAATATTTACATAAAAAAACTGGAAAAGAACTGCCTTGGGGAACTTTAATAGGTATAAGACCAAGTAAAATAGCTTTAGAACTCATAAACCAAGGAAAAGATGATGAATATATAATTAATTATTTTAGTGAACATTCTCTTGTAAAGAGGAATAAAGCAGAACTTTGTATCAATATATCAAGATCAGAAAAAAGTTTGGTTAACAAGGATAAAAGCACAATTAGTGTATATGTTGGTATGCCATTTTGTCCGACAAGGTGTCTTTATTGTTCATTTACTTCCAATCCTATCAAAGGATGTAATAAAGTAGTAGAACCATATTTGCAAAGCTTATATTATGAAATAGAAAAGACAGCTGAATATATAAGAGCAAAAGGACTTAAAATTCAATGTGTATATTTTGGAGGAGGAACTCCTACTTCAATTAACGATGAACAATTTGAAAAAATTATGGAACATATATATAATAGTTTTGTACGTGAAAATAATATAGAGGAATTTACAGTAGAATGTGGGAGACCGGATAGTATAACTTCAAGTAAATTAAATACTATGAAAAAGTACAATGTGCACAGAATCAGTATAAATCCTCAAACTATGAATGATGATACTTTAAAGCTTATAGGCAGGAAACATACTGTTCAAGATGTAATAGATAAGTTTAAAATGGCAAGAGAGTTTGGTTTCAATCATATAAATATGGATATTATAGTAGGGCTTCCTGGTGAAGAGTTAAAGCATGTGAAGAAAACTTGTAAAGAAATATTAAAACTTTCACCTGATAGTGTAACTGTACATGGTATGTCTGTAAAAAGAGCTTCTAAGCTCCATGAAAATATAGTTAATAATAAAGAATTTTCTCTGCCAGGGCAGGGGGAGTTAAATTTAATGTATGAGGAAACAGTAAATTTAGCTAAAGATCTGAATATTAAACCATATTATATGTATAGGCAGAAGAACATGGTTGGTAATATGGAGAATGTAGGATATGCCAAGCCTTCGAAAGAAGGATTATATAACATTCAAATTATTGAAGAGGTTCAAACTATTATTGCTTGCGGAGCAGATGCAGCCACTAAGGTTGTATTTTTGGATGAAAATAGAATAGAAAGACATGCAAATGTTAAGGATGTAAGAGAATACATAAATAGAACAGAGGAAATGGTTGAAAAGAAAACTAAACTTTTAAATACACGATATAAATAAGTTTAAATAAAGGGAGGTATTAGAATGAATATACAAGCACCAAAGGGTACTAAGGATATGTTACCAAAGGATGCTTATAAATGGCATTACGTTGAAAATAAATTTAGAGAGCTTTCAGAGCAGTATGGAATAAAAGAAATAAGAACTCCTATGTTTGAGCATACAGAGCTATTTACAAGAGGAGTAGGTGAAACTACTGATGTTGTTCAAAAAGAAATGTATACATTTGAAGATAAAGGTGGAAGAAGTGTTACTTTAAAGCCTGAAGGAACAGCACCATCAGTAAGAGCATTTATTGAAAGTAGCCTTTACAATGAAGCACAGCCAACAAAGCTTTATTACTTTGTTCCTGCTTTTAGATATGAAAATGTCCAAAAGGGTAGATTAAGACAATTCCATCAATATGGAATAGAGATATTTGGTTCACAGGAAGCTTCAATAGATGCTGAAGGTATAAGTGTAGCAATGAGAGCATTAGACGAGTTAGGACTTAAAAATTTAAGCTTAAATATAAATAGTTTAGGATGTCCAGATTGCAGAAAGAAATTTAATGATGCATTAAAAAGCTTTTTAAAAGAAAATTATGATGATCTATGCCCTACTTGTAAATCAAGATTTGAAAGAAATCCAATGAGAATACTTGACTGTAAGGAAGAAAAGTGCAAAAAGATAACTAAAAATGCACCAACTATATTAGATTACATATGTGATGATTGTAAAAATCATTTTGAAGAATTGCAAAAATATCTAGATGCCATTGGAATTAAGTATATAATAGATCCTTACATAGTAAGAGGATTGGATTATTATACAAAGACTGTTTTTGAAATAATATATAAGGATTTAACAGTATGTGGTGGTGGAAGATATGATAAGCTCATTGAAGAGTTAGGTGGACCAGATATGCCTGCCTTTGGATTTGCTATGGGCTTAGAAAGACTTATTATGACCTTGGAATCAGAAGAAATAGAAATACCTAGATCTGACTATATAGATTTATATGTAGGTGCCATGGGCGATGATGCCAAAATAGAAGCTTTTAAAATAGTAAATGATTTAAGAGCAAAAGGATTAAAATGTGATTCTGATCATATGAACAGAAGTGTAAAAGCTTCTATGAAGTATGCAAATAAAACAGGTGCTAGATTTACAGTTGTGATAGGAGAAAATGAATTACAAGCTGGTACAGCAAAATTGAAGAGAATGGAAGATGGTCAGCAGTTTGAAGTCGATTTAAAAAATTTAGATAGTATTGTTAAAGTAGTAAAATAACTTAATTTTTAAATAACCAAATACAAGAAATACTGGAGGAGAAGAAATGGGAGAAGCATTAAGAGGACTTAAAAGAACCATTATGTGTGGTGAATTAAGAGAAACTCATGTAGGTAACAAATATACTGTTATGGGATGGGTTCAAAGAAGAAGAAATTTAGGTGGACTTGAATTTGTTGATTTAAGAGATAGATCAGGAATACTTCAAGTGGTTTTTGGAGAAGAAATAAATAAGGAAGCTTTTGAAAAGGCAAATACTGTTAGATCAGAGTATTGTATAGCTGTAACAGGAACTTTAGTTAAAAGAGAAGCTGCTAACAAAGATCTTCCTACAGGTATGGTGGAACTAAAGGGAGAAAGCATTAAGATTTTATCAGAATCAGAAACACCACCTATATATATAAAAGAAAACTTAGATGCAGCTGAAAATATAAGATTAAAATACAGATATCTTGACCTTAGAAGACCTGATATGCAGAAAATATTTATGATAAGACATAAAGCAGCTAAAGTAGTTAGAGACTTCTTAGATCAAAATGGATTCCTTGAAATGGAAACACCAATACTAGGAAAAAGTACACCAGAAGGAGCTAGAGATTATCTTGTTCCAAGTAGAAATTTTCCAGGAAAGTTTTATGCATTACCTCAATCCCCACAACTTTTTAAACAACTTTTAATGGTTTCAGGTTATGATAGATACTTCCAAATAGCAAAATGTTTCAGAGATGAAGATTTAAGAGCAAACAGACAGCCAGAATTCACTCAAATAGATATGGAACTATCTTTTGTAGAAGAAGATGATGTTATGGAACTAAATGAAAGATTAGTTCAAAAGGTATTTAAAGAAATTGCAGGAGTTGACGTTAAACTTCCAATAGAAAGAATGCCTTATAAAATAGCTATGGAAAAATACGGAAGTGACAAGCCAGACTTAAGATTTGGTATGGAAATAAATGATATAAGTGAAACTGTAAAAGATATAGACTTTAAAGTATTCCAGGATGCACTAGCAAATGGTGGATCAGTAAGAGCTATAAAAGCCCCAAATTGTGCTGCTATGGGAAGAAAACAAATTGATAAGTTGGTTGACTTTGTAAAAACTTATGGAGCTAAGGGATTAGTTTGGGTAGCATATAAAGAAGATGGAATAAAGTCTTCTATAGCTAAGTTTATGAATGAAGAACAGACTAAGGCTGTACTTGATAAAATACAAGCTAAAGTTGGTGATTTAGTACTTGTAGTAGCAGATAAAAATAGCGTTGTATTCCAGAGCTTAGGAGCTTTAAGACTTCATATGGCAAAGGAAACAGGAATACTAGAAAATAACAATGAGTATAGATTTGTTTGGGTAACTGAGTTCCCATTATTCTCATACAATGAAGAAGAACAAAGATTCCAGGCAGAGCATCATCCATTTACAGCACCTATGGATGAGGACATTCAGTACTTGGAAAGTGATCCAGGAAGAGTTAGAGCTAAGGCTTATGACATTGTACTAAATGGAGAAGAATTAGGTGGAGGAAGCATAAGAATACATGATATAAAATTACAGGAAAAGATGCTTAAGGTTTTAGGATTTACAGAAGAACGTGCTTGGAATAGTTTTGGATTCTTACTTGAAGCATTTAAATTTGGTGCACCACCACATGGAGGACTTGCATATGGCTTTGACAGAATGATTATGTTCCTTGCAGGTACAGAAAATATAAAAGATGTAATTGCATTCCCTAAAAATCAAAATGCATTTTGTCCTTTAACAGAAGCTCCAAATGTAGTAGAGGAAACTCAAATAAAGGAACTTGGCATAAATATAAATAATTAAAAAATAATCAAAGTTTGAAGAAACATGGCAATATTTTCAAGATATTGCAGCATAAATTTTATAAAAATGGATAATTATTTTAAGATAATAGTATTTCAAAATAATTTTCATAAATTATTTTTCATAAAATTCATTGTAAAACAGGAAATTAAAATATATATGGCTATAAAATTAGGGTATTAGACCTATATTTTATAGCTTTTTTTAATATTAAAAATGAAATTTATGCTTTATTAAATTTCACAAATATGAGATTTTAGATAGATTGTTTTCTTATTTTGACTTAACTAAGAGGTTGAATGACAAAGTATGAAAAATATAACTTTATTGGTTAAAAAACTATGAATTTTCAGTTAATTTTATAGTTGCAAAAAAGAGTAAGTTATAATATTATATAATATAGGACAACTTACATATAAGTGAACTTAATAACATTTTTGGATATTATTCGCTATATATGTTAAAAATTTAATTTAAATATCTATTGGAGGGGTTTATTATGTTTTAGTAATATTAATAATATTAAAAAAATAAAAAAAAATGCTTTAGTAAAAATATTTTATTGAAAGCGTTTTCGGGAGGCAAAAACATGAGTGAAACGACTTTACAAGAGCAGAGACAGATTCAAGACGGTAATTTAGGATATAAACAGGAATTAAAAAGGGTATTGACATTTAAAGACATTCTTATATTTGGAATAGTATTTCTTAATCCAATAGCACCTTTTGCACTTTATGGAGTAATAAACCATAAAACTGGTGGCCACATGGCACTGGCGTATTTAATAGGAATGATTGCTATGATATTTACTGCGTACAGCTATGGTAAAATGGCTGGGGCTTTTCCCGTGGCGGGATCAAGTTATACGTATGTTGAAAGAGTTATAAATCCGAAGATAGGATCTATAACTGGATGGATGATGTTTTTAGATTATGTATTGTTACCACTTCAGATAAATATAGTTGCTGCTATTTATGCTAATGCATTAATACCTAGCATTCCTAATTGGATTTGGGTTATTGTATTTTCAGTGTTTATAGCTGTAGTTAATTATTTAGGGATTCAAGCAACTGCTAAAGTTGATACAATTGTTGCAATCTTCAGTTTTGCATGTCTTATAACTTTTGTGGCTTTTGCTGTGCATGCTGTAAATGGTGGGGCTGGAACAGGAACTCTATTTTATAGCAAGGCCATATACAATTCTAGTACGGCTACTTTTAGCTGCATAGTTTCAGGTGTAGGTACAGCTGCATTATCATTTTTAGGATTTGATGCTGTAACTACTTTAGCGGAAGAATCAGTAAACCCTTCTAAGGATATAGGAAGAGCGGCTATAATGACTTGTCTAATAGGCGGAGCTTTATTTATACTACAAGCTTATATAGGAGCTTTAGTATGGCCTGATTATACTACTTATCCTAATGTGGATTCAGCGTTTATTTTTATTATAGGAAAGGTTGGAGGACAGTTACTTGTTGTATTTTGCTCAGTGGCATTTATAGTAGCATTAATAGCTGGTGGAGTAGCCGCACAAGCAGGAGCAGCAAGATTACTTTATGGTATGGGAAGGGATAATGTTATACCTAAAAAGATATTTGCTCATCTTGATCCTAAACATAAAACACCAATTTATAATATTATAATAATGAGTATTATAAGTATAGTAGGAGCTTGGATTTTAAGCTTGGAAACAGCTTCTGATTTAGTATGTTTCGGAGCATTTATAGGATTCATGCTTGTAAACTTATCTGTATTGATTCATTTCTATATTAAAAAAAGAGAGAGAACAGGTATAAAATTTATATCTAATTTAGTATTTCCTATGCTAGGATTTGCAATCTGCTTTTATATATGGATAAATATGTCTAAAGTTTCCAAGATAGTAGGTTTTACTTGGATGGCTATTGGTATAATTTATGTCATGGTTAAAAGCAGTTCATCCAAAAATGAATTACAAGATACTTAATGTAAAAAAAAGTTTGAAAATTAGCTTATTTATAAAGTTCATGATGTATTAAAGATGAATTTATAAATAAGCTATTTAAATATGTATCATGTAATTTTACAATTTGGTATTAGCTAATCTAAGAATTAGCAGATAGTTTATTTTTTAAAAACTTTATAGATTCATTTATTTCTTCACGAGGAAGATTATTTTCATTTAAATCTTTATCACCCTTAAGAAGAAGAGCTTCATAAAAATTAAGACCTTTCTCTATTATGTTCTTATCAAAATTATTGTTTTCTAAAATATCATAAAACACATCTTCAGCTTTATCATAGCTGTTTATTTTAAGGTAATAATCCATAATCTTATTTTGTATGGAAATAGGTATTTTATATGAAGATACTTTTTCTATAATAGGTTCTATATCAGAAAAATAATTTTGCAAATCGCAATCATCGTTTTTATTTACATAAGCTTCTAAAAATAGATTCAAGGATTTTAAATTCATATAAAAGGCTTCATCAAGGTTATTTTCATCCTCAAAAATGAGAGCTTCTTCTTCTAAAAGCTTTGCCATCATGATACATTTATCTGCATTAATAGTACCATCTGTTTTTATCATATCCAACAAATTTTCATCAGAAAATGAATTGAAAAATTTTGAGCTAAGCCTGAATATTTCTTTAAAAGTATCATCAATTGTAGTTAAGGCTTCCTGGTTTTTGCCTTCTTTTCTTAATTCTAATATTTTATCCATAAATTCTTTAAATTTTGCTACTAATTCTGATGTTAAATTTCTTTTTAGCATTTTTATACCCCCATTAAGTGAATGGCATTGCGTTATAATAGATTATTAGCAATGTTTACAACAAAATCTTGAACATTTGTAACTATTGAAGTAACTTCCAAACTTCCTCTATCTCTTAGTTTATTTACTCCAAATTCTGATATATCTACAGTATATATATATACTGGTCGTATGGTATCACCTTCTACTTTATACATAGGAGTCATGTTTCCAGTAGCAATGGTGTGAAGTTGAGTAGCCATACATATTACTGTAGTAGCTTTTTTACAATGCTCCCTCATGGCATCTTGTGCTTTATATACATCTGAAAAAACAGGAGGAAGAGGACCATCATCTCTTATGGAACCTGCTAGCACAAAAGGAACTTTATTTTTTATGCAAGAATGAATCACTCCATCATTTATACCTTGTTCATGAACAAACTTTTCCAAAGAACCAGCACGCCTTGCACCATTAATAATGTCTATATGATTATAGTGTCCATTAGGAGTTGAAAATTGTGTATATATATCTTGACCAAGAGCTGTTTTCAAAATGGAGCCTTCTAAATCATGAGTTGCAAGAGCATTTCCAGCAAAAAGTGCATGAATAAAACCAGCATCTATAAGTGATGCCATAGCATTTTTTGAATCATGATCAAAGACTACAGCAGGTCCTAAAACCCATAATATATATCCATGTTCTCTTTCGTGCCTAAGTAATTCATATAGACTATCATAATCTTTTGAATATGAACTTTCTCTTGTTCTTCCGGATCTGAAAGAAAAGGTTTGATCGTTATCTATAGTGGCTTTAAAACCATTTACATGAATATAAATACCATCTTCTGAACATTCAGTTCTTCCTAATATAACATTATCACCAATATGTAAATTTCTAAATTCCTTAACTTCTAATGTTTCATCATCATTTAAAACAACTACACAATCCATACGACTTTCTGAAGCTAAAATCCATTTTCCATTAATTTTAAAATATTCAGGATAAATAGAAGTTGCATGATAATTAAAAGGAGCAACGCCTTCAAGAGTTACTTTTTCGGAAGTTACATTTGGTGCTGAAATGAAAGGCTCCTTTTCAAAGTCAGGTGCTTGATATTTAGGTAGTTTAAAACTCATAAAAATACCTCCTCTTATATTATAACTATATTAAAATAATTAAATTGAAGTTGTCAAGAGGAAAAAGAATTTTTAAGGCTTTTTTATTTAGCATAAAAAGTATTTACAAGGAAAAACTAAGGACAGAAAGGAGAGAGTATAATGGAAAATAAAATGAAAAATACTAATAATAATAAAAAAGAAGATGGCAAGTTTAAGAAAAAAAATATAAAACATGATCCTCAAGCTGAAGGTGCAAGAGCCAAGTTTGGATTGAATAAGGAAGATTAGAAAATAAAAAATGTAAGGAGAATACATATGGAAAATAGAAATAAACAACCTAAAAAATGGTCTAAGGACCCTAATAGTGCTAAATATCATTCAAGAAGTGCTGAATTTAAAGCAAATGAAAAACCTGGTAAGAATAGTAAGGATAAATTTAATGAATCTTAGGAGGCATGTAAGCTATGAAATTAGATACTAAAGATATTATAAAAAAAAGACTTTTAGATGCCCAGGAAAGTGTAAGGGATTATCAAATGTTTTCTCATAGATTAGATGATCCTGAGGTAGTATCCACTTTTAAAGAGTTTGCAGAAGAATCAGCTATGCAGGCTAGAAAGCTTCAACAGCTTTTATCCAAGTACGAAGATATAAAGTAGAATAGTATTTTTCTCACCTTCCGCATAAACTCTTATTGAGAAACAATTGATATTTTTTTACTTATGTCATATTATATATATAAGGGTTACTATAATTTTGAGGTAGGTACGAAATTATGAAATTTACTATTGTTTGTTATGTAAATGATTACGCCATATGCAAGGATGATAATGGAGAAATTTTCAATTTGGAAAAAGAAAAAGTTGATGGCTTTAAAGAGGGCGACGTAATTAACATGAGCGAAGATGGAGAAATAGTTAAGAATGAAGAAACAGTTGAAAATGAAGAAAAATACTATATATGTGATGATGTAGTTATATTCTATAATGATTAATCCATATGGTTAGGTAAAAGCAGCTGAAATATATCAGCTGCTTATTTTTTTGTATAAATTTTTATAAGATACTCAAACTATATATAAACATATACAATTCTATAAAAAATGGAGGTAAGTATGGAAATTGAGAAAGTAAAAGAAATAATGGATTCACCAGCAAATATAGAAGTATTATATAGAAGTCATCCTGTATGGATAGATGCAATAGATGCAGGAGCACAAATGGTTAAAATAAAAATATTAGAATCTAAGGAAAAAAAGTATGTTCCTGTAGAAGATTTAGTAGATACAGGAAAGGTAATAAATATAAAAAGGTAGGGGTGGCTTAATTATGGTAAGATCTAAAAATAAAGGAACACACGAAAAAGCTATGGAACAGGCAAAAGATTTATTAGATAAAGGTGTAGGAATGGGAGAAATAAAAAGCAGAACAGAACTTAATGAACATGATGTTATAAAGGCAAAGGGAAAAATGCAAGGTAAGAGATAGAAGGGAGACAAAAGTATGAGAGGTGAATTACAGCACGCTAAGGAAAGAGCAAAACAAATGATGATAAATGGTGTGGATTGGGATGAAATAAGGCTTGAAACCAGGCTAAGACAAAAGGATTTAAAGAGAATACAGAAGGATATAACAAAAAGATTTTAAATAATCTTTACTGCATAAAAATAAAAGGATAAGGTGAATTTTAATGAGTGTAAAAGGTAAATTAACAAATAAACAAAAATCAGCTCAAGGTATACATGTAGAGGACAATGGTAAAAATTCCTATAAGGAAAATGAAAGAAAAAAGCAAAATAAAAATGATAATGTAAATCCGAATTAGGAGAGTATATTTAAGAAAAGGCGGTAGAATAAACCGCCTATATTTTATTTATTGATAATTTAATGAATTTCTATTATTATATAAAATAGGAAATAGAATTGAAATTTTCGTAAATAAAATTGAAAAAAATGTTATATTATCAAAAATATAGGAATTTTTGGACTTTTATACTATGTTAGGGATTTAGTGTAGATAAAGTAGGGGGATAGTATGGAGAAGTTAGTATTAAAAAACTTGAGTTTGTTTGAACAAATGCAGTTTATTATTAAGAAAGAATTTTATGATGGAACAATTTTAAAGAAATATGATGAATGTTTAGCCATAAGAGTATGTACCTCACAGGATAACTATGTTCCCTTTGAAGTAAATGAACAGGTAAATTATATTTTAGCTAGTGAAAATGAGGCTTTGCGATGTACTTCGAAAGTCATTGGCAGTAAACTTGATAGCAATTATAATATAATACTATTAGAAACACCAACACTGATAAATAAAATAGAGAGAAGACAGTATCCAAGACTTAAAGTAATTAAAGATATAGAATACTATTTTCTGCCAAGTAAAGCTGAAATTAATAGTCTTAATGAAATTTCAGCAAGTTATTACGCAAAATTAAAAAAATCTTTTACTATAGATTTAAGTGCAGGAGGAGTTTGCTTAGTTACTTATGAAAATAATTTTGATTCAAAGGAAGCTATTATAACCTTAGATTTAGATGAACAAATAAATGCTTTATGTACTGTTGTTAGAGTTGAAGAAAATGATAATGGTTCTAATTATAAAACAGCTTTAAAGTTTAAATTAATTGATCAAAGTAAGTTGAAGATAATTAATGATTATGTTAATAAAAATCTTAAATTGAAAAAATAGAGGTGTAGTTTAAAAATGGCATTAAGACAAATTAGACTTTTTGGAGATGAAATACTAAGAAAAAAGAGCAGAGAAGTTGAAGTGGTAGATGATAAAATAAGGCAGATATTAAATGATATGGCAGAGACTATGTATAATACAGAAAATGGCGGAGGATTAGCAGGTCCACAAGTTGGTATATTAAAGAGGTTAGTTGTAATAGACATGGGTGGAGGACTTATAAAATTAGTTAATCCAAAGATAATTGAACAAGAAGGAACTCAGGAAGTTATAGAAGGCTGCTTAAGTAGTCCAAATACTTGGGGAAAGTTAAAAAGGCCAGCCAAGGTAAAAGTACAAGCATTAAATGAAAATGGTGAAGAAATTATTCTAACAGGAACAGGAAGTTTGGCAAAATGTTTCTGTCATGAAATAGATCATTTAGATGGTATACTTTTTACTGATTTAGTAACTGAGTATATAGAGTAGAATAAATATAGTTAAACAAATTTAGAAAAATAGAATTGTCTTGTTAAGTAGGAGGATAGTAGTATTTTTGGCTATAGGTACTTAACAGGGCTTTTTTTAATTTGATTTTGGACAAACTAAAGCACAAAAAGACAGATATGAAATTCTATCTTCTGATATACTCTAGGGTGGTAATAAATTATAAAATAATTAAGATTATCATAGGGAGGAAATATTAGATGGGACAATACTATAAAATTAGAGAAAAAAATATTTATACTGAGGTTTTAGGAGAAGATTCATCTCCAGTGCTTTTATTCATTCATGGTGGTCCTGGCGGAATCGGTACTGCAGATTTTATTAAATATCAGGGACATCGATTATCAAAAAAATTTAAAATTGTAGCTCCAGATCAAAGGGGAGTATGGAGATCTGAGGAGATTTTAGAGGAAGAGCATATTTCATTAGAAGATATTATTGAAGACTTTGAAGAACTAAGAAAAAAGTTACATATAAATAAATGGTCACTTCTGAGTCATTCATTTGGCGGGTATCTTGCTGTTCTTTATGCTAATCTATACCCTGATTCTATTGAATGTATGATATATGAATGTCCATCCTTTGATTTTTCACTTTCAGAGCGTTCTATGTTAAATTCAGCAGCTAAGGAGTTGATTAAATTAGGAAATGAGGTGTTGGGAAAAGGATATTTTAAAGCTTTAAAAGAAATTACAGATTATAAAGAGGTTCATAAGCTTCTTATGAAGGCATTAAATGAACTTGGAGAAAACTGTAATAATATTATGTGGTTTGGAGAAGATAAGCAAATAATTGAGAAAATAGCTATATCCACTAAAGATGCTGGAAACTTGTGGGGTAAATCTACTAATATAAGAATCAAATTGCTAAAAGATGGGAGAGTATATAATCATGTATTTAATGAACTATCAAATGTAAATAAGCCTTCTTTATTAATTAAAGGTAAACATGACCCAATAACTTGTGATATACAAATAGAGGAATTTAGAAATAGGGTAAGAGATAAGCAAGTAGTTACATTTGATTTTTCAGGTCATTATGTTAGAATTGAAGAACCTGATAAGTATTGCCAGGTTATAACAAATTATATACATAATAATATGTAAGAATCTATCTAATAATGATTTTGAAATGAGATGGTAAGTATGGAAACAATCATATTGATTAATAATGCAATTGAATATATTGAAAAAAACTTTTGGAATGATAAAAAACATAATGAGTACAAATGTGAAGTGTGGATTCCAGTAAAAAGAAAAACAACTAATTAATAACTTTCTTATTTTAGGAATAAAGGTTAATATATTTAGTGTATAAATTTTTAATGTTATAAAAATTTGGAGGGAAAGTTATGGCAAATATAAAATATGAAGTAAAAGAAACTATGGGAATTCTTTCAGAATCACCAAAAGGATGGAAAAAAGAATTAAATCTTGTAAGTTGGAATGACAATACTCCTAAATTTGATATTAGAGATTGGTCTCCTGAGCATGAAAAAATGGGTAAGGGGATAACTTTAACAAATGAAGAGCTGAAAAAGTTGAGAGATATTTTAAATGATATGAATTTGTAGAAAGTTATTTAAAAGAATATTAAATTAGTAAAGATAGTTATGATGAATATGAGGTATGATACTTTGAAATATAGAAAGTTTCACACCTCATAATCTATGTTTTATGCTACATTTTTTTTAGTCTGCGCCATAGAGTTGTATAGCTCATCCCAAGTTCTTTTGCTACTTTAGTTTTATTACCATTATACTTTTTCAGAGCATCCTTTATTAACTGATTTTCAATTTTTATAATTTCTGGTGTAGTATCATTTTTTTCTTCGGAAAGTGGTTGAAGAAAAATTTTTTCTGAATTTGTTGATTTTAAATTTAAAACTTGAGAAACTAGATATTCATCAATAATGTTGTCATCACACATTGCAATGAGTCTTTCAATAATGTTGTTAAGATGTCTTATATTTCCCTGATAGGATACCCCTTGAAGAAGTCTATAGGCTTCAGATGTAATTTTAATATTAGGAGCATTTTTTAAAATAAAATGTTTCACAAGAAGAGGAATATCTTCTTTTCTTTCCTCTAAAGTTGGAAGTTCCAATTCTAAAACGCATAGTCTATAATATAAGTCTTCTCGAAATTTATTTTCTTCAATTCTTTGTAACAAATTTTTATTGGTAGCGCTAATTATTCTTACATCAATAGGAATAACCTTATCGTCGCCAATTCTGATAATTTCCTTTTCTTGAATAACTCTTAGAAGTTTTATTTGTATATCTTCTGACATTTCTCCAAGTTCGTCTAAAAATACAGTACCATTATGTGCTAATTCAAATATACCTGCTTTTCCCTCTGGCCTTGCACCAGTAAATGCACCCTTAACATATCCGAAAAGCTCACTTTCCAATATACTTTTTGGTAGAGCAGCACAGTTTATGGCAACAAAAGGTTCATTACGTCTTTCACTGTAGTTGTGAATACTTTGCGCAAAAATTTCCTTACCTGTTCCAGATTTCCCTGTTATCAATATAGTGCTGTCTGATTTTGCAAACTTTTTAGCTTTTTTTATTGCAATAGCTAGTATATGACTTTTTCCAATTATATCATCAAATGTTTTTTTAGCAATATGTCCCTTTGCATTTAACTTTTTACGTATTTCTTTTTCAGCTGTTTGAATGTAATCAGATTTTTGAATAGTTGTAACAGCTCCAAAAATGTTGTCATCAATTTTTATGGGACGACTGCTTAAAACTAGTGAATTATTTCCTATTTCTAATAACTCATTATAAGCAGCACGCCCATATTTCACAGTATCTTTAAGCTTTGAAAGATTAAGTATTTGGTCTATTAAAAGATTATTATTTTCATCAGTTAGTAGTTTTTTAGCTCTGTTATTTATGTAAGTTATTTCAGAATATTGATCTATACCTATTATACCCTCCCCTGTAGAGTTTAAAATTTGTTTAATTGTCTCGTAATTTTTTCTTCGTTCCAGTTCAAAATTAAGGACAGATATTGCGTCATTTAGGGCTATTTCAAGAGATGCATTATCAACCTGTATCATTACGTTTTTAGCGCCATATTTTTTTGCAGCTTTTGCTACTGTAATGCCCCCTATAAATATATCAATACCTTGCTTGGAAAGTTTTTTTACCATTTCATCAATGTTCTCTACAGAACCTGGATTTACAAGCAAAAAATCTTCCCCTGAAATATTTTTAAACTTTAATGCTGCTTCATAGGCTAAATCAAATCCGAAATAGGCTATTTTGTTTGAATACTGCTTTGCTTTTTTTAATGAGAAATGAACATCCTCATAGGTGTAACGTACATCTATTAAAGCAGCATTTGTATTTTTTCTTAAAATATTTAAGTTTTTTCCTCGTGTAATAATAACCTTAGTTCCTTGTGCAATACATTCAGTTCCTATTTCCAATGTTTTATCTCCTGTGGCTTCAAAAATAGGATAATCTAGATTTTTCTTTTTTAATAGATTGCGATATTTTTTGGTGAAATCTGTAGAGGAAGATAAAATTATAATATCATTATTCATTTAAATGTCACCTCAATTATTTTATTGTTTCAATATGAAATACTATGAAATATAAATTGTTTCATTTTATTTCATATTGAAAAGGTATATAAAAATTATTTTAATGCAAATCTTTGATAAAGTAAAGTTACAGTTATATAAATGTAAAATTTTGTGGTTTTAAGTTAAACGAATACATAAATTATACGAGTTTTATCTACAAAATAGCTGTAAAAAAAGTTTTTTTATACATTTTAAGCTTTTATAAGCAGTTTGGCATTAAATTTGCTAATAATATTAAATGTAAATTTCATTAATGAAAATTCTAGGCGCCAAAGGAAAAAGTAAATTATTTAAGGGTTTTATTATAAAAACATCCTGTAACTACTTAAATTTTCAACATCTTTAAAAATATTAAATTTATTAATAATTTAAAGTATGAGTTAGAATCCTATAACTAAGAAATTTAAACATAGGAGTGGTGTGAAGCATAATTAGTTGCATTAAAACAAGGAAAAATGTAAAAAACAAATATGTTAGGGGGAAAAAAATTGGATAAGAAAACTCTATTAAAATTGTTACCGGTTGTTTTAATACCTTTATTATTTTGGTTTATACCGACACCAAAAGGATTGAAGACAGAAACATGGCATATTGTAGCTTTGTATATAGCATTACTTTTAGGTTTAGTAGTTAAGCCATTTTCAGAACCAGTTATTACGTTGATTATTATAGGTATTTTATCAATGTTTATAGATGTTAAAATAACTTACTCTGGTTATGGATCAGATATGGCATGGTTTATTGTAACTGTAACTATTGTATGTGCTGCATTTGTTAAGACAGGTCTTGGCAAAAGAATGGCATACAATTTACTTATAAGATTTGGAAAAACCTCATTAGGGTTAGGATATATGATGGCAGCAGTAGATTTAATATTAAGTCCTGCCACAGGTTCAAATATGTCACGTACATCAATTGATTATCCAGTATTTAGAAATATTGCAGAAAGTGTAGGATCTACACCTGAAAAAGATCCTCGTAAGCTAGGTGCATATTTGACAATGCTTATGTATGTAGTATCTATGTCAACAGCGGTATTGTTTTTGACAGGTATGGCAACAAATGCAATTACTGTATCTCTTGCACATAAAATGTTGGGAGTCAATATAGATTGGATGACATGGTTTAAGGCAGCAGTTGTTCCTGCTGGAATCGTTTTAGCACTTGGGCCTATTGTAGTATATAAAGTTTATAAACCAGATTTAAAAGAACTTGGAGATATTAAACCAATAATGAAAAAAGGTCTTGAAGAAATGGGACCTATGAAAAAAGAAGAAAAAATATTGGCTGTTCTATTTGTATTAGCTATTTTAGGATGGATGTTTGGAACAAAGATTACAGCAGTAAATTTGAGCATGCAGGTTGTAGCATTTGTATTTTTAGCACTTACTCTTTTGTTTGGAATTTTAAACTGGAATGATGTTATATCTCAAAAGGGTGCATGGAATACCTTTATTTGGTACGGTGCATTTTATGGTGTTGCTGGTGCATTAGCATCAAAGGGATTTTATACTTGGCTTGCAAAAGTACTAGAAGGATACTTAAAATTGTCACAGTTAAACGGAATGGTAGTTATAGTTGTTTTACTTTTAATCAGCTTAGTTGTTAGGTATTTCTTTGTGTCAAACAGTGCATTTGTTGCATCATTCTATCCTGTATTATTTGCTTTAGTGTTAACTACAAAAGCACCAATCATGGTAGTCGCATTATTACTTGCATTCTTTGCAGGTTATGGATCATTATTGACTCACTATGGAAATGGTGCAGGAATTTATACTTTTGCAACAGGATATTGTACTCAAAAGGATTTCTGGAGAGTAGGAACAATAATGGTTGGAGTGGCATTAATTGTATTCTTGTGTATAGGTTTACCTTATTGGAAGGTACTTGGAATTTGGTAAATGTAATTTAATTTTAAATATAAAGGAGAAAAGAAATGTTAGATTTATTGATTATAAATGGGCATGTGATTGATCCTAAAAATAACGTGGATGAAGTGAAGCCAGTAGCAATATATGGAGGAAGAATAACCAAATATGAAAAGGGAGAAGAAGCAAAACATGTAATCGATGCAAAAGGAAAATATGTATTTCCTGGGCTTATTGATTCTCATGCTCATATGTTTCAAGATGGTACAGAAATAGGAATGTATCCAGATACTGCCTATATTCCAACAGGAGTGACAAGTGCTATTGATTTTTCAGCTGGTGTTGCCAATTATCCAATTTTCAGACAGGCAGTTATTGCTCGCAGCAAAGTCAGAATAAAGAGCTTTTTACAAGTGTGTTCTGCTGGTCTTGTTACTACCAGCTATCATGAATGTATTAATCCAAAATATTTTAATGCTGAAAAAATGGATAGAATGTACAAAGAGAATAGAGACAACATTTTAGGACTGAAAATTAGACAAAGCGAAGAATTAGCAGAAGGGCTTGGAATTCAGCCATTAATTGCTACAGTTGACATCGCAAATAAAATTGGATGTCCAGTAGAAGTACATTGTACAAATATACCTGTTCCAACTTCTGAAGTATTAGAAGTACTTAGACCAGGTGACATATTTCAACATGTCTATCAAGGAGTAAAAAACACAATTATAGACAAGAATGGAAAACTATATGATTGTGTACTGGAAGCTAGAAAAAGAGGAATTATATTTGATACTGCTGAAGGCAGAAAACATGGTGACTTTGAAGTAATGACAAAGGCTATGGAGCAAGGATTTATAGCTGATATGTGCAGCACAGATTTAGTTTTAGGCAGTATGTATAGAAGACCTATCTTTTCACTTCCAAACCTAATGTCTAGATATTTATGCATGGGCATCAGCTTAAATGAAGTTATTAGAATGACAACAGAAAGACCAGCAAAGCTTATGGGTATGGAAAACGAAATTGGATCACTATCAGAGGGAGCATATGCAGATGTTGCTATTTTTGACATTATGGAGAAAGAACAATTATATAAGGACTGGAAAGGTTCCAAATTCTTAGCTAATAAATTGCTTAAACCAGAAATGACTATTAAAGATGGTTATATTATGTATTGTGCACCAGATTATATTTATGAAAACTAAAATAATAAAAGGCTAAATTTTAGAATTGCAGGAGGATATTAAAATGGGATATAAAATATTATTACCACAAGAAATTATGCAAGAAGGTAGAGATTACCTAGAAAGCAGAGGCCATGAGCTTATTACAGGAAGTGGTATGGAAACTGAAGATATTATTAGAGATATAAAAGGCATAGATGCCATGGTAGTTCGTCTTTCAAAGATAACTAGAGAAGTATTTGAAGCAGCTGATAAATTGAAAGTTATTGTAAGACATGGAGCTGGATTTGATACTGTTGATCTACAAGCAGCAAAAGACCATAATGTACAAGTTCTTTACTGTCCAACAGCAAATAGTATGTCTGTTGCAGAAGTTACAATGATGTACATGCTTTATTGCTCAAGAAATTATACAGTAGTAAGAAGAGATTTTATTAATGACTATTATAAGGCTAAATTAAGAACACCTAAATGTGAGTTAGCTGGTAAGACTGTTGGTATTATTGGATGTGGTAATATAGGTTCAATTGTAGCTAATAAATGTATGCATGGTTTTAATATGAAAGTTCTTGCTTATGATCCATATAAGAAGAGAGCTGATTTCCCAGAAGGTGTAGAAGTAGTAAGAGATATTGAAAGAATTTACAAGGAAAGTGATTTTGTTTCTATTCATTGTCCAACTACTAAAGTAACTAGAGAGTTTGTTGGAAAGAAGCAGTTTGAAATGATGAAGCCAACAGCATTCCTTATTAATGCTGCTAGAGGTGCCATTGTAAATGAAGTTGAGCTTTATGAAGCATGTAAAAACAAAGTTATTGCTGGTGCAGGATTGGATGTTCTTCAGCAAGAACCAGTTGATCCTAAAAACCCAATTTTATATTTAGAAAATGTTGTTGTATCACCACACATTGGTGCTGCTACTAAGGAAGCAACTGACAGAGCTTCACTTCATTCTGCTATTGGTATCCATGAAGTGTACGAAGGTAAACAACCAACATGGCCTGTTAAAGCAATAGATTGGGATACAGCAGAAACTTTTGAAGACTAATTCAAAAATTTATTATATATAAAATAATTTTATAAGAAAAAGGAGAAGATTAATATGCCAGTAGGAAATAGAGTATTTTTAAAAAGAGAACTTCCAGATAAGGAATTAGTAAAAGCATTTAGTGAATTACCAGCAGCAAATGTTGCAGATGCTATGGGACGTTTATGTGCACTTCATTCAGATATAAAGCTAATGTCAAGTCCAACAAAAAAAATGTGTGGAGTAGCTTTAACTGTAAAGTCTCGTCCTGGTGATAACCTTACTTTACATAAAGCACTTAATATAGCTGAAGAAGGCGATGTAATAGTAGTTTCAAATGAAGGAGATAGAAGCCAATCAATAATGGGCGAAATCATGTACAAATATCTTTCTGAATATAAAAAGATTAAAGGTATTGTAATTGATGGACCTATACGTGATATTGATGTAATATCACAATGTGAAATGCCAATTTATGCAACAGGAACAACTCCAGGTGGTCCTTATAAAGAAGGTCCTGGTGAATTAAATGTGCCGATTGCTTGTGGACGTATAGCTGTTAATCCAGGAGATATAATTCTTGGAGACCATGATGGAGTAATCGTAATTCCTAAAAATGATGCAGCATTAATATTAGATAAAGCACAGACTATTGCAGCAGGAGATGCAGCAAAGGTTGCAGCTTCAGCATCAGGAACAGTCAATAGACAATGGGTAGATGATTTACTTGAGAAAAAAGGTTTCGAAATTATAGATGATGTATATAGACCTTAATAGAATTTTTTAAGATAAGTTCACTTTATTCGCTGCTTTCCAATTTATGTAGAGTAGTGGATAAGTGAACTTATTTTTGCATATGTAAATAAATATTATGGAAGCAAGGGGATTTATAAATGGGTAAAATTTTATTTGTATTAGTAAACAAAGAAACAGCAAACATGGCATCTCAATCAATTAAAGAAATGAATTTAGATATACCAATTAAATTAGTTAATAGTTCAAAAGAAGCAGAAAATTTTGTGAAGGAAAATCCAAATGTGGATGTGTTTATCAGCAGAGGTGAAACAGCACGACAAATAGAACGTTTTTCTGGTAAACCTGTAGTTTATATAACTTGTTCTATTAATGATATCTTAGATGCACTCCAAAAAGTAGTAATCACTGGAATTGAAAAAATTGCTGTAATTGGTTCTCTTTCTTTAATAGGTGAAGGAACTTATGATTATACTTTGGGAAATACATTAATACATATGCATTCTTATGAAGGAAAAGACTTAGAAGCAGTAATCTCACAACTTCAAAAGCAAGGATTTACTTCATTTGTTTCAGCTTCTTTTAATTCAAAAATAGCTGATAAATATGGAGTGAATATGCAAAGATTAGATATAAATATATTCTCTGTAAAAACAGCTATAAATGAAGCACTAAAAATCGTACAAGCTCAAGATAATGAACATTTAAAAGAGAAAGAATGGAAAGATGCAGTTCAGCTGCAGACTTCAAAATTATATGAGTCTATTGAGCACTCAGCTTCAACAATTGAAGAATTAGCCTCTTCTTCAGAAGAGCTTGCAGCTACAAGTCAAGAAACAGCTAATGTTGTAACTAAAGCTTTTGAAGAGGTTAATAATACATCAGAAATACTAAATATAATTCAACAAGTTTCAAAGAAAACTAACATTCTTGGTTTAAATGCAGCCATTGAAGCATCAAGAGCTGGTGAATTTGGTAGAGGATTTTCAGTAGTTGCATCCGAGGTTCGTAAGCTTGCTAAAGAAAGTAATATATCTGCTGAAAGAATAAACGATATGCTTAAACATTTTCAAAGTTCTGTTGAAGCTGTATCTAGTAATATTGAGCAAAGTAATATAATTACACAAGAACAGGCAAAAGCAAATCAAAATATTGCTTCAATGATAGATAAGCTTAGAGATGTGGGGTATGGATTAATGACTTTAGTGGATAAGAATTAAGAAAGGAAATTTAACGTTTATTGATATTGTAGAAAATTTTATCGTAATAGTATCTGAATTTATAGTTGATGAACCATAAGATAAATGTTAGGATTAAGTGTAAATGAAGTTATAATTAATAGAAATTTTACAATTAATGGGGTTAATCAAATGAAGAAATTTGTTGGTTTGAGAATATTAAAAACAGCAATTGGTTCATCACTTGCTATTATTATTGCAGAATGTTTGGAATTGAAATATGCTGCAGCTGCTGGGATTATAACTATTTTAAGTATTCAAAATACTAAAAAAACATCTATAAAATTAGCTCTTCAAAGAATTGAATCTACCGTCTTAGCATTGATAATTTCAAGTATACTATTTTTAATTTTTGGGTTTAAGCCTTTAACCTTTGGAATATATTTAATTATTTTTATTCCACTTACTGTTCTTTTAAAAATCACAGATGGAATTGTTGTAAGTTCAGTTTTAGTTACACATCTATTAGCTGCAGAGTCAGTATCTATGTTTTGGATAAAAAATGAATTCTTACTTATGACTGTTGGCGCAGGAATGGGTATATTTCTTAATGTTTATATGCCTAAAATAGAAAATGAAATAAAAGAAACTCAGGAAAATATTGAAGAACATATGCGCAAAATTTTATTTAACATGGCAGAAAATTTGAGAAATCAAAGTATTCATATAGAAAATGGATTATTTAACGAATTAGAAATAATATTAAAAGAAGGTACAAGGAGTGCATATAGACATTTGAACAATTATATTATTAATGATGTAAAATATTATGTTCAATATATGGAAATGAGAACTCTTCAATATGAAACACTAAAATATATGAAAAATAATTTTATTAAATTTTATATGACTTTTGAACAAACTGAAACTGTTGCAGCATTTACAGAAAAAGTTGCATCCGATTTTGGAGAGTTTAATACTGCTGAAGAGCTTTTAAAGGAATTAAATGAAATTATAAATATGTTTAAGGGTCAAGAGCTTCCTAAAACAAGAGAGGAATTTGAAAATAGAGCAATGCTTTTTCAATTTTTAAATGACATGGAATCACTTTTGAGGGTAAAAAAAAGTTTTATAAAAAACTATAAACATATTATTGAGTAGAAGTATAAATAAAATGATTTAGTACATAGGATTGGTTGCAAAAGTATGTAGAGTATTATTATACATATGTTTACAACTAACCTTATGTAGATTTTTTATTTTTAATTATTTATCATTTTGTTTTTGTTAAAGTTGATTAAGCAGCCAGATAATAAAATTTCTATTTCATTGTCTGTAAGTTGTCCAACACTTAAGGATATTTCTTTCATTTCATCGCCTACTATATAACCCTTGATTTCAGGTTTTCTTTCTCTAATTGAATTTACTACATCTGTAAGATAAATAAAGTCTCCACATTTAAATTCTGGTTCTCCATCCATAAGTAATGGTAGTATTCCCCAGTTAATAAGGTTTGAACGATAGCTTGATGTATCTCCTGATGGAATAAGTTCATCTGTTGTAGTTACTGGATCTAATTTGTCTAAAATGTCCATCATATTTGAATTAAGTTCATTATTAAGATATTTTTCACCTAATTTAGCTTTAATACATTCATTAGATTCTTTGCTATTGAAAATTAAATCATTACCGTTTAACAAATATGCGCCTTCGCTGTATAAATTGATCATAATTACCTCCTATAATATATGAATAAATTTTAAAAAAACTAGAGATTTTAATTTCTTATATTTTGAATTATAGCATATGAATAGATAATGTTCAACATATGTTTCTTAAAATTACAAATGTTAAATAATTGTATTATTATAAAACATATGTTAGAAAAGCTTTTACATAATGCTATGATGGATTGTAGGTTTTTAATAATTTTATGGATAAATCAGAAGAAATTGAAGTTAATGATATAAATACTTTTAAATTTATCTTAAAAATGATAAAATATATTACGAATTGTTTCATAGAAGAGGGATAATAATGTTTAATGATTATGATAAAATGAACGAAGAAGAAAAGGATGAGGTTTTATCGAAAGTTGCACATATGTACTACAATGAAAATAAAACTCAATCTGAAATTGCAGACTATTTTTCAACAACGAGATTTAAGGTTTCAAAATGGATTCAAGATGCAAGAAATAAAAATATAGTAGAAATAACCGTGCATACTTCTAATAATAGGAATACAAAGCTAGAAAATATATTTAAAGAAAATTTTGCTTTGCAGAATGTTATTATTCTAAATAATCAGTATATACCATATGAGGATACTTTACGACAGCTGGGTAAGTTGGGTGCAGAGTATCTAAATAGAATAATTACACCAGATTCAATAATAGGCGTTTTATGGGGGAAGACTGTTTATAATGTAATAAATCAGATTAGTGCTAACAATAGTCAGTTCATGAATATTACTGCTTTGCAGATAGTTGGTAGTGTAGCTAAAGATAATCCTATTTTAGATTCACCAGAGCTTATTAAAAATTTAGCAGCAGCGTATAATGGTAAATATAAATTTTTACTTGCGCCATTATATATTGAGAATGATTATATAAGAGAAAAAATAATTGATGAACCTGTTATTAAAGATGCTATTGAATATGGTAAAAAAGCAAATATTATTCTTACTGGTATAGGTGGAGAAACATGTACATCTCTATATAGTAACATATGGGGAAAATATATGGACAAATGCGATTTAGAAAATATAAATGCAGTGGGAAGTATTTATGGACGTATTATTGATAAAGATGGTAATGTGTGTGATATAGATATTAATAAAAAAGTTGTAGGAATTGACATGAAATCTATATTAAAGGTTAGATACCGTATAGGAATAGTAGTTGGAAAACATAAAACAGATGCTACAATTGGCGCTTTAAAAGGCAATCTTATTAATACTCTTATTACAGATACGGATATGGCTATTAGCATTTTAAAAAAATGTAATATTAAATTCGATTAAAAAATCTAAGTAGAATAAAATTGGTTGAAAGGCAATATGTAATTTTTGTATGCATTATAAAATTACATATTGCCTTTTATAAGTGAAACCTATGTGGAATATAAAAACAATATATTATACACGTAAATCTCTCTATGTTACTATAAAGGCAGATAAATCAAAGGAGTGAAATATTTATGAGTATATGTAAAGTATTTGTTCCATACGGCTCCGTTGGATTTGGTATCAGCCAGGAAGATTTTGATGCTGCAATGGCTTTAAAACCAGATATTATTTCAAGTGATGCTGGTTCAACTGATTCAGGCCCATATTACTTAGGAAATGGAAAATGTAAATATTCAAGAGAATCTGTAAAAGCAGATATTCGCATGATGATAGTAGCAGCGCACAAAAGTGGAATTCCTATTACTATTGGCAGTAGTGGTACTTGTGGTGTAGATGATTCCGTTGATTGGGTATCAGAAATTTGCTGTGAGATTTGTAATGAAGAAGGAATTAATGCAAAAATAGCTAAAATATATACTGAACAGTGCGGCAATGAAATGAAGAAAAGATATACAGAGGGTAAAATTAAACCACTAGAAGCTGCACCGTCAATTCAAGAAAGCACATTTGATGAATGCTCACATATTGTTGCTTTAGCAGGTATTGAGCCTTTCATAAAAGCGCTTAAGGAAGGTGCTGATATTGTAATTTGTGGAAGAGCAACAGATACAGCAGTAATTGCTGCTATGCCAATTTTGAAGGGATGCGGTGCTGCAGTAGCTTGGCATGGTGCAAAGGTTACTGAATGTGGATGCATTTGTACTACTAACCCTCTAACTGGTGGAGTTTTCCTTACTGTTGAGGATGACAGCTTTATTGTTGAAGCTGTATCAAAAACTAGCAGCTGCACACCTTATTCTATATCTGCACATCTTCTCTATGAAAATTCAGATCCTTTTCATCTTACTGAGCCAGGAGTTGTCATTGATACTACAAATTGTACATACGAACAGCTTGAAAATGGACGAGTTAAGGTTACAGGAACTAAAATCAGTTATTCAAAGCAGTATACTATGAAATTAGAGGGAGCAGGACCTGCAGGATTTCAGACAGTTACTCTTGTTGGAGTACGAGATAAAAGAATTATGAAGGATCCAGAGAAATGGATTTCCAACATGGAAGCATTTGTAGCAGATAGGTTGAATAAATTAGGATTTAATTCTGAAGATTATTCTTATAATTTGCGTGCATATGGTTGGAATGCAGTTTATGGTGGACCAGTACCATCAGATTATGTACCTAATGAATTAGGTATTTTACTTACTGTGACTGCTCAGACTCAAGAGTTAGCAACTAAAGTAGCCAAAGTATTTAATCCATGGCTTCTCCACTTTCCAGTAGATAAGAAAAGTCAACTTCCATCTTTTGCGTTTCCTTTTTCACCTGCAGAGATTGAAAAAGGTCCAATATTTGAATTCAAATTGGATCATGTAGTTGAAGTAAATGATCCATTAGAACTTATACGCATGAAATTTATAGAATGTTCAAAAAAGATAGGGGGTAAATAAGTATGGCAACTATAGGTGATACTGCATTCTATGTTAGAAGCAAAAATGCTGGACCCTTTTGGGTTACAATAGATATCTTTTGTGATATACAGGAAAAGTTTGATATTTTTCATGAGTCCAAGAAGATTACACCTGAAGCAATTGCACAAGTATATGGTGTGGACCCAGCACATTTGAAAATTTTCTATTTGCCTGAGCTTAAAGTGATTAAGATTTCCTACCCACGTCCTTGTCCTCAAGGTGGACGTTATGAACGTGATATGCATTCAGGACAGCAATATGTACAAATTTTAGATTTAGAGATTTAAAAAATATTATATAAAATATGAAAGCCGCTTTAATGAATTTTTTCAGTAAAGCGGCTTTTTATATGCATTATTTAAATTATGATATAATAAAAGAAAGGAGAGAGAGTAATGGATATTCGTGAATATAGATATATTATTGAAGTAGTGGATCAGGGTGGAATTACAAAAGCAGCTAGTGCACTTTATATTTCTCAACCTTCTCTTAGCATGTACATTAAAAATCTGGAAAAAAGACTTGGATTTGTTTTCTTTGAGAAAGTTGAAGGAAAAAATGTGCTTACACCTGAAGGAGAATTGTATGTAGATTATGCACGCCGAATTACACGCTTGAATGATGAACTTTACAAGCAGTTAGATAAAATTAGTCACTTAAAAAGTGGGCTTGGTAGAATTGGAATTACACGTATGCGTGGAGCTGCTTTACTTCCTGTGCTTTTACCTTTGCTACACAAAAAATATCCAGGAATCCATGTACAAGTTGTAGAAGCAACTTCTCAAAGATTAGAAGAGCTTGTATGTATGCGTGAACTAGATTTTATACTAATAAATTTTCCATTTAGGCAAAAAGATCTTAGTCACATTGATTTATTTAGTGAAGAGATCTTAGCTGCTATTCCTGCTGATAATCCCATATGTGAAAAAGCCATTTCAATAGACGGTATTGCGCATAGATGGATTGATATTAAGTTATTAGCAAATGAAAAATTTATTTTGCTTAAGCAAGGTCAAAAAATACGTCAGATAGCAGATGAGCTTTTTTTAAAAGCTGGTATTACACCCAATATTCTTTTAGAGACGAGTAATGCAGAAACTGCTTTAAATCTTTCACGTGTTGGAGAAGGAATTTCTTTTGTTCTTGATTTCTTATGTAAGTCTGTATCCAATTCTAAAGATATAGAATTTTTTAGTATAGGAAGTCCCCAGGTATTCAATAAATTTGTTATTGCATATCCACATGAAAGCTATATATCTATTGCGGGTCGTGCTGTAATTGGTGTGATTCAAGATAAATTTAAATTATATAGTGAATCAAACAATATTCACTAGTAGTGGTCATATTTCCATGCTGTGTAGTATTAAGTTAGTTATACAATAAAAAACACCCCTTTCCTATATGCTAATAATTTATGAAACTAGCATCAGGAAAGAGTGTATTATAAAACTTTTATGTTATTATTTAATTTTAAATTTACTTAATTCGCCTTCAACCTCATGTATTAAGCTATTTAATGTATCAGCATGAGCACTAACTTCCTGTGATGAAGCAGATTGTTGTTCAATAGAAGCTAACATTTCTTCTGTTGATGCAGAGGTTTCTTGTGATAAAGCTGAAATATTTTCTATCATTTCTGTAACTTTAAGTTTTTCGTCAACTAATATTTTAATAGAATTTGTTTGATTTTTAATATCATTTAAAGATGCTACTATAGAATTCTTTATTGCATTAAAGGAAGTATTTACTTTTTCAACGGCAGCCTTTTGCTGAGAATTTGTTTCATTAGTTTTTTGCATTTCTAATACTGCATCTTTTGTATCATTAATTACTGTAGCAATAATATCCCTAATATTTTCAGAGGATATTTTGGATTGTTCTGCAAGATTCCTAACTTCATCAGCTACAACAGCAAATCCTTTTCCAGATTCACCAGCTCTTGCTGCTTCTATAGAAGCATTTAAGGATAAAAGGTTAGTTTGTTCAGATATACTGGATATTACATCAACAACTTGTATTATGTTGGCTGTTTTTTCATTTAAAGTATTTATTATATTTTCTACCTTTGATAACGAATTTTCTAGATTTTCATAAGTTTTGGATAGATCACAAATATCTCTTTCCCCTAATTCAAGATTTTTATTTGAAACATTAAGTGCCTCATTAGATTTATTACAATTTTGCATTACAAAGTCAATTTCTTTACCTAATTTTTGTGTAGCTCTTGAACCTTTATCCATACTGGTAGCTTGCTCTAAAGTTCCCTTAGATATATGATCTATAGCATTACTTACTTCACTAATAGATTTTGAATTTTCTGATGATATCCTTATTAATTCTTCGGAACTATTATCAACCTTACCAAACTTCTCATATATATTAAGCAATAGAATTTTTACACTATCTAACATATTATTATAATCATTTGAAATTTGAATTCCCTCTGTGATATTATCGATTTTTAGAGGAGTTATAAAATCACCTTCAGATGTTCTCTTAATTGCTGTAGAAATTTTAGTAAATATGTTCATTATGTATTTTGAAATGAAAATACTAGCTATGATAGCAATTATTACTCCAATTATAACTGAAATAAAACTAAACCAAATTAAGTCTTTTGTTGTGCTTGTTATGTAACTATAAGGCATAAGGGAAATAATTTTAATTCCCAATTTATCATAAGTTGAATACTCTACGTAATATTTTTTATTGTTTAAGTTAGTATCCAAATTATCTTCCTTATTTTTATAAACTTCATCAACCCAGTTGTATTGTTTTGCAAATTCATTTTTATCTTCTACAATATTTTTTATATTTTTTTTATTATTATTTTTCACTGAAATATTAACACCGACTTCTTTTACTAATCCAGAAGTTAGTAAAGTTCCAGTTTTGTCACTTATAATAAGCTTATTATTTGTGTTATTTTCAAATTGTTTCCTTAAGTTGCTTATTGAATTTAGATTTATATCGTATGCAACTATACCTATTACATTATTGTCTTTCATTACTGGACAAGAAATTGAGATCATCATATTTCCAGTTATTTTGTCTTTGTAAGCGTCAGACCAACTTACTCCATTTTTTGAAATAGTGTCTTTGTATGTTTTGGTGTCTTTAGGGTTATCAAGATTAGTATAAGGTGCAATAAGCATTTTATTTGCAGTACTATCAATATAGTAAACTGCTGCTAATGATTTATCTGAGCTTAAAAATGTCCCACTTAATTTTTGTATACTGTCAAAGTTATTATTCTGGGCATACAAAGCTGATACAGAATTTGCATAGTTTTTGATTGATAATTCATATTCATTAAAATATGTTTCTATAGCAATTCCTGAAGTTTTTACGATGGAATTATTCTGATTTTTTAAATTGTATGTAAGTGAATTTTGTGAATGAAAACACATGATGCTAATGGTTATTATAAGGCACATTAGTACAGCTAAGATGTTTAAGAATTTTAAAATAAACTTTAGACTTTTTTTACCAGATTTGCTCATAATATTTTTTAATCTCCTTGCGCGATATTTAATATTGTATGGTTTCAAAATATATGATAACTAGATTTATATGTACTAGAAATGAAAATAAAAGGTTTTCTTAGAACTTAAAATCAATAGTTAATATTGAAACTGCACATACAGTATAACTAAAATTTTGGCAAATTTCAACAAAAACATTGTATTTAATACACATTACAAAAAAACTATAAAAACCAATGGAGAGTTTTACAACTTGGTCTTTATAGTTATAATAAAAAATTTATTCCAATTTAAATAGGTGATCATAAAATATCAATAAATAACACATGTTCCTTTTTGTTCAAAGTCATTTAAGGTATTTATATGTTTAGTTTTATCCACATACCCAAGGCCATTTGCAAGAATAGTAACATTGAATCCATTTTTCTGAAGCTCAAGTATTGTTTCTTTAACACAGTATTCACTGGCAATTCCACAGATTACAATTTCATTATCAAGTGTATCGTATAGTTTTTCATTTTTTATGTTTAATGCATTGTAGGCTGAATACTCTTCAACATCATCATTTATACCTTTCTTAAAAACAATTTCAGAATTTTGTGGGGATTTGTTTTTATCTTTTATTCCAAGAGTAAATTTCTTAGAAAGTGAAGCGCCTTCTGTGCCTTCAACACAGTGAATAGGCCATATTCCACCATTTTTTTTAAATGATTTATTAGTAATTTTATGCCAATCACAGGAATAAAATACTTTCAATTCTGGATTTTTATTAATATAGTCTACAATGTTTGATACAGCTTTCTCTGAATTTTGGCATGCAAGACTGCCAGTTATAAAATCATTTTGACAATCAATTATTAATAATGATTTTTTGCTCATAATAATTACCTCCAACTCCATATAAATTTAATGTGAATTTTATAGAGAAGCTAGAAAGGTTTCATATGTGTCATCAAAGGAGTCATATGGGTATGGATTTCCACCATTTGTGCTTTTGCATTGGTTGTCACTAAATTCTTGTCCAATTGCAAAAAGTTCACCAACAGTTATGGCATGTCCTGCATCACAAGCTATTTTGCAAAATGCATCCATAGGATCATCTGCTGAACGTGTTGCAAGGAGCTTCTCTCTTAACAAAGGATCTTTTTTAGCATCAGAATGAAGCAGTTCCAATTCTTTATTTATATCGTTCATAATTACATCTCCTTATACTCTAAATTAATAATATTATTATAGCACTACAGCAGGATTTAGTATATTAACTCAACTTTGCTGACTTATAAATTTAAAGCTTATTTTGCATTAGCAAAATAAGCTTTAAAATAAATTAGTTTTCCGACGTAAGGAAGAAAACTCACGTTCATTGTCCTCTGTCCTATGTCAATTGTCCTCTAATATATTGGCATTCTATATTATTTATCCATTTTGTTTTTGTTAAAGTTAATTAAGCATCCAGATAATAAAATTTCTATTTCATTGTCTGTAAGTTGACCAACACTTAAGGATATTTCTTTCATTTCATTGCCTACAATATAACCTTTGATTTCAGGTTTTCTTTCTCTAATTGAATTTACTACATCTGTAAGATAAATAAAGTCTCCACATTTAAATTCTGGTTCTCCATCCATAAGTAATGGTAGTATTCCCCAGTTAATAAGGTTTGAACGGTATCTCTTAGTAGCATATTCTTTTGCTATATTTGCAAATCCACCTAAAACCTTTTGACAGCTTGCTGCTTGTTCTCTTGCAGAACCATCTCCTGGCTTATTAGCATAAATCATGCTTCCGATTAATGTGTTATTTTTATCAAAATTGCAGAACTTAGCTGAGAGCTTTTCATAAGCTTCTTTTAAAGCTGTGTTATCTTCTTCAGGAGTAGATCCTTCCAATCTCTTAATTTCAGCAGCTTGAATTTCTTTTGAACGGCCTACATAATGTGGGTCTTTTCTACAAAGTGTAAAACTTGCTAACTTATGAGGATTTGAACGATAGCTTGATGTATCTCCTGATGGAATAAGTTCATCTGTTGTAGTTACTGGATCTAATAATACTGATGCTACTTGAAGAAGCATGTTATCTGTTAATGGTTCCATCTTTGGCCAATCTGCAATGTTTGGACCAAATCTTAATTCTGTATCATCATTTCCTTTATTGTAAGATTGTAATACTCTGTTATCATATATAGTCTTATTGAAGTAATACTTTGGAATTTCAGAGTTAATTCCTTCAAGTTCAGTAGCTGCTGTAATAAGTCCTTTGTTAACTGCTGTGGCTGCAATTGAACGAGCATCCATTAATGCAACTGAAGCAATTTGTCCATCTCCTGGTTTTGAACCTTCTCTGTTAGGGAAGTTTCTTGTAGTATGTCTAACTGATAAGGAATTGTTTGCAGGGGTATCTCCGCCGCCAAAGCATGGTCCACAGAAAGCTGTTTTTAAAACTGTCCCTGTTGGTATAAGTTTTGAAGCAATTCCATTATCCACTAAGCTTTGATATACTGGCATACTTGATGGATAAACACTTAAAGTAAATTCTGCATTTCCAATAGATTTTCCGTCAAGTATATTTGCTGCTGCACAAATATTTTCATAATTTCCACCTGCACATCCAGCAATTGATCCTTGTTCAGAGAATAATCTTCCATTTATAACTTTATCCTTTAATGAGAATTTTAAGTCAGTTCCCTTGAAGAGTTTTTGTCCTTCTTTTTCTACTTTGTCCAAAATATCCATCATGTTTGCATTAAGTTCATTAATTGTATAAACATTACTTGGATGGAATGGAAGTGCTATCATTGATTGTACTTTAGATAAGTCAACAGTTATTATCTTATCATAGTAAGCAACTTCTTCTGGATTAAGTTCTGAGTAATCATTTCCTCTTTGGTGAACTTCAAGATAATCTTTTACTTTATCATCTGTACACCAAATTGATGTAAGACATGTAGTTTCAGTAGTCATTACGTCTATCCCAGTTCTATATTCAACACTTAAGTTTTTAATTCCAGGTCCAACGAATTCCATAACTCTATTTTTAACGAAGCCGTTTTTAAATACAGCACCAATTATGCTAAGAGCAACGTCTTGTGGTCCAATACCTGGGTTTGGTGTTCCAGTAAGATAAACACCAACAACTTCTGGATAATCTACATCATATGTGTTAGATAGCAACTGTTTAACTAATTCTCCGCCACCTTCACCTATTGCCATAGTTCCTAATGCACCATAACGGGTATGACTATCTGAACCTAGAATCATTTTTCCACATCCAGCCATCATTTCTCGCATATATTGGTGGATAACTGCAATATGTGGTGGAACAAAAATTCCGCCATATTTTTTAGCTGCTGATAATCCAAATAAATGGTCATCTTCATTAATTGTTCCCCCAACAGCACAAAGACTGTTGTGGCAGTTTGTTAGTACATAAGGTATTGGAAATTTTTCAAGGCCTGAAGCTCTTGCTGTTTGTACAATACCTACAAAAGTTATATCATGAGATGTCAAAGCATCAAATTTTAATTGTAATTTATCAGGATTACCTGATTTATTGTGATCTTGTAAAATACCATAAGCTATAGTATTTTTCTTAGCTTCTTCTTGATTAAGATATTTTTCACCTAATTTAGCTTTAATACATTCATCAGATTCTTTGTTATTGAAAATTAAATCATTACCGTTTAACAAATATGCGCCTTCGCCGTATAAATTGATCATGGGTACCTCCTGTAAATATTATAAAATTTAGATAAATCTTACTAATTGAAAGTTCTTCGTTTTTATAATTCAAATTATAACATATAAAAAAGTAATATTCAAAATTTGTTTGTTGATTTTACAAATGTTTAACGTTTGTAAACATAATAAACAAATGTTGAAACAATTACCATTGTATGCTAAAACAAAGTGCAAGTTTTTTATTAAATATCCTTTTGATTTTTTGGAAAAACTGTTTTTAAAATAGAAATAAACTCTCTGGCAGCTACTGAAAGATATCTGCCTTTTTTGTAGGCAACTATTACATCTCTAGTGGGTTTCAATTTGTCAATTGAACAATAAAGTGGATAAGGTTCTGTTTGATGAGAAGATATTAATGTATCAGGAACAAAAGTGATACCCATACCTGCTTTTGCTAATGCATGAGCGGCTTCAATACTTTCACTTTCAAGTATAATTCGCGGAGAAAAGCCAGCTTGCTCACAAAGTGAAGTAGCCATTTTATGAAGTTTTTGATCCCTCTTTAGCAAAATAAATGGCTCATTTTTAAGTTCTTTAAGTTCAATTGTAGGATGAGTAGATTTAGTAGAAGTTTTATATTTAATCTTACTTTGTATAGGATGATTTGGAGGAATTACAACTAGTATTTCCTCTGAGAATATAGTTTCAAAGTCAAGCATGTCATTTTGCATAGGGGTTGTTATTAAGTCAATATCGGTTGAACCCTTCACTGCTAAAGTTTCTAGGGTACTAGAGATATCTTCGATAAGAACTACTTCAATATCAGGAAATTTATCATGAAATATTGGAAGGATTTTTGGCATAATGTAAGTGCTTCTAACTGGAGAAAGTCCTATAATAACACGACCTTTTTTTCGATTAGCAATATCGTTAATTTGTTGATACAGCTGATCTTTTAGATCTAAAATATTCTTGGCTGTTTCAATGTATAGCTCTCCTGCAAATGTAAGCTTTAATGGTGAGGAAGATCTATCAAAAAGTTGTGTACCTAATTCAAGTTCTATTTTTTGAATATATTGACTCAATGAAGGTTGAGATATAAATAATTTATTTGCAGCTTTAGAAAAATTTTTTTCTTCAGCTACTGTTAATACATATTGTAATTGTCTAAAATCCATTAAAGTATCCTCCTTGACTACTATAGGTTAAAAGTTATAATGTTTATATTAATTATAGTATTAGATATATTATATATTACATGATAGAATATGACTAGATAAATATTAGAATTCAACAAAGTTTAGATAATTGACGGAAAGGTTGTTATTTATGATAAATTTAATTATGACTTTAATTGTTGCAATTCTTGGTGGTACTATTGCACTGCGTCTTAAAATTCCAGCAGGTGCCATGGTTGGGTCTATGGTGGTTGTAGCTGTGTTTAGTGTTATTACAGGACATGCGTTTATTCCACAGAATATAAAAATCATAACTCAGATATGTGCTGGAGCATATATTGGAGACAGTATAAAACGTAAAGACGTATTGGAAATGAAGTTAATAATAAAACCTGCTATTTTAATGGTGGTAAGCATGATAACTTTAGATCTTTTTATGGGATATGTAATGTTTAGAGTTACAAGAATTGATTTAATAACAGCGTTATTTTCAACAGCGCCTGCAGGTATTGTAGATATGTCGCTTATAAGTGATGATTTTGGAGCAGATACTTCAAAGGTAGTGGTTTTGCATCTTATTAGACTTGTTACTGTACTAATTGTGTTTCCTCCAATGATGAATTTTATAGCTAAGAGCTTTAAAAATGAAGATAAAAATGCTTTGGATGAAATAGCTAGTAGTGTTGATGAAGCAAATTTACAAAGAAAATCAAATAGAGCAAAAAATAAAAGCACATTAAAAGAAAAATCAATAAATTTATTGATAACTACAGTTTTAGCTTTAGCAACTGGTTTGATTGGATATATACTAAAAATTCCAGCTGGTACAATGACATTTTCAATGGCTGCAGTAGGTGCTCTCAATGTAATTTTTGATAAAGGCTTCATGCCGCTAAATCTTAGGAGATTAACTCAAATGTTTGCAGGAGCTCTCATAGGATCAAGAGTTACATACGGAGATATAGTACAGCTAAAAAGCATATTAATACCTGCTTTTATCCTTTTAATAGGTATTATTTCTGTTAATTTATTTATTGGATTTTTAATAAATAAAACTAGTGGACTTGAACTTATAACTTCTCTTTTAGCTAGTGCCCCTGGTGGATTATCAGATATGGCACTTATAGCAAAGGATTTGGGAGGAGACGCACCTAAAATTGCCATTTTACATACAGTAAGAGTTGTAACTGTAATTGGTATTTTTCCAGTGCTGATTAAAATTGTGACATCGTGAAAAAACAAGTACAGTTTTTCATATACATAAACAACTTTATGGCACTTATATTTAAAAGTTGTTTATGTATATGATATTAAGTAGAAAACTATTTATATGTAGAATTCGTAACCTATTCCCCATACGGTTTTTATATGTTTTGGTTTACTTGGTATATCTTCAATTTTATTTCTAAGATATTTTATATAAACCATTATGCTATTGTCATCGCTGTTATTATCTTGCCAAACACTTTGGTAAAGTTGTTCTTTTGAAAATACCTGGTTTGGATGTTCCATAAAGAACTTCATTAATTTTGTTTCCTTTGAAGATAGTTTGAGTTCTATATCATTTTTATAAAATTTATACGTATTCAAGTCATATTTAAAAGGAAAATGAACTATTATGTTTGAGTCAGTGTTTTCATGTAATATTTCTTTACGTCTTTTTATTTTTGATTTTACCTGTGCAGAAAGAACTGAAGGACTAAAAGGTTTTGTAATATAACTATCTGCACCTATGTCTAGGCCTTTTACAATATCTTCATCATCTTTTTTACCACTAAGAAAGATAATTGGAAGCTGTAAGTTATGTTTTCTGATTTCTCTTGCAACGTCATATCCAGATATGTCATCCATCAATATGTCTAATAGTACTAAATCAAAGCTATATTTATTTATCATTTCAAGGCCTTGACTTCCATTTTGAGCTTGATAAACTAGCATATCTTGAGTTGAAAGTATTTTATAAATTAATTTTCTTATAGGTTCTTCATCTTCAACAATAAGTATTCTGATTTGTTCCATAATTAACCTCACAGTATAAAATTTTAATTAATATATAGTAATTAAATAAAGCAGAAAACAATTACATAATACTAAACACTAAACAAAATATAGTAATAACTGAAAAGGTGTACATTACAAAAAATATGTATAAGGTATATATTACAAAAAAATATGTTAGGAAAAATGGTTTAAAATTTAATTATAATTGTAATACAATTATAATTGAACTGCAAGAGCATAATTATTATTTCGAATGGAGGTAAAAGGGTGATTGTAAGGCTATTTGATAGATTAAGGGAAAAATTAGTACCAAAAAATAAAATTATAAGAACAGTTGTATATATACTTTTAGTTGTAATTTTAAGTGGATTTATATATCTTGCATACAATGAATATAAAAAGACAATCATAGTTCAACAAGAGCAGCAAATGCTAAGTATTTCAAGGTCTATATCACGAAGTATAGAAATGTATAATGATGATGTTATGGATAGTGTAAAGTCTATTGCTTTAGATAAGGATTTTATTAAAAGCGTCTCTTATATTGAAAATGGAGAAATGCTTGATGTTTATGATAATAAAATCAAGGCATATTATCAAACAAAGGATGAGGATATAGATTCAATCTGTTTTTATAATAAAAATGGAAAACTTGTAACACAGTATCCAAAAGGTTTGCAAAATATGGAGAGTGTTCTTCAAACAGATATTGATGCTGCTATATCAAAGAAAAAGACTTACATTGGAAAAGTACACTTAAACAAAAGTAAAAACATTTTTATTTACAGTGTATATCAACCCATTTTTGATGAAGACAATTTCAAAGGTGTGATTTCAGTACAACTAAGAGCTGATGCTATCTATAAAAAGTTAATTGCTCCTGTAAAAGTAGGAGAAAAGGGATATGCAATGGTTAAAGATCAAGATGGAATAATAATTATGCACCAATTAAAAGAACAGATTGGTATAGATGTTATTGAAACGAGAAAACAAATGTATCCTGGACTAGATTTTAGAGAACTTGAAGAACTAATAGATCGTCAGCTTAAAGGAGAAGAAGGTACTGCAATTTACCATTCTTACTGGTGGGGAGAATCATCACTAAAAAAAGCCAAGAAACTTAATGCTTTTACTCCTGTTAAGCTTGGTAATTATTTTTGGGTTGTTGCAGTGACAATGTCTTATGATGAGGTACAAAGACCTATTAATAGATTTTTAGTTATAGTTATTGGAATAGTTATAATAATTATCATAATTATATATTTTTTTCTTTCGGAACTATTTAGAATGAAAAAGAATAAAGAAGCACTTGAGAAAGAGACAGAGTATTTAAGAATTTTAAATGAATCTTCTGAGAAACTTAGAAAAAAAGAGGCCGAGCTTTATCATTCTCATAAATTAAAAATGATTGGTACACTTGCTGGCGGAATTGCTCATGATATTAATAATTTACTTACGCCTATATTGGGTTACTCGGAATTATTGTTTATGAGAACTGGAGAAGATGAGGAATATTATGAGGATATTGAAGAAATACTTAAGGCTTCAAAAAAAGGAAAAGATTTAATTGAACAAATATTGCTTTTCACTAGAAATGATAAGGAAAATGTTAAAATAGAACCAGTTAATATTAATGATATCATCAAAGAAACTATAAATCTTTTAAAAGCAGTTATACCTAAAAATGTAACTCTTAAAGAAAATATAAATAAAGATTGTGGATATATAAAAGCTAATCCTACTCAAATTCATCAAGTTATATTTAATTTATGTACAAATGCTTATCAGTCATTAGGAAATAACAGAGGTGAAGTTGAAATATATTTAAATACTGTTAGTGGAATAGAGGCTAATAATATTAATAATTCACTTTTGGAAAAGCATGATTATGTTGAATTGATGATTAAAGATGATGGTTGTGGAATGGATGAAGAAACTAAAAAGAGAATTTTTGATCCTTTCTTTACCACAAAGGATATTGGGAAGGGATCTGGTTTAGGATTATTTGTAGTTCAAAGCATAGTAAATAAATATGGTGGAGTAATAATGATGGACAGTGAGATAGACATAGGAAGTTGTTTTAACGTTTACCTACCTTTAGTCAATGAAGAATCAGATGTGGAGAAAGATGAAAATTCGGAGTGCAAGTTACTTAAAGATAACTTAAGTAGCAAAAAAAGAATACTAGTAATAGATGATAACTTAGAAAATATAAAAGTAATAAAAAAATCTTTAGAACATCTTGGCTTTGAGGTAGTAGTAAAAACGGATGGAAGAAAAGCAATAAAGTTATTTAAGAAGAATAGTAAAAAGTTTGATATTGTTATTACCGATTACATGATGCCAAATATTAAAGGAATTGAGTTAGCATCAGAAATAAAAAAAATAAAAAATGATGTAGCTGTTATACTGATGTCTGGATATGTTGATGAAAGTGATATGAATTATAACTCCATCGTTGATGCATTTGTTAGAAAGCCTATAGAATTGTCTGAGCTTTTAGAAGTAATAAATAAGGTTTCATAGGAATAACAAAGGTGTTAGCAATGACAACTATGGGATAAATAAAGAAGAAGCTGTCTGAAATTCAGACAACTTCTTTTATTAATATTTATAGATGCAAAACTCCTGTTATTACTAATGTCACTACATATATTACATATAACACCAAACAAAGTGGTAAACAGAATCTCTGCCATTCGCCTAGATCTTGGTCTGTTAAACCTAATAATATATATATTGATGCAACTAATGGACTTAATAAGTGAACTGCTTGTCCTGTTAATGCTGCAACACCAAGTTGGAAATTATTGAATCCATATGCTGCACCAGCCTTCATAAGTACAGGTAATACACCGAAATAGTAAGCATCGTTTGATAGGAATAATGTACCTGGTATACTTATTAAACTAGTAATGCCTAGGAAATGTGGAGCCATGGATGAAGGAATTAATGCTATAATATTGTTTCCCATAGCTTCTGCCATTTTTGAATCTGACAAAACTCCCATAAATACACCTGCTGCAAATATTACAAGAACAGTAGGAACGATATTTTCAGCTTGACTTGCTATAACGTCTTTTTGTTCTTTTAAAGTTCTATAGTTTACTAATAAAGCTAAAGCTGAGCCTATTGCAAAACATACATTAGAAGGAACCTTTTGTGAAAGTAAAGCAGCACATACGATAAGAGTTAAAATGAAGTTTATCCATATTAGTTTTGGTCTTTTAAGCTCTTCTTCTTCTGCTGTTAATGTTGCAGCCATTTCAGCTTCAGCTGAACTACTAAGATCGACTATTCCTAAACGGTTACGTTCTTTTTTACCTAAGAAATAAGCAACTACTAGTACATAAATTATACCAAGTACCATTCCAGGAAGGAAAGGCTGCATTAGTACGCTGCCATCAATTTTTGTAACTGTAGCAACACGGGCAGTTGGACCACCCCATGGTATAAGGTTAAGTATAGTATTCATCATTATTACCATTGCTGCCAAATAAAGTTTGTTGATCTTAAGTTTGTTATAAACTGGGACCATAGCTGAACATACAATTAAGTCTGTAGTTGTTCCATCTCCATCTAGAGATACTACAGCTGCCAAAATAGCTGTTCCGATTATTACCTTAAGTGGGTCGCCTTTTACAGCTTTTACTACAAATTTAACTAGTGGATCAAATAATCCAGCAGTTAACATCATACCAAAGAAAAGGATTGCAAAGAATAGTAAAGAAGCTGTACCTGCAACACTCTTAACACCACTTGCTGCAAAATCTGCAAGTTTTGGTCCGAATCCACCAATGAAACCGAATACAATTGGGACAATAATAAGTGAAGTAAATGGACTCATACGTTTAGTCATTATTAATACTAAGAAAACAATAACGGTTAAGTAACCTAATGCTGCTAATAAAGTCATAAATAATACCTCCTTGATTTTGTCGATATGTGCTAAACTATGTTGCGCATTTTATACCGTTTAGCATATCGTTAAAAATTTAATAATTTCGAGCTCGTTTTTTATTATAATTACATTAAATGCTAAGTTCAATTGCTTTTTTGATAATTTCTTAGATTGTCAATAATAATTTTTTTATTATTAAAATGCCCTTAAAATATTCTTAAAATATTCTTAAAATTTATTAATTTAATATTTTACAAATTATTCATGAAATATTTTAAAGCATTTTTATATAAAATCAGTTTATTTGTTGAATTGTGAAAAAATATAATACTTTTAAGATGATATTTTAAAGGGTTTATTGTTGTTTAAAACTTATTATGTAGTATAATATACTTACGATGGAAAGGAGGTTTTTTATGACGGATTATATGGATGAATTTGTAAAGAATACGAATTTTAATCAGAACAAGCCAATAAGAGAAATAGTATATGAAGGTTTAAGAAAGACAATTATTAGCGGCGTTGTTCCAGTAGGGGAAAGAATTATAGAAAAAGAATATGCTGGAAGATTAAATATTAGCAGAACACCTGTAAGGGAAGCATTAAGAAAATTGGAAGAAGAAGAATTAGTTGAAAGTGTACATCGTATAGGGGTAGTAGTAAAAAGAATTTCAAAGGAAGATGTTATTGAGGTCTATAAGATAAGGCATTCATTAGAAGTGCTGGCAACCACAACTGCAATGGAAAATATAACTCCAAAAGAACTGGAAGAATTAGAAGCATTACTGAATTTAACAGAACAGAAAAATAGGGAAGGCGATGTTAAAGAAGTAATAAGATTGTTTGGAGAATTTAATTCTTTAATATATAAAGCTAGCAAAATGAAAAGATTAGCTAGTATGATTAGTAAGTTAAATGATTATATTGGAAAGTTTAGGGATATCTCTATAACTGATGATGAGAGAAGAGAAAAAGCTTTAGTTGAGCACAGACAAATTTTAAAGACAATATCAGAAAAAAATGCTGAAGGTATTGATAAAATTATAGAAAGGCATTTACATATTTCGCTAGATATTGTGTATTCAACAATGAAAGATGAGGAATAAAATATTGAGACAAAATAATGAATTTGCACATTATGTAGCTTCTTTAGCACAAAGATCAATACTTTATGAGGTTAGTACAACTCCTAAACCCGGATTAGTAGATCGTGATAATACAGGTTCGCATAAGGACATGGATTTTTTTACCTTCATGGCAAGTAGTTCTGCACTTTATAATGGTTTGTATGAATGTGTTCTTGAAGGTATGTCTTTTAATGGGTTAGATAGTACAAAGCTCATGGATAGATTGAGGGCTCCAGGCATTAAATGTGAGAAATCTATGTTTGAAGCTACAAAAGGTGTTAATACTCATAAGGGAATAATATTTTCATTAGGGATTCTTTGTGCAGCAGTAGGTAATTTATATAGAAAACATAAAAAAGAAAATTTTTTTATAGATGAAGTTTGTAATGAAGTAAAAGATATTACTAGAGATTTGACAGTTAAAGATTTTAAAGGAATTAGTATAAAAACCAATCTAACTCATGGTGAACGACTATTTAAAGAATATGGATTTAAGGGTATACGTGGTGAAGTAGAAGGTGGTTTTCAAACTGTTCAAAAGCAGGCAATACCAATTATTAGACAGTGGAGTAAAAATAGGCAACTTTCTATTAATGATTTGTTTTTACAAGTTTTGATGAGTATTATGACTGAAAGTGAAGATACCAATGTAGTTATTAGAGGAGGAATTGAAAGTCTTAATTATACTAAAAATATATCAAAAGAATTTATAAAGCTTGGTGGAATGAATCAAATTGATGCAATAAAAAAATTAGAAATTATGAATATAAAGTTTGTGGAAAAAAATATAAGTCCTGGTGGTTCTGCAGATCTTCTTGCAGTAAGTATTTTTCTCGGATTCATTGAAGAAATCATCAACTAGGATAGAATAAGGCTTAGGGATACTTGAAAGTATCCCTATTTTTTTCGACAAAAAACAGGAAAAATATGAGAAAAACATCAAAAGTGCAGGAAAGAACATCAAAAAAACTTGGTCATGGAAGAACTCTGTCTTATAATTGACTTACAGAATGAAACTCTTAATTTGTTAAAGGAGGGAAGTAAGAATTATGGATTACGGCCTTCAAGATAGAAGAATATTTTTAGATGATTTAGGTGAAAGAAAAAAAATTGAATTATTTTTAAACAATGAAGGTATTAGATTAGATAAAAATCTTGAGTACACTATTGGAGTTTATGATTCAAAACAATTAGTGGCAACAGGTTCATTTTTTAAAAATACTTTAAGATGCCTAGCTGTAAGTTCAGACTATAAGGGACAAGGAGTAACCAATATGTTGGTTTCAGAGCTTATGAGTGAACAATATTACAGAGGTTACACAGATATATTTCTGTATACTAAATGTGATACAGCAAAATTTTTTCAAAATGCAGGATTTAATGAAATTGCTAGAATAGAAGATGCAGTTGTGTTAATGGAAAATAACCCCAATGGAATACAACAATATGTTAAGAGTTTATCAAAAAAAAGAGTAGATGCTGATAAGGTAGCTAGCATTGTAGTTAATGCAAATCCGTTTACTCTTGGACATCAGTACTTGATAGAAAAGGTTGCAAGTGAAAATGATATTGTTCATCTATTTGTGGTTTCAGAGGATGCATCAATCATACCATTTTCAGTTAGATATGACCTTGTAAAAAAAGGTACAAAGCACTTAAAAAATGTCATTATTCATAAAGCAGGAAATTATATTATATCTAGTGCTACATTTCCATCATATTTCATCAAGGATGGAAGATCAGTAGTTGACACTCATGCAAGATTGGACTTAGAAATATTTAAAAGGTACATTGTGCCAGCATTAGGCATAAACAGAAGATATGTAGGAGAAGAACCTTATTGTAAAGTAACAAAAAAATATAACGAAATAATGAAATCAACTTTGGAAAAAGCAGGTGTTGAATGCATAATAGTTCCAAGGTTGAAATTGAAAGGTGAGGCAATAAGTGCTTCAAAAGTTAGGAATTGTGTAAAAGAAGGAAAAATGGCTGAAGTTAAAAAACTAGTTCCAAACAGCACTTATGAATATTTTAAATCTAAAGCTGCAGCGGAATTAGTAGAAAAAATTAAAAATAATATTGGAAGACACTAAAGGGAGGTACAATTAATGGAAATTAAACAAGTCTCAATAGCTGGAACTTTGGAATCAAGTGATATACAGGTAAGAATTGAACCTAAGGAAGAAGCTGGAATAGAGATTGAATTAAAGAGTAGTGTTGAAAAACAATTTGGAAGACAAATAAGAAAAGTTATAAAAGAAACTTTAGAAACTATGAAAGTTGAAAATGCAAAAGTAATGGCTATAGATAAAGGCGCATTAGATTGCGTTATAAAAGCAAGAGTTGAATGTGCTACTTTTAGAGCAGCAGGATTAACTCAAAATATAAACTGGGAGGTAATTGACTAATGGGACGTTTAAGAAGAACCATGATGTTTTTACCAGGTAGCAATGCTGGTATGGTTAAAGATGCTTATATTTATGGAGCTGATTCACTAATGTTTGATTTAGAAGATGCAGTTGCATTAACTGAAAAGGATTCAGCTAGACTTTTAGTATATAATGCTATAAAAAATGTAGACTATGGCAATACCGAATTAGTTGTAAGAGTAAATGCTTTAGACTCCCCTTATGGAAGAGATGATATAGAAGCTGTTGTAAGAGCTGGTGTTGATGTAATAAGATTACCAAAAACTGAAACAGCACAGGACATTCTTGATGTTGAAGCTGTAATTGAAGAAGTAGAAAAGAAAATTGGAAGAGAAGTAGGTTCTACTAAAATGATGGCTGCAATTGAAAGTGCATTAGGAATTATAAATGCATACGACATTTGTAAGGCAAGTAAACGTCTTATAGGTGTAGCAATAGGTGCAGAAGACTATGTTACTAACATGAAGACTAAAAGATTCCCTGATGGAATGGAACTTTTAGGTGCAAGAACTCAACTTATAATAGCAGCAAGAGCAGCAGGAATAGCTTGTTTTGATACTGTATATAGTGATGTTGACAATGAAGAAGGCTTCAGAAATGAAGTTAAATTAATACATCAATTAGGCTTTGATGGCAAATCAGTAATAAATCCGAGACAAATAGCTCCAGTAAATGAAATTTATACACCAACAGATGCAGAAATAAAAAGATCTGTAAATGTTGTAAGAGCAGCAAAAGATGCAGCAGAAAGAGGACTAGGTGTTATTTCTCTTAATGGTAAAATGATTGATAAACCAATTATTGAAAGAGCCGAAAGAGTGCTTGAATTAGCAAAAGCTGCAGGCGTGTATAAGGAGGAAATCTAATATGAAGAACGTTATAGGTAGAGAGATTCCAGATGAAGTTTTAGAAGGAAGAAGAATATTCAAAGGACAGTTTGCGCATAATGAAGAAATAGCTAAAGTAGCCCCAACAATTAAACATGTTAATCCTGATGAAGCCAAACTATTAGATAGCTTAGAAGAAGCAATCAAAAAGACAGGATTAAAAGACGGGATGACAATATCTTTCCATCACCATTTTAGAGAAGGAGACTTCGTTTTAAACATGGTAATGGATGTTATATATAAAATGGGAATAAAGAACTTAACAGTAGCTGCAAGTTCTTTAAGTAATGTTCATAAGGAATTAGTTAAACATATTAAAAGTGGTGTAGTTACAAATATCACTACAAGTGGTTTAAGAGGAGAATTAGCAGAATTTATTTCTAATGGATTAATGGAAAACCCAGTAATCGTTAGATCTCATGGTGGAAGAGCAAGAGCTATAGAAGCTGGAGATTTAAAAATAGATGTAGCATTTTTAGGTGCACCATCTTGTGATGAATATGGTAATGCTAGCGGAATAGGTGGAAAAGCTAACTGTGGATCTTTAGGATATGCAAAAATTGATGCAGAATATGCTGATAAAGTAGTTATAATCACTGATACTTTAGCAGATTTTCCTAATGTTCCAGCAAGTATTGATCAAACATTTGTTGATTATGTAGTAAAAGTTGATGCTATAGGAGATCCAACAGGTATAGCTTCAGGTGCTACAAGATTCACAAAAAATCCTAAAGAATTATTAATTGCACAAAATGCAGCTAATTTAATAATAGAATCTCCATATTTTAAAGATGGATTTTCATTCCAAACAGGTTCAGGTGGATCTACACTTGCTGTTACTAGATTTATAAAAAATGAAATGATAAAAAGAGGATATGTAGCAAGCTTTGCACTTGGTGGAATTACAAAACCAATGACTGAAATGCTTGAAGAAGGATTAATAAAACATATTTTCGACGTTCAAGATTTCGATTTAGGTGCTGTAGAATCAATAGCTAAAAATCAAACACATCATGAAATAAGTTCTTCTTTCTATGCAAATCCTCACAACAGAGGACCAATTGTAAACAAACTTGATGTAGTTGTACTTTCAGCATTAGAAGTAGATACTGATTTTAACGTTAATGTTATAACAGGTTCTGATGGAGTTGCAAGAGGAGCTTCAGGTGGACACTGTGATACAGCAGCTACTGCTAAATTGACTATTATAGTTACACCATTAGTTCGTGGAAGAATACCAACTGTAGTTGATTCTGTTAATACAGTAATTACACCTGGCGAAAGCGTAGATGCTATAGTTACTGAAGCAGGAATTGCTATTAACCCTAAGAGAACTGATTTAGTAGAAGTATTTAAAAATAGTGGACTTCCATTAGTTGCAGTTGAAGAGTTAAGAGACAAGGCTAAGAAGATAGTTGGAGAAGCTGATCCAATTCAATATGACGACAAAGTAGTGGCACTTGTTGAATACAGAGATGGAAGTATTATCGATGTAATAAGAAAAGTAAAGTAATTACAAAGTAATAAGAAGAGGTGTTTCAGATGGGTGTATCCTTCAAAGGTGAAGAACAAAGTATTCAAGATATATTGAGTTCAAGAGATGAAAGAGTACAAATTCAACAGTATTTCTTAAAAAAGTATAAGAGCCCACTTATTTCTTATAAGCTTAATATTCCTGGACCTGTTAAATATAATTCTTTTATTAAAAAAATATTTGACGATGGGTTGTTAGCTGTTAGAAATGAGTTGGCGAAAGCTTCTATTGAAATTATTGATGAAAAATTGCTTTATAAAAATAGTGGACCAGAATATTTTGCATCCTTTAAGGATACAACATCTTTAATTAAAGAAATAACCACTGTAATTGAAGAAACACATCCTTTAGGCAGATTGTTTGATTTTGACGTTCTGGACTTAGAGGGAAATCAGTTAAGTAGGCAGGAAATTGGAAGAGAACCTAGGAAATGCTTGTTATGTGGAAAAAACGCTTTTGAATGTGGTAGATCAAGGAAACATAGCGTTGATGAATTGCTAGATCATATTGAAAAAATTGCTTTAACTTATTTTAATCGAGGAAGTATATAATGTTTTAGCAAAACTTTTACATTCTGCTGTCACATCTCCCGAAACTGAGAAATGCGACAGAAAAATGTAAAAAACTTTCTGCATTCTTTATAGAATAGAGAAGATAATATTAAAAGAACATGCAAGTATTAAAATATTTAAGGGAGGTTAAAGTCCTAAATGGACTTTAACGGGTAATTTGTGAGCTGGAGCGAACGGATTAAATTACCCAGTGCTTCCGACTAAAAGGAGGAATATAGTAGTGAATCCAGTAAAAATTACAGAAACATCACTAAGAGATGGACATCAATCTTTAATTGCTACCAGGCTTACAACTGAAGAGATACTACCTATCCTAGAAAAAATGGACAAGGTTGGATATTATTCATTGGAAGTTTGGGGAGGAGCAACCTTTGATGCATGTCTTCGTTTTTTAAATGAAGATCCATGGGAAAGATTGAGGAAGATACGTAAGATTGTTAAAAATACTAAGTTACAAATGCTTTTAAGAGGTCAAAACCTTTTAGGCTATAAACATTACCCTGATGATGTTGTTGAAGCATTCATTAAGAAATCTGTTGAAAATGGAATAGATATAATCAGAGTTTTCGATGCTTTAAATGATGTAAGAAACCTTGAAACTTCAATTAAAGCAATAAAAAAAGCAGGTGCTCACTGCCAATGTGCAATAAGCTATACAACAAGTAAAATTCATACTATAGACTATTTTGTAGAGCTTTCAAAGAAGATGGAAAGTGCTGGAGCAGATTCAATTTGTATAAAGGATATGGCAGGTATACTAACTCCTTTTTCAGCTTATGAACTTGTAAAGAGATTGAAAGAAGCAGTAGATATTCCTTTAGAGCTTCACACTCACAGCACAAGTGGTATTGCTTCAATGACATATCTAAAATCTGTAGATGCAGGAATAGATATAATTGACACTGCAATTTCACCATTTGGAGAAGGAACATCGCAACCTTCAACAGAATCAATGGCATTGACACTTAAAGAAGGTAACCGTGGACCTGAGCTTAATACTGATTTATTAGGAGAAATTGCTGATTATTTTAAACCTATAAAAGAAAAATACAGAGAATCAGGAATATTGAATCCAAAAGTAATGGATGTTGAGCCAAAGACTATAAAGTACCAGGTACCAGGAGGAATGCTTTCCAACCTGTTATCCCAGTTAAAAGCACAGCGTGCAGAAGATAAATATGAAGATGTACTTAAAGAAATACCTAGAGTAAGGGAAGACTTAGGATTTCCACCTCTAGTTACTCCATTAAGTCAAATGGTAGGAACTCAAGCAGTATTTAATATACTAGCAGGTGAAAGATATAAAATGGTTCCAAAGGAAATTAAGGAATATGTTAGAGGTCTTTATGGAACTTCTCCAGCACCAATTAGTGATGAAATTAAGAAAAAGATTATTGGGGATGAAGAAGTTATAACTGTAAGACCAGCAGATTTATTACAACCAGAATTAGAAAACTATAAGAAAGAAGTTGGAGATTTAGCTAACTCCTTAGAGGATGTACTTTCTTATGCTCTATTCCCTCAAGTTGCTAAAAAATTCTTTGAAAATAGGTTGAATCCTAAAACAGAAGATGTTAAAGAATCAAAGAACAGTAATGAAGTAAAAGACAATAGTGAAAAAGTACAGTACATTACAGTTACTATGTAACAACTTGAGAAGATATGATGACAATATTTGATAGAGTTATGAAGAGTATCAAGGAGGTGAAATATAATGGGAAATAGCGTAAATTTTTCAGAAACAGTTATTATTGCATTTGGAGCTTTAGCAGTAGTTTTTGCTGTATTAGTATTATATGCAATATCAATGGTTTCTAAGCTATCTCAAGCAATAATAGAGTTTAAATCAGGAAATAGTGCAGCACAAAATACTGTGCAAAACTTTACTAATAGTAATAATGTTACATCTCAAAACCCTGTGCAGACGTTCAATGATGATAATGATGAGGAAGATAGATTGGTAGTGGCATTAGCTGCATCAATTATGGCTTCTAAAGAAAACCCAGATTCTTATTTTCATATATCAAAATTAACTAGGATAAAATAATTGATTAGGAAGGTGTTTAATTAATATGAAAAAATACATGATAAAGTTAAATGGTAAAGTTTATGAAGTGGAAATGGAAGAAGTAACTGCAGAAAATTCTGCTTCATTGTTAGAAAAACAAGCTTCAGCTACTAAAGAAACTGCTGCTACAACAATAGAACAAGAAGCACCAGCTGCAGCACCTTCTGCACCAGTTGCAGGAGCAGAAACTGTAGAAGCTCCAATGCCAGGAAACATAATAAGCGTAGCTGTAAAAGTTGGAGATCAAGTTAAAAAAGGACAAGTTTTACTTGTATTAGAAGCAATGAAAATGGAAAATGAAATAGTTGCTGCAAGAGATGCGAAAATCGTTTCAGTAAATGTAGCAAAAGGTGATATGGTAAATCCAGGAGATGCTTTAGTTCAAATAGCTTAGGAAGAAAACGAGGAGGATAAAAATAATGGAATTTTTAATTCAAGGTATTGCGGCCATTACAATAAAACAGCTTGTAATGTGGGTTATCGGAGGAGTGCTTATATATTTAGCTATTGCTAAAGACTTTGAACCAGCATTACTATTACCAATGGGTTTTGGAGCAATACTTGCTAATATACCTATGTCTGGAGCAATAACACAGACGTTAAATGGAACTCCAGTTGAGGGTATACTGGACTTCTTATTCAATAGTGGAATTTCAACAGAAGCATTTCCTTTACTTTTATTTATCGGTATAGGAGCCATGATTGACTTCGGACCACTTTTATCAAATCCTTTTATGCTTTTATTCGGAGCAGCAGCTCAGTTTGGTATTTTCTTTACTATGTGCGCAGCAACACTTTTAGGTTTCGAATTAAAAGATGCAGCTTCAATAGGTATCATAGGAGCAGCCGATGGTCCTACTTCAATATTTGTAGCTAACTATTTTCACAGTAATCTTATAGCACCAATTACAGTTGCTGCATACTCATATATGTCACTTGTACCAGTAATTCAACCTTTTGCAATAAAATTAGTAACTACTAAAAAGGAAAGATCAATAAAAATGCCTTATAAACCAGAATCAATATCTAAGAAGACAAGAATATTGTTTCCTATAATAGTTACTGTAATTGCTGGATTAATAGCACCAACTTCTGTATCCCTAGTAGGATTCTTAATGTTCGGAAATCTTATTAGAGAATGTGGTGTATTAGAGAGATTGTCAGTAACAGCACAAAATGAACTTGTAAATATCATAACTTTGTTACTAGGAATTACTATAGCTGCATCCATGAAAGCAGATCAATTTGTAACAATGAAAACTGCAGTTGTAATAGCACTTGGACTAGTAGCATTTATATTTGATACAATCGGTGGAGTAATATTTGCCAAGATCCTAAATCTTTTCTTAAAGAAAAAGATAAATCCAATGGTTGGTGCAGCAGGTATATCTGCATTTCCAATGTCATCTAGAGTAATACAGAAGATGGCAACTAAGGAAGACAGCCAGAACTTTATATTGATGCATGCAGTAGGAGCTAACGTTGCAGGACAAATAGCTTCAGTTATAGCCGGCGGACTAATAATGAACTTAATTAGATAAGATAAGGAAGGTGTTATAAATGGGCGGTACTGCTCTAATGAATTTCGAACAAGCATTACAAGTAACAGTTTCAGGAATGTGCGGAATATTTGTAGTAATGTTAATAATATTTCTTTTAATAAAAACTTTAATAAAGGTTTTTCCAGAAAAATAATAAGCAATCTAATATACAAGTTGTAGGTGAGGTTATGTATAGACTTCATCTACAGCTTTTTGTTTTTAGAAATATATTTATCATTAAGATTGTTACATGATATAATTAATTTATGATTATAATAAATTAGAAGAGGAGGATTAAGATGGAAAAGAAACAATATATTTGTCCTAAATGTGGCAATAGAGAATATGAATCAGATCAATTTCAGGCAACAGGTGGAAATTTCTCAAAAATATTTGATATACAGAATAAAAAGTTTATCACTATTAGTTGTACAAAGTGTGGATATACGGAATTATATAAAGCACAATCTTCAGCTGGATGGAATGTTTTAGATTTTCTTATAGGCAACTAATTTATTAGTATATATAATAGGTAGGTTTTTTTTATTTATTAGCTAAAAATAGAGTAATTATTAAATGTAAAGAACAAAATTCTATGTTTGAACTTTGTTCTTTACATTTTATTTATAAATCTTGTTTTATTATTATATATAATGATCATGTAGATTGTTTTGGAATATATGTGGATTTGCTTGAAGTAAGCAGTTATAATTATGGTATGAAATGAATATGAGGGGGATGTATAATTGAATATTAAAAAATCTTTATTAAAAAATTCAAAGACAAAAATAGCTTCATTAATTGTATTATCAATGTTAATTTCTTATGGAGTATTAGGAATTAATACAAAAGTACAAGCTAAAACTTTTACAAATACAGCGGCTAGTATAACAGCTGCATCGACAAAGAAGTATTTATCTGAAACAATATCTTCAGGTAAGGTTGTCACTAAAACTGTAATAGAGAAATCCTATAATAGCAGTATACAGGAATCTTCTGAAGATGTAGTGAATGTATATGATATAAATGACATTCGGAATGTACTTACAAATGCAATAATTAATGGAGATACATCTATAAAAATATCATATGATGGAGATGATAAACTGCCAGGCTATCCTGATATATTAGCAGATATTATAACAGAGATACAAAGTACTGAAGGAAATGATTATGAAAAGCAACTATTAAATAGGTTTTCCTGTGACCTATCATACTATGAAGGATCAAATCAATTTACGGCATCATATACTTTAGGTTACATAGAGACAAGTGAGCAGTCTTCACAGGTAAAGTCAAAAGTAGATGAAATTTTGTCCCAAATAATAACCCCTGACATGACAGATGTTCAAAAAGAAAGAGCAATAAATGATTACATTTGTAAAAATGTAGCTTACGATACTACTTTGACAATTCATTCAGCTTATTCTGCATTGTTTGGAAATGGAAAAACAGTATGTTCTGGATATGCGTTATTAGCATATAGGATGTTAACTGAAGCTGGACTGCAAGCTAGAATTATAACAGGTGAAGGCGATGGACAACCCCATGCTTGGAATCTAGTCAAAATAGACGGAAATTGGTATCATTTGGATGTTACTTGGAATGATCCAATACCAGATAGAGTTGGAAGAGTAACTGACACGTATTTTAATTTAGATGATGAGCAGATGAAAGCTGAAAATCATGAATGGATTGAGTCAGATTATCCAGCTTGTGATAAAGTATATACACCTACAGATAATACAGTAGTTCATCCAACATCAGTTGCAATAAGCAAAATGTCAGATGCTTTAATAGTGGGAGGAACAGACACCTTAACAGCAGCTGTAGCTCCAAGTAATGCGTCCAATAAAAAAGTTACATGGAAATCTAGTAATGCTTCAATTGTTAAAGTGGATGACTATGGAAATATTACTGCTATATGGCCTGGAGAAGCTGATATCACAGTTACATCAGAAGATGGAAACAAAGCTGCTTCTTGTCATGTTTCGGTAACAGCTGATAATTCTATAAATAAAGGAAAATTTACTGACTACCAAACAGTAGACAAAGGTAAAATATGGACACTTGTATTTACTAGTGATGTTGGATTTGATGATGAAACTAAACAAGGTATAACTGTTACAGATAGTCAAGGGAAGTTAGCAAATGTAGCTATTCAATTAAAAGATAACAAAACAGTTATAGTAACAGCTCCAGAAGGAGGTTATATTCCAGGAGAAAGGTATATATTGAATATTGGAACTAAAGCACATTCTAAAACAGGTGTAGCATTAAGAAATTCATACAAATTGCATTTCAATATTGCTGAATAATGTTAAAGTTAATAAAATAAATAAAAATTCAGCTATGCTGATAGCATAACTGAATTTTTAATATGCCCAAATTAGTATTAGACTTATCTACTATTTATAATTTTAGTTTAGCTAAATATGAGATAGACATATTTTTACTATATAATTTTGTATAGATTATGAATTATAGTCTAAATTCAATATAAAGTCCATAAGCATTTTCTCATATGTATAGAGAGAATCTATTATTAGGAATTCATCTTTGCCGTGCCAATTTTGTCCTGTAGGGCCAAATTCTACAGCAGGTATGTTACGTTTAGAATAAAATTTAGTATCGGCAGAACCATGTTGTCCAAATACTTCAGTTTTGCCATTAGATATTTTGGAAATTGATTCTTCTAGTTTCTTTACATATATATCGTCAACTTTGGTTTTTACAGCATCTCCTATCGAATGGATGTTTACGTGGGTTCCAGTAATTTCTTCAATTTGTCTTATTATTTCTTGAGGATTTTGTTCTGGAAGAAATCTTATATCAAGATACATTTTACAATAATCAGGTACTTTATTATAAACATCTCCACCTTCAATTTTTGATAAGTTAATGGAAGGATGGCTATAAAGTTCTGACTTTTCTTTAGAAAAAGGTAGATTTTCAATTAATTTAAAGGACTCATAAGCTTTTATGATAGCGTTATCACCAAGCCATGGCCTGCTTCCATGGGCGGATTTTCCTGTGAATTCTAAATAAAATTGTAATATACCTTTAGATTGTATGCCGATACCTAGTTGAGTAGGTTCACCGCATATTACAAAATCTGCTGTAAAACCGTTATTGGTTAAATATTCTGAGCAGTTGAAGCCGCCAGTTTCTTCATCTGTAACTAATTGGAGCTCAACTTTACAAGGTAAATTTTTATCCTTAAGATTCAAAATTGTGGTAAGCATACCAGCAGCTCCAGATTTCATATCAGCACTACCTCTGCCATAGAGTTTTCCATCTTCAATATAAGGTATAAATTGATCAGGAGTTCCAGAAATAACATCTAAATGACCATTTAGTATAACCTTTTTATTTCCAGAGCCAATATTGCATATTAAAGTTTTAAATCCGTTATTTTCTATTATTTCAGGTTTTAGTCCATTAGATATCAATATATCTTTACAAAAAGCTATAGCTTTATTTGCTCCTTTTAAATTTGAACTATCAATCTTAATAAGTTCTTTTGTAATTTCTACACAATCCATTTATAAGACCCCCTAGTTATATTTTACTTAAATGTAATAAAGCAATAAATGTACCAATTCTATTATAATAAACTTTTAAAAAGGAGGCTTTAAAAAATGTATTCAAAAACCTTGTTAAATCAAGGATTAGTATAATATCAAAACTTTTTAGTGAATTACATATGATTGATTTATTTATAAATTGGATGGAAATGAGATAAATTAATAACCTATTTAACCAATAGAAATGAGGTTTAGCTTATACATCTTGATTTCATTTCCTTTGTAAAATCTTTCAATATATATTCATATCAAATCTATTCCTTTACCTTCCATGAATATAATATAGTCATCTTTACAATTACAAGTAGTAGAGCAATTACAAAAATCACTATTAATGGATTCTTTAATATTTTGCTTTAGAGACTCATATGAGCATTTAAGTTTATTCAATTTGTTTAATTCACTGTATAGAATAAAGCCGCTAATGAATGTCAAAACCAATATTACTAAATCAAAAAATTCCAATCCGTATATTTGCGGAATAAGAGTGCTAAACGCTGCTGCAGCATAATCAAAATATCTATCATTAGATAAGCCAACATAGACTATAAGCATTCCTGTAAAGCCAGATGAAAGTATAAGTTTACCCTTTTTATTATCCAATTCATTTTTTAGTTTTAAAAGCTTTTTTGTTTTCTTTTGCATAGTATAGCTCAAATTTAAGTTTTCCAAATATATGTACCTCCCTGAAGAATTTATATTAATAAATATGACATATATATGCAATATATTCGTAATACTTATTTGTGTGATATAATACAAATACATGTAATATAAGGATACATTAAATTGTTATATAGAGAGGTAAGATAAATGATATTACTTATTAATTGTTTAGTTGGTGTTATTTTAACTGTCGTTGGAGTCATATTTAAATTATGGCCTCCAGAACACCTTTTTCTAAAAAGAATAAAGAGACGTGGAAAGAAGCAAATAGGTTTTCGGCTACTATGATGATAGCTGGAGGTATTTTATCAATATTTATTTCAATAATAATTACATTTTTATATAAGAATAGTATGGCTGCAGCTGCTTCAATATCCTCAATGTGTTCAACAATAATTACTTTAAGCCTTGTTTTATATACAGAAATTCATTTGAGAAAAATATTTGATAGCAATGGAAAAAGAAAGTTTTAATATAATATGAAAAAATGGCAACAGTAAAACATCTGATTAAGTGTCAGATGTTTTATTCATAAAATGTTTTAAAAATATACACTAACAAGTAACAAATATAACACAAAATCGTAACAATTACTGTATATAATAATAAGTGTCCTAAGGAGATAGACCTTAGAGGAAGAACTAAAAGAATATAATAAGTCCCCCTTATTATATATATATATTTTGTTTTAAATAAGCACTAGTGAAGAGCACTGGTGCTTATTTAAGTTTATTAAAATTCTTAGAATTTCTAGCCTTGAAAGTCTCTTTTTAAAATAATAAACTAACCTATTAAACACTTAATTTACACAAAATGTAATATAAGGTTATAATAAGCTAGCTTGTCAAAAAAATTTCCTATAACCTTGCTATATAATCACTATTCATGATTATTTTACAAACTAAGGAGGGTGGAATAATGGATTTAAAAAACCTTCCAGACATATCATTTGCTAATAAGGATGTTGAAACAATATTAAACGATAATATAAGTGAATATGAAAAAGCTTATTATGCTCAGACAGGACAACAAATAACTCTTTATCATGGAGATAAAATAAGAATATTTTTATATGGTCAGGCTATTAAGGAATTATAACTTAGGCAACTTATAGATTATACAGCAAAACAAAATTTACTTAAATACTCTAGAGGAGATAATCTTATTGATTTGAGCTCTTTTTATGATTTAGAAAAATTAACACCGACAAAAGCTACAGTAACTATGAGATTTAATTTAAGTGAACCTCAGAAAGAAAATCAAGTGATAAAGATAGGAACTAGAGTAAGTTCAAATAGTAATGTATTTTTTGAAACTTTAAATGATATTTACGTTCAACCTGGTGCTGAATATGTAGATGGTGTATTTGAATGTACTGTTGAGGGAAGTATAGGGAATAACTTTACGCCGGGGCAAATAAATATGTTAGTTGATCCATTGTCATGGATAGCAAGTGTTGCTAACATAGATAAAAGTGAAGGTGGTTCTGATATTGAGGATGAAGAAAGTTATAGAAACAGAATTCATGAAGCTCCAGAAGGATTTAGTACAGCAGGACCTGAAGGTGCATATAAATTTTTTGCAAAGAAATATAGTTCATTAATTAAAGATATTGCAGGTTCTTCACCAAGCGCTGGCGTTGTTAATATATAGTACTTTTACAAAATGGAGAAATACCTTCTCAAACTTTTCTTGATGGTCTTAATATATTTTTAAATGATAAAACTATAAGGCCGTTAACAGATAAGGTTGAAGTAAAAGCTCCTTTAACTGTTAGCTATTCAATAAATTTAACTTATTATATATCAAATGATAATTTAGGTATGATTGAAAGAATACAAAATGAAGTAAATACAGCCATACAAGATTTTATTTTATGGCAGAAAAGTAAGATAGGAAGGGATATAAACCCTTCTATTTTAATTTCTAATATTGTTTCTGCAGGGGCTTCCAGGGCAGATGTAATTAGTCCAATTTTTACATCTTTAGCAGATAATCAGGTTGCATCTTTAAATACCACAACTATAAATTATGGAGGTACTATATATGGTTGATATATATAATGCAAAATTGCTAGATTTATTACCTCCTAATTTACAGCAAGATCCTGACATGATAGCAGCAAGCAAATCCATAGATAAAAGTTTTTTAGAAGTAGTAGAAGAGTCTAAAAAGTGCATATTATTACCTAACATTGACAACTTAGAAAGTGATGTTGTTGACTTACTAGCATGGCGGCAGCATGTTGATTTTTATAATACATCTTTTGATTTAGCCATAAGAAGAGAATTAGTAAAGAAATCAATTCCATGGCATAGAAGAAAAGGTACTTCTTCTGTAGTAGAAGAATTAGTTTCAACATTCTTTAAAAATAGTAAGATTGAAGAATGGTTTGAATATGGAGGAGATCCATATTATTTTAGAATAGTTTTAAATTATTCTCTTGATGATGAAATAAAGACTAATAATATACAAAAGAAATGGAGTCAAAACAACCGTTATTTAGATGGTTCTTGGACTCTTGATGGTTCTCATATGCTTGATGGTGGGGAAATTTATGAAGTAATACAACCTGAGTCAAATAAGAGTAATCCACTGGAGCAAAATAACCTGATGGATGGGTTAAATTTAGTTAAAAATAAAAGATCATGGCTTGATGAAATACTTTACTATTTAACTGGAAGTTTTAGAGAAAATGAAATTTTCACAAATTTAGTTTTTACTTGTAGAACTTTTATAGAGTTTTATAAAACCAGATATCTTCTTTTAGATGGTACCTGGTTTTTAGATGGAGAATATTTACTAGATGGATATAAGAAGTATATTGGTGATCTTATATCTATAAAAAATATAAACAAGTTTTTTATAGATAAGACTGAGATATTTACTCCAAGTATTTTATCTTATTTAAAAGATGATGCTAAAAATTTTCAAATTACTTCAAATCCTACTGTGATAAACAAGACAGAAAGTGTCTTAAAGAGTACTCAAAAACTTGATAACAAATTAAAATTTTTCATAGATAAACCAGTGAAACAATTTGTAGTAAGAGCAACTGGTAACTCTTATTTAAATGGAGAACATCTTTTAGATGGCAGCTGGTTACTTAATGGAAAAGCAATTGAGACCAGCTAGTAAAAGTCAATAAGTTTTTATAAAAAATTTTATTAATAAAAATAGGTATCACAAAAAATCCATTAAAAAACACGAATAATGGAAATTACTTCCTAATTATTTTAGCCGTTAGGCTGCTGGTTTAGATAGCTTATTAAGATACATTTTTGTATGTATTTTAGGGTCACGTAATTCATACTCTTTTTGATTTTTAAGAACAGAGAATATGTAGTTAATTAGCTTATGCATTATTGCCACTAAGCCTACTTTTTTACTTTTACCTTTCATATTTTCAGTATAAAAATTAAGTAAAACTTTATTTATTGGTTCACCGTTTCTACTTTTACGTACGGATGATAACGCGACAACATATAAGGCTCTTCGTCCTATTCGGGTACCTCGTTTAGACATAACATTTTTGTTACTATTAAACTTACCAGATTGTTTAACTGAAGGATCTAAGCCAAAATATGCAACTAAATGCTTAGGTTTAACAAAACCTTTAATATTACCAATTTCGCTCATTATTGCAATGGATGTAAAATCTCCAACACCAGGTATTGAGTAAAGTAATTGTACATTTTTCTTAAATTCATCAGAAATTCTATTGCTACACATTAATATATGAATTTCAGTTAATAGGTTTCCAATTTGGATTTCCAATGATTCTATTATTGCAATAGTATTAATTACTTTTACAAATAGACTTGGTGATTTAAGACCAATGTAAACAGCTTCCTCAGCAGCAGCATATAACTTTTTATATATCTTTTCACTATGTACTAACCCTTTTCTAGAATTGCTTGAAATGAGATTAATAACTTCATCTCTATCAGCATTTAAAACTGCTTCAGCACTAGAATACTTTTTTAAAATGGCTATTGATGTTTTTCCTGTAATATTTGAAAAAACAGACCTGTAACCAGGAAAAATGACTCTTAAATCCGTAGAAAGTTTTTTTGTAAATGTAGATTTACTATCAGTAAATTTATAGTAATCTCTACAAAGAGATTTTAAAGTGTAGATTTCAATATCAAAACTAGAAGAATATTTGACATCTTGAAATTTACCTATATTAGCAATGGTTAATGCATCTTTTTTATCATTTTTTACTTTTCTTATATCCACATTTTTGTTACAATTAGTAATGAGTGGATTAAGGATACATACTTCAAATGTATCTTTAAGAAAGTGGAAAAGAGTAAGATGGTATACACCAGTAGATTCCATGAAAATGGCTGTTTTCATGCTAAACTCTTCTTCCACTTTTTTTATTTGATCTACTAGGTAATCAAAACCATTTCTATTATGCATAATCTTAAAAGGTTTTCTATAAATTTCACCGTTAGGTGCTAGTATAGCAGCTACTGAAAAATCTGCGGATACATCAATTCCAACTGTTGGTCTATAAAAAAATTTACTCATATACATTATCTCCTTTGTTTGTAAGAGATAGAATAGATATTCCATTTCTATCAGTAATTTTGTAACCTTGTTTGTGACACAGGTAATTCCCAAAGGGAAACCTAACCAGCTAAACACAGAATTCTCACTGATGGAATGACATGCTCAGTCACGGGTAATAATGACTCGATAGAGTCATTTCCCAGGAGGTGTCCATCTATCTTCTATTCAGGAGATATTATACATCAATATTTACTAATTTGGTTTCCCCTTAAGGGAAAATAGAAAACTAAGTTAGAGTAGAAACATACACCCTGTCGGGTAAAAGAATTACGAATAATAAGAAAAAACTAAGTTGTAATATTCACAAATGGTATAGATAGTTTTCTATTGAATGTTATGGCTACATTATACAAGGAGGTAAATAAAGTAACATGGGATACAGTTATTTCAACAACAACTACTACTTAAAAAAGGACTTACTTTTAATATTTATTATGGGTGCTTTGTATATGGTGCTAGAAGGCATATGGCGTGGATGGACACATATAAGTATGCTATTTGTAGGTGGACTAGCTGCATTTTTTATAGGGAGGTTGAATGAGCATCCGAAATTTTACGATAAGAAGATGTGGCAAGAGTGTGTAATAGGCACTGTAATAATTCTTATTTTAGAATTTACAAGTGGTATGATACTTAATGTTTGGCTAAGTTTAGGTATATGGGATTATTCAAATGAGCCTTTCAATTTACTTGGGCAGATATGTTTACCATATGCCATATTGTGGTTTTTACTAGTACCATTATGTGTTTATGTAGATGATTATTTAAGATATAAATTATTCGGAGAAAAGAAACCAGAAGGATTGTTAAAAAATTATAGAGACTTATTTACAGGAAATTAAATACAAACATACAAAATTTATAAAATTATTCTGTAAAATGAATATATAATATCAAATTAATTACTTATAGTCCTATAAATAGTATAATTTGACAAACAAGTAAAAAAGTATTATCATTTAATTGTATTAAATATCAATATTTTACATAACATGAAGGGGGATAAACATTATGAAATCAAAAAAAATAATAGCTAGTTTAATGGCATTATCAATTATTGGATCAAGTAGTGTAGTACTTGGAGGAACAGCTAAAGCTGCAGGTGTAAATGGTACAAGCAATGCTGTTTTAAGTGAAAAAAAATTACAGCAATCAAATGGTTATGATTTAAAAGTAAGAGGTTTCAATCTACAGATGACTTCAAGTGGAATATTTACATGGGAAAGATTTTATAAAGAAGTTGCTTACAATAATTATTATGTATTGCCAGAAGATACAAGTAGTGGTGTTGCTATACTACAAAGTGGAACAACATATGGTAGAACAAATAGTGTAAATATTTCAAATATTAAACCGGGAACATACAAATTTGTTGTCCATGGACTAGATTCAAATAATAATGTTGTAGGAATACAATATATAAGATTTGTATATGATGGGAATACTTACAGTACTATAGGAATGAATCTTACATTTGATTCTTCTGGAATTGTTAGTTGGAATCGAGTTAATAATGCAGATAGTTATGAATGTTATTTACACACTGGAAATAAGTTTTCTGATCGTATATCAATTTGCAATAATGCACCTTGGAACACACAATTTGATGTTAAAGATTTAAATGGTGAAAAAATGAAACCAGGAAAGTATTACGTTACTATAGATGCGTGTGATCATAACTTTAGTATATTGCAATCACAAACATTACAATTTTATTATGATGGAAATACTTATACAAGATTACAATAAATATACAAAAGCACATCTAATTTAAGGTGTGCTTTTGTTTCATAATAGAAACATAATATGTCGCATATAACAGCAGATGAAAGAACAAATTGGAATGGTAAAGTTGATTCTACAGCCTATAACGATTATGAAATTGGATTAATTTATGGAGTGAGGTGGTAACATGGCAAGAACACCGTTTTTATATCAATTTCAACTAGGAACTACAGCAACAACTATTTATACAGTTCCAAGTGGCAAAAAAACCACTATCACTTGTTTAGAAGCTAGCAACACAGATATAGGAACACATAAATTTACTTTAAATAAGATACCAATTGCAGGAGGTTAATTTGTTATAGGACAAAAGACGAATAAACTTGTAGGGATATCTGACCCTAATGGGGGAGGTTATTGGGGAAGAGAAATACCAACACCTTTAATAAATTCTGGAGATAAGATAATAGGCATTGCAGATGTAGCAAATGTAATCACAATAACGATAATAGGTTTTGAGGAATAGGAGGTGAGATTATATGCCAGTGTATAAAAGTTCTCAATTAAATAGTGGAGTTGCAGTTGATATTACAGCATTACAAGAACATCAGATAGGTATATCAAGTATTAATTCTTCCAGCCCAATTACATTGCTAAATGTAGATGGAAAAGGTGCTTTAGAAGAAGTAATTATTGTCTCGAATATAGGAAGTTACACTTCATCAATTACTAATTTTGGAATTAAAATTACTGCTGATGGAATAGATATATTAAATCTTTTAACCGAAAATATTTCGAGCAATAATGATATTGAAGTAACATATGGAATTATTGATTTAAAAAATGCATCTGCAAGTACTAATTATGTTTCAATATGTAGCGGATATGGTGGGCATGCTTATGACATGATGGAACAGGGTTTAGTTTTTCCAAGCAGTTTAGAACAATCAGCTACTATTAGGAGTAGCAGTGATATATGTGCGAGTGCGGTTGCAATTATAAATGAACCAATATATTTTAAGCAATCCTTAACTATTCAAATCTCTGGAGCATTGTCGCAACCAAATGGAAATAGTATTAAAGCGTGGGTAAAAGCTAGGTATTAATTGAGGTGAAATAAATGTATATAATTGAAAATGATATTGTATATAAAGAAGATATTTATAACAATGGTACAAAAAGTAAAGTTTGCATTGGGAATGAGATACAATATAAAATAACAAAAACATCTAGCCAAATAATCTATCAATGGCAAAAATTTAATATTAAAAAGGGAATGTATGAAGATGATATAACCAATACTACGCCAATAGAAGGGCAAATGCCGGTAAAAGGTAAAGTAGTTACTGAAAAAGTGCTAGAGATTGTTAAAGAACCTGTAGACCAAGAGAAAGTGCAAATGGCTGAAACTATAATTGATTTAAATAATAAGATAGACGAATTGCAAAATAAATTGAATGGAGGTAAATAATTATGTTAAAACAATACTTAATTGTAGCTTATGCTTATCTAGTGAAGGTAGGAGTATGGGACCTAGAGCCAACAGAGGGGAGTGTAAAGAAAGTTAGTACCTTCTGCACCTGACAATTATAGAACCGCGGTGGCAGAATATTTAGCAACACAGACTGTGACACAATAGAAAACAAAAGTCAAGACAAATGTCGCAAAATACAGAAATAATGGCGTAAAAGACTTTTTAGATAAAAAATGCAGTTTAGGGTGTTAAAATTGTATATTACATCATTTGACTTGAATTACAAAACATGAAAATATATAATTTGATTATCAAACACAATAAAAACATATACGAGGGGGAAGATAAAATGAAATCAAAAAAAATATTATCAGGATTAATGGCTCTTTCAGTTGTTGTTAGTAGCAGTTTAATGATTGGAACAACAGCTAAAGCAGCACCTGTGCAAAACAATGTTAAAATAGCAACATCTCCAAAGCTAGAACAATCACAAATATTAGAAACAAAAAGCATTGCAACTTCATCTAATTCTAAATATGTAATTGTAAGAACTATGGTTCCAGTATATACTAGTGGTGGACAAATATATGGTGGATATAATCTAAATGATACAGTGCCTTATTTTACTGATTCAGAAGGTTATAGTGGACGAGTTAAATGCTTAGATACAGTTGATAGCCCTGAATTACAAAAGTTAGCATCTGCATATGCTGCTAAAACATATTATAGTACTACTATAGAATATGTTTTTGGCGGAACTGTAACAAAAACAAATTAAATAACTTAAATTTAAATAAAATATAGGATAGGGTGCTTTATTTTTTCACCTTATCCTATATTTTATTTAAGTATATTTACAATTTATTGTATTTATTAATTTCTAAGCTTATGAAATTATACTAGCAAGTGATAATATGATTTTATAATAGTAAAAAGCTATTCTCAAAATGTATAGTTTTTTTATGTCGTATTCGAAAAATAATGGGAACTAAAGGCTTAATGATTTAAGTCTTTTTATTTTACTTATTTTTATGAAAGTGAAAGGAGAAAATCATGGGAAATAAAACTAAGAAATTTGAATTAACTGAAAAAGAACAAAAGGATTTGTTTTGTATAGCATGGCAGTTTAATAATTTTTGGGAAGACCTTAAAGAAGGAAAAAAAGCAGATCTCGCATGTGGAACATGTAAATATTTTAAAGATTGCATTAAGAGTAAAAAATCATTTATTTATGACCAATTTCAGCTAATGACAAAACTAACAGGTGTAAGATTAAACGCCGAAATTGGTTTTAGAAAAAAAGTAGAAACGGGCAAAACTAGTTTTATAAAAAGTAATTCATCTAAATAGAACTGGATAACTTTTTAAAAATAGGATATGGCTCGAAACCGCAATTTTCAAAAGCTTGTTCTTCACAGCAATATCCGGTTTTTACATAATGCGTTACTGGATCACCACACATATCAACCTCTCGGTAATCAACTCGAATTGATCTTTTCTCATTATGTTTAGGACAATACCCAGAAACAAGTCTTTGCATAATATCATTATTCATGAACTATCACCTCCTTTTAAAGTGATAATTCTACAAAAATATGTAAGAACCTTTAAATAAATACAGAAACTTATATTAATTGAAGTTATAATTTTTTATTTTGAAAGGAGCTAATAAAATGAATTTAGGAAGAAGAATAGTATATGATGCACAAACAGGAGCTATTTACTTAGACACTGGAGAAGAAACAAATGTTGCAGCAGAAAGACCAGCGTGGAATGGTATAACCTACATAGATATACCATATGGACAAGACTCAGATAAATTTGCAAGAGTGGTTAAATATCATGTTGATGTTACAAGTAAAGTAGTAGTATTCGACCAACTTGGACCAGTAATTATTGATGCAGATACCAAAATAAAGACACTTTTTCAAAGCATATTAGCTTTTAATACTACATTAAATAATAACAATAAATTAGCAGTATTAAATCAAGAAATAGTGAATGCTCTAAAAACAATAACAATACAAGGAGGTAGTAATTAATGTTAGGTTACGATTTTTATTACATAGGATATGTATGTGGATATTTAAGCCTTTCCAATATAAAGCAGGGTGTAGTTAATGGTGATGTATCAAAAGATCAATTTAAAGAAATAACTGGTGTAGATTACACAGAATAGGAGGTTGACATGAGTTATGATGAAAAACTATGTTATGAAAAACATGGTAATATAAAAACTATTTTGGATGATCACGAAAAAAGATTAAATGGACATTCTAACAGATTAGATAAAATTGAACAAAATCAATCTGAATTTAAGATTGAAATAAAAAATTTATGTGCTAACTTAAAGGGTTTAACTACTGCAATGTACTGGTTTATAGGAATCTGGATAACGAGTTTACTTGGGTTCTTTTTTTATGCAATACAAAATAAAATGTTCAAATAAATCGCACACTTAAAGCTTGTTAACATAACATTAAATAGGAGATGATTTATATGAAAGGAATAGATATTTATGAAGGTGATGACATTCAAGACTGGAATGCTGTTAAAAATGCTGGTATAGAAGTTGTAATACAAAAAGCTTCACAAGGTACAAGCCATATAGATAGTTTATTACAATACAGATATCCAAAAATGAAATCAGTTGGGTTAAAAGTAGGTTTTTATCATTTTGCTAATAATACAGGTGATCCAGAAGTACAAGCACAACATTTCTTAGATACTATAAGCAAATTTTCAAGTGACACTGTATTATGGTTAGATATAGAAGCAGAAGAAAACTGGACTAAACAAGAGGCTATTAATTTTGCTAATACTTTTATATCTTATGTGCAAAATAAAGGCTTTCAAATAGGTATATATACAGGAGCTAGCTTTTATACAGATTATTTAGCAGGAAATATCTCTAGTGTTCCTTTATGGTTAGCATCTTATGGAAAGCAACCATCTTTATATCCTTTTAGCGCTTCATGGCAGTATTCGGAAAGTGGTTCTTTAGATGGAGTAGCTGGCAATGTAGATTTAAATTATTTTATAGATAATATATTTATAATAGGTTCAAATTTAATAAAAGAAGTACAGCATGACTTGCAAAGAGTCAGCTGTCTTGAAGAAGGGGAATCTAATGCTACTGGTGTATTAGACATAAAGACTTTAAATGCCATTGCAACATTTAAAGATGCTGCTGGTGTACCTGGTAGTGTTCGTGGTGATGGTTATCTTATAGATGCACTCAATGTAATCACACATAAGCCTACAGTTGGAGAAGGCTGGAATGCAAATCCAATGGCAGTACGATTTTTGCAATGGTACTTTGGACTTCCTAAGACTGGTGTTGTAGACAGTACTATGACAGCTAAACTCAAAGAGTGGCAAGTCAAAGCAGGAATTTGGAGTGCATCAGGAGCAGATGGAGTAATAAGAGAAAAAGATTGGAATAAAATTTTGAAATAGTAATTGTTACGCGTCAAATTATTTAAGCTATTCAAAGTCAAATTATTTCAACCTAAATTAAGTAATAATATGGTAAAAATGCAGATTAAATAATCTTACGATAGAAAAAAATATGTAAAAAGTCAAATTAAATCAACCTTTCTTCACAATATCCACAATGTATAAAATATGAAAATTAGACAATTAATATAGGTATAAAAAAACACTGCCAAGTAAGCAGTGTTTAAAATTAAATTGTAAGGTCAATTTCGCTTTGAGCTTTATAAACTATTTCAGCATTAATAGAGGAAAGTTTTTGATTAGCACCAGAAATAAGACACATTCTCGTTAGAGAATTTAAAGGTCTTATAGAGCCATTTGTGGTTGAATACATAAGTTCAAATGCATCATCAGTAAAAATAGGTTCTATGCAGCCTGCGGCTTTAAGCATTGAAATTATGTAGGGTTTACATTCTTCTGGCGTTAGCCCTCGTAAGCAATAATTCATTAAAATTCGCTGGCGCAGCGCTTCATGAATTTGTCTGCTGAGTTGAAGTAAAAAGTTAGGTTGACCTGAAAGAATTAGCATAGCATAATTCTTTGAATCCATATTAAAGTTAAATATAATTCTTAAATCATCAAGGATGGAATTGCTTAAAAACTGACATTCATCTAATATAATGACTGGGGTTATATTTTTACTATGACTATAAGTGTATATAGCTTCCTGTATTTGTTTAAACATAGTAACTTTTTTACAGGCAGGAATTATTCCAAGACCATCACAAAGAGCTCTGTAAAAATCCATGACCGTTAAGGTCGAAATAGGAATATATATACATTTATATAAATTGGGGTTGAGTGAATTTACAAAATAACGGAGTAGGAAAGACTTACCTACTCCGGGTTCACCAGTAAGTACACCAATGCCCAAAACAGATTTTAAAAATTCTAATCTGCTTAATGCGTGATTAAAGTCTTGGAATTTAAAGCTGTGTGTTAAATCAATATTTTTATCAAATGGGTCAAAGGTTAACCCATAAAAAGTTTTATACATAATATCAACCTCCGGTTAGTTAGCTTTAAAGGCAGAAAAATCAACAGAATCATTATTAGATCTTCTAACCTTTGAGTTATCAATTTTTTTTAGTGGGAAAATAGTATCTGTAAGCTTAGCATCTTCAGAGAAGATGTATGCTTTATCAAGTGAAGTAGGATCATAACGAATATTTATTTTTTCTCTTACATACTTTAATGGAACTTCAAATAATTTAGTTCCTATGGATACTGTGGAGTCATTTTTAACAGTACGTTGAACTTTATATAAAAATAAATGATCAAGTTCACTTTTAGAGGAAACAAACCTTAAATTTTCAATATTATTCATATATTTATCAAAGGGTGTAGAATTTATTGATGAATGAAAGGTTTTGTTATAGTGATTAACATAAGTCAATAGAGATTCATTCAAAATGTCTATTGACTTAAAATCACCCCAGTTTATTGAATTCATCCATTGTTTTTGCATTGTTTGAAACCACCTTTCAATTTTACCTTTCGATTGAGGAGAATATGGCCTAGCAAAGCTTAAAATAGACCCAAGTGAAGCACATATAAGTTGAAACTGTTCACTTTTATATATCTTTCCGTTATCAACAAAAACTTTTTTAGGAATACCTTTAGATGCTACCGCATCTTTAAAAACAGCCATAAGAGACAATAAATCATCTTTAAAAAATACTTTACATCCAACAATAAGCCTACTAGCATCATCAAGGAAAGCTATAATATAAGTTTTATATTTTCTGCCTTGAATAGTGAGATAAGGTCCAACAGATACATCAGACTGCCAACATTCATTCGCATATTCAAATTCAAAGGCTCTTCTATCTTGAGGCGCCAGCTTTTGAGGTGCTATATTAGCCTGTTTTATGAATCTAGTTATTGTAGAAAGAGATATATTGTTTTCATTTTCAAATCCTTTGGCAATAACTTCATGATATATATGTTTAGCAGTTTTTTTGGGGGAATTAATTTTGCAGTTTATAATGAACTGCTTTGTTTCTTGCGAAATTTTTCTTGAACAACCTTTGTCATCTCTTGTTTTAGGATATAAACCGTCTATACCATGTTTCCTATATAAGGTTAACCAACCTTTAATTGTAGCCGGAGAATACTCTTTTCTTCCGCCGTTAGGCATAGTATAAGATTTAGCAGCAATTTCTGATAAATATTCTTTAACAGAAGATTGAGTAAAAGTATTAGTGATTATAGGTGCAATTAGAGAGTATCTAAACAGAGCTATTTTTTGGCTTAATTCATGAGATATCATAATTAAATGCCTCCTTCAACTTTGAGTTTATTTTCATTTTTAATTATGTACCTCAATAATCAGCCTTAACCGTTAAAAGTTGTGTGGAAAAATATAAGAACTTCAAAATAAAATTTAAAAGTTGAGACAAGTTTTAAGTAAATAAGCATTAAAAAAATAAGAAGTGTTTAATTTGATAAAGGGCAAAAAAACTAAAGCTTCTGTAATTAAGGTTTACAGAAAAAATATTTAGGCATATCTAAGAAAAATCTTAAATTAAAATCATATCTTAAACGTGAAAAATCAGTAATCATTGTAAGTAAATTGGATGGAAAAACATTTTTGGTATCAGGGCAAAATATTTTAAGTTGTGCAAAAAATAGGCGAATAGCCGTTAAAGAAGTTATTAGTCTGCTTTTCCAAAATGATAAATGAGTTTTGTTTATGGATAACATACAATTTATAGAGTTAACAAACTTAATAATTTTGCTAAATGAGTAATTAAATTTAAACATAATAATAAGGCAAGTTAATATAACATGATAGGTGTATTGTCTATAAGGTATTATGAAACTTGGAATAAGAGAGTACGTCTTATGGCATGATTTGCACCTATATCTAATGATAACTACTCTATAAGCTTTGTTAAATGTAATCAAATTTCTATAGTAGAATCCATGTCTATATAGTTTTCCTTCATATCCGCATGCTTCGCATCCATATTTTATGGGAAACCTATTATACTTATTAAGCTTATTATATTTTCTTATGCCGTAAGGCATCTTTATTATTTCTATCACTTTTTTTCAGTCCTATAAAATTTTTTATATTTTTAAATTATAGTCAGATTAAATAATCTTATTCTTTTTGTGTCAGATTATTTAATCTGACGTAAAAAGAAAGGCTATTATAATTTACTTTTTTTGAACCTGTTATTAAGCAAATAAATTGCTTAATAACATATACTTTAAACAATCCAACAACATATCCTAACGTACCTATGTATTATGGAATTTTTAATAATGATAATATCATAAAAGATCTAAAGACCTTTATTGAAAAAAACTTAAATGTTGGCAGTAGTTTCATGAAGATAGTTTCTGGAAAGAAGATTTGTTTACTTATACCAGATGATGTAACAGAAGTTACAGATATTGAAAAACGTGCTTTTGATGACTTTGCTAGAAAGCTGTTTGGTGCAAAAAATGTTCTTCTTGGATCAGAATTTCCTTTCGTGGCTCCATATGAAGAAAATGGCTATGTATGCATTTCAAAAACATGCAGAATGATGGTAATGACTTATGTGAAGGATAAATATAAAAATGTCTTTAACCAAAAGTTTATAGAAGCGAAGGAATATACAAATGAAGAGATCTATAATTTTATTAATGAACTATATGGTGGTTTTGGTAGTATACCTAAGATATATTTTAATGGACTAGGCTTATCCCAATACTCTGATATAGGAATCATTACTGATGTTATGGATTTGGTTAACAACTTTGAAAATGCTTTAGAATTAGCAAAGATATAGTTAATTTTTAGCTAACATAAGTAGATGGATTAAGAAAAGGAAAATTAGAGATTTTAATGGCGAATTAGTATTAGATTCTGTTCCTGAAGAGAGGGATGACATATCACTATAAACCCACTCTTTAAACAGTTCCCTAAACTTAGAGTTAAGTCGCAACTTTCTTATTTGACGCAACAACTGAGAAAATGAACAATTTGCGAAAATACATATCATAATATATGCAAAGCTTTGTGAGTGTATTTTAAATTATAAACCTGGAGGATTTAAGTATATGGTTTATGTAATGATAGTGGTAGTACTAATAGTGTTAATAGGTTTACCATTTATATTAGATTACTATATTTTCTTTTGGGGGAACTATTTATTAGATTTAATTGTAGGTATCCTTCTAATCAGTTTAGGACTTAATAGCATAAGAATGGGAATAGGAAGCATTAGACAAAGAAAAAATTATAAGCTACAATCTCTGAACAGAGCTAAGACAAATAAAAAGAAGAGTAAGGATAAACAACAAACTGTAAAGGCAATATTGATAGGAATAATATGTTCAATTCTTATGATAGTTCTTAGTAGTGCTTTTATTAAGGACTTTTATATCATGTCGCTTGATTTATCAAATGTAATAAATAATAACTATGTGAAAATCTCTTGCGAAGTTGAAAAGTCTACTAAATCATCTTCAAAAGGAGACCATCATTCACAATATATTGTTGTTAGAAACTTACAAGATAACAGTATTATAGAGATTAATTTTACATATAAGTATGATAGAATATTGGAAAATAAAAGGTATAATATTTGGTACTTGCCCAATTCACACATGGGGTTAAAAGCAGAGCCTATTAATTAATGGTCACATAAGTAATATGTAGTGGATTTTAAAATATATATTAATTTTGCTGACACAATCAGTCGAGATTCTACCGAATACTAAGGTAATAATAGGAATTGAGGAAAAGAAATAATTATGATCAAAACACAAAGTATTTTAATAGTTAAGCTTGCAATAATGGTAAAGATAAAGTGTATCTATTGAGAATTTGAGATGGATACACTTTATTTTTATTTGTAATAAAGTAAAGTTTGATATTTGTAAGTATGTTATAATTTAGTAAAAGGTAAATAGTAATTTAAGGTATAATATTATAGTAATTTGAAAGGGATGTTAATATGATTGAGATAAAGATAATAAATCAAGATTTTTCGATATGTAAAGTTGAAGATTTATCACAAATAAATTATTCAGATGAGTTTTGTTTTATTAGTAAGACAGACGAAGAATTATCATTAGTGTGTAGTACAAAATTAGTGCCTGAAAATGCAGTTGAATGTGATAATGGCTGGAAAGGATTCAGAATACAAGGCATATTAGATTTTTCTCTTATTGGGATTTTATCAAAAATAGCTACATTATTAGCGAAAAATAAGATTGGAATATTCACAGTATCAACTTATAATACAGATTATATATTTACTAAAGAAGAAAATTTCCAGAAGGCAATAAACGTTCTTGAAAATAATGAATATAAAATAAGTTGATCGGAGAACATTCTGCAAATCCAAAACCAGTTATTCCAATATCAGAATTGAAAGAATTACAATTATAAACTATAAAATTAATTAAGAGTAAGTGTGTAACATAGAAAACATATATTCTATAAATTATAACGAAGTAATCTTAATTTAGCCCGTTAATTTACATTATACAAGGAGGATAATATGTTTCCGAATAGAGAAATGGCTGAAAAGGAATTAGAAATAGCAGGACAATTAAATCCTGGACCGTGGATAGAACATTCTATCAATGTAGCATTAGCAGCTCAAATGATTGCTGAAAAATGTACTAATATTAACCCATACAAAGCATATGTGCTAGGAATTTTCCATGATATAGGTAGAAGATATGGTATAAGTGCAAGAAGACATGGTATTGACGGATATAAATTCATGATGGAAAAAGGTTGGGATGAAGTAAGTAGAATTTGTTTGACACATTCATTCCCAGTTCCTGATTTTGACAAAGAAATAGGCAAAAATGATATGAGTGATGAAGAAAGCGAATTTGTAAGGAAATATTTAAATGACATAATTTATGATGACTATGATAGATTGCTTATTGTTTGTGATGCACTTGCAGATGCTCAAGGCTTTTGTATGTTAGAAAAGCGATTTGTTAATACAACAAGACGATATGGAACATTTCCTTTTACTGTGGAACGTTGGAATGCAACATTTGAAATGAAGGAGTATTTTGAACAACAAATGAAGTGCTCAATATATGATATTCTTCCAAACGTAAAAGAGACTACATTTATAGATTTACCACTATGGGAACCACCAGTAAAATAGTAATTTAGCGGATAGATTTAAAATAAAAAAATAGAACAAATGATGGTTCTATTTTTTATTTTTTTTATACGCTTACCCTATCATAGGTTTTATTTGAGAACTTTATCAGCTTTATATCTCTTTTCTGCATTTTATCATTAAAAAGTTTACTGGAGGTTTATCTGGGTTATCCTTGTGTATGTCATCAATTTCTACAAAATCTATAAGCCCATAATTTCCAAACTCTTTCTCTATAGACTTAGAATTATAGAAAAATAGTTTTACCCCATACGTTGTTTCATAATAATTTTCAGCAAGCTTCGTGCCATTACCGTACATTGGAGCTTTTTCCGAAACGGCCGTAAAAATCATATATCCATCTGGTTTTAAATGGTTATAGCAATCATTAATAAATTTTTTTCTTTCATCTTCATTTAACAAATGAATAAGCGCAAAGCTAGCTATACCATCATAGAGTTTATTTTCAAAAGGCATATCTGATACTGACCCATGATAAATTTTATTACTAATTCCATTTTGCCTTGCTATATTAATTGCTGTTTGAGAAATTTCGATTCCTGTAACTTCCATGTTATTATCAATAAATGGTTTTACGTTTCTTCCATATCCAATACCTGGTATTAAGATATCCTTTAGGTTATTTTCAGCAAAGTAATCTGCTACTATAATTGCAGTGCTTGATGGCTCGAACCCCCACATTGCTTGCTTTTCTGCAAAACTTTTTTCCCAAAATTCTGACATATAAACATCTCCTTTAAAACTTTTTATAATTTTATTATTACTATAAGTCTTATTTTATAGTACAAACATTGTTAATAAGCTATTTATAACAAAAATATAATTAGTTTAATCAAATACATTACAGACTATATTTATCTATAATTGGATTATAAAAACACCAATGAAATTAAGGCGTTTTTATATAATTTCAAATAGTTTTTTATTTTTGAGATAAGTTTCCATTACATTCTCCGCTTCGTCCATTGCTTTTTGGATTTTGCACTCATGATTTTCATCCATTTCACACGTAAACATAGGACTACTTCCTTCAGTTGCCTTAATTACATCTAAAAGTGAAATATCTTCTTTGTTTTTTCGCAGAACATAACCACCATTTACACCGGGGGTTGATTGAATTATATTAGCTCTTACTAACTGTGTTAAAATCTTTGACAAATAACTCGGCGAAATATTTAAATGATTTGCCAAAGGCTGCAAACTTAAATTATCTCTTCTATCATACTTAATCATATATGCAACTATATGTAATGCATAATTAGTAGCTTTGGTGTATTTCATACTAATCCTCCATGTATTATTAATCAGATATTACAGACTGTATTTGTCTACAATACACCTGTTTATACTTTTAGTCAATAATTATTAGTGATTAAGTAACTTTCATTATGTTTTTTATCGAAACCTACAAATTCCAATTTGTCATTGCTTTTTTGCCTGAACATGGTATAATGAATTAAACTTATCAGAGGACTTGTAATCAAAAGATTATTTAAGTGGGATAAGATCCGAAAAGATCTTGTTCCACTTTTTTTCTGGTCCAATATACTATCTTAACGACGTCATTGATTGTATTTTTCTGTGTTTATACAGAATATAACTTAAGTAAAAATTAGAAGTTAAAGGAGATAATTATTAAATGTATTTGAAAACAGATAGATTGATAATTCGTGATTTTGATAAAAAAGATGCTGCGGGATTGTATGAATTCCTTGAGCACCCACCTGTACATTGTTTTATGAGTGAAAAATTAGATTCACTTTATGAAGCAGAAAAAGAAGTGGAGCGAAGAGGCAAAGAAGGTGAACACTTTGCTGTTTGCTTGTCTGATACAGATTCAATTATCGGGGATGTTTTTGCCATAAAAGAGGAGCCTGATACATATAGCGTAGGGTGGAATTTCAACTTAAAATATGGCAAGAGCGGTTATGCAACTGAAGCGGCAAAAGCGTTAATCGACTTCCTCTTCAATAACGATGCAAGGAGAATATATGCTTATGCTGAAGACGATAATATTCAATCCCAAAAGCTTTGTGAGCGACTTGGAATGAGAAAAGAAGGACTCTTTATTGATTTTATATCTTTTGTGAACAACCCAGATGGAACTCCTTATTATGAAAATACCTATCAATATGCTATTCTAAAAAGAGAGTGGATGAAGATAAAATGAAAATAAGAAAAGAGTATACTTGCCCTTTAGAGTTAGTGCACGATATGATTAAAGGAAAATGGAAATCAATTATATTATGGAGGTTACGATTAGGTGCTACCTCATTGGCTAAATTAGAAAGAGATATTGATGGCATTAATCAAAAGATGCTGTTAGAGCAGTTAAAAGAATTGATTGAGTATGGATTTGTAGAAAAGAAAACCTTTGATGGATATCCTCTTCATGTGGAATATTCTCTAACAATAGATATGGGTATGCAGATTATAAATGCTCTAAAGATCATGCAGTCTATCGGAATTGATTATTTAAAAGAACATGGTATGGAAAAAATATTGATTGAAAAAGGAGTTACTAGAGAATAATACCCACAAAAAAGTTGGTAATTTACGTTATAGATGCTTTTTGCTATAGTTTTTTTATAAATAAAAGTGTTGGAGGTAAAATATGATAGTAACAAGTACGGGTATTATAAATGGGATTATTCAAAATCAATATGGTAGTCGAGGGGAATATTTTAATGAAAATGGAATTCCTACTTTTTCTCTTCCATTTAAAATTGTAGATGCTCCTGTAAATACTGTTTCCTTTGCAATAGTGTTAGAAGATAAAGATGCTTATCCAGTGACAGGTGGCTTTACATGGATACATTGGCTCGCAGCTAACATTACACGTAATGAATTGAAAGACAATGAGAGTCAGATATCAGATGATTTTATACAAGGTATAAATAGTTGGACTAGTTTACAAGGAAATCAGCAATCAAGAAAACTATCTTGTTATTATGGTGGTATGACACCACCAGATAAGCCACATTTATATGAGCTTCATGTTTTTGCTTTAGATAAACTGTTAAATTTAAAAGTAGGTTTTTTACTAAATGAACTATACCATGAAATGGATGGACATATTTTAGAACAATATACGTTGAAAGGAACTTATGAAAATTAATCTTGTAGGTGAGATATGAAGATGGAAGATTATAATGTTGTTAAAAATGATTTTAATGAAATTTCACAACTTGATGAATTAAAATGGAATCATAACAACTGTTATTTCAAGCAGCTCATGAAACTTGTACCCAATACAGTTGAAACCTGCCTTGAAATAGGTTGTGGCAAAGGTGAACTTTCATTTATGTTGTCAAAGAAATCTAAAAAAGTAATTGCCGTTGACCTGTCAGATAAGATGATTGAAAGGGCAAAAGTATTATATCCTAATAAGAATATTGAGTATATTTGTGGAAATATTCTCGATATGAAATTTGAAAATAATAGTCTTGATGTTATCATAACAACAGCAACAGCACATCATTTGCCTTATGAGTGGCTTCTATGTTTTGCAAAGAATAAACTTAAAAAGGGTGGTAAACTTATTATATTAGATCTTGTAAAAGCAAAGTCATTCAGTGATTATATTATATGGGGGAGTGCCTTTATCCCCAATATCATAATGAATTTATTGAAAAATGGCAGGTTGCAAAAGGATGATGCCCATTCAAAAGAAGTTTGGGAGAGGCATGGCAAACATGACACGTATATGACAATGGATGAGATAAAAGCATTAGCACAAAAACATATCCATACAGCAAAAGTTAAACGTAAACTTTTTTGGAGATATTTATTAGTATGGCAAAAATAGTTGTAATCTGAAAATTGATTAAGTTGGAATGTTCTTGTTTAATCAAACAACTGAAGAAATTAACTATTTGCAAAAACACTGTATTATTGAAAGATAAAGTGTATCTATTGAGAATTTAAAATGGATACACTTTATTTTTTATTGCAATAAAGTAAAGTTTGATATTTGTAAACTATGTTATAATTTAGTAAAAGATAAATAGTAATTTATCGTGAATGATTGCAATGTTACTTAATGTTTTATGTATACGGAAGCGAGGTTGTGTAAGGTGAATGGTAAGGAGTTAAAGACAAGAAGGGGTACTGTTTATTATTGGATTAGTCATAACAAAAATCCGAACACAAAATGTATTGTTTTTACGCATGGTGTAACCGCTGACCACTCCATGTTTGAAAAACAGGTGGAATACTTTAAACAAGAATATACGGTAATTACATGGGATGTTCCTCTTCATGGTCTTTCACGCCCATATTTAAATTTTACATATGAGAATTGTGCACATGATCTGATGAGAATATTGGATCAGGAAAAAATTGACAAGGTAATATTGGTCGGTATGTCTATGGGTGGTTATCCCAGTCAGGAGTTCGCATTTCATTATGCTGAAAAAGTAGAAGGTTTTATAGCACTTGATACCACACCTTTTGGCATTAGTTATTACTCAGGATTAGATATTTGGTGGTTAAAACATGTTGCTTTAATAGCAAAATGTTTTTCAGCAAATGCTTTGCGAAAAAGTATGGCAAAATCTGTTTCCAAGACGAAGTATTCATATGACAAGATGATAGAAATGCTTGCAACATTTACAAAATCTGAAATCATTGAACAAATGGATATTGCTTATGGTACCTTTATAAAGGAAAATAAAGATGTTAGTTTTTCTTTTCCGGTACTGATTTTGCTTGGTGAATTCGATAAAGTTGGAAAAGTAAATCAATATTGTGAGGCATGGTCAAAGAAAGAGGGATGTCCACTTCATATAATAAGTAATGCATCACATTTTTCAAACGGAGACAATCCAGAACAGGTAAATTCTGAGATACAGGAATTTATAAATGGATTAATTAAGTATAATGTATAGAACTGATAAGTTCCAATTTTAGAGTTAAGTATTATAAATAATAAATTAAGTGGTAATAATAAACAAAGCTATAGACTAGCTTTAACTCTTCCTCCTGTCAGAATAAAAAACATAATGGGGTATTTTATTCTAGACTCAGGAAGCAAATCTTCGTAGGTCTTATAATAGTCTCCCTCTGGGCGATAAGAAAGGATATTATATAAAATATATAGAATGAATTATGATTAAAAATAATCTTGAAACGGAATTAATAAAAAAATTAAAATTTAATATTCAAAATGACGAAAAAAAAGCTTTGAATGAATTTCTTCAATTTTTAAAAGAAAAAGGTAATCCAATTATTGAACCAATAATTGATGAAATAGATTATTCATTAGTTACAATATTCCACTTTGCTGAACAACCAATTAACAATGTGCTTATAATTTCACAAATACTACCGGCCTTAACTGATGAGAATATTGAAGAGCATCTTCTTGAGCGTATCTGTGATACAAATTTATGGTATAGGACTTATAAAGTTAGAAATGACATAAAATTTTCGTACAATTTGTTTCCTAATGATTCTCTACTTATAGGATGTAAAGAACGATGCAAAAATATGAGAGCAGATAAATTCAACAAAAATAAACTGACTTTTAATAGACCAGGTAGTTTTAAAGTGGAAATACCGTATGTAAAAATGCCTAATTCAGGGGAAAATTTTTGGCTTGAAGAAAGAATCGACATACCAAAAGGAACTATTACAAAGTATGAATTTGAAAGCTCATATTTCATAGAACCTAGAGGCATAAATGTTTACAAACCATCTGGTTATAACAAGGATTCATCACCTTATGGTTTTATTACATTGACAGATGGCTATGATTATATAAATGTTCTTAAAGCAGAACAAGCCTTGAATAATTTAATTGCTGATAAAAAAATCCCGCCTATTGTAGCAATTTTTATTGATTCAACAGATAAAAGATCTGAGGATTTATCTTGTAATGATTTATTTTGTAATTCTGTAGCAAATGAAATGATACCTTGGCTTAGAGAAAAATATAACTTATCAGAGGATCCTCAAAAGGCAGTAATTGGTGGCTTGAGCCTTGGAGGATTAACGGCTACATATATGGGATTAAAACATTCTGAGGTGTTTGGAAACGTACTTTGTCAATCAGGTTCATTTTGGTATAAGCCTATAAAATCAGACAAAAAAAAGGAATGTAAAGTAGAGCTTGAAAAGAGAAGTAGTGAACTTGATTGTTGGATGAGTGAGCAAATAAAATTAAGTCCAAAACTGCCATTAAAGTTTTATATGAATATAGGCGTTCTTGAAAATAAAAAAACAATGATTAACAATTCATTAAATGTTAAGAATACATTAGAATCATTAGACTATCATGTTGATTTTGAATTTTTTAAAAGTGGACATGACTATCTGAGTTGGGGCCAGACGCTTGCCACTGGATTAATTACACTTATTGGATACCGGGATGATACAGAATAATGTAATGTTATAACATTGTATAAACTATGTGTTCCCTTGCATAATTAGTATAATCAAATTTTTGAAGAAGCGTATTTGGATGTTAAAAACAATTGTTATCAAGTTAAGAAAAGAATCAGAAATTGGTTTGGCATAGAGTAATATGTATTCAGAAAAGAAAGGTATGATATTGAATATACAAGGAATTATGAATATATTTAGATATTGTGGTATAATTTTGTACAAGTTATATGATAATTGTAATTTTGTGTGAACATTTTCCAATTAAATAAGAGGGATGCATATTGAATAACTTCTAAATATATATTGATAATTTTAAGGTGGCAAAAGAATGAGAGTATTTCAAACATGTTTTTTTATAATCGGAATCATATTCTATTTAATATTAGGATGTTTACTAGAAACAGTTTTTAGTTTATCTTTAGATAGTAAAAAAATAACTACGAAAAAAAGAACCTCGAAAGAAAGGCAAAAATATATTGATTTAAAAAGCATCTATGAAAGAATATTGGAGATAAGATATGCTAGTCCAGGGAAAGTTATAATTGTTGTAATTGTAATGAGTATAACAATTTGGCTTGTTAAACCATACGTGCTTGATATTCCACAATTAATAACTGGAAAATTTAATTATGTAACTGCGGAAGTAGAAGATATAAGACATTTTAATAAAGATCCAATGGAGTATGTTTATCTCTCTAATGGAAAAAGGGTTGATTTTTTCTTTTCTTCTGGTGTTAGTAGATATAAGAAGTATAAAATAGGGTATCTTACCCACACCAATAGAGGAATTTATTGTGAAGAAATTGATGAAAGTAATAGTCACAGAACGGTTATAGGTTTTCCTTTTAAAGATATATTAGGATACTTAGCTGCACTTGGTGTAATATTCTTTTTAATATTTATTTCACCATATGTAAAATTGATATTATTCATACCAGTAAATATAATTTCCGTTCCCGTATTTATATATTACTTTATAAAATATCGAATTGATAATGGTATTTGGTTTTCAAGTGAAAATAGAGGATTTGTTTTCTTGATGTTTGCTTTGGTAATTATATTAACAACACTTTTTGGGTATTTTATTGAAAAGGCGAAATCTGATGATTGTCATGTAATTTATGTCTTTGCTCAAGTTTTTTCAATTTGTGAGTTAGTTTTTCTTATTTGTTTAATATTTAATTTAGATTAAAATTAAGATAATATTTTTGAACTAAATCAAGCTCAGCCAAAGCTTCGCAATGGCCCTCAGGGGTCATTAATAAATTGTTAACAATTTGTTTTGCTAGAGGACAGTGGATCAAATAAGAACGGAATGTCACAGGAAACGTTAGCTGAAAAATGTTTAGTTACTAGGCAGTCTATTTCTAAATGGGAAATGGACATTTCACTACCAGAGACAGAAAAACTATTAGAATTAAGCCGCATATTTGGAGTAACAATTGATGTGCTATTGAAAGATGAGTTATTAGTTGATGGAGTAAAAGAAAAGAAATCATGTGGCAAATTGTTTACTAATGAAAATGAAGGAATATATGAAGGACTTCTAATTAAAGAAAGTATTGATAATGAAGAAATTCTGGACTGTCTTAATGTAAATAAAATTGAATTGTGGAAGACTAAATATTTTCCACGTTACTGGACTGCAATCACTTTTTCATCAAATATAATAGATTTACCTGAAAAGTTTTCTAAAGCTTTGATTAATGATGAGAACAAAGGTGGTAGGTGGTTTGTTGATTTCAAAAAGAATAATATAAAATATATTGTTTTTAGAGGGCTTATTTTAAAATATACCATTGGAAATATTGAAGAAAAAAATAATGTTATTGAAAAATGTCGTAGTCAAGGTATACCAGATTGTCAGATGAATTGGTCGGAATAGAGAGTATAAGTTATATGAGCATGATACGAAGCTGATAAATTTGAATTTGTAGGAACGGAAAATTTATCAAAGAATCGCTAAGAGACTTCAATTGAGGTCTCTTTTTTTAGATGAAGAAAAAATTAAATTACAGAACTTGATAATAAGGAACTTCTGGAATTATTTAAGTTAGGTGGTGGAAAGTGAATTTCAAGATAAACTTTATAAATCCACATACTCTAAAAAATTATAAAACTAAGAAGTTTACTAATTTATACAACTGATTAAATATATTGAAATATATCACAATATATGATATATATTGTATAGGACTAGTCTTATATAATATGTGAATTGTTTTTGGAGGAGGAAAATATGTCACTAGAATATGCTTTACTAGGATTTTTGCAATATAAACCACTTTCCGGATATGATATGAAAAAAACCTTTGATTCTACGGTAAATCATTTTTGGCCTGCTGATCAGAGTCAAATTTATCGAACATTAAATAAACTTACTGCAGAAGAACTTATAGACATGGAATTAGTCATTCAAAAAGATAAACCAAACAGCAAGATATATTTTATAACAGAAAAAGGTAAAGAAGAATTTCTAAATTGGTTGAAGTCTCCTATTTCCATGGCAACACCTAGAATTCCTTGGCTTGTACACATTTATTTTGCAGCTGAATTGTCGGATGATGTGATTATTAGTATTTTAGAAAAAGTTGCAGATCAAATTCGTGATAGGATTAATTCAATGGAGAAGACAACTAGATCAGTATTTATTACTGATGCTAAACCACTTACATCAAGAGATTTATTCTTTAAGGAGCTTACCTATGATTATGGAATTACAATAAATAATGCTATTCTTCACTGGATTGAAAAAGTTATTGAACAAATTCAAAAAGGCGAATATCAATAATTATATAATAGATTATAGAGGGAGTGATTAATTTGAAAATACTTGCTATTAACTCAAGTTTTAGGGGTTCAAAAGGTTTTTCCAAGTTTTTAATTGACAAGTTATTTCAAGGAGCAAGAGAAAAAGGAGCAGATTGTGAAACTATAAACCTTTCAGAACTTAAGATTAACCACTGTATTGACTGTCAAGTTTGTCAAAAGCCCGATCATTTTTTAAAATGCGTTTTCAATGATAAAGATGATTTTGAAATGATTTATAACAAAATGAAAGATTCAGATCTTATTATATTTGCATCTCCTGTATACACCTTTGGAATGTCCAGTTTACTAAAAACACTTTTTGAAAGATTCTACAGTAAAGCAAAGGTTGGAGAATTTAAATTAACAAAAAGCGGACTTTTTTTTCACCATGTGGATAACGATATTTCTAATAAACCCTTTGTTACTCTTGTAGTTTGTGACAATCTTGAAGATGCAATGACTCATAATACTCTTTCTTTTTTTAGAACATATTCTAAATTTAATGACGTCAAGACTGTTGGCACCCTTGTTCGCAAGTCAGCTGCAATGTTTGGTTTTAATGAAAAGAAGGAAAACAACAGTCCTTTAATTTCAGAAGTATATGATGCTTATGTACAAGCTGGCAGAGAGCTTGTATTATTAGGAGGAATATGTAGGCGGACGGAGAAAAAGGCAAATCAGCCTATGATTAAGATTCCATTCTTCGTAAAGCCTATGATGAGACTTGGTTTTGGTAAGAAGAAGGTATTGGAAGGCCACGGAAAAATTATGAACTCAGCTATTAAAAGATAAATAGTAAATTTGTAGAGGAGAATAAATATGGATAGTGTATATGTAAGTTGCCCCGAATTTGAAAATAAACGGTTCAATTTAAGATTTGTTTCTATAGATGATTGTGATGACTTGTTAAAAGTATATTCTGATAAAAAAGCAGTTCCATTATTTAATAGTGATAATTGTGCGCTTCTTCGTTTAGATTTGAGAAGTTTTAACTCTTCCTCCTGTCAGAATAAAAGCTATTCCATAGACATTAAACATAACGGGGTATTTTATTCTAAACCCAGGAAGCAAATCTTCGTAGGTCTTATAATGGTCTCCCTTTGGTCGAAAGGAAACTTTGGACAAACTTATTAGCTGTAGTCATGGAGTATTCCTCTAGGGGTACAGCCGATAATCTTTCCAAAGCAAAAATAATAATTGATTAAAAAGCAATTATTGTACATTGAATGCATTACTTAAAAAAGCAGCAGCTGGATATGGTATAAATTATAGAAAGGCTATTAAGTTAAGAAAATACTTAAATAATTTATGAGTAATTTAAAAATTATGTGACATAACTTTTAAATTATAAATAATTAGAATTAAATATTATTTTAATATATTTAATAAGTTAAAGGAGAATTAATATGCCACCAAGTATAAAAATAACAAAAGAAATGCTTCCATATTTTAGAAAACAGAAATCTGGCATAATTATTAATATTTCTTCTATTGCTGGCAGAACAACGGTTCCGTTGCAAACATTATACCATGCAGCAAAATGGGAAGTAGAAGGATTTTCTGAATCGTTGCAATATGAATTAAGTCCATTTAATATAAAAATAATCGAGCCAGGTGTAATAAAAACAGATTTCTACGGACGTTCAATGACGGTTATGGAGAATAACAATTTATATGATTATAAAGCTTATTCTCAAAAGGTTGTTTCTAGTTTAGTTACAAATGGAAATAATGGGTCTGATCCTTTGGAAGTAGCAGAAACGATTTTTAAAGCAGCTAATTCTAAAAGTGATAAAATGCGTTATCCAGTTGGAAAATCAAAGAATCTAATTGTATTAAGCAGTGTTCTTCCGGATAAAGTATTTCATAATTTGGTAAGTGCTGAAATGCAGAAGTGACAAAGTAAGAATAATAGACACTTTATTTTTATTTGTAATAAGATAAATTTTGGTATTTGTAAACTATGTTATAATTTAGTAAAAGATAAATTAGTGGTTTATCTGTTAGGCGATATAATTAATTTATATTTAATAATAAAATTAAAATGTATTTAGGAGTGATGTAAATGCCATACATAACATTAGAAAGTGGAAAATTAACTAAAGAACAAAAAGAAGAATTAATTAAAAGATTAACAGAGGTCTCATCAGAAATAATGCATATTCCAAGTGAATTTTTTCTTACCACTATAAAAGAATTACCTGATGACAATATTGGAATTGGAGGAAAAACAATCGATAAAACAAAAAAAGAATATATGGATAAGCAACGTTAATATGAAGATAAATTTCAATTTAGGGTTGAGTAATGTAAATAGTAATTCAAAAGTAATAGATATAAATACATTTGTTGAATTATGCTATAAGGTTGTAGGAACACCTTTAGAAAAAATATATGTAACTAATCATAATAATCAAAGAGACTATTTTAGTTTTTATGATTATGAATATAGTTTAGATATATCACGACAAACTGAATTGTTAGCAGAACAAAAGGATTTATTTGAGGGATTAAAGGAATCTTATGAATGGTTTAAGGAGAATTCTTATGAAGTTGTAAAAAAGGATTATATTAATTTTATTCAACAAAATTTTGAATAACTTTTTAAAAATAAATTTAGTTTATTTAATCCAAGTGATAGATTCCAATTTATCTGGCTGAACAAAATGACTGTAATGTGTGTTTGAGCTGATGGGTACATTGGATATTATTGTAAAATTGATAAGTTCTACACTTCTGAATTAAAAGAATGTAGAACTATTTATACTAAAAGAATTTATATAATTATATTAATACATAAAGCCATATTTGTAAGATGTTATGAACTAAATAAGATATAAATGGAGGATAAAGATGATAAATGCAAATGAAGCCAAAGAGGTATTAATTAGAATGTTAAATGAAGCTGGTTTTAACTTTGATAGTCCTAATCCTAAATTAGCATGGAAAACCTTCAAGGAATTTTTTAATACCAAGGTAGACTGTGGTGATGATGCTTTACTATTCCAATGTGGGGGATATGATTTTACAGGCGAGAATTTATTTTACCTTGAGTTTGTAAGACAGTTTGTTTTTGAAACAGATGGAGAATATGACCATATGGAACAATTAAGGCTTACATTATATTTTAAAACAGTTACGGAATTAAAAGAGCTAGAAACTAACCTATGGTCATATGACTGTGATTCAGTAGATGAATTCTTCAGTAAAGTTGAAAATATGAATTATTTTAAAATGCTTATTGAGAATTATGTTTCATTTAAATGTGAAGTTAAACAAGGGGAAATTTAATCATAAACAGGAGCTAAATATTACTTTAATTAGTACGTAATTTTCTTATTTAATGCAACAACTGAAAAAACGAATGATCTATATATACACCGCATTATTCAGAATTGAATTTTGGTGTGTTTTTGCGTCGTATTCCTAAGACTATTTGTATCTATTTTAAATTTACGATATATACTCTTTCTGAAAACAATGCGACGTAACTTTCTAAACTAAAAATAAGAACGATGGTCTTTGAACATGGAATAATGCAGTGTTAAAAATACCTATGTTTTTTGTATAGTAACTAAAATATATGGAAAATGTGGTATAATTTTTATATGTATTAAATCACAGTTGTAAATAAGTGACAATTAGCCAATAAGTACTGGGAGGTATCGTTGTCTTGAGCAAACTATTTGAGATAAAATACTCTATTTTTGAAGATCATAAAGAAGAGTTAAGAAGCATGAGTCTTGAAGAATTTGAAAGTGAATTTACAAACATATATGGTATGTTCACTCTTATATTTGATGGTAATGAATTTATTCCCTATTTAGATGGAGAAAATGAATTTCCGTTAGAGGTTAGGCAAGGATTTTCAGAATTAATAAATGAATACTTTGATGGTCTTATATATATTGTTAGCCATTTAGAGGAATACCCGTTCTTTTATCTTAAGTATATTGAAAACGATACAACATGGCTGAAAATATCAGTTGAAGAAAAGAAAATGCTGGTAAGCGAAATCGAGATAGATTGGAATACAGAAATGAATAATGGATTAAAGGGCATTGTAACAACCAATTCAGAGCTATTTGATACTCCCTTGCAGGAGAAATGGGGGAATGTAGAGGTAGAAAAAGATATATTTAAGGCAAAGGTTACTGAAAAGTTATTTTCATTCATTAGTGAAATTAAATCCGCAAACCAAAATGTTTTAAAAAGCAAAATTTTTGATAAGCAGATTAGATACCTAAGAACTAATGGGTTAGATATTATATTAAATTGATATTGCACAATATTCTTATTTAACGAAACAATCAAAAAGACGAACAATTTTAAAAAACACTGCATTATTCAATTTGAATTCTGCAGTGTTTTGGCGTCGCATTACAAAGCTATTTGTATCTATTTTAAATTTACGATATATACTTTTTCTGAAACAAATGTGACGCAAATGCTGAAAATTCAAATACGAATGATGATCTTTGAAACTTTCTGTAAAATAATGAAAATATATAGATGTTGTGGTATAATTTCCATAATAATTAAACCTTAGTTGCAAAATATTATTATACAGCTAATATATTGGAAAGGGTGAGTGTTTTGGAGATAGATTATGGTAGGATTATTATTACTATTATTAATTTTGTCATATTAATAGCAATCATATTATTTATATATAAAGCAGTAAAAGGTTTTAAAAACTTAGCCACCAGAAACAAAGAGATTGATAAGAAAATAGATACTATTTTAAATAAATTAAAGGATAAAGAAGATAAAAATGATAAATTTTAGTTTTTCTTTTATCTATGAACAATTTGCAAAAAACACTGTATTATTCAAAGTCGAATTATATAGTGTTTTTGTGTAAATAAAAAATTCTGGAAAAGAATTTGGGGGGCCAATAAAATAATGAAGAATGAAACTTTAAGACTAATAGATGGTTTAAGTTCAGATGAAAAAGTGAATTGTGAAAGTTTATCTATGTTTACAATAAAGTGTAATCAAGATTCTTCTAATGTGTTGGCAAAATGTAAAGAAGTTTTAAAGATAGTTTTAGAGAATAATGAAAATATAGAACTAACATTAGAAGACTGGAAAAAGTTATTGCCTAAATGGTTTATTGAAAAATTTGGGAAAGAGATAACTCAAGAAGAAGCAGAGGAAAGAATAAAATTACCTATTGAAGAAAGAATGGAAAAAGCTTGGAGGCTAAGTGCTTGGATTTATTGGTTTGAACCAAATGAAAGACAATGGTATTGGTATGATGCTAAAGTAATTGATAATAATACAATACACTTATTAGTTGAATGTGAGGGCTGGCCTTTTGCATGGGGTGCTTTAGAGTGGTTATTTAAAGTATGTGGTGCAATAGCAATTGAAGAAAAGTAAAAAAAGGAACTTTTAAATTAACAAATAATGCAGTGTATTATGCTGTTAATATCAGCTAATTAAGGAAAATTTGATTTTGTGAAAGGGAAAGTCAATATTTTTGTATTTGAGTTCACTTCAATACTCAGGTAAAGCTCTAATAAATAAAAATGTTGATAAATGTGTAAATAACCATTTAAAAAAATGGATTCTAAATTTGTAGAAATACAAAATTTAGTGAACAGCCTAATCTTTACAACATTTCCTATTGGAGAAGATATTGAAAAGGCACGAAAGTCACTAAAGAATCAAACAACTAGTTTAACAGATGAATGGAGTGATTGCAATGGAGGAATTAGTATTAAATGAAGGATTAAGTAAGGCTATACATGATTTAATGCGTTCGACTAATCAGTATTATGAGCAAAAGAACTATGATAAAATATTAGCAACTCTAAAGCAAGCATGGTACCTGTTACCTTTACCAAAAGAAAATTACGATGAAAGTTTCCATCTAGCAGAGGCCATTTGTGAAGCTTATATAATGTTAAATAATTTTGAAGAAGCAAAGAAGTGGTCAAACGAACTTTTTGAATGTGCTACTTTTAGAATTGACAGTGGAGAAAGATATTTCTTGGCTGCCAAAGTATTATTTGGAATGAAAGATTATGAAAGAGCACTAAAGTATTTTTCTGCGGCTAACGAAATGTCAGATGGAAGATGTTTTCAAAATGAAGACAGGAAATATGTTAATTTCTTTAGAAAAGGTATTATAAAAGATTAATTCAAAAATAACCAGTAGCAAGCAAGCTTAACTAAGGCTTTGTAACGTCCTTTAACTACGCTTACTAAAAAATAACAGAACAAAAAGTTAATCAAGTAACTTTTGATGAAATTAGAAAAACAACTAAAGAAACAAATGTGACGCAAATGCTGAAAATTGAAATACGAACGATGATCTTTGAAAATGGAATAATGCAATGTTAAAGATACCTATACTTTTTATATAACTGTGAAAGTATATAAAAAATGTGGTACAATTTTTATATCGAATAAATCACAGTTTTAATTTATTGGAAACTTAGGACAATTTATATAATGTGAGGTATAAGGTTGAAAATAAAAGTATGAACTGTCACTAGTGTAAAATTGCATAGCAAACAAGCCATCATTTGATGACTTAAAAAAATTAAATATAGATGAGAACAATAAGTTTAGGTAGCTGACTTGATTTTATAACCTTGGAACTGTGCCATTAAAATAGCTTGCTCCACTGTGATTTCGCGTTCAACAGGAATAGCATCTGCTTTTTTATAAAGTTCAGCATTATAAGTTTCTTTATTTTTTAACATATTGTATAATGCTGTTAGAAGCATTCTTGCTATTGCAATGATTGCCTTCTTGTGACCGCGGCGTTTCCTTAAGCGGAGGTAGCGATTGCGGATTTCTGGATGCTTTTCACTTTTAACCACAGAAGTAGCACATTGTACTAAAAGTGGCTTAATGTAGCATCCAGCTTTGGAAACCCGGACAGATTTTTTCTTCCCTGCACTTTCATTGTTGGTAGGTGTTAGACCTGACCATGAGCATAAGTGTTTCGCCGAAGGAAAAGCCTCCATTTTGACACCAATCTCTGAAATGACAGTGATTGCAGAGAACGGATTTTTAAATGATGGAGCAGTTAGAATTAGGTCGAGTTCTTGTTGATAGGGACTGGCGAGCGCAAGAATCAGTTCTTCTAGCTCTGCTTTCCGGGATTCCAAATCCTCAAAATGTTTCTTTATAATCTTTAATTTACCAGCCTGTTCAGTAGAAATAAATCCATCAACGGCGAGCTCTATCTCAGGAATTTTGTTCCTCATAGAGCCATGAATTAAAGGTTTAATATCAAAGGAAGTATCCAAAGGATTTTCAAGAATCTTGTCTAAAATTCTTTTTGAACTTTTACCAAAAGTGTCCGAAACAACGTTTCCCAATTGGATATTAGAAACCGTGAGACAATTTTGAAGACGATTCTTCTCACTAGACATAAAGCAGGTTAGTTTGTAACGATAGCGCATAAGGTCACGAAGCTGACGAATGTCAGTAGGAGGCATAAAGCTACCGACAACAAGATCATGCTTAAACAGGTCAGCAATCCATTTCGCATCTTTCTTGTCAGTTTTTTTACCACGAATAGCCTTAACATATTTAGGATGTGCCAATACAATGGAACAACCTTTCTCTAAGATGTTGTACACAGGAATCCAATATTTACCTGTGGATTCCATACAAACATCCTTACAATTTGAATCAAGCAGCCATTGTAACAGCTCTTTCAAACCATTCGTGTAGGTAGAAAAGCGATGGCTCTTGTAGGTGGTAACACCTTTAGAATTAGTGGTTGCAATACAAGCAACTACAAAAGTATTGTGGACATCAATGCCACAACAGATTTTGTACACGATTTTTAAAGCCATAGGGACTCCTTTCTGAACTAAGAAGTTCTAAAAAAATTATAGGGAGAAACAGCATTGACTGACAGCCTAGCATTTAAACGAGATTGTTTAAACAAAGATAAGGTTACGTGCTCAAGGCACACTTATTTGTGCTTGAAAAGACAATCTACACATATAATTATTCGGTCATCTGACAAGTCAGACAGCCCACTCACCGTCCCGTGATTTGTAGTATACTGAAAATCCCTATGACTTAATAATAAAATATAAACTCACTCAAAGCCAACACTTTTCATTACGTTTTGTGCCTTGAGCGAAGTGAAAGGAATGGATATAATTATGAAAAAAGCAGCATTTGTTATTACTCTTATCTCTTTTATATTCACTTTTTTTTCTGGATGTGGTAAGGATGATTTGCCACCAAAAACAACATATGGTGAATTTCCGTTTAAATTAAAATATGAATTGAATGGAAAAATATATGAAATAAATGATACTGTTATCTGTACTTTTGATAATTTTGATGTTTCAGGAGGATTTGGCAAGTGTCGAACTTGGAAAAGTTCTTTAAAAAGCGGAAGTAAGAGATTTACCATTATATTAAATAAAGATGTATACTCTGTTCTCAAACCAGAGAGAATGGATAAGAGTAGTGAAGTATATTTTGACTATGGCGATGGTGAGTATTATATGGGAGACCCAAGATCAGCTAGCCTTATACATTCAAGCCCGCATTTTTGTTATGTTGAATCTTATGATAAATCACCAAAAGAAGAAGGGTGCGATGCAACACCTCTTAATAAAGAACAACTACAAAAATACTTTGGAATAAAAATTATTGAGTGGACTTTCAGTAAACCAATTAAGAATACATTCGAATAGTTAAATATATTTAAAATAAGCATAATCTAAAGTATGTATAATTCGCAATTTTATTATTTAATAGAATAACTGAAAAAACGAATGATTTATAAAAACACTGCATTATTCAAATTTGAATTTTGCAGTGTTTTTTCGTCGTATTGCAAATATTTAATGAAACATTAAGTACTCTTAAGCTCATAATAAACATGAATATAATAGCTAATTTGGAAAATATCAGCCTTCTAGGCGAAATAATATTTTTTGAAAGCATACAAAATGCTGAACAGGCGAAAAAAGTAACGTCATATATTTCGTAGTAAATTATTAGATTTTTGGAGGATTATAATATGAATAATTTAAATGAAGACAAAGAATTGTTGAAAAAGATATATTCTGAAGTTGAGAGTGGTAAAACATTAACAGAAGAAAGAAAGGAAGAATTGATACAGATAATTGATAATTTAGAGGATAGACTTAATAATGATGTAACAAAAAAGAATACACTTATTGAAACAAAGAATAAGCTAAAAAGTATAGCTATTGGTAAAGATGAAATTAATATAAAGAAAGTTATTCTTGATTCAATAAAAGGAGTAATAAATCTGTTAACATCCTTTCCTTGGATTCAATTATAAGATTGAGAGCTCAAAATAAGTGCTCTCTTAATTTTTTAAATTAAAACTAATATTTTTACATAATGTGGAGGATGTAACTTGTAGAACGTTTTACAAAAATTATATATTTTGTTTCCAACTTTTAAAAGTGGGGTCAGGTATCTTGAAAAACCTGAAAGCTTGAGTTTGTTATTAAGCTGAGAAAAGAAGCGCTTAGAAAGTGAGGAAATGCTTAAATAATTTATTAATAATCTTTAAATTTGAATATATGGATATTCTTTGGGGATTGAATAATATGGTGTTGAAAAAAAGTGATATTTTGTATATAATTATAAAATAAGTTTTTAATATCCAATAAAATCAAATTGTTTTATTTTTTAACATCATATATGAAGAGAGGGATATGTATGGATAAAAGTAGACCTTTAGGAATGACAATAATAGGATATTGCTGTATTTTCAATGCAATTGTAAGAATGTTAATGCCATTTAATACTGTTATGGAGCTATTTGGACTACAAAGTGTTCCAGAAAACGTAGTAAAAATATTAGTATCAATTACTATTTTTATAATTGCATATGGATACTTAAGTTTAAAAAAATGGAGTTATTGGCTTATGATAGCTTATAATGTATACTTTTTAACAGTAAATATTTTGGCATATCAACAATACCAAAAGCAGCAATTTTGTGTAAGTGTTATATTTTCAATTATTGCATTGTCATATATTTTAATGAAAAAAAGATGCTTTTATAATAGAAGCCTTTCCTTTTAAATTATGTCATAATTTTTTATTTAACAGAGCAATTGAAAACAGAAAAATTAATTTGACACCATATTATTCAAACTTGAATTGTATGGTGTTTTTCATTGTATTACAAATATACAACATAACTATTAATATTGAAAATACGAACGATACACTTTATTTTTTATTGCAATAAAGTAAAGTTTGATATTTGTAAACTATGTTATAATTTAGTAAAACGTAAGTAGTAATATTTATAGAGGTGATTTTATGGTGTATAGAAAAAGTACTTTAGAGGATTGTAGAGCCGTTTATGATCTAATATGTGACATGGAAAATAAGAAACTTCCATATGATAAATTTGAAAAAATCTATCATAATCAAATTAATGACTTAAATTATTATTGCCTTGTCTGCGAGCATGATGGTATGGTAATTGGTGCTTTGAACATGCGATTTGAAGATCAACTACATCACGCAGAGAGGATAGCCGAAATTCTTGAATTTGCAGTTGACACTACATATAGAAACATGGGAATCGGGAAAGAAATGCTTTCTCAAAGTTGTCAGATTGCAAAAGATAACGGCTGTTCACAAATCGAGGTGGACTGTAATCAACTGCGCAAGGATACACATCGTTTTTATATTAGAGAAGGTATGCATAACTTTCATTTCAAATTTTCAAAGCAGTTAATTGGTGATAATGTACAGGAAAATGCTTTAGGCAGATAAATTCCAATTTAAAGTTAAGTAATGTAAATAGTAAATTTATGAGGTGATGAATATGAAACTTACATTGGTTCCACTTAAATCAGAAAACATTGCAGTGTTTAAACGAGACATGCAGGAGGCATTTCAATATGGATATGAAACGGAATGCGGACCATCCGATGAATTAATTTTGCCAGAAAAAGACATAGATGATTCACTCAATGCCAATGGTGCTGAAGCGTATCAGGCAATTATTAACGGTGAGGTTTCCGGTGGAACAGTCATAAATGTTGATAAGGAAAAACATCATAATCATTTGGATTTTCTTTTTATTAAAGTTGGTTGCCAAGGAACTGGCGTTGGACAGGCACTTTGGAAGGCAATAGAAAATTTGCACCCTGAAACAAAGGTATGGGAAACATGTACACCATATTTTGAAAAAAGGAACATTCATTTTTATGTCAATAAATGTGGTTTTCACATTGTTGAGTTTTACAACCCACTCTACCGAGACCCAAATATGCCAGAGACTGTAGGCGGAATGCCAGCTGATGAAGGTGATTATTTCTTTAGATTTGAAAAAAATATGAACAGAACTTTTGTATAAACTCCAATTTAGAGTTAAGTATTACACTATATATAGGAGAGGAGTTAAATAATGAACCTATTTACAATAAATTATGCTACACTGGGGAAAAACGAAAAAAAACAGATGTATTATGATTTTTCAGAGAATGCTCAAGAAAGTTTTAATAAATATTCCGATAAGACACAAATATTAGCACAACTTCTTTTTATTAATAGAGTGTTTAATTCATATAGTGAAGCAATGATAAAAGTTGGAAAAGAAATGTCTATTCTGATGAAGGATGCACTAAACATGTTGTGGGATTACTTGGAGAACAAATGTGATATCAGTAATTTTGAGGCGTTTTCTAATGGAATTGATGCTGTTACTTTATTTCTCAATACAGGAGAGGAAATAGAAGCAGAGGAAAATCTAAATTTCTGGGAAAGATATTCAGATGAATGGCATTATACTACTAATTCAATATTATTGCTTAATGCTTTTGGTGCATTATTTTTTCAAATACATGAAAAAAGTATAGATTGGTATTCAATAAGTGAGGACTGCCTTTTAGGAGAGCTTAACGAAATTGTTGGAAGTTATTTTGAAAATGTTTATACAAATCCAACAGACGGATATAAATATGATGAATTAGAACTTAGAATAGGTCAAATTTGCGAAAGTTCTACTTTTGTAAAGATTATCTCATATATAATAAAAGATATGAAAGAAGCAATAGATTCTGAAGAAAAAGGTGTTAATGAAATTACAAGCTTAAGAGCTGAATACAAAAATAAGTTTTTATTTTCATCAATAGAATGTGAAAGATTAGCTGAGTATTTTAAATAGCAATTTATATTTGGATTAATGAATTATGGTTTGGAGGTGTACAATGAAGGGAATATTTATAGGAAATTTTTATCATTGCATGCCAGCTAAGACGCCTGACGATGATGGTAAAAGAGCAATAATAAATTATTATTGTTTTGGTCCAATTGAGGTAGTTATATATGGTGTAACATCAACAAATGAGTATTATTTTGATTATACTTATCCGGAACTTTGGGGTGATGCTGAATTGGAACATGAGTATAATATAATCACTAAGGAAAAGATGCTAAAGGTTATTGATGAAGAAATAGAACTATGTGAACGTAATGGAGGCACTGATATTGCTAAAGCATTGAGAAGTGAGAAGAAATTGATTGAAAAATTTTAAATATAAAAATGAAATAACAGCAAGTAAAATCAAGCAGTAATCTCTCCATTTTTTTATAATAAATGTAGGACGGTTGAAATGAGGTGAATGGACCAATGTATGAGTGGCAGAAGCAAATTCAAATAATCGTTGATGAAATTGACAAATGTATTAAAAATTATAATGATGAAGCTTTGACACTAAGCTTTCTTTCTCGCAGGCTGGGTTATTCCGAATTTTATACAACTAGAAAATTCAAAGAAATATCAGGTATGCAATTTAGGGATTATCTGCAGCATAGAAAATTAGCCTTTGCACTAAAAGAGGTTCGGGATAGTGAAAAAAGCCTTTTGGATATTGCCTTTGATTATGGTTTTTCATCACATGAAGCTTTTACCAGAGCTTTCAAGAGAACATATGGTATAACTCCAAGTGAATATCGAAAAAAGCCTAAGCCTGTGGTTCTTCGTACAAAAATAAATCCTTTTGACCGCTACTTTTTAGGATTTGGAGAGATTGGTATGATAAAATCTACAGATGATATTAAAATTTATTTTGTAACCATTCCTGCACACAAATTTTTGCACATTAAAAATTATGAGAGTAATGGGTATTGGGATTTTTGGCAAAAGCAAAATCTTATTCCCGGACAAGACTACGAAACAATTTGCGGCTTATTAGATAGTATCAAGGGTAAATTGGATGATGATGGTGGCAGCGAATGTAACAGTGGCAGCGGTCAGGTTATGGCGTACATTAATGACCCGGAAGGCAGACTCTGCGATTGGGGCATTCCACGTACAGAGTGTTATGGTGCACGTCTTCCTTTGGATTATAAAGGGGAAGTACCACCACAAATGCTTATGATTGATGTTCCCGAAGCCGAGTATATTGTTTTTGAACATGGTCCCTTCGATTATGAGCAGGAAAATCGCAGTGTAGAGGAAAAGATTGAAAAGGCAATGGCAACTTTTGATTTTGAAGGCACTGGTTACTGCTTTGATACTACCCCCGGTAGAATAATTTATTTTTATTTTAATCCGGAACGATTTTTTAAGTATATAAGACCAGTGCGGAAGTAAATAAAATCCACTGCCTATTTGATATTGTTTCTAACGATAAAACCAAACAGTAAATGACAAATTCCAATTTTAGAGTTAAGTGTTATAAATAATAAATTAAGTGGTAATAATAAAAGAAGCTTTGAACAAACTTATCGGCTGCAGCCATGGAGTATTCCTCTAGGGTTGCAGCCGATAATCTTATCTAATGCAAAAAAATAATTGGTTAAAAGTAATACTTGTTTGTATATTAAAGGCACTACTTTAAAAAAAGCAGCAGCTGGATGTGGTATAAATTACACAAAGGCTATTAAGCTGAGAAAAGAAACACTTAGAAGATTAAGAAAATACTTAAATAATTTATAAGTAATTTGAAACTTAGGCGACTTAACTATTATTAGCAAAATTATGAACGATGTTCTTTGCTACGAAAATAAAGTAAGTACTAGCATCTGTACCTTGACAATTTAATAGTATACGGTTTAAAAATGAGCATAGCAAAGCTAAGGCAGGAAAAGCCTGTCAAAAAAAGAGATGAATAGAGGATGTGGTTGATAACTATTCAGTTGGAACTTCAATTTGGAAGCCTAATTTTTCAAGTTCAAAAATATAGCGAGAAATACGTTTTTGTTCACAGTTTTTGCGGCGCTGATCAAAATTAGAATCATCGTAAAGTGTACCTGACTTTAACATCGTATAGATAATTACAAGCAGCTTTCTGGCTAAAGCAATAGTGGATTTTTTAGCACCTTTGTTTTGTTTTAACCGCCAATACCAAGATGAAAGATAAGTATTTCTTTTACCAGCAATAACCCATGCAACTTCGCAGAGCATACTTTTTATATAAGGATTACCTTTTGTTACTGAAGTCTTTTTTTTTACCTGCACTTTCATTATTACCAGGACTAAGCCCTGCCCAAGAACAAATATGTTCAGCTGTTTTAAAGCGACTCATGTCTATTCCAATTTCAGCAATAACAGAAGCTGCTGCGGTTTCAGCAATACCTGGAATGCTAGATAAAGTTGCTATTGCAGAGGAAAATTGATTTATCTCTGCAGTGATTGATGTTTCAACTTCTTTCAGATGAGAATTTAAAACATCTAAGTGGGATACTAGCATTTTTAAGAAGCTTCTTTGGTGTATAGATAGGTTCCCATTTACTGCAATAAGAATTTCATCTATTCTTTTGCGTGTTTTTGTCTTTAGACATTCATTAAGTTGTGGTTTACTAATTTGCCCATGATTAATGAGGTAGTTTATAATGTTTCGTCCAGATGCACCAAATATATCAGAGATAAATGTTGAAAGTCGAAAACCTGAACTTTGTAAAAACTTCTCAATTCTATTCTTTTGAGAAGTAATATCACGAATCACACTTTTACGATAACGAGTGAGATCACGAAAATCTCGAATTTCTTTATCTGGAATAAAACTACCGTTAAGTAATCCAGCACGAAGCAAGGTGGCAATCCATTCGGCATCTTTCAGGTCGGTTTTCTTGCCAGGTACATTCTTCATGTGTCTTGCATTGACAACTAGTAATGAAATGTCGCCATCAAATGAATCTTCAAGTGTTTCATAAATTGGCTTCCAATAGATACCTGTACTTTCCATTGCTACAAAGTGACAGTTTTCGGAGACTATCCATGATTTGAGTTCCTGCATTCCAGGAATTAATGTACTAAATTCACGAATCTCACTAACTGCTGGTTTACCAATAGGACCATTTAGGATACAGGCTACGATAATATCTTTATGGACATCCAGTCCACAACAGCGTTCTAATAGATCATTCAAGTTAACATCTCCTATAAAAAATTGGCAGGAGAATTGCCCGAGATAATAGGAACTTTGCTACACGTGCTATCCACTGTTTAGTGGTGCGACAATCTGCTGTGCTCATGGGCAATGCGTCTACGTTGAAAAACAGGGTGCAAATCCTCCAAAGAACATTCAGACTTAGTCCTGCCAATATGAAATTATGTCCACATGTGTACATTGCAAACATTTGAATTGTAGGGTGTTTCTATTTTCATTGGCGGCTGTGAAGTAAGTCATGACTCGTTGAAAATTGAATAATGCGGAGTTAAACAGTAAATATATATCTATTCTTTATGTTAATATAGTTAGTTTATGATAAAAATATATGTTACGGGAAATTATAAAAGCCTGCCAATACATATACTAACGGCAAGCTTGTGTTAGACAGATGTTTTTTTATATTTATGAACTTCATACCCCCATTCACCGAGAGAGTGTAAAACAGCTATGAGTTTTTTACTAAGTTCTGATAATTCATATTCTACTCTTGGTGGAATTTCATTGTATTGACGACGAATAATAAGACAATCTTCTTCAAGTTCTTTTAAGTTTTTTGAGAGCATCAGACTGGATATGCCATCAACTTTCCTCTGTAGTTCATTAAATCTAATAACTCCGTTTTGAGACATAGTCCAAATGATTAAGAGTTTCCATTTGCCACCTATAACATCCATAGCGTACTTAACATAACAATCTTCCATAAAGCGACCTCCATTACTTATATAAATATTAGTAACTAAATATTTTTTGCGTACTTGTTGATTTATATGATACTTAATATAATAAAGTTAGTCAATAGATAATTGAGTTGATTTAAGAAAATTTTTCATTTAGAAGGAGAGATTTGAAATGTCAAAGGTAGTTATTTTCAAAGGTAGTCCAAGAAAGAATGGATATACTACAAAATTATTAGAACAAGTAGCAAAAGGAGCTAAATCTAAAGGTGCTGAGGTTATTGAATTTGATTTAAATGATCCTGGAATTCGTGGATGTCAAGGATGCTTTTATTGCCGTACTCATGATGGCTGTGCTGTTAATGATTATCTTCAACCAATGTATGAGGCTATTAAGGAAGCAGATGCTATTGTATTTGGTTCGCCAATTTATTATTATAAAATTACAGGTCAAGCAAAAGTTTGGTTTGATCGTACATTCCCAATGCTTGGAGATAATTTTGTACCGAGACATCCAGGTAAAAAGCTAATAACCATATTCACTCAAGGAAACTCAGATCCTAAAATAGGAGCAGAAGGCGTTAAATTTGCTAATGATATGTTAGAAGAATTAGGTTGGAAATTAGAGGATAGTATTCATTACTGCGGAACTAGCCATAATCCTGATTTAGCAGTGTTTGATGAGTTATCTTTAAGAGCATTTAAAGATGGGAAAAATTTGGTTGGATAAATTCCTAATACATCACTTATCAAATAAAGTTTATCAAAGTTTTGAAGAAGCATATTTGGATGTTAAAAACAATTGTTATTAATTTAAGAAAAGATACAAGTAATATTTTACGAATAAAAAAAGCTGATATAACAGCTTTCAGATTGTTCAAGAACCCAGCACTTTTAAAAGTGCTGGGTAAAATTATCGATTCTAATTTATGCGGTAGTATTTATAGAAAATATCAACATCTTCAAATATTTGTAAATAGTTGTTTCGTAAAATCAAAAAAATGTGCGATAGCACTCTGGCTATCTTTTTCATATTCTGAACTGCTGCCGTAAGTAGGCATTGTTCAGAAACTTTTTTGATTCCACGCAAACGAGCATAGCGTAGACCATGAAGATTTTTTGAATCTGCAAAGCTACGCTCAATTTTTTCTTTTCGTCTATTATATATACTTTTTCCTTTTTCTGTCTTGGTAAACTTAAAAACTTCTTCTTTATAGTCCTCCCAAACATGGCGTCTAATAGTTCTAAAGCTTGCTTTATCTGAAGTTAAACATTTATCTCTATATTTACAGTTTGTACAATTATCTGAATTACTAACATATTCTTTATAGCCTTGTCTATTGGTTGTTTTATATTTTAATAGGTACTTATTTTCACAAACATAACCATCTAAATCTTTAACATACTGAAATCTATATTTTGTAAATTTGCCTTTAACGTGCGGTCCTAGTCTAAAGCCTAAAACGGCCTTATAACTTTTCTCAGAAAGTTTTTTACAAATTGGATTAGTTGAATAACCAGCATCAGCAACTACATATTTTGTGTGAAAATTAAACTTTTCTATTTGTGTTTTTAATCTATCAATATAAGGATCTACATCATTAATATTTCCTGGAGTTACGTAGACATCAGTTATTATATTGTATTTGCCATCTACTGTTCTATGATCCAAATAGAAGAAACCTTTCGGTTTACCTTCTCTAACCATGTATCCACTTTCAGGATCTGTAGTGCTTACTTTTATTTCTTTAGTTTCAGCTATTTTTTCTTTTTTTTTAAAGGTTTTTTTCCATGTTCTATTCTATCTTTATCAATATCTTTTTCCAGTTGTTCAAGATATCCTTTAGTTGACTGAGTAATTATTTCTTTAGTAAACTTATTTTTATTAGCGTTAGCTTTTAAGTGAGTTGAATCTGTGTATAAAATTTTACCATCTACTAATTTTTTATTTATAGCTTGAAGTACAATATTATCAAATATCTTTTGATATATATTGGTATCTTTAAATCTTGCTATTCTATTTTGACTTATAGTTGAATGACTTGGAATTTTATCTGTAAGATTATATCCCAAAAACCATCTATAAGCTACATTAACTTCAATATCTTTAACAAGCTGACGTTCTGAACGTATACCAAATAGATATCCAATAAAAAGCATTTTAAATAAGACTACTGGATCTACTGATGGCCTACCATTATTGTGACAATATAAATCTTTTATTAGTTCTCTTATAAAAGAAAAATCAATATATTTATCTATTTTTCTAAGGATATGGTTTTTGGGAACTAAATTTTCTATATAAACTAATTCTAATTCATTTTGTTTTTCTGAATTATTTGTAAGCATATATTACCTCCGTAAAAACCCTATCGGGTTAATTTTATCTATATTATATATTCGACATTTATACAGAAAATCCTTTTTGAATCAAAAAAATCCCTATCGGGCAAAAAATTAAAAGAGCTGCTGACAAAATATGTTTATCAACAGCCTGAAGCTGATATAACAGCTTTTTTTTATTTCATAAAATTATATTTGTGTAAAATTTAAGTTACTATGGAAAATTAAAATATAAAATTTGAAAATAGATAAAACGAAAGTATAGTTTAAAATGTCTAATAGATGACAAGTTATTACTGGTAATAATATTATATCTTGGAGGATTACTATATGGATATAGAGGAGTTGACTATTAAAGCAAAAGGTGGAGATGAAAATGCTTTTTGTGAACTTATAAAAATCAATAAAGAGGTTTTATATAAAACAGCGTTTTATTATACAAAGAACAAACATGATTCATTAGAAATACTAGATGATGTCGTTTATAAGGCTTATAAATCAATTAAAAAATTAAAACGGGAAAAGTATTTCAATACTTGGCTAATGAGAATACTCATAAATAGCTGTATCAACTACATAAATAAAAGAAAAAGGTTGATATTCTTTAGCAAAAATATTGATATTACTGAAAAACACAAATCAGTTGATAACAGAGAAGAATTATTAGATTTATATAAAGCTATTGATACATTGGAGGACAAGTTTAAGATGATAATAATACTTAGGTACTTTAATGATTTAACTGTTCCTCAGATAGCTAGTATTATGGACTATCCTATCGGGACTGTAAAGACTTATATTCATAAAGCTTTAAAACAACTTAGAATTGAATTGGAGGTATAGGAATATGGATTATAACAAGAAATCTTTTAGGGAAAAACTAGAATTAATAGAAGTTCCAGAAGAAGTTGATTTAGTTATAGATAAAGCTATTAAGAGAGCTAAAAATAGACATAAAAATAATTTTTTAAAATCTATAGGGGTTTTAGCAGCTATGTTTGCTTTATTTGTATTTCTAAATAAAACTTCACCTGTTTTTGCTGAGTATGTAAGTGATACATCACAAGGAGTAAAAAACTTAATTAGCCATTTTGGAGATAAAGGAATTGACAATGCTGTTAAAAATGGATATGTTCAAGAAACTAAAAATAAGAATAGCTTTTCTAAATCAGCTGAGGACAAGGGAATTACAGCAACTATAGATCAATTTGCTATAAGTGGAAATGAGATTCTTATTGGATATACTGTAAAAGCTGATAATAAATATAATAATTGGGATGATATAAGCTATGATTCATTTCAAATGTTAGATAACAAAGGAAGAATATTGTTTGATACGAGAGACTGGAATGATATTGAAAAAGACTTAGCTAGAAAAAATATTAATGCCAGAGATTATGCTGTATACAATTCTTTATATTATATGGATGTTGATAGGGGAAGTTTTAAAAATTCAAGAGTAAAGAAAGGAATTTTTCATTTTAGTACCGATAAGACTAAAACAGCAGAAATACCTGACAGTATTACTATCAAATTTTACGATTTTTATGATAATACAATACAGCCTAGCATGTATAAAAAAATGAAATTTTTTGATAAACTATTTCACCAAGCTCCTAAAGTTATTAATGGAAATTGGATATTGAATATAAAAGTTGATGATAAATTCAAAAATGCTAAGGAAATTAACTATATAAAAGACACTGATGTAGATGAAAATTCAAGTATAAATATAGAATATGTAAATTTATATCCTACTGTTGCAAATGCTAAATTTTTAGTGCCAATTAATATGAGTGTTAATGATGTATATCTTGAAGATGATAAAGGGAGCAAATACAAATGCGGAGCTAGAGGAAGCCGTGAGTTAGAGAACTCTAACTTGTGTGAAGAAACATCTGATTTTGAGAGTCCTTATTTTGAAAAAAACTCAAAGTTATATTTGGTGATTAAAGGCAAAGAAAATAACAAGGAAAAAGATTTTAAAATAGCACTTAAGAAAAAATAGTTAAGTAAATAATTTAACTTTTAGTCGGAACATTCTTGTTATTTAGATATTACGGTATAATTTTCATATAAGTTAAATGACAATTGTAATAAAATGTAAATTGCAAAGGAGTAGAAATATGTGTAAACAGAATATTTTTGATAATGAAATTTTCTTTGAGGGATACAAAAATATTAGAGCCAATGAAGGCAATGCAAATAATCTTGTTGAAAAGCCAGCATTGTTTTCTCAGTGTCCAGATCTAAAAGGGAAAAAAGTTCTTGACCTTGGATGTGGGTATGGCGAAAATTGTATCTTATTTAAAAAAAGAGGAACGGACAGAGTAGTTGGAATTGATATTTCGGAAAAAATGCTATCGGTAGCCAAAGCTAAAAATACAGGGGATAATATTACCTATATACAAATGTGTATGGAGAATATTGGAATTTTGCAAGAACATTTTGATGTAGTATTTAGTTCTCTAGCAATGCACTATATAAAAGATTTTTCCTCACTTTGCAAAAATGTTTTTAAGTTGTTGAACACAGGGGGATATTTTATATTTTCACAGGAGAATCCCATCAATACTTGCTTTACAAATGGAAATCGGTGGACTAAAGACGAAAATGGTAATGTCATATTTGCTAACATATCTAATTACAGTGTTGATGGAGAAAGAAAATCCAAATGGTTTGTTGATGGTGTTATTAAGTACCATCGTACCTTCTCATCAATAATTAATTCTTTAGTAGAAGCTGGATTTATGATTGAAAAAATGTGTGAACCAGTTCCTGATATAGAAACAATAAAAAAATATCCAAAATATGCAAAGGATATTCATAAACCAGATTTTTTGATTATTAGAGCAAAAAAGCATTAGATAATGTCTAATAATCAAATAATGTCCAGGTTCAATTCTTGGCGAAGGTTCAATATCTGGGACACTATCCATTACATTAGGAACATTAAGTTAATGCCAATGAATACTTGTTGCTTGTGGAAGATGACTAATTACTCTTATATTGACATAGTCTCCTGGATAAGTTCTTCTAAGATTCAGATGAGTTAAAATGTCTAAATGACATTTAACGAGCTTGCTTAGGTAAGAGGTATTCCTCATAGGCAAAGTTCACCTGAATCTAAGAATCACTTGATTAGAACTTTCTAAAATTCGTTATGATTAAGTAGAAGAAAATTTTATCATAATTTAATATACTACTTTATTAAATTTGCACCTATTTCGAATGCTTTTTTACAATCTAAAGGAAATTGTATTTTTTTATGTGCTGCTTTTGCTTCTTCAGAAAAGGCACTAGATTCATATTTTGAGTAATCATCAAATTGGTAAGTATCATTTGAATACATAACTAATGGTTTTGTAAATATACGCTCAATAGTATGTTCAATGTGATTGAAGGCTTTTGGATAACCAGCTTGTTCCATAAGGTTTTCTGGAACATTCATTGTATAAATGAATGCTGTTGGTATCTTCTTTGGTGCAATACAAGAATAATTCTTATCATACACTAAATAAGGAAATAATAGTCTTTCTAAAAATGTCAGTAATTGACCTGTTATATTACTAAAATATATTGGAGAACCAAAAATAATCCCATCAGCTTGAGATACCTTTTCTAAAACTTCGTAAATATCGTCTTTTATAGCACATTTTCCATAACTTTTACCTCCAAGTCTTTTGCAGGCAAAGCAACTTTTACACCCAGTATAGTTTAAATCATATAAATTAATTATTTCAGTTTCAACTTCTTTATCTTTTGAAGCTTCTTTTACTCCATCTAAAGCTTTTTGAAGTAATGTAGCTGTATTTTTATTTTTTCTTGGACTTCCATTAATAGCATAAATTTTCATAGTAACACTCCTCCTATTTCTTTATATTTTTTTATTTATAATTTATGCTATAATTATATATCATAAAGTTATAAATATATAAGTACGCAGTTTTTTCTGCTTTAGTATAAAAAGTATACTATTGAATTTAAAAGAGGTGTGATTATGAGTAATGATATGAATTGCAGTAGAGAATTCTATGGTGATAATATACATGATACAAAATGTCCCCTTATATATGCATTAGAGGTTATTGGACAAAAGTGGAAGTTGCCTATTATGTGGTACTTATCTGATAATGAGTTCACTAGATATAATGAATTAAAACGAAAAGTTAAAGGTATTACTAATATGATGCTTACAAAATCTTTAAAAGAATTAGAAGAACATAATCTTATTGTTAGGATACAATATGAAACGATTCCTCCTAAAGTTGAATATGCTCTAACAGAAAGAGGTAAAGCACTACTTCCTACATTGAATGAATTGTCTAAATGGGGTGAAGAACAACTTAAACTTGATAAGGCAAAATCAAATTCTTAAACGCTTCTCATTTACTTTAACACGCAATTTTCTTATTTAAAGAAACAATTAAAAAAATGAACAATTTACAAAAATACTGTATTATTCGAAGTTGAATTTTACAGTGTTTTTTCGTCCCATTACAAATATAAAATGTACTTATTGTAAATTTTCTTCCGATTAATTAATAACTTAAAAGAAATTTACGTCTCAATCAGTATTAACCTGAAGAATTACTATATGAATATAGAGGAATTGGCTACTATAATTGCTTTAGTTGGCTTTGCTTTGATTTGTGAAGTTGTAATAAAAAAAGATTCCTAAAAGAATCAGAAATTGGTTTGGCATAGAGTAATATGTATTCAGAAAAGAAAGGTATGATATTGAATATACAAGGAATAATGAATATATTTAGATATTATGGTATAATTTTGTATAAGTTATATGATAATTGTAATTTTGTGCGAATATTTTCCAATTAAATAAGAGGGATGTATATTGAATAACATCTAAATATATATTGACAATTTTAAGGTGGCAAAAGAATGAGAGTATTTCAAACATGTTTTTTTATAATCGGAATTATATTCTATTTAATATTAGGATATATACCAGAAATAGTTTTTAGGTTGTGTTTATGTTTAGGTGCTAAAAAAAGAACTAGGAAAAAAAGAACTACAAAAAAAAGAACCTCGAAAGAAAAGCAAAAATATATTGATTTAAAAAGCATCTATGAAAGAATATTGGAGATAAGATATGTTAGTCCAAAGAAAGCTATAATGGTTGCAATTGTAATGAGTGTAACAATTTGGCTTGTTAAACCATACTTGCTTGATATTCCACAATTAATAACTGGAAAATTTAATTATGTAACTGCGGAGGTAGAAGATATAAGACATTTTAATAAAGATCCAATGGAGTATGTTTATCTCTCTAATGGAAAAAAGGTTGATTTTTTCTTTTCTTCTGGTGTTAGTAGATATAAGAAGTATAGAATAGGGTATCTTACCCACACCAATAGAGGAATTTATTGTGAAGAAATTAATGAAAGTAATAGTCATAGAACGGTTATAGGTTTTCCTTTTAAAGATATATTAGGATACTTAGCTGCACTTGGTGTAATATTCTTTTTAATATTTATTTCACCATATGTAAAATTGATATTATTCATACCAGTAAATATAATTTCCGTTCCCGTATTTATATATTACTTTATAAAATATCGAATTGATAATGGTATTTGGTTTTCAAGTGAAAATAGAGGATTTGTTTTCTTGATGTTTGCTTTGGTAATTATATTAACAACACTTTTTGGGTATTTTATTGAAAAGGGGAAATCTGATGATTGTCATGTAATTTATGTCTTTGCTCAAGTTTTTTCAATTTGTGAGTTAGTTTTTCTTATTTGTTTAGTATTTAATTTGGATTAAAACTAGAAAAACATGTGATTAAAGAGAATTAATCACATGTTTTTTTTTGTAACACTTTTCTCAACACTCTGAATTTTGTTTTTTTAACTGTTGAATTTAAAGGCTAATGTATGCTGCAGCGTCCTAAAAAGGCTATTTTTTTCTGTAAACTATGTTCTGGCATGGTTATTGCTAATAATAATGGCATAGACAGAAGGGAGGTCGATTTGATAATGCAAATTATTTTAGCGAGTCATGGTGATTTGGCAAAGGGAATGAAGGACACTTTAAATATGATAATCGGGGATGTATCTATGGTTGAAGCTTTTTCCTCATATAGAGATGAGAATGTGAATGTTAGGGATGCTGTAGAGGGAATAATAAAAGAAAAATATGCTAAAGAGGACATATTCATTTTAACTGATATTCTTGGAGGCAGCGTTAATACGGAGATGATGTCTTTGATAAAACAATACCCTAAAATACATGTGCTTTCAGGTATGAATTTACCTGTAGTTGTTTCACTTGCTACTCAGGGCGAAGAAATTTCCGAAGAACTACTAGAACAAATTATAAAAGACAGCCAACACAGCATAGTTAATTGTAACAAATTACTTAATGAATGTAAAAGTATACAGGAGGGAGATTTATGATTAAATTATTAAGAATTGATCATCGTTTGTTGCACGGACAAGTAGTTTTCTCATGGACAAAGACTTTAGGAGTTTCAAGAATTATTGTTATAGATGATGAAACTGCTAAGGACGAAATGAAAAAAATATCACTAAATTTATCAAAGCCTGTTGGAGTAACTTTAAACATATTTTCGGTGAAAGAAGTTCTAGCAAAGATGCCAAAGGTAGAACAGTTAAAAGACAATATTATGATTGTTTTTGGCGGAACTAGAGGGGCACTAGAATTTTGTAAGGGCTATTCTAAGGTTACTGAAATTAATTATGGTGGAATTGCTAACAAAGCAAATTCAAAGCAGTATAGTAATGCTATTTTCCTAAATGAAGAAGAATTAGAAGATAGTAAAAAGTTAAAAGAGATGGGAATCAACTTGTATATGCAGCAGGTGCCTACTTCTAAGAAAGAAGATTTAACATCTAAAATATAAAAGGAGGGTACAGAATGTTAATCAAGTCAATATTATTAGGTTTTATTGGTGTTATATGTATCTTAGACTCCAGACTTTTAGGTAGATCAAATTTAGAAAGACCGCTGATAGTTAGTACATTGGTAGGACTTGTACTAGGTGATCTTCAAAAGGGACTGATGGTTGGAGCTGCTCTTGAATTAATTTCCTTGGGGTTAGTAAACATAGGAGCTGCAGCACCTCCAGACATGAATATGGCATCTATTATTGCAACTGCTTTTGCTATTTTATCGAATGCAGACTCACAAGCAGCATTAACTATTGCAATTCCAATTTCGGTATTAGGACAAATGATTGGGGTTTTAGTGAGAACTATTCTTGCAAATTTAACTCATAGGGCTGACTCCTTAATTGAAAAGGGCCAGTATAAGAAAGCATATAATATTCATATTGTATGGGGAACGCTTATGTACTCACTAATGTACTTTATACCAATATTTTTGGCAACTTATTTTGGAACAGATCTAGTAAAGAATATTGTGGCAGTTATCCCAGCATGGGTAACAAATGGCTTGAATCTATCAAGTAAAATTTTAACAGCTTATGGATTTGCTTTATTGCTCAGTACTATGCTATCAACTAAAATGTTACCGTTTTTATTTGCAGGTTTCTTTGTTACAGCATATTCAAACTTAAGTGTAACTGGCGTTGCTATTTTCGCTTGTATTATCTCATTTGTTTTGGCAGAATTTAAATTCAAGAATGAGAAAACAGTTGATGAATTAGATCTTTAGATACATGGGAGGTATAAAAATGAAAGGCAAAGAAAAGCAAAAGGATCCAAATAAGTGGAAATATAGACAGTTTCTATGGCGTTCATGGGCTATTCAGGCTTCATGGAATTATGAAAGACAAATGAATATGGGATTTTTATATGGTATAGCGCCTATTTTGGACCAAATTTATAAAGATCCTAAAGACGATGAATTGAAAAAAGAAGCTTACAAACGTCACATGAATTTTTATAACTGTACCCCTCAAACCAGTGCTTTTGTTTTAGGATTAAGTGCTTCAATGGAAGAGCAATATTATGAAGATAGAGAAAATTTTAATCCAGAATCAATTAATGCTATGAAAACTTCGCTCATGGGACCATTGTCTGGTGTTGGTGATTCCTTTTTTCAAGGAACTATACGTATATTGGCTTTTGGGCTTGGTATTAATCTTGCGCAGAAAGGAAGTATTTTAGGTCCAATACTGGCAATTATTATATCTGTCATTCCATCTTTTCTTGTTACATATTATGGTGGAAAGATTGGCTACTCAATGGGAAATAAGTACCTTACAAAACTTTATAATGAAGGTCTTATGGATAAGGTAATGTATATTTGTTCTATTGTGGGACTCATGGTTATTGGTTCCATGATGGCCAGTATGATTGGAATCACAACTCCAATCAAGTTTAGTGGAAAGTTTGTACTGCAGGATGTATTAAATGGAATAGTTCCACAGATTATTCCGTTAGGAGCAACCTTTGCAATGTATTGGTTATTAAAAAAGAAAGTATCAACAGGTTGGATGTTAACTATATGTATTCTTGGCGGAATATTGTTAAATGTACTAGGGATATTCAAGTAAAGTTTAAAACATTCAAAACAAAGGATGTAAATATAAAAATAAAAATATAGGAGTGATTTATAATGAATCCAAATCAAATTATTAAAGAAATTAAGACAAAACAAAAGGAAATTAAGAGTGTTATATTTGTAGGTTGTGGTGCTTCAAAAGCAGAATTGTATCCAGCAAAATATTTTTTAGATAGTAATGCAAAAAAATTACGTATAAGTCATTATACTGCTAATGAATTCAATTATGCCACACCAGTTTCTCTAGATGAAACTGCTATTGTAATATCAGCTTCATTGGGTGGAAGTACACCAGAAACAGTAACAGCTAATGCAAAAGCTAAAGAAAGAGGAGCTTATGTAATTTCACTAACTCATGCACCTAATTCTGCGCTTACAAAGGATGCTGATTATGTTATATGCCATCGTTTTGCTGAAAACTATGGTGCTAAATTGGAAAAAATGGGTTATGCTCTTGAGCTTGCAGTAGAAATACTAAATCAATATGAAGGTTACGAACACTATGAAGATATGCAGACTGCTTTCAGTAAAATTTATGATTTATCACAAAAATCAGCAGAAGCTGCAATAGAAGATGCAAAGAAATTTGCAGAAGCCTATAAAGATGATCCAGTAATTTATGTTATGAGTAGTGGTGCAACAAATGAAGTTGCTTACTCTACATCAATATGCCTAATGATGGAAATGCAGTGGATTAATTCAGGAAACTTCCATTCAGGAGAGTTTTTCCATGGACCATTTGAAATAGTAGATAAAGATGTACCATTTGTTTTATTAATGAATGAAGGAAGTACTCGTACTATTGATTCTCGTGCTTTAACTTTCTTAAAGCGTTTTGAAACGAAGACAACAGTTATAGATGCTTTAGATTATGGTTTATCTTCAGCAGTTCCAAAAAGTGTTGTTGATTACTTTAATCCAATGCTAATTACAGCAGTATTCCGTGTATATGCTGAACAACTTTCTTATGCACGTAAACATCCACTAACTAAGAGAAGATATATGTGGAAATTAGCATATTAAGATAAAAAATAACCAATATTAAATTTAGTGGTTACTAGTATAAAAATTTATATATTCAAAGAAATCGACTAGTTTCGATTTCTTTGCTTTATTACTTTAAAGGTATGTTGTAAAATATCTTTATCTTATATTAAAAAAGGAGGTGTACTCAAGATGGGGATAGACATATCAAGATATTTGAAAGAAATTACTAAAGAATTTGATAAGGAAAATGTGAAAAGATTTTCAGCTAATTCAATAGCAGAAAATATTGAGTTAAGCCGCAGTACAGTAAGCAGTTATCTTAATAAAGAAGTAAAGCAAGGCACAATAATAAAAGTTAAAGAATATCCAGTAATTTTTTTAGATAAAGAAACATTTTCTAATTTGTATTTTGCTCCAAAATATAATGAATATAATACCATAGATGAGTTGTGGCAAGAAAATTTAAAGGTAAAAAAGATGGACACATTGAGTAATGTAATTGGCGCAAAGGGAAGTTTAAAAGAACAAATTGAACAAATAAAAACAGCAGTTCTTTATCCTGAGAACGGACTTCCTATAATGCTTCTAGGTTCAAGTGGTTCAGGAAAGACATATTTAGCAAAATGTATTTATGACTATTGCCTTGAAGAAAAGTTAATTAGTCCAGAATCTAAATTTATTTCTTTAAATTGTGCTCAATATTATCATAATCCAGAGCTTCTATCAAGCTTATTATTTGGGTATACAAAAGGAGCTTTTACAGGAGCAGACAGAGATAAAAAAGGACTTCTTGAAAGCGCAGATGGTGGTGTGCTATTTCTTGATGAAGTACATAGGTTAACGGAAGAAGGTCAAGAAAAACTTTTTACCTTTATGGATTCAGGTGAATATTCTCCTATTGGTGATAACAGCATAAAAAAAGAATCAAAGGTAAGATTGATTTTTGCGACTACAGAATCAATTCAATCAGCTTTTTTACCTACTTTTATCCGAAGACTTCCGGTTATTGTTAATATCCCCAGCTTTGCAGAGAGACCTCAACAAGAAAAAATTCATTTGATTGACAGCTTTTTCTTAAATGAAAGTGAAATATTACAACATACTATTCAAGTTTCTAAACAAGTAATGTCTTTTTTACTCTTCAGTAATTATGAAGGTAATGTAGGAAAAATAAAAAACATCGTAAAATACAGCTGCGGAAGCAGTTATGCTAAAATGAAGGATCAGAAAATTATAAAAGTACGTATCATGGAGTTACCAATTGGAAGCGAGGATAAGCTAAGAGAAAATCAGTATCATCAGATATCAAATAGGTATCAGGATAGAATTTATGATTATAAGCATCCAGAATTATTAAGTGTTAATAGCAGTGAGCAGAAAAACATTAAAAACACCTATTATAAATTTATTGAAGAATTTAAACAGGTTGAAGATGGAAGAATTACTTTTGAACGGTATATAAATGATATGATGAATGCAGTTAACCTTTTGTTGGATGAATTAATGTTTAATTCGGAAATTACAAGTAGTCAATCTCTTTTTTCTCTATTAACTTTTAATATAAAATCAACATTTAAATATATGGAAGAAAACTATGGCTTTGAACAGGATGGAAACAAAATTCTTTCCATAGCGCATTTACTTTATTTTAAAGAAGAACAGGAAATTTTAATTAATCATTCAGAATGGTACAGCATTAGGCCAAAACTTATTGAGCTTATTCAAAATCATATGAGTAATGTTTTGTGGCTGGCTAAATGCATGCTTACCCATTTAAGTGAAAGACTGGATTTTCAAGTTCTTGATGAAGATTTAATTTTAATTTCATTTTATTTAAATAGTATGAATGTACATAAAGTAAAAAATGAAATTAAAAGTATAGTACTAGCTCACGGATATTCTACGGCAAGTAGCATGGCCAACGTAGCCAATAGAATGTTAAAGAAAAACTTTTTCCAAGCTATTGATATGCCCATTGACACTACAATTGATTATATAGAAGGTAAGGTACTAGATTTTATTGATAACAATAGCACTGAAAATGGTTTGATTTTATTAGTAGATATGGGTTCGCTTTTTGATTTGAGAATTCGTCTGGAGAAGAAGATAAAGGGACCATTACTACTAATAGACTTTGTTTCAACGCCACTAGTTTTAGAAATTGGAAGTATGCTGCTGCAGGATAAAAATATAGTTGAAATTAATGAAGGGATTTTAAAGAATGTAAAATTTAGCAAACAGTTAGTTTATCCAGTTGAAAAAAAGAAAAAATCTATATTAACCTGCTGCTATACAGGCATGGGAAGTGCAATTCAAATTCAGGATATATTGCAGAAGAGTTTAAAACAAGAAGATCCTTCAATTGTTATTATTCCTTATGATTATCACAAGTTGCAGCAAAATAAACAAAGGGAATTACCTTTTCAGATGTATGATGTGGTAGCTGTTATAGGAACTGTGAACCCTAAAATAGAAGGAGTCCCATATATAGGTATAGAGCATCTTATTGGTGGAGAAGATATTGAAGCATTTATTAATATTTTAAAATGTAATTTTAAAATTGATGAAGAACAATTAAAAAAGGATCTGGTATTTAATTTTTCTATTAAAAAAATAATTGAGAAGTTAACCATATTAGATGTCAACAAGGTGCTTAATTTTGTGCAGGATGCTGTGGATAAAATGGAAGAAAAGTTAGGAATAAAATTATCTAATAATAAACGCTTTTTATTATATCTTCATTGTTCTTGCATGGTAGAGAGAATTTTAAGAAAAGAAGATGCTGATGTGCAGGAAGATATTGAGAAGTTTGTGCAAGGAGAGAAGAGAAAAATAGAGATTATAAGGTATGCCTTTGGTGAAATTGAAAAAGAGTATACTATAAAAATATCTGATTTGGAAATTAGATTAATTTTTGATATTGTCTTTGGCGACTAACAGGAGGTGGATTTTTGAAAAAAGCAGTGATTTTTGATATGGATGGGGTTTTAGTTGATAGTGAACAGTTTTACTTTAAAAGAAGAATGAAGTTTTTTGATGAATTAAAAATAGAACCAGCTACAAGGAAAATTCAAGATTTTGTTGGCTTAAGCAATGATATGATATGGAGAATGATGGTTCCTCATGATGGGGGAAAACGTAAAATTTTAAAAGAGAGGTATTTTAATTATTCCAAAGAACATGAGGTGTATTTTCCAGAAGTACTAAAGCCTTCAGTTAAAGAAGTCTTTAGAAAATTAAAAGATAAAAATCTTAAAATAGCTATAGCTTCATCTTCAGAAAAAGGTGAAATTTTAAGAATGGCAAGGGAATGTGAACTTGATTCTTATGTTGACTTTGTCATTAGTGGAGAGGAATGTACAAATAGCAAACCAGATCCAGAGGTTTATATTAAAGCTGTTAATACCTTAGAAATATTGCCAACAGAAGGATTAGCAGTAGAAGATTCAGTGCTAGGAATTAGAGCTGCAAAATCAGCAGAATTGAAGGTTGCAGCGTTAGTACCACAAGATTATAGTATGGATCAATCAGAAGCGGATTATCAGATAGACGATTTAATTGAATTGATTGAACTAATTTAAAATAGTAGAAAAATACTTAATATATTTCTTAATGCTTTCAGCTTGAAAAAATATATTTAGAGACCTTAGTAACGTAGATTACTAAGGTCTTTTAGCACTCCTTTGTTTATAAATGTAACTATAATTTACTGGGAGGTATTATAAGTTCTTTGCCATTCCTTTCTCAAAGTGACGAATCTCTCACCTAAAAGTCACACAGATGTAAGTTAAAGGTTCTATTATATAGGTAAGCCATGAGAAATGAGACACGCATAATGGAATTTTTAAAAATTGAGAACTTATGCAAAGTCTGCGGGAAATTTTACATTTAATATAAATATACTAAAAAGGAGTGTAACAGCATTTATGAAAATCAGTATTAAAAACGTGAGTATGACATATAAAACAGGAAAAAAGGCACTAAGCAATTTGAATTTGGAAGTTAGTAGCCCGAATTTTATAGGGCTTTTGGGTCCCAATGGTGCTGGAAAAAGTACCTTTATGAAACTATTGGTATCGAATATAATACCAACAGACGGCGAAATAATTGTTGATGGTAAAACAATACAAAAATACGAAAAAGAACTGAGAAAGCAGTTAGGTTATTTGCCTCAAAGCTTTGGTTTATATGATGAATTAACAGTTTATGAGTTTTTGGATTATATGTGTGCATTAAAAGAAATTAAAAGCAACGTGAAAGGTATTATTAGACAAGCTATTGAACAGACCAATTTACAAGAAAAAAGAAATTTTAAAATTAAAACTCTTTCAGGTGGTCAGAGGCAGCGTGTTGGTATAGCACAAGTATTACTTGGCAATCCTGAACTTATCATTTTAGATGAACCTACAGTTGGACTTGACCCAGAGGAAAGAATTAAATTTAGAAATATATTTTCGCAGACTGCAAAGGACAAAATAGTGTTACTTTCCACTCACATCATCGATGATATACAAGCCATTTGCAATAGAATTATAATCATTAATAACGGTACGATTTTATTTGACGGAACTTCGCCGGATTTAATAAAAGCTGTACACGGACGTGTTGGTTTTATTGAAGAAAAAGATAACGAGTCTCTAGAAAAAAGAATTGGAGATAAGTATATAATCACATCTAAATTGTTTACGGGGAATGGTATCTCTTGTCGTGTTATTGGCAAAGAAATAGAAAGCGCTATTCCACTTATCGAGCCTACTCTTGAAGATGCGTATACATACGTCATACACAATGGGGGGGTTCATTAAATGAGAAATACATTTTTTGCCTATGAAACAAAGCGAATTCTGAAGTCAAAGTTTACTCAAATAATAATCTTGCTAACGTCAGTTTTTCCTTTGATTGGTGTACTACTTTCAACCTACATTAGCGAAGATATTAGCAGTATAATGCTTGGAATAAATAGCTCTACTCTTTTATCTCAAACCATACTTTTTCCCGCAAAGGTAGGAGCAGTAATTGGAGCTTTTGCTTTTACGGCACTAACAGTTTTTGAGTTTGACAAAATACTTAGGTTTAGAGTCAATTATATAATTGAACCAATATCAAGTTCTATAAAGATAAATTTAACCAAAATTGCAGGCTTAATGTGTGCCGGTCTTATTTCAACAATGGGTTCAATGATAATTATGATTCCTCACTATATATTTAACGTGGGCAGTCTAACCCATTTTAGTTATTTCCTGCTCAGTTACACCTTAATAATTTTTGGCTCCATTGTGCTAACAATTCTTATGACCGCAGGATTTTATCTTATATTTAGGAACGTTAATATAACCTGCATTATTATGCTTTTAGCGGTGCTTTTTAGTTTTTTAACAGGAAATATCAATTATCAATATATGTGGGTTCACACAGGTGCTAGTGGACTTTCTGAAAATTTCGGAAGCGGGAATATCGTTTTGGGAATGCTCTGGAATAGGCTCTTTGGGTTATCGGTAGCTATGTCCATATTTTTATTCGGTATGTTGTGCCATAGATGTTATGAAAAAGGATTATTTAAATCTATCTTTAAAAACTGTAAAAAATATAAGCTCATACCAATTTGCTTTTTGGTTTCTCTTTTTGGAGTATTTTTTGTTTTTCAAAATGAACCGATTTTCAAATCAATTTCGCTTACGGATGTGGTGTCAGTATTGATTAATGGTAAAAAAGAAACGCCTGTAAACGTAAGTGTCATAGGAACTTCAAATATGTTTGTAGATCTTAAGATAGAAAAAGATAAAAATTGTGCTAGTGGAGCTTATTGTGAGGAGCTGCAAAACGGCACTGATAAGCCTCAAAATGTATATTTTGAATTAGCAGACGGTTATCAGATTAGTGAAATAAAGTTAGGCAACAAAGGCATAAGTTGTACACAGGTTTCGCCCAAGATTTTGAGCAGTGCAAAACTTAACAACGTTTTTGAAATAAGCATTCCAAGAAACACTAAAACTAAATTAAGCATAAGGTATTCAGGTACACCGAAAGCCAAAAGTACAACTAAAGATTTTTCCCAAGGAATTAGCAAAAATTATGTAAGGTTAAAGGACACCACGGACATTGCTCCTGTTGTTTGTGTTGAACAAAAGGATAGGGCTATTGAAGGAACAATAAAAATGGATTCAAAGTTTACAGTCATAACTCAGGGAGAAAAAAATCGCAAAATTTCTGAGCATGATGGTTTTACTACTTGGAGTTTTTCTTGGGATAAACTAAATGACTTATCTTTGACAGCCGGACGATATGGAATATTTGAAAGAAATGTAAGGGGCACAAATGTAGAGTTTTTCTATCCATTGGCTGCGAGAAAAGAATTCGAATCCAGAGGAAATGACACTTTAGATATATTCTCATTCTTTTCGGAAAAATTTGGGCCTCTAGGCAAGGATAGTCTTAAAGTAGTTGTAACATCAGGAGTACAGGGCGGAGGTGGATTTCAAAACGGAAATATTTCTTATGTTTCTGAAGATTGTTTAAAGAAAAAATCCAACGTGGAATCATCGACAGCATCTTCTTCTGACACCTTTGCTTTGCTCACCCATGAAATTGCTCATCAATGGTGGGGCACTGGAATAGATGTATCTAACGCAAACAGCCGTAATCAAATAGATAAAAATCACAATGAATGGACATGTGAAGCTTTTGCGGATTTTAGCACTTATTTATTCTTGAAAAACAAATTTGGAAAAGACTATGCAGAAAACTTATTGGTGAAAAAGTGGAAAGAAGGAGCAAATAAATTGAATCGAAACTTTTATCAAAGAAATCCTGAATACATGAACAAACTATCAATATTTCCAAAGTATTTCGTTGCATTAATTTTAAAGGATGATAAAATGTATCATTTGGCACCACTTGAAATTTACAATGTTTATAATAACACTGGTGAAGACAATTATTTTAATTCCATGAAAGTTATTTACCAAGAATATTATGGCAAAAAAGATAAAAAACTATCTTTTTCTGAGTTCTTAAATATTACTGGTGCTAAAAGGAGGTAGTGGTCAATGGATATAAAAATTCTTAAATATGAACTAAAAAGAATAATTTTTTCAAGGATATTTGTAATAACTTTCATAATTGCACTTTTCTTTTCAATGATTGACCTCTATACAGAAATAATACAAGGTGTTTCTGGTACGGCACCTTTTTCCAAGTGGAGTTATTGCAAGTTTTTGTGTGACATAAATACCATTATGTTATTAATTCTAATGCTTTCTTGCACAGGGCTTTTTTCTAGAAATGAACAAAGAGTAAGAGAAATTACTTCATGTACGTCTTTACCACAGAAAAAGTATTTGGCTACAAAAAGTTTAGCTCTGTCTATTTCTTACTTAATTATTGCCATATGCTGCATTTTCATAAGTTTTGTGTTTTACAAGACAACATTTAATTTTGCAGGTTTTCAAAATTTTTTATTACCGATGTTAATAATATTACTTCCAACTTTTGTGTTTGTTTTTGGAACCAGTATGTTTTTGGGCAGCAAAAGCCAAACCTTGCTTTATGCTTGGATTCCAATTGTTTTGATTTTGTCACTTATAAGCTTTAATAGCACACCTTTTATTGATATTTTCGCCAAAGGGTATGTGACTTATATGCCTACAGTTCTATCTGTTGATAGTCTCGGTGAACCTGTTTTTAGTTTGTCTTTGAATTTCATAATGAGTAGGCTTATATTTACTCTAGTAGGAATGGTTTTATATGCGGCTTCATTTAAGAAGCTTTCTGGAAAACCTTAAAAAGTTAGTATAAGTCTGTACATCATATTTAAATAAAAATGGTATGATTAAAAGCCATGCTATCAATGATAGAGTGGCTTTTAATTATTAAGCTACGCTGTAGATTTTTACTTCTGGGTCTGCATTCCACAAAGGTTGTAATCCTACAAAGACATCATTTTTGAACATTTCACTTGCTAAGTAAGCCTTTGCGTGTTCAATGTTGTCGAAGCCATGAAGAACTTGAACATCTTCATCACGAATCAAAAGATCTTTTGTTAATGCACCTTCGATTGTTTCAAGAAAGGGTTTTCTGTAATCTGTATAGACCTTTGCAGCAGCTTGACGATTGTTGTTGTTGATTTTCATTGTGATTTCTAAATAAGCATTTACTTTCATGAAAATACCTCCTGAATAATTTTTAGTGGCTCTTATTGATGAGCTCGTATGAATTATAACAATATGACTTGGAAAACAGAATATATTAGCAAATTTATGAGTTACTAATAAATTTCATAGTAACTTTTATTCTATAAAGAATTGTCATATACTATAGTTAAAAAATTAAGGAGTAAAGTCAATGTACAAACCTAAATTAGAAAAAGATATTCGCTGTCCACTGGAATACGGATTAACTGTTTTTGGTGGTAAGTGGAAGTCAAGAATAATCTGCGTTTTAGCTAAAGAGGAAACCTTGAGATATAGTTCTATTCGTAGTGAAATGACAAATATAACAGATGCTGTACTAGCTGCAACATTGAAGGAATTAGTTACAGATGAAATCATAAAAAGACAGTCTTATGATGAAATACCTCCAAGAGTTGAGTATTCATTGACTTTGAAAGGTCAGTCTGTAGTTCCAATTCTGCAAAGTATTTGTAAATGGTCTGGTGCTTATCATATTGAGGATAATGAAAATACACTTGCTCAATGTCAAAAGTGTGATTATAATGTGAACATGTAATTCAATGTAGAATGAGAACAAACTATAAATCTTTATTCATTCACAATAAAAGCTAGTTCATAATCCCATTTAAGTACCAAATGTAATTGTAGTTCAATGGCTTTAGGATATATAAAAATATAGTTTGATATAAAAAAGTATGTTATAATGATGTTAAGATATACACGCTTCATTGGAGATTATAAAAACACATATAGATAAAAGTTAGTAATATCAATGGTTTAAAGCCCTTGGATGTACACACATTCGAGGGCCTTCGTGTGTGAGAGCATATAAATAGAGGAGGATACATTATGAAAATTTCAAAGAAAGATGCGCTGCAATGGTTTGAGTTTTTTTCCATGTTACCAGAGGATGAGGAACTTATGGTAAAACAACAAGAAATCATTTATGCTACATTTGCACAAATTGAGGAAGTAATTGATCATAGAAATGATACTCTAATGTCAGAAATTAGAGGTTTAAAAACTTTGGGTAATAGAACTTTTTTCGTGGGAAGTGAAAGCAAGTTCTCCCAAGGGTGTCGTTCTTGTCTTTTGGGAACTGGCTTGAGTGCAATTAGGAAAACTAATAAATGTAATATAGAGTGTAAGTTCTGTTACAATTATGGAGATTTAGAAAATATTCCTCCTATTGGTGAAGGTATGTGGGAAATTGGGGATACAAAATTTTATGAGAAGGATATAGATTTACTTCTTTCCATCCACAAAAAACCTACTGGCATTTCATACGTTTATTTAGAACCGTTTATGGAAATTGAAAAATATTATTCTATCATAAGGAAATTTAGGGATGCACAAATTCATCAACATCTATATACAAATGGTACTTTGGCTACAGAAGAAACGTTGAAAGCATTAGCTGAAGCTGGTCTTGATGAGATACGTTTCAACCTGGGGGCTTCTAATTGCTCAGACAAAGTTATTGAAAACATTGGAATAGCCAAAAAATATATTAAAACTGTAGGTATTGAAACTCCAATGACTCCTGAGTTTTTTGAGGAATTTTTTAAGAAAAAGCAAGCAATCTTAGATACAAAGCTTGATTTTATAAATTGTGCAGAATTACATTTAAATCAGAATAACATAGACAATTATTATGGGGAAAACATGTATATTTGCAGACATGGCTATATTTCTCCAATTTGGAGCAGGGAATTAACTCTTAAATTCATGAAAATAGCCGATGAAGAAAATTGGGATTTAGCAGTTCATGATTGCTCAAACCATACAAAGTTTGCTAGAGATTTGAATTTGAGTAGCAAAGAGGGTAAGTGGTTTGGAGCTAGTGATTATGCTTGTGAGTTTTCCAAGATTCCATATGAAGCATTTTTACCAATACTTCGTGATGACAATTTTAAATTTTTAAGTGAAGAAGAATTGCCTGAAGGTTATAAGCCAGGAGAGTTGATTTTTTAGAGAATCGTAAAGCCCTTGAGTGTAGGTTATACACTTGAGGGCTTTTAAGTATGTTATAATTTAGTAAAAGATAAGTAGTAAATTTATTAAGGAGAACATATAATATGAAGAAATCAATCATTACAGCTACATTTAAAGCAGATATAAAAAAAGTATGGGAAGTAGTCACAAATAACAATGAATATGAGTGGCGTAGCGATTTAAGTAAAATTGATGTTTCAGCAGATGGAAACTCTTTTAAGGAATATACAAAGGATAATTTCACTACTAAATTTAATATTACTTTAAAAAAGCCTTATGAGCGATATGAATTTGATATGACTAATAAAAATATGAATGGCCATTGGATTGGAGTTTTTACTTCTGTTAATAATGGTACGGAGATTGAATTTACAGAAGAAGTATCAGTAAATAATCCTCTAATGAACTTGTTTGCAGGCTTGTACATAAAAAAGCAGCAATTAGGCTACATAGCCGATTTAAGAAAAAAACTGAACGAATAAATTTCCTTTATTGGTCGTATATTGGGTAGTTATTATTGCAGTTATTCGTTTGGCATCATTAGGTGTTGGTTTTATACGTTACAAACAGATCACTTTTTTACACACTTATGCTAATAAGTTAACAGGGATGGTTTTATTTTGTTTGCCATTTATATATATTGGATTAGGATTATACACAACAACTATTTTAGTTTGTTTTATTGCAAGCATTTCGGCCATAGAAGAATTAATTATTAACATTGTTTCTAAAAAGTTATGTAGAGATATTAAATCCATATTTTCATTATGCAAATGCAGATTCAATCCATTTTAAACCTGCGGTAGTAAATACATTAGCAAAGGATGCTTCCTATGCTTTAAAAATGTATTTGATTAAATGCATACATATTTAAAATCTATTGGCATTTTCTTTTAATTTGTCTTGAGAAAATCTATATATTGTCATAGTATCTACACTGACTGCACCAAGTTCCTTATAAAAATTAATGCTTGCCTCATTCCAATCTAAACAACCCCACTCCAATCTTTTACAACCTCTTTCAAGTGCAAGCTTTGACATAAAGGCCATCATAATTTTTCCAAGTCCTTTGGAGCGTACACTTTTATCAATATAAAAGGCATCTATATAAATACCTGCTTGTCCTATGAAAGCTGATGAATTATGACAAAAGTAAATAAAAGCAACAGTTTCTCCGTCATAATCACCAAAAATAGCTTCTCCTTTATTTTCTGATAAAAGCTTATGAATATTTTCTTTAGTTGCTGTAATTTTATCTGCCATTTTTTGATATGTACCCAATTTTATCATATATTCTACAACTAAGCTGGCATCTTCAGGTGTTGCAAATCTAATCGTAAATTTTGGATTTTTTGTTTCTATTATGTTCATGTTTTTCACCTCTTAAAATAGAATTATATAATAAATAGTAGATAAAAAATACTAATTTGTCAATAAAATAGCTATAAAAATTTTAAAATGTTAATTTAATCATGCGTAATTTGATATTTTAGTTAAATTGTAATATAAGCAGAAAGAGTATATATCGTAAATTTAAAATAGATACAAATAGTCTTTGTAATGCGACGCAAAAACACTGCAGAATTCAAAATAGAATAATGCAGTGTTTATAAAAATTGTTTGCTTTTTCGATTGTTTCGTTAAATAATAAGAATGTAAAATATCATTCTTGGTGTTTAACCCCAGATGCAGTTCCCCCCATCGAGGAATGGTAATCAATTGTATTATTTCTTATGCTATCCCCAGTACTACTATAATAATAAATAGTTTTAGGTTCATCAAAAAATATTACACTTACTACATAAGGTTTATAACCTAAGATTAACCTATCCAAATAATAATCCACTTTAATTTGTTTAACATCTTCTTGTTTATATGATTTTTTATTATAAAGGTAGTATTTAATATCTGATTTAAATCTATTTTTATTAATATTAATTTCTATTGATGATATTGTAAATACGCCCACTAATATGACGAATAGATAAATACATATTTTCTTAAATCTTTTTATAATCGTAACATCACATCCTTTACTTCATAATATTTTAGATTGTGACTTAATTGATATCAAAATTATACCACGTTTTCTATATACTTTCACGATTATATAAAAAGTATAGATATCTTTAACACTGCATTATTCCATTTTCAAAGATCATCGTTCGTATTTCAATTTTCAGCATTTATGTCGCATTTTTTTCACATTGCGACACAACTTTTTAGAGGACAGAGGGTAGAGAAGGAGGACTTTTCTTCGCTGCACTACAAAAAATCTTTAATTTAGCAAAGTTGAAATTACACTTGGCAGTGTAAATAATTAAAATAGTAACTCTTATATAGAGGTAATATTTTTGCCATTACAATTAATTCGTAGACTTAATTGTAAAAAGTCTATTTATATATAGACATAAAATTAAAATAAGCATATAATTTAATATATAAATAAATGTAGAGGTGTCAGATAATATGAATAAAAGTAATAAAGAACTATTTTGGGATGCAAGTATTGAAGAGGTGAAAAAAGGTTATGTTGAGTTAGAAGAAAGTTATAAATGTATAATTTGCGAGGATGAATTTACAAAGGGAAGAATATATGAAATAGATTCCATGCTCTATGATTCAAAAAAGGCCACTGAGCTTCATATATCAGAAAAACATGGATCTACTTTAGAGTATTTATTAGATATGAATCCGTCATTCATAGGAATATCACAGATTCAAAGAGAGTTGTTAGTGCTAATAGCATCGGGATTAACTGATAAGGAAATTGCGGTAAAACTAGGGGTAGCACAGTCTACTATAAGAAATCATCGTTATAAATTACGTGAAAAAGAAAAGCAGGCAAGATTATTTTTATCAGTGATGGAATTAATATCATCAAACACAAAAAAGAAGGTAAACATATTAGACAAAGATATTCTATGTGATGCTCACAAAACAGCAACTACCATAGATGATAGATATAACATTACTGATAATGAAAGAGAAAGTACAATTAAAAACTATATAGATAAAAATGGAGCAGTAAAAACATTCCCATCCAAGGAAAAGAAGAAAATAATAGTTTTGTCTGAAATAGTTAAGAATTTTTCTAAAGGAAAGAAGTACTCTGAAAAAGAGATAAATAGAATTTTACAAAGAATAAATGATGACTATGCCACTACTAGAAGAGCCTTAATCGAGTATGGTTTTATGGAACGCTCTAATGATTGCAGTAGTTACTGGGTAAAAGAATAATAGATTATGATAACTTTCAACTATCTAAAAACATATATACGTGTTGAAAAGGCTGGAACATTAATTAGTGTTCCAGCAACATTTCCTTTTTAGTATTAGTCTATGCTAAATTTTCATCGGCATCATGAAGATTTTTTTCTTCATTTTTCTTTTTTGATTTAAGTATATTGTAAATCACTCCAAGCATTATAAACCATACAGGTGTTACGAATAAGGCTACACGAGTTTCGTTATTAAGTGCCAATGTAACTAAAACAAAAGCAAAGAATGCTAGAATTAAATAGTTTATAATTGGATAAAGTGGCATTTTGAATTTGTTTTTAGCTGCAAGTTCAGGCTTAGTTTTACGATATTTCATATGACAAATAACTATAATTGCCCAAATGAAGATATAACAAAATGTTGATATACTTGTAATGAGTACAAATACTCCTTCAGGCATAATGTAGTTCAAGATAACTGAAATCAATATAACAGTTGCAGAGAATATCGTAGCATTACAAGGTATGTGATTAGAAGTTAATTTTTTCATTGATTTAGGTGCGTTATCTTCTTTAGCAAGAGAGTAAACCATACGGCTTGTACTGAAAATACCACTGTTACAAGCAGATGCGGCTGAGGTTAATACAACAAAATTTACAATGCTTGCTGCTGCTGCTACTCCCACTGCAGAAAATACCTGTACAAATGGGCTTTTAGCTGGATTAATTGAATTCCAAGGGTATATACCCATAATAACAGTAAGTGCTCCTACATAGAAAATAATAATTCTAATTGGAATATTGTTAATAGCCTTTGGAATAACATATTCTGGATTTTCAGTTTCACCAGCTGTAAGTCCTACTAGTTCGATTCCAGTAAAAGCAAATACAACCATTTGGAAGGAAAGGATAAAACCACTAACTCCATTTGGTAGCCAACCACCGTGATTCCAAAGGTTCGTAAAGCTAGATGCACCAGCATTTGTAGAAAATCCTTTTATAATCATAAATGTACCAACTATAATAAGTGCTAAAATTGCAACAACTTTAATTAAAGCAAACCAGAATTCCATTTCACCAAATAGTTTTACTGCAGTAAGGTTCATAATTAGCAAAATTACAAGAACTATAAGGCTTGGAACCCACCTAGCTACATTTGGAAACCAGTACTGTATATAAAGTCCAGTGGCAGCTACATCAGCCATAGCAAGTGAAACCCAGCAAAACCAGTATGTCCATCCAGTAATGAAGGCTGCTCCTTCTCCTAGATAATCATATACAAACTCTACAAAAGAATGGTAGTTTAAATTAGAAAGTAATAATTCCCCAAGCGCACGCATCACAAAGAATAACATTATACCTGTTATCATATATGCAAATAAAATAGATGGACCAGCTAAATGAATAGATCTACCTGAACCAAGGAATAATCCAGTACCAATTGCGCCTCCAATTGCAAGTAACTGGACATGACGATTTTTTAATCCTCTCGATAAATTTTGATTTTCTGACATATATATTCCGCCTTTCTGAAATATCATTGTTTTTAAATTTGTGTAATATAAGTATGATTCCTTTAGTTATTATTTTGAAAATAATGAATAATTTTACATCAAGATGATGCGCAAAAATATTATTGAGCTTTATGCTAATATAAAGCATAACTTCAACATATAGTAGCTGCTAGTGCAGTATATAATGCTGCAAAACTAGTAACATCACTTTTCCATTATAATTTTATTTGTTTTTTTTTCAAAAAGGAATTTTAGAGTGAGAAACAATTGAAGTAACCCTAGACGTATGGTAATTTAGATTCCAGTTATCATTAATAGTATTAAAAGAGGAATCCTCCCATATGATAGAATTAATTTGAGTAAGTAGTTTTGTTAATTGATCCATTTTATCCCTCCATTCTAGTCAAAAGGCATGTACTAAAAAATGCCCTTTCCTATAAGTATTTTGTAATTGGAGATACAAATGGGAATAGATAAGATCTAAATGAAGTAATTGATAATATATTACTTTTGTAAGATATGTTACCTGTCCCCTGTCCTTTTACCTGAGAGTTTCGCCTTTAAGGCTTTCTCCTTCGGTGCTCTATTAAGAGTCTCTCCAAGGTTTCATCCAATAGCGGTCATCTCTAATTAAATTAGGTACCTGAAAGATTTACTTCTTCGGTGAATGGCAACAGCCATAACTCTCCCGCTATTTTCATCTGAACTGTTAAATTTTAATTTATATATTAATACATATTTAATGAAATTGCAACAATTTTTTCATTTTTAATCAAAATAAAGAGGATATTTGACTACAGTTGATGAAAATATTTATAATGACTAAAGAGTATTTAAATCAACTTTCGCACATACAAAATTTTGACTTAATATTTTTAAATTGAGAAAGATTGAGTTATTTAAATAATACTATTAAAACTACATTATACAAGGAGGATACAAATGAAATTAGGATTTATAGGATTTGGAAATATGGCACAAGCACTTGCCAATGGTTTGATTTATAAAAATGCAATCAAAGCTGAGCAGATATATGCATGTGCAAAAAATTGGGATAAGTTATGCAGTAATACTAATTCAAAAGGATTTATCCCTTGTAGAGATTCAAATGAGTTAGTAGACAATGTAGATATGGTTGTTATTGCTGTAAAACCATGTCTTGTTGAAGAGGTAATTACACCAATTAAAGAAAAACTGGTTGGTAAAATTATTATTTCAGTGGTAGTAAATTATACATTTGATAAATATGAAGGTATATTATCACCAAATACTCACCATTTAAGTACGTTACCAAATACTCCAGTATCAGTAGGAGAAGGGATTATTGTTTGTGAAAATAAAAGCTCATTAACATTTGAAGAGAATGAGTCTTTTGTAAATTTGTTTTCACAAATTGCACTTATTGAAAATGTAGAAACAAAAAATTTAGGTATTGCAGGCACAATAAGTGGATGTGCTCCAGCTTTTACAAGTATGTTTATAGAAGCCTTATCAGATGCTGCAGTAATGCATGGTTTATCTAGAGATATGTCATATAAGTTAGCAAGTAAAATGGTAGTTGGAACAGGAAAATTACAATTGACTACAAATACACATCCAGGAGTAATGAAGGATGCAGTATGTTCTCCAGGAGGAAGCACAATAGTTGGGGTGGCAGCATTAGAAAGAAAGGGATTACGCAGCGCCATTATTGATGCAATAAATGAAATACAAAAAAAGAAAAATTAAAAGTAATAGATTGAACTTTTTCAGAGGACACATCTAAAAATATTATGCTTCAAGAATCAAATCTATCTATTGCGAATTTGCTTTAGATAGATTTTTTTATATACACATCAATTTAGAAGTGTAAAATTATAATTTTGCTATAAATATAACTTATAAATGTACATCAAACAATAAGTAATAATGATTAGACCAATAGTATTTTAAATGTTAAAATTATTTAGTAGATATCAACAAAATAATATAGAATTATCTATGAAATGACATAATACAAGAGATATTATAAATTATTTTTAAAATTACATGTTAATTATTTAACCTGTAATTAAAAGTATTTATGAAGGAGGTTTGCATTGAGTATTAATGTAAATATTATTTCTGGATTTTTAGGAGCTGGAAAAACTACATTTTTAAAAAAAATCCTTCCTAATATGAAAGGTAAAATTGCTTTAATTGAGAATGAGTTTGGTGATATTGGCATTGATGGAGACCTGATTAATGACAAACTACCTATTAAAGAAATTTATGCTGGCTGTATTTGCTGTAGTTTAGTAAAAAACTTTAAAGATAGCATAGAGGAATTAGCGTTAGAATATAAACCTGAACATATATTTATAGAACCATCTGGTGTAGGAAATTTATCAGATATCATAAGGGTTTGTGACAAAATTTCTGAAAATTCAAATTTCGACATAAAAATAAATCATCTTATAACTATTGTAGATGTAAGTGCATTTGATGATTATTTAGAGAATTTTGGTGGATTTTATTTAGATCAAATTCGAAATGCTAATATTATCTTTTTAAGTCATATAGATAGCATAGATGACGAAAAAGTTGAAGAAGTAATTTCTAAAATTAAATTAAATAATGAAAAAGCATATATCCTTAAGGATGATTGGTATTCTTATGAGGGTGAAAAAATAATTGAAATATTAGATACAATTGAAGACTTTCAAATTGATTTAAAAGGAGAAGCTGTATCAACACCTGCAGATAAAGTGTTTAGTACTTTATCTATTTCTAATCCGAAAATTTTTTCAGAGAAGGAGCTGGATAAAATCTTAAGTTCTCTAAAAAGTAAGGATTATGGTTATATTTTGAGAGCTAAAGGAATTTTAGAGCTTGATACAAAAAAATTTATTTATTTTGATTTCACTCCACATCATTTCAAGTGGAACTATGTAGAAGAATTTAAAGAGGCTAAGATGGCTTTTATTGGAAATGAATTGAAAAGAGAAAAAATATTACAATGTTTTAAAAATAAGCGTATATCTAAAATTTTAAGTAGGTATCCAAAATTTTAATTTTGTATATAGAAATATATGATTTTGAGATGCTTACTTATATAGCTTGCTAAATTTGATGTATTTGCTTACTTATTTTATAAAGGGAGGAATTAACATGAGTAAAATTATTGACTTTAATTGTACGTATGATAATTCTGTAGGGATTAACGAAGAGGTTACAGAAAAAACGGGATTACATTTTCCAGAAGCATATATGCATTGGGACAGCATGGCTACATTGGCAGAAGAATTAAAGAAATATGATAATGCAAATTTTTGTGGATTGCCATTCTGTCATACCGTTGAGGGAGAAGCTATGGGCGGAATAATTAATCTTGGAAATGAAAAAATAGGTCCAAGAGCAAAAGATTATATTTGCACAAAAGCACAAGAGATATTAAATCTACCTGAAATCGATTACTCAAAAGGACGTATATCAGAGGTTCTAAAAGCTTGTAAATATTTGAGAGACAAAGGAGAGAAGGTTCTTCTATATATTTCAGGACCATTTACAATTATGAATGTTTTAATTGATCCACGTCATGTTTTTAAGTTATTTAGAAAAGAACCAGATACTATGAAGGCTATTTTCGATAAATTCCAAAAGGAAATATTGCGCTTTGTTGAAGAAGCTAAAAAAGCAGGAGTTAACATGATTAGTTATGCTGATTCTTCTGGCGGATTAAATATTTTAGGACCCAAATATGCCGAGCAGACTGTAGAAATGTTTACTTATCCATTATTAAAAAATATTGAAAAAATGATTGATGATGAAATGATAGTATTACTTTGTCCTAAAACTACTTTTGCATTATTAGGAACAGATAAAGCTGTGTGGAAGGATATTAATCTAGGAGGATCTATAAAATATTCTGAAGCTTGTGAAAAAGTCATGGGGCAAGCAAAATTTGTTGGACAAATGTGCATTAAAAATAAAGATTTTGAATTAAAAGATGGAACAATCAAGACAATTGCTTTACTTTAATTATTAATATAAATAAATTTAAAAAGTGTGGAGGGTAAAACACATGCACAAGAATGATAAAATGACACCAAATGAAAGATTAGCTGCATTTATGACAGGAAAACCTATGGACAGAATTTTGGCTATGCCAGTTGCTTGTTCTATGTCTGGACTAGCATTAGGAATGACTCATAAGGAAAAAAGAAGTAGTGCTTTAAATGAAGCTAAAGCACAGATTGCCTGCTATGAAAGATTTGGCAACGACTTAACTATTGTTGAATATGGACTACATGGCGTAGGTGCAGCTTTAGGTAGTCAGATGAGTGACACAGAAAATTCAGTACCAGCAATTATGAAATATGTTTTAGATGATTTGAATGATGTAGATAAATTAGATATGTCAAAATTAGAACTAAAAAATGATAAAGCATTCCAATTACATTTAGAAGCTGCACATATCATAATGGATAAAATAGGAAACGAAGTTCCGACTGGAGTATTAATATCTGGACCTTTTACTGCTGCTGCAAGTATTTACAAAACAGAAAACTTGCTCAGAGCAACTAGAAAAAATCCAGAAAAACTTCATCAACTAATTAAATTCTGTAATGATGCATTGAAAATGATTTGTAGGGAGTTTATAAAAGCAGGTGTTCTTATTTTATTATGTGATCCTATTGCATCAGGAACTATTCTTAATAAAAAGCAATATGTAGAGTTTGTTTTACCATATACTCAAGAATTAATGAAAGATATTCATGAGGCAAAGGGAATGGTTTGTTATCATATTTGTGGAGATACAACATCAATTGTAGGAGAAATGGTTAAATCAGGCTGCGATATGATGAGTATAGATAATAGAGTAGATTTAGCATATACAAAACAAGTAGTAGGAGACAAAGTACCTATACTTGGTAATGTAGATCCAGTAGAAGTATTGATTTTAGGAAATACCAATGATGTAGACTCAGCAGTAAAAAATTGTATGCAAAAAGCTTATGACAGTCCTTGTGGATATATTTTGGCATCAGGTTGTGATCTTTCAGGTGCAGTTCCACTAGAAAATATTGATCAGTTTATGGCTTCTGCTAGAAAATATGGAAAGTGGCCACTAGATCCAAAAAATTTCTCTTAGAAGATAAATCGATAATTTAGGAAAAAATGGAGGGAAAACAATGACAGTATCAAAAGAAGAATTATTAAAAAGATTATCTGATGGTGTATTTGAAATGGAAGAGGAAGATACGATTGAAGCATCTAAGGAATATGTAGAAGCAGGATATGATATACTTGATGGTATTATGGAAGGCCTTGTAGATGGTATGAATCGTGCAAGCAAATTGTATGAGGAAGAAGAATATTTTGTTACGGATTTATTATTATGTTCAGATGCAATGTATGAAGGTTTAGCAATTTTAAGACCTCATCTTCCAGCAGATGAAGCAGATAGAGAAAAACCAAAGGGAGTAATTGGAGTTGTAGAAGGAGATACTCACGATATAGGAAAAAATTTAGTAAAAATCATGTTAGAAACAGCTGGATTTGAGATGATTGACTTAGGTAGAGATGTTCCACTTCAGAGTTTTGTAGATAAAGCTAAAGAAGTTAATGCTTCATTTGTTTGTATGTCAACCTTGATGACAACAACAATGGGTGGAATGAAAACTGTTATAGAGTTATTGAAAGAAGCTGGAATAAGAGAAAATCTTAAAGTTGTTATAGGAGGAGGCCCTATTTCAAAGAAGTTTTCTGATTTGATTGGTGCAGATGGATATTCTGCTAATGCAATTGAAGCAGTTAAATTAGTAAAAGGATTACTTAATATAGCATAGAAAGAAGTGAGGGATATGTTGTCACCAAAAGAACGTTTAAATAAGGCTTTTAATGGAGAAAAGGTTGATAGACCACCATGTATTTGTCCTGGAGGCATGATGAATATGGTCACAACAGAGTTAATAGAAGAAGCTCAAATAAAGTTTCCTGAAGCACACACAAATGCACAAATGATGGCTGGTTTAGCAGAAGCAGTGTATGAAAAAGGCTGTTTTGAAAATTATGGAGTTCCATTTTGTATGACCATTGAGGCAGAAAATTTTGGAGCAAAGGTTGACATGGGAACAAAGATTTATGAGCCTCATGTTGTAGAATATGCAATTGATTCTGTTAAGGAATGGAAGAAAATTTCTCAAATTGACTTTACAGAAGGAAGAGCAAAGGTAGTTATTGATGCAATTAAATTATTGAAATCAAAAGGTACTGATGTTCCTATAATAGGTAATTTAACTGGACCTATTAGTACAGCAAGTTCTATAATGGAACCTTCTACTTTTTATAAAGAATTAAAAAAGAGCAATAAGGAAGCACATGAATTTCTTAATTTTGTTACAGATGAATTAATTACATTTGCAAAACAACAAATAGAAGCAGGTGCCGATATAATAGCTATTTCTGATCCTAGTGGTACAGGTGAAATTTTAGGACCAAAGCTATTTGAAGAATTTGCTGTTAAATATATTAATAAAATTATTGAAAGTGTACAAAAAGAGAATAAATGTACAATTGTGCACATATGTGGACAAATGAAGAGGGTATATTCAGAAGTAAATAAGGTAAAAAGTAATGCCCTAAGTTTTGATTCTATAGTTAACATGAGTGATGCTAGAAAAAATTTAAAAGATAGAGTGTTAATGGGAAATGTAAGTACTTATACAATTGAGTTTGGGGAACCAAAGAAAATTGCAGAACTAACTGAGAAGTGTGTAAAAGATGGATCTAATATTATATCTCCAGCTTGTGGACTTGGAATGAAATCTCCTTTAAAAAATGTAAAAGCAATGCTAGAATATTTATCAAAAGGGGATGGAGATACTAATGTCTAAGATTTCTATTAAGTCACAGAATAAAAGTTTTGAATATACACCTGATAAAAATTTGCTGCAAATTTTACTTGAAAATGATGTTTTTGTGGATAATCCGTGTAATGGAAAAGGATTATGTGGAAAATGCAAAATCAAACTTTTAGAAGGAAATTTACCTGATATCGGAGAAACAGAAGAGAAACTTTTAAAAAAGGAAGAAATTGATTCAGGTATAAGACTTTCTTGCTTTGTAGTACCGCAAGAAGATATTGTAATTGAAATTTTACAAAAAGAAGGAAAACATGACATACTTACAACCGGTTATACGCCTGATTTTGAGTTTAATCCTTTAATTCATAAAGAGGTTTTTGAAATAGAAAAACCTACATTAGAAAATCAAGGTTCTTTTGAAGAACTTATATGTAAAACATTTGATGTTGAAAAATTTGATTGGAGATTACTTCAGCAGCATGAATTTATAACTGGAAAAGTTACAGGCGTTTTTAATGGAAGAGAATTAATTGGAATTGAGTGCGGTGATACTACTGATATTCTCTATGGAGTTGCAGTTGATATTGGAACTACAACTGTTGTAACAGCATTAATTGACATGAAGACAGGTAAAGAATTAGCTGCAGCTTCAATGATTAATGCTCAAAAGAACTTTGGATTGGATGTTTTAACTAGAATAACTTATGAAGTTGAGCATCCTGAAGATGGAAAAGAAAAACTGCAATATGCAATTGTAAATTCTATTAATGAGATGATTGGAGATATATGCAATAAATCAAAAGTAGATAGAAAAAATATTTATGAGATTTCTATTGCAGCAAACTGTACAATGATGCATCTTCTGTTAGGGATTGATGCTACATCTATTGGAATGTCTCCGTATTCACCAATATTTACAAAGTCAAAAAATATATTGGCTAAGGATATTGGATTAAAGGCGGCACCAGGTGCTAGATTATATTGCCTTCCATCAGTTTCAGCTTATATAGGTGCAGATATTGTGGCAGGAGCATATGTTTGTCAGCTGCATAAAGCAAAGGAAAATGTTCTGTTTATAGATATTGGAACTAATGGAGAAATTGTTTTATCCAATCATGGAAAGTTGTTATCATGTTCTTGTGCAGCAGGTCCAGCTTTAGAAGGAATGAATATTAGTTCTGGAATGAGAGCGGCAGAAGGCGCAATTGAGGATGTAAAAATTACTGAAAGTGGAATTGAAGTTCAGGTTATCGGAGATCAAAAGCCAATAGGAATATGTGGAAGTGGTATATTAGCTGTTGTAAAAGAACTGCTTCGTACAGAACTTGTAAAAAAGGATGGAGCATTTATAAAGAAAGAAAAGTTAGAGGAATCAGATTATCGATATGATATGATTCAACTGGATGGCAGAAAACGACAGTTTATTTTAGAAAGCAGTCCAGACCAAATACTAATTACACAAGGAGATATTCGTCAAGTGCAATTAGCAAAAGGAGCTATTCTTTCAGGTTTTTATGCTCTATTAAAAAAGGCTAACATTGATATGGATAATCTTGATAAAGTCGTTGTAGCAGGACAATTTGGAGCTCACCTATCAGCTGATAGTTTAGTAGGAATAGGAATTTTACCAGAAAAAGTTGAAGATAAGCTAGTATATGTAGGAAATTCATCTAAGACAGGTGCATATATGGCTCTTATGTCTGCTAAGGTAAAGGAAGAAATTGAACAATTAGCTCATCAAATAGACTATATGGAATTAGGTGCATCTGAAGGTTATGAAAAACTTTTTGCTGCATGCCTTATATTCCCTGGTTAAAATGTAAATATAAGTTCTCTCAAACTAAAAATTTGGGAGAACTATTTTATTTTATGTTATAATGTGGCTAAAGATGTAGTATGATTTAGTGAAAAAATATTTTTATTATTTTAGTTTAGACGTTATTATAAGGAGGAGTAAATTTGGTTATAGAAGTTGATAATAATATTTTGGATAAGCTTACTGAAACTGAAAAGATGGTAGTTGACTATATTAATTCAAATGAAAGTAACATACCTAATATGTCTATAGTTGATGTAGCAGAAAAATCATTTACTTCACCAGCAACTGTTTCTAGAACTATAAAAAAGTGTGGATTAGAGGGCTTTTCAGAATTGCGATACAAAATTTCAGCTAAGGAAGACTATAATCATGATTCTAAAAAGGTAAATGAGATATTAGGAAAATCTTTAATAGAGGTAACAAAGACAATAGAAAATATTTCGGTAAAGAATGTATTAAAAACTGTTAAGTTGATAAAAGAGTCAAAACGTATATATATTTTAGCTAGAGGTCTTACAGAACTTGTTGCTCAAGAATTCAATTTAAAGCTGCAATTGCTTGGATATAATACATTCTTAATAGTTGATCCTAACATTATGAGGAAGATATGTAAAACCTTAAATGAGGATGAGCTTGTAATAGTTTTTTCTTTGAAAATTGGATCTCCAGAAATAGTAGAATCAGCTGAAAGTGCAATTAAAACAGGAGCTAAATTGATTACTTGCTGCTGTGTTACAGGCAGTAAATTAGAAGAAATATCAGATATTACATTAATTGGGTACAAGCAATCTAGAACTGCTATAAAAGAATTTGAAGTTACTTCAAGATTACCACTGTTTATTATATCAAGAGCTATTATAGATTATTTAATAATTTAACTTATAATGGAAAGGTAAAAAATGAAAGTATTAAAATGGATTTTTAAATTAGGAAAATTAGGAATTTCAATAATTGTGAATATAGATATAATGAGATTAATTGATAAAGTAGTTGAGAGCCCCTATAAATCAATCTCTATATTTAGTGATACTTTATCTGGATCTGTATTTATGATTATAGCATTTATTATACTTGTAGATATTGTTTATGAATGTTTAACATTTATTGAAGATAAAATACATATTATGATTTCTCCAAAATATAAGGCAAAACAACCTCCTCAAAATTATAAACATATGCAGAATTTGTTAGTCTTAGCAGGGATAACAATCTTTGTACTAATTAGAAGTTTTAACATATTAACTCCTAATAAGATATATCATAGTTCTATAGCAACTTTATTTTTAACTAGGGAGTATGATTATAGTGAAGTTAATAAAATAGTTTTTGAAAAAGGAAATTCTAAAAGTTATAATTACCTTAAATTCAAAATAAGTTTTGGTTGGTATGGTTTTGACCTACATGACGGAGGGTCAACAAAAAATGAACGTGCTTTGAAAGTAGAGAGATATGTATATAACCAAATTAAAAACAAATCAAAAAATGTAAAGATAATTAACAAAGTTAGACCAGATTCAGTAGTATATGATAATTATGAGTACATAGTTAACAGTGATATAGATGATAATAAAGTACCATCAAGAAGATAATCCAAATATAAAAAAGAGATTTTTAAATTATTGAAAATCTCTTTTTTTGTATTTTCAAAATCATTTATGTGTATTGAACACAGATAAAAACTCATCTTATTTATTTAATTGCACAAGAACTGTACAAAAGTTGTGAAAACATTTTCTGTGTGTATAAGCTAAAATGAAAGCATAAATAAAGCACAGAGGGAGAAAAAGAAAATGAGAAGAATTTTATCTACCAGAGAAATGTTAAAAAAAGCGAAATTAAATGGATATGCAGTACCAGCATTTAATATTCATAACATGGAAACATTGCAAGTTGTTGCAGAAACTGCAGCTGAATTAAAATCTCCAGTTATCATAGCAGGAACTCCATCCACCATTACTGACTATGCAGGAGCAGATTATATAGTTGCAATGGCAGAGGTAGCAGCAGCACGATATGATATTCCAATATCTATTCATTTAGATCATTTTGAAGATGTTGCTGAAATTAAAAATTATATAGATATTGGTTTTAAATCATGTATGATAGATGCATCAAAAAAAGCCTTTGAAGAGAATATAAGAATTGTTAAAGATGTAGTAGAATATGCACATGAATATGACGTAACTGTTGAGGCAGAACTTGGTAAGCTAGGTGGGAGGGAAGATGATTTAGTAGTAAGTGAGAAGGATGCAATGTATACAAATCCAGATGATGCTGTAGAATTTGTGGCTAGAACAGGTGTAGATTCGCTGGCAATAGCTATAGGTACAGCGCATGGACTATATAAGGGAGAACCTAAACTAGACTTTGATAGATTGGTGGAAATTAGAAAAAAAGTTGAGGTTCCACTAGTACTACACGGTGCTTCAGATGTACCTGATGAATTAGTGAAAAAAGCTATATCTCTTGGAATTTGCAAAGTAAATGTAGCTACTGATTTAAAGATCCCATTTTCAAATGCTGTAAAGAAATACTTTAATGAAAATCCAGCTGCTAATGATCCAAGAAAATATATGACACCAGGAAAAGAAGCAATGAAGGACATAGTAAGACATAAAATAATAGTTTGCGGAAGTAATGACCAAGCTTAGAAAGACAGGTGGTGAAGAGATGATTTATACATTAACAACAAATCCAGCTATAGATATGAATTGTTATTCAAGCAGCAGTGAACCATTTAAAGTAAATAGAACTAATAATTTATCATATTCACCTAATGGCAAGGGGGTAAATGTATCACTAGTTTTAAATCATTACTCTATAGAAAGTAAGGCAATTGGCTTCTTTGGAGGATTTACAGGAAAGTATATTGTAGATGAGTTAAATAAGAGAAATATAGCTACAATACCTTTTTGGATAGAAGAAAATACAAGAATAAATGTGTTTATAACTGTTGAAGGTAACAAGGAATTTAAGTATGTAAATAAAGGTCCATTTGTTCCGGAAGAAACTCAAAAAGACTTATTAGAATATTTATCGTCAAACTTAAAAAAGCATGATTATTTAATAATAAGTGGAAGTTTACCTCAAAGTATAAAACAGGATTATTATAATGAAATTTTAGATATATGTGATGAAAAAAATGTAGAAATTGTATTAGATATTAGTTCTGAAAAATTAAAAGAATTATTAAAATATAAACCATTATTAATTAAACCTAATGATGACGAAGTTAAAGAAATATTTGGGGTTGATTTAAAGGATGAAAATGACATAAAGAATGCATTGAAATATATTAATAAGCTTGGTGCAAGAAATATACTTTTGACTTTAGGTGAAAATGGCATGTATTTTTATGATGGTAAAAAAACTTACTATTGTAATGCACCTAAAATTAAACTTTTAAGCTCTGCATGTGCAGGTGATTCATCGTTAGCAGCATTTTTAAGTGAATGGATATTTGAAGGTGATATTGAAAAAGCACTTAAAAAAGCATCTGCCACGGGAGCAAATGTTGCTGAGTCAAGTGCATTAGGAGACCTGAAGAAGATATCCACATATATGAAAATAATAGATGTTAAGGAGGTAATGTAAATGAAAAAAATTGTTGCTGTTACAGGATGCCCTACAGGAATTGCTCATACATTTATGGCAGAAGAGGCATTAAAAAAGGCAGCTGAAGAATTAGGTGTAGAAATAAAAGTAGAAACCAATGGTGCAGTTGGAGTTGAACATGAATTAACGGACAAAGATATAGAAGAGGCAGTTGGAGTAATAGTTGCATCAGATAAGGATGCCAGAGCTGACAGATTTATAGGAAAACCAACTATAGAGACTTCAGTTGTCGATGGAATACGTAAACCTAAAGAATTAATTCAGGCTGTACTAGATGGAAAAGTCCCTGTAAAAGGTGGAAAGGTATCAGAAAAATCCAGTACAAAGAAAAGTTCTGATGAAGTTGTAGGAAAACAATCTTTAACTAGGGATATATATAAGCATTTAATGAATGGTGTTTCTTACATGTTACCATTTGTTGTAGCTGGTGGTGTACTTATAGCGATATCATTTTTATGGGGTATATATTCCTTTGATCCAAAATCATCACAATATAATGCTACAGCAGCTATGATTAAGGGAATAGGTGGACAAGCATTTTCAGTTATAGTTCCAATATTTACAGCATATATTGCTAATTCCATTTCTGGAAGGCCAGGTATGGTTGCAGGATTTGTTGGTGGACTTATAGCCAATACTACAGGATCAGGATTTTTAGGTGGTATTATTGCAGGATTCTTTGCTGGATACTTAATGCTTTACTTTAAAAAGTTATTATCAGGGTTACCAAAACAATTTGAAGGTTTAAAATCAATATTTATATTGCCAATAATAGGAATATTAATAACTGGTGTATTAATGACTTTACTAGGTGGCCCAATAGCCGCTATAAATAAAGGTGCTATGGGATGGCTGGCATCTCTACAACAAGCAAACCCAATTTTATTAGGAATAGTTATAGGTTGTATGAGCGCGTTTGACTTTGGAGGTCCAGTAAATAAAGCAGCTTATTTAACAGGTACAATGCTTCTTGCACAAGGAAATTATTACTTCATGGCTGGTGTTTCAGCAGCATGTATAACACCACCACTTGTAATTGCTTTAGCTACAACATTTTTTAAGAAAAGATTTGATGAAGAAGAAAGAGCCGCAGGTTTGGTAAACTACATTTTAGGTTGTACTCACATAACAGAAGGAGCAATTCCTTTTGCAGCTAAAGATCCATTGAGAGTTATTCCAATATTAATGATTGCATCTTCTATATCTGCTGTATTAAGTTACTTAATGAGAATTCAAGTACCAGCTCCACATGGTGGATTCTTAATATTGCCACTAGTTAGCAGTCCATTATTATGGGTAGGTGCAATATTAGTAGGGTCAGCAGTTGGTGCAGTACTATATGGAACATATAGAGGATACGTTCAGAAAAAAGCACAATAATTAAGTTTATTATTGAATTAATGTTGTTATAAAGGGATGGATGATGAACTATGAAATTAAATAAACTAATAACAGAAAATACTATAGAATTAAATATAAATGCAAAGGATAAAGATGATCTCATTGATAAAATGATTAATGTGTTAGTAAATGATGGAGTAATACTTGATAGAGATAAATTTAAAGAAGATATTTATCATAGAGAATTTTTAAGCAATACTGGTATAGGCTTTGGAATAGCTATACCGCATTCTAAATCGACAGCTGTAAAGGAACCAAGGATTGCCTTAGGAGTAATTAAGAATGGCGTTGATTATGATTCAATAGATGGAGAACCAGTAAATTTAATATTTATGATAGCAGTAAATGATTCACAAAGTGATCTCCACTTACAAGCATTAGCTAACCTATCAAGAAAATTAATGCATGAAGAATTTAGAAACAGTATATTAAATGCAAAATCAAAATCAGAAATATTAGAGATAATATAATTAGAGATAATATAATAAGGTAAATTGAAAATAAGGCTATTGTATTGAATGCAATAGCTTTATTTTTGTGGCTTTTTTAAACTCAATTGTCATCTTCCTCTGAAAAAAGTTGCGTCGCATTATGCTTTTACTAAGTCAAAATTTTGTATGTTAAAAGCTTGAGCAACATAATTGATGAATTACAAAAATAAGTATGTATATCAATAACTACAAGTGGAGAAAATAGATCTGAGGTGATAACATATGAAAAAAATTGGTGTAGAACAAGGATTGTCTAGAATTGCAGAGTATTTAAGTTCACAAGGATATTCAGTAGAAACTTTGAGTGGAAATTTTGAAAACAATACTTCAAAGTATGAAAACTTGGATGTAATTGTTACAGCTGATTATAATACAGATATGATGGGCTTTAGTGATACTTCTACAAAAGTTCCTGTAGTTAATGCTAGTGGTTTGACACAAGAAGAAGTGAAGAGTATGATTGAACAGAAAATAACAAGATCATAGAGAAAAAATGTATAATTATTCATAAAACAGTGTATTTATAAAAAAATGCAAATAAATTTTGTAAAAAATTTGGTTATTATGCAGTCGCTTACACAACTGACAAAGAAGCTTTGTCAGTTGCTTTTTTTATAAAATTGAATTTATGTATATAAATGTATAAATTGTAATATTCCTTTGGGGGAATATGTAAAAAATATTGAAATTTGCAATTAGGAGTGTTATAGTAATATTATAAAAGAAAATCCGTACTAATGAGAAAAAGTGCGGATAAATTTATTATATGGTAAAAAATGTTATAGACTTATTTGGATTTAAATATGTTTTTTTAATTGGTATTTAATTTTATTATATTTACTTTTATGAGTATATTAAATTTAAATAATAATTGAGAATCATGGTGAATTGTTTTTTTGATATAATTAGTGATGTTAAATATATATAATGACCTTAAATTACATAATATATTATGTTTATGTTATAAGGTAAAAAGGGGAGGTTAAATTAATGGATAAGGGGCAAAAAAATATATTAGTAGTTGATGATTCTGCAACTATTAGAAATTTTATAAGGCTTATTTTAGAAGAAGCAAATTATAAAGTATATGAAGCTTCTAATGGTGAAGAAGGAATTGAGGTATATAAGAAATTAGGTAATATTGATTTAATAATTACCGATATATATATGCCCAAAAAAAGTGGTCTTGAACTTGTAATAGAATTAAAGGGAGAATATGAAGATGCAAAAATAATTGTTCTCTCAGATGGTGGAGAAAAGCATTTTTCTAATGAAATGGGTATTTGTGAAAAACTTGGTGCTACCTATTTTATCAAAAAGGATTTAATAAAAGATGAGCTAGTTAAACTAGTAACTAAGGTGTTTTCAGAATAAATTGTACATAAATTAATACAGAGATTATACTATGCTTATAAAAAGGTTGGAATGATGTTCCGGCCTTTTTATATAGGAAATCCAATTTGTGTTAATAATTAAAAATTAGTATAATAACATAATTACGAGGAGGGACGTTATTGAAAAACAAATATGTAATAGGAATTGATTTGGGAGGTACAAAAATATCTGGAGCTATTGCTGATTTTAATGGAGATATCATTTCAAAGTATATTATTCCTACAAATTCACATGAAGGAGAAAAAGTTGTATTAGAAAGGATAGCTGCAGTTATGGAAAAAGTAATAGAAGAATCCAAGATAGATAAAGATAAAATATCGGATATAGGAATAGGATCTCCGGGGCCTTTAGATGCTAAAAAAGGTATAATTATAACAACTCCTAATCTTCCTTTTAAAAATTTTAATATAGTTAAACCTTTAGAGGATAAGTTTAATATTCCAGTTCATTTAGATAATGATGCCAATGCAGCAGCTATAGGTGAGTATGTTTTTGGTGCCGGCCAGGGAACAAATAATATGGTATTTATAACAGTTTCTACTGGAATAGGTGGAGGTGCTATATTAAATGGAAAGATATACAGAGGAAACACTTGTAATGCATTAGAAATAGGACATACAACTATAGAAAAGGATGGACCAAAATGTAATTGTGGTAATTATGGTTGTGCAGAGGCTTTAGCATCAGGTACTGCTATAGGAAGAGCTGCAAAAGAAGAAGTAGAAAAAGGGGAAAAGACATCACTTTCCTCTTATGAAGAAATAACAGCTTATGAGGTATTCAAAGAAGCTGAAAAAGGAGATGCTGTAGCACAAAAGGTACTTGATAAAGCATTAAACTATTTGGGAATATGTGTAGCCAATGTTATTGCTTCTTTTGATCCTGAAATGGTCATAATTGGAGGAGGAGTTTCAAAAGGAGGAAATATAGTATTTCAGAAAGTGAAGGAAGTAGTTAGTAAGAGGTGCTTTAAAGCTATGAGTGAGAATACAAAAATAGTACCAGCGGCCTTGGGAACTGATGCGGGAGTTATAGGAGCTGTTGCTCTTGCTATAATGGAAAGTAGATAGTTAAAAGGGATAGGATTAATCAATATATAGTTGAATAATCCTATCCTTTTTTTACAACATGGTTAGCAATGATTAAGAAATGCTCAAAAAACGAACTATGCTCAAAAAACGAACGATACTTTTTCAACAATTTTGTATAAAAAATGAACAAAAAGATAATGAATTAATTGAAAACTCAGTAAATTTAACTTGTGGCATGGATATTGCTAATATAATTAACAAGTAAGTAAAAATTTTTTATTGTTAAACAAAAATTGGGGAGGTACAGTATGTTAAAAAAGTATTTGATTGTTAATGGTGTTAAAAGAACTATTATAGCAGATCCAGAGACATCTTTGGCAGATGTTTTAAGAAAACAAACATTTCTTACTGGAACTAAAGTTGGATGTAGAAAAGGAGAATGTGGTGCTTGTTCCGTAATTTTAGATGGTAAAGTTGTAAGGTCTTGTATAACTAAAATTAAAAGAGTTCGTGATGAAGCAGAAATTACAACAATAGAAGGAGTTGGAGATCACAATCATCTTCATCCACTGCAATTAGCTTGGATGATACATGGTGCAGCACAATGCGGTTACTGTACTCCAGGATTTATAGTTTCAGCTAAAGTTTTACTTGAACACAATAGCAATCCAACAAGAGAAGATGTTAGAGCTTGGTTCCAAAAAAATAGAAATGTATGTAGATGTACAGGATACGTACCATTAGTTGATGCTGTTATGGAAGCTGCAAGATTGATGCGCGGCGAAGTGACAAAAGAAGAACTATGGTATAAGCTTCCAAAGGGAGAAAGCTTATTAGGTTCAGATGCTATACGTCCTTCTGCTCTTGCAAAAGTAACAGGTACTTGGGACTTTGGAGCAGATTTAGGATTAAAGCTTCCAGAAGATACACTACACATTAAATTAGTACAAGCTACAGTATCTCATGCAAATATACTATCTATAGATACTTCAGAAGCTGAAAAAATGCCTGGAGTTTTCAAAGTTATAACATATAAAGATGTACCTGGTACAAATAGAATAAATGGATTGGCTTTCCCTACAAATAAAGGTGATGGATTAGAAAGACCTATATTATGTGATAAAAAGGTTTTCCAATTTGGTGATGCAATAGCTATGGTACTTGCAGATACACCATGTCAAGCAGAAGCAGCAGCAGCAAAAGTAAAAGTTGAAATAGAAGAACTTCCAGCATATATGAGTGCACCAGCAGCTATGGCTGAAGATGCAATGGAAATTCATCCTGGAACACCAAATATTTATTTTGAATGTGGTACTGTAAAAGGCGAAGATACAGCACCTTTAATGAAATCATTAGAATATGTAGTTGAAGATGATTCATATGTAGGAAGACAACCTCACCTTCCTCTAGAACCAGACGTTGGATTTGCATATATTAATGAAAATGGAAAATTAATTGTACATTCAAAGAGTATAGGATTACACATTCACGCTGCAATGGTAGCAGATGGTATAGGTGTTCCACTAGATGACTTAAAGATAGTTCAAAATCCTACTGGAGGCACTTTCGGATATAAATTCAGTCCAACTATGGAAGGACTTCTTGGAGTAGCTGCATTGTTAACAAAGAGAACTGTATACTTAGAATTTAACATGTATCAACAAATTACTTATACTGGAAAGAGATCACCTTTCTTTATGCATCTTAAATTAGGTGCTGATAAGGATGGTAAATTTAAAGCATTAGAAACTGATTGGTCTTGTGACCACGGTCCATATTGTGAATTTGGTGATCTTGTAACTACAAGAGGTTCACAATTTATGGGTGCAGGATATAATATTGAAAATATAAGAGGAGAAGGAAGAACTGTTGCTACAAACCACGCTTGGGGTTCAGCATTCAGAGGATACGGTTCACCACAAAGTTTATTTGCTTCAGAAGTTTTAGTAGATAAATTAGCTAAGAAAATGGGAGTAGATCCTCTTGAATTAAGATACAAGAATGTTTATAGAAAAGGAGATAAGACTCCTACTGGTTGTGATCCAGATGTAATTGCACTTCCAGGTTTGATTGAAAAAATAAGACCTCATTATAAAACTGCTAAAGAAAAAGCTGCAGAAAAAAATGCTAAGGGCGGAAATATGAAATATGGAGTAGGAACTTCATTATTAATTTATGGCTGCGGTCTTGATGGTCCAGATACTTCAAATGCATGGGCAGAGTTAACTAAAGAAGGAGTTACTATAGGAAACTCTTGGCAGGATCATGGTCAAGGAGCTGACATGGGAACTTTAACTATAGCTCATGAAACTTTAAGACCAATAGGAATAGCTCCAGAACAAATTAAATTACTTATGAATGATATGGAATTTACTCCAGACAGTGGTCCTTCAGGTGGAAGCCGTTCTAACGTTTTAACAGGAAATGCTACTAGAGTTGCCTGTGAAAACTTATTAGCAGCTATGAAAAAATCTGATGGTACTTACATGACTTATGATGAAATGGTAGCTGCAGGCAAAGAGTTAAAATATGATGGAAAATGGACAGCACCTTGTACAGCTCCAGATCCAGCAACTGGTCAAGGAAATCCATTCCCAACTTACATGTATGGTGTTCTATTGTCAGAAGTAGAAGTTGATACTACTACAGGAAAAGTTAAAGTAGAAAAACTTACTTTAGCAGCTGATGTTGGAACAATAGTAAATAAATTAGTAGTTGATGGCCAAATGTATGGTGGATTAGCTCAAGGTATAGGACTTGCTTTAAGTGAAGATTTTGAAGACTTAAAGAAACACACTACACTTACAGGTTGTGGAATACCACAAGTAAAAGATGTACCTGATCATATAGAAATAATTTACCAAGAAACTCCAAGACCACTAGGACCATATGGTGCTTCAGGTAGTGGTGAAATGCCATTGTCAGCTCCTCATGCTTCTATAATGAATGCAATTTATGATGCTACTGGAGCGCAAATAACAAAATTACCTGCACGTCCAGAAAAAGTTTTAGCAGCACTTGAAGCATTAAAAAAATAGTAAAATATAATTAAAATTGTCTCCCTAAAGGAATCAGAAACGATTAATTCCTATGTTTTAAGTGCCACATACCTCTTAAAAGTTTCTGATTCCTTTTCATTTAAAGGAGGGTAAAAAATTTTATGGATTTAAATAAATTATTGAGCAAGCAGGATTTATGTATTGAAGATAGACCTTCAGCTTGTATAGCAGCTTGCCCCCTACACATGGATGTAAAAAACTTTATAGAGGAAATAGAAAAATCAGATTTTAAAAAAGCTTATAAGATTATGGCTAAAAAGGTTCCCTTTATGAAGATAATAGGTAATATATGTGATCATCCTTGTGAAAATGCTTGTGTAAGAAGCAAATTAGGTGGATCTATAAATATACATGAACTTGAAAGAGCCGTAGTGAAACTAGGCTTTTCTTCTAATAAGAGAGTTATTCCAATTCCTAAAAACGGGAAAAAGGTTGCAGTAGTAGGCGCAGGTATAAGTGGTATTACAGCTGCTTTTGATTTAGATAGAAAAGGTTATGAAGTTACTGTATATGAGAAAAATGATAAAATAGGTGGAAGATTATGGGGTTTTCAAGGAGAGCAACTTTCAAAAGAAACCATAGAAGAAGAGTTGCAGGTAATAAATAAAGGAAATATAAAAATAAATTTAAATCATCCAGTAGATTCAATAGAAATAGATAAAATATTAGGTATGTATGATGCAGTTTATATAGGAACTGGTTCTTGGGAAAAAGATTTAAAGATAGATATGGAGACTTTTCAAGTAGAAGATACGCCTCTATTTGCAGGTGGCAGAATTGCAAATAGAAACGATTCAGTTATATTTTCTATAAGTTCTGGAAGAAGAGCTGTAGTATCCATTGATAGATATATACAAAAAATTTCTCTTACAGTATCAAGGGAAAATGAAGGTGCTTATGAAACCTCCTTAAGACTTAAATTAGATGATATAGAAAGTATAGAAGCAATTAAAAAAACTTCTTTAGAATATAATGAACAGGAAGCCATTAAAGAAGCAAGCAGATGTATAAAATGTCAATGTTCAGAGTGTGTAAAAGCTTGTACTCATTTAAAAAAATATGATATTAAGCCTAAAAGTTATATAAGAGTTATAAATCATAATGAATCCATAATATTAGGTGATCACTATGCCAACAAAATGATAAATTCCTGTACCCTTTGTGGACTTTGTAAAGAAGCTTGTCCTTCAAGTTTAAATGTAAAAGATATAATACAGGAGACTAGAGAAAGCATGGTAGAAAAGGAAAAGATGCCTGTATCTGCTCATGATTTTGCATTAAAGGATATGGAGTTTAGTAACAGTAATTATTTTTCTATGGTAAAAAGCCAGCCGGGTTATGAAAAGGTAAAATATATGTTTTATCCAGGATGTCAGCTTCCTGCTTCATCTCCTGAGTACATTGATAAAATATATAAATATCTTATGAGCAATATAGAAGAAGGCGTTGGTATTATGCTAGGCTGCTGCGGTGCACCAGCTGATTGGGCAGGAAGACAGGATTTGATGCAGAAAAATATAGAAGACATAAGAGAAAAGTGGAATAGCATGGGTAAACCAACTTTAATTTTGGCTTGCTCCAGCTGCTGCAGTATATTTGAAAAATATATGCCAGATATAAATTTTATTTCTCTATGGGAAGTTATACAGGAAAAGGGAATTCCAACTGATAATAAAGAAAAAGAAAATTTAGTATTAAATGTTCACGATGCATGTACTACTAGATATAATAAAAAAATTTATAACAGCATAAGAAATATAGCAGATTCCTTAGGACATAAAGTAGAAGAATTAAAATTTTCAAAGGAAAAAACTAAATGCTGTGGTTATGGTGGGCTTGTATACTTTGCTAATAAAGAACAAGCTAAAGAATTTGCTAAAGATAGAATAGAAGAGGGAAATTTAGATTACTTAGTTTATTGTTCTATGTGTAAAGATTTATTTATAGATGAAGGTAAGAAAACTTTTCATATTTTAGATTTAATTTATAGTGACGATTTAGGAAAAGCTGCTTTAAGAAAAATGCCAACTCTTTCAAGCAGACATGAAAATAGAATACTTGTTAAAAGAAAGCTTTTAAAAGAAATATGGAATGAAGAAGTAAATGATTTAACAAAAGACTATAATTTAAAATTAACTATACCTGAAGATGTGCAAAATCAAATGGAAGATAGGTTGATTTTAATTGAGGATGTAAAGAAAGCAGTAGACAATGCTGAAAGAAATAAGGAAAGATTTTTTAATCCACAAAATTCACATTATTTATGTAGATTTAGAATTACTAATGTGACTTATTGGGTAGAATATGAAAAGAATGACGATGAAATTTTAGTTAAAAGTGTTTATAGTCACAGAATGGAAGTAGTGGAGGAATAATTATGAAGATTAATAAAGACGAAAAAACTCCATGGATTTGTGATAAGTGCAATAAGGAATTAGAACTTAAACAAGTAAAGGTTCGCTATCTTGGAGGAAATTTTGAAGTGGAGCTTATGCAGTGTCCTGAATGCAAAATGGTAATTATAAATGAAGATTTAGCCTTAGGAAAAATGCTTGAAGTTGAAAAGGGGCTGGAGGATAAATGACAAATTGCTGCAATGCTTATGAAAGTGAACATATGAGGAATATTACAGGTGCAACCTTAAGGCCAGGTGGATTTACACTTACAGATAAAGCAGTAGAATTTTGTAAATTTTCTACAGAGGATTTCGTAATGGATCTAGGATGCGGCATGGGTGCTACATTAAATCACCTTTATGAAAAATACAATATAAAGGCTGTAGGAATAGATCCTTCTGAAAAATTAATAGATATAGGGAAAAAAAATTATGGACATTTAAATTTTGTAAGGGGAAGAGGGGAACAAATTCCTTTTGAAAATGAAAAGTTTCAGGGAGTTTTTGCGGAATGTACACTTTCCCTTATGGAAAATTTGGATGATGTAATAAGTGAAGTATTTAGGGTATTAAAAATTGGAGGATGGTTTATTGCCACGGATGTATATGCTAAAAAAACTGAATTCATTGATGAACTTCAAGGAATTTCAGTTAACAGCTGTATGAGAAGTTTGCATAATTTAAAATTACTTAGAGAAAGGATAGAAAAAGCTGGATTTGAAATAATGCTTTTGGAAGATTGCAGCGAGACGTTAAAAGCACTTATGGTTAAAACTATATTTTCTTACGGTTCCATGAGTATTTTCTGGAATAAGGCTGCACAGTGTTCTATAGATGGACAAGAATTTCAAAGTTTATTAAAGAATTGTAAACCAGGATATTTTATAATGATAGCAAGAAAGGTGGATGAATGTTATGAATGATACTGCTTTTCGTATATATAAATTGGCTTCCAGCGGCTTTTGCTGCACTCAAATAATGCTTAAATTAGCACTAGAGGATGAAGAAAAAGAAAATCCAGATTTAATAAGAGCTTTAAATGGCCTTTGCGGAGGTATAGGAGCTGATAACAAAACCTGCGGCGTTTTAACTGGAGCTATAGCTGTTATAGGACTTTATGCTGGAAAAGGTGAGGCTACAGAATATCGCAAAGAAAATTTTCAATCCATGTTAAGTGAATATATAGACTGGTTTCAAGAGGAATTTGAAAGTACAGAATGCAGAGACATAATAGGAATACAAAAAATAACTGATGACAGCGGAAACGTAAGTTATCCTGTAAAATGTGGGGACATACTAATGAAAAGTTATGAAAAAGTTCAACAGATAATATTTAAATATGGTTATGAATTTGGGGATCGAGAAGATATATGAAAAATATAATTTCTAGAACAGAAAGTTTATGTCCCATTTGTTTAAAAAAAATAGAAGCAGAAAAGGTTTTAGATGATAATAAAGTTTACATGGAAAAGTACTGCTCAGACCATGGTAGTTTTAAAACTATTTTGTGGAAGGGAAGTATTCCAATGGAAAGCTGGATTAGAAATAAAGAAAGAGCTTATATAAAAAAGCCCTATACTAAGGTTGAAAAAGGATGTCCTTTTGACTGTGGTCTCTGCAGTGAACATAGGCAGCATACTTGCACAGCTTTAATAGAGGTAACTGAAAGGTGTAATTTAAAATGCAAATTTTGTTTTGCAGATTCTTATTCAGATAAGGAAAAAGATGTGCCTATAGAAAAAATAAGATTTATGTATGAAAGGATATTAGAAGCTTCAGGTGTATGCAATATACAAATATCAGGGGGAGAACCTACATTAAGGGATGATTTGCCTGAAATAATAGAGCTTGGAATAAATTTAGGTTTTAAATTCATACAAGTAAATACTAATGGCATACGTATAGCACAAGATGAGGATTATGTTAAGAAGTTAAAAGAATCGGGACTTAGTTCAATATTTTTGCAGTTTGATGGTACAAATAATTTAATATATGACAAATTGAGAGGATCAGAACTTTTAGATATAAAAATAAAAGCAATAGAAAACTGTAAAAAGTATGATATAGGTGTAGTATTGGTACCTACCATAGTTCCTGAAGTAAATGTAGATAATATAGGAGAAATTATAAATTTTGCTTTGAATAATATACCTACAGTAAGAGGAGTGCATTTTCAACCCGTGAGTTATTTTGGAAGGGTACCAGCTATTCCTAAGGACGAACAGAGGATTACACTTCCTGAAATTATGGAAAATATAGAAAAGCAGACAGAAGGTAAGGTTAAAATTGATAGTATGAAACCGCCGGGATGTGAAAATGCATTATGTTCTTTTCATGGTAATTATATATATAAAAATAAAAATGAATTAATAAATGTTACAAATAATAAAAGCAGCTGCTGCTGTACAAGTGAAAAAGCAGAAGAAGGTGCAAAAAAGGCAAAGGAATTTGTTTCACGAAGTTGGTCTTTTAGAAAAGCATCTGATTCAAATATAAAAATAAAATCTAATAAAGTAAGCAGCTGGGATGAAATATTGTATAGTATAAGAAATTATTCTTTTAGTATATCTGGTATGGCTTTTCAAGATGTATGGAATGTGGATTTAGAAAGAATTAAGGATTGCTGCATTCATGTAGTGAATAGTGAAGGAAAACTTATACCATTTTGTATGTATAATATTACGGATGCAAAAGGAAATTACATTTATAGAAATTGCAAGGTTAATATGGAGGACGCAAAATGAAGCTGACACCACTTGAAGCATGGATACTAAATGAAACAGGGATAAAAGAAAGAAATAGAGAGGATTTACAAGAATATCAATTGAATAAAATAAAAGAAGCTATAAAGTATGTGAAAAAACATAGTGAATTTTATAGTGAACATTTTAAAGATATTGATGAAGCTGATATAAAATCATTTAAAGATTTTGAAAAAATTCCTTTTACACTACCTGAATATATAAGAGAATTTTCTAATAAGTTTTTATGTGTACCTCAAAGAGACATTTCTAGAATAGTTACATTAAAAAGTTCAGGGACAAGTGGAGAAGAAAAAAGAATATATTTTACTGAAAATGATTTAAAGCTTACAGTTGAATTTTTTAAGCATGGAATGAGATCTCTAGTAAATGAAAATGATAGAGTACTTGTTCTTTTGCCTGGTAATAGTTATGGCAGTATAGGTGATTTGCTAAAAAAGGCTTTAAATGAAATAAATATAGGGTGTTATGTATATGGTATGCTCTCAGATCTAAAAGATGCTGCAGAGTTTATAAAGAATAAAGAAATAACTTGTATAGTGGGAATCCCGATACAGGTTCTCCATTTTTCAAGGATGGAAAGTGAAATTTTTAAAGATAATATAAGAAAAATTCTCTTAAGTACGGATTATGTACCAGAAACTTTAATAAGAGAAATTACAAATAAGTTTCAATGTAAAGTTTTTACACACTATGGCATGACAGAAATGGGTTATGGTGGTGGTGTAGAATGTGAAGCCTTAAATGGATATCATATGAGAGAAAAGGATTTATATTTCGAAATAGTAAATCCTTATACAGGTGAGGTAGTAAAAGATGGAGAATATGGTGAGATAGTATTTACTACACTTACAAGAGAAGGAATGTCTTTAATAAGATATAAAACTGGAGATATAGCACGTTTTAATATAAGCAGTTGTGCTTGTGGTACTTTTTTAAAAACTATGAGCAGATCTCTTGGAAGGATAGAAAATAGAATTAAAATAGGTGAAAATGAATTTATATATATGAAGGATTTAGATGAAATAATTTTATCTTTAGAAGAGGTAATAAATTACAAAGCATGTATTGAAAAGGGAGACTTAATATGTATAGATATTGCTGCAAAAAAAGAAGAAGATTTTTATAAAATAGAAAAATTTATTAAGGACAGTATAAAAGAACTTGTTTCAGCAAATAAAAAGTTTAATGAAGAGAATTTAGATGTTTCTATAAGATACTTGAAAGAAACAACTGAGGTGAAGAATAGTATGGTAAAACGGAAAATATGTGATTGCAGGAGGGATGGATAACTATGAAAGACATATACGAAACTATGATTGAACTCATAGATAATAAAGAAGATTTTGTATTAGCTACTATTTTAGAAAAGCATGGGTCTGCACCTAGAGAAGAAGGTGCAAAGATGATTATAAAAAGAGACTTTTCAATTGTAGGCACTATAGGTGGAGGTATATTTGAGGCTATGGCCATAAAACTATCCTCAAAAGTTTTTCAAGATGGAGTTTCCATGGTTAAAAGTTTTTCGTTAACTAATGAAGGAGCTGCAGCATTAGGAGCAGCTTGTGGAGGAAATCTTAAGCTGCTTTTAGAGTATGTAGATTATAATGATAGTAAAATGGTGGATATATATAAAAATGCATTTCAACTTAAAATGAAGGGTGCTAATTTTGTAATTATAACCAAAATACCTAAAGAAGACAGCAGTGTAAGGAAAATAAATAAATGGATTTGCAGTGAATCATCATTTTATGGAGAAGAAGATGATACAGTTCAGTTGATATGTAGGGAATTAAGAGAAAATTTTAAAAATATTGTCATGAAAAACGTCAATTTAGAAGGAGAACAGTATTTAATAGAGCCTATTTTAAACAATGAAGTTATATATATAATAGGAGCTGGACATGTATCGCAAAAAATTGCACAGATAACTAATATGTTGGATTTTAAAACTGTTGTTATAGATGATAGAGATGAATTTGCAAATAGAGAAAGATTTAAAACTGTTGAAGAGGTGATGGTAGTTTCTTCATTTGAAAATATTCTAGAACATATAAAAGTGAATAGTAATAGTTATATTATAATAGTTACAAGAGGACATGCATATGATAAAGATGTGTTAGCACAAGTATTAAAAACTGATGCTAAATATATAGGGATGATAGGAAGTAAGAAAAAGAGAGAATTTGTTTATAACAGCCTTCTAAGTGAAGGATATACTTCAGAGGATTTAAAAAAGGTATATAGTCCTATAGGTGTTTCCATATTTGCTCAAACCCCTGAAGAAATAGCAGTAAGTATTGTTGCAGAATTAATTAAAGTTAAAAGAGGGCCACTAAATGAAAAAAGATAATTTTGGAGCTATAGTTATATCTGCAGGATATTCTTCCAGAATGAAGGGGTTTAAACCCCTTTTAAAGTTTGGAGAGTATACTGCAGTAGAAAATGTTGTTAATACTCTTAAAGCATCAGGAATTAATAATATTATAGTAGTAGTAGGCCATAGAGCAAATGAAATAATAGAAACCTTAAAGGATTCAGGAGTTAAATGTGTAAAAAATGAAAATTATTCGGAAGGCATGTTTTCTTCCATAGTAACAGGAGTAAAAGCTTTAGATGATACAATTGATGGATTTTTTATGCTCCCTGTTGATATACCGCTTGTAAAAAAACACACAATAGAAAAGTTGAAACGTGAGTATTTGAAATGTAATAAGGGAATTATATATCCTAGTTTTAAATTTGAATTAGGACATCCTCCTCTTATACACCCAAAATATAAGGATGAGATAATAAATAGTGATGGAGAGGGAGGACTTAAGAGAGTATTAGAAAAGTATAAAAGAGATTCTATAAATATTCCCGTTTGTGACAAAAGTATATTAATGGATATGGATACTAGAGAAGATTATGAAAAATTAAGAGAATATTTTAATTTTAATTCGCCAACTATAGAAGAATGTTATTGCATTTTAGGCTTATATGATGTACCTTATAATATAATAAGACATTGTGAAGAAGTAGAAAAAATTGCTTTGAAAATTTTAAAAAAGTTAAATGAAAGAGGATGCAATTTCAATAGAAATGTCGTGAGAGCTTCAGCACTTTTGCATGATTTAGCTAGAAGTGAAAAAGATCACGCAGTGGCAGGAGCAAAAATAGTGAAAGATTTAGGCTATGAACATGTTGGAAAGATAATATCAACTCATATGGATATTGAAGTACATGAAAATAGTGAAATTACGGAAAATGAGATATTATACTTAGCAGATAAGCTTGTAAAAGAGGACAGATATGTAGAACTCCAGGAAAGGTTTTCTGAATATTCAATGAAGTTTTGCGAGGATAACCTGGCTTTAAAAAAGGTGGAAAAAAGATTTGAGGATGCCGAAAAAATTCAAGAAAAGATAGTAAAGTTAACAGGGGAAAAATTTTATTTATATACTAAAGAGTTATTAAATTATGAGTAGAAAAATTTATTTAGTAAGGCATGGAAAAATAGATATAGGTAATGAGAAACGCTATATCGGAATCTCAGATGTACCACTAAATAAAGAGGGGATATTGCAAGCAAAAAAACTTAAAGAAATTCTTTATACCATACAGCTGGAAAAAGCATATTTAAGTCCATTAGTAAGGTGTGTTGAAACAGCAAATATAATTTTGCAAAACAGGAATGTTGAAAAAGTTTTGCTTAAAGAATTAATGGAAATAAATATGGGTAAGTGGGAAGGCAAAACCTTTGATTATATAAAAAGTTATTTTCCAGAGCAATTTAAAGAAAGGGGGAAAAATATAGATAGTTTTGTACCTGAATGCGGAGAAAGTTTTAATAATGTTAGAGAAAGGGTTAAACCTGTTTTGGAATCCATTATAAAAAATACACATGGAAATATACTTATAATTGCTCATGCAGGAGTCAACAGAGTAATAATAAGCACTATTTTATCATTACCGCTGAAATGTATGTTTGATATAGAGCAAAACTATGGCTGCATAAATGAATTTTCTTGGGATATAGAAAATCAAAAGTGGAAATGGAGACAGTTATCATAGTTATAATGGAGGGATTATAATGAATATACTTACTTCTAAGTCAGATATAGAACTTTCACATGAGAGATGTGAAAGATTTAGCATTGATTTACATCAAGTTTATAGTAGAAAAATTATATCTGAAGGAGAGCTGCAGAGAAGATTTGCAGATAATAGGAATTTAATAGTAACTGCAGCACCATACATGGAACAATTAATTAATTTTGTAAAAGGATTTAATTTTTTTATGCTGCTTACAGATGGGGAAGGATGTATACTAAATGCTATAGGTGATGAAAAGATACTTTCACAAGCATTCTCTTTAAAAATGATACCTGGAGCTTTCATGGATGAAGAAAATATTGGGACTAATGCTATGAGTATGGTTATAAATAGTAAAGGGCCAATTCAAGTATCAGGAAGAGATCATTTTATAGAAGCATATCATAAATGGACTTGTTCAGCAGCACCTATAAAAGATAGTCATGGAAAACTTATAGGTGTTTTAAATCTTACTGGGTATATTGAATGCGTACATTCACATACATTAGGAATGGTTATAGCTGCTTCTAATGCTATAGAAGAGATGCTGAAGGTAAAAGAATATAATAAAATACAAAATATAAACAATAAGCATATAAAAAACTTATTTAATTCTATTCCTGTTGCTATAATAACATCCGATATGAATGGAAAAATAAAGATTTGTAATAATAAGGCATTAGATATGTTTGGAAGTAACAGTGTCAATAAATTAAAGGTATACGAAATGAATGAACTTGTGGAAAATTGGGATGAAATAAGAAAAGCTATATATCTAGGTGAAAGTTTTTCACGAGAGGTAAATATAAGGACATTAAGAAATAATTTTAGATGTAATTTAATGGTTAGTTCAATATATAATTGTGAAGAGGATGATATTGAAATAGTCTATGTTTTTGAAGAAGTTAAAAAAATAAAGAGGAAAAACAATGGTCAGGCTTATTATACTTTTGATAAGGTAATTGGACAAGACAAGAATTTTATAAAAGTTGTAGAATATGCTAAGAAAATTTCAGATAGCAAATCAACTATACTTATAATGGGAGAAAGTGGAACTGGGAAAGAGGTATTTGCACAATCCATTCATAATTATAGTAGCAGAGTTGATGGACCTTTTATAGCTTTAAATTGTGGAGCAATTCCAAAGCAGCTTATAGAATCTGAACTTTTTGGATATGAGGAAGGGGCTTTTACAGGTGCCAAGAAAGGCGGTAATCGTGGAAAGTTTGAATTGGCAGATGGTGGAACTATAATGCTGGATGAAATAGGAGAAATGCCTCTTGATATGCAAACAAAACTTTTAAGAGTTGTACAAGAAGGTGTGATAACAAAGATTGGAAGTTCAAAATCTATACCTGTAGATGTAAGAATAATAGCTGCTACAAATAGGGATTTAAAGAAAGAAGTGGAACTTGGAAGGTTTAGAAAAGATTTATATTATAGACTTAATGTATTACCATTATTTTTACCTCCTTTAAGAGAAAGAAAAGGGGATATACCGCTTATGATTAAATATTTGGCTAAGAATATATCAAAAAGGTTAGAAAAGAAAGAACCTTCTATATCAGAGGAATGGTTAAAAGAAATTATTAATTATAATTGGCCGGGCAATATAAGAGAACTAGAAAATGTTGTTGAATTAATTATAAATACTGAATCTATACCTGCAGGTTATTTTCAAAATGGAAACTGCTATAATGAGGTATTGATAAATATCAGTGAGGATTCACTAAAGTTGGACTTTGCAGAAAAGGAACATTTAATTAAAGTATTAAAAAAGTTTAAAGGAAATATTACTCGTTCAGCAGAAGCATTAGGTATAAGAAGAAATACTTTATATAGTAAAATAAAAAAATATAATATAGAAATAAAATAGTAATTTAATACAATTTGCAAAGTGAAAGAGATATATGTTGTGTATATCTCTTTCACCTTCTATATGTTTTTGCTTATTAAGGAAATACGATAACATAGGTGTTCTAAAATGGAACACTGTACTATTTTTGAGCACTAATAATGTAGGATAATGGTTCTTTTTTGAACGTTATTTATTATTTCAATTAGTATTATCAGAATTGTCAGAACTTAAACAAAATATATGGAACACAGATAGAAAACTTTAGAGAGGTTTATTTACCTAGGGTGGTATGAGGAAGATTATTAAAAAGTATAACATTAATTACAATTAAGTATATTATTGGAATGGATTTTGCTAATCATATATGTGGAGGATCTATTAATAACATTTTGTTTTGGTGATTTTTATATGTCACTGAAGTTCAAAGTTATTAAAAGCAAGTATTTAAATAAATTATATTAGGGGGTATAAAAATGTCAAGATTCACATTGCCAAGAGATATTTATTTTGGAGAAAATTCTTTAGAAACCTTAAAAACGTTAAAGGGTAAAAAAGCTGTTGTTGTTGTTGGTGGAGGGTCAATGAAAAAGTTTGGCTTTCTTCAAAAAGTTGAAGAGTATTTAAAAGAAGCAGGAATCAAAATTAAATTAATAGAAGGCGTTGAACCAGACCCATCAGTTGAAACTGTTATGAATGGTGCAAAGGTTATGAGAGAATTTCAGCCAGATTTGATAGTAGCTATAGGTGGAGGATCACCAATAGATGCAGCTAAAGCTATGTGGATATTCTATGAGTATCCTGATTTTACTTTTGAGAAGGCTGTTATTCCTTTTGGAATACCAGATTTAAGACAAAAAGCTAAATTTGTAGCAATAGCATCCACAAGCGGAACAGCTACAGAAGTTACTGCTTTTTCAGTAATAACTGATTATAAAGCTAAGATAAAATATCCTTTAGCTGATTTTAACTTGACACCAGATATAGCCATAGTAGATCCAGCTCTTGCACAAACAATGCCACCAAAATTAACAGCTCATACAGGTATGGATGCTTTAACTCATGCTATAGAAGCCTATGTAGCAAGCTCAAGATCCTATATTTCAGATCCGCTTGCCATACAAGCAATAACTATGATACAAGAATTTTTAATAAAATCTTATGAAGGAGATAAAGAAGCAAGAGGTGAAATGCATGTGGCTCAGTGTTTAGCTGGAATGGCATTTTCAAATGCATTACTTGGAATAGCACACAGTATGGCACATAAAACAGGTGCAGTATTCCACATACCACACGGATGTGCCAATGCTATATTCCTTCCTTATGTAATTGATTTTAATAAAAAGTCATGTGGAGATAGATATGCAAATATAGCTAAAGCTTTAGGATTTAATGGGAAAACAAAAGATGAGTTAATAGATGATTTAACTGATTTTGTAAAAACTTTAAATAAGAAAATGAATATACCTCAAACATTAAAGGATTATGGAATAAAAGAAGCAGATTTCAATGCAAATCTTGACTTTATAGCACATAATGCCATGGGAGATGCATGTACTGGATCAAATCCAAGAGCCATAACTGAAGCAGAGATGAAGAAATTATTCCAGTGCACATTTACTGGAGAGAAAGTAGAATTCTAAGTAGACAAGTGAAGAATCAAATCTATGATTTTCATATGGTTGCTTACTTTGGGAGTATTACTATGATGATAAAAAGAGGAATTTCATAATAAATATACAATATTATAAAATTAAATCTCAAAAATGAAATAGTAATTATATCATTTTTGAGATTTTTTTATCATTATCAAGTAAACATTTTAAATATTATTTAAAAGAACAAGAAAGTTTTAGTATAAAAACAAATGGGTGATCAGGAATAAATTGAGAGGTATAGGTGAAGTGATAAGTGATATGAGAAAATTTAATAAAGATGAACAAAAAAAAATGATATTAGAATCTCATAAAAGATGTGAAGCTCTTGGAATAAAAAAGAATAGAGTTCTCAATAGAAAAATAATTACATCTCAAGAATTACAAAAAAAGTTGGAAGAAAGCAAGAAATTAATTGTGAATACATCACTTTTTATGAATGGAATGTATGACTTTACCAAAAACACAAAATGCCTCTGGATATTAACAGATATGGAAGGATGCATATTAAATGTAATAGGAGATGAAGATATACTTAGGGAGGTATTTAAATTAAAAGTGTTCCCAGGAGCATATATGAATGAGGAAAGCATAGGAACTAATGCTATGAGTATAGCGCTTATGAATAATCTACCTGTTCAAATATCTGGAGAAGATCATTTTTTAAATTCTTACCGTAAATGGACATGTTCCGCAGCACCAATAAGAAATGGATCAGGGGAAGTGATGGGGGTACTGGATTTGACTGGATATAGTGAGTGTGTTAATCCACACACGCTTGGGATGGTGGTTGCATCAGCTAATGCTATTGAAAAAATACTTGAATTTAAAAATTATAATGCTATAAAAAAGGAGCGAAAACTTGCTAAAAGGTTACTAAATAATCAAGCTATATATACTTTTGATAAAATCATAGGTAAAAGTAAAAAAATTACAAATACTATTAAATATGCTAAAAAAATATCAGATAGTACTTCAACAATACTAATTACTGGGGAAAGTGGCACAGGAAAAGAAATTTTTGCTCAAGCTATACACAATTATAGTCAGAGAAAAGATATGCCTTTTATTGCAATAAATTGTGGAGCATTACCATCTAATCTTATTGAATTGGAGTTATTCGGATATGAAGATGGAGCATTTACTGGTGCTAAAAAAGGAGGTAATGCAGGTAAGTTTGAAATGGCAGAAGGAGGAACTATATTTCTTGATGAGATTGGTGAGATGCCATTAGATATGCAAGTAAGCCTTCTAAGAGTTATGGAAGAAGGTATAATTAACAGAATTGGAGGTTGTAAGCAAATTCTTCTAAATGTAAGAATCATTGCAGCAACTAATAAAGATCTTAAAGAAGAAGTATCGAAAGGAAGATTTAGAAAAGATTTATTTTATAGACTTAATGTACTACCGATCCACATACCATCACTGAGAGATAGGAAAGAAGATGTGCCTCTCTTGGTGGAATATTATATGAAAAAATCTAGCAAAAGACTTAATAAGAAAATAGTTGATATTGATGAAAATTCTATGGAAAATTTGAAGCAATACGAATGGACAGGAAATGTAAGAGAATTAGAAAATGTTATTGAGCTTACTGTAAATACGGAAAAATTACCTGAAGAATTTTGTTATTCTAAGGTTTACGAAATAAATATAGAAAATACAGTTTTTAAACAGAATACTCAGATTGGCAATATGAACCTTGAACTTTTAGAGAAAAATCATATAATCAATGTGCTTCATAAATTTAGGGGAAATATAACCTTAGCAGCTAAAGCTATGGGAATTGGAAGAAATACTTTATATAGAAAAATTCAAAAATACCACATAATGTGTTCTGAAATAGAGCATTATATTGTTTTAAAACGCTAACATAATAATTGAACAATTTTTACATTAAGAGTATAATAAATCGGATACTTTCTATAAGGAAGGTATCCTTTATTATGCAAAAAAAACTGATATATAACAGAATACGTGTATAGATATTATGAAAAACAATGTGCTAATGGCGTTGTTAAAACAAAAATGCTGTTGTATAATAAGTCAATATATGAATTTTGCAAAACAAATAAGAACATTTGTTTTTATTTTAAGTTTTTGATAAAATGTATACTATTAAGAATAAAATTATGGAGGATAGGAATGGAACAAAGAGAGGAAAAAGTACAGGTTTATGATGTTACTGCCTTGACTTCTCTAGAAAAGTTAGAACCAGTTAGGGTTAGACCTGGTATGTACATAGGTTCTACGGGAAGTAAAGGACTTCATCATTGTATATGGGAGATTTTAGACAATTCTATAGATGAAATATCCAATGGCTTTGGAGACAAGGCTATAGTAATTTTAAATAAAGATAAAAGTGTAACTATTATAGATAATGGTAGAGGAATACCTACGGGAATACACCCAGTGAAGAAAAAGTCTGGTGTAGAAATGGTATTTACAGAGCTTCATACTGGCGGTAAGTTTAATAATGATGTTTATAAAACTTCTGGAGGACTTCATGGCGTTGGTGCTGCAGTAGTTAATGCACTTTCAAAGTGGGTAGTAGTGGAGATAAAGCAAAATGGTCATATATACACCCAAAGATTTGAATATGCTTATGATAAATCTTTAAAAAGAGAAATGCCAGGAACTCCAGTAACTGCACTAAAGGTAACAGGAAATTCGCAAGAAACTGGAACGAAGGTAACCTTTTTGCCAGATAAAGATGTATTTTCCAATACAGAATTTAAGTTTGATGTAATAGATGAAAGACTTCAGGAATTGGCTTTTCAAAATAAAGGTATAACATTAAAAATTATTGATAAAAGAGAAGATGAAGTGGTAGAAAAGGAATACCATTCAGAAAGAGGTCTTTTAGATTTTATAGAATATTTAAATGAAAGTAAGACAGCGCTGCATACTCCACCAATACTTTTCGAAGGAGAAAGAGAAGTAAATAATATAAGTATGTACAGCGAAGTTTGTATTCAATTTACAGATTCTACAACAGAGTATATAGCAAGTTATGTAAATAACATTCCAACTACAGAATCAGGAACTCATGAAAGTGGATTTAAGGCAGGAATGACAAGAGCTTTTAAGGAATGGACCAAAAAACTAAATCTATTAAAAGAAAAGGATAAAGAATTTGAAGGCGATGACTTAAGAGAAGGAATGACTGCTATAGTTAGGATAAAAATAACTAATCCTATATTTGAAGGACAAACAAAAACAAAGCTTGGTAATACTGAAGCTTATACGATGATGAATGATTTGTCTTATACCAAGTTTTCTGAATGGATAGAGGATAACAAGGATACAGCTACTTCGATTATTAATAATGCTATAGATGCAGCTGCAAGACGTGAAAAAATAAAAAAGATAAATGAAGCAGAAAAGAAAAAGATAGGTAAAGGAACTGCTCCACTTGCTGGAAAAATAGCAGTTTGTACATTAAAGGACCCTTCTTTTAGTGAATTCATAGTTGTGGAGGGAGATTCAGCCGGTGGATCTGCTAAGCAAGCTAGAGATAGAAGATTTCAAACTATAATGCCTTCTAAAGGTAAGATAATGAATACTGAAAAACAAAAGTTAGAAAATGTACTTGGAAGTGAAGAGTTAAAAATATTCAATACTGCAATAGGTACAGGAGTTCTACAAAATTATAAAGAACAAGATCTTAAATATAATAAAATAATAATAATGTCAGATGCTGATGTAGATGGATATCATATAAGAACTTTATGGATGACATATATATATAGGTATATGAGACAGATAATATCTAATGGTCATCTCTATATAGCACTTCCTCCTCTATATAAGGTATATAAACAGAATAAGAACAAGGAAATAGTTAGATATGCTTATAGTGATGAAGAATTAGAAAAAGAAAAAAAACAAGTAGGAAAAGGTGCTTTAATACAAAGATATAAAGGACTTGGAGAAATGAATCCAGATCAACTTTGGGAAACAACATTAAATCCTGAAACTAGAACTCTTCAGCAGATAACAATAGAGGATGCTGCAAAAGCAGAAAAAATGGTATCACTGCTTATGGGGGATGTGGTTGCTCCTAGAAAAAATTATATGTACAAGTACGCTGTATTTAACGATTAAACTATACTAAAAACTCACATTAGGAGGTAATTGATGTCTAAGAAAACAACAATTCCAATAGATAACAATATAATAAAAGTTTCTATAGAAGAAGCTATGCCAGAGAACTATTTGCCCTATGCTGTAGAAGTAGCTAAGGATAGGGCTCTTCCTGATGTACGTGATGGACTTAAACCTGTACATAGAAGAATACTGTATGGTTCATATATGCTTAAGGCTTTTCCAGATAAGCCTTATTATAAATCAGCTAGAATAGTAGGAGACATACTTGGTAAATATCATCCTCATGGTGATACATCCGTGTATGATGCTATGGTAATACTGGCTCAAAATTTTACTACTAGAAAACCACTTATAGATGGTCATGGTAATTGGGGAAGTCAGGATGGAGATAATGCTGCTGCTATGCGTTATACTGAGGCAAGACTTACTCCAATTGCTATGGAGCTAATAAGGGATATAGATAAAGGTGTAGTAGATATGGTGGATAACTATTCTGCTTCTGAAAAAGAACCAGAAGTACTTCCAGCTAGGTATCCAAATCTTTTGGTAAATGGAGCCTTCGGAATAGCTGTAGGACTTGCTACCAATATACCACCACATAATTTAAAAGAAGTAATAGATGCAACTATTGCATACATTGATAAATCAGATATAGATACAAAAGAACTTATGGAATACATAAAAGGACCTGATTTGCCTACAGGTGGAATTATAATAGGAAAGAAATCTCTTCTATCTGCTTATGAAACAGGAGAAGGTAGAGTTACATTAAGAGCTAAAACTTCTATAGAAAGGTTAGAAAGTGGAAGACTAGGTATTGTTATAACAGAATTCCCTTATAGAAGAAGTAAAGCAAAATTACTTCAAACTATATCTGAAATGACAGCAGATAAAAAACATTCAAAAGCTTTAGAGGCTATTTCTGATATAAGAGATGAGTCAGATAGAACAGGAGTTAGAGCTGTAATAGAATTTAAAAAGTCTTCTGATGAAGAAACAGTAGACAAAGTATTGAAATATCTCTTCAAGAGAACAGATATGCAATGCAATATTTCATTTAATATGGTAGCTTTAGCAAAAGGAAAACCTCAAACTTTGGGGTTAAAAAGCATACTCTATCACTACATAGAACATCAAAAAGATGTAGTAAGAAGAAGAACTGAAAGAGAAATGGAAATAGCATCTAAAAGATTTCATATAGTTGAAGGTTTTATAAAAGCTATAGGCATAATGGATGAGATTATTAAAGTTATAAGAAGTTCTAAATCAAAAAAGGATGCAGGAAAAAATTTAATGGAAGGTTTTGGTTTTACAGAAGTTCAGTCTGAAGCTATATTAGAACTTATGCTGTATAGACTTACAGGACTTGAAATTGTAGCCTTTGAAAAAGAACATAAAGAACTTGAAAAAGAAATAAAGAGATTAAATAAAATACTTTCCAGCGAAAAGGAGCTTTTAAAAATAATAAAAAAAGAGCTTATAGAAATAAGAGAAAAATATGGCGATCATAGAAAAACTACAATAGTTGAAAATGATGATGAGGCTAAAATAAATTTAGAGGAACTTATAGTAGAAGAAGACATAGTTATAACTATGTCTAATGAAGGATTCATTAAAAGGATACCATTAAAAACTTACAACAGAATTAATGCTGAAGTAGGAGACATAGAGTATAGAGAAGGAGATTTTAATAAATTCCTAATTAATTCAAATACTAAAAGTACTTTAATGTTTTTTACTGATAAAGGAAATATGTATCAAAGCAAAGGTATAAATATTCCAGAGTTTAAGTGGAAGGATAAAGGAGAAAGAATAGAAAGTATAATAAAAACGCTAGATGTAAGTGAAGAAAATATTGTGGCAGTTTATTCTGCAAATGATTTTATGGAGTCTCAGAATTTAATTTTCTTTACTGACAAGGGAATTGTAAAAAAGACAGGTATAGATAAATTCAATACTAATTACACTAAGATTATGGCGTTAAAGTTAAAAAATGAAGAAAGAGTTATAAAAGTTATTATTGCAGCAAAGGATAGGAAAGAGACCTTTATAAACATTGAAACAGAGAAAGAACTTAAATTTGTGGTCGAAGAACCTAAAATAGAAGAGTCAGATAGAAATATAATGGGGCTGCAATTAGTAAATTTGAGTCCTAAGGATAGGATAATAAATATAGATTTTACTGCGGAATTTGCGTTTAAAACATTTACTTTAAGTATAAATAGATTTGGAATAATTAAGAGCAGTGATAGAAATAGAATGAGTAGTAAGCCTTTAAGTGTAAGTACAGATTCAAAAAGTAAAATTTTGATTTTTTCAAAGGATGGAAGTGTATTTTCTACACCAGCCTTCATGTTACAGAATGTTGGAGAACAGGGAATAAGTATAAAGGATATATGGGATGACATAGATAAAGATAATATTGTTAACATTATATCTGTGAAAGATTTTGATGATGGCAATATATACTTTTTTACAAAGAAGGGTATGGTTAAGAAAACATCCTTGAAGGAATTTGAAGGAGATTATTTTTCTACCATAGCTTATAAATTTAAAAGTGATAAAGATATTTTAATAAATGTTCAGTTATCAAAGGATACTGAAGAAGAGATAATCATGGTAACAAAAAGGGCTATGTGCATAAGATTCCAAAGTGATACTATAAATGCAATGGGAAAAGTAGCTTCTGGTGTTACTGGCATAAGTTTAAAAGAAGATGATGAAGTTGTTTATTCAGAAATTTTAAATTGTAAAAAATGGTTAAATACAAGATTTATATTAAAATCTTCACAAAGTATTGTAACAGAGGTTAATGTTAATGATGTTAAACTTCAAAATAGAGCAGGAAGAGGAAAGTGCATAACAATACTGGAAATAGAAGATTACATAAAAGAAGTAAAAACTCAACAAGGTTTAGTTTAAGTATTGTTATGGAAAAATATGATAGATAAAGGAATAAAATATGCAAGAAAATAGTGAAAAAAATGTCAATATATAAACAAATTCATCTAATTTGAACTTTTAAAAAATATTGATATATTCATCTATATGTGCTATTATTAATATAAGCTATTTTATAAAGTAATGATTGATTGTGGCAGAGATTGAGAGAGCCGCTTTAGAATAGGTCTATATTAGACTTGTTTTAGAGTCGGCTCTTTTTGTTTCCATATACATTGGTATTTATTTTATAAAATGGATATTTTATTCAAGCTAGCTTGTAACCGGTTACAAGCCGGACAAAAAATTTATAGGGGGTAGGATGTTATGTCACATGTAATGGCTGAATTTTTAGGAACAATGATTCTAATTATTCTAGGAGGCGGTGTATGTGCAAACTGTACATTAGCCAAGAGTAAAGGACAAAATGGAGGGTGGATACTTATAACAGCTGGATGGGCTTTTGGAGTTGGAATACCCGCATATATTTTTGGAGGTATCAGTGGAGCTCATTTTAATCCAGCAGTAACAATAGGATTAGCTATCGCAGGAAAATTTCCAGCAGCAGAAATAGGTGGATATATTATAGCCCAAATGTTAGGTGCCATAGTTGGAGCTGCTATAGTTTGGTTAGCTTATTTACCACACTGGGCAGAAACAGAGGATAAGGCTGGAAAATTAGGTGTATTTGCTACAGCTCCTGCAATAAGAAATTTACCAGCGAATGTTTTAACAGAGGCAATTGCTACATTTGTACTTGTATTTGTAATTTTAGGAATGAGTACAGTAAAATCAGTAGATGGCATTGGAACAATTATTGTAACTGCATTGATCTGGGGCTTAGGTGCATCACTTGGTGGACCAACAGGATATGCTATGAACCCAGCAAGAGATCTAGGACCAAGAATAGCACATGCTATACTACCTATAGCAGGTAAAGGTGATTCAGATTGGTCATATTCATGGGTTCCAGTTGTAGGACCAATAATTGGAGGAATTGTAGCAGCAATACTATTTAAAATGGTATTTTAAATTTTAAAAACTTTGGGATTTTTAATTTTCTAACTTGCAGGGAATACTAAAAGTGATAAAATTAAGATATACAAAAATAGAAAATAAGCAAAGGAGTCCTAAAGTTATATGAGATTAAAAGAAATATTAATTGAAAACCCAATAATAGTAGCAATAAGAAATGACCATGATTTAGAAAAGGCTTTATTGAGCAAGGCTTCCATTGTATTTGTACTATATGGAGACATTTTAACTATAACTAATATATGTTCTCGAATAAAAGAAAAAAATAAAATGGTTTTTGTGCATGTAGATTTAATTGAAGGCCTTAGAGGAGATTCTGCCGGAATAAGGTATATAAAGGAAAATGTGAATCCTCAAGGTATTATAAGTACAAAGACATCAAATATAAAATATGGCAACCAATTAGGATTGTATACTATACTGAGAGTGTTTATAATGGATTCACTTTCCATAAAAACAGGAATAAAAAATATTCATGAAAATAAACCAAATGCAGTAGAGGTTATGCCTGGGGTTGCAAGTAAAATAATAAGTGTTATACAACAAGAAACTAATAGTTGTATAATAGCAGGCGGACTTATAAAAACTAAAAAAGATGTTATGGAATCATTAGCTGCAGGTGCAGTAGCTATATCAACTACTGCATCGCAGTTATGGAATTTATAATGTGCTAAAAGTTTCATATTATTAAATGGGAAAATTATAAAAAACGTTAGTATTTTATATAAATTTGAGGAGGAATGGATTATGGCAAAGTATGTAATGGCATTGGATCAAGGAACTACAAGTTCAAGGTGTATATTATTTAATGAAAAGGGCTTAATTGTAAGTGTGTCTCAAAAAGAATTTAAACAAATATATCCAGAAGCAGGCTGGGTTGAGCATGATCCAATGGAAATATGGGCTACTCAATTTAGTGTAGCTTCAGAAGCTTTACTAAAAGCTAATATAAGTGCAGATGATGTAGCTGCTATAGGTATTACAAATCAAAGAGAAACTACAGTAGTATGGGATAAGAGAACGGGATTACCTATATATAATGCAATAGTTTGGCAGTGCAGAAGAACTTCCTCATATTGTGATGAATTAAAAGCTAAAGGTGTAGATAAAATTATAAAGGAAAAAACTGGTCTTATTTTAGATGCATATTTTTCAGGAACAAAAGTAAAATGGATACTTGATAATGTACCAGGTGCTAGAAAAGAAGCAGAAGCAGGAAATTTAGCTTTTGGTAATATAGATACTTGGCTTATGTGGAATTTAACAAAAGGTAAAATCCATGTAACCGATTATACAAATGCATCTAGAACTATGCTATTTAACATACATGAATTAAAATGGGACAAAGAATTATTGGAAATTTTAGATATACCAGAATCCATGCTTCCAGAAGTAAAACCATCCAGCTGTGTATATGGCGAAACTGATGAAAAATTATTTGGAGCACCAATTAAGATAGCAGGTGATGCAGGAGATCAGCAAGCTGCATTATTTGGACAAACATGCTTTAAACCAGGAACAGCTAAAAATACTTATGGTACAGGATGTTTCTTACTTATGAATACAGGAGAAAAAGCTGTTGAATCTAAAAATGGATTATTAACAACTATAGCAGTTGGTATAGATGGAAAAGTTGAATATGCTTTAGAAGGAAGTATATTTATAGGAGGAGCTGCAATACAATGGCTTAGAGATGAGCTTAGAATGATTAAGTCTGCTCCAGAATCAGAAAAATATTGTACAGAAGTAGAAGATACTAATGGAGTATACTTAGTTCCTGCTTTTGTAGGAATAGGTGCGCCATATTGGGATCAATATGCTAGAGGTACAATGGTTGGATTAACTAGAGGTGCTAAAAAGGAGCATTTTATAAGAGCTACAGTAGAGTCTCTTGCATATCAAACTTATGATGTACTTAAAGCTATGCAAGAAGATTCAGGTATAGAACTTAAAGCTTTAAAAGTAGATGGAGGAGCATGTGCTAACAATTTCTTAATGCAATTCCAATCAGATATATTGGGTGTACAAGTTGATAGACCTGAAGTAATTGAAACTACAGCACTTGGAGCTGCTTATCTTGCTGGTATTGCTGTAGGATATTGGAAAAATAGAGATGATGTAGTTAAGAACTGGGCTCTATCAAAAAGCTTTGAACCTAGCATGGAAGAAGACAAAAAAGGAAAATTATTAGAAGGATGGCATGAAGCTGTAAAGAGATCTATGGGATGGGCTAAATAACAACCTTTGAATGAAGCAAAGACCTGCTAAGGGTTCCTTTAGGAAGCCTTAGCAGGTCTTTATTAATATTGAAAAATAGGGGTGATGGTTTTGAAAAGTACATGGACAAGAAGTATTTTTATTGCAATAACTATTGCTTTCTTTAACTTAATTATATGTTTTTTACTAAATCTAGGATTTAAATATATTATGATAGTAACATTAGTTGACATTCTAATTGTAATATTAATGCTTAATATATTAGATACCAGTAAAAAAACAACAAAAACATCATTAAAAGAAGACAATGTACATGATGAAGATAAAAATTTAGAAAAATTATTTTCCTGTTGGCAAACTTTAGGGTTTGATATTCATCAATTACTGTGGCTTTGTAAAGATAGTGTAGATACTCTATTAAAAGTAGTTAATGTTTCTCATGAAATTCAAAAATATAGTGAACAAAATAGCGCTAGTACACAAGAAATAAACGCTGGAATTAATGAATTTGTAGAAATATCACAAAAACTTAATAATGATGTTATAGCAATAGAAGAGAACTCAAAAAAATCTTTTAATGTATTAGAAAGTAACAAAGGAAATGTTAAAAATATAGGTGATTATTTAACAAAGTTAGTTGAAGGTATAGAAAATTTATCAAAGAACAATTTAAAATTTCAGGATTCTTCTAAAAAGATAAATAACTTTGTAAGTTATATAAAAGAAATATCTAATCAGACAAACTTATTAGCATTAAATGCTTCAATTGAAGCAGCTAGAGCAGGGGAAGCTGGAAAAGGATTTGCAGTAGTAGCTGAAGAAATAAGAAAATTATCCGATGAAACAGAAAAAGCAGTTGTAAGTATAGATGAAATTGTTAAAGAAATAGTTGAAGATATTGATCAATCAGATACGTCTATGAATAAATTTAAAGGTGAAATAGATGGTCTTCAAGATGTTGTTATGAATTCATTTCAATTACTATCTAAGGTACAAGATACAGTGAAATATAATGTACAATCTGTAAAAAATCTCAAGGATATGTCTACAGAACAAATGAATACCTCAAATAATATACAGACAGCAGTTGATATGGTAGCTACTGCTATAGAAAAAACCTATTCTTCAACCTGTGGTTCTATAGAAATGATAGATGCACAGGAAGGTAAGAGTAGAGAATTACTAAACTATTGTAATGAGTTAAGTAATACGTCAGATTACATTCAAAATTTAGTTGTTAAGATGAAAAAAGATAATGAAATAATTTTTGGAATAAATCCCTTCACTTCGCCTAAAAATATAAAAACTATGTATATTCCTATATTAGAAAGGGTATGTAAAAATGTAGGATTAAAAGCTAATGCTATTATTGTAAAAGATTATGATGCCTTGGGAACTGGCATAGAGAATAATACTATAGATGTTGGATGGTTTTCGCCTTTTGCCTATGTAAGCGCTCATAAGAAAAATAATGTAATTCCTATAGTTACACCTAAGATTAATGGAAAAACTTCTTATAATGGATATATAATAACAAGAAAAGATAGTGGTATAGAAACCATTAAAGATTTACAAGATAAAAAGTTTGGTTATGTAGATAAAGAAAGTGCATCAGGATATTTATATGCTAAACATATATTAAAAACTAATGGATTAAATCCAAAACAATTATTTAAAAAAGTCAATTTTATGGGCAGTCATGATAATGTTATAAAAGGGGTTTTGGCAGGAGAGATAGATGCTGGTGCAACATACAGTGAAGCTCTGGAAAATGCAAAAAATAGTGGAGTTGATATAAGTAAGATTAATATAATTAGTAAAACAGATGATATTCCAAAGGACGCTATAGCTGTAAATCCTAGATTAAATAAGGAAATTGTAGAAAGATTAAAAAATGCATTTATAGAATTCAAGGAGTTTGATGGAATTAATTCTAATGTAGATGGGTTTGTAAGCAGCAGTGATAACAATTATAATGTTATCAGGGAAGTAGTGAAAAGTTAGAAGGGATTGATAGATTTATGAAAAAAGCCATAGTCTTATTAGCAAAAGGATTTGAGGAAGTAGAAGCACTAACAGTAGTGGATGTACTAAGAAGAGGCGGCGTGCACTGTATAACATGTTCTATAGATAGTGAAGAGGAAGTTCTTGGCTCACACAGCATACACGTAAAAGCTAATAACCTCTTGGAAAAGGTAGATGTGGATAAATATGATGCAGTGGTTATTCCAGGAGGGATGCCTGGAGCTTCTAATTTAAGAGATGATGAAAAGGTAATAGAACTTGTAAAAAAATTCAATAAAGAAAACAAAATTGTAGCAGCTATATGTGCAGGACCTATAGTTCTTGGAAGAGCAGAAGTACTTAATGGTAAAAATGTTACATCTTATCCAGGTTTTGAAGATCAATTAGGAGATGTTTTTTATAGTAAAGAGATAGTTGTACAGGATGGTAATATTATAACAAGTAGGGGACCGGCTACAGCTATACATTTTGCATTTAAGATACTTGAAAATTTGGAAGATGTGAAAGTTGTGGAAAACTTAAAGGAAGCTATGCTTTTAAATTTAGTAGAAAATAGGTAATAAAACTTATCTTATGTGATAAGGCATCTAAGAGAATATTATGTATAAAATGTAATTTATTAAATTTAAAAAAAGTTAACAAATTTAATTGTTGAAACGATAAAAAAGAAAATATAATAATTTAAAAAAATGAAACTAAATTTATGTTAAAATTCATACAAATTTAGTTTCATTTTTTTTATAAAAAGTATTTTAACGTTGGAAGTAGTCTAGTTGGTCTTATTTTATAATTTTAGTAGATATATATGATGTTTATGATTTATAACAAATAAATAATGATTAAATGAGAAATAAATATTCAATAAAGCTATAATTTTGAATATTAAAATAATTTTTAATATACCAATATTTATTCTAGGACTAGCATTAATTAAAAAACAAACGTAATAGAAATTTTATCTGAATAAAACTACCAAATTTAAAATAAAATAAACCGAAAATGCAAGAATAAGAACTATGACAAAAAGATAGAATGATATATAATCATTCCATAATTTAAAAAAGATTAAAATATAACTTTGTAGAGGTGTAAAAATGGAGTTAAAGTTAGGTAAATTCCTTATAGGAAAAACTTTAAAAACAGATGAATTGAAAAATGAAAAGTTTAATGTATTTTGGGGACTGCCTATCTTGTCTAGTGATGCTATATCATCTGTGGCATATGCTGGAGAGGCAATTTTGCTCATTTTAATATCTACTATGGGAGCTGCGTCATATAAGTATATGTTCTATGCAACTTTGTGCATAGTGACTTTAATGTTTATACTTGTATTTTCTTATAGACAAACTATAGATAGTTATCCAGATGGTGGTGGGTCATATATAGTAGCTAAAGATAATCTTGGAACTGTACCAGGTCTTGTAGCAGGAGCAGCATTATCTATTGATTATGTTCTTACTGTTGCAGTTAGTACCTGTGCGGGAACTGCAGCAATAACTTCGGCAGTACCTTCACTAATTCCACACAGGGTTTCGATAACAATATTTCTTATAATAATTATGACAATAGGAAACCTTAGAGGAATAAGAGAGTCTTCCAGAATTTTTGGAGTGCCTACGTATATATTTATATTTGCAGTTATTGGAATGATATTATATGGAATAATCAAAGTTCATGTGTTTGGATACACTCCAGTTGCTCAATATGCGATCCCACAGGGGACAGGCCATATGAGTATAGGATTGTTCTTAACTGCCTTTGCTTCTGGATGCACAGCTTTAACAGGTATAGAAGCAGTTAGCAATGGTATTCCTAATTTTAAGGAGCCTTCACAAAAAAATGCAAAAGTAGTACTTGAATTATTGGCATTAACTATATTTTTCGTATTTGGAGGTTTATCTTATTTAGCAACATTGTATCATGCAGTACCTAGAGCCGATGTTACAGTGGTAGCACAAATAGCTACTCAAGTTTTTGGAAAAAACTTTTTCTTCTATTTAATTCAAATAACAACAGCAATTATACTTATTATGGCTGCTAATACTGCTTATAGCGGATTGCCATTATTATTAGCTCTTATGGCAAAGGACGGATTTGTGCCAAGACAATTTGCAAAAAGAGGAAAGAGATTAGGATTTTCCAATGGTATAATACTAATATCTGTATTTTCATGTATTCTTGTTATAGCATTTAAAGGAGATACTAACTTGTTATTACCTTTATATGCAGTAGGAGTGTTTATATCTTTTACTTTGTCTCAATCAGGAATGTTTCTTAAATGGGTAAGAAGTAAAGAGGGTGCATGGAGACATAAAGCTTTTATAAATGGATTAGGAGTTATAGTTTCTTTTGGTACAGCGTTAATAATTGGAGTAACCAGATTTAAACATGGTGCTTGGATAGTATGTATTGTAGTGCCAGCTCTTGTGCTTTTAATGACAAAGATAAAACATCATTATACAGTAGTTGCTGAGCAGCTAAAGTTGAATGTAGATCAAAGACCAAAGGAAATAAATTTTGAAGAACAAAAAAGATATGTGATACTACCAATTGATACATTAAATAAGGCTTTTTTAAAGGCGTTAAATTATGCAAGAACTATATCAGATGAAATAATAGTTTTTCACGTATCTGTAGATGATGCTGCAACGGCAAAACTTCTTAAAAGATGGGAAGAATATAATGTAGGTATTCCTATAATTATAAAGAAATCACCTTATAGAAATATAGTAACGCCACTAGTTAAGTTTATAGAATCAGAAGAATATGCAGCAGGTCCTAAGGATACTGTAACTGTAATAATGCCTCAATTTGTAGTTGGAAAGTGGTGGGGTAATATACTTCACAATCAAACAGCATTATTTATAAAGACTATGCTTTTAAAAAGAAGAAATATAGCAATGATCACGGTACCATATATAATTCAAGAATAGTAAAATAAAGAGAGAGTACAGCTCTCTCTTTATTTTTGATTAGAAAATTAACATTATAAAAATAATACGATGCAAGTGTGCAGTGGAAGTTTGGATTTTAACTTTTACTCCGTAATATATGATAAGGGTGTCATCACGGCTAAATGTTTTAATTATTCTAAAGCTCGAAATTTTTGAAAGCCTAAGAACTTTGTCAAACTCGGTTTCCTCAGACAGGACTAAAGTTCTAAGGCTTTCAAAAATTTTGAGCTAAGAATAATACTAAAACAATTTAGCTAATGTGATGACACCCTTATCATATATCACTGCATAAAAGTTAAAATCCAAACTAGTAACTTCAAATATATTCATATAATTAAATTATTATAAGTCATTTTAGTAATTAAAAATTATATTTATTGAATATCTTATAAAACTTAAAAATTAAAGCAAATAGTAAGTATTATGAAAGCTATACTTTATATTATAATGTATTATAAGCGATTTTTTATATTAGGATTACAAAAGTTGTGTTGCAATGAATGTGATCTTAAAAATATTTAAGGGAAGTGTTTTATGTTATGAAGAAAATGACATTAGAGAATGGAATGAAATTGATATATGAACATAGAGAAGGAGATTTATCATCTTTTTGCATTGCATTTAATGGTGGAGCGCTAGAGGAAACAGGGAGATTTAAATTAGGTACAGCTCATGCAGTGGAACACATGATATCAAAGGGTACTAAATTTAGAGATGAAGAAGAAATAAATAAAATATGCAGTGAAATATTTGGATTTGAAAATGCTATGACTAATTTTTCATATGTAATTTATTATGGAACTTGTCTTTCTGAGGATTTTGAAAAAGGTTTAGAGATTTATTCTGATATAATTTTAAATCCTACATTTCCTGAAAAGGGGTTTAAAGAGGAAATGAATATTATTTTAGAAGAGCTTAAAGAGTGGAAAGATGATATGTACCAGTATTGTGAAGATAGTCTATTATATAATTCTTTTTCAAGTAAAAGAATAAGAAATAGAATAATAGGAACGGAAGAAGATATAAAGAATATTACATTGGATGAAATAAAAAAATTTTATAATACTCATTATAATCCGAAAAATTGTGCTGTGGCTGTTTGTTCTTCTCTTGATTTTGAATATGTAATTAATATAGTAAATAATTTTTTTGGAAATTGGAGTAGAAGCTTTCATAAAATTATAGATGAAGGTAAGGAAAAAAATAAGGAAGGTTTATTTGTAGAAAAACTTACAGATATAGAAGGAGCTAAGATACAGTATCTTTTTTCTATAGATGAATTAAATGAAGAAGAATGCAGAGCTTTAAATTTGTTTAATTCAGCTTTTGGAGAAGGTACTAACAGTATAATATTTGATGAAATAAGAACTAAAAATGGATTGGCATATGATGTTAAGAGTTATATAAAAAATGAAAGAGGAGTAAAAAACTTTATTATAAGCATGGGAACTTCTGCAGAAAATGTGGATAAGGCTATAAATTTAACTAATGAAAAGATTAGAGAAATAAAAAATAAAAGAGGTTACTTTAATAGAGAGAAAATAAAAGCTTTAAGTAAAAACATAAAACTAAAAAGACAGTTAAAACTAGAAAGAGCTATTCAATTATGTAAAGAATTAAGTACATATGAAATAATGTATGATGATGCAGAAAAACTTTATAAGGAAGTTGAAGGATTAGAGAATATTAATGAGGAAAAAATAATTGAAGTTATAAATAAAGTTTTAAATAACCCTAGTATTCAAGTACTAACTAGTAAATGATAGATGTTTATAAAGTAATTTTTTAACAATATGCCAGTTTTATGTTATAATAATTGTAAATATATTTGAATTTTAAGAAAATTTTCGGAAAGGCAGATGGTTTACTATGAATAAAGAAGTATTAAAAGATTTTTTAAAAGCTAATGTGTTTAAAGAATTAGATAATATTAAAACAGATCAGGAAAAGGAATTGGCTCAACCAGCAGTTCAAAAAAGTTCTTCATCTTCAATTCCTTTAATTGATTTGGTATCTATTCAAGATATAAATTTAGGGGAAACCAGTGTTTTCGAAGCGTTGAAACATAGAAAAACAAGGAGAGTTTTTTCAAATCAGCCTCTATCTTTAGAAGAATTATCATTTTTGCTTTGGAGCGTACAAGGAGTTAAAAAAATAGTTAATAAAGGATATGCTACATTAAGAACTGTGCCTTCAGCTGGAGCTAGACATTCATTTGAAACTTACATAGCTGTTTCAAAAGTTGAAGGCTTGGAAAAAGGAATTTATAGATATTTACCTCTTGAACATAAATTATCCTTTTTGTTTTCTGTTGAAGATTTACAAGGGAAACTAGATGAGGCTGTATTTAATCAAAGATTTGTAGGAAAAAGTGCAGTAACTTTTATTTGGACTACTATTCCATATAGAATGGAATGGAGATATGATATAGCTTCACCTAAACTAATAGCCTTAGATGCAGGTCATGTCTGTGAAAACTTATATTTATCAGCAGAGTGCATAAATGCAGGAGTATGTGCTGTAGCAGCATATGATCAGGAGAAGATTGATGAGCTTATAAATGTAGATGGTAATGAAGAATTTGCAATTTATTTAGCTGCTGTTGGTAAGGCAGAATGAAAAACTTTATAAAATAAAAAAGTTGTTTGAAACTCATATTCTGCACAATAGATTAGAAAATTTCTACATTTATTTTTAAATGTTTCTTCTTTAATAAATACTATTCAAAGTGACTATGGATTCTTTTAGTCACTTTGAATATTTTTTGAAACAATCGTAAAAAATTTTTTAGATGGCAGCCTGCCAGATTTGAATACATTAAAATTACATCGTTTTAATATAAGTACCCTAATCATTTTTATTCTTAAATTTTATTACATTGTGCGGAAGGATTTTAGTAAAATACATAGAATACCTTTTATTAGGATTAAAAAACAATATTTACCAATCAATGATGATGTAAGGATGCAGAGGGGTGAAAATGATGGTGGCTGTTGTAGGTTATATTTTAATAATTGTGGTGTTAACTACTGGGATTTCTTTGGGATTAAATGCAGAGAGAAATGGGAAGCTTAAGGAGAGGATAGAGAGTTGTTGGGGAAAGGATGCAGATGAAAAACTAAGAAGTGATGACTTAAAAACAATAGCAGAATACTTCAACAATAGAAAACAAGATGAAAAAAGAGCATTTTTTATTGATGAAATTACCTGGAATGATTTGAGTATGGATAGCATTTTCAAAAAAGTAAATACTACTGAAAGCAGTCCTGGTGAACAATACTTGTATAATATTTTAAGAGAGCCTTTATATGATGAAGAAAAACTTAAATATAGGGATAAATTAATAAAATTCTTTCAGACTCATGAAAAAGAGAGGAAAAAGATACAATACATCCTTGCTAAATTAGGTAAAAAGAGAAATTGTTTTATATCAGACTATTTTTATAATCCCGAAGGGGAAAAAAAGAAATCCAATTTGAATTTTTACAGAGCTTTAGCAATAGTACCTATAGTAGGTATATGTATTGCATTCCTAAGCCCATATATTGGTTTATTTATAGTTTCTATAGCTTGTGTTATAAATGCGCTTGTGTACTATATTGACCAAAATAATATTAAATATAAGATTGAATCCTTTAAGTACATAGTCCAAATAGTTAAAACTGCAGATTTAATTTTAAAAGAAAATCTAGAAGAATTAGAAATTTGTAATAAAAAATTAAAGGAAGCCATTACTCTAATAAAAAGTATTAAGAATGCTTCGTTTACTTTGGGGAACAATGGCACAGACGTTGGAGTTATGAATGAATATATTAGTATAATTTTTCTTTTGGATTTAATTAATTACGAAAAAATCTCGAATACGCTTATAGAAAAAAGTGAAGAATTTAAAATCATATTTGAAGCTGTAGGTATTATAGATAGCTCAATATCTATTGCATCATACAGAGAAAGACTTGAAGGCTATGTTACTCCAGAATTAGTTAAATGCTTAAGTAAACAAGATGCAGCTATTATTTTCAAGGATATAAATCATCCTCTTATGAAAGAACAAGTATCTAATTCCATGAAAGTTTCAGATTCTATTTTAATTACAGGATCTAATGCCTCTGGAAAATCAACTTTTTTAAAAACAGTGGCTATAAATATTATTTTAGCCCAAACTATATATACTTGTTTGGCTAAAGAATTCAAATGCTGCTATTTTAAAATATATACTTCTATGGCTTTAAAGGATGATATATTTAATAATGAGAGTTATTATATTGCTGAAACTAAATCATTAAAAAGAATTATTGATGCATTAAACTGCGATATACCTACTATATGCTTTATAGATGAAATTCTTAGAGGAACTAATACTGTAGAGAGAATATCAGCTTCATCACAGGTTTTAAAATATTTAACTTTAAATAATTGTATATGTGTTGCAGCAACACATGATGTAGAACTTACATATATATTAGAAAGATATTTTTCTAACTATCATTTTGAGGAAAAGATTATAGATAATCAAATAACATTTGATTATCTAGTACACCAAGGAAGATCAAATACACAAAATGCTATAAAGCTTTTAGGCATTTTGGGATATAGTGATGTTATTGTTAAAAAAGCAGAAGAAAAGGCATATAAGTTTTTGAAAGATGGAGTATGGGAAGCAGAATAAAAAATTTTATAAGAAAATAGTTATATGATTTTGTAAATTATTATTTTATCTTAAGTATTTTCAAAGAATAATAAGTCCATATGCTAGTCTATTTTGTGTTATGTGGCGTTGGCAGAACCCTTAGATAGCTTTTATTATCTGCGGAACCTTCTTCATTGCCTGACACAAAATATTCGCCGTATCTGGACTTATTATTTTCTTTTAGATGCCTTAAACATAAATTTTTTCTATTTCAGTAACTTTATATCCAGCATTTGATATAGCAGATTTAATTATATCATTATCAATAGTCTTATTGCTTTCTAAAAATGCAATTTGAGTTTTTAAATCTATATCTACAGAAGTTACTTCGGAAATATTCATTAGAGCATGGTAAACACGATTTACGCAGTGCATACAACTCATTCCATCAATTGTTAATTTCTTTTTCATCTTAAGTCCTCTCTTTCAATTTTTATCATAGTATACATTTTGTACATTTAAATGAATTTTATAACAAAATTAGTATTTAACTTAAAATATTGTGGCAAATTAAAGCTAAAGGCATAATATAACAGTTACATATGCTTTTAACTTTCTGTTTTAGAATATATAATAATATAGTAAAGAAAGAGGTGGAAAGTTTGAAAAAAAAATGGATGTTAAAAAGATGCAAGGGAGATGCAAGACATATAGCTAAAAATTTAGGGATAAGTGAAATTTTAGCATGCATTTTAATAAATAGAGGAGTAAAAACGGAGGACAAAATAAGGAAGTTTATGAATCCTTCATTGGAGTATTTATATGATCCTCTACTTATGAAGGATATGGATAAGGGAACAAGCATTATAAAGAATGCTATATTGAAAAAAAATAAAATAGTAGTATATGGTGATTATGATGCAGATGGAATTATAAGTACATACATTTTGTATTCTGCTCTTGTAGAGTGTGGAGCTGAAGTAAAATATCATATACCAGACAGGATTACAGAAGGTTATGGTATAAATAGTGAAAGTATAAAAGCACTTAAAGAAGAAGGGTATGATACTATAATAACCTGTGACAATGGTATATCAGCCTTGGAACAAATAAAAATTGCCAAAGAACTTCATATGACAGTGGTAATAACAGATCACCATGATATACCATTTACAGAAGAAGCTGATGGGGAGAAAAGTTTTGTTATACCTGAAGCAGATGCCATAATAAATCCAAAACAAGAAGACTGTAATTATCCTTTCAAATCACTGTGTGGCGCAGGGGTAGCATTTAAATTTGTACAAGTGCTTTATAGTAAAATGGGAATAGACGAAAAAAAATCATATAAATTCATAGAATATGCAGCCATTGGAACTATATGTGATGTAGTAGATTTATTAGATGAAAACAGAATTATTGCTAAAAATGGTTTGGACATGTTAAACAAAACTGAGAATATTGGATTGAAAGCACTTATAAAGGAAACGGCTTTGGATGAAAAGAAAATAAATTCATATCATATAGGTTTTGTTATAGGACCATGTATAAATGCTACAGGAAGACTAGATAGTGCTACGTTGGCTTTGAAACTTCTTTTATGTAATGATGATGAAGAAGCTAAATGTTTTGCAAAAAAACTTCATGAATTAAATTTGCAAAGACAAAACATGACTATGGATAGCGTAAATCAAATTATAGAGACTATAGAGAATTCAAATATGAAAGATGATAAAGTTTTAGTCATTTATAAGAAAGATGTTCATGAAAGCATAGCTGGTATCGTTGCAGGAAGATTGAAAGAAAAATATAATGTACCATCTATTGTAATTACAAAAGGAGAAAAAACGCCTAAAGGCTCAGGTAGATCTATTGAAGAATATAATATGTTTCATGAGCTTACAAGATGCAAAGATATGTTAAAAAAGTTTGGAGGTCATCCTTTAGCGGCTGGATTGTCTATAGAAGAACAAAATATAGATAATTTTAGGAAAGCTTTAAATGATAACTGTTGTCTCACAAAAGATGATATAACACCTAAAATAAGGATAGATAAACAATTAAGCTTAAATGAAGTTAACTTTGATTTAATAAATGAAATTCAAAAATTAGAACCATTTGGAAAGAGCAATTCTCATCCTTATTTTGCAGAAAAAAATATAAATGTATTTAGAGTATATTTTATTGGTAAGGAAAAAAATGTAGTGAAATTTTTCTGCAGAAATACAAATAACTTTGAAAAATTAGATGCTATTTGTTTTGATGGTGGAGATAAATTTAAACAAATCATAGAAGAAAGTTATGGTGAGAAAAGACTTAAAGAAATTTTGCAAAGTAATATAGCCAATTTGAAATTGGACTTTATATTTTCACCAGAAATAAATGAATTTAATGGGAATAGGTCATTGCAATTAGTGGTAAAGGATTTTAGGTTATCCATGTAAAAATTTACTGCTATAAATACAATAAGGGGAACTTTGTGGTAAATAAAGAAATTAATTATGTTAAATGTATAATCTAATTTATCATAATTGTGAATTGGGGGAAATTTATTAATGAATAACTCTATAAGTGATATATTCAGTGGCAGCAATTTAGCGGAAAAATTAGCAGAAACATTTCCGAATTTTTTATGTGTAACAAATAAAGATGGGGATATAATTTATATTAATGATAAGGCAAAAAGCATTCTACTTAAATATCAAATAAATGATTTTAAAAATTTTTTTGATGCCTCATGTAAGTATAAACTTTCTACGGAAACTAATAAAGAAGTTGAAAAAAAAGATAGTCCATTATATAGAGCTATAAACAATCAAGAAGATACAAAAAATGAAGTTTTAAAGTTTAAATGCAATTCTAAAATTAAACATGCTTCATTAACATGCTTTCCTTTAATAAAAAAAAATAAAGTTGAAGGAGCAGTCTTGATATTTGCAAGTACAATAGATGATTATATGTATAATGCAAAAATTAAGGATGAGAGAAAAAAGTTTTTGGAATTGTCAACAGAATTAAAGACTAAGTGCGACATTATAGAAATATTAAGAAATAGAGAAAAGCAGCATCTTATGCATTTAAAGGATGTTATAAACAATATTTCAGAAGGAATCATGGTTTTTGATACCAATGAAAAATTAAGTTTGTGTAATAAGGCAGTTTTTAAAATATTAAATTTAAAAGTTATAGAATTAATAGATGGAAATGCATTTTCACAAAAGTATAAAGCAATTTATATTAATGATGAAGGACAAACTAGTGAAAAAACCATTTATGATTATATTAAAGTAAAAAAAACTATGAGAAATATGATATTTAAAATTGAGGATAGAGTTACTTTTGAAATTAAATATCTAGAATTAAATATATCACCCATATTAAATAAAAACGATGAAATAATCTATACTATAATGACAATAAAAGATGTCACGGAATCCAGACTTCACCAAATAAACGCAGAAGAGCAAGCTGCTTTTATAAAAGATGTAGTAAATACTGTAGATGTACCTATAGCTGTAGTAGAGTATCCAGATATAAGCTATAGGCTTATAAACAAAAAGTATGAACAAATACTTGGCTATAATAACTATACTATGTTTGATGAAAAGGCTTTAGATTTTGAAAAAGGAAATTACAAATATGTTAACGAAAATTTATATAAAATATTAAATAGTGTAGGAGAAAAAAACAAACCATATGCTGTTAATCCTTATAAAATACAAGATGATAAAGGTGAGGAGAGATTTTATAAGATAAAATTTACGCCTTACAAAAATAAAAATAGCAATACTAGAATACATATTTATGGATCTGATATTACAGAAGAGGTAAATCACAATATTGAGCTTGAGAAAATAACAAAATTAAAGGATGAATTTTTTACGATAATTTCTCATGAATTAAGAACTCCGTTAACTATAATTTGTTCATCATTACAATTGGCTTATGATGTTTATGATAAAGAAATAACTCCCAATATGGATAAAACGCTTTCTAGAATTAATCAAAATTGTAGTAGATTGTTGAAACTTATTAACAACATATTAGATATATCAAAGGCAGAAGCAGGTTTTCTAAGTGTAAATAATACTGATTTTGAAGCAGTCTATGTAAGTGAGGTTATTATAAACTCTTCTAATTCATATGCTGTAAGTAAAGGTATAGAACTTATCTTTGATACTAATCAAGAAGAAATTAATGTAAGGTTAGATAAGGATAAATATGAAAAAATTTTATTGAATCTTCTTTCAAATGCTATAAAATTTACGCCTGAAGGAAAAAAGATTATAGTAACGCTTAAAAGTGAAGAAGAATATTTTTATTTAAGTGTAAAGGATTTTGGTATAGGTATACCTGGTGATAAAATAAACTCTATATTTGATAGATTTTCACAGTTAAATAGTTCATTGACCAGGAGAGCTGAAGGAACTGGTATTGGACTCGCTTTAGTAAAAAAAATAATAGAACTTATGGATGGAGAAATTGAAGTCATAAGTGAGGTAGGCAAAGGTACTGAGTTTATAGTGAAATTAAAAAAGGTTAGTGAAAAAGAAAATCATATAGGTAATTATGCTATTTTAACAGAAAATATAAATGATAGAATAAATGTGGAATTTTCAGATATAAATTAAAAATCTAGGCCCATTAATAACGAAAAGTACAATATTATAGACTAAACAATATTAAAGTAGTATTATATAAATTGGAAATATAGATTCTATTATTTGAAATAAGTGTTGGGAGGAAAAAGGTTGAAAAAAATAATAATGACTGGTGGAGGTTCAGCGGGACATGTTACACCAAACCTTGCTTTAGTACCGAAACTAAAAGAACTAGGATATGAAATAAAATATATAGGAACCAAGGATGGTATAGAAAGAAAAATAATTGAACAAGAAAAGATTGATTATTATGCAATATCTAGTGGAAAACTTAGGAGATATTTTGATATAAAAAATTTTACAGATCCTTTTAAAGTAATAAAAGGAATATGTCAAGCAATATTGATAATGAAAAAAGAAAAACCTAATATAGTGTTTTCAAAAGGTGGATTTGTAGCTGTACCAGTGGTTATAGCGGCTCATCTAAATAAAATTCCAGTTATTGCTCATGAGTCTGACATGACTCCAGGACTTGCAAACAGACTTTCAACTCCTTATTGTACTAAAGTATGTGTAACTTTCCCTGAATCCGTAAATAAAGTAAAGGATAACAAAGCGGTACTTACAGGGACGCCTATAAGGGAAGAACTATTAAATGGAAGTAGAATATTAGGACGCAAAATTTGTGGATTTGGGCAAGAAAAGCCTGTGCTTTTAATAATAGGGGGAAGTCTTGGATCTAAATTCATTAATGATATTATAAGAAACAATATAGACAAATTTTTAGAAGACTATAATATTGTTCATATATGTGGAAAAGGAAACCTAGATAAAGGATTAGTGGAGAAAAAAGGTTATAAGCAATTTGAATACATAAACGAAGAACTTCCGCATATTATGAATGCAGCAGATATAGTTTTATCAAGAGCAGGTGCTAATGTAATATTTGAACTTCTAGCTTTAAAAAAACCTAATATACTAGTTCCACTTTCAAAGAAATCCAGCAGAGGAGATCAAATTTTAAATGCAGCTTCTTTTGAAAAGAGTGGATATAGTATTGTGATACAAGAAGAAGAATTGAATGAAAATGTTTTAATGGAAAATTTAAGAGAATTATGTAATAATAGAAATAAATATACAAATAATATGGAAAATAGCACAGTTAAAAATGGAACCGAAGCTATAATAAATACTATAAAAAAGTACACAAAATGAAAATGTTTAAAAAATATTAAACAGTTAGTTAAATACAAAAAAACAGTTTGTCGAAAATTGTGTTAAGTCAATGGTTTCAAATGATAAGGAAATTAGTACAGTAAAATAAGAAGTATTTAACAGCAAAAAAAATTTTTAATTAATACTTGAATAAAAGTACCTTTATATAGTAATATAAAATAAGAGATTGATAATGTGTTAAAAAGCTATTTAAATGGGATTTTACAACAAAATAAATTTGTTGTATAGTAAAAAAGTAGGCTTAATAGAAAAGTTTAAATACAATTAAAACAATAAATGTAACTTTTACAACTTATTAGGCATATATAAACTAAAAGAAATGACATAATATCATTTATTATGGCTATAATTAATATGCAGAAATTATCTGCATAATCTTTTTATAGATTTTAATATAAGAGAAAGAAGGGAAATTTTTTATGAGAAAAATGAAGACTATGGATGGAAACACAGCTGCAGCTCATATTTCATATGCATTTATTGATGTAGCAGCAATATTCCCTATAACACCATCATCACCAATGGCTGAACATGTTGATGAATGGGTAGCACAAGGAAGAAAAAATATTTTTGGACAATCTGTAAAGGTTATGGAAATGGAATCAGAAGGTGGCGCAGCAGGTGCTGTTCACGGTTCATTACAAGCAGGTGCATTAACTTCTACATATACTGCATCACAAGGTCTTTTACTTATGATACCTAATATGTATAAAATAGCTGGAGAACTTCTACCAGGAGTATTCCATGTATCAGCAAGAGCACTTGCTACAAATTCACTTAACATATTTGGAGATCATCAAGACGTTATGGCTTGTAGACAAACTGGTTTTGCAATGCTTGCAGAAAGTTCAGTACAACAAGTTATGGATCTTTCAGCTGTTGCTCACTTATCAGCAATAAAGGGAAGAGTTCCATTTTTAAATTTCTTCGATGGATTTAGAACTTCACATGAAGTACAAAAAATTGAAGTTTTAGAATATGATGAATTAAAAGATTTAGTTGATATGGATGCTGTAAATGCATTTAGAAGAAGAGCATTAAATCCAGATCACCCAGTAACTCGTGGTACTGCTCAAAATGCAGATATATACTTCCAAGAAAGAGAAGTTTCAAATAAATATTATGAAGCAATTCCTGAAATAGTTGAAGGCTACATGGCTGAAATGACTAAATTAACAGGAAGAGAATATCACTTATTCAATTATTATGGAGCTCCAGATGCTGATAGAATAATAATAGCTATGGGTTCAGTATGTGATACAATTGAAGAAACAATAGATTACTTAACAGCTAAGGGAGAAAAAGTTGGTTTATTAACAGTTCATTTATATAGACCATTCTCATTAGATCACTTCTTTAAATATATACCAAAGACTGCAAAGAAAATAGCAGTTCTTGATAGAACTAAAGAACCAGGTTCAATAGGAGAACCTTTATTCTTAGATGTTAAGAATGCATTCTACGGAAAAGAAGAACAACCAGTAATAGTTGGAGGAAGATTTGGATTAGGTTCAAAAGATCCTGTACCAGCTCACATTCTTCCAATATTTGAAAACTTAAAATTAGAAAATCCTAAGAATGGATTTACAATTGGTATAGTTGATGATGTAACTAATACTTCATTACCAGTTGGAGAAGATATAGATACAACACCAGAAGGAACTAAAGCTTGTAAGTTCTGGGGTCTTGGATCAGATGGTACTGTTGGAGCAAACAAGAGTGCTATAAAGATTATCGGAGACAAAACAGACATGTATGCTCAAGGATATTTCTTCTATGACTCAAAGAAATCAGGTGGAATAACAGTTTCACACTTAAGATTTGGTAAGACTCCAATCAAGTCACCATACTTAATAAATAAAGCTGATTTCGTAGCTTGTCATAATCAATCATATGTTTACAAATATAATGTATTAGAAGGATTGAAAAAAGGCGGTAAGTTCTTATTAAATACTATTTGGACTCCAGAAGAAGTAGAAGCACATTTACCAGCTTCATATAAGAAATTCATAGCTGAAAATAATATTGAATTCTATACATTAAATGCTGTTAAAATAGCTCAAGAAATTGGTCTTGGCGGAAGAATTAACATGATAATGCAATCAGCATTCTTCAAGCTTTCTAACGTTATTCCAGTTGATGACGCTATCAAATACTTAAAAGATGCAGTTGTAACTTCTTATGGTAAGAAGGGACAAAAAGTTGTTGATATGAACAATGCTGCTATCGATAAGGGTGTTGAATCAATAGTTAAGATAGATGTTCCAGCTTCATGGGCTAATTTAGAAGAAGAAGCTGCTGCAACTACTGAAATTCCAGAATTCATCAAAAAAATCGTTAACCCAATGAACAGACAAGAAGGAGACAAACTTCCTGTAAGTGCATTCGTAGGAATGGAAGATGGTACATTCCCACAAGGAACTGCTGCTTACGAAAAGAGAGGCGTAGCTATAAATGTTCCAGAATGGCAAATGGACAAGTGTATACAATGTAACCAGTGTGCATTTGTATGTCCACATGCTGCAATAAGACCAATTCTTGCTAATGAAGCAGAAGTTGCTGCTGCACCAGCAGGATTTGAAGCTAAGGATGCATCAGGAGCTAAAGGACTTAAATTCCATATGGCAGTATCACCACTTGATTGTTTAGGTTGTGGAAACTGTGCAGATATATGTCCAGCTAAGGAAAAAGCTCTTGTTATGAAGCCTCTTGATACTCAATTAGAGAAGTCTGCTGCATGGGATTATGCTATGACAGTATCACATAAAGAAAACCCAGCTAAGAAATTCTCTGTAAAGGGAAGCCAATTTGAAAAACCATTACTTGAGTTCTCAGGTTCATGTGCAGGTTGTATGGAAACTTCATACGCTAAAGTTGTAACTCAATTATTTGGTGACAGAATGATGATAGCTAATGCTACTGGATGTTCATCAATCTGGGGAGCATCAGCACCAGCAACTCCATATACTACTAACCATAGAGGACATGGTCCATCATGGGCTAACTCATTATTTGAAGATAATGCTCAATTTGGTCTTGGAATGTTCCTTGGAGTTGAACAATTAAGAGATAAATTAGCTATGACTGTAAAAGAAGTACTAGGCGGAAATGCAAGTTTAGACTTAAAAGCAGCTCTTCAAGACTGGTTAGACAACATAAATGTTGGAGAAGGTTCAAGAGAAAGAGCTGATAAAGTAATAGCTGCAATCGAAGCTGAAAAGACTGACTGCGGTTTAGTAAAAGAAATATATGACAACAAAGATTTCTTAGTTAAGAGATCACATTGGATATTCGGTGGAGACGGATGGTCTTATGATATCGGATACGGCGGATTAGACCACGTTCTAGCATCAGGAGAAGATGTAAATGTATTTGTATTTGATACAGAAGTTTACTCAAATACAGGTGGACAATCATCAAAAGCTACTCCAACAGCTGCTATAGCTAAATTTGCAGCTAGTGGTAAGAAGACTAAGAAAAAAGATCTTGGTATGATGGCTATGAGCTATGGCTATGTATATGTAGCACAAGTTTCTATGGGTGCTGATAAGAACCAATTAGTAAAAGCTTTAGCTGAAGCAGAAGCATATCCAGGACCATCATTAGTAATTGGTTACTCACCATGTATCAACCACGGCTTAAAAGCTAGCATGGGTAAGAGCCAATTAGAATCTAAGAAAGCTGTTGATTGTGGATACTGGGCATTATACAGATACAATCCAGCATTAAAAGAAGAAGGAAAGAATCCATTCTCATTGGATTCAAAAGAACCAACTGGAGACTTCAGAGAATTCTTAATGGGCGAAGTAAGATATGCTTCACTTTCTAAACAATTCCCAGAAGCTGCAGAAGCATTATTTGAAAAAACTGAAAGAGATGCTAAGGAAAGACTTGCTGGATACAAAGAACTTGCAGCAAAATAATATAAGAAGAAAAGAAGTGCTTAGGCACTTCTTTTTTTATGAATAAAAATATTTATGACATAAATTAAAAAAGTGCTTTTAAAATTCGGTAATTAAGGGTACAATTAGAACATAACATATTTAAGGAGGATTTTTATTTATGGATAAAGAAAATTTACATGACTGCGGTTGTGGCTGTAATGATGAAAGTTGTGGATGTGGAGAACATACTCATGAACATGAACATGATTGTGGCTGCGGCTGTGGAGAACATGAAAGTATAATAGTTGATTTAGAAGATGAAAACGGAAATACAGTTCCATGTGAAGTAGTTGATGGATTTGAATATAAAGATAGTGAATATGCTATAGTACAACATCCAGATAATGGAGCAGTATATTTATTTAAAGTAGTAGGTGAAGGAGAAGAAGGAGAACTTGTAATTCCTGATGATAAGGAGTTTGAAGAAGTATCAGCTTACTATGAAGAAATGGTAAAAAATGAAGAAAAAGAACAAGAATAGTTGAATTTAACCAGATATTTTAATGCAACTGAAGCTTGAAAATTTTCATGTATTAGTTAAAATTTTAAATTAGGTTAAATAAAAGAAAGCCGTTGCAGTAATGCATTGGCTTTCTTTATTAAGCAGACATCCAAAATCTATGATTTCGAGATGACCGCTTACTCATCCGACGCTAAGGAGGAGGAGTTTCATTTTAATAAAAAGGAGTGTTACTTTGGAGAGACTAGCAATCTTTGATGTGGATTATACTTTAACAAAGAGAGAAACCCTTATGGAGTTTTATTTATTTATGCTAAAAAAGGATCCTAAGCTTATAATACATCTTCCTAAAAGCTTTGTATCTGTATTGTTTTATGCATTTAAAGTGTTAGATGCAGGAAAGGCAAAGGAAAATTTTATATCATTTATAGATGGAATAGAAGAAATTAAGATGAAAAGGCTAGTTGAAGAATTCTATAGAACTAGACTAAGTAAAATATTCTATAAAGATGCCATAGACACCATTAAAAAGTTAAAAGCTGAAGGTTGTAAAATATATTTAATATCAGCATCGGCGGAGTTTTATTTAGATGAATTATACAATATAAAAGAAGTAGATATGGTAATAGGTACAAGGTTTACCTGTGAAAATGGTAAATACAGAAGAAAAATCGTGGGAGAAAATTGCAAGGGAGAAGAAAAAGTAAAAAGGTTAATGGAAGTTTTAAAGAAAGAAAATGTAGAAGTAGATTTTAAAAACTCATATATGTTTTCTGATTCATTATCAGATATGCCACTTTTCAATTTGGTAGGAAATCCATTTCTTATTAATTATAAAAAAGGACATGATAAAATTAAAATATTAAACTGGAAGTAAGTGTGGTATAATAATTGTTATCAAGTAATTCTTAAGTTCAGATAGAGTTTTCTTATAAGGATAACTTTCTCAGGAGTAAAGCTCGTAAAATGCTATTTAGCCATTTTACCAAGCTGAACTTTAGAAGAACTTATCCAGGCGCGTAACAGTGCTTATCCCACACCTTGATAGAAGGTGGGGGTGTTAGCAATGGTAGCGATCGGATAAAATAAAAATTATTTAATGGAGTGATTTTAATGAGTGAATGCTTTAGCAAATATTTTATATGTAATTCAGAAGTTAAAAAATCTGAAGAATTTGATGAGAATATATTGCATAAAGGCAAATCCTTATATGAAGTTATAAGAATAGTAGATGGGAAACCTTTATTCTTAGATAAGCACTTGGAGAGAATGGATAATTCCTCTAGAGTATCTAAGTTAAATTTATGGCTTAGTAAAGATGAAGTAAAAGAAAAAATGCTTCAGTTAATAAAAGTAAATAAAGCTAGTTTAGGTAATATAAAATTCTTATTCAATTTTCAAGAAGAAAATAAAAAGATTTTTTTGTGTTATTTTGTAAAACATCATTATCCTAATTTACAAGATTATGAAAATGGAGTACATACAATACTTTATCATGGTGAAAGGGAAAATCCTAATGCAAAGATTATAAATGCAGATTTTAGAACTATGGTAGATAAGAAAATAGTAGATAGCAATGCATTTGAAGCAATATTAGTGGATAGAAATGGACATATAACAGAAGGAAGTAAATCTAATATATTTATGATTAAGGGGAAAAGTGTTTTAACAGCACCTCTTGAAGATGTTTTACCAGGAGTTACTAGAAGCGTTATAATGCGCTTATGTGAAAAAAATGATATAGCTGTGAAAGAAGAGAAGATTAGTTGCAATGATTTAGAAAACTTAGACGCACTATTTATATCAGGAACTTCTCCCAAGGTTTTACCTGTAAGTTCTGTAGATGAAATTAGCTTTAAATCTGCACAAAATGAAGTAGTTTCTAAGATAATGAAAGCTTATGATGAAGCTTTAAAAGAGGATATTTCAAACTTCATATAATTATAGATAAATTTATTATAATATGTAATGTACTGTGAATGAGCTTATACTTTTTAAGCTCATTTTATTAATATTTTCTCATAAAGTAGAGAATAGGTATTTTATGTCACTATATGCACATGGTATAATAAACTTATACATAATGTTTGTTTATGAAAGAAAACTTAAATAATATAAACATTAGATAAAGTAGGGAAAAAATAAAACGATAATATTAAGAACCTTTTGAAATTTGAAAGAGTTTGATTTATATCTAATATGGGGGGGAAGATCAATGAAAAAAGTATATGAAGAATCTTCTTTAGAGAAGTGTATAAAAAAGGCTTGTGATGAATTTTGTGTAAATACAGAACAATTGAAGTTTAAAGTTTTAGATGAAAAGAAACATTTATTTAGAAAAAGGGTGACTGTAGAAATAGAGTTTCCTGATGATATAAAAATTGAAGTTAGTAAGGAAGATAAGGAAGATAAAGAAACTGAGAATAATAATGAAAATTTAACTATAGATGAAAACGATGGTAATGTAAAAATAGTAGATGGAAAAATAGTAGTTAAAAATCCTAAAGAAAATGGAGCACCTGCTGCTATAGCAGTGAGTGATAACATAAAAGTTCTAGTAGATGGTGAACAAATTAGAGGAAAAAAAGAAGTTTTTGAGGAAAGTAAAATAGAAGTTTTTTTTGAAGAAAGTAAAGCTCAAAGGCAGTTGAAAATTACTTTATCTGATGATGCAATGGAAGCTTATGCAACAATTATATATAAACCTGAAAATATATATAAATTAAAGGATATATCAGAAACTACAATGGCTGTTTTAAAACCAGAAGCCATTAAGAAAAATTGTCCTCCTAGATATAACATTGAAGAACTTAAGCAAGAGTTAGCCAATAATAATGTAGTATATGGTATAATAGAAGAAAATTTAAAATCCTGTGTAGAAAATCCTTGTAAGAACTTTATAGTTGCTACAGGTCAACAAGTAGAAAATGGAAAAAGCGATTTTGTAGAAATAAAATTTAGCACTGATGAAGATTTAAAAAAGTTAAAAGAAGACAAAGTTGGAAACATAGATTTTAAAAGCATAGGTTCTGTAGCAGCAGTAGAAAAAGGAGATTTAATAGGAGAGATACATTCTGGGGATGAAGGCAAGGATGGTTGTGATGTTAATGGAAGAATTAAAAAACATAAACCAGGGAAAAAGTTAAAGATAAAGATAGGAGAAGGATGTACAAGCAGTGAAAATTTGATATTTGCAGCTATAGCAGGTAAACCATGTATAAAAAGTAATGCTTTTTATGTTTATCCAATTCATGAAGTTAGAAGTGATGTAGATTTAAAAACAGGAAACATAAAATTTATGGGAGACATAATTATATATGGTAATGTAAAAGAAGGCATGGAAGTAGAATGTGGAAACTCATTGACTATAGAAAAGGATGTTGAAAGAGCTAATATAAGGTCAAATGGAGACATAAATGTTAAAGGAAATGTAATTGCTGCTGAAATATTTGCTGGAGGAGAAGATGTAGGAAAGCTTAAGACTATAAAGGATTTAGAGAGCTTTAAAGAAACACTAAACAATTTAATAGGAGCAGTAGAAGAAATAAAAAAGTTTAATCTTTTAGGGCCAGATAAGAAGGATGGAGAGATAATAAAGATTCTTATAGAAAATAAGTTTAAAACATTTTCAAAGCTGTGCATAAATGTTGTTGCAGATTTAAATAGACAATTGAATAGTTATGAAGAAGAAAATTTAGTAAAACTTATAAAAACAAAGTTAATAGGAATAACTCCTATTAGTATAGAACATCATTCAATATTGTACAAGATAGTAGAAGCTGTAGAAGAAAAGCTAATAGGTTTCCAAAATGACTTATCCATACCTGTAAACGTAAAGCTATCTTACTGTCAGGATTCAAATGTGCAAAGTTCAGGTGACGTTGTTATATCTGGAAAGGGTGAATATATATCTAATATTACAGCAAATGGAAGTATATATTTTATGCAGGAGAGAAGTGTAGCTAGGGGCGGAAGTTTAAATGCTAAAAATGAAATTAAGTGTAGAATAGTTGGAAGTACGGCAGGTGTATCTACAAAATTAAAAGTTGAAAAAGGTGGACACATATGGATTGATGAAGCTTATCAAAATACGGTGTTTTTAGTAGGAAATAGGGAATATGTACTGGATACACCAAGTAGAGGAGTACATGCATATATAGACAGTAGTGGTGACATAATAGTAGACAAGCTAAAACTGTAATTGAATTATTTAAGCACACATTTTGCAAAGTTTTAGACTATATTTAGCAAAGTGAGGAGGAGTTGTGAAAAAATGGACAGTAAAGAAGCTAAGATATTAATATTTAACATAAATGGAGAAGACTATGCTACAGATATTATGGAAGTTGAAAGAATTTTGGGATATGAACAGCCAACTAAACTTCCTGATTCTCCAGCCTTTGTAGAAGGAGTTATAAATTACCAAGGCGATGTATTACCGGTAATTTCTTTAGCTAAAAGGTTCAATTTAAGAAAAGAAGAAAAGAAAAATGATGCTAAAATAATAGTATCAAAGCAAGAAGATAATAAATTTGGAGTAATAGTTGATGTGGTATCAGAAGTGAGAAACATAAATGAAAATGAAATAGAAGCTCCACCTGAAATAGCAGTAGGAATTTCAAAGAGATATATAAAAGGCCTGGTGAAAATACAAGGAAGAATAATTATATTTCTAAACCTTGCAAGCATATTGACAGAAGATGAAAAAAAGCTTATTTAATTTATAAAATGAAAGGTGCATATATATGGAGATAAAAGAGATAAAAGTAGGAATTGCAGATTTAAATACAGCTTTTTCTCCTGACAGAATAATAACTGTGGGGTTGGGTTCTTGTATAGGAATAGCTATGTATGATAATACAAAATCATTAGGTGGGCTTGCACATATAATGCTTCCGGATAGTACTCAGTTTAATAATGTAACAAATCCGCTGAAATTTGCTGATTTAGCAGTTCCTATATTAATAGAAAAACTGGAAAAGCTAGGAGCATCAAGAAGAAATCTTAAAGCTAAAATAGCTGGAGGAGCTTCTATGTTTAATTTTTCAGATAAAAGCATGATAATGGATATTGGAAATAGAAATGGTATAGCAGTAAAAAATGCTTTAAAAGAATACTCAATACCTATAATGGGAGAAGATATCGGTGGAAATAAAGGAAGAACTATGATACTGGATGCTGGAAGTGGAGATGTAAAAATAAAAACAGTAGGAATGGGAGTAAGGGAACTTTAATTTGATGGTGAAATATGCCATAGGCTTAAGTAAAAAAGAGGTGGTAGTTTGAATAAGATTAAAGTTTTGGTTGTAGATGATTCTGCCCTCATGAGAAAATTTATATCGGATATGATAAATGAACAATATGACATGGAAACTATGGATATTGCAAGAAATGGAGAAGATTTACTAATTAAATTGTCAAAAGGTAGTGTGCCTGATGTTATAACGCTAGATGTTGAAATGCCTAAAATAGATGGAATTACTGCTTTAAAGGAATTAAAAAAAAAGAATATCAATGTGCCAGTAGTAGTTTTAAGTAGTATTTCAAAAAGAGGGCCTGAGCTTACTATGGATTGTCTTGCAGCAGGAGCATTTGATTTTATACCAAAACCTTCTGGACAAATATCTCTTGATATAGATAAAATTAAAAATGAACTGATTGAAAAAATAAGATTGGCATTTAAAAAGGGGTTGCCAAAAAATAAAATGATTAATGACAGTATACAAGTGGAAAATAAAATTAAAACAAAAGTAGAATATAGTAATAATTTAAAAAGTAGATCAGATAAAATTGAAGCAGTAGTTATAGGAGCATCTACTGGAGGACCAAAGGCAATATATACAGTAATTACAGCTTTGCCGGAAAATTTAGGAGTTCCTGTATTTGTTGTACAACACATGCCTGTGGGGTTTACTAAGGCTTTTTCAGAAAGACTTGATTCAAATAGTAAGATACACGTTGTAGAAGCGTCAGAAGGCATGAATATAAAAAAAGATACAGTATATGTAGCTCAAGGAGGATTTCATATGGAGGTAGGGGGAGATTGTAAAATACATTTAAACACTGAACCTCCTATATGGGGAGTACGCCCAGCAGTAGATAGATTATTTATTTCTGCATCAAAAGTATACGGTTCTCAAATTGTAAGTGTAGTACTTACTGGAATGGGAAAAGACGGTGCTGATGGAACAATAGAAATAAAAAAAGGGGGGGGTATAACTATAGCTGAGGACAAGTCAACTTGTACTATATATGGTATGCCTAAAGCAGCTTATGAAACAGGTATGGTGGATATAGTATTACCAATAGATAATGTAGCACATGAAATAATAACAGCAGTATCAGGAAATAGGAGGTAGATTTTATGGATATGGGCTATTTTGAAAAATGGGTGCTTAAAGAATTTAGTATAAACCTATCTGCCTATAAATCAAACCAGCTTCATAGAAGAATAAATAGTTTAATGTCAAGAGTAGGAGCAAGTTCCATAGAGCAGTACATAGAAATGCTAAAAAAAGATCCAGAACAAAAACAAAAGTTTTTAGACTTTATAACCATAAATGTTTCAGAGTTTTTTAGAAATCCCGAAATATTTGAAGAACTTAAGGATAAGCTTAAAAGTGAACTTTTAAGGAATAGCAGTTCTTTAAAAATATGGAGTGCAGCTTGTTCCATAGGCGCAGAACCTTATTCTATAGCAATGTACTTAGATGAAATTTCACCTACAGGAAGACATAAGATAATAGCAACAGATATAGATAATACTATAATTGAAAGAGCCAAAAGAGGCGAATATGTAGTTTCGGAAATAAAAAATGTAAAAAAGGAATATTTGGATAAATATTTTGCGAATCAGGGCGATAAATATATCATGAGTCCTAAAATAAAAAATATGGTAACTTTTAAAAAACATGATTTAATACTTGAAAACTATGATAGGGATTTTGATTTAATTGTATGTAGAAATGTGGTAATATATTTTAACCAGGATATAAAGGATAAAATATATAAAAAATTTAGCGAATCGTTAAAAAAAGGTGGACTACTATTTGTAGGAGCAACTGAAAGTATATACAATTATAGAGATTATGGATTTGAAAAAGCTTCTACATTTATATATAGAAAGCTGTAAGGAGGGGATAAAATGGACACTTCACAATATATGTCTATGTTTCTTGAAGAATCTATGGACAACTTACAAACATTAAATGAGTCACTACTTCAACTTGAACAGGAGCCAGAAAATATAGATAAACTAAATGAAATATTTAGAGTAGCTCATACAATAAAAGGTATGGCTGCTACTATGGGTTTTAATGAAATGGCAGAGCTCACTCACAAAATGGAGGATGTACTATCAGAATTTAGAGAAGGAAAGCTTAAGGTTACTCAAAAAGTTGTAACTGTGTTATTTAAATGTCTTGACACTTTGGAACAAATGGTTAACAATATATCTGATGGAGTTGAAGATGAAGTTTCAATTGTTGATATAATGAATGAGCTTGAAACAATTAAAGAATTTGCAGATGAAAATCCACAGATGGAAAGCAAACCTGAAGAACCTGTAAAGGAAGAGAGTGCTGCAGGTAAAAAAGTTAATATAGAGCTAAATGAATATGATATTAATGTAGTAAAGCAAGCAGAAGATAAAGGATTTAAATGTTATCAGATAAAAATATTTCTAAGTGAGAATACACTTTTAAAATCTGCTAGAGCTTTCCTTGTATTTAAAAATCTTGAGGATTTTGGAGAGATAATAAAATCTGTACCAAGTACAGAAGATATAGAAAATGAAAATTTTGATTTTGAAATAGATTTAATACTTTTATCTACTAAAGAAAAAGATGATGTAAGTAATAGTTTAATGAATATATCAGAGGTAGATAGGGTTAGCGTTACTGATGTAGATGTAAAACAGGAAAAAGCTAAGAGAATAGAGGAAAAATCTAAAGATGATGAGGTAAAAGCTAAAGCTCATGAACAAAAACCTGCAATACAGCCAAAACCAGCAGCAACAAATACACCAGCAAAGAGCGTAAAAGCACCTCATAAAGAAACAACACATAAAAAAGCTCATCAATCTGTAAGAGTAGATCTTGAAAGATTGGATAAGTTTATGAATATGGTTTCAGAACTAGTTATTCATAGAACAAGATTAGAGCAAATAAGTAGTAATTATAAATTTAATGATTTAAATGAAACTTTAGAGCAGGTAGCTAGAACTACATCAGATCTTCAAGATTTAGTTATGAAGATCAGAATGCTTCCAGTGGATACTGTATTTAATAGATTTCCAAGAATGATAAGAGATCTTTCTGTAGAATTAGATAAGGAAATGGAACTTATTATACAGGGTTCAGAAACTGAATTAGATAGAACCGTAATAGATGAAATAGGAGAACCTTTAATTCATTTATTAAGAAATGCAGCAGATCATGGTATTGAACCAAAGGAAGAGAGATTAGCTAAAGGTAAAAGTGAAGTTGGAAAAATAAAACTTATAGCTTATCAAGAAGGAACTAAAGCTGTAATAAAGGTAGAGGACGATGGATCTGGAGTACCTGTAGATAAAGTAAAAGCTAAAGCAGAAAGATTAGGAATAAATACAGAAGGAATGTCTGATAATGATATAAGAAATTTAATCTTTATGCAGGGCTTTAGTACTAATGAACAGGTTACGGATATTTCTGGTAGAGGAGTTGGTATGGATGTAGTAAAAACTAAGATATCGGCTCTTGGTGGTACCGTAGACTTAATAAGTGAAAAAGATAAAGGATCATCCTTTATAATAAGGCTTCCATTAACTCTTCAAATAATTCAAGCTTTACTTGTTAAGGTTGGAACTGAAACTATGGCTATATCATTAGGATATATAGATAGGGTTATAGATTATAGTGATGACTTAGTTAAAATGACTAATAATAAAGAAGTTATAATACACAATGGCAATGTAACACCTCTTGTAAGATTAAGTAATAGACTTAATTTAACTAAAGAGGATAGTGCTAAAAACTATATAGTAATAGTAAATGTTGGAGAAAAGACTGTAGGACTCATGGTAGATGGATTGTTTGGACAAAAGGAAATAGTTATAAAACCTCTTGGAAAAACACTTCAAGGACTAAAAGAATATATAGGAGCAACAATACTTGGAGACGGGTTAGTAACATTAATACTAGACGTTGCTGCTTTAGTGTAGGGAGGTAAAATAGTATATGAGCTATCAAGACATGACGCCATTACAGCTTGATGCACTAAGGGAAGTAGGAAATATAGGTACAGGAAATGCAGCTACAGCACTGTCACAACTTATAAATAGAAAAGTGGATATGACAGTTCCTGACATAAATATTGTACCTTTTGATGATATTTTTTCAAGTATAGGTGGAGACGAAATAGTTGTAGGAGTTATAGTGAGGGTTTTAGGTGAAGCACCGGGTAATATATTATTTGTATTTGAAAAAGATACTGCACTAAATTTGGTAGAAACTTTAACTGGTGAAAAAGAAGAATATTTAAGTGAAATGGGTAATTCTGTAATATGTGAAATAGGTAATATAATATCTAGTTCATATATGAATGCTATATCAAGATTTACTGGACTAGCTATAATGCCTTCTGTTCCAGCAGTAAGTTATGACATGCTAGGAGCAATACTTTCTACAACATTTATAGAATCAGGACAGTTTGATGATTATGTACTTGATATAGAAACTATGTTTATCCAGGGAGAATCTGAGATGGAAATAAGTGGACACTTTTATTATGTACCAATGCCTGGTTCACTTGAGAAAATGTTAAGTGCATTAGGAGTTTAAATAATAACAACAGGAGTAAATAGATTTGGAGGGAATAAAATGTCAAAAGTATTAATTGTTGATGATGCTGCTTTTATGAGAATGATGATAAAGGATATATTAGAAAAAAATGGATTTGAAGTAATAGGAGAAGGAAATAACGGTCTAAAAGCCGTAGAATTGTATAAAAAGGAAAGACCAGATGTAGTAACTATGGATATAACTATGCCAGATATGGATGGAATAGAAGCTGTAAAAGCAATAAAGGCATTCGATCCATCAGCTAAAATAATAATGTGTTCAGCTATGGGACAGCAGACAATGGTTATGGATGCAATAAAGGCAGGAGCAAAAGATTTTATTGTAAAGCCATTTCAACCAGATAGAGTACTAGAAGCTATCAAAAAAGTAATAGGATAAAAATGTAAATTTTAGTGACAGATGACAAATTAGGTTATCTGTCACTTATAGAATTGAGAATTGGAAATAAAAATTTAGCTAAAATTTATTTATGGCATATAAAGATATTATAAATTTAGACGAGAATTTATTGAGTGATATTAAATTTTATATTAAAGTTTGCATTAGTTCTCCATTCTAAATTTCCCATTCTCAATTGAGTTATGATGGAATTAAAATAAAGGGATGTTAAGAGTGCTGCAGTAAAAACAGTATTTTGCGGCAATTAACATGGAGGTGTTAAATGATGCAGGTTGTTGTATTTAAATTAAATAACGAACAGTTTGCAGTAGAAACTGCAAAGGTTCAAAGTATAAATGATGCTATGGAAATTACAAAAGTTCCAAAGGCACCAGGACATATAAAAGGACTCATAAATTTAAGAGGTAATGTGATATCACTTTTAGATATAAATCTTTTATTAGATGTATCAAAATCTGAAGAAAAACAAAATAATATAATTATCTTAGAAATGGAAGATGAATTAGTAGGAATAACAGTTGATCAAGTGGATGAAGTTTTAGAAGTGGAAGAAGGAATAATAGAAAAAATAAACGATGGTAAAAAAGCCTATATCGAAGGAGTTATAAATTTTAAAGATAGAATTGTAACACTTATAGATATAGATAAACTTCTTTCAAATTAGAAATTCTTTAATAGGAAATGAGGGAAGAGAATGGCAGATGTATTATCGCAGAGCGAGATAGATGCTCTTTTAGCTGCCTTGTCTGCTGGAGAATTAACTCCAGATGAAGTACCAAAAGAAGAAGAAAAGCAAAAGGTTAAGCCTTATGATTTTAGAAGTCCTCAAAAATTTTCAAAAGATCATATAAGGACGCTTGAACTTATTCATGATAACTATGCTAGAATAATTTCAAATTATTTAACTGCACAGGTAAGAAGTAATGTAAAAGTGAAAATAGAGTCTGTACAGCAAATAACTTACGAAGAGTTTATTCACTCTGTGCCAAATCCCACAATCCTTACTGTATTTAAAATGCCGCCTTTAAGTGGATCTGTATTATTTGAAACAAATCCACAGTTTTCTTTTGAAATAATAGATGTGCTTTTAGGTGGAAAAGGAACGGGAAAGTATAAAGCAAGAGAATTTACAGACATTGATAAAAACATTATGATGGTCATAAATACAGGTCTTATATCTAATTTGAAATTAGCCTGGGATGACGTGCTTGAAGTTAATACTGAAATAGAAGGATTAGAAACTAATCCAGCATTAAATCAGACTTTAGCACCAAATGAAGCAGTAGCCTTAATAACTTTTTCTGTAGAAATGGGCAAAAGCAGCACCTTTATTAATATATGTATACCTTATTTAAGTATAGAAAAAGTATTGGATAAGCTTGTAGTACAATATTGGTTCCAAGACAGTAATGATGAAGCAATATTAGAAGAATCTAGAGCAAAATTAAGACAAAGATTAAATATAGTAAATATGAGTCTTACTGCGGTGTTAGGTAATACAAATATTACTGTAGATGATTTCTTGAGATTAGGTGTAGGTGATGTGTTAACCTTGAATGATAAAGCAAATACGCCTATTAAGTTAATGGTGGAAGATAAGCCATATTGCTATGGAAAACCAGGAATATTGGGGAAAAATATGGGGGTTCAGATACTAGATATTATAGATAAGGATGTGGAAAATTATGAGTAATGGGTTTCTTTCACAAGAAGAAATAGATGCACTTTTAAATGGGGGAGGCGAAGACACACCACCTGAACCATCAGAAGAAATAAAAGCTTCAGGGGAAACACCAGAGACATCAGATGAAACAGAATTACCTGCATTAACGGATATAGAAAGAGACTTACTAGGAGAAATTGGTAATATATCTATGGGTTCTGCATCCACAGCACTTTCTACAATAATTAATCAACAGGTAAATATAACTACTCCAATAGTGAGTATAACTAGATTAAAGGATTTAAAAGATCAATTTGAAGTTCCAAATGTTGCTTTGGAAGTTAAGTATGTAAGCGGTATAGTTGGAGAAAATCTTCTTGTTATGAAAATTACAGATGCAGCTGTAATTGCAAACCTCATGATGGGTGGAGATGGAAAGGTAGAAGGTGATCCTAAGGAACTATCTGAAATAGAACTTAGTGCTGTATCGGAGGCCATGAACCAAATGATAGGTTCTGCAGCAACGTCTATGGCTACCATGTTTATGAGAGAAGTAAATATATCCCCACCTGTATCTACAATATGGAATGATTTGAAATCTCCTGTGGCTAAAGGTATATCGGAGGATGAACCAATAATTAAAGTTTCCTTTTCTTTAGCAATAGGTGATTTAGTAGATAGTACTATAATGCAAATATTGCCAATAGCTACGGCAAAAAAGATAGTATCAATAATGATGGGACAGGAATCTCCTGAGGGAGAAGCACCAGCTCAGTCAGAGCCGCAAGCAGCTTCACCACAGCCAGAACCAGTGTCACAACCGCAAGTACAGCAAAGTCAACCACAGCAGCCACAAGCGCAATATCAGGCACCACCACAGCAAACTATATATGAAAAACCTATAGAAGCACCAAGTGCTCCAAAGGTTGAAGTTAAGCAAGCAGCATTTCAGCCTTTAGCTCCTATAGGCCCAAGTGCAGAAATGCCTAAGAACATAGATTTAATATTAGATGTACCTTTAGACATATCTGTAGTACTAGGAAGAACGAAAAAGAATATAAAGGATATATTAAATTTAGGAACAGGATCTCTAATAGAGTTAGATAAATTGGCAGAAGAACCTGTAGAAATACTTGTAAATGGAAAAAGAGTAGCTTATGGTGAAGTAGTTGTAGTAGATGAAAACTTTGGTGTAAGAATTACAAGCATTATAAGTAGTGAAGAAAGAATTAAATCTTTAAAATAAGAGAAGCAGCCTTAAAAAGGCTGTTTTTGTTTTATTTTTAAATTTGAAATTTTAATAAAATTTATGTTCTCATTAAAGTAGTTAAAAAAAGGGATTTTGAAGTAAAAATAAAGGTTTTTCTTTTATTATCAGGTATAAACATTGGATTTTTATACCCGATAATACTATTAGCAATGCATAGAAGAGAAGTTGTTTCACTTGATAAATGTTAGGAGTGTATGATTATGAAAGTGAATGGAATTAATCCGAATAAAGTTATAAGTCTTTATTCAAAGCACAAAAAAACTATAGAAAAAAAGGATCAAGTTCAAAAGAATGATACTGTTCAGATATCCTCAATAGGTAAAAGTTTGAGCTCCTATTCATTAGATGATAAGTTCATAAATTCAAAAGAAAAAATAGACAGATTAACTAATGAAGTAAAAAATGGAACTTATAATATAGATTCAAAATTAGTTGCAGCAAAGATTATTGAAGAAATGAAAATGTAAAATGGAGGTATATGATGAACACATCTGAATTAAATTCAGTAATAAATGAAGAACATAAAGCACTTCAAACACTGCTATCTTGTTTAGATGAACAGTTTCAACATTTAACAAAAAGGGAAGTTTTTGCACTGGATGCTGTAAGAAGCAAGATAGAACAAAGTAGTAAAGTGCTGGCTTCCCTTGAAATGAAAAGAAGAAGTTTAACTCACGGTAAAGACATGAGTGAAATAGTTTTGGAGCTTAAGGATATAGAGCTTGAAAAGAACTATAGAAATATAAAAAAACTTTTGGACATGGTAGTTCTTCAAAAAGATACAAATGATGTTTTAATTAAGCAGCAGCTTGGGTTTACAACTCAAATGCTTAATTTTTTAAATCCTAATAAAGCACCTAAAACTTATAATTCGTATGGAAGAAGAAGATAGGGAGGAAATGTAATGTCTGGTTTATTTGGAACTTTAAATATATCAAAGAGTGGAATGTTTACACAGCAAAGGTGTATAGATGTAACATCGCACAATATAGCTAATGCTAACACAGATGGATATTCAAGACAGAGAGCGGAACTGCAAACTACAAAACCTTTTCCAATGCCTAGTGTAAATAATGCAGTAGGTCCAGGACAGTTAGGAACGGGTGTTCAAGTAATTACAATAGACAGAATAAGGGATAGTTTTCTCGATTATCAAATAAGAGTAGAAAAAGGCGTTGACGGTCAGTATAAAGGAAGAGATAAGTTTTTAAGTCAACTAGAAAATATAATGAATGAGCCTACAGATACTGGTATATCTAAGGATATAGGAAATTTCTTTGATGCATGGAATACGTTAGGAACAAATGCCAAGGAATCCAATTCAAGATCCATAGTAGCACAAAATACATTAACTCTTACTACTGATTTGAACCATACTTATGGTGAATTAGAAAAATTAAAAGAAAATACTCAAACTGTTATAAAGGATGATATTTTTGATATAAACAGTAAATTGAAACAAATAGATCAATTAAATCAAGAAATAATACAGGTTAGAGTGGCAGGAAATAATCCAAATGATTTAATGGATAGAAGAGATTTACTTTTAGATCAGTTGAGTGAAAAATTTGGAATAAATGTAGATAGGAAACAGCTTGAAGGAAACAATATAACAACATCTGATGATGCAAAGGCTAAACAACCAGGAGATGACGGAAGACCACCATTAGCTGCAGATGGTACCACTAATCTTAATCTTGTGCAAGCCACTTTTCCAGAACAAGCATGCAGATTTTCTTATATAGATAGCATACAACCAGCAGATGCAGCAAATGGGCAAAAGGCTGGTGACGCAGGAAAGTACACTGTAACTTATTATAAAAATGGAGATAAAACTAACAGCGATAATGCTGTAACTATAACTGTAGATATACAAGATAGTACAGATGCAAATGGAGTTAAAACTACTGCAGCAGATAAATATAAACAGTTAAATCAATGTAGAGTTTTATGGGCAGATAATAATGGAGTAGCGCTTAGTGTAGATACATCTTCTAAATCCCAAGGAGTAGTATCAGGTAATCTTCCAGCAGGAAGTTCAATAAAATTTGAAAATTTGAAAATGTTTCAGCCTCCTTCAGGAGAACTTAAAGGATATATGTCTGTCCAAAAGGATATAGATACTTATGAAGGACAATTAAATAAGTTTGCAAAAGCATTAGCCTTTGCAGTTAATGGTATAGAAAGTCAGGAAAAAAATGCAGTTGCAGATGCTACTGATAGTAAAGGCAATGTTGTTGAGGTAAATAACTTTTTCGTAAATGCAGATGCTCAAAAAAAGGGAGTATATACTGGCACGGATCTAAGTAAAATAGAAGATGCAGAAGCTGATATTACAGCAGGAAATATTACTATAAATCAAGCTATAATAGATGATCCTATGAAAATAAAGACTGCAGCTAAATATGATGGCAACAATAAGCCTTTAACGGGTGAAAGTGATGGAAATAGGGCTGTGGGGGTTGAAACTTTAAGAGATAGTCTTATGACTATTCAGAATATGGATCCAGATAATTCTACTAAAACTAAAAAATCAGATTTTCTTAATGATATATTTCAACTAAATTCTAAATTAGGGGTAAATACAATAATCAATAAAACTAATGGAATGACTTTAGACAGCTATTTTAAAGACACAGTGGATAGACTTGGAATTCAAGAACAGGAAGCAAAGAAGACTGTAACCAATCAAGCAAGTCTTCTAGCAGGTTTTACACAGTCTAGGGACTCTGTATCAGGAGTATCTCTAGATGAGGAAATGGCAAATTTAGTTCAATTTCAACACTGCTATCAAGCTAATGCCAAGCTTATATCTACTGTAGATCAGCTTCTAGATGTGGTAATAAATGGACTTAAGAAGTAAAAAAAAGAGGTGATATTTAATGAGAGTTACTAATAAAATGCTTGCAAATAATTATTTAACAGATATGACAACTAATTTAAATAATATGCAAACTATTCAACAGCAGTTGTCAACAGGAAAGAATTTCAGAAAACCTTCTGATGATCCTTTCAATGTAGCTAGAGCTATGCAAATGCATACAGCTATAGATGCAAATACACAATATAATAAAAATATAACTAATACTATAAATTGGTTAGACACTACAGATACTGCATTAAACCAATTGGGCAATGTATTTCAGGGTATGAGAGAAAGACTTGTATCATCAGGAGATGCAGCTTATGGTTCTAATGATAGAGCTAAAATAAAAGATGAAATAAATCAAAGAATAGGTCAAATATCTCAAATATTAAATACTACTTTTGCTGGAGAATATATTTTTGGAGGCACAAAGGGTGCCTCTAAACCAGTAGATGCAACTATGGATTCTTCATATGGAGAAGTAACTAATACTGTTGCTGGTGGAAAAGGTACTGTAGGTGGTAAATTTTATGGTTCTGGTAATGCCACATTTAAAATAGAAGTAGCAGAAGTAGATTCTTCAGGCAAAGTAACTAAAGTAAATGTGTCAAAAACTACTGCAAGTGGAACTGCTTCAGCATCTACAGTTTCACTTAATAAAGATAATAAATTTGATATAGGAAATGATTTAACTTTTTCTATAGAGACTAATACCAGTAATAAAGCCCCTACTATAGATCCTACCACCAAAAAGCAAACTGCACCAGGAAGTACATATACTTTTGACTGTACTTCTGTTGGAAATGTTCAGCTTATCTATTGTAAAGCTGATGGAACTGAATTAAATACAGATACTGTTAAATTAGATCCAAATTCTGAAGATGCTTTACAATTTAATATGATAGATACGAAAAGACAAACAGAAATATCTCAAGGAGTTTTAAGTGATTATAACGTTTCAGCTTCAGAAATAATAAAATATGGTGATGGAGATAATGATGATTTAAGAAGTTTGCTTTCTAGAATTGTAAACAATTTAGATGGAAAAGATGAAAATGGCGTTAGCAATGAAGATGCAGCTAATAAAGCGTTAGTTAATGAAGATTTGGCAGATTTAGATAAAGCTATTAAACAGACATTGAAAGTTCGTTCACAGGTAGGTGCAAAGCAAAATAGAATGGATAGTGCTAAAGAACAAAACGTTCAAGGAAACACTGATATGAATGATATACTTTCAAAAACAGAAGATATAGATGAAACACAGAAGGTTATGGAATTTGCTGTAGCACAAACTGTATATTTAGCATCATTGCAAACTAGTGCGAAAATATTACAGCCAACGCTTATGGATTATATGAGATAACATCTTATAACCTAAGAATAAGAGGTGTAAAAATGGAACTATCAACAAAGTATCATGGAATAAGGGAATATGATGAAAGTGATGTCATTACATTTGAAAAAGGAATTCCAGGTTTTGAACATTTAAAAAAATTCATTATTTTCCCGGTGGAAGAAAATGAAATGTTTAATGTACTTCATTCTGTAGAGGATGAAAATGCAGGTTTTATAGTAATTTCACCTTTTCTTTATATTAATGATTATGAATTTAATTTAGATGGTGCACAATTGGAAAGAATGCAAATTGAGAAAGAAAAAGAGGTTTTAGTTTTAAATATAGTAACTTTAAGTAAGAATGTTTCAGATATAACAATAAATTTAAAAGCGCCTATAGTAATAAATATAAAGAAGAAAACAGGAGAACAGATAATATTAGATAATCCTAAGTATAATATTAAGCATTTGTTGTTTGAAAAATAATTTAGATTTAAAATGGCATAATATATTTGAGAATTAACTTGAGAAATTTTAAAACTCCTGGGGAGATGATGCGATGTTAGTTATAAGTAGAAAAAGGGGAGAATCTATTTTAATTGGAGAAGATATAGAAATTACCATTGTAAAATTAGATGATAGTTCAGTTAAGCTCTCTATAGCAGCACCTAAAAATATAACTATTTTAAGAAAAGAATTATACAAGGAAGTAGAGCAAGAAAATAAAGAAGCAATGGTAGTAGACATAAATATACTTAAAAATTTAAAGAAAGAATAATTATATTAATGTAAAAAAAGGAGTGTTCGCACATGGAAGTTAATGTATTAAGTCAAGGAGGACAAAATATTATTACAGCAAACCCTTCAACACAATATCTAAATGATAATGTTAAAGTAGAAAATAGAGATAATATTTCTCAAGTAAATGTTGTTGAAAAAGTTAGTGAAACCAAAGAAACGAGAATAAATGAAGAAAAAGTAAAGAAATCTGTGGAAAGATTGAATAAATTGCTGGAAGATAGAGAAACGCATGTGGAATATGAGTTGATAGGAAAGACAAAACAAATTGGAATAAAGATAGTTAATAATGAAACAAAGGAAGTAATTAAGGAAGTGCCTCCTAAAAAGTTTGTAGAGATGATGGATAAACTATGTGAATTAGCAGGAGTAATGATTGATGAAAGGGGTTAATTCAACTTAAAATTTTATAATTAGGGGTGAGTTTTATGGAATTTAGATTGAATAAAATAGATCCTGAAGTTAGACAAAGAGTTAAAGAAACTACCAGTTCAGGTAAAATTCACAATAAGAGTAGTATATCTATAAGTAAAGATAACAAAGATAAAAAGAATGGAAACAGGAACAATTTTGCATCTGAACTTGAAAAGGAAAAGAAAAAAAAGGAAAAGAAGGTTTTATCAGTTGATGCAGTAAAGTTTGAGGAGGTAGAAGTGCCAGTATATAAAGAAGAACAAGAAGAACAATTAGCAGATGAATTGTCAGGTCATATTTTAGATGTGAGAAAATAATTTTAACTGAATAATTTCGATGAATATACGATAATTAGTTTATAGGATTAATAAATGTAGAAAAATATATAAAAAGTATTTGTTTTATTTTTACTAAAAGGAGTGAATTTTAAATGTATGCACAAAATGCGTATAACACATATAAAACTAATAGTGTGAATTTTGCATCTAAAGAACAATTATTGTTGATGCTTTTGGATGGTGCTGTTAAGTTTTGTAAAATAGCGAGACAAGCTATGGAGGAAAAAGACATACCTAAAGCACATGAGAATATAGTAAAAACTCAAGATATATTTTATGAACTTATGATAACTCTAGATACAACACAAACAGGAAGTTGGGGCGCTAATTTACTTGATATATATGATTTTATAATAAGAAGACTTAGAGATGCAAATACAAAAAAAGATATAACTATAATGGATGAAATTATACCCCTTGTAGAAAATATAAGAGATATGTGGAATGAAGCTTATAAGGTATCTAAAGTGGCAAAATAGGTAAGAACATTAAAATCAATTTTATTAATAATTTGTGTAATAAAAGAAAGGAGAGTGTGTAAAAATTGAGTAATATAAATAGAATAACTGGTCTTTCAGGATTTGACGTAGATGGTACTATACAAAAGCTTATGAAAGCTGAAAATGCTAAGGTAGATAAGGTTAAACAAGATAGGCAGATAATTCAATGGCAGCAGGATTTATATAGAGAACAAATTTCAAATATCAATACCTTTTCAAGTACCTACTTTGATGTTACAAAAGATACATATATTTTATCTCCAAATACCTTTTCTGTATCTTCTGTAACTGGTTCTGATACTACAGGAAAAATAAATGCAACAGCTACATCAGCTGCAAGAACAGGTACTTACAATATGACAGTTAACAATGTTGCAAAAGGAGCTAACATATCAGGTAAAACTGTAAATGTGGAACAAGGTGGTGCTATTGGTTTTTCAATAGTTGTAGATAGCAATAATAAAACTTTTCAAATAGATGGAAGTACAGTTACATTAGATGAAGGAAACTATAGTAATTTATCTCAAATGGCAGCAGCTTTAAATACTAAAATGGGAAGTGTTGCAGTAGGTTCAGGAAAGTTAAGTGATAATGCAGTAGCAGTAGTAAGTGGCGATGGGAAAAATATCCAATTTAATAAAAAGATAAAGATAGATACTACTAATAATACTATGACTCTTAATGTGGATGGTAAGAGCTATAATGCAATATTGCCAAATGGAAATTACTCCACTAGTGATATTGCAGGGATGATAAATGGACAATTATCAAATTTAAAATCTTCAGATGGAAGTAATACACCCTTTCCATCAGGAGTGGTATTGCAATCAACAGATGGACAGAATATAACCTTTATAAATAAATCTGATAATACTGCTCATGCTGGATCAGTAAGCATGGCAGCTGTACCAGCAGTTACAGTTACAAGTGGTGGTAGTAATACTGGAGTAACAGGAACTAAATTAAATTTTGGTACAAATAGCTTTGGATATGATAAGCAAATAATAACTGGTAAAAATGATACTTTCACTATAGGTGGAACTACAATAACTCTTGCTCAGAAGGATTATACAAGTTCGGGAACAAGTGATGCAGATATAACAACAGATTTAATTACACAAATAAATACGCAGCTGACAGCAGCTAGTGCAACTGTATCTGCAAGAGCTGCATTAGATGGTAGCAATGCAATTCAGTTAGTTTCAACTACTTCAGCTCAAATAGGATTGAGTGGTTCTGCTGCTAGTACGTTAGGTTTTGCTAGTGGTTCACAGTTAGCTCAATCTCAAAGTGATAGTATCAATAACCTTTTATCAGGTTCGGCAGATTTTACAATTAATGGTGTTGAATTCAAGTATGATTTTTCAAGAGCAGCAGATCCTTCAGATTCAACTACTGGCATTATAGGAGCTAAAGGTAGGAGCGTATCAAGCATAATGAGTGAAATTTCTACCAAAGCTAATGTGAATATTGGATATAGTGAGCTTACAAGAAACTTTACAATAGCAAGTAGAAACACAGGAGCAGATAAAAACTTTATAGCAAAAGATAACTCAGGGGCATTTATGAGTACTCTTTTTGGAGCTGGAACTGTGGATACAGCTGCCGCAACACCACCAGCTGGGATAACTACACAAAAAGCAGTAGATGGATCTTTTACAATAACAGAACCAGGTGGAGCAGCTACTACTGTTACAGAAGCCTTAAATAACTTTTCCATAGATGGTGTAACTTATAAAATAGACCCTAGTGCTGCTAATGGCGCAACATCAACATTAAATGTAGCACAAAATGTAGATGGCACCCTTAATAAAATAAAGGATTTTGTAAATAAATATAATGATTTGATAGGCAAAATAAATGCAAAGATAGATGAAAAGAGACAGTATAGTTACAAACCTTTAAGTGATGATGAAAAAAAATCTTTAAAGGATAGTGGACAAGAAGACAAGATAACAGAATTAGAAGGCAAGGCAAAAGAAGGTTTGTTAAAAAATGATTTAAGTCTTGAGAATATGGCCTCACAAATGAGAACAGCTTTTTATGATACAGTAAAGGATGCAGGAATAAATCTATACGATATAGGATTATCAACATCTGATGATACAACTCAAAGAGGAAAAATTGTAATTGATGAGGATAAGTTAAAACAAGCTTTGCAAACTGATAGTGATAAAATATCTAAATTATTCACACAAAAATCTACGTCTCAACCTTATTATAGTCCAGTTATGAGCAATAGTGATAGAGCAAAACGATATTCAGAAGAAGGAATATTCCAACGAATAAGCGATATAGTACAAGATAATGTAAGAATGTCAAGAGATGCTCAAGGAAATAAAGGTCTACTTATACAAAAGGCAGGAGTTCAAGGGGATATAACAGATACCAATGGCCTTTTACCTAAGGAATTACAAGAAAAAGATGATCTTATTAAGCAGCTTAATGATAAGCTGTCCGATAAGGAAGATCAATATTATAAGCAGTTTTCAGCTATGGAACAAGCCCTTGAAAAACTAAATTCTCAATCATCATGGTTGGCACAGCAGCTTGGTGGAGGTCAATAAAAATAGATGAATACTGAATTGGAAACTCTTTTAAATGAATATAGAGAGTATACCTTAAAGCTTATAAATATAGTAGAAGCAGAAACTTATGATGATATAGAAGGATTGCTTGAGAAAAGAGAAAATATAATTAATCAAATAAATGGTAATGAACATACAAAAGATGAATTCTCAGAAATAGCAAAAAAATTGCAGATTTTATTTTTACAAAAAAAATTAACAGATTTGATGCATGAAAAGAAAGTAAAAATAAGGAATGAACTTGACTTAATAGCTAAAAATAAGTTTGCAAGAAATAGTTATAATAAAAAATTCAGTGTAGATCCTCTATTTTTTAATAAAAAAATGTAAAAATTGTTTCATTAAGAAGCAAAAACAAAAAATATGAAAATTTTACTTAAAGCTATAAAGATAAAGAAATATAATCCGATATAACTAATGTAATAATTAAAAAATGAGTAAACAAGGATGTTTGCTTAATTTAAAAATCAAGGAGGAATAAAAATGATAATTAATCACAATTTAAACGCAATGAATGCTCACAGAAACATGGTAGCTAATACTACAACTGCAGGAAAATCAATGGAAAAATTAAGCTCAGGTTTAAGAATAAACAGAGCTGGAGATGACGCAGCAGGATTAGCAATATCAGAAAAAATGAGAGGACAAATTAAAGGTTTAGACCAGGCTTCAAGAAACGCTCAAGATGGTATTTCAATGATCCAAACAGCTGAAGGTGGATTAAACGAAACTCACTCAATTCTACAAAGAATGAGAGAATTGGCAACTCAATCAGCAAATGATACAAACGTGTCAATAGATAGAGATGCTATTCAAGGAGAAATTAATCAATTAAGTTCAGAAATAAGCAGAATAGGAAACACAACTGAATTCAATACTCAAAAGATATTAAATGGTGGATCTAATTCGGTTTCAGCTAAGACTTTATCAGCAACATTACAAATAGGAGCTAATGAAAGCCAGACATTTAAGGTTCAAATTAATGATATGAGATCTTTAGCATTAAAAATTACTACAACAACAGCAAGTACATCATTTGCAACAGGAGCAACTAACTTATTAACAGATAAAACAGGTACAGGTAATGAATATGCATTAAATGTAGGAAGTACAGCAGCAGCAGGAAATGCAATTACAGCAATAAATACAGCAATAAACACTGTATCATCAGAAAGAGCTAAACTTGGTGCATATCAAAACAGACTAGAACATACAATAAACAACTTAAATACAGCAAGTGAAAATTTAAGTGCATCAGAATCAAGAATAAGAGACGTAGATATGGCAAGCGAAATGATGAACTACACAAAGACAAATGTGTTAACTCAGGCTGCACAAGCTATGCTAGGTCAAGCAAACCAAACACCAAACCAAGTTCTTCAATTATTAAGAGGTTAATAGTAATAAAAATTATAAAAAAGGACATGCTTTATGCATGTCCTTTTTTATATGAAGTTTATTTAGATATTGATAAAAACATGTGAATAAAGAAAAAATATATAGATACGATACTTATAATGTATTATTAAATTAATTTAATATGAAAGTTGGATAATTATGAAAATAAGTGCATGTATTATAGCTAAAGATGAAGAAAGATATATAGAAAAATGCTTAAAGAGTTTGTATTATCTGGTTGAGAAAGAATTTGGGGAAATAATTTTTGTAGATACAGGTTCAAAAGATAAAACTGTAAAAATAGCAAGAAATTATACGGATAATATTTTTTTTTACCAATGGAATAATGATTTTGCAGCAGCTAGAAATTTCAGTATTACTAAAGCAAAAGGAGAATATGTTTTAATAATAGATGCGGATGAAGAAATAGAAGAGAATTCTTTGAAAAAAATAGTTGAAGTATTTAATGGTGATTATTATAAAAAATTTAATACTTTTACTTTTAAAGAAAAAAATTTTTCAGATGAATCTTTAAAAAACTTTGGAGTTTTTACAAGAAGGTTTATCTTTAAAAACTCAAAGGATTTTTTTTATACAGGAAAAATACATGAGCAGCCAAGCATTATGGAACCACATATGGATTTAGATGTAACTGTATTGCATTATGGATATATAATGGATGAAGAAACAAAAGAAAAGAAGTTTAAAAGAAATTCAGAAATCTTGGAAATGGAACTTCAAGATCACCCTGAAAACCTTTATTATAGATATCAATTAAGTGTGACGTATGAAATGCATGGAGAACTTGAAAAAGCTTTAGAACAGATAAAAATTGTTGTCAGCACAATTAATAATTTAAAATATAATAAATTATTTTTACTTTACTATAACACTGCAGCGAGAATATATAAATCTCTAAAATTATATGATGAGGCTATTGAACTTTGTAACAAAGGTTTAAAACATCAAGAAGATTTTATAGACTTAATCTATTGTTTAGCAGAGATCTTTTATACAGAAAAAAATTATGAAAAAGCTTTACAGTATTCAAATGAGTATATAAAATTACTAAATGAGCTTGAAAAACATCAAATTTTTCATGATACACGATTCTTATTTTATTCATTAGATTGTAAGAAAAAAATTCAAAGTATAACTGCAGTTTCTTCCTATAAATTAAAGAAAAAAGACATATTGTATATGATAGAAAATTGTGAGTTTGAAACTGTAGATAAAACTACAGCACAGTATATAATAGATGATTTAGTCTATTTTGTAGAAAATATTAATTTAAATGAAATAAATATAAGTAATATATATATATTGAAAAAAGCTATAGAGTTTATATTTCAAAGAACCTTAAATTCTAATCAGATAGAATGCTTAGATACAAGCAAATATTTAGAAATAATTGATAAGTATTTATGTTTGGGAAATTTTATGCTTGAAAGAAATCTAAGTTTAGTAAAAGAAGAAAAATCTTTTTTTATAGAAATGAAAAAGGTTTTTGATGCATTGCAAAAATTTGATTTACTTACTATGGTAAAGCTTATAAAAACAGCTGTAGAACTAAATAATAATATGGCTAGACCTATGGAAATATATTTGAAAAAGATACTAGAGGTTATGGGAAAATAGAAGGAGATTTATTTTATGGAAGAAGTAGAAATTTTAGAAAAAAAGTTGCAGCAAAACTCTGTAGATGCTAAAGCTATAGAAAAGTTAGCAGGTATATATTTATTTGATAAAAAGGATTGGAAAAAGGCAATATATTGGTATAAAAAATTAATTTCTATCATTCCAGATTATCCTTATGCAAATTATTACATGGCTGAGTGTTATTTAAATCTTGAAAATATAATTATGGCAAGAGAATATTTTGAAAAAGCCATGAATTTAAAGGAATATAGTGTTTCAGGGTTTAATAATTATGCACACCTTTTGAGTAAAATAGGGGAAAATAAAAAAGCAATTTACTATTTCAAAAAAGCAATTGAAGCTTCGGATAATAAGATTAACATATATAGTAATTTGTTATTAACTTTTAATTATGATTTTTTTTTAGAGGATAAGGAATTGTTTTTACAGCATTTAAATTTTGGAAAGTTATTAGGAGAAAAAGAGATAAGGTTTAATAGCAAAAATAAAAATTTAGATGTGAATAAAAAACTGAAAATAGGTTATGTATCATCAGATTTTAGAAAACATTCGGTTATGTATTTTATGGCAGCTCCGTTAGTTGCACAAGATAAGGATAATTTTGAAGTATACTGTTATTCAGATGTTTTAACGGAAGATAATATAACAGCATCTTTAAAATCTATTGTAAATGGCTGGAGAGAGATATCTTCAATACAAGATGATGAGGTTAAAGAGCTTATATTAAAGGATGATATTGATATATTAGTAGATTTAAATGCACATGCTGGAAGAAATAGATTAGATGTATTTGCCAAAAGAGCAGCACCTATACAAGTTACATGGATAGGATATCCTAATACTACAGGATTAAAAAATATGGATTACAGAATAACGGATAATTATGCAGATCCAGAAGGATTAACAGATGAATATTATAGTGAGAAGTTAATAAGAATGTCAAAAACATTTTTGTGTTATTCAGCAGCACAATGTCCAGATATAAATAAGGATATAGCTGCATTTAGAAATAAGAGGATAACCTTTGGGTGTTTTAATAATATGGCTAAAATAACAGAAGATATTATAAGAATATGGTGTGATATATTAAAAAAGGTGGATAAATCTGTACTAATGCTTAAAAATACTGCTTTTTTAGATGATGAAATAATAAGTTATACTAAAAATAGATTTCTAAGATATGGTGTAAAAGAAGATCAATTAAACTTCATAGAAAGAGATATAAAAGAAAAAGATCATATGAATAGATATAATGATGTTGATATTGCTTTAGATACATATCCTTATAATGGTACAACTACTACCTGTGAAGCTATGTATATGGGAGTTCCAGTTATAACTTTGGCTGGAAAAAGACATGCATCAAGAGTAGGAGTTAGTTTATTAACCAATGTGGGTTTAAGTGAGCTAATAGCATATAACGAAAAAGAATATATTGAAAAAGCTGTTTATCTGGCAAATGATGTAGAAAATTTAAAAAAAATAAAATTAAATTTAAGAAATAATATGAAAGAATCTCTTCTTATGCAAGGCGATAAATTTACAAGAGAATTAGAGAAGATGTATAGAGCTTTATGGAAGAATTACTGTGAAGATGAGAAAAAACAAAAGCTTAGTGAATTGGAAAATTATAAACAAAAGGCAAAGAAAGAAATACAAAAAGTTATAGAAGAAGGAAAAATAGAAGAAGCAAAATTGCTAATAAATGAATATGAAAGCATAGTAAAATATGATATTGAAATTTATTCTATGAAGTCAGTTATAGCTATTATGGAAGGAAAAATAGATTATGCTGAAAGTGTTATAAAAGAAGGACTTGATATAGATAATGAATACTATGATTTATTATGTAATATGGCATACGTTCAAGAGTTAAAAGGCAATGAGGAATTAAGCATTTATTATAAGAAAAAAAGTATCCAAATTGGGAATAATGGAGGATAGTATGGAAAATTTAAGCATAATTGTGAAGGAAGATTTAAAAGAAAATGTCTATAGATATATAGAAATTTTGAAACCACTCTTGGAAGATGGAAACACACAATTAGTTATAATAAATAATGAATATGAAAAATTAGAAATAGACTATGACTATATGATATATGAATTCAAAGAAAATTATAAAAAGTTTTATGAGTTTTGTGATTCAGTTTGTTTTAATAAGAATATAGCAATAATAGAAAGTGGTTTAGATTTAAAAGAAGATTTAATTATAAAAATAAAAAATCTTTTAGTCAAAAATAGTGATTTAAATATAAAGGTTTGTTTAAAAAAATACTATGAAGAAGAAAAATATTATATTCAAGATTTTACTATAATTTATAACATGGAAACATCAAAAGAAGAAAGATTAAATATAGAGATAAAAGATTTTGGACTTATAAATAGTGTAGAGAATTACTTAGAGAATAGTATAGGAAAATTTATAGAAAATAGAAAGTTTGGAGAATTATACTCATGGTATAAGAAGTATATTATAAATGATGAAAATATTACAATTTCTTTTTATAATTATCTAGAGCAGAATAAAGTTTCAATGAGTTCAGAGGATAAATATGAACTTGAAGAATATTTTATTAATGAAAACTTAGATAAAGGATATTGTAGTTATATAAATTTAAAAAACTTAATTGAAAATAATAAAAAAATATCTGCAGAGAATCTGAATTTTATAATTAAAGAAGCTAAATTTAATGAAGAAGATATTTATTTTGCTTATGCTATTTTGGATTTATTTAATAAAAATATATTTATTGAAGAAATATTTGAGATAATAAATTTAAATGTTATTGCAATTTATATGAAAAAGCTATTTGAAGAAGATAAAAGCTTCTATTTAAGAGTGTACGAATTTTTAGTATCTATAGAGTCTGATAAGAAAATTCTTGAAGCTAATAATAAAAATATATTAACATATATGAACATAATAGAGATATATAATGAAAATATATCAGGTGATTCAATTGATAAAGACAAAAAAGAAAAATTAGTACAACTATTTATAGATTATTCAAAGTATGGAGCCTATCTATTAAATGAAAATGTAGATATACCTGCTGATAAAAGAAGATTTTTAACTAAAATAAAAAATGCAACAGATTTTATAAATTTAAATAAAATTAAGGAAGCTATAGCTATTTTAAAAGAAAGTGCAGAAATTTATAATATAATGACTATGTCAACTCGTTATTATGTACAGAAAATAATATATGAAAATCAACTATACTCAAATAAACTTAGTATAACAATGATAGTAAAAAATGAAGAGAAAAATTTAGACCGATGTTTAAAAAGTATAAAACCATTATTAGATAACAATATGGCGGAGCTTATAATAGTAGATACAGGTTCAGAAGATAATACTGTAAAAATAGCTCAAAATTATACAGATAAGATATATTTTCACCAATGGAAGGGGAGTTTTTCAGAATCAAGGAACTGGAGTATTTCATTAGCAAATGGTGAATATGTATTTATTATGGATGCAGATTATGAAATAGATAAAAACAGTTTAAAAAAAATAATTCAATATTTTAATAGTAAATCGTATAAGCAATATAGTACATTTATAGTAAAGATAAAGGATTATAGTGATAATGAATGTGAAAAATTTAGTATATTACCACAGTATTTAATATTTAAAAATGAGTATAATTTCTATTATTTTGGTAAAGTTCACAATCAACCTAATTTTAAAATACCAGTAAGTGAGTTAGATGTGATGATATATCATTATGGATATATTATGAATACTAAAGAAGCAAGTGATAAAAAATTTAATAGAACAGCAAATCTATTAAAAAGAGAACTACAAAAATATCCCCAAAATGTATATTATAGATTTCAATTAACAAATAGTTATTCCATGTATGGAGATCATAAAGAAGCACTAAATCAATCAAAATTGTATATGAAAATTTTAGATAAAGAACCATTAAATTATGATTATATTATGTATTATATTGCTGCGGCCATAACACACTTTTCAAGTAAATTGTATGATAATGTAATAAAAATATGTGATGATATTTTAAGTTTAAATAATGATTTTATTGATGCGGTATTTTTTAAAGCTCAATCTCTTTTTTTGAAGAAAGATTATGAAGATTCAATAATATTTTATAAAAAGTACTTGAGATTACTTTATGATATAGATAAAAATCCTATAATTAATGATACAAAGTTACAAATATACAGCATAGATTCAGAAAATGTAGCGGAGGCAGATTTAGTGGTTTCTTATTTAAAACTTAATATGTATTCTGAGACTTTAAATTATATACTTACTAAGAATAAGGAAAAAGTAGTTCTTTATCAACATGCAGTTATAGAAGCATATATGAAACAAAAAAATTTCAAAGAACTAGCTTTATTTTATAAAAAATATATAAGTACTAATTTAGAAAAAGAAATGTATAATTTTCTTTATTACTTAAAAGAGCATGTTAAAAATATAAGTGATATAGAAAAGAAAGAAATTATAAAAGAATTTAATAAATTAAAAATGCCTAAGGAGCATTTAAGTTTAATTGAATTTGAAATGGAAGGAAAAGAGGAAAATTCATTAAAAGATACTATTAGATTTGTGGGGAATAATAATATAGAGAAAATGAATATTATGTTAGCTCAGAGAGTGTCCCAAGAGATAATTTTAGGTATATTTAATAATAATGTAAATTTAGACAATGAGGAAATAAATAATGTTAGAAAATGTATAAAGTATATACTAGATCAAACTCTTAATAAAAAGACAATTAGCGGATTAAACGAAGAACAGATATTAAATCTTACCTTTAAATATGTAGATTATAGTCTAGTATTATATGAAAAAGATAGAGTGAGATTAAATAAAAAAGAAATAATATTTATAGAAAATATACTTATATCATTTCAGTATATGCAAAATAAAGATTTAGTTGCTGCAGTTAGAGCAATTAAAAGTAGTGTAGAAGTAGAACCTAAGTTAGCAAAAGCTATGAAGTTGTATATTGATAGCATAATACCTTAAATTATTAATATTTTAGCAGAAGGCACAAGCTCAAGCTGTGCTCATGTAGTGAAAAATATAATGGCCAAATTTAAGAACAAATAAATATTAAAAATCATTATTAAAGTACTTTAACAATGCTAAGATTAAATATAATTACAAAAGTAAGTGTTTTGGGTATTGGGAATATTGAAAGGAATGGTGTGACAAATGCAGCAGGATTTTGAAATATTAAAGAAACAAATAAAATCACAGATATCTAATTTAATTAATGACAATAAATTAGAAGAAGCGAATTCTTTAATTAGTGAATATTTTAGCATAGTTAAAGAAGACATTGAAGTTTACTCTATGAAGGCAATAGTATTAATGTTAGAAAATAAGTTCCATGAAGCAGAGAAAGTATTAAAAATTGCAATTGCTATAGATAAATATAATTTTGATATAAACTATAATTTAGCTTATTTAAATGAAAAACTAAAAATGTATGACAAAGCCATATATTATTATGAAATAGCACTTTTGAATTGTAATGATAAAGATATAGAAAAACAAATAAATAATTCTATAAATTATATAAAAGATACTTATAAAATAGATATACATAAGAAAAAGATAGTTTTTTTTGTTAAGCAGGGAATGGATAGTTTTTTAAATGACATTATAAATGGAATATCAGACGAATACGAAACTAGAAAAATCATAGTTACAGAATATAATCATATAGATGAAGGAATGAAGTGGGCTGATATATGTTGGTTTGAATGGTGCGATGAACTTATCGGATATGGAAGTAGATTAGAATTGTCAAAGAAGAAAAAAATAATATGTAGAATTCATGGATATGAAGTATACACTGAGTTTATTAGAAATGTTAACTGGAAAAATGTAAATGAACTTATAATAGTAGCTCCTCATATAAGGAGGATATTTGAAGATAGCACTGAAGACATTGATAAAGGAAAATTAAAAATTAATACAGTTTTTTGTGGAGTTAATTTGGATGCATATCCAATAAATAATAAACAAAAAGGATTTAATCTAGGATACCTAGGATATATTAACTTTAAGAAAAATCTGCCATTAACTCTAGATATATTCAAAAAACTTCATGATATAGATAATAAATATAAATTATATTTTGCTGGGGAGTCTCAAGATGAGAGAACTTTTAGATATATTCAATATTTTGTAAAAGAGAATGAGTTATATAATAGTGTCCAATTTGATGGGTGGAAAGATGCTAAAAGTAAAATTGAATGGTTTAAAAAGATAAATTATATGGTTATATCAAGTATAGATGAAGGTCTATGCTATGCTGCTGCAGAATCAATGAGTAGTGGTGTAAAACCTATTTTACATAACTGCGAAGGTATAAAAGATCATTATCCGCAAAAGTATATTTTTAATAATGTTGAAGAAGCTGTAAGTATGATAATTTCTGATGAGTATAACTCAATAGAATACAGAAAATTTATACAAGATAATTATTCTTTGTCAAGAGAATATAATAACATAAGAGAAATTATTAAGAATTTGAAATAATGAAATAAATAAAAAATTTATATGAAAAGTAGGATAGTATATCAAGTGTTAAAATTAGTAAAATTGGAATAACTTGAAGAAAAGAGTTGAAAATGTGGATAAAAATATTGATGCAATGGAAGAGTACAAAAATAAAATAAAAGGGAAAATAGAACAGAACATAAATAGTGGTGAAATAAACGAGGCAAAACAGTTAATAGATGAATATGAAAAGATAGTAAATGGTGATATTGAACTTTATTCTATGAAAGCAATATTATATATAATGGAAAATAATTTGCTAGATGCAGAAGAAATCTTAAGAGAAGGTCTCTTGATAAACAGTGAATATTATGATTTATTGTGTAATATGTCTTATCTTCAAGAGATTAAAGGTAATAAGTCATTATCAGAGTACTTCAAGAGTGAGGCTGATAGTGTACTAAATAAGGATAAAGTAGATGAAAAGGTGTTAGAAGAATTTCAAATTAAAAAATTTAAATATAATTCAGAAGGAGAAAAAAGAAGTAATGCTCCCAGAGTACTAATTGGAAGTACAGTAAGGCAAAAAAAACTTATACTTAAAGAATTTTTGCAATCTTTATCAGAATTAAATATTCAAAATTATAATGTTGATTTTATGTTTTTTGATGATAATGAAAATGCTGAATCATCCCAATTATTAAGTAATTTCAAAATTGAAAATTGTAAAACTCAAATATTAAAAGGAGAAAAGAAGGGAAGATATGTTTGTAATGATGATACACATCATTGGAAAGAAGAACTAATATGGAAAGTGGCAGCTTATAAGGATAAAATAATCGACTATGCTAAAATGAATAATTATGATTATTTATTCTTAGTGGATTCTGATTTAGTACTTCATCCTGAAACACTAGAAAAGTTGCTTTTGGGTGATAAAGATATAATATCAGAAATTTTTTGGACTAAATGGGATGTAAAAGATGTCAATAAGCCTCAAGTTTGGGTTAGCGGAAATTATAATTTATATTATAAATCAGAGAATGAAATTTTGACTGAAAAAGAAATATACAGTAGAACAAATGGATTTATTAAGTGCATGAGAACTCCAGGAGTTTTTGAAGTTGGAGGATTAGGAGCCTGTACTTTAATTAACAAAAAAGCTTTATCTATGGGAGTATGCTATAAGAAATTAGATGATATAACATACAAAGGTGAAGATAGGCATTTTTGTATTAGGGCATTGAGGATGGGATTAAAGCTATATGTAGAAACCAGTATCCCAGCATATCATATTTATAGAGAAACATATTTAGATGGTGTTGAAGAATATAAGTATAAGAACAGAAAGTCAGCAATTTATAGTTATAATCAGTTCTCTAGAACTGCAGTGAAGTCACAAAATAATACTGTAACATTAGCTATGTTAGTAAAAAATGAGGCACACAGATATTTAGAAGAGGTTCTTACAAAAGCTTCAAAGTATGTTAATAAAGTTGTAATATTAGATGATGGAAGTACAGATAATACTGTGGAGGTATGTAAAAGAATTTTGAAAAATATTCCACATAGTATAGTTTTAAATAAGACATCTAATTTTAATAATGAAATAGTTTTAAGAAAGCAGTTATGGAATCTAGCTGTAGAAAGTAAATGTGATTGGATATTATGCCTTGATGCAGACGAAATGTTTGAAGATAGAGTTAACAAGGGAATAAGAAATCTTATTAATCAACCATATTATGATTATTTTGATTTTAGATTATATGATTTTTGGAATAAAGAGCATTATAGAGAAGATAAGTATTGGAGTGCACATAAACACTATAGAAGTTTTCTTATCAGATATCAACCTAATTTTAAATATATATGGAATGAAACACCTGTACACTGTGGAAGGTTTCCATTGAATATATATAATCTTCCTGGTGCAATAAGTGATTTAAGAATTAAACATTTAGGATGGGCAAATGAAAAAGAGAGAATTGAAAAATATAAAAGATATATGGAACATGATAAGGATTTTAGATATGGCATAAGGGAGCAGTATGAATCAATTCTAGATAAAAGTCCTAACTTAATTAAGTGGAAGGAATAACGAAGGAGGTTTAAATGAAGATATTAGTATTTCAGCATGATACTATTGCTATGGATTGTATAAATAACTTTAAAAATTTAGGTTATCAAGTGGTAGAAGGTCCAATACCTTACAAGTCTAATATAGCAAAAGTAACAGAGAAAATAAAAAATCACAATCCAAATTATGTATTTACTATAAATTTTTATGCTACTATATCAAATATATGTAAGAAATTGAATATAAAATACATATCCTGGACTGTGGATATACCTAATTATGATTTATATACAGAGCCAATTTTTAATGATACAAACAATATATTTATATTTGATGAAACTATAGTAGAAGAAATTAAAGGGTTGGGTGGAAAGAATGTAAGATACCTTCCACAAGCTGCATGTGTATCTAGATTGGACAAGGTATGCATTGATGAGGAAGATTTAAAAAGATATTCTTGTGATGCTAGTTTTGTAGGAGCAACTATTATAAATAATGAATTTAACTATATTAGTAACCTTATAGATGAAGAGCTTAAGGAGGAAATTTTTAAGATTTTTAGCATTCAAAGTATGGATATAAGTGTAGATAGAATAACAAGATTTATGAATGATGAACTAATAGAAAGATTGAAAGAACCTATTAATCATATTTTTAATGTAAAAACTGATTTTCTATCATTAAAAAGAAAAGAATACTTTATACTATCAAGAAAATTTGATGAAATGCAAAGACTTGATATGGCTGACTATTTATCAGATATATATAAATTTAAGGTTTATGGGGATGATGCTTGGGAGAAGGTACTAGGTAAAAAGGTTAACTATATGGGAAGTGCTGAGCATTATATAGAAATGCCTAAAGTTTTTAAAATTTCAAAAGTAAATATAAATCTGATGAGAATAAGCTTTGGAACAGGACTTCCAATGAGGGTTTTTGATATAATGGGAAGTGGTGGCTTTATGGCTACTAATTATAAAAAAGATATTATAAAGTTTTTTGATGATGGAAAAGATTTAGTTATATATAGGGATATAAAAGACTTAAAAGATATTATTCAGTACTATACTAATCATGAAGATGAAAGAAAGGAAATAGCTATGAGAGGGTATGAAAAAGTAAAACAACACCACAATTACGTGATTAGATTAAAGGCTATGATGGATATGGTAGAAGGAGTTTAATGGGGATGATAACTCTTTGTATGATAGTAAAAAATGAAGAAATAAATTTAAGGAAGTCTCTTAAGGCTGTATATCCTTTTATAGATGAAATAATAGTAGTAGACACAGGGTCTACAGATAAAACTAAAGATATAGCGAAAGGATTTACAGATAAAGTTTATGACTTTGAATGGTGTAATGATTTTGCAAAAGCTAGAAATTTTGCAATATCTAAGGCATCAAATGATTGGATATTAGTATTAGATGCAGATGAGGTAATTGTAGAGTTTTATAGTAATAGTATTTTAAAATTTATAGAGGATAAAAATAATTCTAAAGTTGTAGGGAGAATAAAAATTATAAATTTTCTAGATTGCAGCAGTAAAAATAAAACTCAGACAGAAAGATTAAGCAGATTATTCAATAAAAATTATTTTCATTATGAAGGTATTGTTCATGAACAAGTTACTGCATTAAGTGAAAAAGCTTATACTGTGATTCCAGTAGATATTGCTGTTAATCACTTTGGATATACTAAAGATGTGTTAAGGAAAACATCAAAATTACAAAGAAACATAGAACTATTAAAAAAGGCTGTAGAAAATAATCCTAAGGATTCATATTACTTGTATCAACTAGGTAAAAGCTATTATTTAAATAAACAGTACAATATTGCTTTGATAAATTTTAAAAAGGCACTAAAGTTTATAGACAACCCTAATTATGAATATGCAGAAGATTTAGTGGAAACCTATGGGTATTGTTTAGTTAATACAGAACAGTATTCAGAGGCTTTACATATAGAAAAATATAAAACTTATTACTTAAAATCTCCAGACTACAATTTTTTAATGGGACTTATTTATATGAATAATGGAAATTTTAAGGAGGCAATAAATAGTTTTCGCATATGTACAACTTATGAGGAGGGTAAAATAGAAGGAGTTACTTCATATTTACCTTATTATAATATAGGCGTAATATATGAATGTCTTGGAGAAAAAGATAAATCAGAAAATTATTATAAAATGTGTGGAAATTATGAGCTAGCTTTAAAAAGATTATGATTTATAATATTAATTTTACTAGAATCTAAATGGGAGAAATAATATGTGTGAAGTTCAAGATAAATTTGATAAGGCAATTAAATATGAAAAAAATGGGAACTTAGAATATGCAGAAGTTTTATTTAAAGAAATTATTGAAAAGCATAAAGATTATCATAATATAGATTTAGTTTATAATAAATTAGGAGTGTATTCATATAGCAAAAAACAATTTGAAGAAGCTATTAAATATTTAAAAGAATCGCTGAATATAAATCCAGACCTTTGTATAACATATAGACTTATTGGAATTGTTTATAAAAGTACAGAAGAATATGATAAGGCGATTGATAATTTTAAAATATATATTTGTAATGATAAAAAAAGTTTAGAAACAATATATGATATAATGTATTGTTATACAGAAATGTCACATTGGAATGAAGCTGCATATTGGGCCGAAAAGGTAACTAGTTTGGATGCTTCATATAAAAAAATAAATTTATACTTAGGAATCATAAATTACAATTTGGGAAATGTAAATAAAGCAGAGAATTTCTACAAAAATCAATTGAAAAAAGATCCTTGTTGTTTAAATACTCTTGATAAATATGCGGTTCTTTCAGCTAAAAGAGGAAAACATGAATGTGCTATAAAGTTATTAAAAAAGGCAGCTGAAAATGCAGGTGCAGAAAATTATAATTATTTCAGTGATTATTTACTTATGTTAAATTATAATATAGGTTCTAATTATGAGGATATTTATAATGAACATTTAAGATTTAGTAACTTAATAAATGAAAAGGTACGATTAGAATTTTCAAATAAGTTATTAATAAATAAAAAATTGAGAGTAGGGTATGTTTCAGGAGATTTTAAAGTGCATTCAGTAGCATACTTTGTGATTTCTCAATTACTATTATATAATAGAGAAAAATTTCAAGTATATTGCTATTCTGATTTAAAAAAGCCTGATATCGTAACAAATTTAATTCAATCTAATGTAGACTGTTTTAGAAATATTTCAAAACTAACTGATAAAGAAACTATAAGGGTAATAGAAAAAGATGAAATAGATATACTTATTGATATAGCTGGACATACAGGCGACAATAGATTACCAATATTTGCTGCAAAACCATCACCAATTCAGATTACTTGTATAGGCTATCCCAACACTACAGGATTGAAGAATATGGATTATAGATTAACTGATTGGTATTGCGACCCTGAAATATTAAATGATCAATATTATACTGAAAAGCTAATTAGAAAGAATAAAAGTTTCTTATGTTATAATAACTTTACTGATGCGCCAGAAGTACAAAAAGATAAACAAGATAACAATGAAATTATATTTTGCTCATTTAATAATAGTACTAAACTTACTGAAAGAATGATTGAAATTTGGAGTAAAATATTAATTAACGTAAAAAAATCTAAAATTATGCTTAAGTCTGACATCTACAAAGACAAAGAAATAGCAGAAGAAATAAAAGAAAAATTTTTGAAATTTGGTGTAAAAAAAGATAGAGTTGAGTTAATTGGAATTTACCCTGAAAATTATCAGCATTTAAATGCATATAATAAAGTAGATATAGCTCTTGACACTTTTCCTTATAATGGTACTACAACTACCTGTGAGGCTTTATATATGGGAGTACCTGTTATAACCTTAGCAGGAAAAATACATTTATCACGCGTTGGTGTTAGCATTCTTGCTAATATAGGTATGGAAAAATTTATAGCATATAATACAGAGGAATATATAGAAAAAGCTATTAAATTAGCAGAAGACAAAAAAGAATTAAAATATTTAAATGAAAACCTAAGAGGTATAATGATAAAATCTGATTTAATGGATGGAGCAAGATATGTTTCAGAGATAGAAGCAATATTTGCAAATTTATGGACAAAATATGTAAAAGATAAATTAGGAATTGAGACTTTTAAAACAGTAAAAAATATATCAATTACAATAAAAAATATTTTGTCGAAGATAAATAAGATAAAGAAAAATATTAGTGAAGGCTTTGACAGTTTAATACTAATAAATCTAATAAACGATTTACCAGAAAATATGGTGAAGTTAAATGAATATATGACTAATCTTAAAGTAGAAGATAATGAATATTATGAACTGATTGAGGCTATAAGCAAATCAATAATTTTATTGATAAAACTTGTTCAAACAGGAAGCTTTGTAGATGAAGTCAATAAAGTTATAGATAATATGATACTTCCAGCATTAAATAAATTGATTGTAAAGTTTTAGAAATGGGGGCATTTTTATGAATTATTCACAAAACCAATGTGCAAATTTATTATGTGAAATAGATTTAATTTTAAAAAAAATACAGGATTTATGTAGTAGTATAAAAAGCGATTTAGTAGCCAATACAATGAATGAATATAAACTTTTAGTAGATGAAATAGTAAATTTACAGCAAATCTATGAAGAAAAATATTTAAACGATATTTTTGATAATATACTATATAAAAATATTTATAATGTATTCGAAAATATACTAAAAGCTTATGAAGAAAGAAACAGGGAGAAATTATTATATGAATTACAAAATAATTTGGTAAATTGTTTAGTGAATTTAAAGGAAAATATAATTTTAGATCCTGTATTACAAAAAGACAGTAGAAAACTCCATATTGGTGGAAAGGAAAAAAAAGATGGTTGGGAAATTTTTGATGCTATAAAGGAAGAATATGTAGATCATCTTGGAAATGCAAAGGATTTATCAAAATTTAGAGATGATACATTTGATATAATATATGCATCTCATGTGGTGGAACACTTTGACTATAAGGATGAATTATTGCAGGTGCTAAAGGAATGGAAAAGGGTATTGAAACCTAATGGAAAGTTATACATTTCTGTACCTGATCTAGATATATTAGCGCAATTATTTTTATTAAAAGATATAGATATTAATTCACGATTTGAAATTATGAGAATAATATTTGGTGGTCATACAACAGATTATGATTATCACTATACAGGTCTTAATTTTGAATTTTTATACTCTTTTTTATATCAAACAGGATTTAAAAATATAAGAAGAGTAAATAAGTTTAGTATATTTAATGATACCAGTAATATGGAATTGACATCAATACCAATTAGCTTGAATGTTATTGCAGTTAAAGAACTGTAATTGAAAATATCATAATTTTGGAGGGTAAAATGAATAATCAATATTATATAGAAACTTCAAATGACGATAAGAGCATAATTAGAGTTGTGAATGAAGAAAGAAAAGTATATATAGGTAGCAAATATTCAGTAGAGCGAGATATAAATAAATTCATATATGATTTAGACAGTGTAAATGGAAATAATGTAATTATAGTATTTGGATTAGGTGCAGGGGAACATATAAGAGAATTGTTAAAAAATATAACAGATAATAATAAAATTATAATAGTAGAGCCAAGTACAGAAATAGTTAATTTATTTTCCAATATGGACAACTCAAAATATATACTTGAGGATAAAAGAATAAAAATATTTACTTACAATGAAAAAAGTATAGAAAAAGATTTAAATAATAGTATAGAAAGTTATGAAATAGATAATGTTAAATTTATAAGTTTTGCAAATTATGCATCTATATTTCAACATGAATTTAAACAGTTAAATACTTCTTTAAGAAAAATTACTCAAAATAAGAGAATAGGAAGAGATACTATTACTTTCTTTTCCAAAACATTATTTCAAAATTTTATAAAAAACATGAAGCAGTCAACAGGCTGTTGTGTTATAAATTCTTATAAGAATTTATTTCAAGGAAAACCTGCAGTTATTGTTTCAGCAGGACCTTCCTTGGAAAAAAACATACATTTATTAAAGGGGGTACAGGATAAATTTATTATAATATGTGGAGCTAGAACATTAAAAGCTTTAAAAAATGCAGATGTTACTCCAGACTTTGTTTGTGCAATAGATCCTCAAGATATTACTTATACTATTATGAAACATAATTTGGAACAAATGATACCTTTAGTATTTATGGATTCTGCTAATTATAAAATTGTTGAAGAATATAAAGGAAATAAAATATTATTTTGTAATGAGGGAATGGAAACCTATGTAGAAAGTATAGTTGGTAAAAAGGTAGATTCTCTACTTCAAGGTGGATCAGTAGCGCATGTGTGTATGGGATTAGCTGTTTACCTAGGGTGTAATCCTATTATATTCATAGGTCAAGATTTAGCTTATACGGGAGATAAGTTTCATGCACAAAGTGCTAAAGCTATGGAGAACCCACAAGATGTAGCTGTAGCATATTTGGAACAAAATAAGGATCTTTGGCTTAGTAGTGCAGATAGATATGTAAATGACATAAATGGGAAATTAGTACGTACAAGTATTCTTTTAAACTCTTACAGGGAAGAATTTGAGGAGCTTATAGAAAAATATAATAGTATAACATTTATAAATAGCACAGAAGGTGGAGCCCACATGAAAGGAACAGAAGTACTTTCTCTTAAAGATTCTATAGAGAAATATGCTAAGGGAAAAATAGATAAAAATATTAGTTTTGAAGATATAATAAAACATGAAACAGTTGAACATAATTTAAATATAATGAAGAATAATTTGATAAATATAAAAACATCCTGTGGAAAGGGTGTGGATTATGCTGAAAAAATGTACATGTATTACATAGGTAAAAAAGGAATAAACATAAATAAGATATTTGATGAATTAGATAAAGTGGATTTAGTTATAAATGATATACAAAAAATAGGAATTATAGCTTATTTATTAGGACCTTATATAGAAAAAGTTTTAAATGATGAGAGATATTCTGAAAAGATAAATGAGTCTGAAGTAGATGCTGGCAAAAGAATGGCAGAAAAAAGCAAAGCATTATATGATGCGATAATAAAAGCTGCAGAAGAAGCATTACAATATATGGATTAAATAATAAAACTATATAATCAGATGCTTACATTTAATAATAAAATTTATTATTCTAAATTGCTATTATTAATATAAGTTTTTTATAAAAAACTACGATAATTGTAAAAAGACGCTTATGCATTTTAGGAGGAATAAAAATGAATGAAGAATCTATAAGAGCAATAGAAGAGTATAAAGCTGTTCAAAGAGATACAATGCCAGTAGCTTCAGAATATATAGTAAAGCTTAAAAATGGTGTGAATATGGCAATTGAAAAATTTCAAATAGGAGAAAGTGAAGAAGGAATTAACTTATCTTCATATATAGAAGAAGGCTTACAATGGCTTATGAAAGTAGCTAATCTCACTAAGGATGTTCAATATGAAGAAATGAATGAAGTAATTATGTCAAAAAAGTTGGATATGTTTGTAGATGCATATGAAAGTAAAGATTACACTCTAATGGGTGATATTTTAGAATTTGAAATAAAGCCTTTATTGGAAGTATGGGAAAAGGTTATAAATGCTGTTAAGTGTTAGTGTAAAGGCCTCATACATTTTTGATGTGTGAGGTTTTTATTTTCATACAAAATATTTTTAATAAAGGAGAAGAGAAATGACCTATTATACAAACAAAAGAATTTTAATAATAGGTGGTACTGGTACCATAGGGCAAGGACTTGTAAAAGAACTTATAAAGCATAAACCTAAAGTTATAAGAATATTAAGTAGAGATGAATACAAACAATTTATAATGCAGAATGAGTACGGAAACGGTGGAATGTTTAGATTTTTTATTGGAGATGTAAGAGATTATGATAGAGTAGAAAGAGCTATGAGCGGCATTGATATAGTGTTTAATCTTGCGGCCATGAAGCATGTACCATCTTGCGAATATAATCCATCAGAAGCTATAAAAACTAATGTTAATGGTATGGAGAATGTAATAAAAGCAGCAGTATATAATAAAGTTAAGTGTGTTATATTTACTAGTTCAGATAAAGCTATAAATCCAACCAATTCCTATGGAGCTACAAAGCTTTTGGCAGAGAAATTAGTTCAGGCTGCTAATTACAGCAAAGGACCTGTGGAAACAAAATTTGTTGCTGTAAGATTTGGAAATGTAATGGGGTCTAGAGGATCAGTTATTCCATTATTTAAAAGACAAATATTAGAAAAAAGAAAAGTAACAGTTACAGATGAAAACATGAGCAGATTTATGATGACCTTGGAGCAGGCTGTAAAGCTTACTATAAAGGCTGCGGAGATATGTTATGGTGGAGAACTGTTCATATTAAAAATGCCTGTAGTTAGGTTGAAGCATTTGACAGAGATAATTATAGATGAGGTTTGTAAACAGTATAGTATAAATGTTGATAGTATAAAAGTAGAAAGTATAGGCTTGAGGCCAGGGGAAAGAATGTATGAAGAGCTTATGACAGAAGAAGAATCAGAATATGCTTATGATTTAGGAAATATGTATGCTGTAATACCAACCACCTTTAATAAAAGTGAATATGAAAAATTTTATAGGAATTTTAAGCATTCAATTAGAAAAAGTTATACTTCTAATGACATAGAACCGTTAGCAAAGAGTGAAACCAGAAAACTTTTATTGCAGGGATTAGATATAGATATTGAAAGGGGAATGCTGTAGTGAAGTTGCTTATAACAGCCATAGGGAAAAGAGTGCAGCTTATAAAGTATTTAAAGAAAAATTGTACTATAGTTGGGGTTGATGCAGGAGATAGTGCTCCTGCAGCTAACTTTGTAAATAAATTTTATAAGGTGCCTAGATTTAATGACCAAAATTATATGGATTATCTTTTAAATATATGCAAGAAAGAATCCATAGACCTATTAATACCACTTCATGAATATGAATTTGATATATTATGTGAAAATAGAAGTAAGTTAAAAAAGATAGGAACTACTTTGATGTTAAGTCATAAGAAAATAATAGATATATGTCAGAATAAATTAAATACCTATAGATTTTTTATGGAAAATGATATAGGATCACCAAGATCATATTCTGAAAATAAAATTTTAGAGGTTTTAGAAAATCCAAATAGTGAAGATAATGTAAAAAAGTTTTTAGAAAAAGAATTTAAGATGAGGTTTCCATTAATAGTTAAACCTATTAATGGTATGGGAAGTGAAGGAGTATTTAAAGTAAGAAATGTAAAGGAATTAAAATTTTTTATAGATTATATAGAAAATCCTATAATACAACAATACATAGGAGGTACAGAGTATACTATAGATGTACTTTGTGACTTAAAGGGGGATGCTATATCTATAGTACCTAGAGAAAGACTGGAAGTGCGATCAGGAGAAGTTTCTAAAACTAGAACTGTGATGCATAAAGAAATAATAGAAGAAACTTATAGGTTGATTAAAGCTCTGACTAAATCAGTTAGCAATGAGGAGAAGGTATCAGTTATAGGTCCATATACAATACAGTGTAAAGTTACAGAAGATAATAAAATAAAATTTATAGAAATAAACCCACGTTTTGGAGGGGGAGTGCCACTTACCTTTGAGTCAGGGGTGGATTATGGTAAGTATTTTAATATGATGGTAGATGGTGAAAAGATAGAACCTATAATAGGGCAATTTAAGGAGATGACTATGCTTAGATATGATGATGCGATATTTATTGGATAACTTATAATATAAGAAGGGTTAAATAGTCTATAAAAAATAAAGCTAATGAAGGAGAAAAATTGAATTTATGAATAAAGAGTTTACAAAGTATGATATTCAAATAAGAAACGAAATACAGTCTTTAATTAATTCGAGCAAATTGGATGAAGCATTGAAGTTAACTGTGAAATATGAAAACATAGTTGGTAAAAATTCGGAAATTTATTCTTTTAAGTCAATTATAGCCATAATGAAAAATAATCTATTTGAAGCAGAAAAACTATTAGAAGAAGGGTTAAATGAAAATGGTGATAATTTTGATTTGCTGTATAATAGAGCGTATTTATACCAGCGTTGCAATGAAAAATATCCAGCATTAATTTACTATAAGTGGTCATTAGAAAGAACTAATGATGAAGAAATGAAAGAGCAAATTAAGAATATAATATCTGAACTAGAAAATGAACTAATGGAAAATAAGGACTATAAGAATAAAGTAAAAAAAAGTGAAGTTAGATTTAGTGTGGTTATTCCAACAAGGCAAGGACATGAAGTGTTAAAGTATGCCATTCAAACTTGTATAAATCAAGACTTTGATAGTTATGAAATTATTGTTTGTGACAATTTTAGTAGTAGAGAAACAAAAGAAGTAGTGGATAGTTTCAATTGTAAAAGAATAAAATATATTCGTTCGACTAAACCTTTAAGTATGAGTGATAACTGGGAACTAGCTGTATCATACGCAAAAGGAGAATATATAATAGCCATAGGTGATGATGATGGTTTGCTTTTGCATGCATTAAAAGAGATAGATAAAATTATTAAAAGGACAAGTACTAAGGCAGTAAAATGGGATCAAGTCTCTTATTTTTGGTCAAGTTCTTCATTTAATAATAAAAAAGACATACTTAGTATACCATTTTCAAAAGTATTATTTGAACAGAATGCAATAGATGTCTTAAATGATGTAATTAATATAAGAGCTAATTATTCAGATCTTCCTATGATTTACAATTCTGCAATACATAGAGATCTATTAGGCTTATTAATTTATAAAACAGGACGTGTTTTTAAATCGGCAGTACTGGATGCATATTCAGGTTTTACATTTGGATATTTAGTTAAAAAATTTATAAGCACAAAAGTTCCTATGAGTATAGCAGGTGTTTCAGGAAAAAGTAATGGTGTAGCATGTGTTCATTCAACAGAATCCAATACTATAGCAAAAGAATTTATCCAACTTAATAATGAATCAGGATTAACGTTAAATGTTAAAGTGCCTAATTTATATTCATTTCTCACAGCTTGCTATTTAGGCAGTTTTTTTGATGCAAGAGATAACTTGTTCCCTAAGGATGAAATGATTATCTTTGATCCAAAGAAGCATATAATTGCCTATATGAATGAATTAATTGGAAAGACATGCAAAATGAAAGATGAATCTTTACGAAAAAGCAATTGGGAAGAAGGTTTAAAAATTATTCGTAATTTAGTTATAGAAGATAAAGAGCTTTTAGCTTGGTTTGATGACCAATATTATAATTATGCGGAAGAGTTTTTTAAAACAAACATAAAACTAAAGGAAGACGAGGTTGAAGTAACAGGCTTCAATAATATGTGTTTAACTTTGGATACAAAAGAGTTTTGTGTGAAAAATGTTTATGAAGCTGCAGAATTATGCGAGAAGATATTGGGGTACAAAAAATATGGTATTGATTGGTTGGAATAAATCAAATAGAAAAAAGGATGACTTAGTGAAAGGTAGTGTGAATTTATTATGAAAGCTGTTATACTAGCTGGTGGATATGGAACAAGAATTACTGAGGAAACAGAATTAAAACCAAAACCTATGATTGAAATAGGTGGATATCCAATATTGTGGCATATTATGAAGGAATATTCTTATTATGGAATAAATGATTTTATTATTTGTCTTGGATATAAAGGATATGCTATAAAAGAATATTTTGCAAATTATTTTCTTCATCAATCAGATGTAACTTTTGATATGGAAAATAATAAAATGGAAGTTCATAATAATCATTGTGAGCCATGGAAGGTGACACTTGTGGATACTGGAGAAGGTACTATGACTGGTGGTAGATTAAAAAGAGTAAAGGATTATATAGCAAATGAGACTTTTTGTTTTACCTATGGAGATGGAGTAAGTGATGTAAATATAGAAGAACTTATACAGTTTCATAATGAACAGAAAAAGTCTGGTGTAGTAGCAACATTAACAGCTGTTAACCCACCAGGACGTTATGGTGCGCTTGATTTAAAATACAGTAAAGTTAATGAATTTAAAGAAAAACCTCAAGGAGAGGATAGTTGGATTAATGGTGGTTATTTTGTATTAGAACCTGAGGTGATAAATTATATAAAGGGGGATGAAACTGCTTGGGAGTTAGAACCACTTGAAGCCATAGCAAAGGAAGATAAACTTTCAGCATTTAAACATTCTGGATTTTGGCTTCCTATGGATACTTTAAGGGATAAAATGAGGCTTGAAGATTTATGGAATTCAGCGCAAGCTCCATGGAAGGTGTGGTAATTGAATGAATTCATTTTGGAAAAATAAAAAAGTATTGATTACAGGACATACTGGTTTTAAAGGTAGTTGGTTAACTTTGTGGCTTTTAAATTTAGGAGCTAAAGTTATAGGGTATTCCTTAGAGCCACAATCAAAGCCTAATATGTTTCAAGTTATAAAAATGAAAAATGAGATACATTCCATTTATGGAGATATATGTAATGAAGAATATATACACCGTATAATAGAAAATTATGAACCGGACATAGTATTTCATTTAGCAGCGCAGCCTATTGTAAGGAAATCTTATGAACTTCCTATAGAAACATTTAAAGTGAACACAATAGGCACAGCTAATCTTTTAAATGCAGTGAGAAAATCGAGAAATGTAAGAGTAATCGTAAATATTACAAGTGACAAGTGTTATGAAAATAAGGAATGGATATGGGGATATAAGGAAAGTGATAGATTAGGTGGATATGATCCCTATAGTTGTAGTAAAGCATGTTCAGAGCTTATAACAAGTTCTTTTAGAAGTTCTTTTTTTCGAGAGAAAAGAATTGCATTGGCTACTGCAAGAGCTGGTAATGTAATTGGTGGTGGTGATTGGACTGAAGATAGAATCGTTCCAGATATAGTAAGAGCTTTAAGTGTGAATAAGTTACCTGTAATTAGGAATCCATATGCAATAAGACCTTGGCAGCATGTATTGGAACCTTTAAATGGATATATGCTATTAGCAGAAAAAATGTGGAATGAAGAAGATAGGTATACAGAAAGTTGGAATTTTGGGCCAGATGATAATCATATAATAAATGTTTCGGATTTAGTAAAAAAGTTAACACTTTTATGGGGGGATAAAAAAGATATCACTTATACATTTAGCAATAAACAACAACCGCATGAAGCACAAATATTAAAACTTGATAGTTCAAAGGCAAAATTTAAATTAGGCTGGTATCAGAGACTTAGTATGGATCAAACTTTAAATTGGACTATTAATTGGTATAAAGCATTTTATAGTAAAAATGATATGAAACTTTTTAGTATAAGACAAATACATGAATTTGAAAATTTGAGGAGAGATAAATATGATGACGAAAAAATGTAGATTTTGTGCAAATGAATTAAAACATTCTTTTGTAGATTTGGGAATGTCACCACTTTCTAATTCATATATAAAAGCTAGTAACTTGCAAAATAAAGAAAATTTTTATCCACTTCATACATATGTTTGTTCAAATTGCTTTTTAGCACAACTTGAAGAATTTGAATCACCAAAAGAAATTTTTTCGGATTATGCTTACTTTAGTTCTTATTCAAAAATTTGGCTTGAACATGTAGAACAATATACAAAAATGGTTATAGAAAGATTTGATTTAAATAAAAGTTCACAAATTGTTGAAGTAGCAAGTAATGATGGATATTTACTTCAATACTTTAAACAGCAAGGTTTTAATGTCCTGGGAATTGAACCAGCACAAAATGTAGCTGAAGTATCAAGAAATAAAGGAATAGATACTGTATCGAGATTTTTTGATATAAAGCTTGCTGAAGAATTACAAAAAAACAATAAGTTAGCAGATTTGCTTATAGGAAATAATGTGTTAGCACACGTACCAAATATAAATAACTTTGTTCAGGGGATGAAAATAGCGCTTAAACCTTATGGTGTAATAACTATGGAGTTTCCCCATTTATTACGGCTTATTGAACAAAATCAGTTTGATACGATATATCACGAACATTTTTCATATATTTCATTTATTACAGTAAAAAGGATCTTTGAAAGGCACGATTTGCAAATATTCGACGTAGAAGAATTAAAAACTCATGGAGGCTCTTTAAGAATATATGCAAAACACAAAGAAAATGAGGAATTGAAAGTAAGTAAAAGTGTAGATTCATTGTTAAATAAAGAAATCCTTTATGGGCTGAATAATATTGATACATATAACAAGTTTTCAAAAAATGTTATGAAAACAAAGCGAAATATATTAAAATGTTTAATACAATTAAAAGATAGTGGAAGTACTATAGTTGGATATGGTGCTCCAGCAAAGGGAAATACTCTTTTAAATTATTGTGGTATTGGTAATGATTTTCTAGATTATACTGTTGATATAAATCCACACAAACAAGGATTATATCTTCCAGGAACTCATATTCCAATATATCATCCAGAGAAGATAAAAGAAACAAAACCAGATTATGTTGTTATTCTTCCATGGAACTTGAAAGAAGAAATAACATCACAATTAAGTTTTATAAGAGAGTGGAATGGTAAGTTTATTGTTTTAATTCCAGATGTAGAGGTGTTTTAATTGATATTTGCAGAAACAAAATTAAAAGGAGCCTACAGCATTGAAATTGAAACAATAAGAGATGAAAGAGGTTTTTTTGCTCGTTCATGGTGTAAAGAAGAATTTGAAAAATATAATTTGGATAGTAATTTAGTTCAGTGTAATATATCTTTTAATAAGAAAAAAGGGACTCTAAGAGGAATGCATTATCAAAGGGAGCCTTATTCTGAAGTAAAAGTTGTAAGATGCACAAGAGGGGCAATATATGATGTAATCATTGATTTAAGAGAAAGTTCTCCTACATTTAAGAAGTGGTTTTCAATAGAACTTACAGAAGAGAATAGAAAAATGATATATATACCAAAGGGATTTGCTCATGGATTTCAGACTCTTTTTGATAATACAGAGGTGTTCTATCAGATGAGTGAGTTTTATAATTCTGAATTTGCTAGTGGGGTTAGATATAATGATAAAATATTTGATATAAATTGGCCTATAGAAAACATTACTATTTCTGATAAAGATAAAAAGTATGGTGATTTAAAGTTATGAAAAAAGTTTTAGTGACTGGTGCTAGTGGTTTCATAGGGTATAGAACTGTAAAAAGTTTGCTAAATAAGGGGTATGAGGTACATGCTATAGCTATGAATGGTGTTGCCATAGATAAAAGTATAAGATGGTATAATACAAATTTATTGAATAAAGAGGAAGTTTTTAATTTACTTAAAGAAATACAACCAGAGGCGATTATACATTTTGCATGGTATACTGTACCAGGAAAATATAATAATTCAAATGAAAATTTATTGTGGCTACAAGCTAGTATTGAGCTTTTAAAAGTTTTTAAGGAGTTTAATGGAAAAAGATTTATTTTCGCAGGGACGTGTGCTCAATATGATCTTGCGCATGGTTTTATGGATGAAAAGATAACTCCGTCTAAGCCAAATTCATTATATGGAATATGCAAACACAGTTTTGAAAATGTAGCTTTAGAATATTGTAATAAAAATCACTTATCTTTTGTTTCGGGAAGAATATTTTATCTTTATGGGGAAAGAGAATGTGAAGATAGAGTTATTCCTTATGTAATAAATAAACTGATGGATAATGAAATAGCATATTGTTCTCATGGAAATCAAATAAGAGATTTTATGTATATAGAAGACATAGCTAATGCATTTGTGGAAATTTTACATAGCAATGCAGAAGGAATAGTAAATGTAGGATCTGGTAAACCTGTAAGATTAAAAGACATATTTTTTGAAATAGGGAGACAATTAAATAAACCTGAACTTATACATTTAGGAGATGTAAATAGTTCATTTAATGAGCCAATTATGATAGTTGCAAACAATAATAGATTAAAGACAGAAACAAATTGGATTCAACGATATAGTTTACATAAAGGAATAGAGAAAACCATAAGTTGGTGGAAAAAAGGATGATTGAGTATGAATAATGTATGTCCTGTGTGTGGGTCAAGTTCTATCTTAAAGTTTTTAGAACAGGACAATGTACCTGTTCATCAAAACTATATTTTAAGAAATGTAGAAAAAGCTACTAATATCAAAAGAGGAAATCTTAGTATATATATGTGTAATAACTGTGGGTTTATATTTAATAAAGACTTTGATATAAATAAGTTAAATTATGGTTGTAATTATGATAATACTCAGGATTTGTCAGGTTTTTTTAAAGAGTATATAAAGAAAGAAATAGATTTTTTAACTAGCAATTTTGATATTAAAAATAGCACAGTTATAGAAGTTGGTTGTGGTAAAGGTAAGTTTTTAGAACAATTAGTTCAAAAAACAGGTTGTAAAGCCATAGGTTTTGATCCAAGTTATGAAGGAAAAAATAACTTATATGATGGAAAATTAAAATTTATTAAGGAATTTTATGACGGAAGGTTTTGTAATATAAAAGCGGATATTGTCATTTGTAGACATGTTATTGAGCATATACCAAAACCTTTAGAGATTTTAACAAGTATAAAAAAAGCTTTGAGAAATTCACAAAATGCCATAGTTTTTTTTGAAACACCTTCTGTTAAGTGGATATTGGAAGAAAATATTATTTATGATTTCTTTTATGAACATTGTTCCTATTTTGAAGATGTTTCAGTAAAAAAATCTTTAAATTTATCTGGCTTTAAAGTATTGAATGTTGTCAAAGAATTTAAAGGCCAATATATGTGGGTAATTGCTGGTTTAGATGAAAATTCAATGGAAAATAATTCTAAAGAGGGGATAGAAGAATTAAAGAAGTTGACATTTCAATATTCAGAAACTGTAAATAAGAATATTGAAATATTAAAAAATAAGATTGCAAGTTTAAGTATTCAAGGAAAAGTGGCAGTATGGGGAGCAGGTGCTAAGGGTGTTACTTTTATAAACCTAATTGATCCTAATAAAAAGTTAATTGATTCAGCAATTGATATAAATAAAAATAAGCAAGGATGTTATATTCCAGGTTCAGCCCATGAAATTGTAAGTTATGAACAAATAACTAAAAGAAATATTAAATATATTATTGTTATGAACCAGAACTATTATGAAGAGATAGATAACTTATTAATGGCCTCAAATATTAAAGTGAATTTAATTTCAGGTGAAAAGTTAATTTAAAAATAGAATTTTAAATTATATTTAAATTATGAAAATTATTAATGAAAGTTTTGATTTGGATTTATTGAGGAGGTGGTGAAATGATTTTGTCGTTACCTGAAAATGAGATGATTAATTATGTATTTTTACAGTTGAATCATTTTTTTCCAGATGGTAAGGAAATAAATAAACTGGATTATAAAAAGGACTTTACATTGTCTTTATATAGACTGGAAAATTGTTTTAAGCATATAAATAATAAAAATTATTGTATAGATGGAAAGACATATTTTAATTACTTACATTCAGATCAGTATGCTATGTTCATATGGTTTTTATCTAATACTATATGGAATGAAAAAAAGGACAGTATGTTATCCAATAAGCTGTTTTATCTAAACAAGATCTTTCATGGATTTAGCTGCATGTATGATACAAAGCTTCCAGATATTTTTATATTGTTTCATGCTGTAGGAACGGTACTTGGAAAAGCAGAGTATTCTAATTATTTTGTTGCAACACATGGATGTACTGTTGGTGCACATAATAATGTGTATCCTAAGATTGGAGAAAATGTGGCCATGCTAACTAATTCTTCAATAATCGGCGATTGTGTAATTGGTAATAATGTTTCTATTGGTGCACATACCAAGATTTATAATCAAAATATTAAGAATAATATAGTAGCTTTTACTACTGACAAAGGAGAAGTAAATTATAAATATAATAAGCATATTTGTTGGTCAGAGAAAAATTTTATATAGACAAATTAAATTTGTTTACTAAAGAGAGAAGTGTACAAAATACAATTTAGTGTGCGAAGAGTGTGAGGATTATGATAAAAACAATTATTTTTGATTTAGATGACACATTATATATAGAAAGAGATTTTGTATATGGAGCCTTTGAAAAGGTATGTGAATATTTAGCTTTAAAATTCAATAAAGATTACGAAAAGCTTTATAATAGTACTATAGATATTTTGAATATTCATGGTAGAGGAAAAGTTTTCAATATGTTATGTGATAAATATAATATAAAGGAAGATATAAGTGATTTGGTAGAAATCTATCGAAATGCAAAACCAAGCTTACGGCTTTATGAAGATGCATTATATTTTTTAAAAGAATGCAGTTTAGATAATAAAAAAGTCAAATTTAATTTAGGATTAATTACAGATGGAAAAGCTTCTGTTCAGTGGAATAAAATTAAAGCTTTAAAGCTGGAAAATTACATAGACAAAATAATAGTTACAGATGATTATGGAATTGACTATTGGAAGCCTAATGAGTTTGCTTACAGAGAAATGATGAAACATTTTAATTGTACAGCAGAAGAATGTATATATGTTGGAGACAATCCTAATAAAGATTTTATAGGTGCTAGAAAAGTTAATATGCATACCGTACGAATAATTCGAGATATAGGTGATCATATGAATACTTTTTTGGAGAAAACATATGAAGCAGATTTTAAGATTAAAAGTTTATATGAATTGAAAAATGTAATATATAAATGTAATATTTAGAATATAGCAAAACTAAAGATTATAAAGTGAAATATATTTTAAGAAATGTGCAGTTGTTAAATTGCACGTTTTATCTTTATTTAGAAATATTAATTATAAACGATATAATAACTAGCAATAATTTATAATGTTAAGGGGTAAAAAATGGACGAATTTTTTAAAATTGAAATGATGGCTACAGACATAGATATTATTTTAAATATAACAAATGAAGAATGGAAGTGTAATGCTAATTCTGCAGAACTTATAAAAAGTACTAATTCATTAATTAGTGCTTTAGTTAAGTTAAAATAGAATATAAAATTTATTTTGCCACAATATATTCAGAGTAATTTAATAGAATATATAGATGAATTAGTTAAATATTTTAAAAAGATAATTTATTGTTGTGAAATAAATGAAAATAATTTAATCGAAGATATATTTGAAAGTTATTTGATTCCAAGGTTCAGTGAATTTCGTAAAGGCATGGGAAACTCTTTCTTTAATATAACATCAATTAAAAAAGTTGTTATGGACATAGAGTGTCTATTAGCTAACATTGAAGAATTAATGGATTTACAAAGATGCAAAATAGTTGCCATTGTTAGCAACGATAACAAATTTCAAGGAAAGTACGTAAATGACATTCCTGTATTTGGACAAGACGAAATTCATTATGTGAACTATGATTATATGATAGTGTCAAATTGCTCTATGTTTGCACAAGATGAAAAAAGGGTTATTAATATTAATGACTATTTAAAAGACTATTATCACTATGAAGTTTTTAGAGCATATGCTAATTATTTCAACTGTAAAAAACCTTTTGAAGGGTTTATAACAGGGTTATCTTATGCGGAAGTTGGGATAGATGCAGCACAATTGCCTTATAATGTGGCAAATGTGGCTGTTTCGAGTCAAGACCTATTTTATGATTATCAATGGGCTAAGATGATATTAAATAATGATGAAATAGTGGATGATATTAAGTTTGCCATAATAGGATTGGGTTATTATAGCTTTGAATATGATCTTTCGAAAAGTAATTTTAAAAACCTTATATATAATTATTATCCGTTTTTTGGGATTACTAGAAATCATCCTTGTAGCAAGGAGATGGTTGATAATTATGATAAATTTGAACAAATGGCATCACAAATATTTAAAAAAGATTATAATATAATATTGCATAATTTTTTAGATAAACAAAATAAATCTTGGTGGAATAATATGATAAATGGAATTTTAGATGATGAAAAGGCAGAACAGTATAAATGGGTAGTAGAAAAAGATTGTAATAAGGATTATCCAGAAACTGTTAAGGAAAATACTAAGATACTTCAAGATTATATTTCACTACTTAAATCAAAAAAAATTACACCTATTATTGTTGCTTGTCCAACAAGCAGCTATTATTATGAAAAATTTTCTCCTAGAATTAAAGAAGAATTTGAGAAAATTATAAATAAAATAAAAGAAGAGTTTGATGTTGAAATATTGGATTATTTCGATTCTAAAATTTTTTTAAAGGAAGATTTTTATGATGTATCTCACTTAAATAAAAATGGTACTATGAAATTTACAAAATTATTAAAAGATAAATTAGAAAAATTGATTTAATTTATGTAAACAAATTTTATAATGTTGAAGGAGCCTGATATGAAAATATTATGCATAATACAAGCCCGTATGGGATCAGAAAGACTGCCAGGAAAGGTTATAAAACCTATAATGGATAAACCTATGATACTTTATACTTTAAATAGATTAAGTAAAAGTAAATATATAGATAAAGTTATCCTAGCTACATCAACAGAAGGCAGAGAAGAACCATTGGTAGATGTTGCGAAAAAGGATGGATATGAGGTTTTTAGAGGCCATGAAAGTAATGTGCTTAAAAGATATAAAGATGCATCAGATAAGTTTTGTGGAGATATAATCATAAGAGTTACAGGAGATTGTCCATTAATTGATGCTGAAATAGTAGATAATGTGATAACTTATTTTAAAATAAATAATTATGATTATGTAAGATTAGATGTGCCGGATACCTTTGCAAGAGGATTTGACGTGGAAATATTTACCAAATCTGTACTAGATAAAGTTGACAAGACAGTTAATAATATAAATGGAGATAAAACAAAAAATACAGAAGAAATTAATATGTATAAGGAACATGTTACTTATTATATTTATAAACACCCCGAAGAATTTAAAATAGGATATGTAAAGGGTAGTAATTTTTATAATAAAGACTACAGATTATGTGTAGATACAAAAGAAGATTTTAACTTGGTGGAAACTATATATAATAATTTTAAAAATGAATTTGTTTCTGCAAAAGAAATTGTGAAATTTTTGGATAGTAACCCTAAGATAGCTAGAATAAATGAAGATATAAAGCAAAAGTAAAGATATAAGCGGGAGGATCACCATGGATAAGGTCATAAACATAGGAAACAAAATAGTAGGAGAAGGCGGAAAGACTTTTATTATAGCAGAAATGTCAGCTAATCATAATCAGAATTTTAATAAAGCTGTAGAGATAATAAAAAGAGCAAAAGAAGCAGGAGCAGATGCCATAAAGTTACAAACCTATACACCAGATACTATAACTTTAGATTGCGATAATGAATATTTTCAAATAAAGCAAGGAACTATATGGGACGGAACTACTCTTCATAAACTGTACCAGAAAGCTTATACTCCATGGGAGTGGCAGCCAAGACTTAAAGAAGAAGCAGAAAAAGAAGGACTAATATGTTTTTCTTCACCTTTTGATAAAACAGCAGTAGATTTTCTAGAGAAAATGGATGTCCCTGCTTACAAAATAGCTTCCTTCGAAATTACTGATATACCATTTATAGAATATATAGCATCAAAGAACAAGCCTGTTATTATGTCTACAGGTATAGCAACTTTAGCAGATATTGAAGAAGCAATAAATGCTTGTAAAAGGATGGGAAACCAACAAATAATTCTTCTAAAATGCACCAGTGCTTATCCTGCACCCATGGATACAGTAAATTTAAAAACTATACCTAATATGGCAGAAACCTTTGGTGCAGTTGTGGGGTTATCAGATCATACCTTAGGAACTCATGTGTCAGCAGCATCCATAGCACTAGGTGCAAAGGTAATAGAGAAACACTTTACAATAAGTAGAAGCGAAGGAGGACCCGATGCAGCATTTTCCATGGAGCCAGCAGAATTTAAAGAAATGGTAAAAGGTATAAGAGATGTGGAAAAGGCATTAGGTATAGTAACTTATGATTTAACAGAAAAACAAAGGAGAAGTAGAGAACATTCACGTTCTTTATTTGTTGTAAAAGAGGTAAATAAAGGAGAGTTATTTACTGAAGAAAATGTGAAAAGCATAAGACCTGCTTTTGGAATGGAAACAAAATATTTTAAAGATGTCATTGGCAAAAAGGCTTCTATGGATATAAAAAAAGGAACTCCAATGACGTGGAATCTTATAGAAAAATAAAATTTAAGTTGTATGAAATTAACTTATGTGTAACTATATTCTTGAAATTTTATTTGTGATACAATGTAAATAAGTGAAAATGCAAATTTAAGTTAAGGTTAGGTGATTGATATGATAATAAATCATAACTTAAATGCTATGTATGCATTACATTGTATGAATAGAGCATATGAGGCAATTAGTAAAAATATGCTAAGGCTGTCATCAGGACTCAGAATAAATAGTGCAGCAGATGACCCTGCAGGTCTTGTTATTTCGGAGAAAATGAGAGCACAGATAAGAGGATTATCTCAAGCAGGAAGAAACATACAAGATGGCATTTCTATGATAAATACTGCAGATGGAGCGTTAAATGAAGTTCATTCGCTTTTACAAAGAGGAAGAGAGCTGAGTGTACAGGCGGCTAATGGTACTTTGTCTCCTCAAGATAAACAAAATATACAGCTTGAAATTAATGAAATAAATAAAGAGTTAGATAGTATATCTGGTAATACAGACTTTAATACAAATAAGCTTTTAAATGCTCCAGCTGGTGGCAAAAAAGTTATTTTACAGGCAGGAGCAAATGAAGGTCAGGCTATTTCTGTAGATTTGTGTAATGTTGGTAGTATAAACTTAGGTGTAGATTCTGCAGATGTAACGGTAGATGCTCAAGGTGCTATAACAAAATATGATAAAGCTATAGATACTGTTTCAAAATATAGATCTTATTTTGGTGCTATGCAAAATAGGTTGGGATATGCACTTGATGTAGTTAATAATTCAGAAGAAAACTTAACTGCTGCTGAGTCTAGAATAAGAGACCTAGACATTGCAAAAGAAATGATGGATTATGCTAAAAACAGTATTATATTTCAGGCTGCACAGGCAATGTTAGCTCAGGCGAATTTACAAGCTAAATCAGTATTGAAATTATTAGAATTTTAAATATGATTATATAGTAAATATGCAATATATATGTAGTTTAATGTATTGCATATTTTTGTTATTTCTAAAAATATTAATATATGAATTAATTTCTTATACACTATCTTTTTCTTTTATCAATTATAATTTTTCAAAAAATGAATTTAATATACATTCATAAGAAAAATATTATGTAATTTTAATGTAAAGTAACTTGGTTACATAAAGTTTCAAAATATGACTACGATAAAAATAGTAGTATAAATAGAATTATGGAGGGCAAATATGCTTTGTGCATTAATAATGGCAGGTGGCAAGGGAGAAAGATTCTGGCCACTTTCCACAGAAGAAAAACCTAAACAGTTTTTAAAGCTTTTAGGTAAAGATACTATGATACAAATGACTGTGAAAAGACTACAAAAAATACTACCTATAGATAGAATATTTGTAGTTACAGGTGAAAAGTATGTTGAACTATTAAAAGAACAGATTCCACAATTGCCGCAAACTAATATAATAGTGGAACCAGTTGGAAGAAATACAGCTCCTTGTGCAGCTCTTTCGGCCCTTGTAATAAAAAAATATTATGGAGATGCTTCTATAGTAGTAGTTCCTTCAGATCATCTTATAGTAGATGAAGAAAAATATTTAAAAATTATAAATGTAGGTGAGGATTTTGTTAATAAAAATTCAGATTCTATAGTTACGCTAGGAATAACTCCAGATAGAGCAGAAACAGGGTATGGATATATAAAAATTGATAAATATAATAATATAAACAATGTAGAGATCCATGAAGATATAAAAATTCATAAAGTAGAAAAGTTTGTAGAAAAACCTAGTATAGAAGTAGCTCAAGAATATCTCAGGGATGGTGACTACTTATGGAATAGTGGTATGTTTATATGGAAAGCTAACTATATTTTAAAGCTTACAAAAAAGTATTTAAAAAATACATATGAAGTATTAAATAAATTACAAGAAACATCCGGAAGTGAGTTTTATAAAGTATTGTCACAAAAGTATAAGGACGTTGATAATGTTTCTATAGATTATGGTATCATGGAAAATGCTGATAATATACATGTTATTCCAGCAGATTTTGGTTGGGACGATGTAGGTACATGGAAGTCAGTGGAAAGATATAGAGAAAAAGATTTAAATAATAATGTTCAGGTAGGAAATATAAAATATATAGATAGCTGCAATAATATAGTTATGGGAAAAAATAAACCTATTATAGTAGTTGGACTTAGTGATATACTTGTAGCTGAAACAGATGAAGTTATATTCATAGGAAAAAAAGAAAATATAGACAATATAAAAGAGATAAAAAATAAGGTAATTGAGTAGAAAACATATATATAGTTTAAAGGTGGCATATTTTTGTCTTAATAATTGATTCATGCCGCTTTAAATAGGAGGTTCACTGTATGAAAAAAGCTTTGATAACGGGAATAACAGGACAGGATGGGTCCTATTTAACAGAGTTTTTATTGGATAAAGGTTATGAGGTACATGGAATAATAAGAAGAGCCAGTACTTTTAATACTAAAAGGGTAGATCATTTGTTCGAAAATCCGGATATAGGAAATAAAACACTTTTTCTACATCATGGAGATTTAACGGATTCAAGTAATTTAAATAGATTAATAGAAAAAATCAACCCGGATGAAATATACAATCTTGGAGCTCAAAGTCATGTACAAGTTTCCTTCGAAGTACCTGAATATACAGCAGAAACAGATGCTGTAGGAGCTTTAAGAATATTGGATGCTATTAAAGAAATTGGAATTAAAAGTAAATTTTATCAAGCATCTACTTCCGAATTATTTGGAGGAATGCCAGGTACAGAACCTCAAAATGAAAATACTCCATTCTATCCAAGAAGTCCTTATGCAGCAGCTAAGCTTTATGCTTATTGGGTTACAGTAAACTATAGAGAAGCTTATGATATATTTGCATGCAATGGAATACTTTTTAATCATGAATCACCAAGAAGAGGTGAAACCTTTGTTACAAGAAAGATAACAAGAGCTGTGGCAAAAATAATAAAGGGAGTTCAAGACAAAGTATCTCTTGGAAATTTGGATGCAAAACGTGACTGGGGATTTGCTGGGGATTATGTAGAAGGAATGTGGCTTATGCTTCAGCAGAATAAACCAGATGATTATGTTCTTGCTACAGGAGAAACTCATACTGTAAGGGAATTTGCAGAACTTGCTTTTAAAGAAGTAGGAATGGAGATAGAATGGCAGGGAAAAGGTGTATATGAAAAGGGTGTAGATAAAAAAACAGGAAAAACTCTTGTGGATGTAAATCCAAGATACTTTAGACCAACAGAGGTTGAGTTGCTTTTAGGAGATCCAGCTAAAGCAAATGATAAATTAGCATGGGAACCAAGAACAAGCTTTGACGAATTAGTACATATAATGGTTGAAGCAGATGTTAAAGATATATGTGGAATAAATTTAAAACAATATAGAGAAGCAGCAAGTACCAAATAAGCATTACTAAGTATCAGATAAAGTTAAAATTTCATCTGATACTTAGAAATTTGTTTATAAATATTTTTAAATGAATTGGTAGTAAATATATTTAGTACCTTTATATTATTTGGGGGATTGTTATGAATAAAAATAGCAAAATATATGTAGTAGGACACAAAGGACTTGTTGGTTCTGCTATAGTTAGAAATTTACAAAAAAAAGAATGTTTAAATATAATAGGAAGAACTCACAAAGAATTAGATTTGACAAATCAAGCTGATGTGAGAAAGTTTTTTGAAGAAGAAAGACCTGAATATGTATTTTTAGCAGCAGCTAAAGTTGGTGGCATTAATGCAAATAATACATATCCAGCAGATTTTATATATGAAAATTTGATGATTCAAAATAATGTTATAAAAGCAGCTCACGATTTTAAGGTTAAGAAGTTGTTGTTTTTAGGAAGCTCTTGTATATATCCTAAAAATTGTCCTCAACCAATTAAAGAAGAGTACCTTCTATCAGGTTACTTAGAGCCTACAAATGAGGCTTATGCGTTGGCGAAGATTTCAGGACTAAAAATGTGCCAATTCTATAAAAAGCAGTATGGTGATAACTTTATAAGTGTTATGCCTACAAATTTGTACGGACCTAATGATAACTATGATTTAGAAACATCTCATGTATTGCCAGCCCTTATAAGAAAATTTCATGAGGCGAAAGTAAATAACAGTCCTTATGTAAAAGTTTGGGGAACTGGTAGGCCTTTAAGAGAATTTCTTCATGTGAATGATATGGCTGATGCTTGTGTGTTTTTGATGGAGAATTATGATGGAGATGAATTTTTTAATGTGGGTACGGGTAAAGAAGTTAGTATAAAAGAATTGGCCGAGATGATAAAAGAGATTGTGGATTATAAAGGTGAGATTAGATTTGATGAGAGTAAGCCTGATGGGACACCTAGGAAACTTTTGGATGTATCTAGACTAAAGGAAGTTGGATGGAGTTATAAGGTGGAACTTTATGATGGGGTAGAGAACACCTATAAGGATTATTTAAAACATTGTAAAGTATAGAAGGAAATGATGTTATGATAAATGATGTAGAAAAAATATTAGTTTATTCTGATTATTCGATAAACAAGTCTTTACAGATTTTAGATGAAGGGGCAAAAGGGATACTACTTGTAATAGATAATGATAAAAAATTAATAGGTACTATAACAGATGGTGACATAAGACGTGCTATATTAAAAGGAATATCACTAGATGAAAATATAGAAAAAATAATGCACAAAAATCCTATAAAAGTTAGACAAGGAACTCCAAGAGAAGAAGCAAAAGACATCTTAATAAAAAATGCAATAAAAGAACTACCAATAATTGATGAAAATGATAGAGTTACAGACATGATAACAATAAATGATATACTTCTTCCAAATGGAAAAGAAAACTTTGTTATAATAATGGCAGGAGGATTAGGAACAAGATTGCAGAATTTAACTAAAGAATTGCCTAAGCCTATGTTAAAGGTTGGAAATGACCCTATATTACAACATATTATTAACAATTTTAAGCAATATGGGTACAATAAAATTTTGTTATCAGTTAATTATAAATCACAAATAATAGAAAATTATTTTCAGGATGGCTTTGCACATGGAGTTAAAATAAATTATATAAAAGAAGCTAAGAGATTGGGTACAGCAGGAGGAATAAGACTTGCAGAATCTTATGTGAATAGTTCATTTTTTGTAATAAATGGAGATGTTTTTACTAATTTAAATGTAGAAAATATGATGGAATTTCATAAAAAAAATAATTTTCATATAACAATAGGTACTAGACGGCATTCTTTTCAAATACCATATGGTGTTATAGATACTTTAAAAGACAAAGTAATAACTGTTAAAGAAAAGCCCATAATGGATTACTTAATTAATGCTGGAGTTTATTGTTTGAAACCTGATGTGATAGAATTAATTCCTAAAGATGAATATTTTGAAATAACTGATTTAATTAATATATGTATAAAAGAAGGTTTACGGGTTGGAAGTTATGAAATAAAGGAGTATTGGATTGATATTGGGAGAATAGAAGATTACAATAAGGTTAATCAGGATGTGTATAAATTTATGTATGAAGACGAAATAGGTGATAGCTGTGATAAATAATAAAAAAGTATTAGCTATTATTCCAGCTAGGGGAAGTTCTAAAGGAATACCAAGAAAAAATGTTAAGAATATAAGTAGCAAGCCTCTTATAGCGTATACTATAGAAGAAACTTTTAAAAGTAAATATATAGATAAAGTTATAGTATCTACAGAAGATGCGGAAATAGCTAGTATTAGTAAAACTTATGGTGCGGAGATACCATTTTTAAGACCAAAGGACTTAGCTTTAGATACTACTCCAGGAATAGATCCTATAATTCATGCTGTAAATTGGTTTCAAGAAAAAGGTGAAATTTTTAATTTGGTAATGTGCATTCAATGTACTTCACCTTTGAGAAAATTTTGGCAGGTGGATGAAGCTATTGAAAAACTTATTAGGAAAAATGGCGATTCTATTGTTAGTGTATGTGAAAGTGAAGTAAGTCCTTACTGGATGAAAAAAATAGAGAATGGAATAATGAAAGATTTTTTAGATAATGTTCCTTTTTATGCAAGAAGACAAGATATACCTCAAGTTTATAGGCTTAACGGAGCAATATATATTGCTAAAACAGAAGTTTTGCTAAAAAATAAGAATTGGTATACAGAAAATACTTTGCCCTATGTGATGGATAAAAAATCTTCAATTGATATAGATGATATGATAGATTTTAAGTTTGTAGAGTTTCTTATGAGGGAGGGTAATAATGAGTAATGCTAAAATATTTTATGAAGGAACTTCATGTTTTATAATAGCAGAAGCAGGAGTAAATCATAATGGTGATATAAATATAGCACAAAGACTTGTAGATGCTGCTTTTGAAGCTGGGGCAGATGCAATAAAATTTCAAAGCTTTAAAGCAGAAAATCTAGTAACTAAGAATACACCAAAAGCAGGGTATCAAAAGGAAACTACAGGTAGTGGCAACCAATATGAAATGCTTAAGAGGTTAGAGTTATCTTATGAAGATCATATTATTTTAAAAAAATATTGTGAGCAAAAAGAAATAACTTTTATATCAACACCTTTTGATTTTGAAAGCGTAGATCTACTTGAAGAGCTAAATATTCCATTATATAAAATAAGTTCAGGTGATTTAACTAATATTCCTCTTTTAAAATATATAGCAAGATTAAATAAACCTATGATAGTATCAACAGGTATGGCTAATTTGGGAGAGGTGGAAATTGCTGTAGAAGCAATAAGAGAAATTGGAAATAATAAAATTGTCTTATTACATTGTACTTCAAATTATCCAACTGCATACGAAGAAGTAAATCTAAACGCAATGGTTACATTAAAAAATGCTTTTAAATTACCTATAGGATATTCAGACCACACAATAGGAACAGAAGTTCCTATTGGAGCAGTGGCTATGGGGGCGAAGATTATAGAAAAACATTTTACCTTGAACAAAGAAATGGAAGGACCTGACCATAGAGTATCTTTAAATCCAGAAGAACTTAAAGGTATGATAAGTAGTATTAGAAATATTGAAAAAGCTTTTGGCGATGGAATTAAAAAGTGTGGCAAGAATGAACAAAAAAGTAAGTTCGTTTCAAGAAAAAGTATTGTTGCAAGAAAAGATATAGAAGCTGGGCAAATAATTAAGGAAAATATGTTGGATTTTAAAAGGCCTGAGGGTGGAATATTACCCAAATATGTAGATTCAATAATTGGAAAAAAAGCTGTATATGATATACAGGAAGATTCATTAATTGAATGGGATAAAATTAGGTGATATTTGTGAAGAAAAATAAATGTATATTTTTAGACAGAGATGGAACTATAAATGTTTACAAATGTCTACTTAGTAATATAGAAGAGTTTCAACTAATTAAGAGAGCGGCAAAAGCAATAAGGCTTATAAATAGGAGCAAATATTTGTGTATAGTAGTATCAAATCAACCTGTTGTTGCAAGAAATTTGTGCACTTTAGAAGAAATGTGGAAAATTAATGATAAAATGAAAGAGATGCTGGCTAATGAAGGTGCGTACTTAGATGATATATTTATATGTCCTCATCACCCAGATGCAGGATATCCGGGTGAAAACAAGAAATACAAGATTAAATGTAATTGCAGAAAGCCAGATATAGGAATGATAGAAAGTGCAGAAGAAAAGTACAATATAAATTTAGCAAATTCGTACATAGTAGGAGATACTACTATAGATATAAAAACAGGGAAAAACTGTGGAATGAAAAGTATATTACTTAAAACTGGATTAGGTGGTAGAGATAAAGAATATGATATATGTCCACATTATGTTGCAAGTGATTTATATGAAGCAGTAAAAATAATTTTAGAAGGAGAAAAATAATGGAGTTTAAACAAGAAGAATGGAATAATTCGTATAAGAGTAAAGATAATTTTGTATTTTATCCTCATGAGGAGGTGATTAGATTTATATCTAAATACATAAAAAAAAGAGTAGGTATAAATAAATTTGTTACTATTAGTGATGCAAGAAAATGTTTAGACTTGGGATGTGGAATAGGAAGACATGTTATATATTTAGACGAAAATAATTTTGAAGCTTATGGTATAGATTTATCAGATGAAGCTATAAATTTTGCTAAGGAATGGTGTGAAAAGTTAAAAAAATATGAATTAAAAAATAGGATCAAGGTAGGAACTATAACTGATATGCCATATGAAGATGGCTATTTTGATTTTGTAGTTTCTCATGGGGTTTTAGACAGTATGCCATTTGATATTGCAGGAAAAGCTGTTGAGGAAACACATAGAGTTATTAAAAATGAAGGATTATTCTACTTCGATGTAGTATCAGGATGTGATTATGAACATTTTAGAGAATACGATGGTGAAGAAGTAGTAAATACTCAGCATGAAAATGGAACAACTCAATCTTATTTCAATTGGAATAAGATTGAGTTGTTGATTCAAGATAAATTTAAAATTAAAGAAGCCATTTTAATTCAAAGGGAATCTGTGATAAGTAGAAGTAAAAATTCAAGATATCATATCATAGCAGAAAAAATATAATGTTTTATAAATTTGCCTTAAACTGATTGTAACTATAGTTTATATACTAAGCAAATGATCTATAAATAGAAGATATTCTAATATAACATAATATTTATGTTTTTACACAATCTATATTCATGAAAATAATTAATAGGGGTAATGAATATGGATGAGTTGTTTTTAAAGTATGATTGTAAAATAGATATAAAATTGAATAATTTTGAAAAGTATATAAGAAGACAGTCTTTAGCTAGGTTATTAGCTAGATACGAATTATTTAAGTTAATAAAGAATGTTAAAGGATCAATTGTAGAGTGTGGGGTACACTATGGAGGAGGTGTAATGGCTTGGGCTAAATTATCTTCTGCTTTAGAGCCATATGCAATACATAGAAAAGTAATAGGTTTCGATACGTTTGAAGGCTTTCCAGAAGTATCAGTTGAAGATAAGGGTTTATATATAAATAGAAATTTAAAAAAAAATGGTCTAAGTACTGAATATAATGCCTATGATGAACTTTTAGAGATTATTGAAGAATATGATAAAAATAGATTCTTAAATGAATTTAATAAAATAGAATTAATAAAAGGTGATGCTATTGAAACAATATCTGAGTATATTAATAAAAATAAACACTTAATAGTGGCACTTCTATTTTTAGATTTCGATTTATATGAACCAACAAAAATAGCATTAGAAAATTTTCTCCCAAGAGTACCTAAAGGAGGCATAATAGCTTTTGATGAAATAAATAATCAATATTGGCCAGGAGAAACAATGGCTTTATTAGAAAAATTTTTAGGAGTAAATAGTTTACAAATAAAAAAATTTGAATTTGATCCTAATATAGCATATATTCAAATGTAAAATTATAAGAAGAGGAAATATAATATGAATGTATTGGTAGAAGGAATAGGAAGTATGGTGTTTGGAACCCAATTAAAGTTTTATAATGAGATGAAATGGAATTTAGTTGGGATAGATATTACAAATAAGTCTTTTGGCTTATATAAAGGTTTGAAACCATATATTGTACCTAAATATTCTGAAAAAGATTGCTTTAATAAAATAGAAAGCATAATCAAAAATGAAAAAATAGATTTAGTATTTCCAACTGTAAATGAAGGTTTATTAGAATGGAGTAAAAGAAAAAAGTATTTTAAAGATAAGTTTAATACAAATGTAATAATATCTAATGAAAAAGTGATAGATATTTGTACAGATAAATGGAAAACATATAATTTTTTTATTGAAAATAATATACCAACACCTCAAACATCTTTAGATTTAAAATTTCAATTGTTGAAACCTAGAATTGGCAGAGGAAGTTTTGGAATATATAGAAAGCAAGAAGTTAAAAATAATTTTGATATGAAAGAATATATTTCTCAGGAGATAGTTAGTGGAGATGAGTATACTATTGATGTTTTATGTGATTTTGAATCTAATCCTATATACATAATACCAAGAAAAAGAATTGATGTAGAATCAGGGGTTTCAACTAAAGGTGTTACAGTTAAAGACTTAAAAATGATAGATTATGTAAAGAAAATAATTCATTACTTAAAGCCAATAGGTATAATAAATATACAATGTTTTAAAGAAGAAAATAAAATTTGTTTTATAGAAATAAATCCAAGAATCGCTGGTGGAAGTTCATTGTCATTTTATTCATCAGATAATTGGTTTAAAGCAATTGAATGTTTTACAAGTAATAGAAAATATTTAGCGTACAAAATTACATATGATAAATATATGTTTAGATATTATGAAGATGTTATTGTGAACAAATGTAGTCTTATGAAGGGATGTAAAGGGGAATGATAGAATATAATTCAATAGATCAAGTTCCAATTTTTCCAAAGGCAATAAATTTAGAATTAACTAATCAATGTAATTTGAATTGTAAAATGTGTATTAATGGAAGCAAAAAATTTAGAAAAAAAGGATTTATGAGTAATGAACTTATAAATAAAGTATTAGAAGAAGTTATAGAAAATAAAAAAGATGTTATTAATGGAGTGGATATATGTGGAATTGGAGAACCTCTTTTACATAATGAAACGATAAATGTAGTTAATAAACTGAAATATTATGATATTAGAACAATTATGAATACAAATGGCGTTTTGTTAAATAAAGAAAATTCCAAAGAATTATTGAATAGCAATATAGATAAAATAATGATTTCACTAGATTCTATGAATAGAGAAACTTATAAAGAAGTAAAGGGAATAGATAAATTTGATAGTGTAATTGATAATATAACCAATTTATTGTTATTGAAAAAAGAAACTAATAGTAAAACAATTATACAAATCAATATGCTTAATTTAGGTAATAATTTTGACCAGATAAAAGATGCAGTAGTTTATTGGAATAAATTTTTAAACGACGACGATGTAGTATATTCAAGAGAAGTTAAAACTTTAGCAGGACAGGTCGATGATTATAGATGTACTGGAAATATTAGTTTAAAAGAATTTAAAGATAATTTAAGTAAACAAGGAGTTGCTACAAATAAATTTGTAGTGGAAAATTGGATAAATATATTAGAAAATATTAATTTAAATAAAAAATCACCTTGTAGACATTTATGGAATTACACAATGATTTTGTATAATGGTGATTTGAGTTTGTGTTGCATTGATTTTAATGGAAAATTAATTGTTGACAATATGAAAAATAAAACCATAAGAGAAATATGGAATGGTAAAAAGTATAATGATTATAGGAATATATTTATTAATATGAATTATGATAAATTAAAACTTTGTTTCAAGTGTAATGAATGGTATAAATGTACATAGGAAGAAGGTATTTTTATGAAGAAAGTATTAGCTGTTACAGGAATTCGATCTGAATACTTTATATTTCAACCTGTCTTTGAGGAATTATTGAAAATAGGAATAGAATTGAAAATAGTAGTTACTGGAACTCACTTGTCTCCGCTTCATGGTAGTACATATAAGTTTATAGAAAAAGATGATTATAATATAATAAAATTAGAAACACTGTTATCAACTGATTCTCTATCAGGCAGATCTAAGTCTCTTGGAATTCAGATAATGGGACTGACTGATATAGTTAATATAGAAAAACCAGATTGGCTTATGGTTTTGGGTGATAGAGAAGAAAGCATATCTACTGCAATTGTAGGCACATATTTAAATATTCCTGTTGCACATATATGTGGTGGTGATAGAGTTGTAGGTAATATTGATGATTCCATAAGACATGCGGTTACAAAACTTTCTCATTTACATTTTCCAACTACAGTAGAGAATGGTAATAGAATTTTAAAAATGGGTGAAGAACCTTGGAGAGTTAATGTAGTTGGTAACCCAGCACTAGATTCTATAAGAAAGCAACCTGATTTATCATATGAATATATAAATAGTAAGTTAAATACTGATTTAAGAGAAGATAAACCATTCATACTTTTGATAAAGCATCCTTTGAGTTCGGAAATGTCTCAAGCAGGCGAACAGATGGAGATAACTTTAGAGGCTGTTAGTGAATTAGGTTATGATACTATAATAACCTATCCTAATTCTGATGCTGGTGGATTTGAAATGATAAAAGTTATAAAAGAGTATGAAAAAAGGTTTAATTTTATAAAGGCTTTTGAAACATTGCCAAGAGACATATTTGTAAACTTACAAAGAAAAGCTGCTTTACTTTTAGGAAATTCTAGCTGTGGATTATTAGAAGCGCCATTTTTGGGTTTGCCTGTGGTTAATGTCGGAAATAGGCAAAAACAAAGACAGCATTCTGATAATATTATATTTGTTCAACATGATAAAGAACAAATAAAAAAAGCAATAAATAAATGCATTTTGGATAAGAATTATATAAATGCATGTAAGAATTGTAGTAATCCTTATGGAGATGGATTTAGTGGTAAAAGAATAGCTGAAATCATAAGTAAAACAAAAATAGACTATAAATTACTTAATAAACAAATTGTTTATTAAAAGGAGTTAATAAGTAATGAAGATATTAGTTGTATCAGTACATCCAGATGATGAAACTTTAGGATGTGGAGGTACTATGCTAAAACATTTAAAAAATAATGATGAGTTATATTGGATGATAGTTACTAAAGCAGATGAATCAATAGGATTTTCAAAAGAATTTATAAGTAAGAGAAGTAATCAAATAGAAAAAGTTACAAAAGAATATGGCTTTAAAAAGGTATATACACTGAATTATTTAGCAACTAAACTACAAACTATTGATTTTAGTAAACTTATAAATTCAGTTTCAAGAGTTATTAACGATATAAAACCAGAAATAATCTATATGAATAATAGATCAGATGTGCATACTGATCATCAAGTTACGGCTAAAGTTCTTATAAGTTGTACTAAAAGTTTTAGATATCCATTTATAAAGAAAATTCTAATGTATGAATGTATATCTGAAACAGAAATGTCACCTCCATTTTCTGAAAATATATTTATACCTAATGTCTATAGTGATATAACAAATTTTATTGATAAAAAGCTTGAAATTATGAATATTTATGAATCTGAGGTTCAAAAGCCACCACTACCAAGAAGCTTAGATAATATAAAAGCTCTTGCAAGATACAGAGGTGCATCCTGTGGTGTTGATTATGCTGAAGCTTTTATGTTAGTTAGAGAAAGATTTTAATTTGCAATTATATGAAAAAGATAGTTATTATAGGTGCTGGTGGACACTGCAAAGTAATTATAGATATTATAAAGAGTACAAATGAATATCAGATATTTGGTATTACTGATAAAGTTAATATGAAAAGTTTGCTTGATATCCCAATAATAGGTGACGATGATATATTACAAGACATTTATAGTAATGGAGTAGAATATGCGTTTATAGGTTTAGGTGCACTTGAGAATATAGATATAAGAAATTTTATATATACAAAATTAAAAAATATAGGCTTTAAATTGCCAATATTAATTCACAAAAATGCAGTTGTCTCACCTTATACGGAAATAGGTGAAGGAACTTGTGTTATGGCAGGAACCGTAATAAATCCTGGTACAGTTGTAGGTAGAAATTGTATAATAAATACAGGAAGTGTTATAGAACATGATTGCAATATAGGATATAATAGCCATATATCACCTAATGCTTCTATAGCAGGTGGTGTTACAATCGGATGTAATACCCATATAGGTATAGGAAGTTCAATCATACAGACAAAGAGTATAGGGAACAATGTGACTATAGGGGCTGGAACTGTAGTTATTGGTGATATACAGGATAATGCTGTGGCAGTTGGTATACCAGCTAAAGTAATAAGAATTAAGGAGTAATTAAATATGGATTTAAAAGGAAAAAAAGTATTAGTTACAGGTTCAGAAGGATTTATAGGTAGTCATCTAACAGAAAGATTGGTTGAATTAGGTGCGGATGTAACTGCTCTTGTTCAGTATAATTCCTTTAATAATTGGGGCTGGATAGATACTTTTGATAAGAATATAAAGAATAGTATTGAAGTAGTTACAGGAGATGTACGTGAATATGATGGAATGAAAAGAATAGTAAAAGGTCAGCAAGTGGTATTTCATTTAGCAGCACTTATTGCCATTCCATATTCTTATTTATCTCCTATGGCATATGTGAGAACTAATGTAGAAGGGACTACTAATGTGCTTGAGGCTTGTAGAGAATATGATGTAGAAAAGATAGTGCACACTTCAACTTCTGAAACTTATGGTACGGCTTTATATGTTCCTATTGATGAAAAGCATCCTATGCAGGGGCAATCTCCTTATTCTGCATCTAAGATAGGATCAGATAAAATAGCAGAAAGTTTTTATAAAAGTTTCAACTTACCTGTAGTTACTATAAGGCCTTTTAATACATATGGACCAAGACAGTCAGCAAGAGCTGTTATACCAACTATAATATCTCAAATAATATCAGGTAAAAATGAGATCAAACTAGGAAGTTTAACACCAACAAGAGATTTTAATTATGTAAAGGATATTGCAGAGGCATTTATTAAAATTGTAGAAAGTGATAAAACTATTGGAGAAGTTATAAATACAGGTTCTAATCATGAAATATCAATAGGAGATGCAGTAAAAAAAATTGTAAGAATTATAGGCAAAAATATAGAAATAACTTGTGACGAAGAAAGAATTAGGCCAGAAAATAGCGAAGTAAATAGATTATGGGCTGATAACACAAAAATTAAAGAGTTAACAAGCTGGAAGCCACAGTATAGCTTAGATGAAGGATTAAAAGAAACTATTGAGTGGATAGAACATAATATGCATTATTTTAAAACAGATATTTATAATGTTTAGAAGTATATATAGAATTGCTTCTAAACTTTTTGACATTTATTTTATTAAAAAGTAAATGTCGAAAAGTTTAATATGATTTGAAAGTATAATTTTTATAATAAGTATGTAAGTTTAATCAAATAAAACAAAAATTGGAGTTGATCACATGATACCTTTATGTATACCAGAAATCAAAGGAAATGAGTGGAGATATGTAAAAGAATGCTTAGATACCAATTGGGTATCTTCAGTTGGTTCTTATGTAGATAGATTTGAAAATGATTTTGCGAGATATGTAAAAGTAAAGAAAGCAGTAACTACAGTTAATGGAACTGCAGCTTTGGAACTTGCTCTTAGGACCCTTGGTATAGGCATGGGTGATGAGGTTATAGTTTCTTCTTTAACTTTTATAGCTCCTGTGAATAGCATTAGGTATGTTGGAGCAAAACCTGTATTTGTAGATGTTTGTATGGATACTTGGGTTATGGATACAGATAAGATAGAAAAGCTAATTACACCAAGAACAAAAGCTATTCTACCTATACATATTTATGGACATCCAGTAGATATGGATAAAGTTATGGATATAGCTCAAAAATATAATCTATATGTAATAGAGGATGCTACAGAAGCACTTGGCTCATTATATAAAGAAAAATCAGTTGGAACTATAGGTCATATAGGATGTTATTCTTTTAATGGTAATAAACTTATAACTACAGGTGCTGGAGGAATGCTTATAACTAATAATGAAAAGATAGGAGAAAGAGCAAAGTATTTATCAACTCAAACAAAGACTGTTTTAGATAATGGTTCTTTCTATCATGAAGAAATAGGATATAATTTTAGAATGTCTAATTTGCTTGCAGCTATGGGGTGTGCTCAACTTGAAAATATAGACGAATATATAAAAATTAAAATAAAAAATGCAAAATTATATAATGAATTTTTAAGAGATGTAAAAGGGATCACTTTGCCTGTAGAAAAAGAAAATGTTAGAAATGTTTATTGGTTATATTCAATTTTAGTTGAAGATGAGTATTCGTTAACAAGAGATCAATTAATTTCTAAATTGAAAGAAAATGGCATACAGTCTAGAACTTTTTTTATGGAAATACATAAAATGCCACCATACAAAAATTGTAAGTGTGGAGATATGCTAGTTACAAATAAGGTTTCTTTAAGAGGAATTAACCTTCCAAGTTCAGTAAGTTTAAAAGAGGAAGAAATAAAATTAATTTGTAATATTATTAAACAACAGTAGTTTTAAGGTTTTTTAAATATTATTGGTCAATAAATAAACTTAATCACATATGAAAAATTAAATAATATTATAAATACTATATTATTTTAAGTAAAGAGAGGTTCGAATTATGACTTTAAAAAGAATAAATCCTTTTAAACATATATACAAGGAATGTAATGGATTAACCAATTATGAAAAATATAATAATATCCCATATATGCCTAGATATATAGACATAGAATTAACAAATAATTGTAATTATAAATGTTTGATGTGCCCAGTGGGTACCTCTAGTATGATTAGGGAAAAAGGGAATATGAGTGATGAAACTTATAGTAAGATACTAGATGAAATTAAATATGATAAGATACCTTTAAGATTTATTAGGTGGGGAGAACCTTTATTACATCCAAAATTCTTTCAATACTTAAAAATGGCAAAGCAATTAGGAATAATGTGTCACTTAAATACTAATGGAAGTATAGTTAGTGAAGATATAGCAGAAAAAATTATTGATAGTAAATTGGACAGTATAAAGTTTTCATTTCAAGGAGTAGATAGAAAAAGTTATAAAGAAATGAGAAATAAAGATTACTTTAATCAATTGCTACAAAATATAAAAAAACTATATAAAATTAGAGAAAACAGAAAATATCCTTTTATACACATTTCTACAACTATAACATATGAATCAGCTAAACAAGTTGAAAATTTTAAAAATGAAGTTGGAGAATATTGTGATTTGGTTACAGTAGGTAGAACTATGTTGGAACGTATTGATGTTGAAAAAACACATATTAGTGATCAGGAAAAAAGTATGTTATTAGAATTAAAGCAACAAGAATCTTTAAAGAAAGTACATCTAAAATGCTGCCCGGAAGTTTTTGATAAATTATCAATAAATTGGGATGGAACTATTTCCGGGTGTTCTGGTGATTATGATAAAAATATGTTAGTTGGAGATATAAAAGAAAATTCGTTAATAGATATTTGGAATTCTAAATTGATGAATTATTATAGAAGGGTTTTAAGCGAGGGTAAGTATGATAGCTTGACATTATGTAAGAATTGTTACGATTATATGAGTATGCAAACTCCAGGAGTGCAAGATAATATTTGAAAAGATTAAGATAGTTTTGGAGTTGTATTTGGTAAACACTATTAGTTAGGAGTACATAAGAATATAAAAGATTAATTATATAATTGTGAATTTTAATTTTTAGAATTATCATGATCCAATAAACTATAAACTTTAATTGTTGGTGCTGATATTCTAAAAGGAAAATATATAGTAAGAAAATAAGATGTTAGGGAAATTAAGCATATTAAAGAGATTTAAACATTGTATTATTAGGGAGGGGTTCAAGTGTTTGAAGTTATATTAAGGAATATGTTAAAAATAGCAGATACTGTTAGAAACAAAAAAATTATAATATGGGGAACTGGCGAATGTGCTCAAATTACAACATTAATATGTAATATGTTAAAGTTAAATATAGAATACTATGTTGATAATGATAAAAGCAAATGGGATACAAAGCTAAATAATACTTATATAAAATCTCCAAAGTATATTTTGGATGATACAGATTACGTAATATTAATTTGTAGTATGTATTTTAATGAAATCAGTAGTCAAGTCCAGAGGGATTTAAAAAAATGTGATTACTATAGTGTATTTAACATTGAGAAGGTTTATAATAAGTCATATTTTAAAGTTGGGAAATATACATATGGATATAAAAAATGGAATTTTAAAGGAACCTATATTAAAGAAATTGGAGCCTTTTGTTCTATAGCTTGGAATGTTTTGCTAGTGGATAATCATCCCATGGGATGTATAACTACAAGCAATATTTTAAAGATTAGTAAAGAAGAGTATTCTGGGGAAGAAAAAGTTCCTGGAATTGTTAGCAAAGAGAAATTACCCAAAATAGATGAGTTAGGATCAATTGGTGTACCTAATATAATTATAGGAAATGATGTTTGGATAGCAGAGAATGTAATTATTTTTAACAATGTTAAAATTGGCAATGGTGCAATTATAGGGGCAGGCAGCATTGTTAAGAAGGATGTTCCTGACTATGCAATAGTAGTTTCAGCTCCAGCTAGAATAATAAGATATAGATTTAGTAGAGAAGAGATAGATATACTTAATAAAGTACAATGGTGGAATTGGTCTGACGAAAAAATATCAGAAAATATAAACCTGTTAGCAAATAAAGAAATGTTTTTTGAAAAATTTAAAAAGTTTTTATAAGTTTAATAAATGGGTGCAATTGTACATTAAAAGTAAAGTTTGAAAAAATAATATAATTTTAATAATAGAAGTTGGAGTGATATTTTGAAAATATTATTAGTTATGAGTAGGCCAGAACGTGAAGAATTTATAATGCAGAAGATAAAAAGCAGAATACATGAAATTGATAAATATATAGAAGTTAAGATATTATACAGGTTTTCACAAGATTTTTTGTTTAGGGTTTTACAATTTGAACCGAATGTCATAATGAGTCATCCTTTTAATGGACCTCATCATGCAGATATATATTATATAGTGAAATTTATTACTAAATGCAGTGTAATATGTTTCAGAACAGAAGGAATGTTGGATTTTAATTCACCAAATCATATAAAGTTGCATGTTGGAGAAGAAAATGAATATGATGAAAATTTAGTAGATTATGAGGTATTTTGGGGACCTAAAGTCGGGGAAAAATTGGGATCAGAATTGGTAAAACAGAAAAAATTATTATCTAAAAGTAAAATTGTAGTAACAGGATATCCAATGTATGAGAGATACTTTTTAGAAAATAAAGAGGAAGTTTCAGGATTATCTTCTGAAATAAAATCAAAAATACATAAATATAATAAAAAGAATATTCTCTTATTTGTAACGGGATTTCAAGGAATTGATGAAACTGAAGAATGCAAAAAGAATATCTGTAAAACAATTTCTAATTCTGAGGATGAATATAAAAAAGTATATAATGATCTTTTAATGACAATGAAAGAAGCAGAAGTTTGGAGAGAAAAGTTTAAACAAAGTGTAATAAATATTGCAAAAAATAACAAAGATACATTAATAATTGTAAAACTTCATCCTATAGAAATAAATATAATTAGTAGCTTAAATAAAGAACCTTTTAAAGAGTTAGGTGACTATAAAAATATTGTATATATAAAAGAACCATTACCAATGAATGAGTTATTATCTTATTGTGGAGTATTTTTTCATTTTGGTTCAACTTCTTTAATGGAAGCATATCTTTCAAAGGTACCATCAATTTATGTAACTTATAAGGATTTACACTATAGTAAGAAGTTTAACCTATTATTTTTCAAAAAGTTTCCAATTCCATCTACTGAGGAAATAGATGTTACTGAATTAGAAGCATTTTATTATGATTACATGAAAAATGGTATTGATTTTAAAAGATACAATGAGATGGATTTAGCAGCTTATGAATATTTTAATATTAAGAATAATGATAATAACTATAACCCATCTAAAGAAACAGCGAGTTTATTGGTTAATTGCGGAAAGATTAAAGAAAATGATACTATTGATGAAAGTAATAAGTATTTAAAAAGTTCAATAATAAACTGTGGCTTGGATTTTTTGAAAATATATTTTGAACTTTTTTTAAAAAGAATTAATTTGAAAGATTATTATAGTGCTTTAAAATATATCAATAATATAAATGTTATTACTAAATTAGCTAATTTAAATAATCAATACTTAAATTATTTTAAATTGGTTTTAAAAGACAATACAATACAATACAATGATAATGAATTTGAATATAACAAAGAGTGTTTAAATAATTATTTATTATTTAAAAAAGATTTAATTGAGGAGATTACAAGTTATAATAGCTTAAGAGTGCTTATATTTGGAAGTGGTAAATTTGGAAATGATATTTTAAAGTTAATAAAAACAATAAACAAATTTGATAATAAGCAAATAAATATAGTTGGATTTGTGGATAATAATAAAGAAAAGTGGGGAAAAAGTATTGAAAATATAAAAATACTTGAACCAGGTAATTATTTAAATATTATGGCTGATAAAATTATTATTGCATCACAATGGCATAAGGACATTGAGAAGCAATTATTTGAGTTAGGTTTACCAAAACAAAAGGTGTTAACTGCAAATTATAAAAAATCATTGCTAGATAATTAATTAAAATTAGTGAATTTTATTTGGAAGATATTATTTTTGAATAAGATGATATTAATCAAAAAATACTATTACTATGTTTGGAAGTTTCTCTCTTTTTATATTATTTTTGATATAAAAGAGAGAAGTTTTTGTTTAAGTTTAAAGTAATTTGGTTTTCTATTTATGTTTAAGAAAGTATAAAGAATGACGATATAGTTATTAAGGTTTTTTTAAGCCTTTAGAAACTTTTTTATTAGAAAAATTGTTAATATAATTTAATACAAGAGAGGAAAATGTATATGGAAAAAGTAATTTTATTTGGTGCCTCTACACTAGGAAAGGCTGCATATGAAATATTAAAGTACCAATATGACATAGTTGTTTTTTGTGATAATGATAAAGAAAAATGGGGAACTTTATTTTGTAATATATTAGTGGTTTCACCAGAAAAATTAGAACAACAATATTATAATAAAATTATAATAACGAGTATTTATCATGAAAGTATTGCCCGTCAGTTATGTGATAAGGGAATAAATGAGTATGAAATTTTTACGTATTCAGTTAAATCTGTAAATAATGAAGGTTATGACGAAGTATATTCTAATATATCTTACTCACAGGATGGGGAGGATATGATATTAAAATCTTTATTTGAAGGAATAAAGGATGGTTTTTATGTTGATATCGGTGCACATCATCCTGTAAGATTTTCCAACACACTTGTATTTTATAAAATGGGTTGGAATGGTATAAATATTGAGCCAGCTATAGGAAGTAAAAATATATTTGATAGATTAAGACCAAGAGATATAAATTTAGAAATTGGTATAAGTGAAAATGAAGGTGAACTTGACTACTATATATTTGATGAACCTGGATTAAATAGTTTTAATAAAGACTTATCTATCAATAGAGAAGAAACCACAACATATGAATTGTTAGAAATAAAAAAAATAAATGTGTATTCTTTAAAAAAAATATTTGAAAAGTATTTAAATAGAATTATTGACTTTATGAGTATTGATGTTGAAGGGTTGGAACTAGATGTTCTAAAATCAAATGACTGGAAAGAATATAGGCCTAAGATTTTATTAATTGAGGATTTAAATTTTGATTTTTCTAATGTTAGCAAAAATGAATTATATAACTTTATAATTAAGAATGGTTATGAGTTGATTGGAAGAGCCAATAGGACGGTTTTTTATAAAGATTCATTAAAGTAGAAAACATAATTAAGTTTGCATTAAAAAATTCATTCATTTTAGTATTAATAGAGAGGTGAGTTAAATTGGATTTAGCACCAATTATATTATTTTGCTATAATAGGCCTGAACATACGAAAAAAACAATTGAAGCTTTAAAAAAGAATAATCTGGCGAAAAATAGTGATTTACATATTTTCTTAGATGGCCCTAAAAGAGATGAAGATAAAGAAAAAATAAATGAGATTGAAAAATATATTAATGAAATAGAAGGTTTTAATAAATGTTATTTATATAAGTCCAATAATAATAAAGGTTTAGCTAATTCAGTAATAGATGGAGTAACACAAATAATTAATGAATGTGAAAAGGCAATAGTTTTAGAAGATGATATAGTCACATCTAAAAAATTTTTATTATTTATGAACGAAGCACTAAACTTTTATAAAAATGATACAAATATTTACTCTATATCTGGGTATAGTATACCAATTGATATACCAGAAAGTTATAAAGAAAGTGTCTACCTTTCATATAGATCTATGTCCGGGTCATGGTCGACGTGGAAAGATAGATGGAATAAAATTGATTGGGAAATTAAGGATTATGATGAATTTGTGAATAATTTAAGAAATGTAGATAACTTTAAACGTGGTGGAGATGATATGCCACAAATGCTTAAGATGCAAATTGAGGGAAAAATTGATTCATGGGCAATAAGATGGTGCTATAATCAATATAAGAATAGACAGTTTGCAGTTTTGCCAATAAAATCATTAGTAAGTAATATTGGATGGGATGGTTCAGGAACTCATAGTGATAAAACAAACAGATATGATAATGAATTGGATGAAGAGTATACATGGAGTTTTAAAAATGATTTGCAGGTTGATTCTGATATAGCTAATAGATTTAGAAAGTTTTATTCATTACAACTTCCAGAAGAAAAATTAAAAATGCAAAGAGAAGTAAATCTTTTTTTATTAAAATGGATTGATAGCTTAATTGAAAATAAATATATAAGTATGAAAATTAAAGAAAAATACAATGTTAACAGCATTTCAATATATGGATGTGGAACAATAGGTATTAGACTATATAGACAATTAAAAAAAGAAAACATTTTGAAGATTAATTGTTTTATAGATAAAAATACAAATCAAAACTTTAACGATATAAAATGCTTGAATGTAAATGAATATTTAAAAGAGTATACAATGAAAGAATTAATTATTGTTTCACCATTTTATTATTATGATGAGATATTGAAGAATATTATGGTAATTTCAAATAAAGTGAAAGTTGCTTCGATTGAAGAAGTTATTAAATAGTGTTGCAGTAATGTTTCTTGTTTAAAAAGAGGTGTGACAATATGAATAATTATAAAGAAAAAGTGGTAGTTTTTGGAGTGGGAGATTACTTTGTTAAATGTAAAAATATAATAGAAGGGGAATATAATATTATTGCTTTCACTGATAATGACATAAAAAAGCAAGGTGGAGTTTATGAAAATAAAGATATAATAGCACCACAAAAACTATTAGATTATGTATATGATAAGATTGTAATTACTAGTAGCTATGAAACTGAGATTGAACAACAATTAATAAAATTAGGAATAGAAAGTAAAAATATTGTTACTTCAGAAACAATATTAAAAAGAAATTTATTAAAAAATGAAAACTATATTATTATGGGGAAAGAAGTGGATAATTTTATTAAACGGATAAAATTATTATTTTGCATAGATACATTAAATGGTGGTGGGGCAGAGAAAGTAACTGTAAATTTACTAAATAATATAGACTATAATAAATATGAAGTAGAACTATTCGTTGTATTTCAAAATGGAATATATTTTAATGAAATAAATAAGCATGTAAAAATAAAGGTACTTATTGATGAAAGTGTTCCTATATGTTTGGCAGAAAATTTTATAAAGAGAACTAGTAACAAAGAACTATATAAGTACTTTATTAATAAAAGCTATGATGTTGAAGTTGCAAGTATAGAAGGAATAGCGACTAAAATAATATCAGGTTCTACAAATAAAAATTCAAGAAAAATAGCATGGTTACATTCTGACATAAAAAATTATAATATCACTTTAAAAAGATTCTTAAATATCAGAGAACAAGAAGAATGTTATAAGAAATTTAACACAATAGTAGTAGATTCCAAAGGTTGTAAAAAAAGTTTGTTAGATGTCTTCAATTTAAATGAAAATAACGTAAAGGTAGTTCCCACAATTATAGAAAGTGAAAATATAATAAGGTTAAGCAATGAACAAAATATAAGTTTTAATAAATTTACGTTTTGTTCAGTAGGGGCACTTACTCCAGTAAAAGGATTTGATAGATTAATTAATATTATTTATAGATTAGTTAAAGAAGGATTTGATTGTAACTTATTAATATTAGGGCAAGGAGAAGATGAAAATAAACTAAAAGAAATGGTAGGAAAATTGAATATAAAAGATAATGTGAGTTTTTTAGGTTTTGTGAGTAATCCGTATATTTATATAAAAGCTTGCAATGTATTTGTTTTATCCTCACTATCAGAAGGATTATCATCAGTTGTATGTGAAGCTTTGATATTAGGAAAGACAGTTATATCAACAGATTGTAGTGGTACAAGAGAATTACTTGGAGAGAGCTCTTATGGAATTGTAGCTGACAATTCTGAAGAAGGTTTATATGCCAATATGAAAAGAGTAATGAATGATAGCAGTGTAATAAGGTATTATGAAGAAATGGCTAAAGTGAGAACTGAACTATTTAAAAAAGAAAAAATTATAGCTGAAGTTGAGAAGATTATAGATAATGATAGAAAATTAAAAGCTTAATTAGTGAATTGTAGAGGAGGATTATTATGTATATAAATAATGGAATCGATTATATTAAATTTTTAAAAAAGAAGAATGTAATTATTTTTGGTGCAGGTGGACAGGGAAAGAGAATACAACATTCATTAGATATTAATGGAATTAAAGTCTTGAGCTTTTGTGATAATGACAAAGGTAAGGTGAATACAAAATTAAATGGCATAAATATTATAGATTTTAATCAATTAAGTTCTTTAGACTTAACGAATAAAATGATTGTTATCGCAAGCATATTCAGAAAAGAAATTGAAGAACAACTTATGGAAAATAATATTTTTAATTATATAGATTGGACTGAAATAGATTTTAGTGGAGTAAATGAATCATATTATGATGAAAATTATTTTAATTGGCAAAAAAGTATTGGTGAATTATCGGCGAAAGTAAGTGATTTGAAAAAGTATATTGGAGTAAATGATTGTGTATTAGATTTTGGCAGTGGTGGAGGATATTTTTTAAATAATATACAAGCTAAAGCGAAGATAGGAATAGAAATTAATGATTATGCACGAAAATTTGCTGAAGAAATGGGTGTAAATAGTGTAAAATATATTGAGAACATTGAAGATGATTTTGCGGATGTAATAATTTCGACAAGCACTTTGGGACATTTGGAGAATCCTCTAGGAATTTTAAAGGCCTTAAAAAATAAATTAAAAGCTGGTGGAAAAATAATAGTTCAAGTGCCACATCATTGTACGAATGAAAAATACCAAAAAAACGCTATAAATAATCAATTTTTTACATGGAATGAGTTAACTTTAGGAAATTTATTTAAACAAGCTGGATACTTTATATATCAAGTCGAAACAATATATTCAAAATGGCCAGATAACTACTTAGAAATGTATGAAAGAATGGGAAAAGAAGAATTCAATCAATTAAGCAAGTTAGTAGGAACTGTAGAAAAAGTAGCTAGTATTAGAATTATAGCATATAAATAAAAAGTTCTAAAATAAAGGAATGATTAAAATGAAGGTGATACAAGTTTGAATAAAGTTTTTTCTATAATAATTCCAACATATAATTGTTCAGAATTACTAAGAGTAACATTGGCATCTATTTTATCTCAAAGAAAAGAATTATTTGAATGCATAATAGTGGATGGAAAATCTACAAACAGCACTATGGATGTAATTTTAGAGTATAGTAATATGTATCCTGGTATAATTAAATTTATATCTGAGACTGATAATGGGATATATGATGCAATGAATAAAGGTATTGATTTAGCAACAGGTGAATACCTTTATTTTATAGGTGCAGGAGATATCTTAGTTGAAAATTGTCTTGAAAAGGTTAAAAATAAATTGAATTATAAATTAGAAATGATATATGGAAAAGTGTATTTTAATGATAAAGATAGAATCTATGGGCAAGAACTAGAAAAGCACCATATTATAAACTTTAATATATGCCACCAAGCTATTTTTTACAATAGGAATATATTTAGAATTCTTGGAAAATATAATTTGAGATATTCAGTCTATTCAGATGCGGAATTTAATCTGAGATGTTTTTCAAACAGTAGTATAAAGAAAGAATATATAAATGTTTTGATATGTAAGTATCTAGGTAATGGATTTAGTGAAAAAAATACAGATATAAGCTTCAAACAGGACTTTAATAAAATTATTTATAACTATTTTGGAAAAGGATATTTAAAAGAAGAATTTAATGATTTAATAAACATCAATCGAATAAATAAGAAGATAATTGGATGGAGTGCAAGTACAGGATATTATGAACTTGCTAGTAAATACAAATTAAATATTAATTATTTTGTAGATTCAGATATAAAAAAAAGGAATAATTGTGTAAATGGCATACCTATATATTCACCAGAAAAGTTAAAATTAGAAAATAAAGATGAAGTTTATATTTTAATTTTTAGTAATACATATTATTTTGAGATTAAGGCTTGGTTAGAATGTAATGGATTTAAGGAAAATGTTAATTATGTATATTGTTCTAAAAATTTTTTGGATTTGGTGCATTCAATATAAAGGAGGTGATTTAGTTGAAAATAGCTATGTTATTAGATAATCCGTTTACAGAGAAGTTACCGTATCCTAAAAGAGTTTACTATGAAGCAAAAAGCTTAGTTAATTTAGGACATGATGTAACAATATATTGTAAAAATGAGTTAGACCTGAATTTACCAAAAGATGAAGTTATGGATGGAATAGTTATAAGAAGATATTTTGATTATTTTTTAGGAACAAGTGTTTTAATTGATAAATACTTAGATGCACATATAAAGTTATATAATAGCATAAAAGAAGAATATGATGTTTATCATTGTCATGATACTAATACATGGCCTATAGGATACATATTAAGTAAAAGAGATAACGCAAAATTTATATGTGAAACTCATGAGTATTTTCCAGATTTTATTTGTAAGGAATGGCATATTGAAAACATACTTAAATATGAATTAAGCAAAAAACTTGTATTAGCTAGAGGAAATTATATTAGAATGGCAGATAAGGTAGTAGTAGTGAGCCAACCAACGGGTGATAAATTAAAAGAATTATATAAGTTACAGAATGAACCAGTAATAATATATAATACAAGACCACTAAAACATAAAGTTCATTCTGACAAAAACTATGAAATAGACAATATTGTTAGGAAAAAATATAGTATACAGGATAATGTGAAGATATTAATGTTCCAAGGTATTGTTGAGGTATCGAGGGGCATAGATGTGTTAGTTAAAATTATGAAATATATAAATAATGCAGTATTAATTATAGCTGGTGTTGACAGAAATAATTATGCAGATGAATTGAAGAATATAGCTATAAACGAGGGTATACTAGATAAGGTTATTTTTACAGGCTTTATGCCATCAGATGAACTATTGGAATATTCTATGTGTGCAGATGTGCTTTTATATTTTGGAAAACCTTTAGTGGAAAATATGGAATTAACTATACCAAATAAATTTTTTGACTATATTTTGGTTGGGAAACCAATGATTGTATCAGATTTGTATTCATTAAAGCAAATTGTTGAGAAATATGAAATAGGAGAAATAATAGATATACATAATGTTAATATACAAAATATTTCTTCTGTAGTGAATAATTTTTTAAATAATGATGAGAAGATAAAAGAATATAAATGTAATTTAGAATATGCTAGAAAAGTTTTTTCATGGGAAGAACAAGAAAAGAAGCTATTTAAAATGTATGATGAACTTAATTTATAAAAAGGTGGATGGATATGAATATATTACATATAACTACATTTTTACAAGGAGGAGCAGGTAGGATAGTAAGAGATTTAGCATGTCATCAAAAAACGAAAAATAATAATGTTTTTATAGTATCAAGTGAAACAGAAGAATCAGGATATTGTAATTATAAGGAATATATAGAAGAACTTTTAAATGCGGATATAAGTGTATTTAAATTTGATTCTACATTTAAAAGAGATATATACTTAAATCTAAATGTGGTAGAAAATGTTAGGAGAATTATAAAGGATAATGATATAGAAATAATTCATGCGCATGCAGCAGTACCTGCGTTTGTAGGTATTAATGCAAGACTAGGGACGAGCAAATATATACCAGTAGTACAGACTATGCATGGATGGGGGATAAATAAAAGTCCAGAACAAGAAAAAATGGATATAACAATTATGAATAGTCTTGATAAGGTGATTACAGTTTCAAAATCAGATAGAGAGAGGATTATAAGGAAAGGTGTTATTCCTAGTTTAATCAGTACGATATATAATGGCATAAATGATGAGTGTATAGATATAGAAGATGATTTGTCCAAAATATTTAGGAAACTAAAAAAATCAGGATACAAAATAGTAGGGTGTATAGGAACTATTTATAATAGAAAAAACCAAAAAATATTAATTGATGCAATAAGAATACTAAAAGATAATGGATATTCTAATGTTATAGGGGTATTTATAGGAGATGGAAGCGAAATAGAAAAATTAAATAAATTAGCTAGTGAATATAATATTAAAGAAAATATTATATTTTGTGGATATAGACCTAAAGCTGCAAATTATATAAAGTTCTTTGATTGTCTTTCATTACCATCTTTGAGTGAAGGATTTGGGTTAGTTATAATTGAAAGTTTTCGTGAAAAGACGCCTGTTATAGTAAGCGATATTGATGTATTCAAGGAAATTGTTAGGAATAAGGTTAATGGATATATGTTTAGCAGTAATAATGCTTATTCATTATATAATTATTTAAAATATGTCATTTTTGAAGCAACATTTGAGGAAAAAGACAGTATAATTAAACAGGCTTATAAGGATTTTGAGAATAAGTATAAAAAAGACGTTATGCTTAATGAGTATTTAAAATTATACATAGAATTGACGAGTTATAGCTAGAAAATAAATATTATATTAATCAGTTATAGTGTTGTAGATTACTCCTACATGACTTGCAGATGCTCGTAACAGTGTATATAAAAGTATAGATTATTATTATGATGTACCTATTATTGATATACAGGATTATGTGCATAGATATATAGGTAAAGAAAAATTTGCATATAATTAACAAAATAACTATTAAAAAGCAGATACAATAATAACAGGGTGTGAGTTTAATAATCCAGGTATTATAAGCTATGAAAAGGCAACTTTTTATGGTAACTGGAGAGAAGAAAATACAAATATATCGCAAATAGAGGTAGCAGCAGTTTCTGATACTGTTGGAGATTGCTTAGAGTTTAGCTTTAGTGGAAAATGTATTGCAATAACTACTTTCCTTTCACAGGAAAGTGGATGTATGGAAATAAATATAGATGGAGTAAATTATTTTCTAGATTTATATACTAATTTGCCACCTTATTTTTCTTCTGCAATAAATTTATTTAACTTAAAAGAAGGAAATCATAATATGATAATCAAAGTAAGCGATAGAAAGAATTCTGCTAGCAAAGGAAATAAAGTAACAGTAGGATCTTTTTTGGTAGATATGAGCTATTGAAATATAAAAAATAAGTTGCATTTTATAATGTAACTTATTTTTATTTATAAAGAACATGAAGATTTTACCGATAATAAGAATATATTGGTCAGATATGGAAAGAAGGTGAGTTAGTGTTTGTTGGAACTTTGAATGCTTTAGACTATGTTCATAGGTTAAATAAAAATAGTAAAAGGACTGGTGAGGTTTCAGAAAAGGTATCCTCAGGAAAAAGATTAAACAAGGCTGCTGATGATGCTGCAGGCGTTACTATTAGTGAAGGAATGAGGGCACAGATAAGAGGCTTGTCACAAGGTCAAAGAAATACTCAGGATGGAGTTTCTTTACTCCAAACTGCAGATGGTGCAATGCAGGAAATAAGTGATCAGATGAAAAGAATGAAGGAAATTTCTGTAGAAGCTGCTAATGGCACTTGTGTTGATGAGGATAGACAAAATATAGGAAAAGAGTTTGATGAATTAAAAAATGCTATACAGGGAATCGTAGATACTACTGAGTTTAATGGTATAAAGTTGTTAGATAAAAATAAGTCTTTAATTATTCAGACCAAGGATAATCCTTATATGGAGTATACTGTTAAATTGTATGATACTAATAATTCTACTACAGGTATAAATACTTTAAGTGTAAATACACAGGCAGGTGCATTTAATTCTATTTCTGAATTGGATAAGGCTATGGATATGGTAGCAAGTAATAGAGTGAAAGTTGGTATTGATCTTAACAACCTTCAGCATGAAATAAATGGTGCTAGTAATACGGAAATCAATACTACATCATCATTATCTATTATTGAAGATGCTAATATGGCAACATCTTTAATGGATTTAGTTAAGAATGAGGTTATTACAAATTACAGTCAATCCATGTTTACAACTGCAAATTCAAGTCCTAAGTATATAGCTCAACTTTTAAGCTAACTATAGTTAATTAAGATATATAACGTGCCAATTTTGTTCTTTTATAAAATTATATAAGAGAAAGTTTGTATGAATATTAGTTTGACATATAAAAGTAAGGTAATCCGTTATATAAAATATATTGTTAATAATTTTGTAAAATGCTATTATATAAAGTATAAATTAAAATAGTTTTAAGGTGGTGATTTATATGCAAATACAATCATACTCGACATCATACTACAATCAATCTATTGCTAATATGCAAAAAGCTATGCTGCGAATATCTACGGCTAGTAAGCTTAATAGTGCTGCTGATAATGCTGCTAATCTTGCTATATCGGAAAGTTTGCAGAGCCAAAGCAGAGGGTTGGATCAGGCAGTTAGAAATACTCAAGATTCTATTTCTTTATTAGATACAGCTGAAGGTTCAATGGGTAATAGTTCAGATGTTTTACAGCGAATGAGAGAATTAAGTGTACAAGCTAGTAATGGTACTTTAACTGATGAAGATCGTTCCAATATTCAACAGGAAATGGATCAATTGAAGGATCAATTAGATTCAAATGCAAAGAATACTCAGTTTAATGGTATATACACTAATAATGGAACATTGAGTAACTTTACAACACAAACAGGAGCAAATAATAAAGAAAATTTATCCATGTCTATAGGTAATGTTTCTAGTTCTGCATTAGGTGTCAATGCTAATGTTTCAACACAATCAGCAGCTTCAGATAGTTTGAAGAGTATTGATGATGCTATCAATAAACTTTCATCTTCACGTGGTGAAATTGGAGCAGTGACTAATAATCTTAGCTACAGTATGGACAATGCATCTCAAACATCACTAAATTATCAATCAGCTAATTCCAATTATAAAGATGCTGATATTGCCAAGGAAATAAGCTTATTTAATCAATCAAATATAGGATTATACTCCAACATAATGGCATTATCAAGTGGAATTCAGCAGCAAAATTTTATATCTACATTAGTATAGAAGAAAATTAAAGTGGAAAACTACTAATTTTAAATGTGAATTTTACAATTGTACAATACTTATAGTAAGGTATATGACAAAATAACTATAAGGGGAGGTATATTTATGGATATAGCATCATTATCAACAGTAATGAGTCAATCTAAAGCTATGGAGCAAGCAAGCATTTCAGTTATGAAAATTGCTATGAATACTAGCCAAGAAAATTTGCAAGGTGTGACAGATATGATTGAAGAAGCAGCTATTCCTGATTTAGGACAAAACCTAGATATAAGAGGGTAATATAATAAATAAAATTAATATGAGCTTATAGTGTTTTTATTTTCAAGCTCAGTATTGTAAATTTTTAATCAACTGCAGAACTAAGGTTTTGCAGTTTCTTTTATAGTATGCAGGAAAAATAACAAAGTAAAAAGGTTATATATTAAAAGTTAACATATGCTAGAATATATTAGTACATATAATTAAATTTAAAATGCCCGAGGTTGGTAGGTGAAACACATGAGAATTTGTATCAGAGCCGATGGTGGAAGTAATATAGGTATGGGACATATAATAAGGACCATTGTTTTAGCACAGGAGTTTAAAAATAGGGGTAATGAGGTGTTTTATGCATGTAAGGTAGACAAAACTTTAAGTGAAAAATATAAAGCTGGTATTGAAAAAATAAAAGAAGAGGGCTTTGAAGTTATAGAGCTAAATGAAAAAAGTTTAAAGAATGATATAAGAAATATAAATGCAGATTGCATAATTACAGATAGCTATGATGTAGATGAAGAATACTTTGATATTGTTAAAGAAAGCTTTAAAGTAAGTGGATGTTTAGATGATGAAAATATTTGCAAGTATTTTAATGTGGATTTTTTGATAAATCAAAATCCTTATGCTGAGACTTTAAACTATAAAGTTAATAGCTGTACAAAAATGTTATTGGGTACTAAATATGCTATTTTAAGAGATGAGTTTAGAAATGTTAAGAAAAAAAATATTAATAAATATATAAGAGATATAATGATTACTGTAGGTGGAAGTGATAACAATAATTTGAGTGAGAAAATTATAAAAAGCTTTAAAAATTTAAAAGAATGTAATATCCATCTAGTAGTTGGTAGCGGATTTAAATATAAGGATGAGTTAAAAAAATACGAAAGTAATAATATAAAGTTATATGAAAATGTAATTATGTCGAAATTAATGAAGAGATGTGATGTAGCTGTTTCTTCATGTGGAAGTACTTTGTATGAATTAGCTGCTTGTGGTACTCCTACTATAGGCATAGTTGTGGCAGATAACCAAGTTATGGCTGCAAAAGCTATGGATAAATTAGGAATAATAAAATATGAATCTATAGAGAATATAGATAAAACTTTAAAAACCTTAACAGAAGAAAAAAGAAAACAAATGAGTTCAATAGCTGTGAAGTTAGTTGATGTAAATGGATATAAAAATATAGTTAATAATATTCAAGAAATATTCCATACAATATAATACTTATAGCTTTTTAATAAATAAAAAGTGAAAAGATATTGTTTTTAATTGTGAATTCTAGAAAGGGGATTTAGTATATGAACATATTAGTTACAGGAGGAGCAGGCTTTATTGGACGCTGGGTGGTAAAAAAATTATTAGAAGATGAACACAATGTTATAGTGTTAGATAATTTATCCAATGGAAGAATGGAAAACATACATGAGTTTCAAGAAAATAAAAATTTTAAATTTATAAAAGGCGATATAAAGGATCAGGAAACTTTAAATGAGGTTTTCAAGGAAAAGTTTGATATAATATATCATCTTGCTGCATCTATAAATGTTCAAGATAGTATAGATGATCCAAGAACAACTTTTTTTAATGATACAGTAGGAACTTTTAACATACTTGAAAAAGCTAAAATACAGATGTTTGGAAAAAACGGAAAAATGGATGGAGCTGGTTGGGTATTGGATTCTAATGAAGATACATACCCTTGTAAAGTGGTATTTATGAGTACCTGCATGGTATATGATGTAGCCGGAGAAGCTGGGATAGATGAAAAGCATCCAGTAAAGCCAGTATCACCCTATGGAGGAAGTAAAATAGCAGCAGAAAATATGGTGCTTTCCTATTACAATGCATATAAGTTACCAACTGTAGTTATAAGACCATTTAATACATATGGACCATTCCAGAAAACTGGTGGAGAAGGTGGAGTAGTGGCCATATTTATAAATAATTCAATACATGGCAGGGATATTAATATATACGGATCTGGTGAACAGACAAGGGATCTTTTATATGTAAAAGATTGTGCAAGATTTATAGTAATGTCAGGTTATTTGGAGAAAGTTAATGGAGAAGTTGTTAATGCTGGAACTGGAAGAGATGTTACTATAAATGAATTGGCAAGAATTATTACAAAGGATAGAGTTAAAGTAAATCATATTAAACATATTCACCCTCAAAGTGAAATTATGAAGCTAAAATGTAAATATGATAAAGCTAAACAACTTATACATTGGGAGCCAGAGTATACCTTAGAGCAAGGAATAAAAGAGACTGAAATGTGGATAAAAGGTACTAAACTCTTAAAATAATAAATATAGAATAGAATTTAATAATTTATTTAAATTCTATTCTATAAATAGTAAAAGTTATACATAGGCATCTACTTTAGAGTTTTTAGAATCTTTTTTGTCAGCTTTTTCCTTAGAAACAATGCTTTTACTATTCTCTGATGTATTATCAGTTTCATTAGAAGATTTAGTTATTTTGTTTTGTGTAGTAGCTTTTGAGCCATTACTAATTTCTTTCATTTTAGATGAAATTTTTTCATCTAGTCCGTCTATGTTTATTGACAATTTATTCATTGTATTTATCTGACTTTTAGAATAAGTTCCTGTTTTTGGATCAGGTTCACTTAAAATAACATTAATTTGTTGAGACATATTAGACTTAATATTTCTCATTTTTGATAGCTCAGAAATGTTAGAAAAAATGTTTATTAATTTATTTGTTTGTTCTGAAGTTTCGTTATATTTATCATCATTTTTTGTTTCAGATGGATTCGCATCTTTTTTTTGTTCCTTGTCTTTTTCTTTCTTGTGAGTTAATTTTTCCATTTTAATTTTGGAAATTTCAGTATTTAGATCATTAAGTTGTTTATTTAAATCATTAATAGTAGATTGTTTGGTTTTATCATCTGTACCGTCAGCTTCAAGTTTTTTAATTCGATCCATTAATGTTTCCTTTTGTTTTTCCAAAGCTTCCATTACTTTATCGTTAGCACTAAGACTATTCTTTGGATTTTTTTTATTTAATTTGTTATTAGCCAATACACTATAATTTAGTGGTTTCGTTTGATTTGAAACTATATTCATTTAATCATCTCCAAAATAGTTTTTAATTATCATTATTTCCTTAAATTACTTATCGTTAAAAATATGGAAAACTTAAGGAGATTTAAGATGGTAAAATGTTTTATTGTAACTAGATTTATTAATATTTGATAGAAATTTATATATTGAATTTTTAACAATGAAATGTTAAACTCATAAAAATATGATAAACTTGAAGGTTATAAAATAAATGAGAAGATTTTGGAAACTATGGAATTAGTATTTTATAGTTTATTTTTGTTTAAATATGGTAAAATGTATATTGATAACAAAGCTTATATACGAGATTACTCTGTAAGTATTTTAGAAATATGTAATATTAATTTTGAATAGAGTTAAAGTTTTAGATGAGGTAGAGTATTATTTAATTTATTATAATTTAAACTTAGGAGTGAGTTGAATGAAGTTACAGCCTATTACTAAATTAAATGGTGATGAAATATTAGGAAAAAATATATTTACCAATGATGGTAGAATATTGCTTAAAGCAGGTGTTAAGCTCAATGGTGTCTATGTAAGAAAAATGTTGGAAATGGGAATTTTCTATGTATATGTTGAGGATGAAAGATTGTCAGATGTTAATGTAGAAGATGAAAAAATAAGCCGTTTAAAGCAAACGACTTTAGAAAATATGTCTAGGATAATGAAAAATACATCTATGGTATCAGATAAAAGGGTGATGAATGAGTATATAAAAGTTGTAGAAGATCTTATAAGTTACATACAAAGAGATGCAGATGTAAATCAGAGCTTGTATGATATTCAAACGTACAGCAATATTACTTATGTACACAGTATAGATGTATGTATTATGTCTACTTTTATAGGCACTGCCATGAAGCTGGATTCAAATTCCATTAAGGAATTAGGGGTTGCAGCTATTCTTCATGATATTGGAAAAATTGCATTACCTAAAAGTATATCAAATAAGGAAGGAAATTTTACAGAAGAAGAATTAAAACAATTTAAGGAACATCCTTATTTGGGAGCAACTATTTTAAAAAAGAATTTGAGAATATCAGATACTATAGTAAAAGCTGTTCAACAGCACCATGAGAGAATGGATGGTAAAGGATATCCTTATGGAATGGAAGGAAAATCTATATCAAAATTTGCACGCATAATTACTATAAGTGATGTTTACGATACTATAACTAATAGCAGGGAGTATAAAAAATCATTTACACCTAATGATGCTTATGAATTGATATTAGCAGGCAGTGGCACTATTTTTGATAAGGATATAGTAAAAATATTTAAAAAATCCTTTTCAGTATATCCACTTGGATGTTGTGTAAAATTGTCTGATGGTGTGGAAGGATATGTAGTAAGACAAAATGAAAATTTTCCGGATCGTCCTGTAATTAGAGTTATTTATGATAGCCAAACTAAAGAAGATATAGAACCTTATGAAATAGATTTGGTAAAAAATATAAGTTTGGTAATAAAGAGTATTGTATAAACTGCAATTCGCAGTTTAAGCAAATTGTGAAGTAATGTGCTCAAACTGCGAAAGCTAAATTAGTCATTAATTTTTATTACATGGCTTTATCTTTTTTACTTTCTAAGAATCTAATTGTATCTGCTTGAACCATGGTAAAAAATTTTTTTTCATTATTATTATCAGTATAACTTCCAGTGGTTATTTTTCCACTTATGCCCACCAATTTTCCTTTAGTAAGGTATGAATACATTTTATCAGGATGATCGCTCCAATAGGCTATATCAATGAAATCTGCATTATTTTCTTTATCCTTTGAAAAACTTCTGTTCACAGCTAATGTGAATTTTACAGCACCTCTTGAACTATTTTGTAATTTTATGATTTTAGAATCTCTAGTGAGTCTTCCTATAAGCATTACTTTATTCAATTTTTAAACCTCCCTATTACCTTTCTTGTAAATAATTATGTCCATGTATGGAAAGGTTAATCATAAGTGCAATATTATAAGAATGTATTTTATATAAATTTTGTGGAATATATGTAAAAATATTTATTAGATTACATTAATATGCATGACTTATTGAAAATAAATAAAATTTTTATTAAATAAATTATATTTATTTGACACATTTAATTGACATAGAGGTAAATTAGTTGATAAAATGAAATTAATAAAGTTTACTATTATATACTAAGTTAAGAATATAAAGGTGGTAATGGAATTTGGGTAATGAAGAAAAAATGTACATAGATAAACAACTTGTAGAGAAGGTAAGGAATGGTTTAAATACTATAAAAATGACAAGTAGAGAGAAGAGTATAAAAAAAGAAGCAGAAAGATTATTTAATATTTTAGAAGAAGAGTTAAGTATAAACACTCTATCTCTTGAAGAGAGAATATTGAAGAAAATGAGAGAAACTAAAACTACTGATCCGGATATGAATGCCAATTTGTATATTTTACATAGAAAGCTGGTAAATCACCAAATAACTGAAAAACAAGCTTTAGAGATGTTTGAGACATATGTTAAAATAGAACCTTATGATACTAAGATATTTTAAATAAAAAGTTTAAATCTAGGAGAAAATGCTGTGCATATTCCTAGATTTTTTTGATGGAATTTGTAACATGTGGTATAATTATCCTCTAAATAGTGATTAAGGATAATTAAACATTGTTCGATAATAATATAAACAAAGTATGTTTTTTACTATGAATTTATATTTTACATTTGGAGGAAAAAAAGTGATTAGGAGAAGGAAGAATATAGCCATTTTAATAATAACATTTGTTTTAGGTACTGCATTTCCGCATACAGTACAAGCATCATTCCCTACCATAAAAAGATTAGGAGGAACAGATAGATATGATACTTGTATTAAAGTAGCACAAGATGGATGGTCATCTTCTTATTATGCGGTAGTTGCCTGTGGAGAAAATTATCCAGATGCATTAAGTTCAGTTCCTCTTGCTAAAAAATATGATGCTCCGATACTTTTAACTTATAATAATTTTATGCCATCAAATGTTATGGATGAAATTAAACAGCTTCATGTTGGAAAAGTTTTTTTGATAGGTGGACAAGGGTCCATAAGCAGTTCTATAGAAACACAATTGCAAAATCAAGGAATACAAACTGAAAGATTAGCAGGGGCTGATAGATATGAAACTTCCGTAAAGGTAGCCGAAAAGTTTGGTAAAGTAGAAGCGCTTACAGTGGCTACAGGTGAAGATTATGCAGATGCTTTATCTATAGGACCTGCTGCTGCTGCTATGGGGATTCCTGTACTTTTAGTTCCTAAGAATTATGTTCCTGATGTAACAAAAAAGTACATAAGGAACTTAAATACAATAAAAAATAGTGAATATGACAATAGTACAAGTAGTAGTACTACTAAAAATTCAGGAACCTTTAGAGATTATCATGTTTTTGTAATGGGAGACAGTAGTGTAGTAACTGATAATGTAGTTAGTGAATTTGAAGGTGAAGGAAATAATGTGGAAAGAATTGAAGGAAAGGACAAATATTATAGAAACATAAATGCTATAGCTAGGTTTGTTCAAAAAGCAAGTAGTACAAGCACACAAAATAGAGATGACGATGATGATAATAATAAACAATCTCAATATTTTGTTAAAGGTGATATGCTAAGTCTTAATAATTTGTACTTAGCCTCAGGAGAAGGTTTTGCAGATGCACTATCTGGAGCGGCACTTGCAGCAAAGACAAAGTCTCCCATAATACTTTCTGGTTCTTCTAATTCAGCTTTAGTAAAAGATTTTATCTTAAGTAAAATTCCTAATTATGGAAGTGATTCTGTAAATCCTGAATATCTTACAGTTCTTGGAGGTGAAGGAGTAATGCCAGGAACTAAAGTGAGTGAAATATTTGGGAACATAGCTTTTGACAATGCAGTAGGATTTAAATCAGATTCCGATGCAGTTAAATTTCCAGATAAGGCTTTTGAAAAAGTTATAAGGGACAAACTAAATATCCATGATAGAAATATATATTTTTCAGATGTAAAAGGGATAACTTCTTTAGATCTTACTAATCAGAATATAGTAAGTATTTCAGGACTTGAAAACCTAGTTCATCTTAAAAGTTTAAATCTGAGCTATAACCAAATAAAAGATATAAGTCCTATTGTAAGATTAGATGAACTTGAAAATCTTAATTTAAGTCATAACAATATAGAAGATGTATCTTATATTTCAAATTTAGTAAATCTTAAAGAACTCAATTTGAGTGATAATAAGATATCTGATCTTGATCATTCAAGAAATATGTATAAAGAGGAAAATGAAACTGAATATGATGAAACTAGTGATAATGTTTTTAAGAAGTTAAATCATATTGTTTCTTTAGATTTAAGTAATAGCATTTTAGATGATTATTCTGGAAACAGAAATCAAATAACAAGCATTAGTAATTTAAAAGATATGACAAGTTTAGTATCTTTGAATTTAAATGGTAACGATGTTGGTAGTTTAAGTAGCCTGGAGAATCTAACTAATCTAACTACATTAAAATTAAGTTATGCTGATTTATCTGATTTGGATTTTATAGAAAAGCTGACAGGAATAACTTATTTAGATGTAAGTTATAATAGATCCATAACTAGTGATGATTTAAAGCCTTTGAAGAATTTAACTAATTTAAAGTATTTAAATATTAGTAACGATAGAATAGATGATGTGTCATCACTTAGTGGCCTTACTCATTTAACTACTCTTTATCTGGAGGATAATCCTATAAAAGACTATACTCCTATATTAGATATCTCAAAATCCTTATATTATAAAGATTTTGATGTGATGTCAGTTGTGGGAAGTACTTCTTATGACAAAGACACTACAATAGATGCTCAAATTAAAGATGAAATTTCAAATTTTCAAAGTATGTATAGCTATGGAGATTATACTAAGCTTAGGTATAGAAAACTTTATCGTGCATATGACTTAGGCACATATGATAGTCAATTGCAGGATCTCTACAGAAATAGAGATTGGATTACTTATGAAATATCTTTAGGTGGTATGAGTCAAGGAAATGTAGATAGTCTTAAAAATGAATTGGATAGCATTAGCTATAATGTAGAAGAAATGAGTAAGAAAGAGGCTATGAATAAAAAGGTTAAGGATTTGGAAGCACAACTTTCATCTACATCTAAACCTATAGAAAAAGAAAAACTGATAGGAAAAATAAATTATGCTTATGCAGATTACAGATATGACTATTATAGAAATTTAGTACAAAAATATAATAATGATATGGAAAAAATTAAAGAACAACTTCAAGAGACATCATATGAAACGCCAAATTATTCAAGTAACAAGGATATAAAAAATCTTCAACATTCACTTGATGAAATTCAAAAAGATAATGATTTGGCTTCAGAAAAAATAACAATGTATCAAAACTATAAAGATTTCTTTAATGCTGTAGATGCAGTCTTAGAAGAGATTTAGAGAGGAGTAGTAATATTGAAAAGCAAGAGATTGACTTTTATTGTAGCAGTTCTAGTAGCCGGTTTATGTTTTTCAGCTTTTAAGGTTAAAGCTGAGACTATAACAACCAGATATAATGGAATAGATAGATATGAGACTGCAGCTAAAGTTTGTCAGGATGGTTGGAAAAGTTCTCAGAATGTAGTTATAGTAAATGGAGAAAACTTTCCAGATGCTTTGGCAGCAGCTCCTTTAGCCAAAAAGAATGATGCACCCATTTTACTTACATCTAAAGATGTATTAAATCCTTATACTTCTGTAGAGATAAATAGATTAGGTGTGAAAAATGCATTTATAATTGGAGGCAGAGGAGTTATATCTCAAGCTATAGAAGATTCTTTAAAATCAAGAGGAATAAAAATTACAAGGTTAGGCGGCGTTGATAGATATGATACAGCAATACAGATAGCTGGAAAGCTTGGTAAATCTAATGAGGTTGCACTTATAAACAGCAATGATTTTAGAGATGGAATGTCTATTTCAGCTATAGCAGCAGCTAAGGGAATGGCAGTAATTCCTGTAGATACTTATAGTATGCCGGCTTCTGTAAGTAAATATCTTCAAGGATATAAAAAGGCAGATCAGATATATGTAGTAGGTGGACAAGATAAAATAAGTGATTCTGTAATATCAGGACTTCCTAATATAAAAAGAATAGGGGGTGGTGATATTTATAGTTCTAATATAGGTGTAGTAAATGCTTTTTTAGGAGAATTAAAGACAGATACTATATATATTTCATCCGCTAAAGATTTTCCAGATTCGTTAGGAGCTTCAGCACTTGCTCCAAAAACTACTTCGCCAATTATATTTGTGGATTCTCCTATGTCTTATGCTACACAGAGCTTTTTAAAATCTCATATAGTTAATAATATAAAAGTTCTAGGTGGACCAGGAGCAGTTAGCTATGAATCAGAGCAAATTGCTAAAAATTTACCAAGTGCAGTAGCTAGTATTGATAATATTACAGATACTATAGTTCAGAATGAAAAATATACACCAAAACCAACTATGATTATAACTGCTAGTGATGGAAGTAAAAAAGAAGTTAATGTGGATTGGAATCTTACTAAAATAAATACTTCTAAACCAGGAATATATACTTTTACAGGGACTATTCATGGTACTGATAAGACTGTGATTGCTACTCTTAGGGTTAAGCCAATACCTTATAAGATTGATGATTTAACAATGACAGCAAGCAGTAGACAGTTCTTTAATGTTCCGAGTACTATACAAGCTCAAATGACTGATGGAACAAAAACTCAAGTACCTGTTACATGGGATTATGGAAGCCAAAGTGGAAATAAACCAGGAGTATATATTTTTTATGGTACTGTTGATAACTATAGTAAAAAAGTTAAGCTTACTTTAACAGTTACTGATAATGGTACAAATTCAAAAGTTATAAAAACTATAAATAATATAAAGAGAACTGTAAGTGTTAAATCTAGCTTTACGTTACCATCAACGGTAACAGCTATAATGACTGATAATTCAACCCAAAGTGTGCCGGTAACCTGGGGAGCTGAAAATAAGTATGCTACTGGAGTGTATACTTATGAAGGAACTGTAAATGGATACAGCGGAAAAGTAGGTCTTATGCTGATAGTTACAGGAGAAGGAGGACAAGATCCAAATGATCCGAATTATCCTGATAATCCACCAGATCCTAATAATCCAGATGTAGCTGATTTAGGTGAATTAGAACCTATTATGCAGGATGAAAGCTATCCAACAGCAGTAAAAGATCCAACTACTGGGAAACAAGCAGCGGTAACCTGGACAGATGGAGTTGCTATTAATTCCACATTTGAAGATAAAGAATATTTAGATGATTGTAGAGTGGCTGAATTCACTTTAAATGGAGTTATTAATGGTGGCAAAAAAGTTAAGGCAACTATAGGGGTAATTCCAAGAATTCTTGCTATTAATGGAGATGGAACTACAGGTATAGATGGAAATAATACCAATTTGACCAGGGTAACTATAAATATTCAAAAAAGTAACTATCCAAATGGCGTATTTAATATGAATGATTTATCGACAAATATATATGCTGTTATAAATGGACCAAATGGAACAAGAGAACCAAAGAAATTACATGTTCTTCTTTGGAATCCGCCAGTTATAGACTTAACTAGTGCTAGTACTTATCATGTTACAGCAACTATAAAACATCTGAAGTCACCAGTGCAAGTTACAATAAAAGTTCAATAAAGGTTTAAAATTAATAAAAGAGCAGTTTTCTGCTCTTTTATACTAAAAATTTTATGATTTGTTACGAGTATAATAATATGGATATTTTGTTAGATACTTTCTGCTTTTTACATAATTCACTTAATATAAAACACAATGATGTATGGAGGTAATAAATATATGAAAAGGACTAAAATGTTGGTAATGACGGCAGCAATTGTGCTTGGACTAGGCACCAGTGTTTATGCTGCGCTGCCAGGTAATTCTATAGTAGTAGGAAATAATGTTTATGACGTAAGTTATTTTACAAATGATACCAGTGGTACTCATACAGCTCAAATAAATGATCAATTGGCTAATAATTTAGACAGAATATATTATGTAGATTCAACAGGTATAGCAAAAGATATATTTACAAATTCAACTGTTACTGATAGTCAAATAGCAGATAAAGTTGGAAATACATTAACTTATTATCCAGGAAATGGAACTACGGAAAAGATAGTTAGAGATGCAAGTGGTAATTTTACAACACCTGCTACAGCAAATGGAGGTTATGCTATAACACATGTTACTTATAAGTCGTTAGCTGGAGGATTGTATTTGTTTACCTGTCAGGTAAATCAGCTATCTGGAGTAACTGGTGCAGCATATTTCCAAGTTGGAAACAGTACTGTAACGCCACTAACAGATTTAGTTAGTTACATGGGGCAGCTTTCAGGTGGATCTAATGGATTGATACACATATATGCTAGTGATGGTACTACAGAGTTAGCAAATGGATATTTAAATTTGGTTACTAATGGAAGTGCATCAGGAGATGTAAATTTAACAATTAACTTGCAGTTGACTGGAAATTCAACAAATCTAGACGATTCAACTCAAGGAAGTAAACCTTACAATATAACAAATAATGGTTTTGCTGCTATGGATAAGGATGGAAAATGGATTTATTATAGTAATTCAGCTGATGGAAATAAACTTTACAGAAAAAGCGTAACTGGTACAAGTGATTTTTTAATTAGCAATGATAGTGTAAAGTTTATAAATGTAGTTGGAGATTGGGTGTATTATAGTAACTATAATGATGGTGGAAGAATTTATAAGGTACAAAAGGACGGAACTCAAAGACAAAAAGTTTCAAACGATATGGCAGCATATATAAATGTTGTAGGAGATTCAATATATTATATAAACCATAGTGATAGAGATAGAATATATGTACAGGATTCACAAGGAAAAAAACTACTTATAAATGACAAGGCATCTTATTTAAGCCTTGCAGACAGCTATTTGTTTTATGTTAATGCAGGAGATTCAAATAAACTATATAGTTATTATTTAAAAACTAATGGAACTAATTCAAAAGCATTGATAAGTACAATAAATACTAGATTTGTTAATGCTTGTAATGATTATTTAGTATTTTATACTGGATATAATGGAATACTGTACAGATCAACAAATGCACAGGGACAAATTCCAGTACCTATGACTGTAACTACAAATGTAGCTACAAAAAGTTCAAAAACTAGCGCGTATAAAGCATTAACAGAAAAACCTACAATTATATGTGCTACTGATGACAACAATATATACTATATAAGTAATGTTGATGGTAAAAAAATATATAAATTAGATACTACAGGAAATGGATATAAGGTTGTTGATGATTCAGCAGATTATATTAATATAATAGGTGATAGCCTGTATTATATGAAGGCTTCAAAAGTTTACGTTGCAGATAAAAATGGAGATGGAACTCAAAAGGGAGTTGCTATAACAAAGCCTAAGCTGGATAGTAAAGTAGTAACTATTAATCCTATACCAACTTTTACAACAGATGATATAACAAAGTTTAACTTCCCTGAAACTGTGTCATGCATAATGAGTGATGGAAGTCAGCAAACTTTAGTAGTTTCTTGGAATAAAACAATACCTAAGCCAGCAAAGGGAATTTATACTTTTAAAGGAACTATATTAGGATATGGAAATGCTGTTACATTAAGTGTAGCATTGGGTTCTGGAGCTATTGATGCTAGCAATGTAACAATTGTGAATAATATAGGAAGTAAAGATACAATTAGTATTAAAGGATTAACTGCTGGTGATGTAATAAATGTTTACAATAATGTTACTGATACAAAATCATTAAAAACTGCTACAGCAGATGCAAATGGAAATGTAAATATGACAGGGTTAAATCTTTCTCCTGATGGTGGAAATGTATATATTAGTTTGACTAAGGCAGGAAGATTAGAGGGAGATAAGATATCTGTTCAATATCAAGCAGAAGCGCCAGCAGGTTTTGCAGTAAATGCAGCTGATCAAAATGTAACTGGTTTAAAACCTGGAAAACAATATAAGGTTTATGTACAAGATGAAAATTCAGATGGAACTACACCTGCATTAAATGGGTTACAGATTACTGGTTATGCGGACAGCAATGGAAATCTAAACGTTCCTACTATGATAACTAAGATAGATGGAAATGCAAATTTGAAGCAGATGCTTAGAGTAGTTGCTTCTGGAACTGTAGATAGTGCGCCTTCGGCACCAATTGAAATAAGCAGAGCAGTAGTACCTGATTATGTGGCTATTGACTTAAATCTTGGAAGAATTACAGGAACTACTACCAACATGGTATTTACTTACAAGGATCCATCTACTGCAACAGCAGCTGATTGGAATAATCCTTGTCAAGCAGGATCTACACCAATTTCTTTGACTAGATCCTTACTGGTTGGAGTTAAAGTTTTAGCTAATGGCCCAGCACTTGAAAGTAAACCTGTATCTTATGGATTGTTCCCATTGCCTGTAATAACAGGAATAGAAAATGGAAAGACTTATACTACTAAGAATGATCCAGCAACTGGTGCTTCTTTATTCCCAACTGTAACTTGGAATAGTAATACTACAGATCCAAGTACTGGAAGTACGTTAAACTATACTGCAACTTTGACAAAAGATGGAGTTACACTTACTGCTCCAACACAATCTACTTTGGCAGATATAATAAAAGCAGCAGGAGATGGAAATTATGTTCTAAAAGTAACAGGAACAAAAACTGTTTCAACAATGAATCCATCTTCAGCAACAAATACCACTACCATTAAATTTACAGTAAGCTCAGCAGTACCTCAAACAGTAGATATAAGCTTTATTGAAAAAGGCGGAACTAATAGATGGACTGATGCTAGCCAAAATGCAGTAACTGCAGTAACATCAAGTGATATACCAACACTTTATCAGGCGACACCAACTTGGACAAACTTAGCAGGAACTACTGTTACTACAACTTTACAAAGATTGCCTTCCATACCTGCATCTGCAACTATGACAACAATTGATTGGAGTGGTGCTGCTAATGTAGCCTTCGTTCAAAATTCTACTATACAGCAGGATGGATACTATAAACTGACAGTTGTATCTAAGAGTACTGAAAATGGAGCAACTAATATGTCAACAAAGATATTTAGAGTTGATACAACGGATGTAGCAACTTTACCAACAGTTTCCAATATAACAGATGGTGCAGTTTATAACGGAACGAGTAAGATAGCAACAGAGGGAATCAAAATATCTGATTCATTACCTAATAGTACAGTAGCTACCTTAATGAAGGATGGTTATAAGACACCATATACTTCAGGTAAAGAAATAACTGTTAACGGAAATTACCAGTTAATATTGGATACAACAAACACTATAAATGGTGCAATTACGCATAAGCAGATAAACTTCAAGGTAGATGGAGCCAATACTGATCCAACACAAACTCCACCACAAGCACCAACTGGAGTAACATTTACATTTAATCCTGATGGTACTGCACAGCTTGGAGGTGTTGATACTAGTGAAGAGTACAGTGTAAACAATGGACAGAGCTGGACACCAGTAACATCATCGACTACACAATTAATTACATCAACTAGTGAATTGAATTCTCTGAACAATGCAAGTACTACTAGTGTACAGGTAAGGTATAAAGTAAATGGAAGTACACCAGCTTCTAATGCAAAGGTTATTAATTTAAATTCTTCACCATCAACACCAACATTTGCTTTTGCATTTACAAATGATTATGCAAATCATAAACTAGTTGGAACATTGTCCGGAACTGGTATTGAAAATGCACAATATAGTATAGATGGTGGATTAACATGGAAGACTTTGGATACAGGAAATGTTCTCAAATCAGGAGATGCAGAGCTTGTAAATACTACTAATGGAGTGTGGGTTAGAACAAAGGCTACTGGTACAACAAAGGCTTCTAATATTGAGAAGATAGCTGTAAGTCAGGCTTCAGCACCAATTGTAAATTCAACAGTTACATCTACAGCAACACAGACTACAGTTAAGTTAAGCAGTCTTCAGACAGGTCTGGAATACAGAGTTAAAACTGCTAATACAACAGGTAACTGGACTGCTTTTGATGTCGATAAAACAGCTTCAGTACTAGTAACACAAGCTGGTTCTATAGAAGTAAGAAACCAAGCAGTAGGTACTGCAGCACCAGGATACTCAACAACTATAGCAATACAGGCAGCGCCAGGTGCAGCAATAGATTATAACAGTGAACAGATAACAGGTGTTAATACAAGCATGCAGTGGTCAGCAGATGGAAATACATGGACACCAGTTACTGGTACTACTCTAGATCTTAAGGCTAACAGCTTGATACCAGATTATGGTTCACCAGCTAAAGATGTGTATATAACCTATGTACCAACAGGAGCGGCTGTAGGATTAACGCAGCATTTAGTAATTAATCCACGTCAGCAGGATATAGTTACTACTAATATAAAAGCATCTTTAAATACATCAACTAATATAGTTTCAATTTCTGGCTTAAATGCTAGTCAGGTAAATGCATATGATGTATTAACTTCAACAGATTCAGGAACTACTTTCTCAACTTCAAGTATTCCAATAACTACTACTAATGCAGGTGGAGTTGGAAATATAGGTATAACAGGTACAGTAAATAGAATCGAAATAAGACTAAAGGCTACAGGCACTGCTTCAGCAAGTAAATATACAGCTCCTATTACTGTTACCACAGCATCAGCTCAAGCAACAGGAACTATAACTCTTGGTTCTATAGTTGATAATGATACTGTAACAGTTGCTGGTATACAGTTTAAAAAAGCAGCAGCTAATAGTGGGACTAATTTTCTTGATGCATCAGGATTAGCTACGGCTATTAATAACAATGTATCTACTGTTACTGCAACTGTTTCAGGATCAACAATAACAATAACAGCAAAAACAGCAGGTGCAGATGGAAATGGTATAACCTTATCAACTTCAACATCAGCAGTAACTTTATCAGGAGCAAACTTAACAGGAGGACAATAATTTTTAAAGGCTTATATAGTTTGAGTTATAAAAAGTAAAACTATAAAGTGTTTTAGATGTAAAGATCAAACTATAACTAAGGACAAGAGGAGGAGGGAAATACCTTCCTCCTTGATTTTAAAATTTAAATAGTAAAATAAAGTTTGAGTTTATCTATAAGAAGGAGGAAACTAAATTGATAAAAAAACTTAAAAAGTATATGTTAATACTTTTTTCCATGTTTATATTAATAGCTTTTAATAGTAATGGAGTTTTAGCTGCTGGGGATAATGTTTTAGATATGGGAACTAGAACAATAACTGATACAAATAAAACTTGGACAATTACCTTTAATAACACTATAGATTTCAATTCTACAGAAGGTAACATACAAATAAAGGATCTTACTAGTGGTAATAATCTTTCAATAAATCCGGTACAGGGAGATAATGCAGCAATTGTTAAAGTTGGTGCTCCTTCCGGAGGTTATACAGTAGGACATACTTATCAAATAAGTTTAAATAAAAATATAAAATTAGCTAATGGAGGTTTGTTAGCGAGAAATATTACACTTAATTTTATAGTTGCATCAAAAGGTACTAGTGAATGTACTATATCTGCAAATGTCATGGTATCACCAGCTATTAGTATTTTTAAACAAGTAACTATAACTTCTACAAACTTGCCAAATGCAAAAAAATATAAAGTTGAGGGTAACAATAATTTAGTTGATATAGGTAAATCTATGTTTTCCGTAATAGGTAAAAATACTGTTAAAGTTTATATATGTGATTCCACAGGAAACGTACTTGGAACAGCAGATATGGATGTTTCAAGTACTAAAAGTAATATGAGTTTAAACTTGCAGCAGTAAAGATATATGATAGGTAAAGTTTATTTGAAAGTTGATAGTTAAAGATGATTTTTGTAATTCATTAAACAAAAAAACAGTTGTAGGTTAGAATAAAAATTCTTGCCTACTATTTTTTATTGATTTGTAAATATAGTAATGCTATAAAGAAATAACTATATATTAACGATAATAAATAAGTAGTACTTAAAAGGAGGAAGAAAAATTGAAAAAGATTATGAAAAGGGTCGTTTTAGTTTTGTCTTTTGTGATGATCTGTTATGTTTCTTATGGTGCTTTAAGTGTTTCAGCAGCAGAAGATTTTAATGATATGGGAAATAGAGCTATAAGTGATGTAAACAAAGTTTGGACATTAAAATTTAGAACGCCAGTAGATATTAGTTCCTTAAATAATAGCATTAGAGTTGAAGATCTTACAGATGGAAGTGCTGTTAGCGTAAGTATTTCAGCAGGAGAGGATGAGAACTCAGCAAAGGTTAATCCACCTTCTGTAGGTTATAAAGTGGCACATAGTTATAAGTTAACTATAGATAAAAATGTTAAATCTAAAAAGGGAGAAAATTTGCCAAGATCTGCTGTGTTGGAATTTAATTTAACATCTAAGGATAATAATAATTATAATGTTTTATCAAATGTTGAGGTTGCATCGGGTTTTTCCATGATAAAAAAAATAACTATAGTTGATACAAATTTGCCTTCTGTTTCTAAATGTAAAATTGAAGGTAGCAACAATTTTTTTGATGTTGGAAAAACTGTAGGTTTATTTACAGCACAAAATACTGTAAAAGTTTATTTATATGATAATAAGGAGAATTTACTTGGAACTTCTATATTAAATGTAGACTCTACACAAAATAACATTAATATAAAGGTAACATTAGCAAACTAAAAATAAAAATTAATTTATATGATTTGGAGTGAATGGTATGAGATTAAATCATAATTCAGCATCGCTAAATGTGTATACAACTTATTCAAAATCGTTAAAGGATCAAAGTGTTGCGTTAGGGAGAATATCTTCAGGATACAAGGTAAATAATGCTAAGGATAGTCCTAATGGTATTGCTGATAGTGAAAGAATTAGGATGCAAATTAGAGGGCTTCAAGCAGCATCAAAAAACTCTCAAGATGGTATTAGTATGCTTCAAACAGCTGAGAGTGGATTAGATAATATGGGTTCAATAATTCAAAGAGTAAGGGAACTTGTAATACAATCTGGAAGCGCAAATACTCCACAAGACAGACAAATTATGCAAAATGAAATTGATCAGATGATAGATGGGATGGATAACATATCTAATAATACTGAATTTAATGGAAATAAGCTTTTGAGTCAGGAGAAAGATTTAGAAATGGTTGTTGGTGCTAATGTAGGAGAGAATATAATTATACCACAAAAAGATTTAACTTCTAATAATTTAAAAACTTTAGATGGCAAAAGTTTATCACAATTGAAATCTGGAGAATTATACAACATAACAGATGGTAATCACATTAATGATGCTTTAAATATTCTAGACGAGTCTTTGAATAGTATACTTTCTGTAAGAAGTCAGTATGGAGCACTAGAGAATAGATTTCAAGAAAGTTTTAGTGATGCAACCGAAATATCTGATAAGCTTGAGTCTGCAGATAGTGGGATTCGTGATGCTGATGTTGCAGAGGAAATGATTAATTATACCAAGTCAAGTATATTGGTTCAAGCAGGAAATGCTATGATGGTTCAAACAAATAAGTTACCACAAGATGCATTAAGGATACTTGAAAATGTACGAAGCAGATAGTACAAGAAACAGTACCAAATTTAGATGAAATTAAATTTGGTACTGTTTTTTTGTTAAAAACTGAGTATTAATGCTATTTATTTTGAAAATTTTACAAAATTAAACTTACATAAAGTTGTATTTAAAATCATATAGTAAAACATACCTTGATATTGTATAATAATAAGGACAAAATAGTATTATTTAAATTAAATTTTTAAATTTTAGGATAAATGATAAAAAACATTAATGTGTTTTTAAATGGAATTAAAACATTATGCTAAAAATAATAAAAAAATTACAAGAAATTTTTAAAAAATTAACATTTTTTTTTAATTTTATGGTAAAATAGTTTATATTGAGTTGGTTTTAATGTAAAATAAAATTATATTAAAATTATAGGAAGTTTGCAGAAATTTATATGAAAATGGGGGATTGAAGTTGAACATAGGGAGTATTTCTAAGGATCAGGAAGTTTATAATTTGATAAAAAAAGGGCTAGATGCTTCCACAGAAAGAAGTAAGGCAATATCTGATAATATTGCCAACATAAATACAAAAGGATATAAAAGAAAATATGTAACTTTTGAAGAATCTTTGCAAAGCAATATGGATGATTTAGATTTGAAAACTACAGATGATAAACATATTAAGTTACAAGAAAATTATGGAGAAATAAATACAAAGACAGATAACTCTACTAGCATGAATGAAGATGGAAATAATGTGGATATAGAAAACGAAAAAACTAATCAGGCTGCAAATACACTTATGTATATGGCTTTATTAAATCAGGCTAATAATAGATTAACTTCAGAAAGATATGTTATCAGTGGAAAATAATTTTAATAGCTAAGAAAGGAGAATTTTTATGATTAAAGCATTTAATAACTTAAGGATAAGTGCCAGTGGACTTTCAGCAGAAAGACTTAGGATGGATACGATAGCTTCTAATATAGCTAATGTAGATACTACTAGAGGTGCTAATGGACAACCTTATAGAAGAAAAATTGCGGTTTTTCAAGAAAATTTAAATACTCAACTAAATAAGCAGAATGGACAGTATGAACAAACTCCTCTTGGAGTAAAAGCTGTTGGAATTGTGGATGATCAGTCTCCGCTTAGAAGAGTTTATGATCCATCTAATCCTGATGCGGATGCTCAAGGATATGTATCTAAACCTAATGTAAATGTACTAAATGAAATGGCAGATATGATGGTAGCTACAAGAGCTTATGAAGCTAATATAGATGCTATTAGTTCTGAAAAGACTATGTTTTCAAAAGCTCTAGAAATTGGAAGGTAGGGTAAATTATTATGAGAATAAATGAATTTGTTCCTGATAGTAAAATTTTTCAGGGAATTGGAATTGCCAATAATGATAAAAACGGAAATACAGAAAACCAATCAATTGGATTTGGAGAATTTTTAAAAGGAAAATTGGATGAAGTAAATGCTCAGCAAATAAAATCAGAAAATACTACTGAAAGCTTTATAAAAGGTGATGAAACAAATATACATAAAGTTATGTTGGATACTGAAGAAGCAAAGATGTCATTAGAACTTGCAGTCCAGATTAGGAATAAGTTCGTGGAGGCCTATCAGGAATTAAATAGGACACAGTTATAGTAGGTAAGGAGTGCTAAGTTAATGGGTAAGCTATCACAAATTTTTAAAAATTTAATAGAAAAATGGAAGGGCTTGAGTAAAAAAAAGAAGATAGCTTTTGGAATAATTTTCACAGCAGTTATAGGTGCTTTAATATATCTAGGCATATACTTTGGTTCAACAAAATATGATGTTTTATTTTCTAATATGAGTTCTACAGATTCTGCAGCAGTTTATAAACAACTGCAAGCTGATAAGGTTGATGCAAAAGTTCAAGGCAATTCTATATTAGTACCTAAGGGTCAAGTTGATAAATTAAGAATGCAGATGTTGTCAGAAGTTAATATGACTAATGGAAGCCAAGGGTTTGAACTTTTAGATAAAACAAAATTAGGATCTACAGATGCGGAAATGAAAATAAATTATCAAAGAGCACTTCAAGGAGAGCTAGAGAGAACCATAAAAGGTCTTCCAGAAATACAAAATGCTAGAGTAAGTCTCGTACTTCCAGATGATACACAATTTGTTAAAGACACTCAGCCAGGAAGTGCTTCTGTAACTTTGCAGATGAAACAAGGACAAAAGTTAAATTCTGATCAAGTAAAAGCTTTAGTGGCTTTAATATCAGGAAGTGTTAAGAATGTACCTAAGGAAAATGTACAAATAATTGATGATAAGTTAACTTTACTTTCAAAAGATCTTTTTAATGATAAAAAGGATATAACTACTGATTCTACCACTTCGGCAGAAAAGCAACAGGAGCTACAACAGCAATATGAAAAAGAATTAGAAAAGAAACTTTCCAATATGCTGGAAGCTGTGTATGGTAAGGATAAGGTTAAAGTTAAAGTTAATGCTGATTTGGATTTCGATGCTGTACAGCAGGATTCCACTACATATGATCCCAAAAGTGTTGTAGTAAGCGAACATAATGTAAAAGATACATCTACAGGTGGACAAGGAACTGCAGCATCAAGTAGTCCTGTAGACAATAATATGAGTAATACTACAACTACTAATACTGGAAATGGTTCATCAACACATGATGAAAGTACTAAAAATTATGATGTATCAGAAGTAAAACAAAAAACTATAAAGGCACCAGGTGCAGTTAAAAGATTAACAGCATCAGTAGCTTTAGATGGAAATGTAGATCCTACTACTAAAACTTCTATAAGTAATCTGGCAGTATCAGCTATAGGTTATGATGCTAAAAGAGGAGATACTATAAATGTAGAGGGTATTCCTTTTGATACTACATTAAAGGATCAAGCTAAAAAAGATTTGGATGCTATGAGTAAAGCAGCTGATCAAGCTAAGAAAACTAAAACTTATATAATGTTTGGAATTTTAGCAGCAGTAATTCTTGGTGCAGCAGTAGCTCTATTCTTATGGAGAAGAAAGAAAAGAGAAGAGGAAGAGGATTTATTTGATGATGAAACTGGCGGAATTGATGTAATTGTAGGAGATGAAATGGAACCTACAAAACAACAATTTAAATTTAAGCCTGTAGATTTTGAAGAAGAAAATGAACAAACACATATGGAAAATGAAATAAAGAATTATGCAAAGGAAAAGCCAGAGCAAGTTGCAGATATTGTAAAATCATGGCTAGCAGAAGATGAGAGGTGATAAAATTTGGCTAAAGAAAATGAAAAGTTAACAGGTGTTCAAAAAGCAGCCATATTATTTATAACCCTTGGTCCAGAGGCTTCTGCAGGAATAATTAAGAAATTACCAGAGTCGGAAATACAAAAAATAACCTATGAAATAGCTAATATAGCATCAGTTAAGTCCGAACAGAAACAGGATATACTTGCAGAGTTTATAGAAATGAATAAGGCTAAAGATTACCTGACTGAAGGTGGAATGGATTATGCTAAAAACCTTTTATCCAAAGCGTTAGGTAGTCAAAGGGCTATGGAAATATTGGACAAGGTTACAGAAGCTACACAGCAATTTAGGCCTTTTGCAATAGCTAGAAAGGCAGATGCTCATCAACTTTTAAATATAATAACTAATGAGCATCCGCAAACTATTGCTCTTATACTATGTTATCTTCAATCAGATAAATCAGGGCAAATACTATCTGCATTGCCAGAAGATGTACAAGCAGAGGTTGCTTATAGAATAGCTACAATGAGTAATACATCTCCAGTAGTGGTAAAGGAAATTGAAAAAGTTTTGGATGGTAAGTTATCTTCAGTAGTTAAATCTGATATGAAGGTAATTGGTGGAGTTCAAACTATAGTAGATATACTTAACCAAGTTGATAGAACTACAGAGAAAAATATTACTGAAGGTCTTGAGAAAGAAGATGCTGAATTGGCAGAAAAAGTTAAAGAGTCTATGTTTGTATTTGAAGACATTATTACTCTTGATGATGTTTCTATCCAAAGAGTTCTTAGAGAAGTTGAAAATAAAGAACTTGGATTGGCACTTAAGGGTTGTTCAGAGGAAGTTGCAGATGCTATTTTTAGAAATCAATCTAAGAGGGCAGCAGCTGCTTTAAAAGAAGATATAGAATTCCTTGGACCAGTAAGACTTATGGATGTGGAAAAAGCTCAGCAGAGAATTGTAAGCATTATAAGAAGATTAGACGAAGCTGGAGAGATAGTAATATCAAGAGGTGGAGAAGATGCAATCATCGTATAGGATTATTAAAAATACCAGCGTAGATGAAGAAGGCTTAAAAAAAATAGTAACAGAGTTTGAAACAAAAGAAGAAGTTGAACAAAGAAATTTGGCAGAAACTAATGCTAAAACATTTATAGATAGTTATGAAAATTTGGCTAGAACTATGTTGGAAAATGCTAGAAAACAAAGCGAGGATCTACTTTCAAATGCTTTTATAGAAGCAGAAAGGTTAGAAAAAGAAGCTTACGAGAAAGGCTATAATGAAGGAATAAAAAAGGGATATGATGATGGATTTAATAAGTCTTATGAAGATGGTTACAAAAAAAATTTAGAAAAAGCTCAAGCAGAAGGACAATTGATAAAGAATAATGCTGATAATATATTAAGGACTTGTAAAGAAGAAAAAGATATATATTTAAAAGAAAAAGAACAAGAAATAAGAAATTTGATAGTAAATTGTGTAGAAGCTGTTTTAAAGAGAGAAACTAAAGAAAAAACAGCATTAAATGATGTAATCTTCGAGGCTTTATCCACAGTAAAAAATACCAAAACTTTCATAATAAAAAGTAATGAAATCTATTGTGAAGAGTTAAAAAATAAAGTAGAATTATGGAAAGAGCAACTTCCATTTAGAGGCGATATTTTCATTATTCCAGATAAAGATGTAGAAATTGGCAAAGCCATTATTGAAAGAGAAAATGGGAAAATTGTGGTTGATGTGAGTATAGCTATGGAAAAGATAAAAGAAATAGTGCTTAAAGACCAGTAGGTGGGTGTTTTTATGATTGATATAAACTTTAATTCCTTGAACAAAAAATTGGAAGAAACGGATTTTAATTATTCAGAGGGAATTGTAAGTAAGGTTATAGGACTTACAATAGAGGTAGAAGGAATAAAGTCATTTGTTGGTGAAGTTTGCACAATATATAATGAAAAAAACCGTCCTGTTACTTGTGAGGTTGTTGGCTTTAGAGAAAAAAATGTTATATTAATGCCTTTAGGAGAGTTGATAGGGATTGCACCTGGATGTAGAGTTGTACCTGAAGGAATACCTTTAAGTGTGAAATGTTCAGATGAACTTTTTGGAAAAGTTTTAGATGGACTTGGACAACCTTTAGATGGAGAAGAGATAGGTATAGGAACTGTATATCCCCTAGATACTGAACCACCTGATCCTTTAAAAAGAAGAAGAATAAAGGATGTTATACCTACGGGAATTCGTGCTATTGATGGCTTTATAACTTGTGGGGAAGGACAAAGAATTGGTATTTTTGCAGGTAGTGGTGTAGGAAAAAGTACAACTCTTGGTATGATTGCAAGGTATGCAGAAGCTGATGTCAATGTAATTGCTCTTATAGGTGAAAGAGGAAGAGAAGTTAAAGACTTTATAGAAAAAGACTTAGGTGAAGAAGGTATGAAAAAATCTATAATTGTATGTGCAACTTCGGACAAGCCTGCTTTAGTAAGACTTAAAGGCGCTTTTACTGCTACAGCCATTGCAGAGTATTTCAGGGATAGAGGTAACAAAGTAATACTTATGATGGATTCTGTAACCAGATTTGCTATGGCGCAAAGAGAAATAGGACTTGCTATAGGAGAGCCACCAGCAACAAAGGGATATACACCTTCTGTTTTTGCAATGCTTCCTAGACTTATGGAGAGAGCAGGAATGTCAGATAAGGGTTCAATTACTGCTTTTTATACAGTACTAGTAGATGGTGACGATTTCAATGAACCTATAGCAGATGCTGTAAGAGGTATATTAGATGGGCATATTGTGCTATCTCGTGCTTTAGCTGCTAAAAACCATTATCCGGCTATAGATATACTCAGTAGTATAAGTAGACTTATGTCTGAAGTGGCAGAGGATGAGCATAAAAAAGCAGCATCCTTTGCTAGAGACCTTCTTGCAACTTATAAGAATTCTGAGGATTTGATAAATATTGGAGCTTATGTAAAAGGTAGTAATAAAAAAGTAGATACTTCAATTCAGTATTATGATGACATAATAGGCTACTTAAAACAGGGGATGAAAGAACATACAACCTTTTCAGAAAGTGTAGAAAGTTTAAAAAATATTTTTCAATAAAGGCTAAGGGGGGATTTTATGAGTAAGTACAATTTTAGATTACAAAAGCTTTTAGATATCAGGCTGGATAAGGAAGAAGAAAGTAAAAGAAATTTTACTGAAGCTCAAAATGAGAAATTAAAAGTTGAGTCAAAATTAGAAGAGCTTAATGCAAACTATGAAAAGTATAGGAATATTCACAGCAGTGAATCAGCTATAAAACGTAGAATAACTCATATATATTTAAATGCGATAAACTATAGTATTAATGAAGCTTCAGAAGAGCTTAAACAAAAGGAAAAAGTTTTAGAAGATAAAAGGTATGACTTAAAGCAAAAGCAGATTGACAGAAAGACAGTCGAAATACTTAAAGAAAAGGGTGAAACAGCATTTTTAAGAGAGCAAAATCTTATAGAGCAGAGAAACAATGATGAATTTGCACTATATGGATTTATAAGAAATCATGAAAGGAGGTGAAAAAAATGAATACAAGTATGAATGTTTTGAGTGTGGTAAGCAATACTAATAGCGCTAGTAATAACGTTAATTACAAAAGTGATACTTCAAATGGCAATAACACATTTAATGATGTCTTATCTAAAACAAATTCAGTAAGACAGGATACTCAAACTTCCAATAAAAATGATAAGTCTCAGGATTTAAAAGATTCTAAATTTGAAATTTCTGAGGAAACTAAAAGTGCTTTAAAGGAAGCAGGTTTGTCTGATAAAGATATAGAAAATATTAAGTCACCAGATGATTTGAAAAATGTTATAGTAGAAAAAATACTAAACAAAGATTCAAATAGTAAAATAGATTCAGATAAGTTACTAATGCTTTTAGCATCCCTTTTAAAAATAGATACCAAAGATTTGCAAAATTTAAAAGAAAGTACTATATCTGACATAAAAGATGCTGTAAATTCTGCTATTAAAGCAATAGGAAATGAAGGTAAAAATCTTACTGGAGATAAGCTTTCACAAATTTTAAATTCTGTTGGAGATAAATTTAAGGAAGCTTTGGATAAAAATCTTTCAAAAGTGCAAGATCCAACAGTAAAATTACTTTTAACAAAGGAAGTAATGTCTCAAGTAGAAAAAGAAGTAATACCACAAATAACCGAAAATTTAAGTAAAACTAGCGTGTCTACAGCTTCACAAGATATTGTAAGTAAACTTCAACAAGAGCTAAAAGCTGCTTTAAATGCAAGCTTAAATGGTGTAAATTCGCAAAAAAATGTAAATAAGAACAGTGAAATTAATACTTCAGATTTTAAAGAAACTTATAAAGAAATTTCAAATGATAAAAATGCTTATCAAACATCTGTTAGCAGTAAGGAGCAAAATCAAAACACTGATGAAAATTATTCTTCTTCAAATAAGGAAGCATCAAAAGAAGATAACTTTTTAAAATCTCTTACTAGTGATGGAAACAAAGAAGATAAAATTTCAAAAGCTACAAATTTTATGACTCAATTTAATAATATAAATAAAAATATTAAAGTAGAAGATGTAGCTGACATGGTAATAAACAAAAATAATATGGCTAATGATGTAATAAAAACTATAAAATACATGGAAACTAATAATATAAAGAATTTAACAGTAAAAATTGCACCGAAGGAATTGGGTGAAGTTATTATAAAGCTTACTATGGAAGGCGGAGTTATGAAAGCATCCATTGGTGCTTCAAATAAGGAAGCCTTTAACATATTAAATTCAAATATGTCAGATATGACACAAAAACTTCAAAATAATGATACAAAAATTAATAGTCTTTCTTTAAATATTTATAATGAAGATACTACTTTCTTTAAAGATGGTTCAAATCAAGGCAATAATGGAAATGGTAAAAACCATAAAAAGTCTAAGAGTATAAGTGGTATAGAAGAAATAGCAAATGAAGTAGAAGATCAAAATGAAATAGACAGCAATTTAAATATTTTAGCATAGTAAAGGCTTAATTTTTTAAAAGTTAGGAGGTAAAGTTATGGCTGGAGTAAATACTGCTACAAATTCTAGTGATGTTAATAAAGCTAGTGATAGTAATGCTACTAAAACTTCAAAAGGCACTAGAATAGTAAAAAAAGGTCAGGATATGGATAAAAATGCATTTTTTAAAATATTGGCTGCAGAATTATCAAATCAGGACCCTTCAAATGCTAAAGATGGTACTGAATATGTATCACAAATGGCACAGTTTTCAAGCTTGGAACAAATGGTTAATTTAAACACTACTATGAAGCTTACAGGAGCTAATAATTTAATAGGTAAAACTGTAAATTTAAATAAACTTGATCCAAATGGTAAGTTTTATACTGGATTAGTAACAAGTGTAGTCAAAAGTGGAGATACTGTACAGTTAAATGTATTAGTAGGAAAAACAAAGGATAAAGACGGAAACGAAGTTCCTGACATCGAAAAATTTGATATTGAAAATGTGACTGAAATAGATGATGCAGGTAGTATAAATAATTATACAAACACTATAAACAACACTAATGAATTTTTAGGGGCATCAGCTTTAATAGGTAAAACAGTAGAACTAAGCGAAAAAGATAGTAATAGTAAAAATTATGTTGGAGTAGTAAAAGCAGTATCAAGAGCTGATGGTGGAATAAAGGTAACTGTAGATATAGGAAATAATCAAACAAAAGATTTTCAGTATGATGAAATAACTGATGTAAAGTCAAGCTAGCTTTTAGGAAGAGTGATATTATGGGATATAGAGTTATTAATGGTAAGCTTTGTCTAATTCAGGATTTTCAAAGTTATAACAGCAGCAATAAAAAAGTTAAAGAAAATAGTAATACTTCTTTTAAAGATTTATTAAATAACAAAATAGACAATAAGGAAAGCTTTGTTATATCCAATCACGCAGCTGAAAGGCTTAAGGAAAGAAACATAAATTTTGATGAAAATGATATGAAAAATATAAATGAAGGTATTAATAAGGCAGAACAAAAAGGAAGCAAGGAAACTCTAATTCTTTATAAGGATACAGCTCTTATAACTTCAATAAAAAATAGAACTATTATTACAGCAATGGCTAAGGAAAATAGTAAAAACAATGTTTTTACAAATATTGATAGTGTAGTTATATTATAAAGGCAGGACCTTAATAAGGATGTCTAACTTTGTGGAATGACTGAAGCAAAGTAAAATAAATAAATTTAGGAGGTAGAAATTTATGTTACCATCCATGTTCTCAGGAATAAGTGGATTAAAAGTTAATCAAAGAAAATTAGATGTAATAGGTAATAATATAGCAAATTCAAGTACTACAGCGTATAAAGGCCAAAGAGCAAGATTTGAAGATATGGTAAGCCAGAATATGGCAGCAGCTACAGGAGCAAGTTCAAAGTTAGGTGGTACTAATCCAAGACAGGTTGGTCTTGGCGTTCAATTGGCAGGCATAGATACTTCTACTTCTCAAGGAAGTATGCAGCCAACTTCAAATCCTCTTGATGCAGCAATAGATGGAGAGGGATATTTTATTGTAGGAACAGGTGCTGTACCTGATGGTGATACTAGTGGAGCAGCAGCGGCTGCACCAGGTACGATTACTGTTACTGATGATGCAAACCATGCTATGTCAGGTACTGGAGTTACTGCCAGTTTTACAAGAGATGGTTCATTTACATTAGATACCCAAGGAAGTTTGTTAACATCTGATGGATTAAGAGTATATGGATATGCAAACAATAATGTTACTATAAATTATGCTGATGGTAAAGCAAATCCTAAAGTCCCATTTACAGGTACGTATACTCCAGATTCTACTACAGGGCAAACAGTTACAGAAATCAAAGGTGATGTATTAGTTCCATTAGTTATACCAGAGTCTTTGACAGATGATAGTGGTGCTAGTCATAGAATAAAGTCATATTCTATAGGATCAGATGGAACAATTACTGCTACATTAGATACTGGTACAGCAGTTCTTGGGCAAATAGCTATGGCTTCTTTTAAAAATCCTGCTGGACTTTCAAAGCTAGGTAAAAATCTATATCAAACATCACCAAATTCAGGAGATCCAGTTGTAAGAAGTTTTTTGGGTTCAACTAATGATAATAGTGCAGGTTATGGAGATGTGCGTCAAGGAATGCTTGAAATGTCAAATGTAGATTTAGCAGAAGAATTCACTAATATGATAATAGCTAACAGAGCTTTTCAAGCTAATGGAAAAATAATAACTACTGGAGATGAAATATTACAAGATTTAGTTAATTTGAAGAGATAGCTTTTATTTAGTTGAGAATGGATAATTGAGAGTTGAGAGTTTAATAATAATTTAGAATAAAAAAATCATTAACTCTCAACTTTCCACTTTCAACTCTCAATTTAAAAGAGGAGGTTTTATATGATAAAGCTTACAGGACTTGATAATAAACCTTTTGTTGTTAATGCCGATCAAATAGAAAAACTAGATCAAATACCAGAAAGTGTCATAACATTAGTTAATGGTAGGAAATACTTGGTTAAAGAATCTAATGATGAGATTATTGAAAAGGTTATTCAATATAAAAGAAAAATATTTTTAGGTGATGTGAAACAACCTTCTGAAAAAATATTCTAATTTACGTAGGTAGTTAAACTAGGCTTCACTTCACGTTTATTGGTTAACATTATAAATTTTAAAAGTTGACTAATATGTAGCGAAAAGGAGAAAGTAAAATGGAAAACAAAACAGAAAAAAAAGGTGGAAACAAGATAAAACTTATAGCAATAGGATTAGTAGCATTAATAATTGTAGGTGCAGGTGGATACTTTGGATACGCTAAGTTTGCAAAGGATAAAGGAACACAAAAATCAGTAACACCAGCAGTTCAAACAACACAAACAACAGCACAGGCAAAGACAACACAAAATCAAAGTTATTTAGAGCAAATAGTTTCAGAAAAAAATATAGGACTAGATGAATGTTTGGTTAATTTGGCAGATGAAGATGGGAAAAGATATGTAAAGACTAAGATTTTTGTGGGATATGATAAAAATTCAAGTTTGGAAACTGAACTAACAGAGAAAAAGCCATTAATAAGAGATGCAGTTATAAGTGTACTTAGAAGCAAAAAAGCGGCTGAAATAACACCAAAAAATATGGATAGTCTAAAAATGGAACTTATTCAAAAAATAAATCCTTTGCTTAAAAAAGGTCAGATTAACAATGTTTACTTTAGTGATCTTTTGGTTCAATAGGTTTTGTAAAGTTTTAAAGAATGGAGAATTATATGGATTTACAATTTTGGGTAATGCTTTTTAAAATAATAATATGTTTACCTTTTGTGCTTATACTTATATACATATCTGCTAAATTTGGAGGGAATAAGCTCCAAAATATTCAAAATGGAAAATATATAAAAATTTTAGAAAGAACACCTATATCAAAAGAAAATTCTCTATTGGTGGTTAAGATTGGAGATAAAGGTTATGTATTGTCGTCTACTGTAGGTAAGATAAGTATAATTTCAGAGCTTAATAAAGATGAAATTTCAAATATAGAAGCCTCAAAAACTATACCTCAGTATGCTGATTTTAAGGATTTTTATAGAAAACTTAAATTTAAAAAGGAAGATAAAGATGAATAAAAACAGAAGTAAAGTTATAATAAGTGCTTTAGTTTTAGGATTTATATTTTTGATATTTGCTGCATCTAAGGTTTATGCAGCTCCAGAGGCTTTTCCTATACCAAAGGTAAATATTTCAGTAGATAATGCAAGTACCCCTCAACAGTATGTTGGAAATATAAAATTGCTTATAATGCTTACAATTCTTACAATTTTACCTTCTTTTGTTATGATGATGACAAGCTTTGTAAGAATTATAGTAGTATTTGGATTTTTAAGAGGCGCTATGGGAACACAGCAAGCTCCTCCAAATCAAATATTAATAGGACTAGCACTATTTTTAACAGTATTTATTATGCAGCCAGTTTACAGTAAAGTTAATAATAATGCTATTCAACCATATATGCAGAATAAAATAACACAGGAACAAGCTATAGATGAAGGGGCAAAACCTTTAAGAGAATTTATGCTTAAATATACTTACAAGAAAGACTTTCAACTATTTATAGATACAGCAAAGGTAAATTATAAGGTTACAAAAGATAATGCACCACTTTATGTAGTAGTACCTGCTTTTATGATAAGTGAGCTTAAAACTGCTTTTCAAATAGGATTTATGATCTATATACCATTTATGATAATAGATTTAGTTGTAGCTAGTATTCTTATGTCAATGGGTATGCTTATGCTTCCTCCAGTTATGGTATCGCTGCCTTTTAAGCTATTACTATTTGTAATGGTAGATGGGTGGTATTTGTTGGTAAAATCTTTGGTTTCGAGTTTTTCGTGAGGTGAGCTAAATGAGTGAAAATATGGTAATAGGTATTATAAAGGATGCAATACAGACAGGACTTATAGTATCAGCACCTATTTTAATAATTTCAATAATAGTAGGACTTATTATAAGTATATTTCAGGCTACTACTCAGATACAGGAACAAACATTGACTTTTGTACCAAAGCTTATTGCAGTAGCAGTAGTTGGACTTCTTACAGGAAGCTGGATGCTTCATCAATTAATTAATTTTACAGAAAGAATATTTACATATATAGCACATATTACACAATAAAATTAAAAGTTATTTATAGTAAAGAATCTCAGTTAAAAATGTTGGGAGGAGATTTTGGTAGATACTTTATATTTTACGGCATTAATACTTATAAGTATTAGAATGTTTTGTTTTTTTGTGGTAGTTCCCATATTTTTTCCAAGTGGAACTCCACCTACGGTTAAGGTGGGTATAACCTTAATTATGGCATACATATTGATACCTGGTGTTGATTATACAGGGATCAACAATATAAATAATAATTTACCGTTTATTATAAACTGTATGAATGAAGCAGTTGCAGGATTTACATTGGGTTTTATAACAAATATATGCTTTAATAGTGTTCGTTTTGCTGGCAGTATCATGGATATGCAGGTTGGATTTTCAATGATGTCAATGTTTGACCCAACATCAAGCAGCAACACTACCTTTATAGAACATGTATTATATTGGTTTAGTATGGTAGTTTTTTTTATAGTAGATGGACACCATATGCTTATAAAAGCTTTAATGGAAAGCTTTAAAGTTATAAAGTTAGGAAATTTTTTCTTAAATCAAAATTCAATAAACTTGATAATAAGAGTGTTTATTGAGTATTTTGAAATAGCAGTGAAAATAGCAATACCTATAGTATTGATAATTCTTATAACAGATATAACCATGGGACTTGTTTCTAGAACAGTTCCACAGTTGAACGTAATGATACTTGGAGTACCAATAAAAATACTTGTAGGACTTGGAGCATTTTGCTTTGCACTTCCTATATTTTTAAAAATGATAGAAAACTCTTTTTATGGAATTCAAGATGCTATAAATGGATTTTATAAAACTATACCTCTACTTATAATATTCGCATCTGATGATAAAACTGAAGAAGCTACACCGAGAAAAAAGAGTGATGCTAGAAAAAAAGGACAAGTGGCTAAAAGTAAAGAAATAGCCTTAGCACTTACTTTACTTACTTGTACTATAGTTATGGCAGCTTTAGGTGGTTATGTTGGTAATGGCCTTAAAAGTACATTGATAGTTTTTTTAAATAATTATTTAACTATGTCATTAAGTTATGATAGTGTACAAAAAATATTTTTTATAGTTGTATGGAGAATAGGAATAATATTTCTTCCGGTAGTGCTTCCAATTATGCTTATGGGAGTATTAGCAAATTTTCTTCAAACAGGAGCTCTTATTACCTCAGAACCATTAAAGCCTGATTTTTCAAAGCTAAATCCTATAAATGGATTTAAAAGAATGTTTTCTATGAGGACAGTTATGGAACTTTTTAAGGATTTAGCTATGGTATCAATAGTGGGTTTTGTAGGTTATAAATTTGTAAAGGATAATTATGGATACATACTTACTTTAGGAAGTCTTAATTCACAAGCGGTAGCAGGTGCAGTAAGTAAACTTACAATTAATATATTTTTTAGAATAACTATATTAATGATTATTATTGCAATAATAGATTATGTTTATCAGAAATTTCAATATAATAAGGACTTAAAAATGTCAAAACAGGAAGTAAAGGAAGAATATAAACAAGATGAAGGAGATCCTCAAATTAAAGGAAAAATAAAGCAAAAGCAGAGGGAAATGGCTACTAGAAGAATGATGCAGGAGATTCCTAAGGCTACAGTAGTTGTTACAAACCCTACACACATAGCTGTAGCACTTAAATATGAGGAAGGATTAAATGCTCCAGTGGTAGCTGCCAAGGGAGTAGATAGAGTTGCATTAAAAATAAAAGAAATAGCTAAAGAAAATGATGTTCCCATAATTGAAAATAAACCGCTTGCAAGGCTTATGTACAGTGAAGTTGAATTAGATGAGGAAATTCCAATGGACATGTATGAAGCTGTAGCAGAAATATTAGCATTAGTATATAAAATTAAAGAACGTAAGTAAAACACAGGGGTGGTATTTTGGAAAATAGTAAAAAAAGATTTAATATAAAAGACAACGTAGATATAATAATGGCTTTTGTAGTTATATCTGTGGTAATGATGATCATAATACCATTACCTGCAGGAGTACTAGATATACTTATAGCATTTAATATTACTGTATCCGTAGTAATTATACTTTTAACAATGTTTACCACAGAGGTTTTACAGTTTTCTGTATTTCCAACATTACTTTTGATTACTACTTTGTTTAGGTTAGCTCTTAATGTATCATCTACCAGATTAATACTTAGAGATGCTTATGCAGGAGAAGTAATTAATTCTTTTGGAACCTTTGTTGTAGGCGGAAATTATGTAGTTGGTATAATTATATATCTTATTATAATAATTATACAATTTATAGTAATTACTAATGGTGCAGGCAGAGTATCAGAAGTTTCAGCTAGATTTACTTTGGATGCTATGCCTGGTAAACAAATGAGTATAGATGCAGATTTAAATTCAGGACTTATTGATGAAAGTGGTGCTAGGAAAAGAAGAGAAGATTTACAGCATGAGGCAGATTTTTATGGAGCTATGGATGGTGCTTCAAAATTTGTAAAAGGAGATGCTGTAGCAGGACTTATAATTACAGTAATAAATATTATAGGTGGTATTGTAATAGGTGCTGTAATGCTTAGTATGGATATATCTACTGCAGCACAAACTTATACAAAACTCACTATAGGTGATGGACTTGTAACGCAAATACCAGCACTTTTAATATCTACAGCATCAGGTATATTGGTTACTCGTTCAGGCAGTAAAGAAAACTTTGGTACTTTAGCTATAAAGCAGTTAACAGGATTTCCAAAGGTTATAGCAATAGCAGCTGTAGTTCTTTTATTTCTTGCTATTATACCAGGACTTCCACATATTGCATTTTTCATACTATCTGCAGCTTGTGGAATAGCGGCATATCTTCTTTACAAGGATGCAAAGGAACAAGTTATGCAGCAAATGGAAGTTGAACAGCAAGAAATAGTACAAACAGAAAGTAAGGAGCCAGAGAATGTAATGAATCTGATTTCTGTTGAGCCTATGGAGGTGGAAATAGGCTATGGACTTATTCCTATGGCAGATGAGGCTGCAGGAGGAGATTTACTTCAAAGAGTAACCTCTGTAAGACGTCAATGTGCTATAGAAATGGGTATAGTAGTACAGCCTATTAGAATAAGGGATAATCTTCAATTGAAGACTAATGAATATGTAGTAAAGATAAGAGGAACTGTAATGGCAAAGGGAGAACTTATGCCAAATATGCTTTTATGTATGGATCCTACAAATGGTGAGACAGAAATTCAAGGTATTAAAACTGTGGAACCATCTTTTGGTATTCCAGCAGTTTGGATAAACAAGGATCAAAGAGAAGAAGCAGAAATAAAAGGTTTTACTGTGGTAGATCCTACTACTGTTATGGTTACTCATTTAACAGAAACTATAAAGAATCATTCATTTGAATTGTTAGGAAGACAAGAAGTTAAAGTTATTGTGGATTCAGTAAAAGAGAAATATAGTGCAGTAGTAGAAGAATTAATACCAGATTTATTAACAATAGGTGAGCTTCAAAAAGTACTTCAAAATCTCCTAAAGGAAAGAGTATCAATTAAAGATATGGTAACTATAATGGAATCATTAGCGGATAATTCCAGAACTACAAAAGATATTGAAGTTTTAACTGAATATGTAAGATTTGCTCTTGGAAGAAGTATTTGTAATCCACTTGTGGATGAAAATGGAGCTGTATCTGTAGTTACATTGGATCCTAAAATAGAAGATCTTATAGGAAATAATATACAAAAGTCTATGCAGGGATCATTTCCAGCTATAGATCCAGATACTACAGGTAAAATTTTAGGTTCTGTAAAAAATACTTTAGATTCTGTGTATTTTTATGAAAATCAACCAGTAGTATTGGTATCTCCTAAAATACGACCTGCTTTTAGAAAGCTTATAGAAATGGTTTTTCCAGCAGTAAATGTGTTATCTCTTAATGAAATACCAAATGATATAGAGATAAAAACTGAAGGGGTGATTTCAATATAATGGTAATTAAAAGATACATAGTTAAGAGTATGAACGAAGCACTTACTAGAATAAGATATGAATTGGGAAAAGATGCCGTTATAATAAGCCAGAGAAGGGTAAGAAAAGGAGGTTTTTTAGGCTTTTTTTCCAAAAGAGTTTTAGAAGTTACAGCAGCCGTGGACAATAAGAAATCATCTAGAGATATAAGTAGTGGAGAAAATGTAGAAGAAAGCATACAAGCTATAAAAAAGATAATGAATACTAAAATAAAAGAAAATGAAAAGCAAATTAAAGAAAGTAATATACAATTGAATAATCAACAAAGAAAAAGAACTGAAGTTATTTTTGATGAAAATTATAAGTCAATGTTAGAGAAAAACAATGAACAACTGATGAATGAAGTAAAAGAAATGAGAAACATGTTAGATGAAATGGTTAAAGGATCAAATATAACTATTGGTAAAAGCAAAGTGCAATTATATTTAGAGAAAATGGATATAGAAGATAGTGTTGTTAAATGCATAATGAATGAAATGAAAATGATATCTGATGATACCACTGATAAAGAAAAAATTAAGAAAGTAATGGAACATATTATACTTACAAAGCCTATGGAAGAAAGTGATGTAGTAGTGCTAGTTGGACCAACAGGAGTGGGGAAAACCACTACTATTGCAAAGTTGGCAGGTAAGATGGCACTATTAGAAGGAAAAAAAGTAGGGCTTATAACTATAGATACATATAGAATAGGTGCAGTAGAGCAGCTTAAAACTTATGCAGATATAATGAATATACCTTTTAAAGTAGTTTTAACTATAAAGGAAATGGAAGCAGCAGTAGAAAGTATGAGTAACTGTGATGTAATATTAGTAGATACTACAGGAAGAAGCAGTAAAAATACCATGCAAATATCAGAACTAAGAGCTTTTATAGAAAAGGTTAATACTGATAATGTGAATTTAGTAATGAGTTGTACTACAAAAAATAGGGATATAGGTGTAATACTTGAGGGATATAAGCCTTTAAATTATAGTAACATAATAATTACTAAGTTGGATGAAACTTCTACATATGGCTCTATATTAAACATATGTGAAGGTTCTAAAAAACCAATAAGCTTTGTCACAACAGGACAAAATGTTCCAGATGATATAAAGTTTATGACTTCAAAAGAAATAACCAATCTTGTACTAGGAGAGGATAGTATATGATGGATCAAGCTGAAAAATTAAGAAGTCTAGTACAAAAAGAAAAAGTAATAAAACAGGAAGGTAACTTAGGGTCCTCTAAACCAAGAATTATTACGGTAACTTCTGGTAAAGGTGGAGTTGGTAAAAGTAATTTTGTAGTAAATGCAGCTATTGCACTACAAAAGATGGGAAAAAAAGTACTTATATTTGATGCAGATATTGGCATGGGGAATGATGACGTACTTATGGGATTTTTGCCAAAATTTAACGTATATGATATAATATTTGATAATAAATCTATAGAAGAAGTGGTAATTGAAGGAACACTTGGAGTAAAACTTCTTCCAGGAGGAACTGGTATTTCAAAATTTGAAGAAGTGACAGAAGCTCAAAGAGATGCTTTTATAAATAAATTATCAGAATTGAATGATATTGATTATATAATAATTGATACTGGGGCAGGTGTAAATAGAAGTGTACTTGGTTTTATTGCTTGCTCAGAAGAATTAATACTTATTACCACTCCAGAACCAACTTCGCTTACAGATGCATATAGTCTTCTTAAAACGGTGAACCATTTTAAATTAAAAGATTCTGCTAAAGTTTTGGTGAATAAAACCATAGATGCAGAAGAGGGGAAAGCTACATATAATAAATTTAGCAATGTAGTAAAAAAGTTTTTAAATATAGAATTACAGTATTTAGGCCATATGAGTGAGGATAAAAAACTTATTAAAGCCGTAAGAAGTCAGGAACCTTTTTTAATAAGTTACCCTAATTCAACTGTGGCTAAGGATGTAGAGTATATAGCAAGAAAAATAGTTGGTATTGAAAGTGAAAAAGGCGGAAAAAGTGTACAGGATTTATTTAAAAAAATATTCAATATATTTTCATAAGGAGTAGTTATATGAGTGAAAAGGTAGAGTTTTTAATTAACGGTAAAATAGAAATTGAAATGGAAGATGGATATTATAAAAGTAATATTCAGGATATTACAGAAGAATATGTAGCAATAAGTATACCGGTAAATAATGGTCAATATCTACCTTTAAGGAAAGAAGAAACGATTACTGGCGTATACTATTGCGATAAAGAAATATATAGGTTTGAAACTGTAGTTTTAGGAAGAAAAGTAGATAAAATACTTATTATAATGATAAAGAAGCCTAGTACTTTTAGAAAGGTACAGAGGAGAAATTTTGTCAGAGTTCCTTTTATGACTAATGTAGTTTGTGCAAGAATAAATTTGACAAAAGATATGAAAAGTATAGGGGATAATCAAATAGAGTTCTTTGAAGCCTATTCACTGGATATAAGTGGAGGCGGTATGAGGATTGCTGTTAGTCGCGAATGGGAAGAAAAAATAAATTGTAAGGATATTTTAATGGTAACAATCCCTTTACAACAAGAAAGTATTACTGTAAAGACTAAAATAATAAGGGTAGAAAATGATAGGAAAAATCCTAAAATTATTTATGGAACTGTTTTTTTAGATTTAGATAGACCTACCCGGGAAACTATGATAAAATTGGTTTTTCATATTATGAGGAATCAGATGAAAAATGGAGTAAAGGGGGATTAGAATTATGGCATTGGCGGATGGCCTGGATGTTAAGGAAGAGCTGGTAAAAAAATATATACCGTTAGTTAAATATATTGCATCAAGAGTTATAATAGGTAAAACCAAATATATAGAATATGAAGATTTAGTTAGTTATGGAATGCTTGGGCTTATGGATGCTATAGGTAAATTTGATAATACTAGAGGTATGAAATTTTCCACTTATTCTTCTATAAGAATAAAAGGTGCAATGATAGATGAAATAAGAAAAAATAGTCCTATTTCAAAAGGAGCTATGGACAAGCTAAATAGATATAATGCTGCAGTAGAAAGACTTCAAAAGACTTTAGGAAGGGAACCTTCTGATAAGGAAATAGCTAACGAACTTAAAATAACATTAAAAGAAATGATAGAAATAGAAAACTATATAAATTATATATCTATTGTTTCATTGGAAGATTTAATATTCTCAGAAGATGATGATATTCCTCTAATTGGTACTATACAGGACAATAAAAGTCCAAGCCCAGAAAAAAATTTAGAAGAAAAAGAGGAATTAGAATATCTTACAAAAGCATTGGACTTGCTTAATGAAAAGGATAAAACAGTTTTATCTTTATACTATTATGAAGGCTTGACATTGAAAGAAATTGGAAAAGTTTTAAGTGTATCAGAATCTAGAGTATGCCAGCTTCATAGTAGGGCTATTGTACATTTGAGAAATGCAATGCAAAAGCTTAAATACATATAATAAATTTTAATTAAAAGCGAGGAAATTTATGATTTTGGTTATAATAGTTCTAATTATAACAGGAACATTATTAATAGTGTTAAATTTTAATGCTATGAAAAAAGAAAAGTTTACAAGCGTATTGAATAATAAAAAAGAAGATTTAACAGATTATAAATTAGAAATTGGTAAAGTTAAGAAGGAATTTTCCGAAACTATATTAGAGTTGCAAAAAGAAATAGAAGATTTAAAGGTTAAAATAAATTTAATGGAATCTTCTAATTGTGAGTCAAGAAGTGAATTGCAAAATAAAATTGCAGGGGAACAGTTACATATAGAAATTAATGATGAATTAGATAAAAAAGATGAAATAGAAAATAAAAGTGAAATAAAAATAGAATATAATGAAAATAAACTAAATAATGAGCTTAAAACATCCGAGAATATTAAAGTAGGAAATAATGGCATAAAAGTAGACAAGATAAACAGAATGATAAATGAAGGAATGTCTGTTGATGAAATAGCTGAAGAACTGAACATTGGTAAGGGGGAAGTGCTATTAATAAAAGAATTATATGTAAAGTAAAAGCTTTAATAGATTTTTTAAGTGATAGAAAATTATTAATAGGTATAGGAATAGGTATTATTATATCCACAATTCTTATGACTGGAGTCAAATTTAACTATGAAATGAGTAAAGTTAAAATTGAAGATAAGGCAAGGTCAATGGGTATGATGTATCCAGATGAAGTTAAAGTAATTAATAATAAGGAAGTGGGCAAATGATAAGAAGTCTTTATACTGCAGTTTCAGGAATGATAACTCAGGAAGCCAAACAGGATGTGATAACTAATAATTTAGCCAATGCAACTACAGTGGGGTTTAAAGGTGATAATTTAGCTGTTAAAAAATTTGATGATGTATTACTTCAAAATTATGACAAGATAGTTGGAGGCAAGAATGTAAGAAATGTAATAGGCTCAATAAGTCTTGGAAGTAAAATAGATGCTGTAAATACTGATTTTACCCAAGGGAATATAGAGTCAACGGATAAAGCTACAGATTTTGCTATAGAAGGAAAGGGCTTTTTTGCAGTACAGAGGAACAATGGGGTGGACAACGGACAATATTATACAAGAGACGGCCATTTTCATGTAAATATTAACGGAACACTTGTTAATGATTCTGGTGATACAGTGTTAGCTAGAAATTTGCAAAACAATTCTTTAGGTCCTATAAATGTAGGAAGTGGAGAACTAAAATGTGATACTAGTGGTAACATAAGTATAAATAATGTACCAATGTATAAGTTGTATACAGTAGATTTTAATGATTATAATACCTTGAAAAAGGTAGGAGATAATCTTTATCAAGGAACAAATCCTACGGAAAATGCAGCTGTGGTTAGACAGAAATCTTTAGAAAAATCTAATATAAATGTAATTAACGAAATGGTTAGTATGATGACTACTATGAGAACTTTTGAAACTAATCAAAAAATTGTACAAGCACTTGACGAAACTTTAGCTAAAGCAGCTAATGAAATTGGATCAGTAAGATAGAAGGGGTGATATTGTGTTAAGAATTTTATGGGGAAGTAAAAGTGCTATGAATGCTCAACAAGAAAAGCTAGATAGTATTTCCAATAATATTGCAAATGAAAGTACACCAGGATATAAGAGAGAAGATGTAAGTTTTCAAGATTTAGTTTATGAAACTTTAAATAGAAAGGGTTATCCTAATAGTGGTAATAATCCTAAAGAACCTATAAATGGTACAGGTGTTAAAGCTACAAAGTGGTATAGAGATAACACTCAAGGCTCTTTAAGACAAACAGATTCTAAAACAGATTTTGCAATAGATGGAGAAGGATATTTTAGAGTTACACTTCCTAATGGAAATAAGGCTTATGAGAGAGCAGGAAGCTTTAATATAGATAATAATGGAGATATTGTAGATAAGAATGGTAATAGGCTAGATATAGAATTTACAGAAGAAGGATCAAATTTATTTAATTCAGGTACTGTATTTACTCAAGACAATTTTGCTGTCAAAGAAAATGGAGAAATCTATTTAAATATTGATAATAATAATAGTGTATATTATGGAAAGATTAATGTTTATAATCCAGTAGGACAAGAAGCTTTTAGTTCTATTGGTGACAATTTATATACAGCTAATCCAGGAGCGCAAATTAATATTGCACAAAATAGCAATGTACTTCAAGGTAAATTGGAAGAATCAAATGTAAATATTGGAAAAGAAATGACAGATATGATAATAGCACAAAGAGCTTTTGAACTCAGTTCTAAAGCTATGAAAACAGGTGATGACATGTGGGGACTTGTAAATAATATGAAGGGTAGATAAAAGCACTGAAATTTAATTCAGTGTTTTTTTATTTATACAATATTTCTGTCAATAAATAAATTCTATATACATATAATATATAGATGTAATGATTTAGGAGGGTTTTTAGTGGAAAGAATGTATGGCAGAGGTAGTTGTAATAAGGAAAAGGGGGCTAAAATGGAAGAACATAGCTGTGGAATGAAAAATTTTATATGTCCTATGATGAAATATATGGGTCCAATGATGAATATGATGATGAACCCTATGATGATGAATCGTATGATGATGAATCCAATGATGGGGCCTATGATGCAGCAAAACATGCCTGAAGCAATGATGGGTAGTATACCACAGAATGGAATGTATGGTGTGAAAATGAAAACTGTAGAAATGAGTGAAATAGAAGATTAGCATAATTAGAATTTTAACAAAAAATGTTAAGAAGTACACAGGCTTAATATAAATCTATGTACTTCTTTTAATGATTATAAGTTTTATTTTGCCATTACTGCTGTTAATGGTGGTACAACCTGTTTCTTTCTTGAAAGTACTCCAGGTGCATATGCAGAATTATTTTTTAATACTACACCAAAGGCCTCATCAACAGCATCTGTATGATCTCCAACTGCGATTAATTCAGATCCACCTTCCAAAATATTTGTTAGCATAAGTAAAATCAAACCGAATTCTTTTTCCTTACAAGTATTCTCCATTAAGTCTAACATATCTTTTCTTATTGGGTTGAAGCTTTCAACATCCATAGTAGATACTTGACCTATACCAACTTTAATTCCACCTATAGTAAATGCTTTGAAATCTTGATTAAGTATTTCAGCAGGTGTTTTTCCTTCAAGTGAAGAACCTGCTTTAAACATTTGTTTTGCAAATGTTTCAGGATCTATATTAGCTAAGTTTGCTAATCTCTTTAATGCGTGTTTATCAGCATTAGTTGATGTAGGTGATTTAAATAGTAAAGTATCTGAAATAATAGCAGCACATAAAAGACCTGCAATTTTTCTAGATGGTCTTATACCATTTTCAAAAAACATAGAAGCAACTATTGTGGCAGTACATCCTACAGGTTCATTTCTAAAATATATTGGTGAACCTGTTTGAATAGCAGCAATTCTATGATGATCTACTATTTCAAGTACATCAGCATCATCAAGTCCAGGTACGGATTGAGATTTTTCGTTATGATCTACAAGAATTACCTTTTTCTTTTTTTGAGATATTAAATGATATCTAGAAACATTTCCTACAACTTTATTTTCTGAGTTTACTACAGGGTAGCTTCTGTATCTAGTTTCAAGCATAACTTCTCTAACTTCTTCAATAAAATCATCAGTTTTAAAGGAAATTAAGTTATCTTTAGTCATTACGTAACTTACAGGAACACTTTGGTTTATTAATCTTGAAGCAGTAAATGTATCATAAGGAGTTATAATTACACAACATCCTACGCTTTTAGCTTTTTCTATTATAGCATCACTTACATCGTGGTTACCTGCTATAATCATAATTGAAACTTTACAGTCTAAACATACATTTTGAGCATCTTCTCTATCTCCACAGATTACAAGATCTCCTTCTTCTATAACTTCTTTAGCACTTTCAGGCTGCATAGCTGCAACTACTACCTTGCCTGCAAATTTAGGTTCACCTTCCACAGCATAAACACATTTAGCAGAAAGAGTATCTAGTATGTTTTCAAGATTTGTTCCACTTTTTTGTATTATATTATTATCCCATATATCCATATAACTAGAAGTTATATTTGATTGAGAAGCAAGACCTATTAGTCTATCTTCATCATCAACTACAGGAAGAGTTTTTACGTTATTTTTTCTTATCATTGACCAGGCTGTTTTTAAGGAAGTGTCTGGACAAATTGGAGCAACGCTATCAAAGTTTAAATCTCCTATTTGTGCTTTAACTGTATCAACTAATTTAGGCTCTTTAACTCCAAAATAATTTAATACAAATTCAGTTTCTCTGTTTATGTTTCCAAGTCTTATGGGAATAGCATTTACGCCAGTTTTATTTTTAAATTCTGCATAAGATATGGCAGAACAAATAGAATCTGTATCTGGATTTCTATGTCCTGTTATGTACACTACATCATTCATTTTTTAAATCCTCCTAATTTTATATTAAATTCTAATGATTGCTACATATTATTATATACAATAGTAATGCTTTATACAACATATATGCAAAATCTCATGTATATACTTTCATGCATAGTATTTGTTTTTTTATTATTTTTTCATAATAGTAGTAATTAAAGGCATATATTTAAATTGTATAAACAACTAAAAAAGGGGAGGGATGTATTTGATTAATGAAAGAGAATTACAAAATGGACTAACCCAAGAAGAAGCTAATAGAAGGTTAAAAAAGTATGGACCTAATAGATTAGAAAAAAAGAAGAAAATATCTGCAATTAAAATATTTCTTCAGCAGTTTAATGATTTTATGGTTTGGGTACTTATTGCAGCTACAGTTATATCAGGTTTTATGGGTGAAAAAGCAGATGCCATTACTATACTTATAATTGTTGTAATGAATGCAATACTTGGCTTTTTTCAAGAATATAGAACTGAAAAATCCTTAGAGGCATTAAAGGAAATGGCAGCTCCTACAGCTAAAGTAGTAAGGTCAGGAGCTTTAACTGTAGTAAATGCAGAAGAATTAGTTATTGGAGATTTAGTGCTTCTGGAAACTGGAGACAGAGTACCAGCAGACTGCATGTTAACAGAGGATAGCAATTTTATGTTAGATGAATCTCTTTTGACAGGTGAATCTGTAGGTGTAGAAAAGAGTTGTAAAACTAAAGAAAATTCAATATTTATGGGCACTACAGTTTTAAAGGGAAAAGCTAGAGCTAGAATAGTGGAAACTGGTATGAAAACTGAAATGGGAAAAATAGCAGGTATGCTCGAGAGTATAGAAAATGAAAGGTCTCCTCTTAAAGAAAAGTTAGCTTCACTTGGAAAAGTTTTAGTAATAATTTGTATTGCTATATGCATAATTGTAACCCTCACTGGAATTTGGAGAGGACAAGATAAATATGAAATGTTTCTTCTAGGTGTAAGTTTAGCTGTTGCAGCTATTCCAGAAGGTCTTCCAGCTATAGTTACAGTAGCTTTGGCACTTGGAGTTTCAAGAATGCTTAGAAGAAATGCTTTAGTTAGAAAACTTCCAGCAGTTGAAACATTAGGATGTACTTCTATCATTTGCAGTGATAAGACAGGTACTTTAACAGAAAACAAAATGATGGTAAAGGCCATGTACTTTAATGAAAAAATATATAAAGTAGATGAAGATTCAATTCCTGAAAATTTATTATTGAAGAAAGCTTTTACATATTGCAATGACTGTAATTTTGATTTTAAGGAAAAGAATATTTCAAAAAGTTTGTTTGGAGATCCTACAGAAACAGCTTTAATTAAAGCTTTTTTTAAGAACAGCGGTGAACTAAAAAATTTTTTAGATAAAGCAAATAGAGTGTACGATATTCCTTTTGATTCTGATAGAAAAATGATGTCTGTAATAATGAAGGAAGGTACAAAAGAAATTTGTTATGTAAAAGGAGCACCTGAAAGGATAGTAGGTAGATGTAAATATATTTTAGATAGAGGTGAAGTGAGATTATTTACATCAAGTTATAAGGAAAAAGTAGAAAAGGCTGTAGAAAATATGTCCTTTAATGCACTAAGATGCATAGCAGGTGCATATAAGGATAAGGGGATTGTAAGAGGAAAATCGTTAGAAGATAATCTTGTGTTTTTAGGTGTTGCAGGAATTATAGATCCACCTAGAAAGGAAGCTAAAGATGCAGTTTTAAAATGCAAAATGGCAGGTATAAGAGCGGTAATGATAACTGGAGATCACAAAAATACAGCCTTTGCTATAGGCAAGGAATTGGATATTTGTAAGGATCAATCACAGGTTATAACTGGGGAAGAGTTAGACAAAATAAGTGATAGAAAATTAGCAGATTTGGTTGATAGAGTATCTGTATTTGCTAGAGTAAGTCCTAATCATAAATTAAGGATTGTAAAGGCCTTTAAATCAAAAAATAAAATTGTGGCCATGACTGGAGATGGAGTAAATGATGCACCCGCAGTTAAGGAAGCTGATATAGGTATATCTATGGGAATATCAGGTACAGATGTAACTAAAGAAGCTTCTTCTATGATACTTTTGGATGATAATTTTGCAACTATTGTAGCAGCAGTGGAAGAGGGAAGAGTTATTTATTATAATATAAGAAAATTTATAAGGTACTTGCTTTCCTGTAATTTAGGAGAAGTGCTTACCATGTTTTTATCTTCTCTTTTCTATTTAGATACGCCACTTTTACCTATACAAATTTTATTGGTAAATTTGGCTACAGATGGGTTACCAGCTATAGCATTAGGGGTAGATCCAGCTAATGAAGATATAATGATTGGAAAACCTAGACCTAAAAATGAAAGTATATTTGCAAGAGGTTTAAGCGAAAAAATAGTTATAAGAGGAACTTTAATTGGGGTATGTACAATATTAGCTTTTATGGTGGGAAAATTGTATGGATATAACTTAAAAACATGCAGGACATTAGCGTTATGTACTTTAATAATATCACAGTTGATACATGTATTCGAGTGTAGATCAGAAGAACACTCTATATTCCAAATAAATTTATTTACAAATGTCTATTTGCTTGGAGCTGTAACTATATCAATAACTATGCTTATATGTGTATTATACATTCCATTTATGCAAATAGTATTCCATACTGCAGCTTTGAATATAATTCAATGGGGAATTGTAATATTTTTCTCAGGTATAATAGCATTAACTAATAGTTTATATTTATACTTTAAATAAAAAAGATAGAATTGCATTAGCAATTCTATCCTTTATTTGATTCTTTGAACTCTTTGTGTTCTTTGAGGTTTTCCATCCATAGGTACTAAGTCTTTTTTTGTTGTAATATTTCTTATATTAATAAGTTCAATTTGTTCTCTATTTTCTTTACCTCTTTTACCTTTTAAACCTTGAACTAAAACTAAATTTCCTTGAGATATAGTTATAAAATCTGGCTTCTTAAACCACTTATTTCTCACATAAGAGCATTTTACAACATTTTTACTTCTCTCAGGTCTTACCAAAAGGGTTACATTTAATTTATGGAATATCCACAATATAGTTTTTTCAGTAATTTTAACAGATACTACTGTTCCTTGCACTTGAGTAAGTCTGTCGCCATATTTTTTCAAATAAGACTTTGTGTAATATTGAGCAATTTTTTCTTTAAAACTCATGGTAATAACTCCTTTACGTTTAAATTTTATGGAATGCTGAGTTTTTCAGCGGTTTCAATCCCTAGATCTTCAATTAGGTAGTGTATTTATAACATAGTATTATGTTTTTTAAGAATATAATGCACACTTATCATTGAATGTACATATACGCTATAAGTATACTAAATAAACTTGCACTTTGTCAAAAAAGTTTTAAATTATAGTACTATTATATGCAATGAGATAAGAAAATTCAAATTTTAAATTAAATACTAAAAAGCTGATTAGTAGTTTTTTTATTTTTTGTGCCTAAATAATAATTTTAAGAATATTATTATAGTAAGCGATAAAAGGAGGATGGGATATGCAGAGAGAATTGGCAGCTGAAGAAATTATATATAAATTTGAGTTTGAAAATACCAAATTAAGAGAAGATAGCTACCATGTACCTGATGATAATGAAATGTATAAAAAATTAAAAATGGCTTTAGAAATAGATAAAGAAGGGTATAATGTTTATTTAATAGACGATTTTTCAAAAGATAAATTAAAAGAAATCATAAAGTTTGTGAAGGAAAATCTAAGGTTCAAGGAAAAACTAGTTGATATATGCTATGTTATAGAAGATGATGAAAAATGTCCTAAGGTATTATTTCTAACAGCTGGCAAAGGAAAAATTTTAAAAGAAATGTTAGAAAAAATACAAAAAATATATTCGGAAACAACTTATGAATTTTATACTGATTCATCTAATGAGGAAAAGGAAGAAATAACTGAAAGTATTCGTAAAAAAAGGTCTGATTTAATAAATAAATTATTAAAAGATTCCGAAGAACAGGGCTTTACCATTAGAGCAACTCAAAATGGGTTTACTTTCATTCCTATGAAGGATAAAGAAGAAGTTATGGATGAAGGTGAGTATGAAAAGTTAGAGAATGAAAAGAAAGAAAAAATATTAGATAAGGCCAGCAGCTTAAAGAAGAATGCCCAAAAGGTTTTGGAAGAATTAAAAAGTATAGAACAATCTGGAATTGAAAAAATAAAAGAATTTATGGATGATTATTATATTGTGAAAACAAAAGATGTTAAAGAAGAATATTTTGAAAAGTTTAGAGATAACAATGATATTATGGAGTTTTTAAATAATATTTGTGTTCAAATAGAAGAAAATATTAAAGAAATATATTCTATGAATTATGAAGATGATGAAGATGAAATAAATAACGCAATATATAAATACATGGTAAATGTGTTAGTGGATAATAGTGAAAACAATGAACCCCCTGTAATATTTGAAGAAGATCCTAGTGTAAATAATTTGCTTGGAATTATAGAATATGAAAGCAAAAATGGATCATATATTACAGATATAAATTTGATGAAACCTGGATCACTTTTAAAGGCAAATGGTGGATGTATTATAATTAGAGCAAATAGTCTTTTGAATAATCCTTCAGCATATTATCATTTAAAAAAATCCATTATGAGTGGTAAAGTAGACTTAGATTATAATAGGGGATATTTGGAATTCTTAAATTTAACTGGTATAAAGCCAGAACCTGTTAAGTTTTGCGAAAAGATAATAATTATAGGTGACTATAATCTTTATAATCTTTTATACAATTACGACGAAGATTTTAAAAAAGTTTTTAAAGTGAGAGCCGAATATAAATCTTTACTAGATATTAGTGAGGAAACAAAAAAATCTTTCTTAATAAAAATATATAATATGTGTAGATTCAATAATTTTTATCAGCTGTCTCAGGAAGGTATAACAGAGTTAGCTAAATTTTTATCTAGAAAAGCTGAAAATAAAAATAAACTTTATATAGATGATTATGAATTAAATAGAGTACTTACAATTTCTAATAATAAAGTGGAAGAGGATAATAGAAATAAAATAGAAGAAAAGGACATAATAGATACAGTATATACTGAAGAAACAGTAGAAAGAGAAATAAATGAAAGCTATAAGGATAACAAGATATTTATAAATGTAATAGGAAAGCAAGTAGGCCAAGTAAATGGTTTATCTGTCATAGATACAGGATATTGCAGCTTTGGAAAACCTATAAGAATAACTTGTTGTTGTTATAAAGGGGAAGGAAATATAATAGATGTACAAAAAGAAAGTAATTTAAGTGGAGACATACACAATAAAGCTATAAATACATTAAAAGGATATATAAGCAATCTTATAGGTGGTTATGAAAAGATACCTGTAGATTTCCATTTAAGTTTTGAACAGATATATGGCACAGTAGATGGAGATAGTGCATCTGTAGCGGAAGTAGTATCCATGATATCATCTTTAAGTAAAATAGGAATAAAACAAAATATAGCAGTTACAGGATCTATAAATCAATTTGGAAAAGTACAGCCTATAGGTGGGATAAATGAAAAAATAGAAGGATTCTTTAAAGTATGTAAATTAAAGGATACCATAAAAGATAAGGGAGTTTTAGTTCCAGAATCTAATTTAAACAATATTGTATTGAATAAAGAAGTAGAAGAAGAAATTAAAAATGGAAATTTCCACATATATTCTATGAGCTGTGTGAAAGATGCCGTAGAAGTATTAATGGGAAGAGAAAATTTCGGCTACAATGAAATTATGGGTGAATTAAGTAAAGAATTGAAAAAGTACACGAGAAGGCACAAAAAAAGTAGATAAAAAATTTTTACATTATAAGTACATTGCAACACAATTTTTTAGGTTGAGTACGCATTGAATATATGGTGTATAAAAGCCAACCGTTCATTAAGGAGCTCTAATGCCTAAAATTTAAAAAATCCCTACCCGCTCAAATGTCCCGTCCTGAGACTTTCGCGGCTTGAATCGTCCTGATTCAAATTACGTGATTTTTTAAATTTTAGACATAAGAGCTCCTAAATTCTCTCAAAAGCTTTTATACACCATATATTCAAAGCTCCCTCCACCTAAAAAGTTGTGTAGTAACTATTGTAATTCTAATATGAAAAATTGCTTATAATTATCTATAACAATGCAATTAGATGCATATAATTGAAGTTAAAATTCAAACTTCCACTGCACTCTTACGTAGCATTAAGCTTATATTATATAAGCTTAAACATTGAATCTAAAGTTAACAATGTCTCCATCCTGCATGATGTAATCTTTTCCTTCAAGTCTAAAATAACCTTTTTCTTTTGCAGCAGCTTCAGATCCACATTCTACAAGTTTGTTATAAGATACTATTTCAGCTCTTATAAAGCCTCTTTCAATATCTGTATGGATTTTACCAGCAGCTTTAGGTGCTTTGGTTCCATTTTTTACTGTCCATGCTCTAACTTCTTGAACACCAGCAGTTAAGAAACTCATAAGGCCTAGAAGCTTGTAACTTGCATGTATTAGCTTATCCAATCCAGCTTCATCAAGTCCATATTCTTCAAGCATTTCTTTCTTTTCATCATCTTCAAGAGTAGAAAGTTCTTCTTCTATTTTAGCTGAAATAACTATTACTTCAGAGTTTTCTTTAGAAGCATATTCTTTAACTTTCTTAACATAATCATTTTCTAGGTTACCAGAAATTAAATCATCTTCAGAAATATTTCCTACATATAATACTGGTTTTGTTGTAAGTAAAAAATATCCTTTAACGATTTCGCTTTCATCTTCAGTTAACTCTAAAGTTCTAACTGGATTACCATCTTCAAGATGTTTTTTTACTTTAAGCATTAATTCATATTCAGCTTTAGCTTCTTTGCTACTTCCACTTTTAGCAAGCTTAACAATTTTTTCAATTCTTCTGTCCATTACTTCTATATCTGAAAATACAAGTTCTAGATTTATAGTTTCAATATCACGAATAGGATCTATAGAACCATCTACATGAACTACATTAGGATCATCAAAACATCTTACTACATGAACTATAGATTCTACTTCTCTTATATGAGATAAGAATTTATTTCCAAGACCTTCTCCCTTACTTGCTCCCTTAACCAATCCTGCAATATCATAAAATTCTATTGCAGTGTATACCTTCTTTTTAGAATTATACATTTTTTCAAGAACATCCAATCTTTTATCAGGAACACTAACTACACCTACATTAGGCTCTATAGTGCAGAAAGGATAGTTAGCAGATTCAGCTCCAGCTTTTGTTATAGCATTAAATAAAGTACTTTTACCTACATTAGGTAATCCTACGATTCCAAGTTTCATTTATGTACATTCCTTTCAATTATATATTGTAAAAAAACTTAAATTTTTTCTATTAAATTATACTCTACAAATGAAGGTATTTCAACCTGATAAAGGACAGAGGACAAAGGACAATTGACAGAGAACAGTGAAGGATGATTTTTCTCCGTTATACTACGAAAAATCTTTAATTAAAAAACTTACCTTCGATGTGCCAAAGTTGAATATCTTATTTAAGATTATAGAGAATTAAGTAGTAATATGATTTTTATTGTAGTTGATTTCAGTACTATTTGTTGGAACATTAAAGGAGATGTTATCGAATAAGAGTGAAAAAAAATTTTAATTCCCTTAAAAAAATAATTAAAATTATTTTAGACAAAGAAGGAATTTTTATGTTAATATAGAATATGTAAAATTAGTGGTTAAAAGTGGGGTAAAGTGGAGTAAATAACCAAATAGGGGTGTAGAAAATGTTTATAGGGGAGTATGAACATGCATTAGATAATAAAAATAGAATAATCATACCCTCTAAGTTCAGAGAAGAGCTTGGAAGTAAGTTTATACTTACCAAGGGACTAGATGGTTGTTTATATGCTTATCCACTAGATGAATGGAGTGTACTAGAAGATAAATTAAGAAAGCTTCCATTAACAAGTAAAAATGCACGAGCTTTCGTTAGATTCTTTTTTTCTGGTGCTAATGAAATGGAATTGGATAAGCAAGGAAGGACTTTAATTCCACAAAGCCTTTTAGAATACGGAGAGATAAAAAAGGAAATAGTAAGTATTGGAGTATCCAATAGATTAGAAATATGGAGCAAGGAAAAATGGATACAATACAATAGTTCAAATATAGATTTCGATAAGATTGCAGAACAAATGAGTGAACTTGGAATATAACATAAGTTGGAGGTAGATTCATAGATGGAATTTAAACATGTATCAGTATTGTTAGAGGAAACTATAGATGCATTAAACGTAAAAGAGGATGGAATATATGTAGACTGTACTTTAGGAGGAGGAGGACATTCTTATGAAATACTTAAAAGACTTTCACCTAAAGGAAGACTCATAGGCATAGATCAAGATACTGCTGCATTGAAAGCGGCAGGTGAGAGATTGAAACAATTTAATAATGTAACTTATGTTCATAACAACTTTTATAATATAGATGAAATTTTACAAGAATTAAATATAGAAAAAGTAGATGGAATTATGATGGACCTTGGAGTTTCATCTTATCAATTAGATGAAGCTGAAAGAGGATTCAGTTATATGAAAGATGCACCTTTAGATATGAGGATGAATAGAGATAGCAGTACTTCTGCATATGATATAGTAAATTTTTATAGTGAAGAGCAGATCTTTAAAATAATAAAGGAATATGGTGAGGACAATTTTGCTAAAAGAATAGCGAAATTTATAGTGCAGAGAAGGGAAAAGGAAACAATAAAAACTACATTGGAGCTTGTAGATATAATACGTCAAGCAATACCTGCAAGATTTCAAAAGGATGGTCATCCTGCTAAAAGAACTTTTCAGGCAATTAGAATAGAAGTAAATAGAGAACTACAAATATTGGATAAGGCTGTAGAGGATAGTGTAAATCATTTAAATAAAGGAGGAAGGATAGCTATTATAACGTTTCATTCATTAGAGGATAGAAAAATAAAAGTTAAGTTTAAAAAATTAGAAAATCCTTGTACATGTCCTCCAGATTTTCCGATGTGTGTATGTGGAAAAAAACCTCTTGTAAAACTTATAAGTAAAAAACCTATAGAACCTTCAATAGAAGAAGCAGAAAATAATTCAAGAAGTAAGAGTGCTAAATTGAGAGTGGCTGAGAGAATATAGTTCTAAAAAAAATGTGAGGTGAATAAAGTGATAGTGGTAAATAAAGATAATGTTATATCAGGAAATACTGTTCTCCAACCTGAATATGTACCTTACGTAGAAGAAGAGCAAGAAAAATTAAGAAGAAGAGCAAAGGAAAAGAAGTTAAGACAAAAAAGGCTAAAAGGTAAAATTAAAATAATAAGAAATATTACTTTAGCCTTTACTGTAGGAGTAATACTCGTAGGTAGATATTGTGTAATTTATAATATGCAGCAGCAGTTAAATTCTATAAGTAATAATATAAACGAAGTAAATAGGGATAATGAAAATTTAAAAGTGGAGTTAGTTAAGTATAATAACATTCAATATATAGAAGATGCCGCAGTTAGTAAATTACATATGATACTTCCAGATAAGGGTACGGCAGCACAGGCAGATTTAGATAAGGAAGTTATAAAAGCTTCAGATAAAAAGTCAGATACTCAAGCATATAAAAGCATATGGAGTAAATTAAGTAAAATGCTATTTTAATTAGACAGAATATTATTGTTGAATTTTCAAGAGAGCAATTTTTACGGGGGTAAGCTTATTGAATAAAAAGGAATACAGAGATAAAGTTATCATCAGAAGAAGAATGATAATAATTTTCAGTTTTCTTTTTACAACATTTTTATTACTATTTAGCAGATTGATTTATGTTATGGCTTATGAATCGTCTAAATTAAAAGCACTTGCTATTGATCAGTGGACAAGTGAAGTGAAAATTGATGCTAAAAGGGGTAGAATTCTAGATAGAAGTGGACATGAGTTAGCGGTAAGTGCTAATGTATATAGAATAGATTTAGATATGAATACCCTAAGAGATACAATGAAAGAAAAAAACTTATCAAAGGATTATGTAGCAGACAAATTAGCTTCAGCTTTAACTATAGATAAAAGTGAAGTTAGTAAAATACTTAATAAAACACTACCAGGAGGACTTCCACTTGGGTCAGCTACATTGAAGAGAAGAGTTGAAAAAGCAGAGGCTGATAATGTTAGAAGTTTAAATTTAAGAGGTGTTTTAGTGTCTGCAGATACTAAAAGGTATTATCCTAATAATAACTTTCTTGCTCATGTTATGGGACATACAAATTCTGATGGAACTGGACTTACTGGAGTAGAGCTTTATTATAACAAAGAACTTTCCGGAACACCAGGTATGAGAATAGCAGAAACAGATAAAAAGAGTAAACAATTTACCAATACTATTTCAGAGTACACTAAACCTATAGATGGAGAAGATGTGGTTTTAACCATAGATGAAACAATACAGCATTTTTGTGAAAAAGCTGCTGACCAAGCTTTAAATGATAATAAAGCAAAAGCAGTTACTGTAATAGTTATGGATCCAAAAAATGGTGAAATTCTTGCTATGGTAAATAAACCGGATTATAATCCTAATGAACCATGGATTAAAGATAAATCTTATGATGAACTTCAAAAGTTATGGAGAAATAGAGCAGTCAGCGATGCCTTTGAGCCAGGATCTATATTTAAGGTTATAACGGCAACGGCTGCATTAGAAGAAAATGCAGTTAAGGAAAGTGATAAATTTTCATGTTCAGGAAGTATTACCATAGGAAAAAAAGTCATACACTGTTGGAAGACTTCTGGACATGGAGAACAAGCTTTTGTTGATATATTAAAAAATTCTTGTAATGTAGGTTTTGCTCAGTTGGGAAAGATGATAGGAAAAGAAAATTTAAATAAGTATATACAAAAGTTTGGCTTTGGACAAAAAACAGGTATAGATCTGCCAGGAGAGGCTAAAGGAATTGTTAAAAAGACAAGTGCTATAAGTGATATCGATTTAGCAACAATATCATTTGGACAGGCAAATACAGCATCTCCAATTCAATATCTTACAGCATTTAATGCTGTAGCAAATGGAGGAACATTGATAACACCTCATGTAATGAAGGAAATATCTCATTATGATAATAATGCAAGCAGTGAAGTTACGGATAAAAAGTTTGATATATCAGGAACTAACAGTAAGAAAATTGTGGATTCGAATAAGGTAGCACAGCTTAGGGGATATCTTGAAAAGGTAGTTGCAGAAGGTGGAGGTAAAAAGGCTTTTATAGATGGATACCATATAGCAGGTAAAACTGGAACTGCGCAAAAAGCTGGAGTTGGTGGATATCAGCAAGGCAAATACATAGCATCCTTTGCGGGCATGGCACCAGCTAGTGATCCTAAAATAACAGTATTTGTATCTATAGATGAACCTGATCCTTCTAATTATTACGCAGGACAAATATCTGCGCCTGTGGCAAAACAAGTTTTTAATGATATATTTAATTATTTGGATATTAAAAGTGATGCTAGCAGTGAAGATGTAAAAAAGAGTATGCTAAAAGACGTTATAGTTCCAGATGTAAGAGGAATGAAAAAATCTGATGCGGAAAAAGTTTTGAAGGAGAATAATTTAACTGATGAATTAGACTCAAATGGAGACTATATAGTAGATATGAATCCTAAACCTGGATACACAGTGAAAGAAGGTACTAAAATTGTACTTTACACAGGAAACACAGCAAATTATAATAAAGTAGTAGCTGTTCCTGATGTTGAAGGGTTAAGTCAGGAAAAAGCTGAAGCTGTATTTAATAGTTTAGGCTTGAAAGCAGAATTTGAAGGAGAAGGAGTAGTATCTGATCAAAGTGTTAAGCCAGGAGACGAAGTGCAAAAAGGAACGGTGGTAAAACTTGACACTGACATACTAGGAGATTAAAATATTAGGCATGCAATACATAGAAAATCATATGTGTTGCATGCCAATGCTATGTAAGAGAATTAAAAAGGGGTGTTTCTATGAACTTGAAAAAAATATTAAAAGAAATAAAATATGAATTATTAAAGGGTAATGATGATCTGGAAATAAGGGAAATTCAGTATGATTCAAGAAATGTAAAAAGTGGAGATTTATTTGTGTGTATTGAGGGGTATAGCACAGATGGACATAAATATGTAAGTAGTGCAGTAAGTAATGGAGCAGTAGCTGTTATTTGTAGTAAAGATATAGGAAACTTAACTGAATGTACAGTTATAAAAACTGAAGATACTAGAAAAGTTTTAGCTTTAGCAGCGGCAAATTATTATGATCATCCTTCGGACAAATTGAAGGTAATAGGTATAACAGGCACAAATGGAAAAACTACTTCAACATTTATGATGAAATCTATTTTAGAAGCTCAAGGATATAAGGTTGGGCTTTTGGGAACTATAGCAAATTATGTTGGAGATAAAAAAATACCAGCTCATAGAACTACTCCAGAGTCTCTAGAACTTCAAAAACTATTTGCAGAAATGGTGAAAGAAGGAGTAAACTATTGCATTATGGAAGTATCATCACATTCATTATATCTAGACAGAGTATATGGTGTGAAATTTTGTCAAGCAATATTTACTAATTTAACAAGAGATCATTTAGATTTCCATAAGACCTTTGAAAATTATTATAATGCAAAACTTATATTATTTAAAAATACATTAAGTTCAGTAGTAAATATAGATGATGAATATGGTGAAAGAGTATATGAGGATTCAGAAGGAAAAAAGACTTCTTATGCTATAGATAAAGATGCTGATGTTAAGGGAAGTAATTTACATATGCATTCTAGAGGAGTAGAGTTTGATATAACATACAAGAATGAAACTCAGCATATAAATTTAAATATACCAGGAAAATATAATGTTATGAATGCTCTTGGAAGTGCGGCGGCATGTTTAGGCGAAGGAATGAGTCTTGTGCGCGTAAAGGAAGGGTTAGAAGCTATGCTATGTGTACCTGGAAGATGTGAAATAGTAACTAAAAATTATGACTTAGGTTATGAAGTTATAGTAGATTATGCACATACTCCAGATGGATTAGAAAATATACTGAAAACTGCAAGAGAGTTTACTAAAGGTAAACTTATAAGTGTCTTTGGTTGTGGTGGAGATAGAGATAATACTAAGAGACCTATTATGGGAAAGATAGGTACAGAGCTAAGTGATAAAGCGGTTATTACTTCAGATAATCCTAGAACTGAGGATCCTATGTCCATAATAAAAGAAGTTGTAGCAGGTGTAGAAAAAGATAATTATATTGTGGTAGAAAATAGAAGAGAAGCTATAAAAAAGGCTATGAAAATGGCAGAAAAGGATGATGTTATAGTAGTGGCTGGAAAAGGACATGAAGATTATCAAATATTAAAGGATAAAACTATTCATTTTGACGAAAGAGAAGTAATTGCAGAAATTATAAAGGAATTGAATAAGTAGAAGGAGTGTTTACAATTGGAACATATGACCTTTGATGAGATAGTTAATGCGGTGCAAGGAAAAGTTGTATTGCAGGGAAACTATGAAAAGTTTAATCAAATAAGTACGGATACGAGAAAAATAGATAAAGATGATATATTCATAGCCTTGAAAGGAGAAAATTTTAATGGAAATGAATATATAAAAGTTGCTAGTGATAATGGAGCATCTATATGCATTATAGATGAAATTAAGTATAGAGAAGATGAAATAGAAAAAGGAACTACAATAATTAAAGTTGAAAATACTAAAAAAGCATTGCTGCAATTGGCTAAAGCTTATAGGAATAAGCTTAATTTAAAGGTAATAGGTATAACAGGATCTAATGGAAAAACATCTACAAAGGATTTGTTAGCAGCAGCATTAAGTTCTAAATATAAAGTTTTTAAAACACAAGGAAATTTTAATAATGAGATAGGGCTTCCATTAATGATATTTAAACTTGATAATAGCTATGATATAGCAGTACTTGAAATGGGAATGAATAATTTGAATGAAATTCATAGAATGGCGGAAGCTGCGAAACCTGATATAGCTTTAATTACTAATGTAGGTGTAAGTCATATAGGTAACCTTGGCTCAAGAGAAAATATATTGAAGGCAAAGCTGGAGATTACGGATTTTTTTAATAAGAATAATATTTTAATTGTAAATGGAGACAATGACCTTCTTTCAGGAGTAAAAAATAATAAATTTTCTATATACACTACAGGAATGGAAAATGAAAACAATCTTAACGCTTGTGATATAGAACTTAAGGAAAATTTTGTAGAGTTTAGTGTAGAGGAAAATGGAAAAAAATTTGAGGAAACATTTCATGTAGAAATACCAGGAAAACATACAATATCTAATTCACTACTAGCTATAGCTTGTGGAAGAATATTAGGCATGGAGAATAAAGACATAAAAGAAGGATTAAAAAATCTTCAAACTACTGCTATGAGAATGGATCTTATTAAAGGAAAGAAGTTTAATATATTAAACGATTGTTATAATGCCAATCCTGACTCAATGAAGGCAGCTATAGATGTTTTAAAAAATGTAGAGTCTAGTAGAAGAATAGCTGTATTCGGAACTATGGGAGAATTGGGAGAACAATCTTATAAATCTCATAAAGAAATTGGTGAATATTCAGCAAAAAATGGAGTGGATTTACTTTTAACATTTGGAGAATATAATGAAGCTTTTGAAAAAGGTTTTAAATCAAGTGCCAAAGCTGAATATAAAGCTTTTGAGGATTATAATGAAGGAGTAAAATATTTAGTGGATGAATATTTAAAAGAAGGGGATACAGTTTTAGTTAAAGCTTCTAGATCCATGAAATTTGAAAAAATAGTAGAAGAACTTAAGAAAAATAACTTATAGGGGGTTATAAGGTGGATAGATTAATTTATTCAGTATTAGTTGCATTTTTTATATCAATTTTAGAAGGTCCTATTATAATTCCATTACTGCATAAACTTAAATTTGGACAGAGTATAAGAGAAGAGGGACCAAAGAGTCATCAAAAAAAATCGGGAACACCTACTATGGGAGGAATAATATTTATACTATCGTCCTTTATAACTATGGCTCTTGTAATAAAAAAACCAGGCGATGAAGCTATGATTGCTTTATATGCTTTTGTAGCCTTTGGAATAATAGGTGCGTTGGATGATGGATTAAAGATTTTAAGAAAGAAAAATTTAGGACTTAGGGCTTATCAAAAAATGCTATTACTTTTAGGTGTATCAGGATGGTTTGCATATTATGCAGCTAAAAATCCGGATATAGGAACTTCTATAATAATACCTTTTGCACATAGAACTGTGAATTTTGGATGGTTTTATATTCCATTTATAGTATTCTATTTTGCATGTGTAACTAATGCAGTAAACTTAACAGATGGACTTGACGGATTGGCAACATCCGTTACATTATTAGTTATGACTTTCTTTGCCTTAGTAAGCTTTGCTATGGGACACTATACATTAGCAATATTTTGTGCTGTAGTTGCTGGTGCGCTTTTAGGATTTTTGAGATATAATGCCTTTCCGGCAGGAGTTTTTATGGGAGATACTGGTTCATTAGCTTTAGGTGGAGCTGTAGCAACAGTAGCTTTGATATTAAAATTACCATTATTGGTTATAATAGTAGGTGGAATATATGTAATGGAAACATTATCCGTAGTTATTCAAGTAGCATCTTTTAAACTTACAGGAAAAAGAATATTTAAAATGAGTCCAATACATCATCATTTTGAACTATCAGGCTGGCATGAAACTAAAGTAGTTTCTGTGTTTTGCATTGTTACAGTAGTATTATGTTTATTTGCTTTTTTGTCTTTGTAAGTAAATGTTTAGTCTGATAAAAGTAATTTATGTAGGAGGATATAGGGATGAGTAAACCCACTAGTAAAATGGGGCCTATTGATTTTGTATTATTTTCGACTATAATGCTTTTAGTGGCAGTTGGTGTTGTCATGGTTTATAGTGCTAGTTCCTATAGTGCATATTTTAATCCACACATAAAAGATAGTACTTTTTACTTGAAAAAGCAGGCAGGAGCAGCTTTAGTAGGAATTTTATTTATGTTTATGACTATAAGGCTTGATTATCATAGAATTAAAAAATATACTAAAATAATTATGATAATTACTGTGGTACTTTTGACAGCAGTTTTTGCTTTTAAACCTGTAAATGGAGCACAAAGATGGATACAAATTGGAGGATTACCATCACTTCAGCCATCTGAATTAGCAAAATACATAGTGGTATTTTATATGGCTAAGAGTATAGAAAGCAAAGGAGAAAAAATAAAGACATTAAAGTATGGTATTATACCTTATCTTATTATATCTGGTTTTTATGCAGGGATGGTTTTTAAGGAGAAAAATTTAAGTATAGCAGCAGTAATAATGATAGTTACATTAATTGTACTTTATGTAGCAGGTGCTAAGACATCGCATATGTTAGGTTTATTAGGCTTAGTAGGTTTAGCAGGAGCAGCAGGAATAGCATTTGAGCCATATAGATTGGCTAGGTTTAGTAGTTTTTTAAATCCATGGGCTGATCCAAAGAATACAGGATATCAGTTGATACAATCTCTTTTAGCTTTAGGCTCTGGAGGAATATGGGGTGTGGGTCTTGGAATGTCAAGACAGAAGTGTTACTACATACCTGAACCTCATAATGACTTTATATTTTCTATAATTGGTGAAGAATTAGGTCTTATAGGTTGTACAATTATCATCATATTGTTTATTATCCTTATATGGAGAGGAGTAGTAACGGCAGTAAAGGCAAAAGATACTTATGGAACTCTTTTAGCTACAGGAATTACGTCAGTTATAGCAATACAAGCCATAATCAATATAGCTGTTGTTACAGGATCAATGCCTGTAACTGGTGTACCACTTCCTTTTATAAGCTATGGAGGATCAGCTTTAGCCATCAATTTAGTGGCCATGGGAATACTTCTAAATATATCCAGACAAAAAGAATATTAATATTTATTGTAGCATTGCAATTAGCAATGCTATAATTTATGTAATTAAATAAAATTTAATGAAAAATTTAATGAAATTAATTTAATAGAGTGTTATTATATATATATCTTAAAAAGTTGAGGTGGATTGATATACTATGGCTTTAACTTCTCCAAAAACAGAAAATGAATTGATTTTAAGAAGAAGAAAGCGAAAAAGAATAAAAAAAATATTCATGCTATTTATTTTACTGTTATCAATATGTATTACATTATGTTTAAAACATCCTTATTTTAATATAAAAAACATTGAGGTAAGTGGAAATAGAAATATTTCATCTAAAGAAATTGTTGATTTATCAACGTTATTTAAGGGTAATAACATATTCTATATAAATGTTCGAAATGGTGAAAATAACATTTTAAGCAATCCCTATATTTCAGAAGTACAAATAAAAAGAAAATTGCCAGCTACAGTACAAATAAATATAAAGGAAAGAGAAGCTTTATTTTATAATGCAAAAGATAATAAGTATTTTATAGTAGATAAAAATGGAGTAGTCCTTCAAAAAAAGGATGATATAAAGGGAATGCATTTAGTTAAATTGGATGGCTTTGATTATGATAAAAGTGAAATTGGTAAAGTATTAAAAAATGATGACAAATCAAAAATAGACATAGTTACTAATTTAGGAGATATTATTTTAAACAGCAAAAATACAATTGGAATTACTTATATAGATCTAAATAGTACTATAGATATAAAAATATATTTTGGTGATATGTGTGTTAAACTTGGTAGAAGCGACAACCTTGATAAAAAGGTTAATGAAGCTTTGAATATAATTAACAGCAAAGGATTAAAAGGTGCTAAGGGATACATAGATGTAAGCTTTGATGGTAATCCTGTATTTTTTATTCAAAAGTAGGAGGATGTTAAAAAATGCGTAAGGTTAACGCTCAAATAAGTGTTGCTGTAGTACTAGGTATTTTAGGGTTTATGCTTGCATACCAGCTTAAGACTATTGTAAGGCAAGATAAAACATTGAACCTGACTAACAAAAATGGTACAGATGTTACTGTTGAAATTGAGCAATATAAAAAACAAAAACAAGAACTTGAAAGTAAAGTTAATGATCTTCAAAACCAAATTAAAAATTATGAAAATGCAGCAGCAGGAAAAAGTGATGCAACAAAAAATCTTTTAAAAGAGCTAGAAGATACTAGAGTACTTACTGGAACTACAGATGTACATGGACCTGGCATAACTGTTTATCTCACACCTGATGCCAGATTTTTGGGAAATAATATAGGAGATCATATAACGGATAAACATTTGGTGTATTTAGTAAATGAGTTAAAGTTTGCAGGTGCAGAAGCTATATCCATAAATGATATAAGAATACTTTCAAGAACAGGAATAAGAACTGCAGGAAGCTATATTTTGATAAATGATGAAAAAATATCTCCATCCAGCAGAATTGTTATACAAGCAATAGGAGATAAAAATTTATTATATGGAGATATGAGTTTTCCGGAAGTTTTTGCTGATTTCAAAGGTTTGTGTGATGTGAAATTTGAAAAGTCAGATGACATTACAATTAAGAAGAATAATAAAACTTATAAATTTGAATATGCAAAACCAGTACAATAGTAAATAAGTTAAATATATAATAGTTTTGGAGGGTGGTATAAAGTGATTGGTTTTATTGGACTTATAATTGGAATAATTGTTGGTATTGTATGGAAAGTAAATATTCCAGAACAATTTTCTCCATATATGTCTGTAGCAATACTAGCTTGTTTAGATTCCGTATTTGGTGCAATAAAAGGAAGCTTGTCAAAAAAATTTCAACCAGATATATTTATTTCAGGATTTTTTGGAAATGCAGTATTGGCAGCTGGACTTGCATACTTAGGGGATAAGATGGGAGTACCTATATATCTTGCAGCAGTAATAGTGTTTGGAGGAAGAATTTTTGATAACTTTGCTACTATAAGAAGATTATTAATAGAGAAGGCAAGAAATCATCAATGAGGTGAGATAAATGAAAAACAATGAAGCTAGCACTTTTGTTTTTATAGCCTCAATAATTATAGGTATATTAATATCTATGAATATTAGCTTTACAAGAACTACAGATAGGGTTTTTTTAAGTGCAAAGCAATATCAAGATTCTTACAATTATAAAAATAAGCTTTATAGTGATATAGCAGCGCTCATACAACAATATCAAAAATACAATTCTAAGCTTGTGGAGTATAAAAGTAATGAAAAAAATGAAGAGCAAGTTACTAAGGGAATAATTGAAGAATTAAATGAAAATAATATTATTTTAGGAAAAGTTGCTCTAGAAGGACAAGGAATAAAAATAAGCTTAAATGATGCAAAGGATGAAGATATAGAAAATTCTTTTGCATATGAAAAGGCGTTAAGATTAGTTCATGATATGGATATTATGCAAGTAATAAATGACATTAAAAATTCAGGAGCAGAAGCTATAAGTATAAATGGTCAAAGAGTAGTTGATAAAACTGAAATATACTGTAGTGGTGCTTTTTTAAGAATTAATGGTGTTAAAATGATGGCTCCTTTTACAATTTATGCTATAGGTAACAAAGAAGTTATGTATAATTATATGCTGTCAAATGAAAACTATTTAAAAAGCTTAATAACAAGAAAAGTAAGAGTAGATGTACAGCAATGTGATAATTTAAATGTTCCAGCCTATATTGGAGAACAAAAGAATGCACTAATAAGTAATAAAAATGAATAATATTATTCAATGAAATTTGGATTTTAATAATATATTATAATTAATTAAATTTTTATTTAAATTTTATTGATTTATTGAAGGATTTTTAAATTTTATGAAGAATATACTTATGAAGGATGTATTTTATACCATTAAAATTGCATAAAATTACAAGTTCAATTGGACAGCAAAAGGAGACGATGGAATTGTCAATTGAAGAAAATGTAAGGATGATAAGAAATACTATAGAAAAAGATGTTACTTTAATAGCAGTTTCAAAGACTAAACCTGTTGAAGAAATAAGGAAAGCATACGATATAGGAATTAGGGACTTTGGAGAGAATAAAGTTCAAGAACTTATAGATAAATATGATAAACTTCCTAAAGATATAAAATGGCATTTAATAGGTCATCTTCAAAGGAATAAAGTGAAATATATAGTAGGAAAAGTTCACCTTATTCAATCTTTAGATAGTATAAGACTTTTACAAGAAATAGATAAGCATTATTCTGCAAATAATGAAATAGCTAATACTCTGATTCAAATAAATATAGGCAGAGAAGAAAGCAAAACAGGTATTTTGTTAGAGAAATTAGATGAACTGTTACAACAGTGTGAAAACTGTAATAATGTAAAGGTTAAAGGACTTATGGCTATTATACCACAGGCTACAGAAGAAAGTTGTAGATGCTATTTTAGGAAAATGAAGGACATTTTTGAAGACCTAAAGAAGAAAAGCTTTAAAAATATACAAATGGACATTTTATCTATGGGTATGAGTGGTGACTACTCAATGGCCTTACAAGAAGGGTCAAACATGATAAGAGTGGGTCAAGGCATATTTGGAAAGAGAAATTATAATAATTGAGGAGGGTAAATTAAATGTCAGGTAAAGTTATAAGTAAGGTTATGGGTTTTTTAGGCCTAGAGGATGATTTAGAAGAAGAAATAGAAGAAACAGAAGAGAGAAGACAGGAAAGAGCAGTAAATGATACAACAGCTTCAGTAGAGCCAATTATATCAAATTCAAAAAGACAAAATAAGGTGGTAAGTATACATACTACTATTGCTGCTAAGGTGAAAATAGTAAAACCTACTAGTTATGAAGAAGCAGCAGATATTTGTGATGAATTAAAGAATAGAAAAATTATAGTTATAAATACTACAGGATTGGAACAAAGAATAGCTCAAAGACTTTTAGATTTTATGGGTGGAGCAAGTTATGCTCTAGGAGGAGATTTAGAAGAAGTAGAAAGAGGAGTTTATTTACTGTCACCAGCAACAGTAGAGGTTAGCAATGATTTTAAGAGTGAGCTATCAAGTAAAGGGATTTTTGGCTGGAATAAGTAGTGTTCGGAGGATAAAATGATAAGTGGTACTTTAGTAGTGGCGCTAGATTTATTATTTAGGTTTCTTGAAGGTGCTATATTATTGGATGTAATCCTTTCATGGGTTATGCCTGGAAGAAGTAATGGTTTCTTAGACTTACTTCATATATTTACAGATCCATTTATGATTCCAGGAAGGAAAATTCAAGAAAAGCTTATGCCTGGTTTTATGATAGATTTTTCACCTATACTTGCACTAGTAATACTAGATGTGATAAGAAAAATTGTGTTTAGTATATTGATATAGTTGTGAATAAAAAAGATTTTTTAAATAAGGTAAGTTTTTTAGAAAATAATATAGCTTCCAATATCTATGATAAGATTATTTTAGCCAAAAAAATTAATAAAGTAATATGTACAGGAGAATTTTATACTCCTAAGACTTGGAAAACCATAGAAAGTTTAAGTGAGGAAATTGGTATAAATGTTTGCTCTTATGGTATTTTTGAAGATGCAGAAAGGAAAGTTATAGCTTTTTCCAATGATCATGTATATTGTTATCCTGTCACCCTTATTAGAGTTAACGGAAAGTCAAAATTTAATAATCTTAGACATAAGGATTATTTAGGGTCTCTAATGGCATTAGGTATTAAGAGGGAAAAATTTGGAGACTTAATACTTAGCAATGATGGATGTTATGTTGCTGTGCAGGAGGAAATAGTTGATTATATAAAAATGAATTTAATCAGTATAGGCAAAACTCACTGCACAATTGATGTTTTAGACATATATAGTTCAGAAATTCCCAAATATGACTTTCAAAAAATTATTGTGAATGTTTCTTCTCTTAGAATTGATTGTGTAATAAGTACTCTGTGTAACATATCAAGAAGTAAAGCTGAAGAATTGGTAAGGCAAGGAAAAGTTTTAGTAGACTATTCAGAGGATTTTAGGAAGAATAAAATTTTGAACTGTGATACAATAATAACTGTAAGAGGGTATGGAAAATTTAAAATTGTAGAAGAAGTTGGATGGACGAATAGTGGAAAAGTAAAAATCCTTGTAAAAAAATTTATTTGATTTGAGGTGAGCAGTTCACAATGAAGATAACTTCAATGGATATAACAGAAAAAGAATTTAGAAAGGTTTTAAGAGGGTATAGTGTAGAAGAAGTAGATGATTTTTTAGACAAAATAGCTGAAGAATATGAAGTTCTTTACAAAGAAAATTCAAATTACAAAGAAAAACTCTCAGGCATACAAGAAAAAATAGAACATTATAATAAAATGGAAAACACAATACAAAATACTTTACTTTTAGCGCAGAATGCATCTGAACAAGCTAGAGAAAATGCTAAAAAAGAAAGTGAATTAATATTAAAAAATGCTAATGATGCAGCTCAGAAGATAATTGATAAGGCCCATAGTGATGTAATTCAAATTACTGATGAGTTTGAAAGAATGAAGCAGGAATTTTGTAAATTTAGAACTAAGTTTAGAAGCTTTATGGAATCTCAATTAGAAATGTTTGATGATATGGAAAAGGAATTTGTTAAAAATTATAATGTAGGCTACGAAAGTAGTGAAAATGTAAATGAACCTATAAAAAATGAAGAAATTAGGGAAAAAGAAATAGAGATTATACCAGAAAAAAATTCAAACAGTCATATAGTTCCAAAATATGAAGATTCAAAATCAGATCCAGAGTTTTATAATAACGAAAATGAACTAGAAGAAATTAAAAATTTCTTTGTAAAATAAGAAATCCACTCAGTAAGAGTGGCTTTTTTATTTTTACGCTATTTAAATAGAAATATTGCATATATGGTATAATATAGATATGATTTAAGCTTATAATAAAGGTGGTGAAATGAATGAAGGAAATAATTGTTGACACAGGAGACAAAAAGTATAGTGTTTATATAGATAATAATATTAATAAGTTTCATACCTTATTTGAAAAAAACAGAATTAAGATAAGTGAAAAAATATTTATTGTTACAGATAGTTTAGTATATGAATTGTATAAAGATATAATAGAGCATATTAAGTCAGAAAATAATTGTAAAGTTTTTTGCATTGCTCAAGGGGAAAAGGAAAAAAATATTTATACCATACAAAATGTATATGATTTTCTTTTGGAAAACGATGCTAATAAAAATAGTACTATTATAGCCTTTGGAGGAGGAAATGTTGGAGATTTAGTGGGTTTTGTTGCATCAACATATATGGGTGGAATAAAACTTGTAAATGTACCAACAACGCTATTATCTCAAGTTGATAGTTGTATAGGTGGAAAAGTAAGATTTAATTATGGAAACGTTAAAGATTTAATAGGAAATTTTTATAACCCTGTATTTGTATATGTATGTACTAGATTTTTAAAAACATTAAGTAATAAAGAATTTAAAAATGGTTTAGGTGAAGTTGTTAAATATGGAGTAATTGGTGATGTAGAGTTATTAAATTTTATAAATTTGAACTATAAATATATACTAGAAAGAGAAAATGACAAATTAGGTCATATAGTAAAAGAATGTTTAAGAATAAAATCAGAAGTATTATTTGGAGAGTTTAGAAACAAAGGGTTAACAAATGTATTAGATTTTGGTCATATTATAGCACATGGAATAGAAATGTCATCTAAATTTACAGTATCATATGGAGAAGCAGTAGGTCTTGGAATACTTGTTTCTATAAAGTTATCTCAAAATAAATTTACGATACCTCTAGATACATATGGTAAAGTAGAAAGTATATTAAAAAAGCTTAGTATGCCTGTAAAGTATAAAGTTGACAATTATTCTTCATTTATGTATGCTATTAACCATGATAAGAAAAATAACGATAAATTAAAATTTGTGCTTTTAGAGTATAAAGAAAGGTGCAAAACAAAAGTAGAGGTCAGTGAGGAAGAAATTAAGATGGCCTTAAAAGAAAGTATAAACAGGGGGTAAAAAGATGGTAATAGGAATAATAGGAGCTATGGATGAAGAGTTAGAAATTTTGTTAAAGGAAATGAAGTTAGATAGGAAAGAAATAAAAGCCAATATGCTTTTTAATTCAGGAAAAATTTATAATCAAGAAGTAGTAGTTGTTAGAAGTGGTATTGGTAAAGTAAATGCAGCTATATGTACTCAAATATTAATAGATGATTTTCAAGTAGATAAGGTAATAAATGTTGGCATAGCAGGAGGTATTGGAAAAGATGTATATCCAGGTGATATAGTTATAGCTAATAATCTTGTTCAACATGATATGGATACTTCAGCTTTTGGAGATCCTATAGGTCAAATTCCAAGATTGGATACCTTTGATTTTAAATGCGATACTGATCTTATAGATAAAGCTAAAGCAGCTTGCAAAAATATTGAAAAAAGCAATAGCTTTATTGGAAGGATAGTAACAGGAGATCAATTTATTTCTGATACGCAGAAGATAAAGTGGTTGAATGAAAAATTTGAGGCACTAGCTTGTGAAATGGAAGGCGGAAGTATTGCACAGGTATGCCATTTAAATAATATACCTTTTGTAGTTATAAGATCCATATCTGACAATGCTAATAATGGAGCACATATGGATTATGAGAAGTTTGCGCCAATAGCTATAAAAAACTCAACAGATATTTTAAAAAATATGCTTATGAATATTTAAATTGATTTTGTATGAAAAAGTTGTATTTAAAATATACTTTCTAAAAAACAATTTTATGAAATTAATTTGATTCCATAATTATTTCCATAACTGCAGAATAAATAAAATATTTTTAGTAAAAATAAAATTAGGTTATTTTTACTCTATAATGAGAAAGGAGTTCTGGGGTTATGAATAATGAAAGATTGGAGCATTTTAGAAAAAAATTGGAATTGGAAAAAAAGAGGGTATATAGTTTGTTAAAGCAAATGGAGGAAAATGAAACTATTAATTCTAACGCTGAACTATCTACAGAGTTATCTTTTTATGATAATCATCCTTCAGATATTGCTACTGAAATTTTTGATAAGGAAAGAGGAATAGCCTTTAAAGGCAATGAGTTGTCTATTATAAAAAAAATAGAGAATTCACTTTCAAACATAGATAAAGGTACTTATGGGAAGTGCAGTATATGTGGTAAGGATATAAAAGAAGAAAGATTAGAATTTATTCCTTATACAGATCATTGTGTGGAATGCCAAAAATGGCTTAGTAATTCTTATTCAGATGAAAAAAGAAATACACCTATAGAAAAGCAAGAACCTGGTTATCCTTTTGGATATGGACATAACGATCGCAGAGATGAAGTAGGCTTTGATGCAGAAGATAGTTATCAAGCTGTAGGAAGGTTTAATAGAATAAAAAATGTAATAGATGTATATAGTGATGAAGATGAGGATTATGTGGAACCAATAGAAAGAATAAGTAATGAACAGTATAAAAATCAATTACCGTAGTAATTGAAATGGAAAAGTTAACGAGAAGATTCTTGTTAACTTTTCCTAAGCTTTAAAAGGGGGATGTAAATGGAATTACTAATAATAATTTTGGGATTGATATTGGATAGAGTTACAAAGTTATGGGCTCTTAAAGAGTTATCAAATACCTCCGGAATAGTTGTAATAAAAGACTTTTTTGGACTTTTTTATTTAGAAAACAGAGGAGCTGCCTTTGGTATTTTGCAAAATAAGTTAGTTTTTTTAAGTATAGTTACATTTATTGTTATGATAGGTATAATCTATTATATTATAAAATATAAACCTACTTCAAAATTACTTAGAATAAGTTTGGCACTTATAATAAGTGGAGCTATAGGCAATTTAATCGATAGAACCTATTATAAGTATGTAGTAGATTTTTTAACTTTACATTATAAAGATGTATACTACTTCCCTACCTTCAATGTGGCTGATGTTTTAGTAGTAACAGGAACCTTTTTATTAGCAATTTATTTAATAAAGGAAGATAAGTATGGAAACTAGAGAATTTGTTATAGATGAAAATTCAGTGAATGCTAGGTTGGATTTATTTTTATCAGAAAGAATGGAGGATAAATCTAGATCTTACATACAAGGACTTATAGAAAAGTCACAGGTAAAAGTAAATGGAATTTTAAAAAAGAGTAATTACAAATTGAAGATAAAAGATAAAGTACTTATTACTATACCTGATCCTGTTGGATTGGATATAGAGCCTGAAGATATACCATTAGATATAGTTTATGAAGATAGTGATGTTATTGTGGTAAATAAACCACAGGGTATGGTGGTTCATCCAGCTTCAGGGGTTTATACTGGTACATTAGTCAATGCTCTTTTAAATCATTGCAGTGATTTATCTGGCATAAATGGAGTAACAAGACCTGGGATAGTGCATAGAATAGATAAGGATACCTCAGGTATATTAGTGGTTGCTAAAAATGATAAGTCTCATAATAAGTTAGCAGAGCAACTTAAGGATCATTCTATGACTAGAGCCTATACAGCGTTAGTTGAAGGAGTTTTAAAAGAAGATGAAGGTACTATAGATAAACCTTTAGGAAGACATCCTGTAGAAAGAATAAAAATATCAGTGATTAAGGATGGCAGAAGAGCAGTAACTCACTATAGGGTATTGGAAAGATTTAAAAGTAATACTCTTGTAGAGTGCGTGTTAGAAACGGGGAGAACACATCAGATAAGAGTACACATGGCTTATATAGGACATCCTTTAGTAGGAGATCCAGTTTATGGTTATAAAAAGCAAAGGTTTAACTTGAATGGACAAATGCTTCATGCTAAAAAGTTAGGTTTTATACATCCCAGCACTAATGAATATATTGAATTTACGTCTGATTTGCCAGATTACTTTAAAAAAGTATTAAATGTTTTAAGAAATGAATTGAAATAAAAAAAGTATTATGTTATCATAATTAAGATGTATAAAAATTTAATAGTATACCTTTAAGACGATCCTGTGAGATCATAAGGCAAAAGTTGTATGTGTATAATTATGCTCATGATCTTCATCATGAGTTTTTTTATTAGGTAAATAGGGGGGATTTTTGTGAAAACTAAAGCAGTTGTTTTAGATGATAAAGGCATAAAGAGAACTTTAACTAGAATATCTCATGAAATAGTAGAAAAAAACAAAGGAGTAGAGAATATTATTCTTGTAGGTATTAAAAGAAGAGGATATCCTATAGCTCAAAGAATCTCAAAAATAATAGAGCAGATTGAAGGAGTAAAAATCCCTGTGGAAACTGTTGATATTACTCTTTATAGAGATGATTTAAGTAAGTTATATGATCAACCTAAATTAAAAGATGCGGATTTAATTGATGTAGAAGGTAAAAAAGTAATATTAGTAGATGACGTAATATATACAGGAAGAACAGTTAGAGCTGCTATTGATGCTGTTATACATGCCGGAAGACCTGAATTGATACAACTTGCTGTATTAATAGATAGAGGACATAGAGAACTTCCAATAAGGTCTGATTATGTGGGAAAAAATATACCTACTTCTAGAAACGAGGTAGTATCAGTTCAAATTTCTGAAATAGATGGAGCTGATATTGTAAAAATTGATGAATTATAAAAATTAAATAAATCATAATTTTAAATTAGTCCAGTGAGGCTAAAAAAGGAGAGTTTAAATGAAAAATATTGTAGATGTAGAAGAAAAATTACCTATAGGAATTACTATTCCTTTGAGTTTTCAACACCTTTTTGCTATGGTAGGAGCTACCATACTTGTTCCTATTCTTACAGGAATGAGTCCATCTATTGCTCTTTTCTGTAGTGGTGTAGGTACACTTCTTTATATAATTTGTACTAAAGCAAAGCTTCCAGCATATATAGGTTCATCCTTTGCATTTATAGCACCTATGATGGTGGCTTCTAAAAATTATGGACCAGAAGCTATGCTTTCAGGTGTTTTAGCTGCAGGAATGGTTTATATTGTAGTATCCATTATAATTAAATTTTGTGGAGTGAATTGGCTTAATAAGGCGTTGCCTCCAGTAGTTGTTGGATCTATAGTTATAGTTATAGGTTTGGGATTGGCAGCAACTGCTATAAATTGGGCAGGCTTAAATTCAACTTATACAGATGCATCACTACAAAGTGTACCAAGATGGGCATGGATTACAGTATCTATGATCACATTAGGTGTGGGGATAATTGGAAGCATGTATTTTAAAGGTTTCTTGGGAGTAATACCAGTACTTGTAGCTATAGTAGTAGGATATATAGCAGCATTATGTTTAGGAATCATACCTCATAAAGCTGTAGAGGCAATAGTTAGTGCTAAATTGTTTAGACTGCCTCCTTTTATGACACCTAAATTTAATTTAAGCGCTATGATGCTTATGGCTCCTGTATCGTTTGTAACTTTAGCAGAACATATAGGGCATGTATATGTTACTAATAATGTAGTTGGAAGAGATTTTACTAAAGAACCAGGTCTTCATAGATCAATTTTAGGTGATGGTGTAGCTACTATATTTGCAGGACTTGTTGGAGGACCTCCAAACACAACTTATGGAGAAAATATAGGAGTTATGGCTATAACAAAGGTATATAGTGTTTGGGTAATTGGTGGAGCTGCAATAATAGCAATAATACTTTCTTTTATAGGACCTGTAGCTGCAATAATTGAAAATATGCCGCTTCCAGTTATTGGTGGTGTAAGTATATTACTCTTTGGTATAATAGCTTCATCAGGATTTAGAATATTTGTTGAAGATAAAATTGATTTTGGTAAGAAGAAAAACTTGTTGTTAGCATCAGTTATTATAGTAATAGGAATAGGTGGAGCAGCAGTTAAATTTAAATTTAATGGAGCAGATGTAGAAATAGCAGGAGTAGCATTAGCTACCTTAGTAGGAATTGTATTAAACTTAATATTGCCTGAAACAAGTGCAACTGAAGAGGTTGAAGTACAAGATGATTTGAAAGATGATTTAGAATCTAAGTCAAGCAAAGCTGTATAATATATACCAGGTACTGTATTACTTTACAGATACCTGGTATAATTTTTTTAAGGAGATGATAAGTTAATGAAAAAAAATATAGGTTTTATAGTTGGATTAGTATTAGTTGTTGTGATTTCAATGGCCGGATTTGTTGTATATAAATCTCACAGCTCTATGGTTAAAACTAAAAGTGCAGCTGCGCCAGTAGATAAAGTAAGTACTAAGCAAGTTAAATCAAATAGCAATAATAGCAATAGTGCAAGTAATAATGCTGAAAAAACTAAAAGTTCTGCTCCAGTTACAAATAGTTCTCCAGAGGTAAAGAAAAAGATAATAGTAATAGATCCTGGGCATGCTGATAGATCTAATTTAGAAAAGGAACCTTTGTCACCTGGTTCATCAGAAATGAAAATAAAGGATGGGGGAGGAGCTGAAGGTGTAGTTACTAAAACTCCGGAATATAGTGTAAACATGAGTGTATCAATGAAGCTAAAAGCTTTATTGGAATCAGAAGGATATACAGTAAAAATGACTAAAACAAAAAGTTCTGAGAGTTTAGGCAATGTAGAAAGAGCAGAAGTAGGAAATAAGGAAAATGCAGACTTAGTTATAAGGATACATGCTGATTCAAGTGATAGTAGTAAAGTTAGCGGAGCATCAATGCTGGTTCCTGAACCTATAAATGAAAATACTAGAAGTATAAATGAAAAAAGTATGTATTATGGAAAGACAATTTTAAATACTTTAGTAAGTGAAGTTGGTATGAACAATAGGGGTGTTGTACAAAGAAATGACATGACAGGTTTTAACTGGTCAAAGGTGCCTGTAGTTTTAGTGGAAATGGGTTTTTTGTCTAACCCACAAGAAGATAAATTATTGTGCTCAGATGAATATCAAAGTAAATTAGCGCAAGGATTATGTCATGGAATTAAAGCAGTAGTTAAATAATACTTTTAAAAATTATTGATTATGAGTATAATTATGTTTGATATGAATTTATTTTGGTAAAATAGATAATAAATATAAATATACTTGGAGGAAAAATATGAATTATACACTAATTGCTACAGCAACTTTTGGATTAGAAGCCATAGTAGCAAATGAATTAAAAGAACTTGGATATTATGATTTAAAAGTTGAAAATGGGAAAGTAACTTTTGAAGGTGATGAACGAGATATAGTAACTTGCAATATGTGGCTTAGAACTGCAGATAGAGTATTAATAAGAATGTCAGAATTTAAAGCTCAAAGCTTTGAAGAGTTATTTCAAGGTACTTTAGCAGTAGAGTGGGGAAAGCTCATGCCAAAGGATGCTTTTATGCATGTAGTTGGTAAGTCTGTGAAATCTACATTATTTAGCGTTCCAGATTGTCAATCTATAGTGAAAAAGGCAGTAGTAGAAGCTATGAAAAGGGAATACAACACAGAATGGTTTAGTGAAGATGGTGTCGAATATAAAATAGAAGTTGGAATTCTTAAAGATATAGTTACATTGACAATAGATACATCTGGTGCTGGACTTCATAAAAGAGGCTATAGGGCACTTGCAGGTGGAGCACCTATGAAGGAAACATTAGCAGCAGCTTTAGTACTTTTAAGTAAGTGGGACCCTTCTAGAATTCTTGCAGATCCTATGTGTGGATCAGGTACTATAGCCATTGAAGCTGCTCTTATAGGTAAAAATATAGCGCCTGGATTAAATAGAAGCTTTGTTTCTGAAAGCTGGGGTATAATTCCTAAAAATATATGGGAAGAGAATAGAAAATTTGCTCGAAATGCTATAAACAATAATGAAGTTAAAATATTAGCTTCAGATATGGATGGCAGTGTAATTAGAATAGCTAGACAAAATGCTGAAAAAGCTGGAGTAGCAGATTGCATAGCTTTTCAAAAAATTCCAGTGCAAGAGTTTAGTTCAAAAAAAAGATATGGATTTATAATATGTAATCCTCCATATGGAGAGAGACTAGGAAATGAAAAGCAAATAGAACAACTTTATAAACAAATGGGTGAAGTTTTTCAAAATTTGAACGATTGGTCTTACTTTGTAATAACTTCTCATCCAGAATTTGAAAAGTATTTTGGATTAAAAGCTAATAAAAATAGAAAGCTTTATAATGGAAGAATAAAATGTTATTATTATCAGTATTTTGGAGCAAAGCCAGAGAATCAGAAAAAATTTAATACAACGGAATAAGTATAATGCGAAGCAAAGCTTCGCATTATTTCAGATTGTTCAAGAACCCAGCACTTTTAAAAGTGCTGGGTAAAATTATCGATTCTAATTTATGCGGTAGTATTTATAGAAAATATCAACATCTTCAAATATTTGTAAATAGTTGTTTCGTAAAATCAAAAAAATGTGCGATAGCACTCTGGCTATCTTTTTCATATTCTGAACTGCTGCCGTAAGTAGGCATTGTTCAGAAACTTTTTTGATTCCACGCAAACGAGCATAGCGTAGACCATGAAGATTTTTTGAATCTGCAAAGCTACGCTCAATTTTTTCTTTTCGTCTATTATATATACTTTTTCCTTTTTCTGTCTTGGTAAACTTAAAAACTTCTTCTTTATAGTCCTCCCAAACATGGCGTCTAATAGTTCTAAAGCTTGCTTTATCTGAAGTTAAACATTTATCTCTATATTTACAGTTTGTACAATTATCTGAATTACTAACATATTCTTTATAGCCTTGTCTATTGGTTGTTTTATATTTTAATAGGTACTTATTTTCACAAACATAACCATCTAAATCTTTAACATACTGAAATCTATATTTTGTAAATTTGCCTTTAACGTGCGGTCCTAGTCTAAAGCCTAAAACGGCCTTATAACTTTTCTCAGAAAGTTTTTTACAAATTGGATTAGTTGAATAACCAGCATCAGCAACTACATATTTTGTGTGAAAATTAAACTTTTCTATTTGTGTTTTTAATCTATCAATATAAGGATCTACATCATTAATATTTCCTGGAGTTACGTAGACATCAGTTATTATATTGTATTTGCCATCTACTGTTCTATGATCCAAATAGAAGAAACCTTTCGGTTTACCTTCTCTAACCATGTATCCACTTTCAGGATCTGTAGTGCTTACTTTTATTTCTTTAGTTTCAGCTATTTTTTCTTTTTTTTTAAAGGTTTTTTTCCATGTTCTATTCTATCTTTATCAATATCTTTTTCCAGTTGTTCAAGATATCCTTTAGTTGACTGAGTAATTATTTCTTTAGTAAACTTATTTTTATTAGCGTTAGCTTTTAAGTGAGTTGAATCTGTGTATAAAATTTTACCATCTACTAATTTTTTATTTATAGCTTGAAGTACAATATTATCAAATATCTTTTGATATATATTGGTATCTTTAAATCTTGCTATTCTATTTTGACTTATAGTTGAATGACTTGGAATTTTATCTGTAAGATTATATCCCAAAAACCATCTATAAGCTACATTAACTTCAATATCTTTAACAAGCTGACGTTCTGAACGTATACCAAATAGATATCCAATAAAAAGCATTTTAAATAAGACTACTGGATCTACTGATGGCCTACCATTATTGTGACAATATAAATCTTTTATTAGTTCTCTTATAAAAGAAAAATCAATATATTTATCTATTTTTCTAAGGATATGGTTTTTGGGAACTAAATTTTCTATATAAACTAATTCTAATTCATTTTGTTTTTCTGAATTATTTGTAAGCATATATTACCTCCGTAAAAACCCTATCGGGTTAATTTTATCTATATTATATATTCGACATTTATACAGAAAATCCTTTTTGAATCAAAAAAATCCCTATCGGGCAAAAAATTAAAAGAGCTGCTGACAAAATATGTTTATCAACAGCCTGTATAATGCGAAGCAAAGCTTCGCATTATTTTTATCTTGTAAATTTATTGCAGTTGTTGTATAGATGGTTTTTCAGGATTTATAAAAATAGTTTTATTAGTATAGTAGATTACCATTCCTGGCTTTGAACCATTAGGTTTATGCACATTTTTAACTTCAGTGTAATCCACAGCTACTTTTGTAGAATCTTTAGATTTACTATAAAAAGCAGCTAACTTAGCAGCTTCTTCTAAAGTTTTATCTGGTATATTCCCAAAATTTTTTATTATTACATGTGAGCCAGGAATATTTTTAGTATGCATCCACATATCTCTTTTATCTGCAAATTTTAATGTTAGGTAATCATTTTGAAAATTATTTTTACCTACATATATTTCAATGCCATCACTAGATATAAATTTCATAGGCTTTAAAGGTTTTATTTTTTTGTTATTGTGATTTTTCTTGAATCTAAGGTACCCAGTTTCCATTAGCTCCCTTTTAATTTCTTCTATACTTTCATAATCTTCTGAGTTCTTTATATTAGTTAATACAGATTGTAGATAATCTACATCTTTTTTTGTGAGTTCTAATTGTATTTTAGAAGCTTCCTCAGTTTTTTTGAGTTTATTATATTTTTTAAAATAGTGTTGAATGTTTTGAGAAGGAGTTTTATTCACATCTAGCTTAATGTCTACATAGTCCATATTTTCATCATAATAGTTTTGAAGCTTTGCAACTTTATCTCCCTTTTTAATACTATAAATATTGGCTGTTAAAATTTCGCCATATATTTTGTATGTATCTTTGTTTTGGCATTCATTAAGGGAATTTTCTAGTATATCTATTTTCTTATAACACCTTTCCAAATTTACATTTATGAGCTTTTGTAAATCAGAGCTTTTGCTGTTTAATCTATCATGTTTATCCTTAGAAAAATAAAATTCTTCTAAAAGTACTGAAGGTGAAGAATAAGTTTTTTGTGTATATTCTTTAAGTGATTGTAGATTTTCACAGTAAAAATCCTTCACTACTCCATTTAATGAATAGGACGCAAAATAGTAATTATCTTGTTTTATATTATCAAAAACTCTTCTAGTTAAATCATATATGCTACCTAAATTTGCTTCAGAAAACTCTTTCTTTTCATTAACAAATTCATAAAAAATTTCATTAGAGAATTGAGAACTAACTCCTGTAAATACCTTAGAAAAAAAGCTTTTTTCATATTTTACATTGTTTTTTTCTACAAAAGCTTTAAATTCATCTATAGTATAATTGAAAGGACTTAGTTTTGGAGAATTAGGAGGCAGTACATATTTAATACCAGGATATAAAAATCTTATAGTGTTTATTTCTGGTGTAATATGTTTTATACTGTCCATAATAAATTGATCTCTATCACGAACTAATGTTATGTTACTGTGTCTTCCCATGATTTCTATAGCTAAAGTATAAATACTATTAAATCCTAGCTCATCCGTACTTTCAAAGTCCAGAAAAATTACTCTATCTGTATCCAGCTGCCTTATGTTTGTTAATTTTCCAGTGTTTACATGTTTTCTCAAAACCATGCAGAATAATGGAGGCTGCATAGGATTTGTTTTAGATAACTGGGTAAGATGAATTTTAGGATAAACGGAACTAGCACTTATTAAGAGTTTATAAGTTTTTCTTTGATTTTTTATAGACAAAATTATTTCATCTTTTTCAGGTTGATTTACCTTTTCAACTCTTCCATTTAATAAATATTTTTTTAATTCATCTATTACGCTATGTATAAAAATACCATCCAAGGCCATATATTATCATCCTCTCTGCAAGTTAAATTAGTTAATTTGTATATACTCATATATATCTATAGTATTATATCATTTTGAAATTTTAAAATAAAGGTTGTGTATGCTTTGCAAATGATACAAAATGTTAATAAAACAACTTATTAATAAATTATTGCTAAATTTAGTTTCTAGTAGTAAACTTATTTTGAAGTTTATTCATTTATTAAGAATATATTAAAATCACAAGTTATTTTATGATAAGAAGGGTGGATAATTATAGTGAAGTTTACGAAAATGCAAGGAACGGGAAATGATTTTATAGTAATAGATGATAGAAAAAATAGTTTCTTAGGTAAAGAAGGAGAATTAGCTAAAAAACTTTGTGATAGAAAATTTGCTATAGGTGCAGATGGAATATTATTAGTGAGAAATAGTGATATTGCACAAATAAAAATGATTATAATGAATGCAGATGGTTCTTATGCTTCCATGTGTGGAAATGGTATAAGATGTTTTGCTAAATATGTGTGGGATGAAGATATAGTAAAGGGAGAGTCTATAACTATAGAAACAGGTGATGGTGTAAAAGAAGCTATTTTACACTTAGAAAACAATAGTATAAAGGAAGTAACTATTAATATGGGTACACCTTCTTTTGAAGTGGAAAAAATACCTGCAAGGTTCAATGAAGAAGTTATAAATAAGAGAATAAAAGTAGAAAACAAAGAGTATAATATAACAAGTATGCTTATGGGAGTTCCTCATACAATTATATTTGGAAAACTTGAAGATTATAATGTAGAGGAAGGAAAGTCTATAGAAAAATGTGAGTTCTTTCCAGATGGTACAAATGTTAATTTTTGTGAAGTAGTAAGCGGCAATAAAGTTAAAGTGAAAACCTGGGAAAGAGGAGCAGGTCCTACTTTAGCTTGTGGCACAGGAAGCTGTGCTTCTGTTATAGCTGCCAACAAATTATCACTTACTGCTGGAAGTGTAGAAGTTCAAGTACCAGGTGGAAAGCTCTTCATAGAAATAAAGAAAAATGAAGTTTTCATGACGGGTCCTGCAGTAGTTTCTTTTAAAGGGGAATATGAATTGTAAATGAAATTTTTTTTAAAATCTGTAATTTTAATTATTACATTTTTAATAAGCTTAACTTTTGTTTCATGTGGCATAAAAAAAGAGCAAAAGGTGGAAGAAAATAATGTACCCAACTATTCAGAAGTTACTGTATTGGAAAATAGCAATGGTAACTTTAATGCTTTCAAAATAGATGACAAAGCTTTGGCAAGTGTTGGGAGCACTACAGGTAATGTTATCGACATGGCTTATAATGTTAAAAATTCAGTTTATGTACACTCTATAAGTGTGCCAAATGGTGAAAATTCCAGTAAAAACATTATAGATATAAATTCATCAGGAAAAAAACTTCAGTTAAAAGATTTTTATTCTGCATTGGATTTAAAACTAAACAATAATGGAAATAAGCTGGCTTTTAGGACTTTTAAAAGCAATTCGCTAAGTAGTGCAGAAGGAATGAAAGTATATGATATAAAAAATAATAAATATTTAAAATTAAAATCAAAAGTTTTGGTTTCAGGTAAACTTTATGAATGGATAGATGAAAACAAAATAATTTATTATGGAAGTATAGAGGGAGAAAAAAATTCACAGAAGATATATATGTATGATTTTAATAAGGATAAAGAGGAAGTTTATTTAGATAATATAAGTGGAAATTGTGTATATTTTTCTCCTATGAAAAATGGTATTCTAATTTTAAGCAGCAAGGCAGATAGTGAGCAGTTGTATTATTATGACATGAAAAGTAAAAATGCTAAAAATATAACTGCTAATTTAACAGAAATATATAGAACTGTTACAAATTATAAGAATGATGAAGTCTTTATTTTAGGAACTGAAGGTGGTCAAACAAATGCATTATATGTGTTTTCTTATAAAGATTTAAATCTAAAAAGACTTACTTATGATTTTCCTAAAAATTTAGATGTGTCAGCAGGCTTAGCAATAGACAATAATGATAATGTATACTTTTGTGGTATGGAAAATTTAGAACAAAGCATTAAAAAAGATGTCTATATGTATAATGAAAAAGAAAATTCTGTGAATTTAATATCTGCAGAACAAGGTAATTATAGTGTTTATGGTAGTGTGAGATGAAATAGTAATGTCAAACTAAATCTTTTAGTTTGACATTACTATTTTTATTTAGAAAATTATTTTTTAATATAAAATATAAATATACATAACATTCATAAAAATATTTATCAAGTATAGAGTCATTTAATAATCTATAAGGTTATAAGCCAGATTTAAATCCTTTTCCATGTATTTCAGAAGCATCTGAAATAGAGATAAAAGCTTGTTCATCTACAGAAGTAACTAAATTTTTTAAATCGGGTAATTGGGAAAGTGTTACAACGCAATAAAGTATCTTTTTAGTATCTTTATTATAAGCACCTTCTCCATAAAGAAAAGTAATACCTCTATTAAGTTTTACCATTATGAGTTCTGATATTATTTCTTCTTTTTTGGTAATAATAAAAACAGCTTTTGATTGGTTAAAACCTTTTACTATATTGTCAAGAACAAAAGAAGTTATGTACATAGCTATTAAAGTGTACAAAGCACTAGGTAGTCCAAATATAAAAGCACTAATACTTACAATAATTAAATTAATATAAAAAGATATTTTTCCTATGTTGAAATTAGTATATTTTCTTTTAAATAGCATGCAAATTATATCCAAGCCCCCCGTAGAACCTCTGTGAGCAAATACCAAGCCACTACCAATCCCACTAACTACACCACCATACAAGCAAAAAAGCAAACTATCATTTATATTTAAAATATTAGATATAGGTTCAGTTAATATTAGTGACAAAGAAAAAGCCAAGGTACCTATTAAGGAAAAAATGGTAAACTTTTTATCTAATTTTATTATGCTCAATATAAATAAAGGAATATTGAGTAGAATAATTACATAACCTGCTTGGATTTTTAATAAATATTGAAATATAAGTGCTAATCCTGTAACACCACCACTCAAAAGTTTAGCGTGAATTAGAAACATATTTACACCAATTGCTCCTATAAGGCTTCCGAGCGTAATAAATAAAAAGTCAATAAAATCATTTTTGTTTAAAAATTTTGTAAGCATTTAATAATCCCTTTCTAATTATTTATTATTCTATATAAGTTTTGTTTAATAACATACATTTATGAAAATATATTTATAGATTTATGTGAGTAAGAATTCTGGCAGGATTCGAAACATCATATACATTGAAATTTTATGTAATATTAATTTCACAATATAAATTATATAGCACAAAAATAAATAATCAAGAAAAATTTTACTTTTGCACGTTTTACTATATAAATTTAGATTGATATTTTGATGTTTTTTTGATTAACAAGTTATAATATATATCATTATAAGAAATAGTATACACTATATACAGTAAATGTGACTAAATAATTTTGTATTCAAACAAATTTTTTGTACTTTAACTTTTGACTTCACTAAAAATTTGAATGTGTCTGCAGGTTTAGTAATAGACAATAATGATAATTTATACTTTTGCGGTATGGAAAATTTAGAACAAAGCATTAAAAAAGATGTCTATATGTATAATGAAAAAGAAAGTTCTGTGAATTTAATATCTGCAGAACAAGGTAATTATAGTGTCTATGGTAGTGTAAAATAAAGTAAGAGGCATATGATTTAATCATATGCCTCATTTGTGTTTAAAAATAACTTACCTGGTTATAATTTCAAGTAACAATATGATAAATGGAGGCTTAAAAATAATTTAATTATGAGTAATGAAAAGTTAGAATATATTGATTTAGAAAGTATAAACATTCAAGATGAAATGGTAAAGAAAATACCAGAAAATATTGCTAGAGAAAATTGTTTAATAGCTGTTAAAGAACAGGATCAATGTCTATATATTGTAGTTAATAAAGATCCAGATATTTTATTAAAAGATGAGCTGAAATTTATAAGTAATAGGGAAGTAAAATTTTTTCATGGAGATAAAAATAAAATAGTAGATGCAATAAATACTTATTACTGTAAATGCAGTGTAGAGAAGGCTATAAAGACTATTAAGATAGAAAAAAAGTTTCACGACGTAAAAAATGGATATGAATTTACAAATGATGAAAGTTTACAAGAAGCGCCAGTAGTTAAAATTATTAATTCTATAATAAATATGGCTATATCTGAAAAAGCTAGTGACATCCATTTAGAACCATTTCAAAGTGATGTATTAGTAAGATTCAGAATAGATGGTATTATAAGCTGCTTTACAAAAATACCCAAGGATATATATCCACTTGTGTGTACAAGATTTAAAATAATGGCTTCTATGGACATTTCAGAAAAGAGGATACCTCAGGATGGCAAAATTAAGTATGTTTATGAAAATAAAAATTATGATTTTAGAATTTCCACTCTTCCTACTATATTAGGAGAAAAAATAGTTATAAGAATATTGTATAAATCTGAGGATGTAAAGGTTTTAGATTCTTTAGGATTTTTAAAAAATGATGTTGAAGCCATAAAAACCATGCTGAAAAATTCCCACGGGATAATTTTGATAACCGGACCAACAGGTAGTGGAAAATCAACTACATTATATTCTATGCTTGACACTTTAAATAAAAAGGAAAAAAATATTACAAGTATAGAAGATCCTGTAGAGTGCATTATGGATAATATAAATCAAGTTAAAGTAAATAATAAAGTAGGACTTAGCTTTGCACAAGGTCTTAAAAGTATACTAAGACAGGATCCAGATGTGATAATGGTTGGAGAAATAAGAGATGAAGAAACAGCACATATAGCTATAAGAGCAGCAATAACAGGTCACTTAGTTTTAAGTACTTTACATACTAATAGTGCTGTTGAATCGGTACTTAGACTTTTAGAAATGGGAATCCCCTCATATTTTATAGAGGATGCCTTAATTGGAGTTATATCACAAAGATTAGTAAGAAAAATTTGTTATCTTTAGTGATAATCGTATAGACAGTAAAATTTAATTTAAATGCATGAAACACTAGTAATATTCAGATATTGGACAAGTATTAAGAGTATATATTAATAGTACTTAAAGTAGTAAGTATTTATATACATAGTATTAATATCTATAAGTTTATATAATTGTTGAATAATTATGAGAATAAGAAGTATAATAGGGTTATAAACTTATTAGATATATAAAGTATGTATAGGAGGTATTTACTAAAGTGGAATTAAGTATAATACAGAACAAAGGAAAGAGTATAGTTATTTTGTTAGATGATAAAATGAGAATAATTAAGCCTGTATATGATTACTTAAAATATTTGAGACTAAGAGATAGAGCATTAAATACCTTAAAGGCTAATGGTAGAGATTTGAAAATATACTGGGATTTTTTAAATAAAAGGAATTATAAATATGACGAAGTAACTCCAAATACAATAGGTGAATTTATAGAGTATCTTAGAAAACCTAAGAATAATAGTGATGACATAGTTACTGTGTATGTTGAAAGTCAAAGAACAGCAAGAACTATAAATAGAATATTAAGTACAGTTTATAATTTTTATAAATATTGGGGAATGATTAAGGAGATTAATAATCCAATTATAATGCAAGATGTAAATAGACCATTTAATATGTTTAAAAGCCTTTTACATCACACAAAAAGTAGTAATAAGACTAAACAATCAATATTTAAGATTAAAGAAAGTAAAAGAACTTTTAAATTAGTATCAGATGATGATGCTGAAATTTTTTTAAACAACTTACCTACTTGGAGAGATAGATTAATTTTTAAAATAATGTATCTTACAGGTGCAAGAGTAGGTGAAGTTTTAGACTTGCAAATTGAAGATATTCCTTATCCTGATATTTCAAAACAATTGGGGGTATTAGAAAATATAAAGTCTAAAGGGAAAAGAAGAAATTTATATATCCCCATGAGTTTACTTGAAGAAATAGATACTTTCATAATGGAAGAAAGAAATAATATTGATACAAAGCATAGTTATATTTTTGTATCACAACAAAATCAAAATTTAGGTAAACCATTAACTTATAGAGCAATATATGAAGTTTTTGACGTAGTTAAAAAGAAAATGGAAATATCATTTAATTTTCATGATTTAAGGCATACTTATATAACTCATTTAGCTGAAAGTGGTATGGATGCTAGTATAATTCAAATAATTGCTGGGCATGCACATATAACTACTACTCAACAATATACTCATATTTCTAATAAATATCTTGGAGATAGTTTAAATAAGTATTGGAGTAAGAGTATTTTGATCGGAGGTAAAGAAAATGATAAGTAATATGCCTAAAGGTGATATATGGTATTTAATAGATAATGATATTAATTCACAACATTATAACAAGAAGTTTAAATTTCATTTTTCGTATATAGAAAATGAAAATATTAAAAATTTAGTTAAAATTTATACTTGGAGAAATTATAGAGAAGGTAATAAAACTCCTGTTTGGCTATATAAAGAAATAAATTTTAATTTTAAAAAGTTTGATGATTTTTTAAAAAAGAATGATATATTAGATTTAAAAAAATTAACTAATAATGACGTCGATGATTTATTATCGTATTTAAAAACAATAATAAATCCTAGAACTCATAGAAATTACTCTCAATCTATTCAAAGAAATTGTTTAATTACAGCTAAGAATATTATTCATTGGGGGCAATTATATATGCCTAATGAAGTACCTAAAAAAGAAATATTTATAGGTAATGAATATGAGGAAACTGGTAAGAAACTTAAAATAGATTTTATTCCAGACGAAGTAATGAATCAAATAAATAGAGCATTAAAAAATGAGAAAAATCCTTATATTAAATATGGAATAATTATTCTTCAATCAACAGGAATGAGAATTGGAGATATGCTTAGATTAACTATAGATTGTATTAAGCCACATTTAATTAGTGGATATACTTTAACTTGGTATGACCATAAAAATCGTAAGGAACGTCAACCCATGCCTATTCCTAATGAATGTGCTATTGCAGTTGAAAAGTTGATAGAGTATACAAAAGAATTAAGAGAACAGGCTGATGATAGTATTAAAGATTATTTGTTTATTTATAGAATATTTAGAGGTGAAAATATTGGGAAAATAACTCAAATATCAAAGTTTACTTATCAATCATGGTTTAATGGTATTAAAAGAAATAAAAAATTAGAAATTAAGGGATTTATTCATAATCATAATATACTTGATACTAATGGTAAGTTATATAACCTTACACCACATCAGTTTCGAAGAACACTTGCTACAGATATGTTATCTAAAGGAACTAATATAAATATTATAAGAGATGTTTTGGGACATTCTAATTGTTCAACAACAGATAGGTATTATGCTGATGTTAAAGATAAAGAAAGGGCTAAAGTATTTAAGAATATAGGTATTATTGGTAACATTAATAAAGTTGATAAAACTGTTATAGAAAATAAGCAAGATTTAATTTGGTTTAAAGAAAATAGAGATAAGAAAGCAAGAATGGAAGATGGTTATTGCACTAAGCCTTGTAGTGATAGAAAGATTTGCGATAGATTACTTAAAAGACAAAAATGCTACACTTGTAGTAGATATATTACTACTCCAGAGTATTTACAAGTTCATAAGAACCATTTAGCAGAGTTAGAAAAACAATTAGAGGAGAATATCTATGGTGATCATTATGCGGAGCATTTTCTTCCTACTATTGAAATTCTAAAAGAAATCATAAGAAGATTGGAGAAATTATAAAATGGCAGTAGATAATTTACAACTACAAGTAATAATTAATGAAGCTAATTATAGTAATATAATGATTGGGACTTCTAAATTTACTGATGATATATGGGATTTTTCATCGCTTATAATTACTAAAACAATTAGAACTAAAAAAGTAAGTTTTAGCTATATAAAAAATAAAGATATAAAACTTACAGTTAAACTTTATGCTTATTATAAATTAGGGAAAACAAAGCCACAAACAATTATTAAAAATGTTAATGGTGATTTACCTTCGTTTATCGAATTCTGTAATCTAAATAATATAAATAGTTTTAGCGAAATAACAAAAGAATCCTTTTTAAATTATGCATTATGGCTTAAAGGGAAAAAAGAATTTGCACAAAACACAGGATATCGTTATTGTAAAGTTGTTGAAGAAATTATTAAAGTAGGTCAAATAAAGGGGTGGAATGTACCTAAAACTAATATATTTGTTGACATAACTTCAAATGAATTATGGAATGATAAAAGATATTTAAAGAAAAATAAAACTAAACCAATACCTGAAGAAATATTTGATAAAATACTTTATTATGCAGCTAATAAAGAAACTAATATATTAACTAAAGCAGGAATAATAATTCAAAGTCAAACAGGATTAAGAATTAATGAAGTTTTGTCTATAAAAGAAGGATGCATTCATACAACAAATGATGGGTATGATTATATGGAAGTTACTTTGCGTAAAACTGAAAAAGGGGAACCTATAATTCATAAAGTTTTTATCAATGATTTAGTCAAAGAAACAGTTAAAGAACTTGAAGAATATACTAAAGATTTTAGAAAAGAAAGTGGTTTCAAAGAATTGTTTTTAATTAAGCATTCTGGCATACGAGTTTTAACAGTTGAAAGTTGGGTACAAAATAGATTAATACAATTTATTAAAAAATGGAATATAAGAGATAGAAAAGGTAATTTATATCCATTAAAATCTCACCAATTTAGAGCAACATTTGTTAGAGAACTTATTAAACAAAAAGTTCCAATAGCATATATAAAAAAGCAGTTTGCTCATGTATCCATTGAAATGACTTCACATTATCTTACTTTAGAAGAGGAAGAAGTTAAAGCAATATATTCAGATATGATATTAAGTCCAGATTCTAAAATTGCAGGATTAAGAGCCAAAGAAATTAGAGGTAAATTAGACGAGCAGTTCCGTGGTAAAACTGAAGAAGAAATTGATGATATAATTTCTGATTTATCAAAATCAATGAGCTTTAATCCATTACCAACAGGGGTATGTCTTTATGATTTTAGAAGAGGGAACTGTACAGATGGAGATGGCTGTTTCTTTTATAATTGTCCTAACTATATTACTGAAGCTAAGTTTTATCCTATTCTAAAACAAGAATTAAATCTTATGGAAAAAGAAATGGCAAGATTTAAGGAGTTAGGTAGAGAAAGAGATTGGCAAAGACAATTTGTAAAGTATCAGTATTTGAAGCCACTAGTAGATAGTTTGGAGGTGCAAATGAATGGTAAAGAAGTCTAATAGAAATACAAAAGGCTTAAAAGAATTTGCTGAAAAGAAAAACCAAGAAACTATTAAAAATGTCAATAAAGCAATTGATAAATTGAAGCGTTCTAAAATTAAGAAAATTAACTTTAAAACAGTAGCCGAGGAGGCAGGAGTATCTAAAGCTACCCTCTATAATAATGATATTTTAAAAGAACGCATATTAAGTCTAAGAGCCATTGAAAAAGGTGTTCCTGATAACAGTATAGTTGCTACGCCTAAAGATAAAATAAAGGCTAAAGATGATAAGATAAAACAATTATATGAAGAAATTAAGAAACTAAAAGAAGATAAGCAGAATTTAATTATTCAATTAGTTAAAATGGAAGAACTTAAAGATGAAAATAAAAGGTTGAAGGAACAACTTGAAAAGTTAAAAAGGTAAGGTATGAAAAGATATTATTGTAATGGCCAAAGATAAAAAAATTAAAGAATTAGAAGAAGAGAATAAAAAATTAAAAGAACAGTTAGAAATTCTTAGAGGTAAATTATATAAAAAGTTATAACTGTAATATATTCTTGTTTTCAAGAATAGTAATTTAAAAGATTTTTAATAATTGTTATATATTTGAAGATGATGTATAATTTATATTAATTAAAAATATGGTACAATGATATTAATACTAGAAAGGTTCTGTTACATATTTACTATGATTTATAAAAAATATTATTTTAAGGAGGTATTAATTGATGAACATATTTAAATTATTTTATACTCCTAAAAAAATTCCTAAATTTGATGTCAAATATTTTCATGGAAATTCTAAAAATGTATTTGGAGTAGAAATAGAACCAGATAACTATACAGAATTTATAAGTAAATATTATAAGATTTTTCAAAGTAATAATATACAACAAAATATTATGACAAATTATAAATTTATAAAATTTATTGAACAGAGAAATAATTTAAAATTAAAAATTCTTAATATAAAACTTACAGAAAAAGATCAATTAATACTTTCTCAAAATGAAATATATATTGATTTGATAAAAAGTTTAAATAGGAGAAATATTAAAGAAGCAACGGAATTTTTGAAAGAACTCGTTGAGGATGGCTTTAATATTTCAACAGTAGAATGTGTTTTAGAAGATAAAAATCAGCATAGGTTTAATATTCATGATAATGGTACAATAGCATTTAGCACTTCATTAAATGATATAGAAAAGTATATAAAAGATAATTTTATAATAGATTATTTATGTATGGGGATATTGAATGAAGAATAAAACAATTAGTATGTTTATTAAATTAGTCGCTGATATTATTGCTATATTAATTGTTTTTTCTAAATCAGACATATGGGTTACTAATTTTTTAGCTATATATGGTATTACTGACCAAAAAGCAATTCTTGGTGTTATAGTGGCATTAGGATCATGCTTATCTGGAATGTTTGTATTACTTTTGGAATGGCTTATATTTAAAATTTTATTTTATCCAATAAATTTAGAAGTGAATTTTTTAGACAATAATTTTCAAATTTTACAATTACTTAAGATTAAGTTACCAGAAGATGAAATAGAAAAGAGTAAACTTATGTCTGAATACTTAATTCAAATATCTATAAGTGGAGGAAATTTCATAACTAATATAATACTAAATTATCTAGGGGGAGATATTGCTATTATATATAGTTCTAGAGCATATGATACTGAAATATTAGATGGATGGCTGATATCATCAAATAATAGTTTATATAAAAATAAAAAAGGAATTTTGCATTATTATTGGACAGATAGTGTTGAAGGATTAAAAAAGATAGAAATAGAACAAGCCGTAATTTATAGACAAAAACTTATAATAAAACCTAAACGTCTAGATATACATCATTGTTCAGTAACTATTAAAATATGTAGTTCTGAAAGAAAAAATAAACTGAAAAGATTAGGATTTTTTTTCTTAAAATGGTTTTTAATTAAATCTAATATTCAATCATTCCAAATAATACTTGGAGAATAGTTAGGAGAATAGTTATGAGTAGTACAACCTTATTTATATTAACAAGTGATATAAAAAATCTTTTTGATGTTAAGGAAAAAATATTAATTATACAAAAAAGAGAAGAAATACGGCATGTTGATGAAGAAACACTTAAAACACTTCAGGGTGATGACGATGTCTTTATTTCCAAATGGCAACCATATGAAGAATATGAGAATGTTTGCCATTTAAGACTTCCTGATAATAGTGAAGTTTCTTTTTTAGTAAAAGAAGCATATATAGAAACGTCTAAAAGAGAAAAAAATATGTATAATAATAAGAAACTTTTACCTAAATCAGAAAGAACAATTTTTGAAAACATTAAAACTGTTTTTTTTGAAAAAAGTGGGCGTGTATATTTATTATTATTTACTACATATCAAACTTCAATAAATAAAGTAAAACAAAAATTATTATGTGATGAAGCCTATATAGAAACAGATAATATAGGGTATAATATACCTGGTGATTTATTTTATTGGTTGTTCTATAAATATAAAGAGAAGAATAAATTTTTAGCAGAAAGATTTGAGGTTGAAGCTATATCAGGATTTTTAGGTAATATTGCTGATGAACACAATACAATTAAAGGGGAAAGTGAAGTAACTCCCAATTTATTAGTTACTAAAGCATTTGTTAGCAAATTTTATCCAATAAGAAGTCTTAATATTATATTAAAATTAGATGATTATAGCTTGAATTTTATATTAAATGACATAAGTCAATGTTCTATAAGTACAAGTTCTATTATACCTGGTGATGTAAAAGAAATAGATATTTCTTCTGCTATTATAATATACTCATATATAATACCAGAATTGTTGAGACTATTTAGTAGTGATGTAGAATGGTCTCAAGAAAAGAAAAAAAGTTTTACTAAATCTATTGGTGAAGAAGTTATAAAAGAAATAGCTGTTTTTCATGGTATAGATTTAAAAAGCCTATAAATATTAATAAAAGCAAGAGAGTGGGAAAAAACATTTCCAGATGAATTATGGTTTGAATTTGGTCGACTTACAGGTTGGAAAGGCAGTTTACAGTTACGTCCAAGATATTGGGGAAAATTAGTAAAAGCTTTAATCTATAGATTATTAGATAAGGATATTGCTGAATACTTAGAAAATAATAAGCCTCCTAAATATACTGGCTAAAAGTATTTCCAATGGTTAAATGAAGGATACGGAATTAAAGAATTGACTCAACATATATGGCTTATTATAGGTATGTCTAAATCATGTAAAAACTTAGAAGAATTGAGAATTTTAGCAGGTAAACAATTTAATACAGATATTAATAAAATTACATAAGTGATATACAGTAAAAATCAATTTAAAACAATTCCTTTGTTTATAAAAAGATTTCTAACTTTAATTTAGGAATCTTTTTATTTTGTTTAAATACTTAAAAATCCAAAGTAAAAAACTGTAAAATTTAAAATAATTATGTACTTTGATAATAAAACTTACAAAAAATAACTTATATTTATACATTTGTAGACATTTAGAGGAATTTGTTCCACGATTTTTATTGATTTAATTAAAATTTACATTTAAAATAGTTTTTGAACATGTTCACAAATTGTTAAAAATTATTTTAAATGGAGGAATATATATGAGTAAATTTAAGAATTTAATTAGTAAAATAGTTATAGTATTTGCTATGGCTTTAATAGTTGGAGTTTTAGGAAGTAATAATGTAAAGGCAGATGATGTATATACAGATAATTTAATACCTATAATACAACAGGATGGTAATAACAGATTATATAGTACACTTCCAGAGGGAAGAGCTTTCTGCAGTGGAGGTGCTATTAATGGTGCTAGTAGTGAAGTCGTTAGTGTTTTTGATAGAAAGGATGAAACTTTTAGTAATATGGGATTACCTGCAACAGCAGGATATATATTTAAATCTCCACAAAAAATAGGAAAATATGTTTTGACAGCTGTGAAGTATTCAGGAGGGAATTGCTATTACCCAGGTCAATGGTATTTTGAAGGAAGTAATGATACTACAACAGGAACTGATGGTACTTGGAAAATAATAGATTCAAGAACATATAAGTTTAGCTGGGATGGTAAAGGAAATAGAAATGAATATATTGTTAATAATGAAACATATTATAAAGCGTATAGATTAAGAGTGGTTGCTTCAGCAGGAGACTATGGTGTGATGATTCAAGGTTTAGAGATGATGGGAAAAATTGAAGCAAGTAAAACAATTTTAAATGTAGAACCAGAAAAAGCTAAAATACACTTGAATGAAACGGTATCAGCTAATTTAACAATAGATAATATAAAGGATATTGCAGCAGAAGATGTAAGAATAAAATATGATAATACTAAGCTACAGTTTTTGGGTGCTACAGAAGTAGATGGAATAAAGTTAGTAAAAAATGATGCAAAGGATGGAGAATTAAGGCTTATCCTTGCAAGTAAAGGTGTAACTAATGTAGTTGAAGCTAAAAAAGCATTATTAAAATTAAATTTTAAAGGAATAGCAGCAGGAGATGCATTAGTTGATGTAACCAAAGGTAGAGTTTCAGATGGTATTACTATGGAGAAGGATTTAACAGATGATCAATGTGGACAAGCAACAATAACAATAGATAATGAAGCTCTTACAGATGTAAATAAAGATGGACAATTTACACTTTTAGATTTAGCTATTGATGGAAGACATTATAGTGAAGATCCAGCATCACTTACTCAATATAATACTGATATTGTTGTAAATAAGGCTATAGATGATGATGATTTAACTAAGATAGGTGAATATATGCTTGCTAATCCAAATTATAGTCCTAATAATGTTAAGTAAATTAGTCTAGGTGGGGAGAAAAACACATGAATAAGTTTTATAAAAAATTAAGTATTATATTTGTTATGACTTTTGCTATTATGATAGGATGTTTTAGTAATGTTTTTGCTGCTGATTCAACAAATTATGTACCTAAAAAAGATTACTCAAGTAATTTAGTTGCTAAATGGATATTTGATGATACTAATTCAGATTATGTAAAAGGGAATATTGCTAAAGATTTATCAGGAAAAGGTAATGACTTAACTATGAATAATATAACTTTTCAAAATGATACAGATTTAGGTAGATGTGCTTATTTTAATGGAACTAATGCTTTTATGGAAGCTAGCAATCCAATTATTCCATTAGGTAAAAAGAGTATAATTATAAAATTCAAAGTATCTGAAGTTATCAATCAACCATACTTTTCAATATTTAGTACAAGAAGAAGAGTGAATAATAAATGGACTGGCGTTTTATTTGGTGCAGATATTGATTCAAAAGTTTTAGGCAGCAATTTTTCAAATAAATTTTTTTGGGAAATAGACAATGGAGACGGTATAAATGTATTTACAAGCACAGTTTCAAATGAACAATTTAAGATTGGGAAAAAATATGAAGAGTTGCTTACGTATAATTCTACTGACACAAATATGTCAGTTAACAATTTAAATTTATTTGAGAGTATCCCGTATAATGGAACTTCATCAAAAGCAACTGAGATAACAGATAAAAACTTAATGGCAAATTTTGTTATAGGCAAAGACTTAGCAACTGATCCTGTTAAATTTAAAGGTTATATTCAATCAATAGAAATATATAATGATGTAGTAGAATATGAAGCTAAGGCTACAGCAATATCACTAGATAAAACGTCACTAGATTTACCAGTAGGTGACACACATAATTTAGTTGCAACAATTACACCAGATAATGCAACAAATAAAAAAATAACTTGGACTTCAGACAAACCAGATATAGCAACAGTAGATGAAAATGGAAAAGTTACAGCAATTAAAGAAGGAATAGCGACAATAACAGCAACAATTGATGGAACTAATATAAGTACTTCATGTACTGTAACTGTAACGCCAAAAGGTACAACACCAACTAATCCAGACAATACTGGCAATGCTATTTTAACAATAACCATGACTAATGGCAATGTAAAATCATATACAGTACCTATGAGTAAAGTAAATGATTTTATAAGTTGGTATGATAACAGAGTAAGTGGAAGTACTGGAAAAGCTTATTATACATTTGATAAAACAGATAATTTGCAACCATTTAGTAAGAAAACTGAATACTTGGTATTTGATAAAATATCATCTTTTGAAGTAGATGAATATAGTAAATAATTGTGTGTTTAATAAATTAAAATAATAAAGAACCTGAAATATGGTTCTTTTTATTTTTAGGAATTAATAAACTTATTTATAATATAATTAAGGCTTCATTTATATAAGGTATTTTTTATTATACAAAAAATATTATGCTATTTAGATATATATAAATAGCATAATATGATGTAAATTTAGTAATTATAATAAATGTACAGTTTTACCTTATATATAATTATGAAAAGGAGGAATCTATATAAATAAAGAAGAAATAGTAATAAATAAAATTAAAAACATTATTATAGAAAATAATTTAGAAAAACAATTATTTGTAGTTAATAAAGAAATATTAGATGCCTTCTTTATAGTATTAGAGTGGGGTCAATCTCATATTAATGCAGAAAAAAGAAGTGATAATTACGAAAGGTTTCAGTATATATATTATATATTAAGATCTGGTAGAAATTTAACAACTAGTATCTATTATGATAAACAAGATGAAATAAAGAGTGCATTGTGGTATATTGATGATATTTTAAGAAAATTACATCCTAGCTATAATATTGATTTACAAAAATTAAGAGATGATTTGAAATTAGCTTATCTTATATATATTAATAAAATTAATAATTTACTAGATCACTTAGATAATATAATAATTCAATATTTTATTAAAGCATATGACTTAAAGTTTCGTATGCCACAAAATAGAAGTACAAGTAAATTTAATAAAAAAATAAGTTGTAAATTATGTGAAACTTTTAAAGAGGTTACATTTGAAATAAATGTAAATGGTTATATAAAATTTTATTTAGACAATAAAGAGAAATTATTTTTATTTACACCTAAAAATTCTTTTAAAGAATTTTATAGAGACATAAAAGATCTATTTATAAATGATATGGATGAATTAAATTTTCAGCAAATGATAGATAAATTGGATGATAAAAGATATTTATTTGAGCAAACTGAATTAGTTAAAGGAGAAGGAACTTTAGCAAGAATTTATTTAGACTATTATAATAAATATGGATTCAATATTAATGAGATAGCTGAAGAACATGAAAAAAATAAAATAATAAAAAAATACTTCAAATAGAGACTTCTTATAATATAGAAGTCTCTTTATTTTGACTAAAATTAATAAATAAACTGTTACATTTATAATTATTTGGTAATAATTATAAATGTATAAATCAATATAACTTTATCCACATGTTATACACATAAAATAGCATAAAAGGAAAGGAAGGGAGATTTATTAAGAGTTTAATACTTATTAGACAACAGCACACTAAAGATAAAATTTGTCCATACTGCGGAAAGCCTTACTATGCATCAGAAGCTGAAAAAAAGTATTTAAATTTAAATTCTGATGATAAATTATATCGTGGAATAGGATGTTATAAGTGTAGAGGTACTGGATATAAAGATAGAACGGTGGTTTATGAAATAGTAAACTTTAAAGTATTAAAAGATATTAATGTTATAAATAAAAAATATATTGAACATATTGATAACTATAATTTAAATAAATATGTAACATCAATAAAGGATAATTGCATAGAGCTTATAAAAAGTGGAATAACGACCTATGATGAGCTTATGAGAAAAAATCTTTAAAAGATAAAGGGGGAGTATAGTATATTTATTAATTATAGAGCTATAAACATAAAGGGAGATAAAATTAAAGGAAAATATAAAACTGAAAGAGTAGAAGATTTAAGTAATATGCTTAGGGAAAAGGGGTACTTTTTATTAAGATATAGAATTAATAAAAAGTTGTTAAATAAAGTATTTATTCAAAGAGTAAATTTTCAAGATATAAGCATATTGTGCAATAATTTAAGTCAAATGATAGCATCAGGGCTTTCAGTATCAGAAATTTTTAATACAGTTTGTACTCAAAATAGAAAATTAGTAATAACTGAAAGTATGTATCAGATACAGAAAAATATTGAAAGAGGAGAAACACTATATGAAAGTATAAAAAAGTTTTCTCATATATATCCTTTATTCATGATAGAAATGATTAAAGTGGGCGAGGAATCAGGAAAATTAGAAATAGTATTTAAATATTTATCAGAATATTATGATAAAAGGTATAAAATATTTAATAAAATAAAATCTGCAATATCATATCCAATAATGGTTTTAATTACATCTATAGCAGTAATTATATTCTTAATGATGAAAATAGTACCGGAATTTGCAGGCATTCTTTCTAATGCAGGAGGAAGTATTCCAATTTTAACATCTACAATTTTATGGATTTTTGCTTTTTTAAAGGATAAATTTTTTATTATAAATTTAATATTAATTACAACTGTCTTTATTTTATATAAATTTAGTAGAACTTATAAGGGAAAAGAGTACTTTGATAATTTGAAGTTAAGGTTACCAGTCATAGGTGGTATTTACAGCAAATTTTTGCTTCATGAGTTTAGTAAGTCTCTGGCCATACTTATTTCTTCTGGTATTCCAATAATAAAATCCTTAAATATATGTTTAAGTACAGTACAAAATAAAGTTTTAGAAAATAAAATAATTAATTGCACTGAAGATATAAAGAAAGGGGAGAGTATGTATTTTTCTTTCAAAAAACAAGGAATAGGAGATCCCACTTTCCTAAATTTATTAAATATTGGTGAAAAATGTGGCGACATAGAAGGTATTTTATTTAAAATATCAAATATTTTTGAATGCGAAGTTGAAGATAACTTAAAGAAAATAGTAAATTTTATAGAGCCTGTAACAATATTGATTTTGGCTGCTTTTATAGGAGTTTTTGTAATAGGTGCTCTTCTTCCAATATTTAATATTATGGATTCAATAGGTTAAAACAGAAAGATTTTGGAGGGATAAAACATGAAGAATTTTCACAAATGTAAGGGTTTTACATTAATAGAACTTATGTTGGTTATAACAATAATTTTAATATTAATGGGTTTTTTAGTACCTAAGGTTTCAGCATATCAAGAAAAGGCTAGAAATGCTAAGGCTATAAATACTGCAAAACAAATAGAGACTGCAGCCATGGCTAGTTATGGTAATAATGATAGTAAGTTTAGTAAAGATGATGTAATAAAAACTGTACAAGAACTTACTTCAGCAGAAAATGTTGATGCGGGTACTGTAACTGATGAAAGTGCTACTATTACATATACAAGTGATGGTAAGAATTGTTCTGTAGAAATAAATGCAAAGGATAATACATATAAAGTCAATTATGGAGATAAAACAATATTCCCAAACAGTAATTTAAAGTTGCAACATTAGAATTTAAAGTATTATGAAATATGTGTAAATAAAGGTTTGTAAAATTATGATTAGAAATAAATTAAAATCAAAAGGGTTTACACTGATAGAATTAATGCTGGTTCTTACAATAACTTCAATATTGTTAAGTTACAGTTTTATAAATTTAACAGGTGTAAATACATTGCAAAATGATATAGAAGCTGAGACTTTTGGAAATGTAATGGTGAATTTTATCAATAATTCAAGAGAATACTGCAGGGATAAAAATATTGATGGGTGTATATATTTTGATGAGGATAGAAAGGACTTAACTCTAAATTGTGGGCTAGAAGAAATCCGTAAATTACAATTACCTGATAAGTTTGCTTTAGTTATAGGAAGATCAGATAAAAAAATACAAATAAATAATGGTGAAATTGTAGGTGCTACTAAGATTATCTTTATAGATAGAAAGGGGGAAAAACACCATGTAACTGTGTGTGTAGGAAGTGCTTATGTTGATTTTAAAGAAGAAAAAGGGATTTACGCTCATTGAAGTATTGTGTGCTATTACTTTGTTCTCAATTTTATTTATTACATGTTTAAGAACAGAATTAAATGCTTTAACTTTGGAAAAGTACAACCAAAGTGCGAAGAAATATTTGGTATGTATGGAGTGTATAAAAAATAACATGATCTACAATTTTAATTATAATGATATACAGAATTTAAAAGATCAAGGAAGATATTATTGCTCAATAAATACAGAGGAATTTGATAATTTTAAAGGAGAAAATTTCAGCAAATTGTTTACAAAAAGCAAGCCAGAAAATAAGCCATATATGGTGATGAACATAGATGGAGACAAGGTCTTTAAAGTTAATTTAAAATTGTATGTTCAAATTCTTAACAAAGAAAGGATTATGGAATGTGAATTCTATAAGGGAAAATATAAAAAATAAAATATATGTGAAAAAAGGATTTACACTAATAGAGCTTATGCTAGTAGTTTCAATAATAGGCATGATAACATCTGTTCAAGCAGTTGTTATGTGCAGATATATGAAAATTTACAGACAGGAAATAAACTCTAGTAGAGAATCTTTCTATATAAATGAGGCTTTTAGTTTTATTCAGTATCAAATAAATGATGCTAAATATGTAAAAATAAAAAACAATAATGTAATTGTAATAAGAAGAAAAAAGGGAGGAGGATTTAATTATATAAGAACAGATAGGGATTCGGACATAATAGTAAGTTACTATTCAGAGCATTACTCTACAACAAATAATATATTAAAGAACGTTAAAAATTTTAAAGTTGAAAAAGATAGAAAGGTACTTTATGTGTCTATAGAGACCAAGAAAGGTAATGTGTATAAAAGATGTTTTCCATTAGAAAGAGAAGAAGATCAAAAGGGTTCATCCTAATATATGTAATGTTCATAGTTAGTTTTTGCATTTTCATAGCTTTAAATTGTTTTAAGTTGGAAGTTTTAAAAAGACAAAATAGTTTAAATATGAAAAAAGATGTGTTGAAGGTTGATTCTACTCAAAAAATTAAAGAATATATGCTCACTGATTTAGATGAGTTGTTATATAAAAATGTTACAGTTCTAACGAATGATGGAATAAAAAGTTATTTAAGTTCATTGATTTCTACTAGGGATTCTATAGTCACAATATGCAAATATGATAATTCCTGTATTGAATATAACAAAGATAAAGATTGGTTTGTAGTTACATACTATGTGAATAACAAGTTTTATAAAGAGGAGGTATATAGGTATAAAGTTGAAAATAATCTTATTTTTTATAATTATATAAATTATTTTTTTAAAAAAGGGGCTGAATTAGAAGAATGATGAAAAACGGGATATTGCAAGTTAATGATAAGGGATTAGTATATAAGGACATTATGAGCAAAAATCTTATAAACAGAATAAAAGAAGGTAAGTGGAAAGAGAGTTTGGGTATAGAAGGTAAAAATATAGATGATATTAAAATTGATTTTCACAGCAGAAATATTTTTATTATAGTGCAAGGAGAGCAAGTATATGTAAAGCTTATAGAGATACCAAAGGTAAGCAAGAGAAAACTTAATTCTATTATTAAAGCAGAACTTAAATATCATTTTAAAAATATAGATATAGACAGCATAATGTTTACATATGATGTGTTTAAAGATAATGGGAAAAGCTTGGAGGTAATTGTATTTTGCCTAAACTGGGATAAGGATAATATTATAGAAAAATGTGTAGAAAAGGGTGCTAACATAAAAGGAGTGTATCCTATACAATTTTGTATTTTAAATAATTATAAAAAAATAATTAAGGAACGTGAATATGTTCTTACTTTTTTATATGACAATAAACTTTATCTTTTGGCTTGTTTAGACGGAAAGATATTAGCTAATAGTGTGATTCAAGATTTTGATAAAGATAACTTTAAGATAATTATGGACAAATTTAAAGAAAAATGTGAAGTAACCGGTGTAATTAGAAACTTAAAAAATATATTTTTGTTAAATTTACCTTATCAAGACATAGTGCAAACACTTTCTAAAAAATATAATTGTAATGACCTTGGAACTATATGTAAAGATAAGCTGGAGGTAATATAAGTGAATTGTGGACACTTTTTACCTAATTGGTATTTGGAAAAAATAAAAATAAAGAAATTAAAAATTTTAAAGATATTTATTATTATGTTTTTTATTGTAGATTTAATACTTATAGATATGATAATGATAAATAGAAGTAAGATAAATACTATAAATGATGAAACTAATGAAAAAATTATTTTGTTAAAAGCAAATGCTGATGAAAAAGCTAAATTACATAGTAATAATACTGAAACTTTAAATACATTTTTAAAATTTGAAGAGGATATTTATAAAAATATTGATTTTAAAAGTTTGAATATAGAAAAAAGAAATATAGACATTAAATTTAATATAAAGCCAGTAGATTTTGCAGCATTTATAAAAAAAATAGAAGATACAAATAAGTTTAATATAACATATATTAATGATTCACATAAAGATGATAGTCTATCAGGCAGGAGTGACGATAATTCATCAGAAATAAGGTTACAGGTGAAATAATAGGAAGGGATTGGAACTATGAATAAGGAAGAAAAATATAAAGTTATATTAATCATGTGTTGTATCTTTTTTATAGCATTATTAATCAAAAATTATTTCTTAATTAATAAAAGAATTGAATGTAATACAAAGTTAAGTAACCTAGAGCAATTAGGAAAAAATAAACAAGTAACTTATACGCGAATTCAATGCAGTGATGTTATCAAGGTTTTGAAGGATCAACAAGATGTAAGGGTAATTGAAATTAACAACAAAAAAGATGATAAAGCATCAACAGTTAAAATAGAAAGTAATTGGGATGTTGAAAAAACAAAGGATATATTGAAAAAAATACAAAATAGGAATGGATTTATTGATGTAAGTAATTTGCATATAGAAAAAGATGCTGAAAACAAAATAGTTACTGAAATAAATATGAAATTTGCAAAATAGAATTAAATTCAGTAATGCATAAAAAGCAAATATAAACATTTAATAGTATTTGCAAATAATCACAAGTTTTGATAAAATAACATTGTCCACCAAGGCTTATTGTATTCAATAAATTTGAATAATATATGATAAGAAAATAAGTGAATAATATTATAAAAATTAGGTAAATTAGTAATATATTATACTTTAATTGAATTGTAGAGGGGAATTAATATGTTTGAAAAGAGAATAGGGGAACTTAGAAAATTAATGACTGAACAGGGTATGGATGCTGTTCTTTTAGTTGGGGATTGTAACAGGAACTATTTAAGTGGTTTTACAGGAAATGAAAGTTTTTCAGTAATAACTAATGATAAAGCATTTTTTATTACAGACTCACGATTTACAGAACAAGCAAGGCAGCAAGTTAAAGATTATGAAGTGCTTCAGTATAATAAAGGTACTTCTTTTCATGATTTTTTAGGTGAGTTAGTTAAAAATAACAATATTAAAAAGCTTGGCTTCGAAGAGGATATAATTTCAGTTGCTACTTATAATATATATAAGTCTAAAGTTCAATGTGAATTGGTTCCTATGCAAGGAATGGTTGAAAAAATAAGACTTGTAAAGGATGAATCAGAATTACAGTTAATAAGAAAAGCAGCAGAAATTGCGGATAAAGCTTTTGATCATATGCTTAAATTCATAAAAGCAGGAATGACAGAAAGACAAATAGGTCTTGAACTTGAATTTTATATGAAAAAATTAGGAGCTTCAGATTTATCATTTCCTTCAATTGTAGCATCTGGTGTTAGATCAAGTTTACCTCATGGAGAAGCTACAGAAAAGGTAGTTAATAAAGGTGAATTTTTGACTCTTGATTATGGATGTATTTATAAAGGATATTGCTCTGATATGACAAGAACTATAGTTATTGGAGAACCTTCGGAAAAAATGATAGAAGTGTATAATATAGTATTGGAAGCACAGGAAAGAGCTTTGAAGGCCTATAAACCTGGAGTACCTGCTATTGAAGTGGATGGAGTTGCAAGAGGATACATAACAGAAAAGGGTTATGGAGATTATTTTGGACACAGCCTTGGACATGGAGTTGGAAGACAAATTCACGAGGCACCTATAGTTGGATATAGGAATGCTCAAAAGTTAAAATCAGGAATGGTGGTTACAGATGAGCCAGGAATATATATACCAGGATTTGGTGGTGTTAGAATAGAAGATTTACTTGTAATTACTGAAAGTGGATCAGAAGTATTATCAAAATCAACAAAGAAACTTATATGCATAGATTAGCCGTATATAATTACCTGAAAGGGTTATAATATAAAAATGATTAATAAATTTTGGAGGGATACATAAATGATATCAGCAGGAGATTTAAGAAAAGGAACTACTTTTGAACAAGATGGACAAGTGTATACTGTAATAGACTTCCTTCATGTAAAACCAGGAAAAGGAGCTGCTTTTGTTAGAACAAAACTTAGAAATGTTATAACAGGAGGAGTTACTGATACAACTTTCAATCCAACAGCAAAACTTCAAGAAGCTGTAATAGAAAGAAAAGAAATGCAGTATTTATATTCTGATGGAGAATTATATTACTTCATGGATCAGGAAACTTTTGAACAAATTCCTTTAAACTTTGAAAAAGTTGAAGAAGCTATTAAATTTTTAAAAGAAAATATGTTCGCTATAATCAAATTTTATAAGGGAGAAGCTTTTTCAGTAGAAGCTCCAAACTTTGTTGAATTACAAGTAACACAGACAGATCCTGGTGTTAAAGGTAATACTGCTACAAATGTATTAAAACCTGCTACTCTTGAAACAGGAGCTGTAGTTAATGTGCCTATATTTGTAAATGAAGGTGAAATGATAAGAGTAGATACTAGAACTGGAGAATACATGGAAAGAGTTTAAGGAATACTAATGGCAAAATAAATTTAAGGATGTGGTACAGTGAGCGATATTATATCAAAGGTAGCTTACCTTAATGGACTAGTAGATGGATTGGAAATTGATACCACTACTAAGGAAGGAAAAGTACTAACCGAGATAATAAATGTGCTAAAGGTTATAGCTGAGGAAGTGGATGAAATATCTGAATCACAAAAATACATGGAAGATTATATAGATGCTATAGATGAAGATTTATCTAGTTTGCAAGATGATATGTATGATGATGACTATGAATTATGTGAAGATGAAGGAGATAATTTCATTCAGTTGAAATGTTCTAACTGCGGCGATGACGTTTATGTTGATAAAGATATAGTAAAACAAAAAGAAAAGATAACATGTCCTAATTGCCATAATTTAATTCCAACATAAAGAATTCTTAAATATATGATGAATAAAATTATGAAAAAGACCATATGAATGTATTAAACATTCATATGGTCTTTTTTTAAAATTATTTTACATTAATGTGGAATAAATTTGAATAAACAAAAATAGAAATAGATATATAAGGAAGGAGATGAGAAAAATAGATACGAAAGAAATTTTAAACATTTTACCAGAGAATATAAAGAATTTTATTACAGAAGCTTCATTAAATGAAGAACTTCAAGAGATAAGAATAAGAGCAGACAAGCCCTTAGTATTGGAAAACGGGAAAGAAGAAATGATATTTAAGTATATACCTAGCAGGGAAGACTTAAAGGCAATTGTACAAAGGATAAGTAACTATTCCATATATGCCTTTGAAGAAGAAATAAAGAAAGGATATATAACTATTAGAGGAGGCCATAGGATAGGAATATGTGGAAGGTGTGTTATAGAAAAAGATGAGGTAAAGACAATTAAAAGTATAGCATCTCTAAATATAAGAATATGTAGAGAAGTTATAGGATGCTCTGATTCGTTAATGGATTTTATTATTAAAAATAATAATGTGATAAATACAATAGTAATTTCCCCTCCTAAATGTGGAAAAACTACTTTAATAAGAGATATTGTAAGAAACATTTCTGATGGGATGAAGCAAAAGGCATTTACAGGTAAAAAAGTTTGTGTAATTGATGAAAGAAGCGAAATAGGAGCCTGTTACAATGGAATACCTCAATTAAAGCTAGGGTTAAGAACTGATATCTTAGATAGCTGCCTTAAAAGTCAAGGAATAATGATGGCAATAAGAAGTATGTCTCCTGATGTTGTTGTATGTGATGAAATTGGAACCTATAAAGATATGGATAGTATTTTATTCGCATTAAATTCAGGAGTAAATTTAATTACTACAATCCATGGATATGGAATAGAAGATTTATATAAGAGACCAGTTTTTAAAGAAATTGTAGAGAACCAAGTATTTAAAAGAGCAATAGTATTAAGTAGCAATAATGGAGCAGGTACTGTTGAATATATATATGATTTTAAAAGTAAATCTATAATATGGGAGCGTTAAAATGTTAAAGATTTTAGCATGTATTATTATAATAATTGCATCCACAGCAATAGGATTCAATTATGGGGAGGGCTTTAAAAAGAGGACAAAACAACTCAATGAGATTCAAAGATGTATTAATCAACTTCAGAACGATATGATTTATACGTTTACTCCATTACCAGAAGCTATTTCTAACATAGCTGAAAAAAGCAAAGATCCTATAAAAAGCATATTTAAAGAAATTTCAAGCTTATTATTTTCTAATGCTGTTGATAGTTCATATGATGCATTCTATAAAGTTTTTAAAGATAAAAAAGAAGTTTTAAATTTAAATAAGGAAGATTTAAATGTAATACTGGATTTGGCTAAAACTCTTGGAGAATGCGATATAGATGGAGAAAAAAGAATGTTTTCATTAACACTTAGTAGTTTGAAAAAACAGCTTGAAAGTTCAGAAGTTTCTATGAATAACAATGTAAAGATGTGTAGATATTTAGGATTTTCATTAGGGGCTATGGTGGTTATAATGCTAATTTAGATTAGTTAAATATTCTTTACTTGAAGAAGGAGGTTTTAAAAGTGCTAGACATAAGCTTAATATTCAAAATTGCAGGTGTGGGAATAGTCATAATAATTATAGATAAAGTTCTGGAGTCAAGTGGCAAGGGAGACTATGCTGTAGTAGCAAATTTGGCTGGTATATTAATAGTGCTCATGATGGTAATAAACTTAGTTAATAAACTATTTACTACAGTGAGAACAATGTTTCAACTTTAGGAGGTTAAAGTCCTAAATGGATTTTAACAGGTAATTTTGCTGGTGAGAACAAGCAAAATCACCCATTGTTCAAACTGAAAGGAGGAAGCTATGGAAATAATAAAAATAGTTACCTTTGCCTTTATATCTCTTTTTATAGTAATGATTTTTGAAAATAGAAGAAATGATTTAGCAGTATACGTAAGTATGGCGGTAGGAATACTTATTTTTCTATTTATGATAACAAAGATTACATCTATATTGCAGTTTATTCAAGAATTATCAGCTAAGTCTAATATAGATTTCGTATATCTAATTACTGTATTTAAAATATTAGGAATTGCCTATCTTGCTTCCTTTTGCAGCGAAATATGCAAAGATGCAGGTCAAGGCAATATAGGCACAAAGGTTGAATTTGCCGGTAAGATTTTGATTTTAGCACTGGCAATTCCTATACTTATGGCTGTATTACAGTCAATATTAAAGATTATGTAGGTGTTTATTATGAAAAAAATTATATGTGTTTTATTTATAATTTTTATTATGTGTTTTAATGTACAAGCAGCTGAAAATAATAATTACACAGAAAGCTTAAAAAATCAAAGCCAAAGTGAAGAAGTTGAACAATTATACAATTATATATCCAATATGAAAACTAAATATGAAGTGTTAAAAGATGTGGATGTAAAGGAGTATGTAAAAGATTTTATAAAAACAGGTGATGGAAAAATATCAACTAAAAAGATTTTAAATGCAGTTGGTAGTTATCTGTTTAGGGAAGTAATTGCTTCTTTAAAGCTTCTTGCTGTTTTAGTTGCAATAGCTTTAATCTGTGCACTGCTCACAAATCTTCAAAAGGCATTCAGCAGTGAAGATTTATCCAATATAGCATATTTTGCATGTTATTCTCTTTTAATAATAATAATGGCAAAAAGTTTTTATATGGGGGTAGATATTGCAAGAACAACAATAAAGGAAATGACAGATTTTATGACGGCACTTATTCCGGTACTAATAATGTTAATTGCAAGTGTTGGGGGATTTGTAGAAGCAGCAGTAATGGATCCAGTAATTATAGGTACAATAACAATAAGTGCAAATTTATTTATGAATATAATAATTCCTGTAATATGTATGGCATTTGTACTTCAATTTGTAAATAATATGTCCAATGAATATAAAATAGACAAACTTACTAAATTATTAAATCAAGTCACATTGTGGTCTCAGGGAATTATAATGACAATCTTTATAGGAATAATTACTATAAGGGGAATTACATCTAAAACTATTGATGAGGTTACTGCTAGAACGGCAAAGTTTGCAGTAGACAATTTTGTACCTATTGTTGGAAAAAGTCTTTCTGATGCTATATCTACTGTAGCAGGTTACTCTATATTATTGAAAAATGCTTTAAGTAGTTTGGGGTTAATTGTAATCATTATAATAATGCTTTTTCCAGTGTTAAAAATTTTAATAATGGCATTTATGTATAAGCTTACAGGAGCCTTGATAGAGCCTATTAGTGACAGCAGGCTTGTAAATTGTATAACCTCTGCAGGTGATTCTTTGATACTTATAGCTTCTTGTCTTATAAGTGTTTCAGTTATGTTTTTTATAATGGTAGCTATTATTGCATCAGCGGGAAAAATGATGATGGGAACGTAAATTAAAAAACTTTAGAAGAAGGTGATAAAAGTTGCTTCAATCACTAAAAGCATGGATTATAACTATTTGTACAGCGGTGTTTTTTATTACAGCTGTAGAAATGATTCTGCCAAATAATGGTTTGAAAAAGTATGCAAAATTTGTATTAGGATTAATTTTAATTACAGTTTTTATAAATCCCATAATAAAATTATTTGATAAAAATTTTGATATAAATACTTATACAAATAATGCAGCACAGTGTATAGACAGTAATAGTAGTAAATTTAATGATGATTTTAACAAATACAAGGAAAAAAGCATAAATAGCACTTTGGAAGCTTTTAAATTAAATTTACAAGACAGCTGTGAAAAAAAATTAAAGGAAAAATATCCAGACAGTAGTTATAAAGTTCAAGTAGATGCAAGCTATGATAAAGAAAAAGAAAAAGTAGAAATAAAAGATATTAATGTAGGCATAAAAGAAGGCACTGTGGAAAAAATTAAAAAAGTTAAAATAGCAACAAACAGTAAAGTAGTTAATAATCAAGATAGCGTAAATGATGAAAAAAGTGTAAATATTACAACATATTTAAGCAATGAACTAAACGTTTCTAAAGACATAATAAAGGTACACAAACTATGAAATAAGGAGGTAAACTATGAGTTTAAAGGATTTAAAGAAATTGTTTCAGAAGCAAGGGGATGAAGAAAAAAATAATTATCTTAGTGATAAAAAGAACAGAGCCAATCTATTTATAGCTTTTTTAGTAGGAATATTGATTCTTATAAGTATTAGTTTTTTTAAGACTTCAAATACACAGATAAGTGCACAAGATAAAAATAATACGAAGGCAGCTAAAGAACAACAAAAAACAGAAGAACAAAATACAGATCAGGAGCAATATGAAAGTGAAGTTCAGGATAAGCTTAAAGGTACTTTAGAAAAAATTGAGGGTGTAGGTAAAGTAGATGTTATGGTTAGTTTCGAAAGTGGAGAGGAACAAGTTCCAGCAGTTAATGTAAGTGATTCTACAAATACTACAGAAGAAAAAGATAATGAAGGTGGGGTAAGAAATTCAACTCAAAAAAATAATGGCAGTACAGTAGTTATAACTAATGATGGAAGTAAATCCAAACCTCTTATAGTTAAAACATACAAACCGAAGGTTTCAGGAGTTTGTGTTGTAGCAGAAGGATCTGAAAACAAACTTACTGAACTCAGAATAACAAAAGCTGTGGTTAACTTATTTAATATATCCGAAGATAAAGTTAATGTTTATCCTATGAAAAAATAGTATATATAAATTTTTTAAAGCATATAATTTTTTAGAAAGGTAGATGGGGGGAATTAATAATGAATAAAAAACAAGCTGTAATTATTGTTGCTCTTCTAGCTCTTATTGTGTGTGCTGGAGTGCTTGCAACAAAGCTTAATAATCCTTTATATGTAAATGGGGGAGATAATAGCAGTGGAAAAAGTACAGTATCACTAAATAATAATAGTAGTAAAGATAATAAGTCTGAATTCTTTGAAGAAGCAAAAATAACAAGAGATAATAAAAATGCTCAAACATTACAGACATTAAAGACTTTTATTGATGATAAAAATGTAAGTAAAGACAAAAAGGAAGATGCGTCTAAAAAATATACGGATTTAGCTATGAATACTAACTATGAATCTAAAATAGAAACTACTCTTAAAAGTAAAGGATATGAAGATGTATTATGTTCTATAGAAGGAAATAAAGCTAGATTAGTAGTGAAGGCAAAGGACAAACTAACAGATAAGGATACAAGAGATATGAAAAATGTAGTTATGGGAATAGCAAAAATACAGGAAGTGGAAATTGAAACTAAATAAAATAAAAATTTATTATAGAGAATATAGGATGAAAATTTCTTAATTCTCTATTTTTTTAGTATAAAAATTCTATGTTTGTAAAAGATAAATCTATTTGGTATAATGTAAATAAGATTTTTGATTTACGTCAAGAACTAGGGGGTATTGCCAATGGAAGATAATGTTAAAAATGAAATCGACTTAGGTATTGTTAAAATATCCGATGAAGTAGTTGGTGTAATTGCAGGATTAGCAACTACAGAAGTAAAAGGAATAGTAGGAATGAGTGCTAGCCTTGTAGGTGGAATCACTCAGATATTAAGTGGAAAGAAAAACCTGTCAAAGGGTGTTAAAGTAAGTGTTGGAGAAAGTAGTGCAGCTGTTGATTTGTACGTAGTAGTGGAATATGGTATAAGAATACCTGATGTTGCATTAGAAGTACAGGATAATGTAAAAAAAGCTGTTGAATCCATGACTGGGCTTTGTGTTTCAGCAGTAAATATACATGTTCAAAATGTTATGATACCAAAGATAGAAGATTCTGTAGAAGATATTGAAGAATAATATTTACACCCTCTGAATTCAGAGGGTGTTTCCATGTTTTAGTAAATATTTATGCTAGTATACTTGAACTACATAAATACTTTAAGTATAATTATATCTAAACTGAGAATAATTAATAATAGAATATTATCTGGCAAAATTAGGAGGAAGAAATGAACAGAAGAAAATCAAGAGAACTAGTTATGAAACTATTGTTTCAAATGACTATAAATAAGGAAGATTTCAAGGATGTTATAGTAAACCTGAAGGAAAATATAGAGTTAGACAAAAGTGAGTTGCAAATTACAGGTATTGAAGGTAAAAATGAGATAGACCCTGAAAATATTGATCTAAAAGATATAGACATGGAATATGTAATAAGAGTTCTTAAAGGAGTACAAGAAAATAAGGAAGCTATAGATAGTGAAATTGAAAAGTATCTTATAAATTGGAAACTTAACAGATTATCTAAGCTAGATGTAGCTATATTAAGGGTATGTACTTATGAGTTTTTATATGAAGACAATATTCCTAAGAATGTATCTATAAATGAAGCTATTGAACTAGCTAAAAGATATTCAGGTGATAAGTCTGCAGCATTTATAAATGGAGTCTTGGGCAGCATGATTAAGGAAAAATAATTAAGATTTAGACATTGAACTGAGTTTTCAATGTCTAATTTGTAAAGGTGAATAATAATGTATATTAAAACTTTAACTGTATCTGAGTTAAATGGTTATATAAAAAAGCTAGTGGATAACGATTTTATATTAGGAAATTCCAATGTAAAAGGAGAAATATCTAATTTTAAACTTCATAGTAGTGGACATATATATTTTTCTATAAAGGACGAATACAGTAAAATAAATTGTGTTATGTTTAGAAGTTCGGCAAAAAATTTGAAGTTTATGCCTGAAAATGGAATGAAGGTTGTAGTTAAAGGAAGAGTTTCTGTCTATGAGAAGGATGGAGCATATCAAATATACTGTAATGATATAGAACTAGATGGTGTGGGAGAGCTTTATATGGCTTTTGAGAAGCTGAAGAGTAAACTTCAAAGTCAGGGATTATTTGAAGTGGCACATAAGAAGGAGATACCTCCTTATGCTAGAAAAATTGGAGTAGTAACTTCGCCTACAGGTGCGGCTGTAAGAGATATAATTAATGTGGCAAAAAGAAGAAACAATGCTGTGGAACTTTTAATATATCCTGCTTTAGTTCAAGGAATAAATGCTAGTGAAAGTATAATAAAGGCTATAGAATATTTAAATAGCATTGATGATATAGACGTTATTATACTGGCAAGAGGTGGAGGTTCTATAGAAGAACTATGGTGCTTTAATGATGAAAAACTAGCATATTCAATATATAATTCAAAAAAAGCTGTAATAACAGGGGTAGGTCATGAAACTGACTATACTATAGTAGATTTTGTCAGTGATAGAAGAGCACCTACACCTTCAGCTGCAGCTGAATTAGCAGTATTTAATTTGGAAGGTTTGCAAAGCAAGATTGTTTCTTATAAAAATACTTTAAATAATCTAATAGATTTTATATTAAAGGAAAAAAGGAATTCTTTAGAATTACTTAAGAGAAATTTAGATGTTAATAGTCCTTATTCATATATAGTAAATGAATATAATAGTATTGATAGATTAAAAGAACTAATGAATATAAAAATAAAAACAAGGTTAGAAAAGGAAAGAGAAAAACTTATTAAGGCTAATTCTTTGCTTACAGCACATAACCCAATGAATATACTAAATAAAGGTTATGCTGTCATTGAAAATGAGAAAATAGGTGTTATAAACACCATACAAAATCTAAAAAAATCAGATAAGGTTAAAATTACTTTAAAAGATGGAAGTGAAGAGTTTAACCTAAAGATTAAAAATTAATTATGGAAATTTGAGAGTGAAGGTGATCTTGTGCCCAGAAAAAATGAATCTTATGAAACTATGCTAAAAAAGTTAGAGGAAATAGTTAACGAAATGGATACAGGAAGTTTATCTTTAGAAGAAAGTATGAAAAAATATGAAGAGGGTGTAAAGCTTACAAACAAATTATATAAAATTTTAAGTGAAGCAGAAGGAAAAATAAAGCTTTTCACAGAATCAGGGGAAAAGGATTTTAAAGTAGAAAGTTAAATTTTATTAACAATTAAGAATGGGGAATGTGATATGGAGAAAGAGATATCAATAGAACATTTAAGAAATAGTATTGAAAATTGGCTGGGGAGTTATTTTAAAGACAAAGGAAGTTATAATAAGAAAGTTTATGAAGCTATGGATTATAGTTTGGGAGCTGGAGGAAAGAGAATAAGACCTTTACTCTTATTACTTACTTATATGCTTTATAAGGATGACTTTGAAAAAGTTTTACCTATAGCTTCAGCTGTAGAAATGATTCATACTTACTCATTAATCCATGATGATTTGCCATGTATGGACAATGATGATTTAAGGAGAGGGAAACCTACAAATCATAAAGTATTTGGAGAAGCAGTGGCTGTTCTTGCAGGAGATGGACTTTTAAATGAAGGTATGAGTATAATGCTAAAAAGTTGTACAAATGAGCAGCACAATTTTATAAAAGCATGCAGTGTTATTGCTGAAAGTGCAGGAGCTGAAGGTATGGTCGGAGGTCAAACTGTTGATATATTAAGTGAAAATACTAAGATACCAATTGATCAATTATATTACATGCACAGTAAGAAAACAGGAGCTATTATAAAATCATCTATAATAGCAGGAGCAATATTAGGTGAAGCTCCAAAGAGAGATATAGAAAATTTAGAATATTATGGACAAAAGCTTGGACTTGCTTTTCAAATAAAGGATGATATTTTAGACATAGTTGGAGATACAGAAGTTTTAGGCAAAAAAGCTAAAAGTGATTTGGATAATAATAAGACGACTTTTATTACAACCTATGGATTGAATAAATGTATTGAAATGTGTAATTCAATTACAGCAGAATGTATAGAAGTGCTGGATAATATTTCTGGGGATACATCTAAATTGAAAGATTTAACACTATTTTTATTAAATAGGGAAAAATAATATTGTATTTGTAGCATTATGGTGAATTTGGATTTAAACATACTTTGAATATATAAAAAAGCTATGATATAATGTTTTACTGTGAAATATAAAAAGGTGGTGCAGTATTCTAGTCAGGTAAGTGCTTTTTGAGGACGGGGCTAAAAATCCGTCAAAGGGCATATCGATGAAGTTCCTTGTGCTGGCTTATGACGCCCAGTCATGGGTTGGTGCTGGGAGTAAGGAGGATGGGGCGGCCGCAACGGCATGCGCAACTGACCCTACCACCGTGGAGACCATTGCTTGTACATGTGGCGAGATGCCTAGTGTACGTCAATGGATTAAACCTGTAATGTGGTGTAAAAGCTATGTGCAGTGTAGCCTGCCTTGAGTGGATTTAGGTGGAGGTAAGTTTAAATCTGAAGTTTTGGCCAAAAACTTCAGGCTATTGCTTAAAGAAACCTATTCTGCAAAAGAGGCTAGAAAAGTACCTAACTGTTGAGGAAATCTCCTAGACTGTTTTGTATAAAAGTATATTAGGGATTACAGTGCGGACTAAGTGGCGATCTAGTTCTATTTATGGCGACAATGTAGATAGAGTATTAAAGGGAAACCGTCCAAATGGCGACATTTAGATTACTTTATGGGAAATCCTACTAGACCTAAGCCGCAAAGTTTACTTAGTATACTACCACACTACATATTTTAGAGTGAATGGAAGTTTTAAATTTTAAAACTTAGTTATATATAACTTTTGGAGGAATAAATTTTTGGGAAGTAAATCTAAATCTAATAGTAAAAAGAGTAATACTAAATGGATTTTGAAAATTATTTGTGGGTCCATGATAATTTGTGGAAGTATTTCTCTTTTATCTGATGTGCTACTAAAAAAAGTAAATATCTTAGTAGCTTTTATTATATTAATTTTTATTATATTTACAGGAATAATATCTGATATTATAGGAGTAGCTGTTACTGCTGCTAATGAAATACCATTTCATGCTATGGCATCTAAGAAAGTAAAGGGTGCTAAAATAGCTATAAAGCTTATAAAAAATGCGGATAAAACATCTAGTATATGTAATGATGTAGTAGGTGATGTATGTGGAATAGTAAGTGGTTCCATAGGAGTATACATAGCAAGTAAAGTTCATTTACTTTTCCCAGGCTTAAATACATATGTTATAAATACACTTATAGGAGTGGTTATAGGAGCTTTTACTATAGGAGGAAAATCTATAGGAAAAAATTTAGCCATTAACAGAAGTAATGAGATACTGTTTAAAGTTTGCAAAATAATATATTTTTTTAAAAAGGATAGATAGAAATGTCAAATATACTAGAAAACTATAAAGGAATACATGAAATAAAACATATGTCATTGAAACAACAACAACAATTAGCCCATGAAATAAGAGAATTTTTAATAGAAAATGTTTCAAAAACAGGTGGTCATCTTGCGTCTAATTTAGGTGTTGTAGAATTAACTTTGAGTTTGTTCAGCATATTAGATTTAGATAAGGATAAACTTATATGGGACGTAGGACATCAAGCTTATGTACATAAATTACTTACAGGAAGAAAAGAAAAATTTAATACTTTGAGACAATTTGGAGGTATAAGTGGATTTCCTAAAAGCTCAGAAAGTATTTATGATTTTTTTGAAACAGGGCATAGTAGTACATCTATATCAGCAGCACTTGGAATGGCTAGAGCTAGAGATTTAAAAAGAGAAATACATGAAGTAGTAGCTGTAATAGGTGATGGAGCTCTTACAGGAGGTATGGCATTAGAAGCATTAAATGATGCAGGATATAGGAAAACTAAATTAATAATAATATTAAATGATAATCAAATGTCTATAGGAAAAAATGTAGGCGGAGTATCAAAATATCTTAATAAAATAAGAATTGATCCTAAGTATAATAAATTTAAATTAGAAGTAGAAAGTGCATTAAAAAAGATACCTAATATAGGTAGAGGTATGGCTAAATACCTAGAAAGAATAAAGAATGGAATAAAGCAAATGATAGTTCCTGGTATGTTTTTTGAAGATATGGGAATTAAATATTTAGGTCCTGTTGATGGACATAATTTAAAAGAGCTTACAGAAGTATTATCAAAAGCTAAAAATATTAAAGAGCCTGTGATTATACATGTAATAACGAAAAAAGGAAAGGGTTATGAATTTGCAGAAAAGAACTCTGGTAAATTTCATAGTATAGGACCTTTTCATTGTGATAGTGGAGAAGTATGTGCTGATTCATGTGTTACTTATTCAAAGGCTTTTGGAGAGGAAATGGTTTGGCTTGGAAAGCATTACAGCAATGTAGTAGCTATAACTGCAGCTATGAGAGATGGAACAGGTCTTGGTGAATTTTCGAAAGTTTTTCCAAGTAGATTTTTTGATGTAGGTATTGCAGAACAACATGCAGTAACTATGGCAGCAGGTATGGCCAAGACTGGATTAAAACCTGTTTTTGCTGTTTACTCCACATTTCTTCAAAGAGCATATGACCAAATATTACATGATGTGTGTATACAAAAGTTACCTGTTATATTTGCTATTGATAGAGCTGGAATTGTAGGTCAGGATGGTGAAACACACCAAGGGGTATTTGATTTATCATTTTTGACACATATACCTAATATAACAGTAATGTCACCTAAGTGTATTTTTGAACTTAAAAATATGCTTAAATGGTCTGTGGAACAAAATTACCCTATAGCAATAAGATATCCAAGGGGTGGGGATAATGAAAAAGTTTTAATGGAACCTCTTAATGATTTTACATTAGGAAAATGGGAAGTAGTTAATAGAGAAGGAAATATAGCATTAATTGCCCAAGGAAAAATGGTTCAGCATTCTATTTTAGCAAAACAGAAGTTAAAAGATTTGGGCATTAATGTAACTGTTGTAAATGCTTGTTTTATAAAACCTATAGATAAGGAGTTAATTAAGGCATTGGTAGAAGAAGGCATGAATATTGTAACTATAGAAGATAATGTTATAAGAGGAGGCCTTGGATCATATGTGCTTGAATATATAAATACTCTTGATAAAAAAGTAAAGGTTATGAATCTTGGATTTAAAGATGAATTTATACCTCATGGAAAACCAGATTTATTATATAAATTATATGGATTAGACGTTGAGGGAATTGTAAAAAGTGTATTGAAAATAGTATAAGGGTAAAGGAGTTTACTATGTCAGAAACAAAAGAAAGACTTGATGTATTATTAGTAAAAAAAGGATTATTTTCTTCAAGAGAAAAAGCTAGAGCCAGTATAATGGCTGGAGAAATATTTGTAGACAATCAAAGAGTTGATAAGTGTGGAGAAAAAGTAAAAGAATCTTCAAATATAGAGTTTAGAGGAGAAAAACTTCCTTTTGTAAGTAGAGGAGGATTAAAACTTCAAAAAGCTGTAAAGAATTTTAGTATAGATTTAAAAGATAAAACTTGTTTGGATATAGGTGCTTCTACTGGAGGCTTTACAGATTGTATGCTTCAAAGTGGAGCTAAAAAAGTTTTTTCTGTAGATGTAGGCTATGGACAGTTTGCATGGAAGCTGAGAACAGATCCAAGAGTAGTATGTATGGAAAGAACTAATGTGAGGTATTTAGAACCAGAGGATGTAGGAGAATCATCAGATTTTGCCAGTATAGATGTATCGTTTATATCCTTAAAAAAAGTAGTTCCAGCAGTTCTAAATTTACTTAATGAAAATGGAAGAATAATGGCTTTAATAAAGCCACAATTTGAAGCAGGTAGAGAGAAAGTTGGAAAAAAAGGAGTAGTAAGGGAAAAATCAACTCATGAAGAGGTTGTTAAGGAAATTGCAGAATTTGTTCAAGGTCAAAACACAAAAATAATTGCATTAGATTATTCACCAATAAAAGGACCAGAGGGAAATATAGAATATTTAATTTATTTTACTAAGGAAAAGGACTATATTCAAACTTATAGTGAAAATGATATTATGAATGTAGTAAATTCAGCACATGCTAATCTTAATGGGGAGGCATTATGAAAAATATAGGTATTAATGTAAATACAACAAAAGACCAAAGAAGAAAAATGTTAGATTTTATATTAAAAACTATTTATAATGAATGTAAGGATATTAATGTCAGTGTATATGAAGATTGCATAGGGTTAAATGAAGAAAAAAGTTATGAATTAGATATGATTATAGTTTTAGGTGGAGATGGAACTATATTAAATACTGCAAGACATATAGCTAAATATAATGTGCCCATTTTTGGAATCAATATAGGGCATTTAGGTTTTTTAGCTCAAGTAGAAAGTTCAAATATAAGTGATGCCATTAAGAGCCTTTTAAAGGGAGATTATGTTGTTGAAGAAAGAACAATGCTTCAGTGTAGTTATGAAAAAGATGGTATAATGAAGCAACATATAGGATTGAATGATGTAGTGCTATCAAAAGGAGTTTTGGCAAGAATAGTAAAATATAAAATTTATATCGATGATAAATATTATAATACTTTTGCAGCGGATGGAATAATAATAAGTACTCCTACAGGTTCTACAGCATATTCGTTATCAGCAGGAGGACCTATTATTTATCCAACCTTAGATAATTTTGTTTTAACTCCTATGTATTCACAAACTGTTGGAGCAAGAACTATAGTTTTAGATGGGAAAAGCAATATATCTATAAATTTTCCTAAAAACGATGAAAACATATTTTTGTCTATAGACGGTCAAGAGTGGATAGAAGTTGATAAGGCTCAATCTATAAATGTTTGTAGTGCAAAAAATAAGTGTAAATTAGTTAAACTAAATAGTAATGATTATTTTGATACACTGAGAAAAAAAGTTACATTTAGATCAAAATGATATGAAGGTGAAGAGTATGAAAGTGACAAGACATGCTAAAATACTTGAAATCATAAATTCAAAGGATATTGAAACACAGGAAAGTTTAGCAGAAGAACTAAAGATAGGTGGAATGAATGTTACACAAGCTACTGTTTCAAGGGATATTAGAGAATTGAAGTTAATTAAGGTTTTAGGTGATAATGGGAATTATAAATATGCTACTAGAGTGCATACAGAAAACTTTTTATCAGATAAACTAATGAACATTTTTTCACAAACTGTAATTAGCGCTGAAAATGTAGATAATTTCATTATAATAAAAACGATAAGTGGTTCTGCTAATGCAGCAGCTGAGGCTATTGACTCATTAAACTTTTATGGCATAGCTGGTACTATTGCAGGAAATAATACTATTTTAATATTAGCTAGGGATACTGATAAAGCAAAAACAATAATTCAAGATATGAAAAAAATGATTTCTCAATAAGATATAATGTACAAAAAATACATTTACCCAAAGGAATGTGAAGGTGAAAGTTATGAAGATAACGAGGCATGCTAAAATACTAGAAATTATAAATTCAAAAAATATTGAAACACAGGAGGAATTAGCAGAAGAATTAAGAAAAAGTGGAATGGATGTTACACAAGCTACTGTTTCAAGAGATATAAAAGAATTAAAATTGATTAAAGTTTTAGCTGATGACGGTAATTATAAATATGCAACCATAGTACATACAGAAAGTTTTTTATCAAACAAACTTATAAATATATTTTCACAAACTGTAGTTAGTGTTGAAAATATAGATAAATTTGTAATTGTAAAAACTATGACAGGATCTGCTGCTGCTGCTGCTGAAGCTATTGATACGTTAAATTTTGATGGGGTAGCGGGTACTATTGCAGGAGATAATACAATCTTTTTACTAGCTAGAGATAGTGAAAAAGCAGAGATTATAGCACAAAAAATGAAAAAAATGATTTCTTAAAGTAGGGAGGCATTTAGAAGTTATGCTTCTTCAATTAAATATAAAAAATTTTGCATTAATAGAAAATTTAAGCATATCTTTTGATGATGGATTTAATGTACTTTCAGGTGAAACTGGAGCGGGAAAATCTATAATTATAGATGCTATAAATTATGTGCTGGGCAGTAAGTTTAATAAAGATTTAATAAGAACTGGCGAAAATAAGACTTTTGTAGAAGCAATTTTTACATTAACAAATTGTAAAACATTAGAAATGTTGAGACAAAATGATATAGATGTTGATATTAATAACTTGGTTATAATAAGCAGAGAAACGTTTCAATCAGGAAAAAGTATTACAAAGGTTAATGGTAAATCAGTATTAATAAATACTCTAAAGTCAATAAGTAGTACTTTGTTGGATATTCATGGACAACATGAAAACCAAAATTTATTATCTGCAGAAAATCATATTGACTATGTGGATTCTTATGGAGAAGAAAACTTAAGGGAATTTTTATTAAATTATAGGGAAAAGTATAATAAACTTTGTGAAATTGAGAGCAAAATCAATGAACTTGCAGGCAAAGATGGAGAAAGAGATAAGCTTGTAGACTTTTTGAAATATCAAATAAATGAAATAAATTCCTTAAAATTAAAAGAAAATGAAGATATAGAGCTTGAAGAAAAGTATAAAGTACTTTCAAATGCAGAAAAAATAAATAGCACATTAAATAATTCATATGCTTGTCTTTATACTGGAAGTGAAGAATCAATGTCTATTTATGATAATTTAGGAATGGCTATAAAAGAGCTTTCTTTAGTACAGGAAAACTTACCTAAAATAAAGGAAATAATTGATACTTTAAAAGATGCTTATTATAATATTGAGGGTGGTATAGAGCAGATAAGAAGTATAAAAGATGATATTTTCTATGACGAAGGAGAACTAGAATATATAAATAGTAGGATATATCAAATAAATGGAATTAAGAAAAAGTATGGTAATAGTATAGATGATATTTTAAAGTATAGAGATAAAATAAAATCTCAATATGATGAAATGATAAATAGCAGCGAGATAATAGAAAATTTAAAGAATAAAAGAAATAATTTAATGGAAGAATTAAAGGTCTATGGAGAAAAACTTCATAAAGAAAGATGTAAAATAGCTGAGGAATTACAATTACGAATAAAAAGTGAGTTAGATTTTGTGGGACTTGAAAAAAGTACATTTAAAGTAAATGTAGAATTTCAAACAAAGTTTTATTTAAATGGTATGGATAAAATTCAATTTTATATATCGACGAATCCAGGAGAACCTTTAAAGCCTCTAGAGAAGGTAGTATCAGGTGGAGAACTTTCCAGAATAATGTTGGCATTAAAAACTGTGTTTGTGGATAAAGATCATATACCTTCTGTAATATTTGATGAAATAGATACTGGAATAAGCGGAAGAATTGCTCAATGTGTGGCAGAAAAAATGTATGTTATATCTAAAAATCATCAGGTCTTTTGTGTAACTCATCTTCCACAAATTGCCTGTATGTCAGATATACATTATTGGGTATCTAAAAAAGTTAAAGATGAAAAAACTTATACTACAATTAAAAAAATGGATTATCAGGAAAAAGAATATGAAATAGCTAGAATGATAGGAGGCTCTGAAGTTACAAAGTTGACTTTAGAACATGCTAAAGAGCTTGTAAAAATGGCTAATTCTAGGAAAAAGTTAATTATATAAAAAAACTGCAAACTTTTGCAGTTTTTTTATTTTGTTTAATATTTCAATACCATACATGTGAATTATAAATTTTTACTGAAAATTTTAGTGCAAAAATAAAAAGATGACTTTAAATGAAAGTATATAATAGCATAATAAGCTTCTCTAAAGGGAAACTTAAAAGCAGATAAATTAAAGACAGGAGGCAAAAGCATGGATAAAAAAATTAAAAAAATGTTATGCTGTATTTTAATTCCTATCCTGTTGTTAATGATAGTTTCTTACTATAAGGCACAAAATATACCTACTACTATATTTATAAGAGAAGGTGAAAGTTTAAAGTCTGACAATCTAATAAAACTAAGGGAAGCAGATAAAACAAAAAATATAGATCTGGAAGATAAAAAAGTAAGTGTAAACTTATTAGGAATATTGCCTGTAAAATTGGTGTCACTGAAGTCTGTAAGTAACTCCATAGTTTTATATCCTGGAGGGCAACCAGTAGGTGTAAAACTTAATACAAAAGGAGTTTTAGTGGTAGCTCTGTCTGATATAAGGACAGAAAAAGAAAAGATAACCAGCCCAGCAGCTTTAGCTGGCATACAAATAGGAGACAATATTATCAAAATAAACAATTGTCTTGTTAAAAGTTCAGAAGATGTTCAAAAACAAATAAATGACTCAGATGGAGAAGAACTAAAAATAATAATAGATAGAAAAGGAGAAGAAATTGAAAAGAAAGTTAAACCTATTAAGAATCCAGAAGATAACAATTTAAAAATAGGCTTATGGATAAGAGATTGTACTGCTGGAGTAGGAACATTAACTTTTTATGATGAAAAAACCGGTATGTTTGCAGCATTAGGTCATCCTATAACAGATATTGATACTGGAACTATTTTAAATATAAGTTCAGGAGAAATAATACCATCTTCAATTGTATCAGTAAAAAGAGGGCTAAAAGGAAATCCTGGTGAATTGAAGGGCATATTTGTAAATGAAGAAAAGATATTAGGTAAAATATACAAAAATACGAAATGTGGTATTTTTGGTAGAGGTAATAGTGAGTTAATCAATAGAAACATTAAACCTATGAAAATTGCATTGAGAAATGAAATAAAGGAAGGACCAGCTAAGATTTTAACAACTGTAGAGGGAGAAAAACCAAAATTTTATGATATAAGAATAGAAAAATTACTAGCACAGGATTCACCAGGGCCTAAGAGCATGGTAATAAAGATAACAGACCCTGTCCTCTTAGAGAAGACTGGAGGCATTGTACAAGGAATGAGTGGAAGTCCTATTATACAGGAAGGCAAAATAATAGGTGCGGTAACTCATGTGCTTATAAATAAACCAGATACTGGTTATGGCATATATATAGAATGGATGCTTAAAGATGCCAATATTTTATCAAAATAAATAAAAATAGTAATAAATAAAATACAAATAAATTTGAAATAATAGGAAAAAGTGTGATAAAATAAAATTAGATAGCATAAATTATGCTATCTTTTAAATTTAAATAGAATTTTTTATTTCTAGGGAGGATTTAAATTAGTTTTGTCGAATTAATTAATTTGTTAAGAAATGGGAATTAAAATAATAAAGGGGAGTAAGAAATATGGAAGAATCAAAAATAAGTGTGATTATTGCGGATGATAATAAAGAGTTTTGTAATATTCTCAATGATTATCTTTTAAATCAGAGAGATATTGTAGTAACAGGCATAGCAAAAGATGGATTAGAAGCATTAAAACTTATAGAGGAAAAGCATCCGGACTTGGTAGTATTAGATATAATAATGCCACATCTTGATGGCCTTGGAGTTTTAGAAAGACTAAGTAGTATGAATATAGATCCTATGCCAAGAATAATTGTTCTTTCAGCAGTAGGACAGGATAAAATAACTCAAAGAGCTATAACATTAGGTGCAGACTATTATGTAGTAAAACCATTTGATATGGATGTTTTTACTAAGAGGATAAGACAAATGTTTAATAATACCATAAGTAATGGAGATGAACCTAAGAAAACAATTTCATTAATTGACACTACAGGAATTAAATTTACTAAAAGTGAGCCTACTAACCTTGAACAGGAAATAACAAACATAATACATGAAATAGGAGTTCCAGCACATATAAAAGGATATATGTATTTAAGAGAGGCTATAACTATGGTAGTAAACAATATGGAGCTTTTATCTGCAGTAACAAAAGAGCTATATCCTTCTATAGCTAAAAAGTATAATACTACTGCAAGTAGAGTAGAAAGAGCAATAAGGCATGCTATAGAGGTTGCATGGGCTAGAGGACAAGTAGAAACTATAAATAAAATATTTGGCTATACTATACACAATGATAAAGGTAAGCCAACAAATTCAGAGTTCATTGCAATGGTGGCTGATAAACTAAGATTAAAGAATAAGGTTAGCTAAGTTTTAATATAACTTGCTTTACAAACAATTTGATTTTATCTTTATATACCATTTTTGTAAGTTAGATATGGCTATTTTTAAAGATTTTAATAAATTTCCTCATTTATAGGATAAATGAGGAGATTTATTTTTTATAACAAAATCGGTATTTTAGTAGATGATTTTATGATTAATTGTGAATTTAATTCTAAATAATTGAATCAATATGTTTGCAAAAATAAGATTAGTGCTAGTCTTTTTATTTGTATTTATCACAAGATTATGTAACAAATATTTTTTATAATATATAGACATAATTAAAATATAAGTTTTATAGTTTTATGTAATTTAGATGACTAAAAAGTTATTTTTTTGACAAAAATAACTTTTTTTTTTTGAATATTTATAAAAATATATATTCTATTGATTAATCTAATGGTGAAAATTACACAATACTGTTTTTTAGGTTTAGCATAATAACATAACATGTTGAATATTTATTCTTTTTTTAAGAAAACATTCCAAAATTAGGCATTGACAACGTTTTTTTTTTTATTTATAATGAACTCATGAAAAGTTAGTAACCACTTTGGTGGTTATTAAAAGTTAAACATTAAATTTTAATTGTTAAATTTATATTTTTGTATTAAATGAGGAGGGGTAGTTTTGGAAACTATAGAAAGGGTTAAAACTGAAGAAGATTTAACTAAGAAAAGTAACGTTTTAAATGTTACATCAGAAATAGGTAGACTAAAAACAGTTTTGCTACACAGACCAGGACAAGAAGTAGAAAATTTAACTCCTGAACTTCTTGAAAGATTATTGTTTGATGATATCCCATATTTAAAGGTAGCACAGGAAGAACATGATGCTTTTGCAAAAACTTTAAGAGATAATGGTGTAGAAGTTCTTTATCTTGAAGAACTTGCAGCAGAAGCTATTGCAGATAAAGCAGTTAAAGCTAAATTTATAAACCAGTTTATAGATGAAGCTGGAGTTGAAAGTGAAGGATTAAAAGCTGCGTTAATAGAGTACTTAAATACTTTTTCAAATAAAGAAATGGTAGACAAGATGATGGCAGGAATAAGAAAAGAAGAATTGGATTCATATATAAGAAACTCACTATATGACCAAGTAAACGATTTTTATCCTTTCATATGTGATCCAATGCCAAACTTATACTTTACAAGAGATCCATTTGCAACAATTGCTAATGGTATTACATTGAATCATATGAGAACTCAAACAAGAAATAGAGAAACAATATTTGCAAAATACATATTTGAAAATCATCCAAGATTTAAAGATGCAAATGTTCCACTATGGTTTAATAGAAATGAAACAACATCTTTAGAAGGTGGAGATGAATTAATTCTAAGTGAAAAAGTTTTAGCTATAGGTATTTCACAAAGAACTGATTCAGCTTCAATAGAAAAAGTTTGTAAGAAATTATTTAAAATGAATACAAACTTTGAAACAGTATTAGCCTTCCACATTCCACCATCTAGAGCATTCATGCATTTAGATACTGTATTTACAATGGTTGACTATGACAAGTTTACTATACATCCTGAAATAGAAGGACCATTAACAGTATATGAAATAACTAGAGATGAAAAATCACCAAGTGGTTTAAAAGTTGAAAAACAGACTATGGAATTAGAAGCTGTATTAGAAAAACACTTAGGAAGAAAAGTAACACTTATAAGATGCGGTGGTGGAGATAAAATTCATGCTGCAAGAGAGCAATGGAATGATGGTTCGAATACTTTAGCTATAGCTCCAGGCGAAGTTGTTGTATATTCAAGAAACCATGTAACAAATAAAATTTTAGAAAGCTATGGAATTAAACTTCACGTTATTCCTTCCTCAGAATTATCAAGAGGAAGAGGAGGCCCAAGATGTATGAGTATGCCTCTTTACAGAGAGAACCTTTAATAAATATGTAATATAAAGGAGAAATGGACAAATGGCATTTAATTTAAGAAACAGAAATTTTTTAACATTGATGGATTTCACACCAAAGGAAATTCAACATATGATCAACTTAGCAAAAGATTTAAAAAGAGCTAAATATACAGGAACAGAAGAACAAACACTAAAAGGAAAAAATATAGTTTTATTATTTGAAAAAGATTCTACAAGAACAAGATGTTCATTTGAAGTAGGAGCACTTGATCAAGGAGCACATGTTACATATTTAGGACCAACAGGAAGCCAAATGGGTAAAAAAGAATCTATAGCTGATACAGCAAGAGTACTTGGAAGAATGTATGATGGTATTGAATATAGAGGATTTGACCAATCAGTAGTAGAAACATTAGCAAAATATGCTGGAGTACCAGTATGGAATGGTTTAACAACACAGGATCATCCAACACAAATATTGGCTGATTTCTTAACAATAGAAGAACACATAGACAAGCCATTGAATAAAATAGTATTTGCATATGCAGGAGACGGAAGAAATAACATGGCAAATGCTTTAATGATAGGTGCAGCAAAAATGGGAATGGACTTCAGAATAGTAGCACCAAAGGAATTATTCCCAGAAGATGATCTAGTTAAGAAATGCAGAGAAGTAGCAAAAGAAACTGGAGCAAAAATAACTCTTACTGATAATGTAGCAGAAGGAGTAAAGAATGCGGATGTTCTTTATACAGATGTTTGGGTATCAATGGGAGAAGCAGCAGAAGTATGGGAAAAAAGAATAAACCTATTAAAACCATACCAAGTAAACATGGAAATGGTTAAGTTAACAGGAAATGATAAGGTAATATTTGAACATTGTCTTCCAGCATTTCATGATTTAAATACTAAGGTTGGAAGAGAAGTTTATGAAAAATTCGGATTAAAAGAATTAGAAGTTTCAGATGAAGTATTTGAAGGCAAACATTCAGTAGTATTTGATGAAGCTGAAAACAGAATGCACACTATAAAAGCCGTTATGGTTGCAACATTAGGAAAATAATATGAATTTTAAACTATGTTATCAGGTGACACTGATAACATAGTTTAAACATAAAAAAGGGGAGTTTAAATTTGGAAAAGGAAAACAAACTAGGATTATTTTCGCTTATTGCTTTAGTTATTGGTTCAATGATTGGTGGAGGAGCTTTCAGTTTACCAGCTGATATGTCAAAGGGAGCTAGTGCTGGAGCTATTATTATAGGTTGGGTTATTACTGGAGTTGGAATGATAGCCCTTGCATTTGTATACCAAAACCTTGCTAATAGAAAACCCGACTTAAATGGAGGCGTCTATAGCTATGCCAAAGCTGGATTTGGAGAGTACATGGGATTTAACTCTGCATGGGGTTATTGGTTAAGCGCATTAATTGGAAACGTATCCTATTTGGTAATGTTATTTGGAGCTTTAGGATATTTTATACCTGCTTTTGGAAAAGGAAATAATATACTTTCCATAGTTTGTGCATCAATTCTTATATGGGGTGTTCAAGGATTAATATCAAAAGGTATACAAGGAGCAGCACTTATAAATATAGTAACAACCATAGGCAAATTAGTACCTATATTTTTATTCCTAATTGTAATTATTATATCTTTTAAAGTTAATATATTTGCATTAGATTTTTGGGGAAAGACAAACCCAAATTTAGGTAGTGTTATGCAGCAAGTAAAAAGTACAATGCTTGTAACTACATGGGTATTTATTGGTATAGAAGGAGCTGTTGTTCTTTCAGGAAGAGCTAAAAATAGAAGTGATGTAGGAAAAGCTACAGTAATGGGATTGATTGGAACTCTTGTAATATATGTTTTAATTTCAGTATTATCATTAGGTGTAATGAATCAAGCATCACTATCTAAGCTGGATACTCCATCAATGGCATATGTACTTGAAGCTATTGTAGGAAAATGGGGAGCAGCCATAATAAATCTAGGATTAGTAATATCATTACTTGGAGCTATATTAGGATGGTCTCTTCTAGCAGCAGAAATTCCATATGTAGCTGCTAAAGATGGCGTTTTTCCAAAAATATTTTCTAAACAAAATAAAAATGCTGCACCAATGAATTCTCTAACTCTTACTAATATAGTGGTTCAATTTTCATTGATACTTACTTTATTCTCTAATGGTACATATCAAATGTTATACTCTATTGCAAGTGCAGCTATATTAATTCCATACTTATTTAGTGGATTGTATGGATGGAAATTATCAGCTTCAGGTGAAACTTATAATGAAAATTCAAATGGAAGAACTAAAGATATTGTAATAGCTGTAATATCAAGTGTTTATGCCACTTGGCTTGTATATGCTGCGGGAACTCAAAGTATAATGATCATAATAGTATATGCAGTAGGAATACCATTCTTCATTAAAGCTAAGAAGGAAAAAGGAGAGAATGTATTCTTATCATATGAAAAAATATTAGCAGCAGTAATTTTAGTTGCAGGTATTATTGCTTTATACATGGTGTTAACAGGTAAATTAAGTTAGGTAGTACATATTTTACTTTTTTACAAATAAACTGTGCAAATTTTTAATACATAGATTAATAATCTATGATTAAGTTTTGCACAGTTTTTATTTTTGTGATAATATATATACGAAATAATGTATATATATTGCAATTTCAATTAAATATTTTGAAAAATATTTATACTATAAGATTTTGGAGGACAAGTATTTATGAAGGATAAAGAGTCTAATGTAATTGATGAATTTACTAAGTTGGGATTGAATAAATATGAAGCTAAGGTTTATGTAACGTTGTTAGAAACTCCTGAAATTACTGCTTACGAAATAGGAAAAAGATCTGGGGTTCCACAATCTAAAATATATGATACAGTCAATAAACTTGCTAGTAAGGGTATGTTGATACTGAGTGGATCTGATCCAGTCAAATATGTTCCAGTTCCATTAGAAGAATTTTTGAATAGATATAAAAAGGAAACAGAACATACTATAAAATATTTAAAGGAAAATATGAATAATATAAATAACAACAAATATGTTGATTATATGTGGCATCTTCAAGGAGAAACCCAGTGTAATGATAGAATAAGGCATATGATTAGAAATGCTAAAAAAAGTATTTACTTAGATATTTGGGCAAATAATTACAAATTGTTCTATAATGATTTGCTAGAAGCGAAAGATAGAGGAGTAAATATAGTTTGTGTTGCATATGGAAATATAGAAAATGAAATAGGAAAAGTGTATTACCATGAAATGTATGGTATGGAAGAAGATGCTGATAAAAATGGAAGATGGTTATGTTTAGTAACAGATTACTCTGAAAGTTTATTTGCAATATTTAAAGAGGAAGATAGCAGTGCTGTATGGACACAAAACAAATCATTTATGCTTTCCACTGAATGTTTTATAACTCATGATATATATATATCAGAAATATATTCAAAATATAGAGATTTATTAGATAATGAATTTGGATTTAATTTAGAAAAAATAAGGCAAGACTTACCGATAGGATAAGATTAATTTACGATAAAAAAATCAATTTATTTATATTTAAAGACAGAATATAAAATAGTCTGTGTAAAATCCAATATAAATAAAAGTATATTGGATTTTATACAGACTTCTTAATTAAAGAAAAAACTTTTAAGAAAGTTATTACAAAGAATAATTAAATTAAAGCAAAAGATAGTATAGGAAAGTTTAATACTTAACTAAAAAGGAGCATTGAAGGCTCCTTTTTAGTATCAATTTAATAACGTATTCTTATGCTATAAGTATTACTCACTATAAGTAAAGTCTATATATTTACTTTCAATTTTTTTTAGTATACCTTCTTTTGATAAATTTTTTAACCCTTCATTAAATATTTGTGTCAATTCTTCAGTATTTTTCTTTTTAGATAATCCTAGTCTTGCATCAAAGTTTTCATGAGCTTCCAAAATATACTTAGAAACATTAACTTTATCTTGGATTTTATTTAAGTTTATATAATACGTTCCTATGTATTCGTTTAATAATATAGCATCAATTTGATGCTTTGAAAGTTTATAAAATAAAGTATCAAGTTTATAGTTTTTATCTTTAATAATATCTTTATCATTTAAGAAATTATATGGATAGGTATACATACTAATAATGCCTACTCTGCATTTTTTTATATCATCATAACAATTAAATACTTTTGTATTATCAGTATTTGTAATAAGTATAAATCTATTTTCATCTCTATATGGATTTGTAAAGTTTATAAATTTACTTCGTTCTTCAGTATAAGACAAAGTTGAGATAATATGAGCTGATCCATCCTTTACTAATTCAAGAGATAAGTCAAAAGGTGCAAAAAATAGCTTAAAATTAATATTATTTCTATTACAAATTTCCCTTATTATATCAATATCTATACCTTGATTATTAATATCTTTACTCTCTATAACAAATGGAGGATATTCTTCAGTCACCGCTATTATTGTATTTTCATCCTCTTCTAAAAGATGAAACAAATTTTTACTTAAATATTTAAACTCACTGGTACTGTTAACTAACTTCTCAACACATTTATTTTCATTTTTTAGAGAATCATCTATTTGTTTAATTGTACTCATATCGTTTCCAATGGATTTCAAAACTAAAGATGCTGTAGAATTTACATTTGAACATGTATTATTTGACTCAACATTTTTATTTGTTAATGTTTCAACATTAGATAATGTCTTTATAACTATTTGAACTATTTCATCTATTGAATTTACTGTTTGCTGTAACATGGAAGATTGGGAATCTAATATGTTTATTGTTTTTGTAACATCGGTTTGAGTTGTTATTGCACTTTTGTTAATATTATTTAGGACTTTAAATATATCATTAGTAGCTTCATTGGTTTCATTAGAAAGTTTTTTGATTTCATCTGCTACAACTGAAAAACCTTTTCCATATTCTCCTGCCCTGGAGGCTTCAATAGATGCATTAAGTGCTAGCATATTTATTTGTTTAGAAATTGTATTTATATTATTTATAGTTCCTTTAACTTCTATAGTATAACTAACTAAATCATCTATTGATTTTTTAGATAATTTCATATTTTCCTGAACAACTTTATATTCATTTATACTATGTATAATCTGTTGTTGCCTTTCTATTACACTACTATTTACTATTCCAAATGTGTCTTTAATTTCTTCAGATATTTTTAAATTGTTACTTAATTTATTATGCATGTCCTCAAGTTGAGTTTTAGTTTTTTCTAAGTTAGTAATGTGTAACTCAGAGTTATCTGTTAATGCAGTACTTTGTTTACTTATATCTTTTACACTTAATAATAGATATTCACTATACTTTATTATATCATTTATAAATTTAAGAAACAGCGTAATACAATCATCAATTTTATTTGTATCTAAATCTTTTATTTTAACAATATTTAAATTTTCTAATTCCTTTTTTCTTGAAAATTTATAAATTTTATATACTAGTATTAAGTTGATTATAATTGATATTAACATGAATGTAGACAATATTTTTAACATAATTACAATACCTCCCTTAAAAAATATAACAAAATAGTTTATAAACCACTCAGGTGGTTTATAAACTATTTTGATTATATCCATATACCCATCTTTTGTCAAATACTTAACTATCTTAAGTTTTACTTAACAATTCATTTAAATTAATTGGAGTGTTACATAATAGTATAAAGATTTATGTTGCTATTAATAAACTTATTTTTATTTATCTATGTATAGTCAAAGTTTATGCCTATATATTTAAATTACATAAAAATATTTTTGAATATTTATAAAAAGTTAATGCTTCTATTCAAATCATCAATGATAGTAATTTTAAAAACTCTAATATTATTTCAATTTATAATTATATCAATAAGTTGAATATTTATTCTGATTATATAAATTATGTTCTAAAATAAGTAATTGACAAAGAATATTTAAGTGTATATAATCAAGATATCGGTATTAACCACCCAGGTGGTTAATAATATAAAGGTACAATGTAAAGGAGAAATGAACAGATGGCATTTAATTTAAGAAACAGAAATTTTTTAACATTGATGGATTTCACACCAAAGGAAATTCAACATATGATCAACTTAGCAAAAGATTTAAAAAGAGCTAAATATACAGGAACAGAAGAACAAACACTAAAAGGAAAAAATATAGTTTTATTATTTGAAAAAGATTCTACAAGAACAAGATGTTCATTTGAAGTAGGAGCACTTGATCAAGGAGCACATGTTACATATTTAGGACCAACAGGAAGCCAAATGGGTAAAAAAGAATCTATAGCTGATACAGCAAGAGTACTTGGAAGAATGTATGATGGTATTGAATATAGAGGATTTGACCAATCAGTAGTAGAAACATTAGCAAAATATGCTGGAGTACCAGTATGGAATGGTTTAACAACACAGGATCATCCAACACAAATATTGGCTGATTTCTTAACAATAGAAGAACACATAGACAAGCCATTAAATAAAATAGTATTTGCATATGCAGGAGACGGAAGAAATAACATGGCAAATGCTTTAATGATAGGTGCAGCAAAAATGGGAATGGACTTCAGAATAGTAGCACCAAAGGAATTATTTCCAGAAGATGATCTAGTTAAGAAATGCAGAGAAGTAGCAAAAGAAACTGGAGCAAAAATAACTCTTACTGATAATGTAGCAGAAGGAGTAAAGAATGCGGATGTTCTTTATACAGATGTTTGGGTATCAATGGGAGAAGCAGCAGAAGTATGGGAAAAAAGAATAAACCTATTAAAACCATACCAAGTAAACATGGAAATGGTTAAGTTAACAGGAAATGATAAGGTAATATTTGAACATTGTCTTCCAGCATTTCATGATTTAAATACTAAGGTTGGAAGAGAAGTTTATGAAAAATTCGGATTAAAAGAATTAGAAGTTTCAGATGAAGTATTTGAAGGCAAACATTCAGTAGTATTTGATGAAGCTGAAAACAGAATGCACACTATAAAAGCTGTTATGGTTGCAACACTCGGAAAATAATATAATTATTTAATGTTTTGGAGGTAATAATAATGAGAATTGTAGTAGCACTAGGTGGAAATGCTTTGCAAGCTGAAGGAAAACCAGCAACTGCAGAATCACAATTAGAAGTTGTTAAAGAAACTGTTATATACTTAGCAGATATGATAGAAAAAGGTCATGAACTTATTATAGCTCATGGCAATGGTCCTCAAGTCGGTAGGCTTGTTATACAAAATGAATATGCTAGCAAGGTAACACCAGCTATGCCTTTTGACGTTTGTGGTGCTATGAGCCAAGGGATGATTGGATATCACATACAACAAGCTTTAAAGGATGAATTAAAGAGAAGAAATATAAGTAAGCCAGTATCTTCAATAATTACTCAAGTTGTTGTTGATAAAAATGATAAAGGCTTTCAAAAACCAACTAAACCAATTGGGCCTTTTTATAATGAAGAAGAAGCTAAGACTTTAGAAAAAGAAAAAGGTTATATAATGGTAGAAGATGCTGGTAGAGGGTATAGAAGAGTTGTTGCATCTCCTCAACCTGAAAAAATAGTTGAACTTAATACTGTAAAAACATTAGTAAATGAAGGACAAGTAGTTATAACTGTCGGAGGCGGTGGTATTCCTGTGGTAGAAGACGAACAAGGTTTTCTTCATGGGGTAGCAGCAGTTATAGATAAAGATTTTGCTTCTGAGAAGCTTGCTGAAGATTTAGATGCTGATATGTTATTAATTTTAACAGCAGTAGATAGAGTAGCTGTAAACTTTGGTAAATCAAATCAAAAGAATCTTTCAGTTATGAGCATAAAAGATGCTGAAAAGTATATAGATGAAGGACAATTTGCTCCAGGAAGTATGCTTCCTAAAGTAAAGGCTGCAATTAAGTTTGCTGCATCTAAAAAAGGAAGAAAAACTTTAATTGCATCTCTAAGTAGAGCAAAAGATGCACTAATGGGCAATAGTGGAACAATAGTAGAACAATAGGTGTAAGTTCATAGTCTTTTATAAATATAATATAAATAAAAAATTTCTAAAAATGAGTATTTGTTATGTTTAGATCTAAATTTAACAAATACTCATTTTATCTTATTAATAAAGTTATTTTAAAGTTATTGTTTTTTTACTTTATCATTTCTATTTTGTATATTGAATAAATTGTTAAATAAGTGTAACATATAAATATAAAAAGTAAATTTCAACTATAATTGGTTATTTGCTTGAGAAAATAATAAAAATTTTGTAATAGGTTGTGTAAAAAATGTTATAAAATTAAAAATATAATATTCTAAAAAATGAATTAAGGACATAATATTTTAACAAAAGGAAGGTGATACTATGAAACTGGATTTAGATATTGAAGAAATTAAAAACATAAAGGATTTATTAATAAGTAGAATTAATGATCTAAGGGATAAATTAGCAGATGATCAGGATAAAGAAGAAGAAGTAAAGGAAATTATAAGAAATTACAAAAGGCTTGTAAAGAAGATTGAAAGTCAAATATGAAAATGAAAAATGAATTAGCACTACCCTCTAGATAATAATGTTTTAATATTGTCTAGAGGGTAGTGTAGTATTTATAAATAAAAAGTTTAATGATATTCCTATAATTGACAAGTATATATGTAAAGTATAAAATTAATTTAATTAAATTAAATAAGAGAAAAGTTTACACGCATTATTTATGAAATTTGGAGGTAATATAAGGTGCAGTTTGAAGAAAAAACTTTACTCAATGAAAATATATATAAAGGTAAAATTATTGAAGTTAATTTGAAAACCGTTGAACTTCCTAATGGAAAAGAGGCAAAAAGAGAAATAATAAATCATCCTGGTGGTGTGGCTATACTTGCATATAAAGACAAAGATACTATACTTTTGGTAGAGCAGTTTAGAAAACCTTTAGAAAGAAACTTATTGGAGCTGCCAGCAGGAAAAATTGAAAGAGGTGAAGAACCAAAAATTTGCGGTATAAGAGAGCTTGAAGAAGAAACAGGATATAAGGCAAATAAATTTAGTTATTTAGGAAAAATAGTTACAAGTCCTGGATTTTGTGATGAATATATATATCTATATAAGGCAGAGGATTTATATAAGGGAAGCACAGGATTACAGGACGAAGATGAATTTATAAATGTAAAGGAATTAAAAATAGATATTGTAAAAGAAATGATAAAAAAAGGTGAAATAATAGATGCTAAAACTATAAGTGCTTTTATGATGGAGTAATGTATGCATATAACTCTTTTGTTTTTCATAGATATTTAAAAAAGGTGATTAACAAAAGGGGGATGAAATTATGTCAGAAAACAAAGTATTAGGACTTTTAAATAAGCATGTACAAAGTAATTTTTGGCTGTATATCATAAGTCTTCTATGTATATGTACAGGGATAGTATTAGGAATGTACAGTGTAAGGTACATGGGAAGCTTTGATAAAACAGATCTTTTAAGCTACATTAAAAATTTTAATACTGCCATTAATTCAGGAAATATAAGCTATAAATCTATATTCTCAGAAACATTAAAAAGTAATGTTCCTATCTTACTCGCAATGTGGTTTCTTGGTCTTACTATGATAGGAATTCCTATCATTTTAATTATAGATATTATAAAGGGGTTTACCATAGGATTTACTATAAGTTTTATGGTAAATGGAATGGGAATGAAAGGGATGATGTTTTCACTTCTTGGAGTATTGCCACAAAACATAATATATATTCCATGCTTTATATTGGCTTCAGTAGTTGCTATGGATTTTTCTATGGCAATACTAAAAGATAAATCTAATAGACAATGGACATCTAATATTTGGGTTATGGTTACATCATATTCCTTATCATTTTTGCTAGTAGCTGCAGTTATGTTTATAGGTTTTCTTATGGAAACATATGTAACTCCTAATATAGTTAAACTTATTATAGCAAGTCTTGGGAGCATTATAATATGAATATAGATGAGAAAATGTATGACTTTACAATAACTGTACTAAAATGCTTCTTTATATTAATAGTTTTAGGATTGTTTTTACCCAAATTATTAGATTATGTTTTTTATAATTTTATAAATAAGCCTAATATTTATGATAATAGTATATTAGTAAATAACTTAGTTCATAGAAATATTGATATCCTCAATAATTATATTATTGTTTTTAATAAATTTTTAGGGCTTTGGTAAACTGTTCTAAAGGATGGGGAAAGATATGGATAAAGTTTTGTTAAAATACATTGAAAATTTAGAAAAAAAGAAAGTAAGCAAAAATACCATGGATGCTTATGTAAGAGATATAAGTAAGTTTTATAATTTTATAAAAGAGAGAAATGAAAATGTAGTGGAAATAGAAGTAGTTTCTATAATGGCATATGTTCAGCAATTGCAAAAAGAAGGAAGAGCTACTTCTTCTATTATAAGAAATATAGTTTCTCTTAGAAATTTTTACAAGTATCTTGCAATTAAAGGATTTATAAATGAAAATCCTATGATTAATTATGAAATACCAAAAGTTAAACATAATATTCCTAAAATTTTAACTGTAGAAGAAGTGGATACACTTCTTTCGGCACCAGATTTAAGCACAAATAAAGGCATAAGAGATAAAGCTATGTTGGAAGTACTTTATGCCACTGGTATGAAGGTTACAGAAATTTTAAATATTACTATATATGATATAAATTTAAAGCTTGCTTATATAAAATGTAAAGGTTCAAAAAATCAAGAAAGAATTATACCTATAGGGTCTATTGCCATACAATGTTTACAGGAATATTTAAAAATAAGATCACAAATTAATATATATAATTTAGATCTGCTTTTTATAAATTTAAGAGGAATTCAAATGACCAGACAGGGATTTTGGAAGATAGTAAAATATTATGCAAAGGCGGCAGGAGTAGATAAACATATAAATGCATTTACCCTAAGGCATTCTTTCGCAGTTCATTTACTTCAAAATGGGGCTGACATAAAGTCTGTACAGGAGCTGCTTGGACATAAAGATTTATCAGCAACTCAAATATATTCTTCTATTTCTAGAAAGAATAAAATTGCAGAGGTATATAAAAAATCACATCCCAGAGCATAGAGGTTGCTAAAGCCAGAGTTATATTCTCTGGCTTTATTAATTTTTTACAATAAAAATATACACTATTTTTTATACAAATTTTAAATTTGTCAAGCAATATTTTTTATTTCCTCATAATATTATTAGTTTCGGGAAAAAATACATTTTGAAGAAAGGAGGAAATGAAAGATGAAAAAGAAAACTTTATTAAGCATAATACTAATTTTATCTTTAATTTTAGGTATTTTTACAAAAGCAGTTAAAGCTGAACCAGGAGCAAATACTAAGGTTGAAGATAACTTAATGAAAGTAGATGCTAAATCAGCATTACTTATGGAGCCTTTAAGTGGCAAAATAATTTATGAAAAAAACTGTCATGAAAAATTAGCACCAGCTTCAGTTACAAAGGTTATGACTATGCTTTTAACAATGGAAAGTGTGGATTCAGGTAAAATAAAATTATCTGATAAGGTTACTATAAGTGAAAATGCGAAAAAGATGGGTGGAAGTTCTATGCTTCTTGATACAGGAGAAGTAAGAACTGTAGAGGAATTAATAAAAGGAATAGGTATAGCATCTGGTAATGATGCAGCTGTTGCTATGGCAGAATATTTAGGAGGCAGTCAGGAAGGCTTTGTTAAACTTATGAATGAAAGAGCTCATAAGCTTGGAATGAAGGATACTAATTTTAATAACTGTACAGGATTGAGTTCACCAGGGCATGTTACTACAGCTTATGATATAGCTATTATGTCAAGAGAACTGTTAAAACATCCAGATATATTAAAGTATACAGGTACATATATGGAAACTATATCTGAAGGAAGAAAAAGTCCTATAGGTTTAGTAAATCATAATAAGCTTGTAAGATTTTTTAAAGGCTGTGATGGCTTAAAAACAGGGTTTACTGATGAAGCTAAATATTGCATATCTGCAACTGCTACAAGAGATGGAGTGAGAATGTTAGCTGTAATAATGGGATCTCCTACATATAAAGTGAGAAATAAAGATGCAAGTATGCTTATGAATTATGGATTTTCAAAATATGAAAATAAAAAACTTATAGAAAAAGGAAAAGATGTTGAAAAAGTAAATTTAAATAGAAAGGGAGATAGATTCTTTATAGCAAAAGCACAAGATGATTTTAGTGTAGTTTTAGAAAGAGGAAAAGATGCTAAGGTAAGCAAAAAAGTAGTTATAGATAAAGACAAAAAAGAATATAAATCTAATGAAATTGTAGGATATTGTGAAGTATATGTAGAAGGTAAAGTAGTAGGAAAAGTTAAGCTTTATAGCGATCGAGATGTGAAAAAACCAGGAATTATTGGAAACTTAAGAGATAATTTTGTAAGAATATTAGATAGAGGGGTTTAAATATAAATTTTCAATGGTTTTAAAGCCATTGAAAATTTAATTTTTTTGATTATGAGTAGAAATGTGTAAAAATAAAGAGGTTGACTTATAATTAAATACTGTAGATAATTAATACAGATACTTAAACAATGAAATTTTATACTTTAAGCATATTGCGAAGCAATATTTTTAATTTATAAGTGTTTGGAATTAGGAGAGATAAAATGTCTTTAAACATTAAAATAGAAAATTTTGAAGGCCCTTTTGATTTATTGCTTCATTTAATAAAAAAAAATAAAATGGATATATATGATATCAAGATATATGATATCACCAACCAGTACTTGGAGTATGTAAAAGCTATGGAGGAAATGGATCTTGAAATAACTTCGGAATTTATAGTAATATCAGCTACACTAATCGAAATAAAGTCAAAGATGCTTTTACCAAAACCTAAAATTGATGAAAATGCAGTAGATAGTGATGAAAAGGATCCTAGAGAGGAATTAATAAACAAGCTTATTGAATATAGAAAGTTTAAGGAAAGTGCTAAATTTTTTAAGGATAGGGAGCAAGGAATAGGAAGAATGTTCAGTAAAAAACCAGAAATAATAGAGGAAAAGAATAAGAGTTTTGATCCAAAAGATTTCCTTAAAGGAGTAACTATGCTTCATTTGTTTGAGATTTATGGCAAACTCATGAATGTATATAAAAATAAAATAAATACTGAAAATGTAATTGATAAAGAAATTCCATTGGACAGGTTTAAGATAGAAGATAAAATTGACTACTTGAAGGAAATTATGATAAATGATAAAAGAATTGTTTTTTCTAATATAGTAAAACATTGTTCTCACAAAATGGAAGTAGTAGTTACATTTCTTGCTTTATTAGAGCTTATGAAATTGAGAGTTATAAAAGTAGTTCAAGAAAATAATTTTAAAGAAATTTATGTGGAAAGGATAAATAATAATGAAGGATATTAATATAAATCAAATGGAGATAGAAGAGGCATCATCTAAGAATATATACTTTTCTATAATAGAATCTCTGCTATTTGTATCAGGTGAACCAATAGATATAAAACAAATAGCTTCAATAATAGAGTGCAGTATAAAGTTTACAAAAGAATTAATGGCAGAAATGATAAAACATTATGAAGAAGAATCTAGGGGTATAACAATAATAAAAGTAAATGAAAGCTATGGATTGGTTACTAAGTCAAAAAATAGTGATTATGTAGAAAAGCTTTTAGGCACAAATTCAAGGCAGTCGTTGTCCCAAGCAGCTTTGGAAACTTTGGCTATTATTGCATATAAACAGCCAATAACAAGGATAGATATAGATGAAATAAGAGGAGTAAAAAGTGATAGAGCTTTAACTACTCTTGTGCAGAAGGGTTTAATTAAGGAATCAGGAAGGTTGGATGTGCCCGGTAGACCTATATTATATGGTACTACTGAAGAGTTTTTAAAGTATTTTGGCCTAGAAGACCTTAATAGTATACCATATTTAGATGATTTAATTGGTGATAATATAGATGAAGAAAAAATTGAGGATTAAATATTAAAGATTAGCTGATTTACATAATTAAATCGGCTAATCTTTAATATTATTCATTAGAATTTTTTTCAGTTTGTTTTTCTTCAGATGTTTCTTTAGAATCTCCTTTAGATTCTTCTTTAGATTGTTCTTTTGAATCTTTTTTATGATTTTCTGTATTTTTCTCTTTAGTTATGTTTTTGATAAAATCCATTACTTGAGGAATGGAGTCGATTATTTTATCATAAGTATTTTGTTGATTCAATGACAAAAGCCTTACAGAATCTTGTTTTGTAACTAGAAAAGCTACAGGTTTTACAGTAACACCTGCACCAGAACCGCCACCAAAAGGATAATTAGATCCAGTATCACCTGTATTTCTATTATCAAATTCACTTCCTCCAGAAGCGAAACCAAAAGAAACTTTAGATATTGGAATGATCAAAGTTCCATCTTTGGCTTCTACAGCATCACCTACTATGGTATTAACATCTATCATATCTTTAATATTTTCCATAGTACTTTTCATTAAATTTTCTATAGGATGACTATCCATAATAAATTCCTCCATTTGTTTAAGTTTTACTAAGAATTGTTTTTTGATTTATTCTCCAGACCTTATATATTATATATATTATATAAATAACTTTAGCAAAATTAACAAAAATTATACTGTTTAATTCTAATTTTAAAATAAACTTCTTTAAATCAGGTACGATACAAATAGAATGTTTTTTTATTTTAAAAGGATAATTTAATAATTTTATTACTAAAGGAAATAATGCACAAAATAGTCCATAGCATATAGCTGTGTAGGCAGCATCATTTAGACCATATTGAAGATTAAGTTTAAATCTAAGGGTAGGTTTGAATTTATTCCTATTCAATAAATGTAAAAGTAGTTTTATATCTTCAAAATAAAAATTTAATTTATTTTTATTTTCATCTTCTTTTTCATAAGATTTAAATTTTGAAATCAACTCTATATTATATATGTATATACATAATTTTTTGTCTACATATTTAATTTTAAACATAATTGGTATTGGTATTAACAATATTAAAATAATAATACTAAAAATAATTAGCACTAAATTTTCCTCCAAAATTCCTCTAATAACTATCCCTTTATATATTTGAGTTTATAGAATATTAAAATTCAATAACCATGTTCATTAATAATTATATCCATTAAAGGAATTTATATAACTGGATAGAAAAAATTTATGGGTTAATTTAAATATTAAATGAGAAAATAATTATATACTTAGTTGCAAAAATAAAACTATATTTGAAAGGAGGAATGTTATCTGTGAAAAATAAATTTAAATATATTAATATATTAATTTTAACAGTATTTATAGTAACTTTATTTATGCCAATAGATGTGCGAGCTTTAGAAAATAGTAATGATAATGGCAAAGAAAATGTTACTAAAGATATATATGTAGATGCTGGATATGCTATAGCATTAGATAGTAAATCTAAAGTAGTACTTTATGAAAAAAAAGCATATACCTTAGTTCCAATGGCAAGTACAACTAAAATAATGACTACATTGGTAGCTATAAAATATGGTGATTTAGAAAGGAAAATAGAAATATCGGGAAAAGCAGCTGGCATAAGAGGATCTACGGTAGGTTTTAAGAAAGGAGAAAAAATATCATTAAAAGAGCTTTTGTATGGGTTAATGCTTAGGTCTGGGAATGATGCAGCTATAGCTATTGCAGAAGGTGTAAGTGGAAGTGTTGAGGAATTTGTACAGCTTATGAATGAATACGCTAGTGAAATAGGTGTTTTGAATACACATTTTCATTCACCACACGGATTAGATTATGAGGATCATTACACAACAGCTTACGACTTAGCGCTTATTACTGCAAAAGCTAAGGAAATTAAGCTTTTTAATGACATTGTAAGTTCTAAAGATGTAGATGGAAAAACATATAATTTTACAAGAAGTTATCATAATATAAATAAAATATTGTGGCAATTGCCTGAAGCTAACGGTGTAAAAACAGGATATACAGGTAAGGCAGGTAAGTGTTTGGTAACTTCAAGTAAAGTACAAGGAAATGATGTTATTGTTGTAGTTTTAAATTGTAGAGAAAGATGGAAGGAAACAAAGAAAATTTATGATTATGTTAATAAAAACTATGAATTTAAAAGGATATTTTCTAAAGGAGAAAATGCTGGAAGTATAAATTTGCATAAGGATGTTTTAAATTTGGAATATGAGGATGATATTATTATACCATTGAAAAATAAAGTTAATTATAGTGTTAAAATTGTAAAACCAGAAAAAATAGATGGGGTTATTAAAAAAGGGGATAAAGTAGGAAATGTTTGCATATATGAAGATGAAAATATAATTTATAAATCAAATCTTATTGCATCAAACAATTATAATAGGAGCAAAATATGGAATTTTATTATGAAACACTATAAATAAATATATTAAATTCCATTTTAAGTATTTACATGTAAAGGTGTATGCTTATAAGATGTTATAGTTAAAATGCTATACATAAAAAAAGCATATGCCAATTTTTTATATTTATTTCATAATTTATATGATCTTAAAGCAATGTTAACAAAAAATTTACAAAATACATTGTAAGATTACTCAGATATAATTTTAACAATAATATTATGTTAATTAGTATAAAATTTTAACTGAAAAAGTTATGTATTGATCAATAAAAAGCCTTCCTTTGAATACAAAAAGAATTATGTTTTTAATAGCAATTAATTTATTGAAAATAATAAAAAAAAATAAATTTTTTATTCAGAAATAATTTATAATATAAAAGGTGTTAATTCAATAAAACTAATGCTCTAATACTAGAACATAAAGACTATAACAATGAAAGCATATATTATGTAATACAATAAAATTCCCGGTTAATTTAAATAATATAGAATGTAATATAGAAAGTATAACAACAAAAGTTAAATAAAAAAGGTACGCCTAGCTCACCAGTAAATATAATGATAAATGAAATGTAAAGGAGAAAATATTGCACAATAAGAAAAATTGTTAAGGTTCATGTGAAATTTATTAACATATACAATTTGTAGTAGAAAATTTGAATTTATTGAGGAAAGACTAGAAAAATAAGTTTAGATTGATTTAAATTTAACATTGTAATAAAATGAATTACATCAAAAAAATGTAATTTCACCAAGTAAAAAAAGCAATATATTATGCTAAAATATTAATAAAATAGCATTAATGTATGTTTATTTTAGAAAAACTTACAATATATATAAAAAAAACATGAAATAAAATGCTTAAATGTAAAAATAATGATGAACTTGTAATAAAAATTAAGTTTACACACAATTTTTTCGTAAGCGTTTGCAAAAGCATATTGTAATTAAATTTTTAACATGTATAATTAGACTTAGAGGGTCAAGTTCTGTTATATAAAAAATATAAAAGTTAATTTTATATGATGTAAAATTAAAAAAGTAACATTAAAATTGCAAATATTGTACTTGGACAAATTTATAATATAAAAGATAATCTTTTATATTAAAACATTTTAACATTACTATAACAGCAATTTTTTTATATTAGTACAGAATGGAAAATTTAATTAGTACAGGCCTATAATAAAATTTAAGGCAAATAAATTTTATATCAAAATTATGCATATACATGAAAAATTAAAGTATTAATAATTAGTAATAGTATAAAATTTATTACTTAATAAAGTAAATAAGATTTTAAAGGGGTGAGAAGTGTGAATAAAGAAACAGAAGGAGTTGTGATTCAAACAATAGGAGATATAGCTAAAGTTAAAGCTAATAGACATGGTGATTGCAAAAATTGTGGAGCTTGTCCAGGAGATAAAGCTATGGTGGTAGATGCAATAAATACTATTGGAGCTAAACCAGGACAACGTGTCAGTTTTGAAATTAAAGAAGTAAATATGTTGAAGGCAGCTTTTGTAGTTTATATTTTACCTCTTATGTCGGTTTTTATAGGTGCATTAATTGGAGGATTTGTAGCTAAAAAGATTGCACAAGATACTGTAGTGTGTGAAGTAATTGGTGGTGTGTTAGCATTTATTTTATCTATTATATATATAAAATTTTTTGATAGAGCTGCTAACAAAGATGAAAAAATGAAACCTACAATTACACGTATTTTATCTTAGATTTAAATAAGTTTTTAAATTTTCGCTTAAAGTTAAATTTATATAAATTTTCTTTATAAAAGACTATATCATTAAAATTATGTAAAAGAGGTGTTTAAAGATGTTTAAAAGTTTCCGAGGTGGGGTACATCCTAATGACAGAAAAAGTTATACTTCAGGCAAAGCTATAGAAGTACTACCAGTACCCAATAAGGTTACAATTCCTGTTAGACAACACATTGGCGCGCCTTGTTCACCAATAGTAAAAAAAGGTGATGAAGTAAAAAAAGGACAGGTTATTGCAAAAACAGACGCTTTTGTTTCTGCTAATATTCATGCTTCAATATCAGGTACAGTAGTGGATATTGGTGATTATAACCATCCTGTATTTGGTAAGTGCCAAGCAATTGTTATTGAAAATGACGGGAAAGATGAATGGGTAGAAGGAATACCTGTGGAAAGAAATGACTGGGAAAAGTTAGACAAAAAGGAACTGCTAAGTATTATTAAGGAGGCAGGCATTGTTGGAATGGGAGGAGCAACTTTCCCTACACATGTTAAGCTTTCTCCACCACCAGATAAAAAGGTTGATACGTTTATTCTAAATGCAGCTGAATGTGAACCTTATTTAACAGCTGACCATAGAATGATGCTTGAACAAAGTGAACGTATTGTTAATGGTGTAAAAATAACAATGAAGGTTCTTGGCATTGATAAGGGTTATGTTGGTATAGAACAAAACAAACCAGATGCTATAGATGTTATGCAAAAAGCATTTGAAGGTACAGGGGTACAAGTTGTTGGACTTCCAACAAAATATCCTCAAGGTGCTGAAAAAATGTTAATCAGAGTTTTAGTAGATAAGGAAGTACCATCTGGTGGATTGCCAGCAGATGTAGGTGTTGTAGTTCAAAATGTTGGTACTGTTGCAGCTATAAGTGATGCAGTACTTAAAGGAATTCCATTAATAGAAAGAGTTACAACTGTTAGTGGTGGAGCTATAAAAGAGCCTAAAAATCTTTTAGTAAGAGTGGGCACTCTATTTTCAGATGCAATAGAATATTGTGGAGGTTTTTCAGAAACTCCAGAAAAATTACTTTCGGGCGGTCCTATGATGGGAATGGCTCAAGCTAATATAGATTTACCTATAATTAAGGGTGTATCTGGAATATTAGCTTTAAGTAAAAAAGATGTTAACTCAGGAAGAGAATCAGCATGCATTCATTGTGGACGTTGTGTAGAGGTATGCCCTATGCACTTAGTTCCAAGTAAGCTTAGTATTCTTGGTGAAAGAGGTTTATACGAGCAAGCTAAAGAAGAAGCAAATCTTTTAGATTGCGTAGAATGCGGAAGTTGTGTTTATGTATGCCCTGCTAAACGTAATATTGTTCAATATATAAAATATTGTAAGGCACAAAATGCAGCTCAAAATGCAAAGAAGAAATAAGGGGGAGAATATTAATGGCTGAAGTAGAATTAAAAGACAAGCTATTTACCGTTTCTGCATCACCACATATTCGTTCAGAAGAATCTGTTTCTAAAATTATGTGGACTGTTAATGCAACTTTAGTACCAGCAGCTATTTTTGGTATTTGGAATTTTGGAATTAATGCATTAGTTTCAATTATAGCAGGTATTGTATCTGCAGTAGTTTTTGAATATGCTGTACAAAAAATAAGAAATAAACCTATAACTATAAGTGATGGTAGTGCTGTTTTAACAGGATTACTTATAGCAATGTGCGTTTCGCCAAAGGTTCCATTTTATATGGTTATATTTGGTTCGTTTATTGCCATAGTTATAGCAAAACATTCTATGGGCGGATTAGGTTACAATATATTTAACCCAGCTCACATAGGTAGAGCAGCTATGATGGCTTCATGGCCAGTATTTATGACAAGTTGGACAGTTCTTCGTGCTTCTGGTGTTGATGCTGTAACAAGTGCTACACCTTTAGGAATTTTAAAATTACAAGGTTATTCAAAACTTCTTGAAACTTTTGGAGGACAAGCAAATCTTTATAAGGCATTATTTATAGGTACTCGTAATGGTTGTATTGGTGAAACTTCAACAGTTTTATTAGTTCTTGGAGGATTGTATTTAATTTATAAAAAATATATTAACTGGGAAGTACCTGTTGTTATGATAGCAACAGTTGGCATTTTAACTTGGGTATTTGGACCATCAGGTATGTTTACAGGAGATCCAGTATTCCATATGATGGCGGGTGGATTAATAATAGGAGCATTCTTTATGGCTACTGATATGGTTACTACTCCAATTACACGAAAAGGACAAATCATATTTGCTTTTGGAGCAGGATTAATTACTACATTGATTAGATTAAAGGGTGGATATCCAGAAGGCGTTTGTTATTCATTATTACTTATGAACTGTGTAAGTCCTTTAATTGATCGTCTATGCCCTCCAAAAAAATTCGGAGCAAGGAGGTAATTAAAAATGGCAGAACAGCATGTAGAAAAACAGTATAGTATATTTCAAATAGCTATGAATTTAACAGTAGCCTGTTTTATATCAGGAATAATTATAGCAGCTGTGTTTTTTGTAACTCATCCTATAGCTGTAAAGAACAGTAAGGCACTTGAAGTTAAATCAATGCAGAACCTAATTTCTGATGCAGATAAGTTTGAAAAAATTCAAGGAAAAGAAGGATGGTACACTGCAAAGAGTGGTGAAAAAATTGTAGGTTATATTATTCCAGTTGAAACAAAAGGTTATGGTGGAGCAATTAAAATGCTTGTAGCTGTAACAGATGATGATAAGGTAATTGATTATAACATACAGTCAGCTAACGAAACACCAGGACTTGGAGATAATGCATCTAAAGAGCCATTTAGAAAAGAATTCAAAGGTAAGAAATCAGAAGATCTAGAAGTAGTAAAAGATCCTTCTAATACTAAGAATATACAGGCTATGACAGGTGCAACAATTTCTTCAAGAGCAGTTACAAAGGGTGTTAAAGAGGCTGTTGATGACGTTAAAAGCTTGAAAGGAGGTAAATAACAATGGGTGATTTGTGGAAAATATTTAAAAAAGGCGTAGTTATGGAAAATCCTATATTTGTTCTTGCACTTAGTTTATGTCCTTCACTAGCAGTAACTAGTACAGTAAAAAATGCTTTAACTATGGGACTTACTGTTATGTTTGTTATAACTGCTAATAATATATCAGTATCATTTACTAGAAAATGGGTTAACCCTAAGGTTCGTGTACCAGTTTATATTACTTCTATAGCTACTATTGTTACAGTGGTAGAATTATTATTACAAGCTTATGCACCAATGTTGTTTAAAGCATTAGGTATTTATCTAGACCTAGTAGTTGTTTTTGCAATTATTTTAGCTCGTGCAGAAGTTTTTGCTTCTAAAAATAAAGTACTTCCATCAATGCTTGACGGACTAGGAATGGGAGTAGGTTTTACTATTGCAATGCTTATTATTGGAGTAATCCGTGAGTTCTTTGGAATGGGCTCTATAATGGGAGTTCAAATTTTAGGTACTTGGTATAAGCCAATATTGATGATGATTTTACCTCCAGGTGCATTTATGCTAATTGGATATTTAGTTGCACTATTTAAAATCCATAATGAAAAACTGGCTAAACAACAAGCTGAAGGAGGTAATGCATAATGGAATATTTAACTCTTTTTGTAAGTGCTGTCCTTGTAAATAACTATGTTTTAACAAGGTTTTTAGGATTATGTATTTTCTTTGGAGTTTCTAAAAGTCTTGATGCCTCTATAGGAATGGGTATGGCAGTTACTTCTATTTTGACGCTAAGTTCAGCACTTGCATGGATAGTTTATCATTTTGTATTAGCACCATTTGGTTTAACTTTCTTAAGAACAATTGTATTTGTACTTTTAATTGCAAGTTTTGTTCAGCTTTTGGAAATGATTATAAAAAAACATGCACCTGCATTGTATAATATGTGGGGAATCTACTTATTACTTATTGCTACAAACTGTATAGTACTTGGTGTTCCAGTTACAAATGTAGAATCAAATTTTGGATTCTTAAAAAGCGTAGTAAATGCTCTTGGATCAGGTGTAGGTTTTGCATTAGCAATAGTTTTAATGGCTAGTTTAAGAGAAAAATTAGCTTTAGCAGATGTACCTAAACCTTTGGAAGGACTTGGCATAGCGTTTATTTTGGCTGGTATGTTAGCATTGTCATTCCTTGGTTTTTCCGGCATGATTGCTTTATAGAAAGGAGCTGAGGATTAATTATGGAAACTTCAATTATAGTTTTGATTGTAATGACTTGTGTTGGTTTGGTATTTGGTTTTGTATTAGCTTTTGCTAATAAAAAGTTTGCTATGGAAGTAAATCCTCTTATTGAAATAGTTGAAGATGTTTTACCAAAAGGTCAATGTGGTTCTTGTGGATATGCTGGTTGTAAGGCTTATGCTGAAGCAGTTGTTAGTAATCCAGATGTACCACCTAATCTTTGTATTCCAGGTAAAGATATAGTAGCTAAACAAGTTGCAGAATTAACTGGTAAAGCTGCAGAAGAAACAGAACCAAGAATATCACATGTAAAATGTAAAGGTTGCTCTGATAAGGCTACTAGAAGTTATAATTATGAAGGAATACAAGATTGTGTAGCAGCTAGCTTGCTGCAAGGAGGACCTAAAGTTTGTTCTCATGGATGTCTTGGATTTGGAACTTGTGTTAAAAACTGTCCATTTGATGCTATGACTTTAGGAGAAAATGGATTACCAATAATAGATGAGAATAAATGTACAGGCTGTGGAAAATGTGAAACAGTTTGTCCTAAACATGTTATAGAAATGCTTCCAATTAGTAGTCATGTAACTGTTAATTGTAATTCAAAAGACAAGGGTGCAGTAGTACGTAAGGCATGTACCGTAGGATGTCTTGGATGTGGACTTTGTAAGAGAAACTGTCCACATGAAGCTATTGTAATAGAAAATAATTTGGCTGTAGTAAATCATAGTATTTGTGCTGAAAAATGTGATAATCCAACTTGTATAGCTAAGTGCCCAACAAAGGCTATCCAATCTCTAGTTGGAGATGTAAAGCCTGTAGTTGAAGCAGCTAAACAGGAGATTGCAGCAAACACTGAAAACAAAACAAATGCTGAGAATAAAGACAAGTCAGAAAACTAAAATTAATTATAGTAATTTTAAGGGTGGAAATTCTTTGATGAGTTTCCACCTTTTTAATGCTATAATATAAGACGATTAAAATGTTAATGAGTAATAAAAAGTTATTTTTAAAGAGGGAATTTTATGAGAATAATTACGCTTATAGAAAATATTAAAGATGATTCAAATAATCTAATTAATGAAAAGGGACTGTGCCTTTATATAGAAAAAGATAATAAGCATATACTTTTTGACACAGGAAGGACAGGTAGTTTTATTCATAATGCAGAAAAGCTAGGCATTAATTTAAGAGAAGTAGATGCTGTAGTGATCTCACATGGACACGGAGATCATGGTGGAGGGTTAATATCCTTTTTAAAAATAAATAGTAAAGCAAAAGTATATATGAAAACAGAGGCTTCAAAAGCATACTATTTTCATTGTATGTTATTTAATAAAAATGTTAGTATTAGTAGCGAGTTTTTTAGGGAGTATTCTAATAGAATTGAGTATATAGAAGATTTTACAGAGATAATGAAAGATATCTATATTATTACAGATATAAATAGATATTATGAAATTCTTGAAGGAAATAAATACATGTTTGTTAAGAAGGAATCTAAGTTAGTTAGAGATAAATTTCAACATGAATTAATTATGGTAATTAAGGAGCAGGATAATATAAGTATATTTACAGGCTGTTCTCACAATGGTACTGCTAATATGATAAGAACTGCCAAAAGTAAATTTAAGGATTCAAATATTAAAGCAGTCATAGGTGGATTTCATTTAGTAAAGATTCCTATCATAAAATCATTAACTGCATCTAAAGATCAAATTGATGTACTTATAAATGAAATTGTTACTTCAAATGTAGAAAAGGTATATATAGGACATTGTACAGGAGAAAAAGCATATAGAAAATTAAAGGCTGCTTTAGGTGATAAAATTCAGTATATTAAAACAGGTACGGAAATACTAATTTAACTAACATGAGACACAAAATGTAGTGGCAGTTTAAATTTTAACTTTTTTTGAGAGACATTAGTGCTTATATTATAAAACTATAATAGATTAAGCTATTTTTAATTCATTAGATATGTAAGATAATAAATATTTTAAAAGAAATACTTATATGCTTTGATTGAATTGTTTAAGCATGTATATTTGTAAAAAACTTTATATTAGTGTTATACTTAGAATAAATGAAATATTTAGAATATTGCATAGTCAAAGATAAAAGAATGACTACTTTATCTTGAATAGTTATATTTGAAAGGAATGATGGAAATATGAAACCATTAAAACTAGTAGTTGTTGGAGTTGGACATGTTGGATCTTATGTACTTGCTGATGCTATGAAACTTGGTCTTTTTGGCAAGATTGGAGTTATTGACTTGGATAAAGGAGTGGCTCATGGAGAAGCACTAGATCAGAGTCATGCTACAGCGTTGACTTATATGAATAATATTGAAGTTACAAGTGGTGGCTATGAGCAGTGTGAAGATGCTGATATTATTATCTGCGCAGCAGGACCCAGTATATTAAAAGACCCAGATCATCCAGAAGCTATGCCAGATCGAACTCTTTTAACTACACATAATGCTGGTGTTATACGTGAGGTTATGACTGAAATTACCAAATATACTAAGAATGCTGTTATCATTTTTATTACTAATCCACTTGATACGATGGTATATATTTCTGAAAATGAATTTGGATATCCAAGTGGAAAAATCTTTGGAACAGGAACAATGCTGGATTCTGCCAGACTTAGAAAGACAGTTGCAAACCTTTATCACATTGATCCAAAGTCTGTAACTGGTTATATGATGGGTGAACATGGTATGACTGCATTTCCTGTTTTAAGTAAACTGAATGTTGCTGGCATAGTGTATAAAGAACTTGCTTCTTATTATGCTGATATAAAACAGCTTAATGCAGAAGAAATTGGTCAGGAAGTAGTCAAGACTGCTTATGATGTTTTAAATGCAAAAGGATGGACTAATGCTGGTGTTGCACAGGCAGCTGTGACAATGGCAAAATGTGTTGCTTTAGATGAGAGAAGTATCTACCCAGCATGTACAACTCTTAGAGGAGAATATGGCCATGATGGTGATGTAGCACTCAGTATGCCATGTTTAATTGGTAAAGATGGCATAATTAGAAGAATTGCTCCAGAACTTGATGATTGGGAGACAAAAAAATTGAATGAAAGCATTAATTATATCCAGAGTACCATGAAAGAAGCAAAGACTGGACCTGAATTTTTGAAGAAGTAATAACAATGAACATTTAAAAAATATTGCAAAGCAATATTTTTTAAATGTTTTTAAACATAGGAATTTTATTTATATGTTTTGTTAAAAACTTAGTACAGAGACCTATAAAGTATCCTGTTACTACTGCGGATACCAAAAGCACTGGAAGATAAATATATATTCTAAAATCCTTTACAACCAGAGAAGCTACGAATAGTTGGCCGATATTATGAAATATAGCACCACATATACTTATTGTCCACAAACTCACAGAATCCTTAAAATATTTATAAAGCAGTATCATTACGATGTTACTTAATATTCCACCAGCTAGGCTGAACATAAAGGCGGACATAGAACCACCAAACATAGAACCTAAAAGGGTTCTTAAAAACATTATAAGTAGAGCTTCTTTCCAACCCATCAGTATCAGAGCAGCAAGGGATATGATGTTAGCAAGACCTAATTTTATCCCAGGAAAAAGTACTGGTATTTGTGCTTCTACTATATATATTACCAGGGCAATACTTACTAAAAAACTTAAGAATACCATTTTTCTTGTTTTTTTCATTGTTACACCTTCATTAGCTTGATATTTGGTCAACTTTAGCATTTTTGCCTTCTATAGTGATCATTAATTTATGAGGAAGACATACAGAGCTTTGACCGGGTTCTGATATCCAACCGGTTTTAACGCAAATTTTATCAGGACAATCCGCATCTTTCATTCTTATTTTGCCAGGAAGTACTTCTATAATGTTAAAGTGATTTCCATTATAAGGTACTTTTATTTCTTGCTTTTCTTTTATAGTATCTAAATCTATAGTTTTAATTACTTTTCCATCCTGTTTTATACTAGCTATATGATGAGAACTTTTTATATGCTGTTTATATAAAAAAACTGAAATTGCACTTACTACAATTAAAGCTATTATAAGTACAGCAGCTATTTTATCTCCCTTTTTCATATTTTATCTCCTTTTACATTTTTTCAGCAACTATGGTAAACAACTTAGGAATACCCTTATCTTCTGGCTTAGGACCTTCTGTTTCTTTTAATGTCTTTATACACAGATTATTATTGGCAATAGAAGTTACAATTTCACCTATAGTCCACTTCCTTAAATGAGCTTTCTGAAAACCACTTTTTTCATTAGCTGTGAGATTTTCCATTCCAGGTACGAACTTCATGTAGGCTACATCGGTTTCTTCTATAGCTGTACTAAAGTAGTCCCCAGTAACTTTATGCCTCTTTCCTTTGCTTGTAATTAGCTTCGTAGATATAGGATGAAAATCTTCAATCATAAAAATCCCACCCTTTTTTAAAAGTCTTGAAGCAACATTAAAGAATGGATTCAAATCAGTAAAGTAATGAAGTATTCCAAGTTCGCAAAAAACTATATCGTAATCTGCTGTAAACTCCTCCTCAGGGATATTGAGTACATCTGAAACTATGTACCTGATATGTGTGTTACAAGCTCTAGCTAAATCTAAAGCATATCTGGAATTTTCATAAGAAAAATCTACAACTGTCATATTTGCACCCATTAAGGATAGAGAGACTGCTTTAGTTCCATGTGAACCTAACAAATTTGCTATTTTTTTATCTTTAATATCTATAAAATACTCACTTAATAAACCTAATCGTGAAACAGGGTCTGCTAATATCTTTTTTGAAGCCTCTGAAGGAGTTCCGAAGCGATAAACCCAAGCATCATAAGCCATTTGATTCCAAGCAAGTTCGTTTATTTTTGTGTGTTCTTCTTGCATATAAACCTCCTAAAATATGTGGTAGATAAATAATTTATCTTAATAATAATCATTACTATCAAATTTTACTATAACAATAATCTCTTTACAATGCTAAAGCTAAAAATAAGGAATTCTTTTTAAAATTATATTAATGTATAAAAACCATAAGGTAGCAAAATATAAATTATAAGTATTTACTTAAATATATAGGTAGGGAGTATATTAATGAACTTTTTAAAATTTTTTTTGGTTTTTATTCCTATTAGTATAGCAGCTGAATTTATAAAATTGAAGCCTATAGGGATTTTCATAATTTCATCTCTTTCTATAATACCATTGGCTGGATTAATGGGAGAGGCTACAGAAGAAATATCTATATATACAGGACCGAGAATAGGTGGATTTTTAAACGCTACCTTTGGAAATGCCACAGAACTTATTATATCATTTTTTGCATTAAAGGAAGGTTTATTTGATATAGTTAAAGCGTCTATAGCAGGTTCTGTTATAGGAAATATATTGTTGGTACTTGGAGCAAGTATGTTTTTTGGTGGACTAAATTATAAAGTACAAAAGTTTAATAGGAAAGTAATAGAGTTTTCCTCAAGTATGTTATTATTTTCAGTTATAGGACTTAGTGTACCAGCCATTTTTACGTATACAACAAATAATGAACCAGTTGTTTCTCAGTATGAATGGCTAAGCATTTCTGTAGCTCTAGCTATGTTTATAATATATTTATTGGGATTATATTTTTCATTTTATACTCACAAGGATTTGTATGGTTCAGAACATAAGGAAAGTACGGAGTCAAAGTGGGGATTAAAGAAATCTATATTAATTTTAATAATAAGCACATTGTTTATTGCACTTGAAAGTGAATTTTTAGTAAGTTCTGTAGAACCCATGACAAAAAGTCTTTCATTAAGTGAATTATTTGTAGGTATAATTATAATTCCTATAATAGGTAATGCAGCTGAACATAGTACTGCTATAGTTATGGCAATAAAAAATAAAATGGATGTGGCTATAGAAATAGCTATAGGTTCTAGTTTGCAAATAATATTATTTGTAGCACCTGTTTTAGTGTTTTTAAGTCTGCTATTTACACCTATGAGTATAATATTTAATAGATTTGAATTAGTTGCGCTTATAGTATCTGTGCTTATAGCAAATAGAGTAGCTAGTGATGGTGAATCTAATTGGCTTGAAGGAATACAGCTTATTGCTGTATACATTATAATAGCATTAAGTTTTATTACTTAAGATTAAAATCTTATATAATTAAATTTAATACGAATGATTCGATAAAAATAAAAGCTTATTGTTCGTTAATATGTAAATTTTTTAGATAAATTTTTATTTATTATTTGTATTATCACATATTTATGATATAATTTAAGCGAATGATAATTTTAAATTAATATAAAATGTTCGTAAAACTTACTTATATAAGATAAGGGGGATAAAAATGGCAAATTGTGTTAAAAGAATATTTGTAGAAAAAAAAGCAGGATTTGATGTAGAAGCGCAAAATACATTACAGGATTTAAAGGAAAGTTTAAATATTAATGGGTTAGAAGGAATTAGATTAATTAATCGTTATGATATAGAAGGAATATCTGAAGAAGAATTTGAAAAATCAAAGCATACTATTTTTTCGGAAAGAACTGTTGATATAGTTTATGAAGATAAAATAGAAGTTAATGGAAAAGACAAGGTTTTTGCTGTTGAATATTTACCAGGACAATATGATCAAAGAGCTGATTCAGCTTCTCAATGTGTTCAAATACTTACTCAAAGTGAAAAACCAACTATTTTATCTGCAAAGGTATATATAGTAAGTGGAAATATATCTGATGAAGAGTTTGGAAAAATAAAAAATTATTGCATAAATAACGTGGATTCAAGAGAGGCTTCTTTAGAAAAACCAGAAACTTTAGAAATGGAAGTTGCAGTTCCAGATTCTGTTGAGGTATTAGATGGCTTTATAGAAATGGATGATGAAAAAGTTAAGACTTTTGTAGAAGAAAAAGGTCTTGCAATGAGCGTCGAAGATTTAAAATTCTGTCAAAAATATTTTAAAGATACAGAAAAGAGGAATCCAACAATTACTGAAATAAAGGTTATAGACACATATTGGTCAGATCACTGCAGACATACTACCTTTATGACAGAGCTTACTAAAGTGGACATAGAAGAAGCTCATTTAACTAAGCCTATAAAGGATGTATACAAAGACTATTTATCTGTTAGAAAAGATTTATATGGAGATAAAGATAAACCAGTTTGTCTTATGGACATAGCTGTTATAGGTATGAAAGAGCTTAGAAAAAATGGACTTTTAGATGATTTAGATCAATCAGAAGAAATTAATGCTTGTAGCATAGTAGTAGATGCTGATATAGATGGAAAAAAAGAAAAATGGCTTGTTATGTTCAAAAACGAAACTCATAACCATCCTACAGAAATTGAACCTTTTGGAGGAGCAGCAACTTGTCTTGGTGGTGCTATAAGAGATCCACTATCAGGTAGATCATATGTATATCAAGCTATGAGGGTTACCGGAAGTGCAGATCCAAGAACTGCAATAAAAGATACTTTAGCTGGAAAACTTCCTCAAAAGAAAATAACAAGATCAGCAGCTCATGGATATAGTTCTTATGGAAATCAAATAGGACTTGCTACAGGTCAGGTAGCTGAAATATACAATGAAGGCTATGTAGCAAAGAGAATGGAAATAGGAGCAGTTATTGGTGCAGTTCCAATGAAAAATGTTAGAAGAGAAGCTCCAGTACCTTCTGACGTAGTTATACTAGTTGGAGGAAGAACAGGAAGAGATGGCTGTGGTGGTGCTACAGGTTCTTCTAAAAAGCACACAGAAAGCTCTATTTTAACTTGTGGTTCAGAAGTTCAAAAAGGTAATGCTCCAACTGAAAGAAAAATTCAAAGATTGTTTAGAAAAGAAGAAGTAAGCACTATAATAAAAAGATGTAATGACTTTGGTGCAGGTGGAGTATCTGTTGCTATAGGAGAACTTACAGACGGATTAAATATAAATCTAGATTTAGTTCCTAAAAAATATGAAGGACTTGATGGAACAGAACTTTCTATATCAGAATCTCAAGAACGTATGGCTGTGGTAGTTTCCAAGGAAGATGCAGATAAATTTATAAAGTATGCAGAAGATGAGAACTTAGAAGCTGTAAAAGTAGCAGATGTAACTTCAGATAAAAGATTGAAGATGTATTGGAAGGGAACACCTATAGTAGATATGAGCAGAGAATTTTTAGATACTAATGGTGTAAGACAGAAGATAGAAGTTTCTGTGAAAGCTCCTAAAGAAGATAAGAATTACTTTAATATAGATAGAGATGTAACTGATTTAAGAGAGCAGTGGATTGATACATTAAAAGACTTAAATGTATGTAGTCAAAAAGGTTTAATAGAAAGATTTGATAGTACTATTGGTGCTGGTACAGTGCTTATGCCTTTTGGAGGAAAATATCAAGATACTCCAGCAGAAGGCATGGCAGCAAAACTTCCAGTATTAAATAAGGAAACTAAAACAGGAACAATTATGACCTTTGGATATAATCCTGAAATTTCTACATGGAGTCCATTCCATGGTGCAGTATATGCAGTAGTAGAATCTGCAGCAAAGATAGTTGCTTGTGGTGGAGATGCATCTAAGATAAGACTTACTTTCCAGGAATATTTTGAAAGACTAGGAAGAGATGCTTCAAGATGGGGTAAGCCATTTGCAGCATTAATGGGTGCTTTATATGCACAAAGACAATTAGGTATTGCAGCTATAGGTGGAAAGGACAGTATGTCAGGAAGTTTTAAGGATATGGATGTACCACCAACACTTGTATCATTTGCAGTTAATGTAGTAAATACGGATAAGGTAATCTCATCAGAGTTTAAAAAGTCAGGAAGCAATGTAGTTATAATTCCTATGACTAGAGATGAGTATGATCTTCCAAACTTTGATGTATTAAAGAAAAATTTAAAAGCTGTAACTTCTATGACAGAAAAACAAGAAGTACTTTCGGCTATGACAGTTAGAAATGGTGGTATATGTGAAGTTGTAAGTAAGATGAGTTTTGGAAATAGGATAGGTGTTAAATTAAATAATGTTATAGAAAAAGAATTATTTGCACCAATGTATGGTTCTATAGTAATAGAAGTTTCTAAAGACTTAGATCTAAATAAAGAATTAGCAGGAATTGAATATAAAGTAATTGGAGAAACAATAGAAGAACCTTCAATATATGTAGCTGATTTGAAACTAGATATAGAAGAGCTTTATAAAGCTTGGGAAGGTTCTCTAGAGAATATATTCCCAACAAAGACGAAAGAAATAAATGCTGATATAAAGAATATAGAATTCAAAACTAAAGATATAAAAACACCTTCAATAAAGGTGGCAACACCAAAGGTATTTATACCAGTATTTCCAGGAACAAACTGTGAATATGATTCAGCTAGAGCATTTAAAAAAGCTGGTGCTGATGTAGAAGTTATGGTGCTTAAAAATTTAAGTGCAAAAGATATAGAAAAATCTATAGATTATATGGAAAAAGCAATAAAGGCTTCTCAAATAGTAATGCTTCCAGGAGGATTTAGTGCAGGCGATGAACCAGATGGTTCCGGTAAATTTATAGCAACAGTATTTAGAAATCCTAAAATAAAAGAAGCTGTTATGGAACTTTTAAATAATAGAGATGGATTGATGTTAGGTATATGCAATGGATTCCAGGCTTTGATAAAATTAGGTTTAGTACCTTTTGGTGAAATAAAAGATATAGATGAAAGCTGTCCAACACTTACTTATAATAAGATAGGACGTCACGTATCTCATATAGTAAATACTAAAATAACATCAAATTTATCACCATGGTTTAGTAATGTTAATGTAGGAGATGTACATTCAATTGCAGTTTCACATGGTGAAGGAAGATTTGTTGCTGATGAAACAACTTTAAAAAGACTTATAGAAAATGGTCAAGTAGCAACTCAATATGTAGATTATGAAGGAAATGCTACTTATGATATAAGATTTAATCAAAATGGTTCAGTATATGCTATAGAAGGTATAACAAGTCCTGATGGAAGAGTGCTTGGTAAAATGGGTCACTCAGAAAGAAAAGGAGATAATGTATTTAAAAATATACCAGGCAGTAAGGATCAAAAACTATTTGAAGCAGGAGTACAGTACTTTAAATAATTGACAATTGAAAGTTAATAATTGTATATTTATAAGAATAAACATCTGGAATAATTCTAGATGTTTATTCTCCATATGATACAGTATGCTTAGAGTGTAGACTCAGCATTTCTAACTAGTTCATCAACAGCTATAGAGCATAATCCAGCTAAGTCTTCTACATGTAATTCTTTAGCTGTAGAACAATCATAAAGAATAGTAGCATCATCTGCTAACCCATTACACACAGTGAAAGTAATTCACACAAAATCATAAATTTTCGTTCTATGCTTTTCTTTAGAGCAAAGTGGATTAACTAATGTTTAAAAGTCAATATCTTATTTTCAGATAAATGAATAGTGATTATTTTATAATCTCCCACATTTTTTTTATATCTTCAGCTGCCATTTGAAATTTTGATTTTTCAATTAAAATATTTTTACCTGTCATTATGTATGATGGCAATAATCGAGTTTCGTCATAATATATTTCACTACTGCGAATTTTATATGTGGAAACAGGGGGAATAGCATTTTTCTTAGTTTTCTTCTTTGTAATCATATTAAAAGATTTTTTTGCAACATCCCCCATTAACATAATTACTTTTAAATTGGGAAATAACTCAATTTCTTTTTCCAACACAGGCATATAAGATTTTATTGTACTGCTTTCTACCATAGTTTCTGTTTTGGGAAATTTCACAGCATTGGTAATATATATCCCCAAATTAAGAATATCCTCTATTTTATTTACTTCAATGCCTGCTTCTTTGAATAAAGGAATAGTAGTTTTTAAATATGCAGGATTGCTGGAATGACTATAAAAATCATCATTAGGATTATTTGCAGCTATTTCGTTAATCATAATTGCCTTTATATTCTCTGTTTCTAAAACTACATCTGAAAAATAAGAAGTGTCTAAATTTCTAATATTTTCTTTGGCGAATTTACTTAAATACTGCTTCATATTAACTTTCATAAAAGTCCTCCTTGTCCATATATTAATTATTATATTATAATAGTATCCTTTCTTAAACTAATTGAATACTTTATGGGTTAAGTCAATATAATCATAGCATTTGTAATATGACAACTGTATGTCAAGTTATAAATATAGAAAACAAGTTCATGAAATTATTACATTCCCTAAAAAGTTGTGTCGCAATGTGCTTAAATTATGAAACTTTATTTTTATTTGTTATAATGTATGTAAAATCAATAATAAACTTTTGCGGAGGTAAAAATTATGCTTATTTTATCTAAAAACGATATTAAAAAGGTATTTACAATGAAGGATGCTGTAGACGCTGTTAAAGAAGCCTTCTCAATTTATTCTCGAGGGAAAAGTGTAGTTCCTCTTAGGGTAAATATTGATGTGAAAAAGCATGAAGGTCAGAGTTTATTTATGCCAGGATATGTAGAAGATTTAGATAGTATAGGAATAAAAATAGTTTCTGTTTTTCCTAAAAATATTGAAAAAGGTAAACCTTCTGTTCCTGCACAAATGCTGCTTTTAGACGGTACTACAGGAGAAGTATGCTGCATAATGGATGGAACGTATTTAACTCAACTCAGAACAGGAGCAGCGTCAGGAGCAGCATCAGATGTATTAGCTGTAAAAAATGCTAAGGTAGCTGCATTATTTGGAACTGGAGGGCAGGCTATTTGCCAATTAGAAGCCATACTTGCAGTTAGAAAAATTGAAAAAGTTAAGGTCTATTCTAGAAATGAACATAAGCTTGCAGAGTTTGTGAAAAAAGCTAATGCGGAATTAAAAAACTATGGAGCTCTTATAGTAAGTGCTGAAAGTCCAGAAGAAGCGATTAAGGATGCAGATATAATTACTGTAGTTACTACAGCAACAAAGCCGGTATTTCCAGGTAGTTTAGTTAAAAAAGGTGCACATATAAATGGCGTAGGTTCCTATACAAGAGATATGCAAGAATTAGATGAATACATAGTAAAAGAAGCAGACAAGGTTTTTGTAGATTCAAAAGAAGCGGTTTTAGCTGAAGCAGGAGATTTTATAAAACCTATGGAAAAAGGGATAATAGATGAAAAGAAAATAGATGGAGAGTTAGGAGAAGTTATATTCGAAAAAATGAAAGGTAGAGAAAATGATGAAGAAATAACTTTATTTAAGACAGTAGGAATATCAGTTCAAGATGTAGTTACAGCGTATAAAATATATAAAAAAGCATTGGAAGAAGGAGTAGGAAAAGTAGTAGAAGTATAGAAATGTATATTTGTTTTAATATAAGTCAATAATATATGAGTAAACTTTTTTTACTCATATAATGTTTAATATAATACGTTTGAACTAGTATTTTAAATGATACTAGTTCTTTTTTTATAATTAGGTAGTTTTAATTTATAGGTGAAAGGTAAAAGTAAAAAAGGCTTTGTTCTAAAATCTACAAGAAACTAATATAAATACTACAAAGATATTTCCTAAGAAATATATAATCTGTATTTGTTATTACTTTTTATGGAGGTTATAGAATGAATTTTAAAGAATTAATAGAGAATGATAGAGAAAAAAGGATAAAGGAGGATTTTCAAGGAACTTTTCTTGACTATCTTGAAATTTTAAAGAAAAACCCAGATGCAGCTAAACTTGCTCATAAAAGAATATACGATATTATAAACAAACTTGGTGTAGAAGCTTTGAAACCAGAGGAAAACTTAAGAATAAGAAAAATATATGGTAATGAAACTATTAAAAGCTATGGCTTTTTTAAAAATGAGTTCTTCGGTATAGATAAAACCTTGATGAAAATAGCTAGTTACTTTTATTCAGCAGCTATGGAAGGTGAAGAATCAAGGCAAGTACTTTATTTGGTTGGTCCAGTAGGATCAGGAAAGTCTTCTATAGTAGATTCATTTAAAAAAGCTATAGAAGCAAGTGAACCTATATATGCATTGAAAGGGTGTCCTATGAGAGAAGAACCTCTTCATCTTATCCCTAAGCATTTAAGGAAAGATTTTGAAGAGATGCTAGGTGTCAAAATAGAAGGAGACTTATGTCCAGTATGCAGATATAGATTAAAAGAAGAATTTAAAGGCGAATATGAAAAGTTTCCAGTAATTAAAACAGGATTTTCTATAAGATCTAGAAAAGGAGTAGGGGTAGTACCTCCTGTAGACCCTAATAATCAAGATACATCCGTATTAGTAGGATCTGTAGATATATCTAAAATGGATCTATATCCAGAAGATGATCCTCGCATATTTTCATTAAATGGAGCTTTTGATGTAGGCAATAGAGGGATGGTTGAATTTATAGAGGTGTTTAAAAATGATGTAGAGTATTTGCATACTATAATAACAGCTACTCAGGAAAAATCAATACCATCTCCAGGAAAAGGATCTATGATATATTTTGATGGAGTAATTATTGCACATTCTAATGAAGCAGAATGGAATAAATTTAAATCAGATCATACTAATGAAGCTATATTAGATAGAATTGTAAAGGTTGAAGTTCCATATTGTTTGGAGTTAAATGAAGAAACTAAAATATATGAAAAGATATTAAAGAAAAGTAATTTTAAAGCTCATATAGCACCTCATACTATTGAAATGGCTGCTATGTTTGCAATACTCACAAGGCTGATACCATCTAATAAGGTGGATACTCTTACAAAGTTAAAAATATATAATGGTGAAGAAATAGTTGAAAAAGGTACGACTAAAAAAATAGATATTACTGAACTTAGAGAAGAAGCAGGGCTTGGAGAAGGTATGGATGGCATATCTACAAGATTTATAATTAAAGCTATAGATAATGCACTTTCTGATTCAGAATATGATTGTATAAATCCTCTAAGCGTTATGGAGAATATAATAAAGTCAGTAAAGGATTTAGATATAGCTGATGATTTAAGAAGGAAGTATTTAGCATTTGTTCAGGATACCATGAGAAAAGAATACAATAAGGTCCTTGAAAAAGAAATAACTAAGGCATTTATTCAAAGCTTTAGGGAACAGGCAGAAAGTTTGTTTAATAATTATTTGGATCATGCAGAAGCTTATGTAAATAAAACTAAGATAAAGGATAAATCCACAGGAGAACAATTAGAGGCTGATGAAAGATTTATGAGATCCATTGAAGAGCAAATAGGAATATCAGAAGGTTCAGCTAAAGGATTTAGGTCTGATGTAACTTCATATATGTTCTATATGGTAAGAAAAGGAGAAAAGATAGACTATACTTCATATGAACCTTTAAAGGAAGCTATAGAAAAGAAGATAACTTCTTCCGTAAGAGAGATGTCACGTATTATCACTAAGTCAAAGGTTAGAGATAAGGAACAAGACAAAAAATATAATTCAATGGTAGAAGAAATGAAGAAGAATGGATATTGTGATCACTGCTGTAATGTAATACTTAAATATGCCGCTAATAATCTATGGAAGGATTGATGAAGATATGGGCATATTTAGAGAATTTAATCCTATAGGACATGATAGGGTTGCTGAAGATAAAAGAAGGCACAGAGAATTAGTAGAAGATTCTATTAAAAAAAACTTGGTAGACATATTATCGGAAGAAAGTATTATTGGCCAAACAAAAAACAAAAAGATAAAAATACCTATTAAAGGCCTTAAAGAGTATCAATTTATATATGGAAAAAATGCACCTGGTGTTGGTAGTGGAGATGGTACTGAAAGAAGAGGAGATGTCATAGGTAAAGAAGGAGATGCAAAGGGTTCTGGAAATAAGGGTGCTGGTAATAGTGAAGGTGAAGATATATATGAAACTGAAATAACTATTGAAGAAATAATGGAGTATGTTTTTCAGGATTTAAATCTACCTAATTTAAATAAAAAAAGATTTTCTGAAATTCTCTCAGAAGGTTCAAGAAAAAAATGTGGTTATCAAAAAAGTGGTATTCCTCCAAGGCTTGCAAAGAAAAGAACTGTGATTGAAAAGCTTAAAAGAAAACAGGGTATGAAAAGAGCTTTAGAAGAAAGACGTAAAAATAATGACATAAAAGAAGCAGCTAAATTCACCCTAGAAAATGATGAGATTATAGGAAGATTCCCATTCAAAGAGGATGATTTGAGATATTATAAAGTAAAACCTACTAAGAAAAAGGAATATAATGCAGTAGTTATGTGCATTATGGATACATCTGCTTCTATGGATCAAAACAAAAAGTATTTAGCACGATCCTTTTTCTTTATGCTATATCAGTTTGTTAAAATGAAATACTCAAGTGTAGAAGTAGTTTTTATAGCACATTCTACATCTGCTAAAGTAGTTACTGAAGAAGAGTTTTTCCATAAGGTAGAATCTGGAGGCACGTATATATCTAGTGGTTATAATAAAGCATTAGAAATTATATTGGAAAAATATAATCCTGAACTTTGGAATATATATTCATTCCATGTAAGTGATGGAGATAACTGGAGTGAAGATAATGATAGAGCTGTAAAGGCTGTAAATGAATTATGCGATGTATGCAATTTATTTGGATATGCAGAAATTATGGCCTATGGGTATACTAGTGCTATTAAAAAGAGGTATGCTGCAGAAATTAATAGAGATAATTTTGTATCTGTAGCCATGAAAAAGAAAGAAGATATGTGGGATGCACTTAAGGAAATGCTTAGTGTAGATATAAAAAATGATTATAAATAAGGAGGTGAAATTTTGGAGTATACTGTTACAGAATTGGAAAAGTGGGATGAGATTATAGAAGAAAAGGTTAAAGAGTCAGGTCTTGATTATTATCCTCAAGAGTTTGAAATCATAAACTATAATGATATGCTTGCATATGAGGTATATGTAGGGATGCCATCTATGTATCCTCATTGGAGTTTTGGAAAAGCTTATGAAAGATTAAGAACTTTATATAATTATAATCTTACAGGGCTTCCATATGAAATGGTAATAAACTCTAATCCATGTATTGCTTATTTAATGAAGGATAATACATTATTACTTCAGATACTGACAATAGCCCATGTATATGGGCATAACGACTTTTTTAAAAATAACAGATTGTTTAAAGAATCTACTAGTGCGGAATATACAGTAGAGATGTTTAAAAATCATGCAGATATAATTAGATCTTATATAAATGATCCAAGTATAGGATATGTAGAAGTTGAAGAGATGCTAAATGCAGCTCATGCTTTAAAATTTCAAACTAATAGAGCCTCAGGAGTAAGATATTTAGATGATGAAGAAATAAGAAAAAGAAAAATAGAAGATTATAAGAATATGGAAAACAATAATAGTATTATAGTACCTAGAGAGAAGCCAGAGGCTCCTGATATAGAAAAAATACCTCAGGAACCTACAGAGGATATATTAGGTTTTATATCAAAATATGGAGACCTTGTAGAATGGCAGAGAAACATTATAGAAATAGTGAGAGATGAAACCAAATATTTTATACCTCAAATAGAAACAAAAATTATGAATGAAGGATGGGCTAGTTTTTGGCACTATAATATTTTGAAGAAGCTTGATCTTCCTCAAAACCTATATATGGAGTTTGTAAAAAGGCATAATGATGTGGTAGTTCCTCTTCAAGGAAGCATAAATCCTTATTTTTTAGGATTTCAAATTTACAATGATCTAGTAGAAAAGTATGGAATTGAGAAAATATTTGAAGTGAGATCTGTTGAAAGAGATGAATCCTTTGTAAGAAGATACTTAACTAAAGAACTTTGTATAAGATTAAACCTATTTCAATACATTAATAAGGATAAAAAATATATTATTGATGAAATATCAGATGAAAATGGATGGAGAAAAATAAGAAATGCTTTAAGCAATTCTTGTGGAATGGGTTCAATTCCTTATATAAGAGTTATAAACATGTCAAAGTTAGATAAAACATTAACATTAGAACATGTTTTTGATGGAAGAGAACTTCAACTTAAGTATGCAATAGAAACAATTAAGTATATCGTGGATTTGTGGAAACACAAAGTAATACTAAATACTAATATAGATGGAAAAAGAGTTAGAATTGTTTGTGATGAGAACAAAAAAATAATTTATGAATAGAGATTAATAATAAGCATATTGCGCTGCAATATGCTTATTTATTGTAGGGTTAAGTTTATGGCATCATTGCAGGAAAATCAAGTCCTGTTTTTTCATCTAAATTGAACATTAAATTCATATTTTGAACTGCCTGACCTGCAGCACCTTTCATGAGGTTATCTATGCAGGAGGCTACAATAACCCTTCCAGTTCGTTTGTCTAATCTTATACCTATATGACATAAGTTAGATCCTTTAACCCATCTAGTTTCTGGCATACTATCTGTAATTTTAACAAAGAACTCATCTTTATAAAAATTTCTATATATTTCATACAGTTCTTCTTGCGATTTTTCACAAGATAATTTACTGTAGCATACTGACAGAATTCCTCTATTCATAGGCACTAAATGAGGGGTAAATGTTAAAGTTATTTTATTCCTACATATATTTCCAAGTTCCTGTTCTATTTCAGGTGTATGTCTATGTTCAGCTACTGAATAAGCTTTAATGGACTCATTACACTCTGTAAAAAGGTTTCCTATGGAAGCACTTCTTCCAGCACCAGAGGTTCCTGATTTAGCATCTATGATGATAGATTGTTCATCTATTATATTTGATTTTAAAAGAGGCACTAAGGCTAATATGCTAGCTGTTGGATAGCATCCTGGATTTGCAATTAGAGAGGCTTCTTTAATGTCATTTCTATTTAATTCAGTAAGGCCGTAAACAGATTCTTTTAAAAGTTCAGGACATGTATGTTCAACTTTATACCACTCTTCATAAATATTCTTTGAATTAATTCTGAAATCCGCTCCTAAATCAATTACCTTCACTCCTTTTGATAAAGCTTTTTTAGTTATATCAAAGGATTTACCATGAGGAAGTGCCAAAAAAAGTATATTTATACAATCTAATTTATATTCAGCCTCTTGAATATTTATGCATATATTATCTGTGAAACCATTTAAATTTTTATAAACATCATTATATAATGTATTCTCATAACTATGAGAACATAAAAAAACTATTTCAGCAGAAGGATGTTTTTGTAATAACCATACAAGCTGTTGACCTGCATAGCCTGTAGCTCCTACTATACCAACTTTAATCATTTCGACCACTCCTTAATATAATAAAATTAGAATAAAATAATTATACACAAAACAAAATAATTATTCAATAAAAATAAAATAAAATGTTGAATATTAATAAAAATCATAGTATAATTATTCGTATAAAATTCAAAGGTTGGTGGAGTTCATGATAAATGTAGAAGAAATTGTTTCATTGGATATAGATCCTTTACCATACATGAAAAAGTTTGTAGGTAAAACTTTTGTAATAAAATATGGCGGCAGTATTATGAAGAATAAAAGTGCGGTAAAAGCATTTATAGAAGATATAGTTTATATGAAACGTTTAGGTATAAATATAGTTATTGTGCACGGTGGAGGACCTGAAATATCAAAATGGATTAATGTAACTGGTATGGAGACTAAGTTTATAAATGGTCTTAGAGTTACTGATGAAAAAGTTATGGATGTAGTTGAAATGGTGTTATCAGGACACATAAATAAAGATATATCAGCTAGTTTAAGCAAATATGGAATTAGTGCTATAGGGTTAAGTGGAAGAGATAGCAATTTAATAAAGGCAAAAAAGAAATATTTATATGATAATGGTAAAAAAATAGATATAGGCTTTGTAGGGGAAGTTGTAAATATAAATAAAAATTTTCTAAATAATATAATTGAAAAAGGAAGAGTTCCTGTCATAGCGCCTATTGGATGTGATTCTCATGGAAATAAATATAATATAAATGCAGATTATGCAGCTTCAGCTGTAAGTTCAGCGCTAAAAGCAGAAAAATTTATAATACTTACAGATGTAGAAGGTGTTTATACAGATATAAATGATAAAGATTCTCTTTTAAGTGACATATCAACTGAAGAAATAAGGAAGTATATAGATGAAGGCTCTATAAATGGAGGTATGATTCCTAAGATGGAATGCTGTATAGAAGCAATTGAAAAAGGTACAAAAAGCATTCATCTTGTAGATGGCAGAAAAAATCATGGATTGATTTTGGATATAATATCAGGGAAAGGAACTAAAATTACATTAAAGGGAGGAATAAATCAATGTCAGAAAGTAATATAATGAATACTTATGGTAGATTTGGTGTGAGTTTTGAAAAAGGAATTGGATGCAAGTTGTATGATAGTAATGGAATGGAATATATAGATTTTGTTTCAGGAGTGGCTGTAAATTGTCTTGGGCATAGTCATCCAAGTATAATAAAAGCAATTGAAGAGCAGAGTAAAAAAGTAATGCATATATCTAATTATTACTGGAATAGTAAAGGAATAGAACTTGCAGAAAAATTATGTTCTTTAAGTGAGCATGATTCAGTTTTCTTTTGTAACAGTGGTACTGAAGCCATGGAAGTAGGGGTAAAGGTTGCTAGAAAATATGGTAAAGTTCATGGAGGAGAAAGTAAAAATGTAATTATATATATGAAAGAATCTTTTCATGGAAGAACTATGGGTGCACTATCTGTAACAGGACAAGAAAAATATCAAAAGGATTTTAAACCTTTAATTAGTGGAACAAAAAGTGTAAAATTTAACGATATAAAAGACTTAGAAGATAAAATGGATGAAAATGTTTGTGGTGTTATAATTGAACCAATTCAAGGTGAAGGTGGAATAAACGTAGCCTCAATTGATTATCTTAAAGCTGTAAAAAAGCTATGTGAAGAAAATAATGCACTACTTGTGTTTGATGAAGTACAGTGTGGCATAGGAAGACTTGGAACTTTATTTGCATATGAAAAATTTGGAGTTGTTCCAGATGTTGTGTGTATGGCTAAAGCTCTTGGTGGTGGATTTCCTATAGGAGCTGCAATGGTTAATAAAAAAGCATCTGTGCTTGAAAGAGGAGATCATGGTAGTACATTTGGTGGCAATCCTCTAGCTGCAGCAGTTAGCTTAGCTGTTCTAAAAGAGCTAGTAGATGGAGGAGTAATAAGTAAAGTAGATGAAAAAAGCAGTTATATAAGATCCAAATTAGGAATTCTTAAAGAGAAGTATTCTATAATACAGGAAATAAAGGGAATAGGGCTTTTAATTGGAATAAAATTAAATGTGGATGTAAAAGAATTTAGCAAAAGATGCTTTGAAAATAATTTATTAGCTGTTACAGCAGGGAAAGATGTTATAAGATTGCTTCCGCCACTTAATGTAGAAAATGAGAATATAGATAAGGCTATAGAAATTTTGGATAAGGTTTTAAAAACTTATAATTAGGACTTAAAAATTTTTTAAATGCATGAAGAGTATTTTAGCTTTTCATGCATTTTTATTACATTGATATTTAGAAAATTTATTGATATCATAATTGTAAGTGTCATATAAGTTAAAAAAGTTATAGAAAATGAGTTCAAAACAAAAACATTATAGTTTTGAGGTGATTTGATGAAAAACGATGTAGAATATGGAAAAGTTTATTGGAATGAATTTACTAAAAATCAAAAATGTAATGAAAAATTAAATCCTATAGTAAAAGAGTCTTGGATAAGATGTAGAAAAAATGGAGTAGATTACATAAATGGAAATATTAAGAAAGCCTCAAAGAGTGAACTGAATTTAAAATTAGAAAAAAACAAAGAACTTATAACCGTATCACGGCCTATAATGGAAAATTTATATAATATAGTTGAAGGTTCTGGTTTTGTAATAATATTAACAGATAGAGATGGATATATTATTGATTTAATAGGTGATGAAGAACTTATTAAAATTGAAAATTCAAATTTTGTAATTGGAAACTCCTGGGCAGAAGAATCTATAGGAACAAATGCTATAGGAACAGCACTTTATCTTGATAAACCTGTGCAATTAATAGGTGCAGAACATTACTATGAAAAAAATCATTTTTATACATGTTCTGCAGCTCCTATACATAATGAAGATGGATATATAATAGGTAGTATAAATATGTCTGGAAATTATTCAAAAGCTCACTCACATACTACAGCTATTGTAGTGTCTGGAGCTTATTCTATAGAAAAGCAGCTTACATTAATAAAATCAAATAGAGTTTTAAATGTAATTTTTGATTCAATGTCTGAAGGTATGTTAGTTTTAGATGAAGATTTAAAAATAAAAAGTACCAATAAAATGGCTTCAAAAATATTAGGTGTTTCTACAGAGGAAATACTTAAAACCAGTATAAATTCCTTATTAAAAAATATAGATTTTATAAAAAATATATTAAATGTAGATAGAAATTATCATAATTTAGATTGTAATTTTTATGTAAAAAATAAAAGAATAAAGTGCAGCATTAATGCATTTCCTGTTATTATAAATCAAAAAGTAAAGGGTACTGTAATAACCTTTAATAGTGAAGGGTATATGCACAAGGTAGCTAGTACTATAGCTGGATTTAGTGCATCTTACAAATTTGAAGATATAATAACTAAAAGTGAAGATATGAAAAAAACTATAGAATTTGCTAAAAGGGCTGCTTTAACTAGTTGTAATGTACTAATAGAAGGGCCTAGTGGAACTGGAAAGGAACTTTTTGCACAATCAATGCACAATTATAGTGATAGAAGTAGTGGACCTTTTGTAGCTGTTAATTGTGCCTCTTTGCCAAAAGAGCTTATGGAAAGTGAACTTTTTGGATATGAAAAAGGTGCATTTACAGGGGCAACAAAGGAAGGGCATCCAGGAAAGTTTGAATTGGCTAACGGTGGAACTATATTTTTGGATGAAATTGGAGAATTGCCTTTAGATATGCAATCTAAGCTTTTAAGAGTGCTTGATAACAACAAAATTACTAGGTTAGGTGGAACCTATGAAAAAATATTAAATGTAAGGGTTATAGCAGCTACTAATAGAAATTTGCAGCAAGAAATAAAAAATAAGAATTTTAGAGAAGATTTGTATTACAGATTAAACGTGATGAATATTAAAACTATAGCTTTGAAAGAAAGAATAGAAGATATAGAGACTTTAGCAAAGCATTTTGTCTATAGATTAAATTTAAAAAGTTCTAATAATGCTAAAGTTTTAAGTGAGAAATACTTATATTGTATAAAAAAGTATAATTGGCCAGGAAATGTTAGAGAACTTAGAAATGTGGTTGAACGTTCTTATTATTTATGTGAATTAGATAACATAACTGAAGAGTTTTTATATGACTACATTGTTAAAACAGAAACCGCAATTACACAAAATCAAAAAGAAATTATGTCCATGGAGGAAATGGAAGCGGAAAATATAAGAAATGCTATAAATCAGTCAAATGGTGACTTGATAAAAGCAGCACATATGCTTAATATAAGTAGAGCTACTATATATAGAAAGGTTAAAAAGTATTCTATAAAATAATTTGTAAAATTATTCCTCTCAAATTGTGAAAAATATAACCAAAATCTCAAAACTGAGATGGCAAAAATCTCAATTGTGAGATTTTGATTTGTTAAAACATTATAAAACAATGGTTTGATAATTGGCATGAGTTTTGCTAATAATATCAGTGGAAAAATAAACTTAATAATATTAAAATTTTTAATAACTATAGTTTAGGAGGAATAAAGATGTCAAGATTTACACTACCAAGAGATATTTATTTCGGAGAAAACACTTTAGAAACTTTAAAAACTTTAAAAGGTAAGAAAGCTATAATTGTTGTTGGAGGAGGATCAATGAAAAAATTTGGTTTCCTTCAAAAAGTTGAAGAATATCTAAAAGAAGCAGGAATGGAAATAAAATTAATAGAAGGTGTTGAACCAGATCCATCAGTTGAAACCGTTATGAAAGGTGCAGAAACTATGAGAGATTTTCAGCCTGATTGGATAGTATCCATAGGTGGAGGATCACCAATAGATGCTGCTAAAGCTATGTGGATATTCTATGAATACCCAGAATTTACTTTTGAGCAAGCTGTTGTTCCTTTTGGAATACCAGATTTAAGACAAAAAGCTAAATTTGTTGCTATACCATCTACAAGTGGAACAGCTACAGAAGTTACTGCTTTTTCAGTTATAACTGATTACAAAGCTAAGATAAAATATCCTTTAGCTGATTTTAACTTAACACCAGATATAGCTATTATAGATCCAGCTCTTGCTCAAACAATGCCTGCAAAATTAACAGCTCATACAGGTATGGATGCTTTAACTCATGCAATAGAAGCTTATGTAGCAGGATTAAGATCATATTTCTCAGATCCTCTTGCAATGCAAGCTATAGTTATGACAAAAGATAATTTAATAAAATCCTATGAAGGAGATAAAGAAGCAAGAGATGAAATGCATATAGCTCAATGTTTAGCGGGAATGGCATTCTCAAATGCGTTACTTGGAATTACTCATAGTATGGCACATAAGACAGGCGCAGTATTCCACATTCCTCATGGTTGTGCAAATGCTATATTCCTTCCTTATGTAATAGATTTTAACAAGAAAGCATGTAAAGATAGATATGCAACTATAGCTAAAACTTTAGGTTTAGCAGGAAATACTGATGATGAATTAGTAGATGCATTAACTTCGATGATACAAGAAATGAATAAGAAAATGGATATACCACTAACATTAAAAGAATATGGCGTAACAGAAGAAGATTTTAATGCAAACTTAGATTTCATAGCGCATAATGCAGTGTTAGATGCATGTACTGGATCAAATCCAAGACCTATAACTGAAGAAGAAATGAAAAAATTATTCAAATGTACATTTACTGGAGAGAAAGTTAATTTTTAATTACTAGAGTAGCAAAAATTAAGTACATCTAAGGTAGGTAATAAATTAAATCTCAAAAATGAAATAATTTCATTGCATTTTTGAGATTTTTTTAATAAAATTTATTAAAGTGTAATATTTTTTGTTTTACTAATGCAAAATTCAAATATGGGGGTAAAAAATGTATAAAATTGTTGAAAGAAAAGAATTAGCACCAAGTATTTTCCTAATGGAAATAGAAGCGCCAAGAGTTGCAAAATCAGCTAAACCAGGACAATTTATAATATTGAGAATTGACGAAAAAGGAGAAAGAGTACCACTTACAATTGCTGATTATGATGAAGCAAAAGGAACAGTGACTATAGTAATTCAAGCAATAGGAGCTTCAACTAGCAAATTGTACAATTTGCAAGCTGGAGAATATTTAGCTGACTTCGTAGGTCCACTAGGCCAGCCATCAGAATTTGTACATGAAGATTTAAAAACTTTAAAGAAAAAGAGAATTATGTTTGTAGCTGGTGGAGTAGGAGCTGCACCAGTATATCCACAGGTTAAGTGGTTAAGAGAAAAAGGTGTAAATGTAGATGTAATTATTGGAGGAAAAACAAAAGATCATCTACTATATGTAAAAGAAATGGAATCCATTGGTGCCAATGTACATATTTGTACAGACGATGGATCAGCAGGTTATAAAGGACTTGTAACAAATCTTTTAAAAGAACTTATAGATGCAGGAAATAAGTTTGATGAAGTTGTTGCCATAGGACCAATGATAATGATGAAATTTGTAGCTAAACTTACAGCTGAATATGGTATTAAAACTATAGTAAGTTTAAATATGTTAATGGTAGATGGTACAGGTATGTGTGGAGCTTGTAGAGTTAGTGTAGGAGATGAAGTTAAGTTTACTTGTGTAGATGGACCAGAATTTGATGGACATTTAGTTAACTTTGATGAAGCTATGAGAAGACAAACTCTCTATAAGAGTGAAGAAGGTAGAAAACTTATTGCAAAAGAAAAAGAAGAAGGACACACTTGCAGCTGTAAAGGAGGCAACAACTAATGAGTAATGATAGAATGAAAAAAGTACCAGTAAGGGAACAAGACCCAAAAGTAAGAGCTACAAATTTCGAAGAAGTTTGTTTAGGATATAATAAAGAAGAAGCAGTAAAAGAAGCTCAAAGATGTTTAAACTGTAAAAAGCCTATGTGTGTATCACAGTGTCCAGTATCAATAAATATACCTGAATTTATAGAACATGTTAAAAAAGGAGAACTTGAAGAAGCAGCTAAAGTTATAGCACAGTCTAGTGCACTTCCAGCTGTATGTGGAAGAGTATGTCCGCAAGAAAGTCAATGTGAAGGAAAATGTGTGCTTGGAATAAAGGGAGAAGCTGTATCTATAGGTAAGCTTGAAAGATTTGTAGCTGACTTCTCAAGAGAAAACAATATAGATTTATCAGAAAAACAACCTAGTACTGGTAAGAAAGTTGCAGTTATAGGAAGTGGTCCAGCAGGACTTACTTGTGCAGGCGATTTAGCTAAAATGGGACATGATGTAACTATATTTGAAGCGTTGCATGAAGCAGGTGGAGTTTTAGTTTATGGAATCCCAGAATTCAGACTTCCAAAGGAAACTGTAGTTAAACATGAAGTAGAAAATGTTAAAAAGCTAGGCGTTAAGATAGAGACTAATGTAATTATAGGAAGAACTGTAACTATAGATGAACTTGTAAATGAAGAAGGTTTTGATGCTGTATTTATAGGATCAGGAGCAGGATTACCAAAATTTATGGGAATACCAGGAGAAAATCTAAATGGAGTATTTTCAGCAAACGAATTCTTAACAAGAAATAATTTGATGAAAGCATTTAAAGAAGAATACGCTACTCCTATAAAAGCAGGTAAAAAGGTTGCTGTAGTAGGTGGAGGAAATGTTGCTATGGATGCTGCAAGAACAGCATTAAGATTAGGAGCAGAAGTACACATAGTTTACAGAAGATCAGAATCAGAACTTCCAGCTAGAGTAGAAGAAGTACATCATGCAAAAGAAGAAGGTATAATTTTCGATCTTCTTACAAATCCAGTGGAAATTGTAGCAGATGAAAATGGCTGGGTTAAAGGAATGAAATGTGTAAAAATGGAACTTGGAGAACCAGATGCATCTGGTAGAAGAAGACCTGTAGAAATACCAGGTTCAGAGTTTGTAATAGATGTGGACACTGTAATAATGTCTCTTGGAACATCACCAAATCCATTAATATCTTCAACTACTAAAGGATTGGAAATTAATAAGAGAAAATGTATAGTAGCGCAAGAAGAAACTGGTTTAACTTCTAGAGAAGGGGTATATGCTGGTGGAGATGCTGTAACAGGAGCTGCAACAGTAATACTTGCTATGGGAGCTGGAAAGAAAGCTGCTAACGCTATTCATGAATATTTAAGTAAATAAAATGATAATTAAGAATATAAACTCCATATTTTTGTATGGAGTTTATTTTTTTACAAATAAAAGGTTTATTATGTATAATAATAATATATTACAAGGTAAATATTACTTTTGAGTAGATATTATGGTATAATTAGAATAAATTGTATTAAAGGGAGAATATACTTTGATGATAAAATTATCTATTTTAGAATTCTTTTTTAGAAGTATTCCTGAAGCATTTATATTTGTTTTTGCAAGCTTACTATTTACAAAGAAAACAATTGATAAAAAAACATGGTTTATATCAAGTATTTTCTATTCAATAGTTGTATATTTAGTAAGATTGCTTCCAATTCATTTAGGAGTACATAGTATTATTCTTATTATGATTTATATTGTAATATCTGTTTTAATAAATAAGGTAACCATTAATAAATCAATATTTTGTACATTGATTGAATTTTCAATATTGTCAATTTGTGAACTGACAAATTTATTTATATTAGGTTGGTTAAAGGTTGATATACAAGGGATGTTAAGCAATCCAATAAAGAAAGTTTTATATTTTACACCTTCTTTAATATTATTTTGCAGCATAGCAGCATTATTTTATATAGTGTTATATAAAAATAGAAAAACTTATTTAGGTGTGCAGAAGTGATTATATACAAGTATAAGAACTCTAATTCATTGAATCAAAGAGTTATTATATCTCTCATATTGACAAAAGTATAGAATTTTAGCAACTATAGTTACAGGATGAATTAGATATTATTATATTCATTTGTTGAAAATTACTTTAAAAGAAGCAGGTAAAAGTAATTTTTTTAATCATAATATGTATGAATTATTCCTTTTATGCACAAATAATGTTATAATTATTATAAATTCTATATAAGGAAGGATTAATAAAATTATGTTACAATTAGCTCCGTTGGAATTTTTTTTAAGATCTATTCCTGAATCGATTTTGTTGATTTTTGTAAGTTACTTATTTGCTGGAAAAAAAATTAATAAAAAGTATTATTTTATATCAACTATAATTTTTGCAGTAATTGCCTATTTAGTAAGAAAGCTTCCTATTAATTTTGGAGTGCATACTATTATCAGCATATTAATGTATATTATAGTAAATGTTTCAATAAATAAAATACCTATTGATAAAGCTATATCTTCTGTATTAAGTGGAATAATACTGTTATCGATTTGTGAATGGATAAACTTATTTATCTTAAATGATTATTTAAAAGTGAATATACAAGTGATGATGAATCATCCTATGATGAAAATTCTATATATGATGCCTTCTCTAATACTATTTATGTGTTTTATTTGGTTATTATATATTTTTGCATATAAAAATAAAAAAGAGGATTCAAAAAATGTTTTTAATTGAAAGTTTATCAAATAAAATAGGATATAAAATTGCTAGAACTTTAAAATTGGACAAGGATTCTGAAGAAATTATGGCGTATGGAGCTTTTAATTTATTACAAGTTCTATGGTCAACTTTATTGATTGTGATATTTGGAATTGCTTTTAATGTGTTAATAGAAGTACTTATTATGTTTTTTACGATTTGCATATTAAGAAAATATTCTGGAGGTGTTCATGCTAGTTCCCCAGGTAGATGTACTATTGTTGGAACTACTGTATGTGTAGGATTTGCTCTAATTATTCATAAATTATATTGGATATTTAATATATATGGAATACTTTCTTTAGGAGCAGTAAGTTTAATATTTTCATATTATATAGTTTACAAATTTGCTCCTGTAGATAGCATTGCTAAACCTATTGTTAAGATCGAAACTAAAAAACGTTTTAAAAGACAATCTATATTAATACTTAATGTTTTATCTATAATTATATTTGTAATATTAATTTTTTATTTTAAATATAGTAATATATTTTTACTAAACGCTATTGTGTGTATATATGTAGGTGCTGTTTGGCAGTCATTTACACTTACTAATGAAGGGCATAAAATATTAACTAAAATAGATAATATTTTAAAAAATTTTGTAAGGAAGTGAACATATGAAAAATAATTTAAAAAAAGCTGCTGTAAAATTAAGTGCTAAGTTACTTAAATCCTTTGCATTTTCAACATCAGCATCAGCATGTTCAGTAAGCTTTTACCAGACTAAAGAGCCAAAATGTCTTAGAGAAAAATAAAATTTAAAAATATAAGGATCAAATTTTTGATCCTTATATTTTTGAAATGTTTATAATAAATTATATGGATGTGAAATTTATGAATAGTATTGATAAAAATAGACAAGAAAATATATATAATATTGTATCTATTGTAAAATTAGCTTCATTATGTTTTTGTGCAATTGCATTTTACAATAAATTTTTTATGGGAAATAAAAGTATTAATAACGTAAATGATAATTGTTTTTACATTATTGAATTAGGTTTGTCAATTTGTTTAATGTTCCTAATTTATTGGGGTTGGTCATTTTTTTCTATAAGGATATTCAAAGCTAAATACATGAAAAATATGCAAATTATGGAAAATATAGTTTTCATTTTAATATTTTCATTATCTATTTTCTTATCTAATAGTTATACAAGTCAATATAAATTTCTATTTTTATTTTTAATTATAACATCAACTTTACAATCTGGAATGAAGTATGGAATGGGCATTGCCTTAATTTCATCTGCAATAATATTATTAATAGATTTAATTTATGGAAATAACAATGGTGTTAATTTATATTTTGAAAATGATTTGATTTTAGTTGGAGTTTTTATTTTAACGGCTTGGCCATTGGGTCATTATGTTAGAATTGAAAAGGAAAATTTAAAACAAAAAGATATGCAGCTTAAAACTTTAAACAGCAAACTGAGCAAACAGGAAAAACATCGTAAATATATAGAAGGAATGCTTTTAAACAATGAAGCTTGTTATAATTTACTTATTGAAAACTCAAGAGATGCAATTTTTGTTCATCGTGATGATAAGGTGATATTTACAAATGAAAGTGCTGCAAAATTAGTTGGATTTAGAAAAACAGAGGATTTAAATGAAAAATCAATTTTAGATTTTGCTACTAATGATGAAAAAGATAGTGTAAAAGAGAAATTCAAACAAATATATGATAAAAAAATAACCAGATTAGTTTTTGAAGAAAAAATAATGAAAAGTAATGGAGATATAGTTATTGTGAAAAATACTTCTACATATTTTATATATGAGGGAAAACAAACAATATTGAGCATTTTAAGTGATATAACTTCAGAAAAGCAAGTAGAAAAGCTTGAAAAAGATGTAGAAGAAAATATAAAATTATTAAATGAAACTCGTGAATTTAATAAAATGATAACGGAATTTTTTTCAAACATATCACATGAATTAAAGACTCCTTTAAATGTTATATTTTCTGCAGTTCAAGTATTAAATTTATATATTAACAAAAATGAAGGAGAAAATATAGAAAAGCAACATAAATACCTTAAGGTGGTAAAACAAAATTGTTATAGGCTTTTAAAGCTAATTAATAATTTATTAGATATAACTAGGGCGGATTCAGGTTTTCTCAAACTTCATGCTCGAAGGTATAATATAGTGAATGTTGTTGAAGATATTGCTTTATCTGTTGTATCATATGTAGAAAGCAAAGGAATAAATCTTATATTTGATACTGATGTGGAAGAAAAAGTAATGAATTTTGATGCAGATAAAATTGAAAGAATTATTCTTAATTTATTATCTAATTCCATCAAATTTACTAATGCTGGAGGAAAAATATATGTAAACATGAACGATATCGGAAATAGTGTTATTATTTCTGTAAAGGATACAGGGGTTGGTATACCTGAAGATAAACTGCAAATGATATTTGAAAGATTTGGACAAGTTGATAAAACTTTAAGAAGAAACAGTGAAGGAACGGGTATAGGGTTATGTCTTGTTAAGTCATTTGTAGAAATGCATGGTGGAACAATTGAAGTTAAAAGTAAATTAGGAGAAGGAAGTGAGTTTATTATTAAACTTCCGGAAATAATTACAGAACAAGAACAGAGTGAAGAAAATTCTATGTATGAGACTAATATAGAAAGAATTAATATTGAATTTTCAGATATATACTCTCAAGATACATAAAATACTTTCAAATTTTCATAGAAAATGTATAAATTCAATCCTTGAGCAAAAAATAAGTATAAACTTAAGGAGATGATTTAATTGAAAAAGTTGTTGTATATTACTGCCAGTACAAAACCTGAAGAAATGTCTACTAGTAAGGTTGTAGGTAGAGAGTTTGTTAATCGATTTATGGAACAGTATTCAGATTATGAACTAATGGAACTTGATATTTATAATGAATATATTCCTGAGATGAATTATAAATATTTTAAGTGTAGAGCGGAACTAGTTTCAGGTCAGGAATATGAAGCATTGTCCCAAGATGATAAATTAGCGGTAGATAGAATAAATGAATTATGTGATCAATTTTTAAGTGCAGACGTTTATGTAATTGCAGCGCCTATGTGGAGTGTGATGTTTCCAGCTAAATTAAAGACTTATATTGATTGTATTATACTTAACAACAAAGTTATTAGTGTAACTCCAGATAAGGTTAAAGGATTGCTTGATGATAAGGAAAGAAAAATGGTGTATATACAATCTTCAGGAGGAGTATATCCAAAAATTTTTTCGGGTAAAATTAATCATGGAGTAAATTACATTCATGATACATTTAAGTTTTTAGGAATAAGTGAGTTTGATAAAATCATGGTTGAAGGGGTTGACATGCCATCAATTGGAAGAGAAGCAGCAATAGAAAAAGCTGTTGAAGAAATGGATGATATAATATCTAATATGCAATAGAAGTGTATAAATTATTAACTATGATGAAGAATAACGTATTTTACGAGATTTGTTTCGGAGACACTCATCATTATAAATGAACTTCCATCTAAACCTAAGAATCACTTGGTATGAAAAACAACAATTTTAAAATAAAAGACCTATCAATGAATATATTTTCATTAATGGGTCTTCAGTTTACGAATTATTAAAGTGATATCATAAGTTTTTATAAAATGTAAGTTACTAAATATCTGTATTAAAGTTTACAGTATACTATTAAATTTATTTTACTATTAAATCAAGAGCTTGCTTTAAATCATTTATTATGTCTTCTACATCTTCTAGACCAACGGATAATCTTACAAGACCATCACTTATTCCAGCAGCATGTCTTTCTTCTGCTGAATATGGTGAGTGAGTCATAGAAGCAGGATGCTCAATAAGAGTTTCAGCATCTCCTAAGCTTACTGCAAGAGTTGCTAGTTTTAAACTGTTCATAACTAGTGCACCTTCTGCCACGCCACCTTTTAATTCAAAGGAAATCATAGCACCTGGAAGTTTCATTTGAGATTTGGCAAGGTCATGATATTCGAAACCTTCAAGACCAGGATAATACACTTTAGAAACAGCAGGATGTGCTTCTAAAAATTTAGCAACCTTCACAGCATTTTCGCAATGTCTTTCCATTCTTATAGGCAAAGTTTTCATGCCTCTTATAATAAGGTATGCATTAAAAGGACTAAGTACTGCACCAGTCATATCTTTTAAGCCAAAAAGTTTAACTTGATCTATAAATTCTTTTTTACCTACTGCGAACCCAGCAATAACATCTCCATGGCCATTTAGGTATTTAGTTGCAGAATGAACAACTACGTCAGCACCTAATTCTAGAGGTCTTTGAATATAAGGAGTACAGAATGTATTGTCTACAAATACAAGGCAATCCTTATTATTTTCATGAGCCACAGTAGATATTTTTTTGATATCATTAATTTTTAATGTTGGATTTGCTGGAGTTTCAAGGTAAACAACTTTTGTATTTGGTCTTAATGCCTTTTGGATGTCTTCAATATTTGTTGCATCAACAAATGTTACATCAACGCCAAATCTTGTAAGACCATGATTTAAAAGAGCAAAAGTACATCCATATAAAGTATCTGATGCAACAATATGATCACCAGCCTTAAGTGCAGTCCAAAGTGCAGCAGAAATTGCTCCCATACCGGATGCAGTAGATACAGCAGCCTCACCACCTTCTAGTAAGGCTAATTTATCTTCAACTTCTGAACAAGTTGGATTTCCAAGTCTAGAATATATATAACCGTTTTCTTCGCCAGCAAATCTTTTTCCTCCTTGCTCAGCTGAATCAAATATAAAAGTTGATGTTTGATATATTGGAGTAGCTAAAGATCCAAATTGTTTATCACCAACATGACCACCATGTATTGCTAATGTGTTAAATCCCATTTTTCTAATATCTTCCATAAGAATTTTATCCTCCCTAAATGTTTTTATTTACAATAATGTATAGGAGCAAATTTTGTGCCAATGCTAAAAAAAGGGAGTTAGCAATACAGTGTAAATGTTTTCAACCACTTTTTCTTAGAAAATGTAAAAGTTTATTTACACTTGTAAAAAAAACTTTACATATTTTAAGAATTTATATAAAAATTTGCAGAATATTTAGTGAAAATCTATTTTATATTTATTTAATTTATTTATTATAGTAGTATGGGATACTCCAAGAGCTTTGGCAGCTTTTCTGCAACTTTTATATTTTTTTATAGCTGAAATAAGAGCTTTTTTTTCAGCAGCTTCTACCACATCTTTTAATTTAAAATTAAAATTAAATTCATAGTCATCTGATGCTGTTTCATGATTCGAATTTTTTTCGAAATCCATAATTAAGTTTTCTTCTTTGAGAAGACTTCCATGACATAAATTCATAGCTCTTTCTACAACATTTTTTAATTCGCGTACATTGCCAGGCCAATTAGAGTTTACAAGCCTTTCTATAAAAGCCATTTCAGCACCTTTTATGTTTTTACCCATTTGTTTATTTAAGTTTTTTATAAAAAAGTTAACTAACATAGGTATATCTTCAATTCTATCCCTAAGGCGAGGAATATATATAGGTATTACATTCAGTCTATAATACAAATCTTCTCTAAAAGTGTTTTTACTAATCATATCTTCTAAATTTCTATTAGTTGCTGCAATTATTCTTACATCTATTTTTTGTTCTATATTACTACCTATTTTTCTTATGGTACCTTCTTGTAAAACTCTTAAAAGCTTTGCTTGAAGAGAAAGTGACAATTCACCTATTTCATCTAGAAATAAGGTACCATTATGCGCTGCTTTAAATAAACCATCTTTACCTTTTTCGATAGCTCCAGTAAAACTACCTTTTTCATATCCAAAAAGTTCACTTTCTATAAGATTGTCAGGAAGAGCTGCACAATTTATAGCAAGAAAGTTTTTACTGGATCTTGAACTTAATTTATGTATAGCCTTTGCAAATAATTCTTTTCCTGTGCCGCTTTCACCACGAAGAAGTATAGTGGAGTTGCCATTTGCAACAGCCATGCATATTTTTTTTATTTTTACCATGGAGGCACTATTTCCTATAATATCTTTAAAGGCTAAGTCTTCTTTGGAGATAATAACATTTGTCATTTCTATAGCTTCATTAATATCTTTGAGGGATGCAACAGCAGCTAAAGTTTGTCCCTTATCGTCTTTTACAGAACGTCCTGAAGTAATATAGTGAAAATTACCTTTAGTGCTTTTGGTGAATATTTCAATATTATTATAATCCTTACCGGTTTTTAAAAGATTAAGAATAGGTTCATCGAAGCCTAAGAGTTGTTTTATATTCTTTCCAACTATGCATTCTTTTTTTGTGTGAAATATTTTTTCGCAATAATTATTAAAAAGTTCTACTTGTTCATTGTGATTTATAGCTAATATACCATCTTGTACAGCATCAATAATGGCAAGAAGTCTTCTTTCGTTTTTTTCATAAGAAAGTAGTTCAACTTCTTGTACTTTTATAACACCATCTATATTAAGTAGTTTGTTTATGATACCTACTTTTTGGGCCAATTCTTGTAAATTTTCAACCTTTATATATACTTTATTTGGAAAGACTTCTAGTGAATGAATGCTTATGTTATTTTCATAAAGTTTTTTTAAGATATCTAAAACCATTCCAATTCTATCTTTGGAGATTATTTCAAGCCTCAAATAATTTTTCATAAATATCACTATCCTTTTAATGTAATGTAGAATTGCTATTGAAATATTGTTTATTCTATAATTTTATATTTAAACAAACGATTAATTCAAGTGAAAGTTAAGTATTATAAGATAATAAAATAGATTCTACATGTAGTATTTGAGCCTATTCACAAAATGTTTTTAAATTATAAATAATTGCGTAACTATTATGACACAGTATTGTAACAATTAGTATATATAATTATAATCATCCTAAGTTATTAAAACTTGGAGAAAAAATAAAAGATAATAAAGTCCCCCTTTATTATATATACAACGTTTGAAAACGGCCATTAGTTTAAGAACTAATGGTTATTTTCGTTTGAGAAACAAAAGTTAAATGCTATAATATTATTAAGTGAAAAAGCTAAAGAATAAAGGAGATGTAGCATGAGAGAATTTAAATTTAAAATTTGGAATGGTTCTACAATTAGTAAACCTTTTTTTATATATGATGCAAAAGAAGATATAAATGAAAAATGTGAAATATTGCAGTATACAGGTCTTAAGGATAAGAATGGTAGAGAAATTTATGAAGGAGATATAATTGCTATAAATAATGAAAAAATTTCATTAAAGCTTCCGGTCAAGTTTGGAAAATATAGTTTTTCAAAGTATATTGGAGAATGTGGAGAACTTAGTGATTCCACTGATTTATATGGATTTTATGTTGAGAATGAATATTTATATATTCAAATGTTAAATGGCAATGTAATAATTGTAGGAAATATATATGAAAGTTCAAGGCTTATAAAAAAATAGTAAGGGGTTGTAATACTAAATTGACAAGTACATAAAAATAGTTATTTATAATAAAATCTTATTTCTGCAGTATTTCTAGCGAATATATAATATAAAAGATATTTAAAATGTCTTTTTTATTTTTGTATTAGTATAGAGTAAAATGTAGCAAAAAATGAAGAAAAATGATATTATTTTAATTAAGGACGAAATTATTTAACAAATTAATAATTATGTCCTGCATTTAATTGGAAATTATTAAATTCAAAGAAATGAGTCACTAATAGAAAGGGGTATTAAATCATGCAAAACTTCAACTATTCAATTCCCACAAAGGTGTTTTTTGGAAGGGGACAAATAAAAGTACTTGGTACTAACATAAAACAATATGGATCTAAGGTTTTAATTGTTTATGGTGGAGGAAGTATAAAAAGGAATGGTATATATGATCAGATAGTTAATATTTTAAAAGAAGAAAATATTGATTTTTGTGAGCTTTCTGGTGTAGAACCAAATCCAAGAATAACAACAGTAAGAAAAGGTATAGAAATATGTAAAGACAATAATATAGATTTTGTACTTGCAGTAGGTGGCGGAAGTTCAATTGATTGTGCTAAAGCTATAGCAGCAGGATATTATTATGAAGGTGATCCATGGGATATTGTAGTTAATCCTAAAAAAATAGGAAAAGTTCTTCCTATTGCGTCTATACTAACTTTAGCAGCAACAGGATCAGAAATGGATGTATATGCCGTAATTTCAAATACAGAAACTAATCAAAAATTAGGCACATCTCATCCTGATATGGCACCTAAATTTTCAATTTTAGATCCTGAATATACTTTTTCAGTACCTGCTAATCAAACGGCATCAGGAACAGCTGATATAATGAGTCATACTTTTGAATCTTATTTTACTAATACAAGAGAAGCATTTATACAAAATAGAATATCAGAAGCCATTCTTAAGACTTGTATAGAATATGGTGTAAAAGCAGTTAAAGATCCTGAAAATTATGAAGCAAGAGCTAATTTAATGTGGGCTTCAAGCTTAGCTATAAATGGATTACTAGTATATGGGAAAACACGTAATTGGGCTGTTCATCCAATGGAACATGAATTAAGTGCAGTATATGATATCACTCATGGAGTGGGACTTGCAATTTTAACACCTCATTGGATGAAGTATGTTTTGGACGAAAATACTGTAGATAACTTTGTTGAATATGGAGTAAATGTTTGGGGAATAGACAAAAATCATGATAAGATGTCAATAGCTAATGAAGCTATTGAGAAAACTAAGGAATACTTTGTTTCTCTAGGATTGCCTACAACTTTAAAAGAAGTTGGTATAGGGGAAGATAGATTAGAAGAAATGGCAAAGAAATCTGTAAGTAGAGGAAAAATTGGTGTTATTAAAGCTTTAGATGAAAAAGATGTATTAAATATATTTAAAGCAGCACTATAGTTCATAATACATAATCTTTATTAATAACAATTAAGTAATGGATTATGTTTCATATATTATAGAACTTATCCAGGGGCGTGTCAGCCGTTATCTACCACTTTAAGAGGATGGGAGTGTTACGGATGCTAGCTATCGGATAAATGGTAAAACTATATTTAAGTATTTTAACAAGTAAAAACTTAATCGTAAATATGGAAAATACGTTATTTAAGAAAATTATGTTTTCTTAGATAGCGTATTTTTATTTAGCTGAAATATGATTTTATAGTTAAGCACCTTAATAAAATCTTAATAATTTGTAATAAAAACTTAGCAATATTAAAAGCCACTTTGTAATATTTTTTTACTACAATAAGAAATGTAGTAAAATACATTAAGAAAATTTTAATGATCAGATTAATTAAGATTATACAACTAATGGTGGAGGAAGCAATAATGAATGTATTAGAAGTGTCAAATTTGCATAAGAAGTTTGGAAAAAAAGAAATCATAAAAGGGGTAGATCTTTTTATAGAAGAAGGTGAGATATTTGGTCTTTTAGGTCCTAATGGTATAGGAAAAACCACTGTTATAAAAATGATAGTAGGATTTTTAAATGCTGATGAAGGCAGCATTTTAATAATGGGAAAAAATATTGAAAAAGACAGGGTAGAAGCACTTAGAAATTTAACAGCTATTGTAGAAAATCCAGAAATGTATCCATACTTAAGTGGTATGGAAAATTTAAAACAAATAGCTAGGATGGATAAAAGAATAAAGAAGAGTGATATAGAAGAAGCCGTAAATATGGTTGGCCTTACTAAAAGAATAAATGATAAGGTAAAAACTTATTCTTTAGGTATGAAACAAAGGTTAGGACTAGCACAAGCTATAATGTCAAATCCAAAACTTATAATATTGGATGAGCCTACTAATGGATTAGATCCTACAGGAATTATAGAACTTAGAAATACACTTAAAAATTTAGCAAGGGAAAGAAAAATATCTATATTGATATCTTCACATATTTTAAGTGAAGTTCAGCTTATATGCCATAGAGTTGTATTTATGGAAGATGGGCAGACAAAGTTAATGCGTACACTAAATAGTGATAATGATAAAAAAGAAGATAGAGTTATTATCGTGAGTAATGATAAAGAAAGCTGTAAAAAAGTACTTAAAACTATGAAATGTATTCATAGCATTTCTTATAAAGATGGAAAGTTAATAGCGTTAACAGATGAAAATTCAACACCAAAGATGATTAGTAGACTTTGTGCTGAAAGTGTAGAGATAAGTGAAATTTATAAAAAATATGAAACTGTTGAAGAAATGTATATGGATGTGGTAAATGAAGTCAAGCTATCCTCATAGAAATAGTTTGGAAATCAATCGAAATAAAGGAGAAAAAATTTATGATCGGATTAGTGAAAAATGAAATAATAAAGTTATGGTATAGAAAAAAGTTTTTAATAGCAATTATGGCATTACTTATAGTAACTGTAGGAATGTTTATATTAATTAATAATGATAGTGGTGATAGGAAGGTAAAAAAAACACAATCTTATATTATAGATTTACAAAAACGGGAAAATGCAGCTTCTCCAAATGAAAAAAAAGATCTTCAAAAAAGAATAGAAGATTTGCAGTCACAAATAAATTATTATAATGAAGATTTAAAGAATCCTAATACCTATTGGAAACAAAAAGCAAAAGAGGATATTTATAAAGATAAACAAAATTTAAAATCTAATGATATAAGTATAGAAAGTTTAGACATAGAGAAAACCAAGTTAGATATATCAAGTAAAGAATATTTACTTAATAATAATATTAGACCTTCATCAGATGTCAAACCAGGAGCAGGAGAATTGTTTAATATTTATTTAGAGGTATTTGGAATGCTCATTATATTTTTGATAGCTATCATATTTACAGCAGATATAGTATCTAGTGAGTTTTCTCCAGCTTATATTAAATCAATAATATCAAGACCTGTAAGTAAATTTAAAATAATATTGTCAAAAGGATTGGCAGCTGCAATTTCTAGTTTTTTAGTTATTAGTATTATGGAAATTATAATTTTTATAGCTTTAGGAGTTTTACATGGATTTTCAGGATATAAGGAGCCAGTAACTATATACCCTAAATTTAATTATAGCGATGTTATTTTGTCCAATGTAACTAAACATATAAGTGCGGTTGCAAATACAGGATACATTATGCCTTATTATAAATTTATACTTGAAGTAATAGTGTTTCAAATTATATTTATAGCTGCATCAGTATGTGTTTGTTTAATGATTTCAGCTATAATAAGAAGTAATTCTGCTGCAGTAGGTGTTTGTGCAATATTGCAAATTATATTTTTAATATTTACCCATGCAATAGATGTAGGAAGGTGTATTATCCCCATATTTTTCTCATATGGAGATGCAAGTGAAATTATAAATAGGCAATTTATTATGAAAACAGGTGCCTATTATATGGATGTTTATAAATCAATTTTAATATTAATTATCTGGATTATAGCAAGTTTGATTATAAGCAAAGTTGTTTTTTATAAAAAAGATATATTAGTATAAACATACAAAGATAACTCAACTTTCACAGTTTAAAAATATTGCGAAACAATATTTTTAAAGAACAATGAAGGTGAGTTTTCTTTCTTACATCAGAAAACTAATTTATTTTTAAGCTTATTTTGCTAACGAAAAACAAGATTCGAACACTGTCCTCTCAAAAAATTTGTGTAGCAATGTGCTTATATATTAATTCAAAATTTTGTATATTACAAAGTTAAGTATATAATTAATGGATATAGGGGGGATTTATATGGAAAAAAGCACTATTTTAGTTGTAGATGATGATAAAGATATAAGGGATATGATTAATATATATTTGGTTAATCAAGATATGAATGTGCATACTGCAGCAAATGGTATAGAAGCTTTAGACATATTGGAAAATACTAGGGTGGATTTAATTGTATTAGATGTTATGATGCCCAAAATGGATGGAATGAAAGCATGTATGAAAATAAGGGAAAAGCTTAATGTTCCTATAATAATTCTATCTGCTAAAATTGATGATGCTGATAAAATATTAGGACTTACTATTGGAGCAGATGACTATGTAGGTAAGCCTTTTAATCCATTGGAACTTTTAGCAAGGATAAAGTCTCAGCTTAGAAGATATAAACAATTAAACAATAATTTTAAGGTTGTACAAGAGGAAGTAATACAAATTGATGAACTTTCTATAAATATATCAACCCATGAAGTACTTTTAAAGAACAAGCAGATTAAGTTAACACCTTATGAATTTAAAATATTAGTGCTGCTTGCACAAAATAGAGGAAAGGTTTTTAGTATAGCTTCTATTTATGAAAATGTATGGGAAGAAGATTATGTTGCTTCAGATAGGACTGTTACAGTTCATATAAGAAGAATAAGAGAAAAGATTGGAAGAGATTATATAAAAACTGTATGGGGAGTTGGATATAAAATTGAAAGTTAGATTTGGACTAAGATTTAAAATGATAATTATGTTTTTGGTATGCGCATTTGTATCAATGTGTGCTTCTAACGTTATAATGGATTCACTTATACAAGACTCTGAAAATTACACATGTGACATTAGTTATGCTAATGTTCAATTTATTAAAGACTTAGAAAAGGTAACAAATAAAAGTGATGAAATAAATAAAGTTATAGAAAAGTATGAAGAAAAATATAATAAAAACAATATTAAAATATATATAGTAAATAATAAAGGAAATGTTTTATATCATGGAGCAAATAGCAGTGAAAAGTATATTGATTTGCAGACATTTATAGATAAACAAATTACTCTGCAGGATGAAATAAGACATGATGGAAATAAAGGAGGAGTTGACTATTCAAAAATTTCAGCAGTAAAAGTTAATAATGAAATACTTAATGTACTTGTAAAAGGAAATACAAATCCAATGAATTCACATGATAATATTCGCGGCAGCAGGGGAGACATAGGATTTTTATTAATGATTATTATTTTTATAGTTATGGTAAGTTTTCTTACCAGACCAAAATTAAAATATATAAAGAGAATTTGCAGTGGTTTAAATGAAATGGCTGGAGGAAACTTAAAATATAGGATAAAGGAAAAGGGAAGGGATGAACTTCAATTAATATCAGTTAATGTTAATAAGATGGCAGGAGAGTTAGAAGAAAAGATAGAGAATGAAAGAAGAATAGAAAAATCTAAGCAAGATTTAATAACTAATGCAGCACATGATTTAAGAACTCCTTTAACTAATATTATTGGATATATAGAAATTATAAAAGAAGGAAATTATAAAGATGAAGGGCAGTTATTAAAGTATATAAATATAATAGCTAGCAAAGCTGATGGATTAAAAAAGATAACTAATGATCTTTTTATGTATACAAAACTTTCTTCAGGAAGCGTAGAATTAAATATTAGCAAGTTTAGTATAAATGAATTAGTAAAGCAGCTTATAGATGAATATGTAGATTTATTTGAAAGTAATAATCTTAAATTTAAAGATAATTTAGCTAATGAGGAAATTATAATTGATGGAGATCCAGACAAGCTTGCTAGGTTGTTTGATAACCTCTTTACAAATGCCATAAAATATAGTGTAAAGCCTTCTGATGTAAATTTAAAGCTCTTAAAAAATAATGAAAGAGTTTTAATATCTATAAGTAATAAGTGTGATAATTTAGAAGGAGAAGATATTAGCAATTTATTTGAAAGATTTTATATGGCAGATAAAGCTCGTTCTGAAAATGAGAATAGTTCTGGTTTAGGATTAGCTATTAGCAAAACTATAGCTGAACTTCATAAGGGAAATTTGACTGTTGACTATAAAGACAAAGTTATAACTTTTATTCTAGACATTCCTTTTTGATTTAATATAAGCATAATGCGAAGCAAAGCTTCACATTATTTTTAAATTGCAAAAGTTGAGTAAATATTATTCTGCATTTTGTAGTGTAGACTTATTTAATGGCATTTCAATATTTTTTAAAGTTTCTTTATCGAATATTGCTACTAATAAAAATGTAGATAGACATGTTAACCACTCCATAAATATAACATGTGGGAAAATTCTTATTGCAGGTACAAGCTGCCATAAGAAAAGAGTTACTATTCCAACTATAATAGTACAAAATGCTGAGTTTCTTCTACAAAGCTTAGGTAAAAATATAGTAAATAAGAATGTAACAGTAAATGCTGTAGATAAACTTAAGCCTATGGATATGGTTTTTAGAATTCCACCTATAGATAAAGCCAATATAAAGGTTGCTACTCCTAAGATACAAACAAGTATTTTATTTATACCTAAAAGTTTTTTATCATCAGCTTTAGGATTAATAAATTCCTTGTAAACATCATGGGAAATAAGAGTAGCAGAACCCAAAAGCATACTACAAGCAGATGATACATCTGCTGCCCAAAGTGCTGCAAGGGTTATTCCAGCCACTAATGGATTCAAAGATAATATCATTTTAGGTAATGCCATAGTGGCACTTACTCCGGGAAAAGCTGTTCTAGATGACATTCCTATTAGAGCACACAAGAATCCTATAGGAATCATAAGTAATCCTCCAAGTATAAATCCATTTCTTGCAGTTTTTGCATCTTTAGCAGCAAAAGTTAACTGTACAGGACCTTGCATTGACATGGCTTGAGTAGTCATTATTAATATCCAACTAAGTACAACCCATATACCTGTTCCTTGTATGAAATTAAAGTAAGGAACATTATGAGGCAGCTGTTGACTTAAGTTGTGTAAACCTCCTCTAGAGGATACAGCGAGTATGGTACATAGAATAATACCTATATATTTTAAAGGTACATTAAACAAATTACATAGTCCAGCAGACCACATACCACCTATAAAGGTTATACCTATAAATACACAAGCACTTATTATCATACCTGTTTTTAATGTAAATACCCCTGGTAATAATGATGATAAAATTGCACCACCAGCAATGTATTGAAGAGATACAACTACAATTTGAATAATTATTTGGCAAATAACACATGCAACTCTACTTTTTTTATCATAAAATCTACCGAAAAGCTCTGGCACAGTTGAAACATTAAAATCTCTATATTTGCCAGCTAAAGCAAGCCCCATTACTATAGCTCCAAAGCCCCAGGCTACATTGTACCATCCAGCTGAAAGTCCTAAACTATAAGCTTGTTCAGCAACTCCTATAGTAGAAGAACCTCCTATAGCAAGACCTATAAGTGAACAAGTTACAAGAGGTACAGTTAGTTTTCTGCCTGCTAGAGTGTAACTTTCACCGCCCTTGCCAGCTCTTTTTTTAGCAAAAAAGCTTATTACGAAAAGTATTATTATATATAATGCAACTATGATTAAAGAAATATTCATTATGATAGCCCCCTTTTTATATTAGCGTTAAATTTAGTAGTAATTTTTAACTTAAATTTTGAAATAAAAAATCGCCCCTGGCCAAGGGACGAAAAATCGTGGTACCACCCTAATTGATTAATAATGATATTTAATGAAAGTAAGGTTGTAGATAAAATAAAAAAGGTGTTGCCACAACCAAGGGACGAGCTTAGTCGTGGTACCACCCTACTTTCAGATAAATAAAACATTAATCATCTCTTACTCTTAACGGGAGTTAGCGGCTCAGCCTACTAAAAATTCAGCTTACAGTTCAGGAATGTATTTCATTAAGTTTTTTGAACGATTTTCACCAACCATCGTCTCTCTGTAGAATACACTTAATTACTTATGTCCATCTTCACATTTAATAATTATTTAAGAAATATTATAGATAAACTTTTAAATAAATACAAAATCTAAAAATCCTTCTAAGAATTAAATAACATTAAAATTCTTCAGTTTACTATAATAATTTTCAATTTACTCTATTTTGCATATTTTATATATTTAACTTTCATAATAAGTGATTTAACATGAATCTAAGAATTAATTGATTCTCCTATTATTTTTATGTGAATCTTCCTAGTTCTAGGACCATCAAATTCACAAAAGTATAATCCTTGCCATATTCCAAGAAGTGGAGAACCATTTTCAATTATTATATTAGAACTTGCTCCCATAAGAGAAGCCTTTATGTGAGCATGAGAATTTCCCTCAATATGAAGATAGTCTCCACTTTTGGGAAAGGTTTTGTCTAAGTTTACCAAAATGTCTCTAACTACATCTGGGTCAGCATTTTCATTTATAGTTATACCAGCTGTTGTATGAGGACAAAAAACTATTGCAATACCATTTTTTACTGAACTTTCTTTTATGGATTTTTTTAGAAAGCTGGTTATATTTATAAGTTCATCAGATTTTGTTGTATTTATAGAATAAGTGAATAACTTTGACATTTAAATTACCTCTTTTCGTATGTAATTTTAAAGTTGGCTTTATTTATAATTATAGATTTAATATAAAGTTAATTCAATTGACAGCTTTTATTTTTATAAAGGTGGCTTTTCGTTTACACAAATATTCAGTTGTCAGTTACAAAGATTGCTTTTCAATTTACAAAGTGGCATTTTGTGTTACTATTGAGCCTAAGTTTATAGGATTATAGCAATAAACAATAAAAATTTATTGTTTATCAATAAAAAACTATTGATTTAGAATAAAATTATTGGTATAATTTGTACAAGATAAAAAATTGGGAGGATCAATATGATTAAAAATTGTATGGAAAATGCAAAAAAATTTAAATTCTTTAACGTATTTTTAAAGGCATTATTTTATTCTGAGGTTGTTGGGTGTGTTTTTTTACCAATATTATGGTACTTTTCAGTAATCTATTTAAAGGTTATAACACCAAATATATTTATGACTATTTTGTTTTTTATAGCATTTATAAGCTGCATTATAATCACTAATGAGCTTATAAAAATAAACAAAACACTAATTGAAAAAAAACCATTTGTATTTGACAATGTAAAGAGTATGAGAAATATGGCTTTTAATATTTTTATAATAGGAATATATGTTTTTACAAAGGATAGGATGCAGTTTGGTTATAAAGGGATTTTTGCCTTTCATTTTAATCAGTATGGACCTTATTGCGATATGAATTTTTTAATATTTATTATTATGGGAATTTTTATGATCATTTTATCAGAAATATTTAATCAGTCTATTAAAATAAAACAAGATCATGATTTAACCATATAAAAAAAGGAGGAAAAAATTATATGAAAAAAAAGAGTTCTTTAGCAAAGGAGTTAACAGCCTTTCTTACTGTAATGTTATGTGGAATAGTGTTAAACTTTATCATAGTTTTATATTCAAAAATAAATTATAATACTATCATAAATAACAAGTTTATAGTTTTTATATCATTTCAACTAATATTTATGGCAATTTGTATATATATGATTTATGAGTTAAGATACATTATAGGCAATATTGCAAAAGGAAATGTATTTTGTAATATAAATGCAAACAAATTTAATATTATTGGAAAATGTATGTTAACAATCGGAATTTTAGATACTATTGCTAATATTCATAGTAATATTAATGGAACAGTTTTAATATCCATATTTGGTTGGGTTATAAAACCTACTATACTAATATATATAATCTTAGCATCTTTAGCTTTTATTTTAGCACAGATTTTTCAAGATGCTGTACGTATTAAAAAAGAAAATGACTTAACGATATAGGAGGAAGCACATGCCCATTATAGTTAATTTAGATGTAATGATGGCTAAAAGAAAAATATCTTTATCAGATCTAGCTGAAAGAGTTGGTATTACAAATGCCAATTTATCTATATTAAAAAATAACAAAGCAAAAGCTGTAAGATTTTCTACTTTGGAAGCTATATGTAAAGAATTAAATTGCCAACCAGGGGATATTTTGGAGTATTCTGCAGAAATAGAGGGTGAGGATAACTTAAATGTTACCAAGTAAAAATTATGCGACGTAAGGGTGCAGTGGAAGTTTGAATTTTAACTTTCATTCCGTGATATATGATAAGGGTGTCATCACGGCTAAATGTTTTAATTATTCTAAAGCTCGAAATTTTTAAAAGCCTAAGAACTTTGTCAAGCTCGGTTCCCTCAGACAGGACTAAAGTTCTAAGGCTTTCAAAAATTTTGAGCTAAGAATAATACTAAAACAATTTAGATAATGTGATGACACCCTTATCATATATCACTGCATAAAAGTTAAAATTCAAACTAGCAACTTCAAGTGGATGTACATAATTACATTGCTATAAGTAATTTTAGTAAGCCACAACTATATTTATGACTATAATTTATAACACTTAAAATTAAGGCGTAGCTTGATGTTGCACTAATATATTTAGTTTAATTCTATTCTGTGGAAATGTCTTAAAAAAGACTTATTATTTAGGCTGTTGAAAAATATAACGCAAAAACATACAAGTATTTTAAATACAGTTAATAATCAATCAACTTATTATTTTTCCAGGATGTGCCATAGGATATTGTTAAAATGGCTGAAATATACATAAACTAGATTGCAAGTATTACTAAAGCTACGCTTTTTTCTGAAGAGCTATAATTATAATGTATTATAAGCAACTTTTCATATTAGAATTACAATAGTTACTACACAACTTTTTAGGTGGAGGGAGCTTTGAATATACGGTGTATAAAAGCTTTTGAGAGAATTTTAGGCATTAGAGCTCCTTAATAAACGGTTGGCTTTTATACACCGTATATTCAATGCGGACTTCACCTAAAAAGTTGAGTCGCAATATGCTCATTTTATAAAAAAATTCAATTTGAAGAATATGTAGTCAATTTTGCCTTTGATTTAATAGAGTAATAAACTCAAAAAAGAACAAAATAAGACCATAAAGTGTAGTACAAATCTTATTAAAGAGGAGGAATATACTATGTCAAACAATAATAGAGTTTTAGTACCAGAAGCTAAAGAGGCATTAAACAAGTTCAAAATGGAATCAGCTGCTGAAGTTGGTGTAACATTAAAAGATGGATACAATGGAGATTTAACTGCAAGAGAGGCTGGATCAATAGGTGGAAACATGGTTAAAAAAATGGTAGAAGCTTATGAAAAAGGGCTATAGTATAAGATAAAAGGAATCCTGTACTCATATTTTGGAGTACAGGATTTTATAGTTTTGCAATCTAATATTTATGATGATATACAATCATAGTAATAAAATATACTATAGGCATAAAAATTAAGGTAGCTATAGATAAATTACTTGCAGATATATTTAAGAAGTCAGTTCCAATGGTAGCAGCAAAAACATACCAATAGGTTATCCAGAAAGCTCTATAACCAGTTTTGTTGCGTATAAAAATGTTTCTTTCCTCATTTTCTGCTTTTACGCTTTTAATCAATTGAGTCTTATCCTTTCCAAAGATGTAAATCAACATGCCAATTATTCCTACAGGAGTAAAGCCAATTGCTAAACCAGACATAGCATGCTTTTGAAAATTCAAAACATATCCTACAAATAAGGCTATAAGACCAATAACGGCCATAATGCCATAGTAAAGTATACCTTTTTTTATTTCTTTATTAACGTCCATTTAAAATTCCTCCTCTTCAAATATAAATATTTTTTCAATGGATAGATTAAAAGTCTTAGCTATTTTATGAGCAAGTAAAATAGAAGGATTATACTTGCCATTTTCTAGAGAAATAATTGTTTGTCTAGATACATCAACTTTTTCAGCTAGATCTTGTTGTGTAAGATTAAAGTTTTCTCTTAATTGCTTTATTTTGTTTTTCAAAAATTGCCACCTCCGTGTAAAGTCAACTTTACATTAACTGCAAAATATAACTTATTTATATTGAAAATACATTTGGATGTTAAGTAAGCTTTACATTTATTATACACATAAATATTATAAATGTAAAGCTTACTTTACTATAATTTATATAAAATATTTATTGATTTTTATATAAAAGTACTGTTGCATTTCTATAATTATTTGATATAATAAAAGTAAATAAGATATTAAAAGGTTTTCATAGGGGAAATTTACTAGGATAATTTTTCTAAAATATTTGTAAGCTTTAATTTTGAACCTACAGCATTTGAACGGGAGCTTAATATTTAAATGTGTATTTGAGCTATAAGTCCAACATATGTTGGCATATTCAAAGAAACATTTGTGAAAGCACCCACCTATCGTAGAGATAGGTGTCAAAATTAAAGTAACGGTATTTTGGAGTTATAAATTAGAAGTTTTGCTGAAATAAGCATAATTATAAAGAGAGGCGTATACCTCTCTTTATAATTATGCTTAAAACTTTTTGATTGAATTATATAATAACATTTTAAATTTTACAACATATATATTAATCAGGAGGTGAATTTTTATGAGTAAATTCGCAATAGATCCTGGACATGGAGATGTAAATGGAAGTTTAGGTGGAGATGGTGGAGCAGTTGGCTACCTAGTTGAACAGGATTGTGCTTTAGATATAGGAAATAGAGTTATATCCAAGTTGAAGTCATTAGGATATGAAGCATGGAATGTAAGACCTTACACTGCTTCAAGTGTTACAGACAGCCTACAGCGAAGATGTGATGGTGCTGTTAGTGCAGACTATTTAGTTTCAATACACTTAAATGCTGGTGGAGGAAAGGGTAGTGAAGTTTTTGCCATGAGTTCTGCAGGAAATACTTTAGCTAGCAGTGTTTTAAGTTCACTAGTATCTTTAGGTTTTATCAATAGAGGTGTTAAAGATGGCAGTGGTTTGTATGTAATAAAGCATAGTAAACCAGTTGCCATATTAATAGAAGTATGTTTTGTAGATACTAAAAGTGATGCAGATTTATATAATCAGTTAGGATCAGAGGCTATAGCTAATGCAATAGTTCAGGGACTTACGGGACGACAAGTTTCAGATAGTAATATGAGTCCTGATTTTATTAAATCTGTTCAGCATGATTTGCAGAGAGTTAGCTGCCTTGAATTGGGAGAAAATAATGCTACGGGAAAACTAGATGATAAAACTAAACAAGCTATAACTCAGTTTAGATATATAGTTGATTTACCTAGTGGAAATAGTATAGATGATGCTCTTGTTAATGCGTTGAATAAAATAGTTAACAAACCAACTATAGGAGCAGGGTGGCCGTCTAATCCTATACCTACTAAATTTATAAAATGGTATATTGGCATAACACCTAAAAATGAATTATGGGATTCTAATACAGTGCAAAAAGTTAAGGAGTGGCAAGTTAAAGCCGGAATATGGAGTGCTCAAGGAGCAGATGGAGTAATAAGAGAAAAAGATTGGAATAAAATTTTAAAATAATAGTTGAGAGAGTAAAAAGAAGTATGCTTAGAGTGTAAGAAATATAACATTTTAGGTTTTACTTCAAAATTACTCTCTTTTAAAGTTGCTGCTTTATTGTTGATTTTCTTGGAAATTTAAAGTTTTAAATAAATATATAATAAAGAATAATTTTGAATTTATAATTGCAAATAATTCATATCAAAATGTTTATAAAAAACATATAATGATATTAAATAAGAAGTCATTGTTTAAAATAGAAATACCTTGTAAGCATATAATTCATACACAGGTCTAATTTGATTACTTTAGTTTAAGTATGAAATTATAATGTGGAGGTGGTATTAATGAGAAATTCAAGTATTGAGAATCTGTCAAAAAACAATGAAAGATTGAATACAAAAGAGTCCATTAAAATGTTGGATTATTCTATAATAAAAGAAAGTAAAAGAATAATGGAATTTATTTTCACATGTGTTACTGCTCCTATGATTACGGAGTTAATAGTGTTTATAATTATAATATAAAATTTTTTATTAATATCAAAAATAAATTATTATAAATATTAATTTGTGAAAATAACACAAATTCTCAGCAAGGCTAAATTTTATTCTGAGGATTTTTTTTATTTGTTTAGGATAAAATATATAACAAATATTACTTAAAAAAGGGGTCATGTTTATGGATACAAAAAAGGCTGTTGAAATTGTGGAATCTTTAGGCGTAATAGAAGTGAAATATAATGAAAGACCTGTCTGGATACAAAATATTAATGAAAAAAGCAATACAGCTAAGGTTAAAGCTATAAATACTAATGAAGAATTTAATGTAGATATTAAAAATTTAGTGGAAAGTTAATTGGAATAAATATTAATTTGACTTACTTATATAAATATATTAAAATAAACTAGAATTAAATAGAATAGCAAAGACAGTTCATTTGTACCATCCTGTCTATAAACAAAACTAGGGCCAAGCTACCGAGTTAGGTAGTTTTTTGTTTATGGGGCAGTTATGCTCTTTTTTATTGCCCTTTTTTGCTAAATGATGGTAAGTAATCTATAAATTATTGGTTTATATTAAGCAACAGTCAAATTAAGTACTAATTTAAAAATCATTAGTAAGGAGAGGCTAATTGTGAAAAAGATAGGTTTAACTACTACAGTACCAATAGAAGTACTTTTAGCTGCGGGATATACCCCTGTGGACTTGAATAATATATTTGTGATTTCAAAGGACTATACAAAATATATAGATATTGCAGAAAAAGATGGTTTTCCAAGAAGTTTATGTACATGGATTAAAGGAATATATGGAGCATGTCTACATAACAATATTAAAGAAATCGTTGGGGTTTTAGAAGGAGACTGTTCTAATACAAAGGCACTTATAGAAGTATTAAAATCAAAAGGTATTAAGGTATATCCTTTTTCTTTTCCTCACAGCCATAAAAAAGAAGATGTAAAAGAAGCAATAAAAAGATTTATGGATATTTTTCAAGTTGATATAGAGGACGTGGAGAGGGTTAGAAAAAGGCTGAATGAAGTCAGGGGCTTAGCAAGAACTATAGATGAATTAACATATAAATATAATAAAATAAATGGGTTTGAAAATCATTTATATCAGGTAAGCTGCAGTGATTTTAATTCTAATATTGATGGGTTTGAAAATGAACTTAAGAAAGTAATTTTAGATGTAAAAGCTAGAAAACCCATACATAAAAAAATTAGATTAGGATATATAGGGGTTCCTCCTATGACAACAGATATATATGAATTTGTAGAAAATTTTAATGCATGTTTTGTATATAACGAAGTTCAGAGAGAGTTTGCATTTCCAAGAGGAGATAAAGCTTTGGATATATATGAACAGTATTATGATTATACCTATCCTTATGATGTAAACTTTAGAATTTTAGAATTAAAAAAGCAAATTGAAGAAAGAAAATTAGATGGAATAATTCATTATACACAAGCTTTTTGTTATAGAGCTGTTGAACACATAGTTCTAAAGGAAGAGCTTGATATTCCAATGCTAAATATTGAAGGAGACAAATTAAACGAATTAGATGCTAGAACTAAACTTAGAATAGAAGCCTTTCTTGATATGCTGCTAGACTTAAAGGGGGAAAGAGTGTGAGAATTCTTGGAATAGACCTTGGAAGTAGGGAAGTAAAGATTACATTAATGGAAGAAGGAAAATTAATAGAAAACAAAAAAATAAGCACCATGTGTTTTTATAGGGATTATTGCAGCTATGATGGGAGAATTATAGTAGATTTAAATAAGTTGAATATAGAAAAAGTAGATAGAGCAGTGTCTACAGGATATGGCAGAAATAATATTAATCTTAATACATTTACACCAATAAATGAAATTAAAGCTCATGTTTATGGTGCATTTTATCAAACAGGATTGAAGGATTTTATATTGCTGGATGTAGGTGGACAGGATGTTAAGGTAGTTAAAGTTGAAAAGGGAATAACTACAGATTTAGAACTTAATGAAAAATGTGCTGCTTCTTGTGGAAGATACTTAGAAAATATGGCAAATGTACTTGAAATACCTATTAATAATATGAGCAAATATTATGAAAATCCAGTGGAGCTAAATGCAACCTGTGCAGTATTTTCAGAATCAGAGTTGATTGGAAAAATAGCAGAAGGTATAAGTATGGACAGGTTATGTGCAGGTGTAAATTATTCTTTATATAAAAGGCTTCAGCCTCTTTTATCTAAATTTAAAGGTAAAAAACTAGTTTTGACTGGTGGGGTTGCCAATAATGAGTCTATAAGGCATTACTTAAAAAATGATTATGAAGAAATAATATGTGCTAAAGAGCCTCAATTTAATGGAGCTATAGGATGCTGTTATTATGGAAGTAAATTTTTGAAATAAAGTTTGGAGGAATTTAATTGTATAGTTTAAAAGTAGAACTAAGCTTTGATAGTGCACATTTTCTTGCTGGATATAAAGGAAAGTGTAGTAATATACATGGACACAGATGGAGAGTTGAGATTGAAGTTCAGTCAGAAAATTTGATAGATAGTGGACAAATGGATGGAATGGTAGTAGACTTTGGAGATTTAAAAAGTGACCTCAAAGAAATGTTAGGTTTTTATGACCATGCATTAATTATACAAAAGGGAACTATGAGAGAAGAAACTTTAAAGTGTTTGATTGAAGATGAATTTAAAATAATTCAACTTGAATTTAGGCCAACAGCAGAAAATTTAGCTAAATTCTTTTTTGATACTATGAAGGAAAAAGGATATAACATGAAAAGAGCGGTAGTATATGAGACTCCGAGTAATTGCGCGGTTTATGAGTAGATGAGGTGAAAACATGGGATTTAAAGTAGTTGAAAAATTTATAAGCATCAATGGGGAAGGACCTATGTCAGGTCAACTAGCTGTTTTTATAAGATTTGCAGGTTGTAATTTAAGATGTAGTTATTGTGATACTCTCTGGGCTAATGAAAAAGACGTACCTTATGAAATGTTTAATGCTAAAGAAATATATGAATATATAAAAAGTACAAGCATAAAAAATGTAACATTAACTGGTGGAGAACCTTTAATGCAGCAAGATATTATGGAATTATTAAAATTACTTTGTGAAGATAAAAATTTATATGTGGAAATAGAAACTAATGGTAGTATAGCTGTAGATAAATTTTTGAAAGTAGAAAATCCACCTAGTTTTACTATGGATTATAAACTTCCATCAAGTAATATGGAAAATAATATGAATATGGATAATTTAAAATATTTAACGAAGAATGATACAGTTAAGTTTGTAACAGGAAGTATTGAAGATTTAGAAAAAGCTAAAAATATAATATATATTCATAAATTAGTAGAAAAAACTAGAGTATATATTAGTCCTGTATTTGGTAAAATTGCTATGGATGAAATTGTTAAATTTATGCTGGATAATAAAATGAATGGAGTTAATCTACAAGTGCAGCTTCATAAAATCATATGGGATCCAGATAAAAGAGGAGTTTAGGAGGAATTTTTATGAATAAAGAAAAAGCAGTAGTTGTATTTAGTGGTGGACAAGATAGTACAACTTGTTTATTTTGGGCTAAGAAGAAGTTTAAAGAAGTTATAGCAGTATCCTTTGATTATAATCAAAAACATAAATTAGAATTGGAGTGCGCAAAAAACATTTGTAAAAAATACAATGTGGAGCATCATATTTTAGATTTAAATTTATTAAATCAATTAGCGCCAAACTCTTTAACTAGACAGGATATAAAGGTAGATAAAGAGGCTCCAAGTGGTGGACTTCCTAATTCATTTGTAGATGGAAGAAATATGTTGTTTTTAACCTTTGTAGCTGTATTTGCAAAACAAAGAGATATAAACAATATTATAACAGGAGTATCTCAAAGTGACTTTAGTGGATATCCAGATTGCAGAGATGTATTTATAAAATCTTTAAATGTAACTTTAAATTTGGCTATGGATTATCAGTTTGATATTTATACTCCATTAATGTGGATTAATAAGGCTGAAACATGGAAAATGGCTTATGATTTAGGTGTACTTGATATAGTAAAAAATGAAACATTAACTTGCTATAATGGAATTAAAGGCAATGGTTGTGGAGAATGTCCGGCATGTAGGCTAAGAAAAAATGGTTATTTAGAATTTAAAAATAAATATTTACAAATTTAACAATAGAATAAATTTTATTTTTTTTAATATAGTTAGTATTAGAGTACTTTTTATAAATAAAATTCTTAGTATAAACTATAAGAAACATTATTAGAAATTGATATTTTTAATAATGTTTTTTTATATAAATGTAATAATAAAAAACACAGCAAAAGAAGGATTTTTTGAAGTTAATGGAAAATATAGTTAGTTAGTTCATATTTAATATATTTAAATATTTCATTTAGAAATAAAGAGGGGAGTGTTTTTTATTAAAGTGTAAAAACATATTAAAAAATAATATATGGGAGAGGAAAAATATGAATAAGGGTAATAAAAAATTGACATTAATACCACTGTCATTAATGGTTGTTACATCAGTATTTATGTTTCCCAATGTCCCTAGAGCATTTTTGCTTATGGGATATGCTGCCATTCCTTGGTATATACTAGCTGCAATAACTTACCTTATACCATTTGCATTTATGGTAGGAGAGTATGGTGCTGCGTTTAAAAATGAGAAAGGAGGAATTTATTCCTGGCTAGAGAGAATTATTGGACCTAAATATGCATTTATATCTATATTTATGTGGTATGTTGGATGGTTGGTATGGATAATTTTAACTTGCAATTCTATATGGGTTCATTTTTCAACTATATTATTTGGTACAGATACAACTTCAAAATGGTCATTGTTAGGAATAGGTTCAACTCAAACATTAGGAGTGTTATCAATAATATTTGCTATATTGTTGACATTTATAGCAACTAAAGGCTTGGACAAAGTATCAAAAATAACTTCAATAGGTGGCATTTCTGTTGCATTTATTAATATAGTTGCATATATTGGTGCAATAGTTGTGTTTATACTAAATCATGGGAAAATAGCTCAACCTATTAATGCTCAAGCATTTCTAAGTTCTCCTAATCCTAGCTATACGTCAGCTATATCAATAATATCCTTTATCTCTTTTGCTATACTTGCTTATGCTGGTATTGAGGTAGTTGCAGGAGTTACAGATGATACTGAACACTCTGAAAAAACATTTCCTAAGGGTGTTTTAATGGGATCTATATTTATTGGAATTGGATATTCATTGGGTATATTTGCTTGCGGTATATTTACTAATTGGCAAAATGTACTGTCTGGAAAAGATGTAAATATGGTTAATGTAACAATTATAATGATGAATAATTTGGGATATCAGATTGGTCAAGGTTTATCATTAAGCCAAGCTGCTTGTGTATCAGTTGGTAATTGGGTAGCTAGACTTGTTGCATTATCAATGTTTTTAACTTATATAGGCGCTTTAATTTCATATTCATATTCACCATTAAAACAGTTGATAGAAGGTACTCCAAAAAGGTTATGGCCTGGAAAATTATCAGAAATCAAAGATGACATTCCTAAAAACGCTATGTGGATTCAATGTATTTTTATAGTTTTCTTTATATTGATATTAAGTTTAGGTGGACAGGGTGCTTCTAAGTTCTTTGATAAATTGGTATTAATGACAAATGTGGCAACTACATTGCCTTATATATTTATGTCAAGCGCTTTTGCTAAATTTAAAAAGGATACAAGTATTGAAAAACCATTTGTTATATATAAGAGCTATGGTAGTGCGTTGTTATGGACAATAATAGTTACATTTACTGTTGTAATAGCTAATGTTACTGTAGTAGTTAAACCTGCATTGAAAGGTGATATAGCATCATCAATTTGGATGATAGCTGGACCTGTAATATTTTCAATAATTGCAATTGTGATGTATGCAAGATATGAAAAAATGAGTAAAATAACCATTGACAATAATGTGCAGAAGTAGATAACTACAGTATGATTCAAGAGAGAGGAAGAGTTTTATGAAAACATTTGATTGTCATTCTGATATATTAATTGATATTACAAATAGAAGAATGAAAGGTGAAAAAGATATTTTAAAAAATTATCATATAAAAAGATTAGAAAAAGGTAATGTAAGAGGTACCATATTAGCAGTGTGGATTGATCCTAATTTTGTTAATAAACCAATGCAAAGAATGCTTAATATTTTGGGAGCAGCTTGTGATGAGTTTAGAGAATCAAAAGAGTGTGCAGCCATTGCACTTAATGCTGAAGATATTAAGAATGTACAAAATTCTGGAAGACTTGCTGTTATATTAGGAATGGAAGGGTTAAGCGGTTTAAAAGGAAATGCTGGTATTTTGAGTATGCTGTATAATTTAGGGGTTAGACATGCAATGCTTACTTGGAATGAAGAAAATGAGTTTGCTACAGGGGTAGCTAGTCCTAATAAGGAAAGAGGGGTAACTGAACTTGGAATTAGGGCACTTAATAAAATGGAAAGTTTGGGAATACTAATAGATTCATCTCATGGAAATGAAAAAACTTTTTGGGATATTTATGAAAACTCCACTAAGCCGTTTATTGCTTCTCATTCTAATGTATATAGTATTTGTTCTGTTAGTCGTAATTTAAAAGATGATCAAATTAAAGCAATTGCAGAACGTAGGGGTGTAATTGGTATGAATGCTTGGCCAGAGTTTGTACATGAACAAAAACCTAGTTTGGAAAAGTTAGCAGATCATATTGATTATATTGCTGACTTGATTGGAATTGATTATATCAGTTTTGGATTTGATTTTTGTGAATATTTAGATTCAGAAGCATTATCTTTTACCAAAAGTGATTGTTTGCAAACTCCAGGGTTAGAAGATGCATCTAAAGTGCCTGATCTTTTAGATATTTTAGTTAAGAGAGGCTATGGTAGTGAAGATATAGAAAAGATAGCTTATAAAAATATAATGCGTGTTTTTAAAGAAGTTTTAAAATAAATATAAAATATAAGAATGTAGTTTTTATAAACTTTGGTTAATTTATAAAAAACTACATTCTTATATTATTTCTAAATTATGTTTTAGCAAATCTTTTTATTTGGTTGTATCCAAAGAGTATAATTTTCTTATCCATAGAGGAAATATTTCTAAATTGAAATTATCCACCATCCTATAGATAACATTAGCTAGCATTATACCAGAAATCAAATCTAAAATTACATGTTGTTTAATAAATTGAGTTGATAGTATTATTGATAAACCTACTAACCATATACAAGCTTTAATTAATAAATTTTTTTCTTCACTTTTCATGATACCTTTAATCATAAGGTAGCTAGTCAAAACGTGTATACTTGGAAAACAATTAAAAGGGTTGTCTTTACCATATATAAATCTTACAACGTTTGTAAAAAAATCATTTCCTAGTAATTCAGGCCTTGGTGTAGCAGTTTGAAATATAAAATATACGAGATAGCTTATGAGCATTCCTAAAAGTAAGCTACATATAGTTTTGTAGTAAACCTCTCTATAGTAAAAACATAAGTATATTAGAGTAAGTCCTATAAATGGATAATATAATAAATAAGGTATAACAAATACTTTTAGAAAAGGTATAAAATTGTCTATAGGGGTTACAAGATAGTGAACTCCCCTTAAAGAATTATTAAGAACTCCATAAATAATAGTTTCTATTGGAATTAATAACATTAAAGTTAAAGGAATTAAGTTTTTTTTCAATAATTTCATATTTTTATCACGCCCTTCTAAGTTTAAAAAGGAGTTTTATCTATAGCTTTTTAGAGGCTTGCATACTCCTAAATACATTCATCTAAGTCAAACAAAACTATATTTAAAATTATACATGAAATATATTAATTATTTGTGAAAAAAATCATTAAAAATTTCTTAATTTTTTAAATGAAGTATATACAACATAGATTATATTAATAGAGATATTTATGTAATTAAAATTTTACTCAGCAGCATATTGAAGTTAACAATAATTACTACTGAGCAACATTAAAGTTCATTTGACTATATAATTATAACAGATTTTACACTATAAAGTGCATCTTGTCCACTAAATAGCATTAAGATAATTATTATTTTTTTAAATTTATTAGAAGTATTTCTTTAGAATGCTTTCTATTTTTTTTATCATTATAATAGAGAAATTTACACTTAGATACAATACCACTCATAATATGACCGGTGATAGTTTTTATATTTACTATTTCTCCTATATTACAATTACTTAAGCAATTTCCTCGTATAAAAACTTTAACATCTGGATAGTTAGCACTATAACTTACTTCTTCGATTTCTATTAAACTACCTTTTTTAATCATAGAGTTCCTCCTTATTTTTTTGGTTAGTAAATTATATGTAGCTATGGAGGAAATATTTCTTGTTTTTGGAAAACAAAAAACAGTAGCATTATCATAAATATTGGTTAATGCTACTGTTTTTATTTTGAATTTTAGTTAAAAGTATAATTTAAGTTTTATTTATAAATAGGATATTTAGCACATAAATCATATACTTGTTTTCTTATTTCACTTAAATCTTTATCTCTATTTTCTATTACATAATTTATGAAATAAGCAATTTTCTTCATTTCTTCTTCTTTAAATCCTCTTGTAGTTACAGCAGGTGTTCCTAGTCTTAATCCACTAGTTACAAAAGGACTTAGTTTTTCAAAAGGTATAGTATTTTTGTTAACTGTAATTCCAGCATCATCTAATAACTTTTCAGCATCTTTTCCATTTATATTTTTATTTGTTAGATCTATTAAAATTAAATGATTGTCTGTTCCACCAGTAACTAATCTAAATCCGTACTTTGTAAGTTCATCACCAAGAACTTTACAATTTTTTAATACTTGGTCTATATATGTTTTATAATCATCTTTAAGAGCTTCTCCAAAACATACTGCCTTACCAGCTATTATGTGCATTAAAGGTCCGCTTTGAACTCCAGGGAAAACTGTTTTATCTATTGCTTTTACGTATTTTTCTTTGCAAAGTATAGCTCCACCCCTTGGTCCTCTTAAAGTTTTATGAGTTGTAGTAGTTACAAAATCTGCATATGGTACTGGAGACATATGTTTTCCAGCAGCTATTATACCTGCTATATGAGCCATATCTACCATCATATAAGCTCCTACTTCATCACATATATCCTTTATTTTTTTAAAGTCTATTTCTCTTGGATATGCACTAGCACCAGATACTATCATTTTAGGTTTATTTTTTAGTGCCAAATTTCTAAGTTCATCATAATCTATTCTTTCAGTTTCTTCATTTACTCCATAAGATATAAAGTTATAAAGTTTACCTGAAAAACTAGCTTTACTTCCATGAGTTAAATGTCCACCATGAGTTAAGTCCATACCAAGTACTGTATCTCCAGGTTCTAATACACTCATGTAAACAGCCATATTAGCTTGAGAACCTGAATGAGGTTGAACATTAGCATATTCTGCATTAAATAATTTTTTCATTCTTTCTCTTGCTAAATCTTCTACTATGTCTACAACATGGCATCCTCCATAATATCTCTTTCCAGGTAATCCTTCTGCGTACTTATTAGTTAAAAAAGACCCCATAGCTTCCATTACAGATTTGCTAGTGAAGTTTTCTGAAGCTATAAGTTCTATACCTTTCTCTTGTCTATCTTCTTCTTTTTGAATAACATCAAAAACTGCTTTGTCTGTTTTTTCTAATTCTTTAAAATTCATTTGTTTGCCCCCTTAGTAATTAATTTGTTGCAATTTTTTATAATACTTATTGAAAATTAGATAATAAATAACCCCGTTTTTTAAAAAAACTTCAACAAAGTATTATAAAAATTATAAGTTCATTTTTATGTTTTGGCAACATATTATTTCATTAAATTTTTGTTAATATTTATACAAACTGTTAATTTGTTATGTTTATTTTTATGATATAATAACCCTATGAATATGGAATAAATTGATTTGTTATTTATGTCAAGGAGCATATATATTATGGATGTTAATAGGATTTTAAATGTGGCAACTTATGCTGGAAAGATAATGCTAGAAAACGGAGCGGAAATTTATAGAGTCGAGGAAACAATAGTAAGGATATGCAGTGCTTATGGTATACATGGAGTAGACACATTTGTAACCTTGACTGTTATAATGGCTTCTGCGGATCAACCATATCAACAGACTCTATCAATTGTGAAAAGAGTTAAGAAAAGAACTTTAAACTTAGAAAAGATATCTATGGTAAATGATATATCTCGTAATATAAAAAATAAAGGATATACATTGGAATTTATGGAAGATCAGTTAAAACACGTAGATTCTACGAAACCTTATAGTAATAAGGTAAACATATTATTTTCAGGTATGGTGGCAGCATTTTTTACTTTAGTCTATGGTGGGAATATGAGAGATTTTTCAGTGGGTTTTATAATAGGATGTTTAATTAGGATAACATCTGAAAAACTTAATTCACTAGAAACTAATGAGTTTTTTATAAATATCATAAGTGGAGCTTTAACTGCATTAATAGCTTTATTTACTACACATTTTGGTATTGCTGCAAACTATGATAAAGTCATAATAGGATCTATTATGTTATTGGTTCCGGGTCTTGCTATAACTAATGCTATTAGAGATACTATAGCTGGGGATTTAATATCGGGTATTTCAAGGGGAATTGAAGCTTTTTTAATTGCTATAGCTATAGCAGCAGGTACAGGAGTTATTCTTAAACTGTGGTTTAACTATTTTGGAGGGGTATAGATATGTTGCTTAATGTTTTGTATACTTTAATAGCCACTTTATGCTTTGGAGTTTTGTCTAATATAAGAGGGAAAAATTTAATTTTTGCTTCTTTAGGTGGAGGTTTAAGTTGGTCAGCTTATCTAATAGCATCGTCATATTTTCACATTTCTAATATTTTTTCTTTTTTTATGGCTGCACTATTAGCTGCAGCATACTCTGAAATTATGGCAAGAGTTATTAAAACACCAGTTACAACCTTTATTATATGTGCAATGATACCTCTTGTTCCTGGTGGAGGTATGTACAATACTATGTTTCAATCTGTACAAGGAAATGCAAATGCATCTTTAACATTAGGTCTTCAAACACTGTATATTGCAGGAACAATAGCTGTAGGAGTGTTTTTTATATCTTCTATAGCGAAAATAACGACAAAGTTTAGCAAACAAAATGTTTCTAAAACTAAAAAATAGTGCAAGGGAATGTGTTGCACTATTTTTAAATATTTAATATGAACTTTTCTATGATTTCACCAATACCACCATTATTGTTATTTTTTTCTGTTATATAGTTTGCATATTGTTTTAAGGAATCTCTTCCATTAGCCATAGATATACCAACACCAGCAGCCTTTATCATACTAATATCATTTTCATCGTTTCCTATAGCAATACATTGTTCTATAGGTATTTCATAATATTTAGCTAAAAGTTTTAGTGCAGTACCTTTAGAACTTCCTATACCCATTATTTCTAAATTATTTATTTCAGATTTTGTAGTTTCAATTTCGTTTAAACTTTCTATTTTGTATCTCAAATGTTCTAAATATTTTATATCGTTATCCATTACTACTATTTTATCTATATTTGAATTGCTCCTTATTATATAGTCCTTAGCATCCTTTATAAGCCTTATTTCCATTCTATATTTTTGATCAACTTTTCTATTGAAATTATAAAATTTTTTTGCACTATATTCAAACTGTTCACTACAAAAAACATCGCCATCATAGAAGTGATAATATGTATCTTTATACTTTCTTAAAATATCTATAATTTTTATTAGGTTATTTTTAGAAATAGGGTTTGAGTAAATTATATTTTTGTTGTGGTCAAGAACTATAGCTCCATTAGCACAAATTATAGGTTGATTTTTTCCTATAGTTTCTTCATAAAATTTTAAAGTAGCAGGGACCCTTCCTGAAGCTATTACAAATTTAACTCCAAGGGAAGTGGCCTTATTTATCATAGCTAAATTATAATTTGATATATTTTTATCATCATTTAATAGTGTTCCATCCATATCTGATGCTATTATTTTATATTTCATATTTAAATTTCAGGCCTCCTATATAAACTTATTTCAAATAAATATGAGAGTAATAAATATTATCTTTATAACATAATTTTATTCTAGAGGTGATAATATTGAAAAAAATATGGCTTTACCTAAGTATGTCATTTATTATAGCTATTTTATTTGTAGGATGCAATTATAACTTAAGCAATATTATGTTTAATAAAAATAAACCTAATAATTTTTATTATACTAATTTGTTAGCTAAGGATTTAACATTGGAAACTTCATACAAATGTGTAGCTGTAGATACAAATTTGAGCAAAGAAAAGGAAATAGATAGTGAAAATAAGCTTCTATTTAAGAATATGCTTAAATCACTTAATAAAAATAATTTTATCGCAAAACCTAAAGATTTACCAGATAAACCTGCATACAAAATATTTTTTACATTTAATAAAGAGAAAATGGTTATTAGTGTATATAATGAAAAATTTATTTCTATTTATCCTTGGGATGGCAACTATGACATGGATTATATAGATATGAATGGGGTACCTTTATCTTTAAACTTATATTCTATATGTAAATTTATATTCAATTAAAAAACATAAGCCCATTGTATTAAAAATAAGTTGTACACAATGAGCAATGTTGAAGTAAATTATGAATTAAACAAATTCTCTATTTTATTAAAAACACCTTTCCAAGACATATTATCTATAACTTCTTTTACTTTTGGGTCTTTTTTATAGTATTTATTTTTAATTTTTTCTAATTGATTTTCTATAGCCTTGGAAAATTCCTCTTCAAAGTTAGGTAAATCTTCTTCAAAAGGTTCATCTAAACTTTTCAAAGAGGGCATTTTAACATATTCTATTAACCCTTTTTTATTAATATAATCTCCGAAAAAATCTTTAACACCAGGCAAGTTTGTAGTTACTATTAACATGTCAGATGCAAGAGCCTCAGTTAATACCAAAGGGAGTCCTTCGAAAAAGGATGGAAATACAAAAAGATGACTTTCTCTAAAGAGCTTTGATAATTCATTTTGAGGAATTGAGCCTTTTAGTATTACTTTTAATCTGCTTTCTTCAGCTATTTTTTCAATGGCTTTAAATTGGCTGCCCGTGCCAGAGCCTGCTAAAATAAGCTCTATAGAATTTTTATCTATATCTAGTTTATTATAAGATTTTATAAGGGAAGGAATTCCTTTTGCAAAATTTAATTTCCCAGCATAAATAAGTTTTATCTTATCCATATTTTTTTCAGTATCACTAGTATAAAAAATGTTTGGATTAAATCCAACTCCAACTACAGTAATTTTATTTTGGTCTATTTGATATTTTTTTATTATCTCATTTTTTTGATCTTCATGCAGAGCAGCTATATTGTCTATACTTCTGCAATATTTAGATACATAATTATTAAAATTAGGAGCTAAATTCATTTGTCTTAAGTCTGTACCATGACATATTGCTATTGTTTTTATAAGTGGAAACATTTCTTTCACCATTGCTGAAAGTATCCACAAATGATGAGTTATTATTACATCAGGTTTAAATTCCATTACTGACTTTGTAAGAACTTCAGAAAAGGCATTTTTCCATTTGCTTAGCATATCTTCATTTAATTTTCTATACATAGTACTTTTATAAGGCATAATGTCTGTCATACCTACTACAGGAAAAGGAAGAGTTTTTGTTTCAAAAACTACAGGATAAAATTTAACATCTGTCTTAAAGTATGTATTAGGCTCATTTGCAGGGATACCTGCTATTACAGCTTGACAATAGCCTTTTTTTTCTCCTTGCTCTATTAAAGCTTGAAGATATGTACCACTGCCTGTTTTTTCAGGTCTTTGAGCTATTATATGTAGTATTTTTTTCAAATTTAACACCCGCCTAATTATATTTATTAATTATAAAAAGGTGCTGTATATAGAAAACACCCTTATGTCTAATGTAATCTCATACATTATAACATAAGGGTGTTTTTATAGGCTATATTATTGTTCAAAATAGAAAATTATAATATGTTTCCATCAGTAGAAATTGTAACTTCTTTGTAAGGTACAATTGTTTGGCTTTTAAGCATAGCTTCTTTTACAGCACTTACAATGCCTCCACAGCATGGAACTTCCATTCTTACTACAGTTATGCTTTTTATATTATTGCTTTTAATAATTTCTGCTAGTTTTTCTTTATAATATTCATTATCATCAAGTTTTGGACATCCAATTACTGTTATGTGATCTTTAATAAAGTCGTTATGAAAATTTGCATAAGCATAAGCAGTACAATCAGCAGCAACTAAAAGATTTGCATTTTTAAAATATTGTGCATTAGGATTAACTAATTTTAGTTGAACAGGCCATTGAGATAGTTGAGATTGCATAGACACATCCAGACTAATTTCTTTTGCTTTAACAATATTATTATTAGCAACATTTAAAGTTTTTCTTTCGATTTTTTTAGCCATAGTTCCTGGACATCCACAAGGCATTGGCTTTGAAGAAGATTTTTCATTTGCTCTTTCAGACATTCTCTTTTTTACAGCTTCCTCATCATATTCTTTACTTTCTCTTTCAATAATTTCTATTGCACCAGTTGGACATTGAGGTAGGCAATCGCCAAGTCCATCACAGTATTCATCACTTACTAGTTTAGCTTTACCATCTATAAGTTCAATAGCGCCTTCGTGACAACCTTCAACGCATAATCCACATCCATTACATTTTTTTTCATCTATGCTAACTATTTTTCTTTTCATTATTGTTTCCTCCTAATATTATCTTGATTTTATGTTTTTATTATATTAAAATTTAATAAAATGTTCTGTAACTTATGTTACAAAAATAAAAAAATTAATGGAGAGTAAAAATGAATAATTTTTCATCAGTGTTAAGTAAATGTATAGTTTTTAAAGGTTTTTCTAAAGAAGATATAGAAAATATGATAAATAATATAGACTATAGAAAAAAATCCTTTAATAAAGGAGAAATTGTGGCTGTAGAAGGTTCTGATTGCTCTAATTTAGGAATTGTTATATCTGGAAGTGTTGAAGTACAAAATATTTATGAATCTGGAAAAATAGTTACAATTACTAAAATAGAAGAAGCACATATTTTTGGTGAAGTTATAATATTTTCAAATCAAAATGTATATCCTGCGACTATTGTTTCTTCTTCCAAAACTGAAATTTTATTTATATCTAAAGAAAATATTCTAAAGCTTTGTAATTTAAATTTTGCATTTTTAAACAATTTTATGACTCTTTTATCTAATAAAATATTAATGTTAAATAAAAAATTAAAAAATGTGTCACTGCAGACAATAAGGCAAAAAATATCAAATTTGATTTTAGAGGAGTATTCAAAACAAAAAAGCTTAACTTTAAATTTGAAGTATTCAAGAAAAGAAATGGCAGAACAATTAGGAATACCTCGTCCATCATTATCAAGGGAATTGGTTAATATGAAAGAAGAAGGAATATTAAATTTTGAAAAAAATAAAATTGAAATTTTAGATTTAAATCTTTTGGAGAATAGTCTTTTTTAATAAAAGGACTATCTCAAAAGTAGAAATTTGGGATAGTCCTTAAATTTTAATATCCTAAGTTTTCGCCAACTATTATAACTTTTATTCTTCCTTTTTGACCTTGTCTTCTTATTAGTACATAGTCGTTGCATACTCTTTCGTTACTATTGCAATCCATACAATATCCCACTTTAGTACAAGGAGTATTTCTATTTAATCTTTTTGCATTAGCTGGAGCTGAACAATTTCTATTACGTTCTATAGCTTCATCTAAATTGCTCACAATTTTATTTATACCTACAATTACAATTACTTTATCTGGTCCATAAAGCATGGCAGCTACCCTATTACCATTACCATCTACATTGTATAATTCACCTTGCTCAGTAACGGCATTACTACTTACAAAATATGCATCTGCCGTAAAGCTTTTTCTAAAAATATCTTTTATATCCTCAGGTTTTAAGTTATCTTCGTATCTATCAAGAAAATTAAACTTACCACATCTTAAAAAGTCAATAATTTTTGTTTCAAAAAGAGTCATAGATCCTCCTACGGATACAGTGTCTCCTTCTTTTACAAATTCGCTTATTTTACCAATCAAAGCTTCTTTATCCTTTACAAAATAGGCTTCCATATTATTTTTTTCTAAGGCTTCCATGGTTCTTTTAATCTTCTGTTCTAAGACCCATTCAGTATTTTTATCCACTTGATACACCCCCAAAATTTATTTTGTGCTTAAGTATAGTATAAGAAAGTTATATCTATTTTTCAATATATTAAAGTTATATAAGCATTAATGATAATATTTATGCCTAATTTTAAATATAAATATTATTTATGGTTGGAATGTCAAACATTTAATAATGTTATAATTAATTGACACCAATGATTATGTAATAATATAATGATATTTGAAGATAATTGTCAAAGAATGGATGAAAAAGTAAGCAGATAGAATGATTTAAGTATATGTTGTTGACTTTAAGGAAACGTTTACTAATACACAGAAGGTTAGGTGAAACATAAAAATGATTAAGATTGAACATTTAAAAATGCAATTTGGACAATCTGTTATCTTAAAAGATATTAATATTGAGATAGGAAAAGGTGAGGTTATAGTATTGATTGGTCCATCAGGTACAGGCAAATCCACATTTCTTCGTTGTCTTAATTTTTTAGTAAAGCCTACAGAAGGTAAAATTACAATTGATGATTTTACTGTGGATGCTAAAACTGCTTCTAAAAAAGATATTTATAGATTAAGGCAAAAAACATCCATGGTTTTTCAAAATTATAATTTATTAAAAAATAAAACTGCTATACAAAATATTATGGAACCTATGGTAACGGTACAAAAGAAAAGTAAAAAGGAAGCTGAAGAAATAGCAGTTGCTTTACTTAAAAAAGTAGGACTTTTAGAAAAAAGGGATGCATATCCCAAAGAAATGTCTGGTGGACAACAACAAAGGATAGGAATTGCAAGAGCAATGGCTGTGAATGCAAATGTGATTTTATTTGATGAACCTACCTCTTCTTTAGATCCTGAATTAGTTGGAGAAGTGTTAACTGTAATTAAACAATTGGCAGCAGAACATAACAAAACAATGTTGATTGTAACTCATGAAATGAAATTTGCAAAAGAGGTTGCTGATAAAATGATTTTTTTAGAAGATGGTTATATTGCAGGAATGGGAACTCCTAAAGAAATATTTGAAAATTGTACAAATGAGAGAATTAGAAAATTTGTAAATACAGTGACAGCAAATAGTATGGAGGATAAATAAATGAATTTTGATTTTCAATGGTTTATTAATCTATTTCCAATTGTTTTACCATCATTGAAATTAACAATTGAAATATCTCTAGTATCTTTATTATTTACATTACTACTATCTATTGTAATATCAATTGTAAGATATTATAAAGTGTGGGGAATATCTCAATTATTTGGCGTATATATTACATTTTTTAGAGCAACGCCACTTGTAGCACAACTATTTATCTTGTATTTTGGTCTTCCTTGTGTAATTCCAGCACTAAAATCTATGACAGCATTTCAAGCAACTGTAGTTGCCCTTACATTAAATACAGCTTCTTTTATGGCAGAAACTTTAAGAGCAGCTTTAGAATCTGTGGAAGTAGGACAGCTTGAAGCTTGTTATTCAATGAGTATGACAAAATATCAGACAATGATACGTGTTGTTTTGCCACAAGCATTTGTTGTAGCACTACCTTCTCTTGGAAATCAATTTATTGGTATTATTAAAGGATCTGCATTAGGATTTACAGTAGGTCTTGCAGATATAATGGCAAAGGCAAAAATGGAAGCTGCATTAACCCTACGCTTTTTTGAGGCATATTTATGTGTAACTTTAATTTATCTAGTAATTGTAATTTTTGTGGAAAAAATTCAAAGATTATTAGAAAAAAGAATTCAAAAATTTTGTTAAAAAATAAATTTACATAAATTTATATTAAAAAATAAGGGGGAAAAATATGAAAAACGTTAAGAAAATACTTTCATTTGCAATATGTGCTTGTATGATTTTTGGTATGACTGCATGTGGAAGTACAAAAAATGATTCACAAAAGAAAGAAGAAACTAAAGGTCCTGCAAAAATTATTGTAGCATCTGGTTCATCTTCAGTACCTAATTCATATGTAGAAAATGGAGTACATAAAGGTCATGAAGTAGATATTTGGAATGCTATTTCTGCTAAAACTGGTATTAAAGTTGAATTTGTAACTGGTGATTTTGATACTTTATTTGGATACTTGGATTCTGGTAAAGCAGATACAGTAGGAAATACCATTACAATTAATGCTAAACGTCAAGCCAAGTATGATTTTTCGGAACCATATGCATATATTCCAGAAAAATTAGTTGTACATTCAGATAAGACTAATATCAAAAAATTAAAGGATATATCTGGTATGACTTGTGGATTTTCATCAGGTTCAAATGGTGGAAACCTATTTCAACAAATTGCTAAGGAACAAGGAATTAAGATCAACTTAGTTACATATGATAGTTCTGATTTATTATTTGAAGCTTTTCGTCAAGGAAAAGTTGATGCTATGATTTACTCTGCAGGTGAAGCGGCATATAAAATTAAAAATGGACTTCTTGATGCAAGAATGGTTGAAGAAAATGTTACAGTTGGAGCAAAGGCATATCCATTTGTAAAAGGCAATGCTAATTCGGAAAAATTAAATAAAGCTGTTACAAAAGCTATTCAAGAAATGAAGAAGGATGGTACACTTGCGAAGATATATCAAAAGTGGTATGGTATGGACTTTAGTGAGAAACCAAAGGATGCTAAAATAGCTAATTAACATTTATGAAAATTATGAATATACTTTAGGCAGTATTAACCTGCCTTTATCAGATGACTACCCGCTCTAGTACATACGTTTTTTAAAGTGTATGTACTAGAGCGGGTATGTCCATGAATAATGATTTCTAAGGATTATACGAAAAGTGATATTTAGAGGAAGTATTTATTAATGTCAATTAGTAATTTATTGAGCAATTATAGAAAAAGTTCATATAATATCAAGGGCTGAGTTTATGAGGTAAATAGAATTATGAATAATAAAATAAAAAACATTTCAAAAGAGATACAAGATTTATTAATTGGAATTAGAAGAAGTTTGCATGCAACACCGGAATTGGCATTTGAAGAATATCGCACTTCAGAAATGATTATAAATGAATTAAAAAAATTAGAGGGTATGGAGATTTCGACTGGTTATGCTGGAGGGACTGGTATTATAGCCACTTTACAGGGGAAGAAGGGAAAAAGTGATCAGTGTGTGATGATAAGAGCTGATATGGATGCCCTTCCAATTGAGGAAAACAATGTCTTGCAATATTGTTCAAAAGAAAAAGGGAAAATGCATGCTTGTGGTCATGATGCACATATTACTTGGACATTAGGTGCGGCGATGATTTTAACTCAGCTGCAAGAAAGTTTTTCAGGAACTGTAAAATTTGTTTTTCAACCAGCTGAAGAAATTGCAGCTGGTGCTAGAAAAATGGTTGAAGAAAAAGTATTAGAAAACCCAAAAGTAGATATTGTATTAGGTGCACACGGGTTTCCACAATATGATACTGGAAAAATAATTATTCCTGAAAAAAATGCATTTTCAGCTGCAAGACCTTTATCTATTAGGGTAATTGGAAAAGGTGGACACGGTTCATGGCCTCAAGATTGTGTAGACCCTATTGCTGTTGCAAATCAGATTTATATGAGTTTACAGCAAATTATATCCAGAAAAATGAAGCCTGATGATGCAGCGGTATTAACAATTGGCTCTATTCATGCTGGTCCTAAAGACAAGGGAAATATAATACCAAATGAATGCATATTAAGAGGAACCTTAAGACATACCACTATGAATGGAATGGAGTCCATGGTTCAGTGGGTAGAGGGAATTTCACAACATATTGCAGCAGCTAATGGTGCAAAAGTGATTGTACAATGTTATCATGGAGTAGAGCCTGTTATTAATAATAAATATTGCAACAGAATTTTTCAAAAATCAGCAGAAGAAATTGTAGGAAAAGAAAACGTAGAGATGTTAGAGGAGAGTAATCTTGGTGGGGAAGATTTTTATCATTATTCTCAAAAAGTTAAATCAGTTTACTTTTTTGTAGGTTGTGCGCCAAAAAATAAAGTAGGAACTTTTAGTTTACATAGTTCTAATTTTTGTATAGATGAAGATATATTAGGAAATGTTGCAGCTGTACTTGCAAATGCGGCTGTTAGTTTTTTAATGTATAATGATGTGGGAGGGGATTAATTTGTTAAAATATATTGAAAGAAGACAAACAGATAGTACCAAATGGGATGGACTGGAATCCATGTTTGGAAAGAAAGATTTACTGCCTTTATGGGTGGCAGATATGGATTTTCAAGTGTGTGATTGTGTTACTGAGAAGCTCAAAGAATATTTAGAATTTGGAGTTTTAGGATACTATAAAGAACCAGAAGGATATAAACAATCCTTTATTAACTGGGAAAAAACTTACCACAACTATGAGGTTAACAAGGAATGGATTCGATATTCTCCAGGTGTTGTCCCAGCTATTAATTGGTTTATACAGATACTAACAGAAACAAATGATTCAGTTATTGTATTAACACCTGTTTATTATCCATTTTTAGATGCGGTGAAAAATAATGGCAGAAAATTGATAGAAAGCGATTTGATTAATGAATATGGAAACTATACTATTAATTTTAAAGATTTCGAAGATAAAATTATAAAAAATAATGTGAAGTTATTTATTCTTTGTTCACCACACAATCCTGTAGGTAGGGTTTGGAAAAGGGATGAACTTCAAAGTCTTATAAACATTTGTAAAAAACACAATGTGAAAGTGATTTCAGATGAAATTCATCAAGATATTGTAATAGGTAAAAATGAGCATATTCCAACTGCTGATGTTAGTGACTATGATTTCATTGTTACTCTTACGGCTGGAACAAAAACTTTTAACCTTGCTGCATGTAAAAATTCATTTGTTATTATCCCAAATCATGAAATTCGTAAAGCTTTTGATAATTTTGTACAATGTATTCGTATTCCAAGTGGAAATACATTTGGATATATTGCAGTACAAAGTGCTTATGAAAACGGAAGAGAATGGTTGGAAGAAATATTAAAGCAAATTCAGGAAAATTATTTATATATTAAAGAAACCTTTAATAAAGAATTACCACTTGTAGAAATATCTCCACTGGAAGGAACTTACTTGCTTTGGATTAACTTGGGCAGCTATATAGACGGTGAAGATGTGGAAAGATTTATTAAAGAAAAATGTAAATTGGCCTTAGATTTTGGAGAATGGTTTGGAGGGGAACGCTTTAATAATTATGTGAGAATGAATATTGCTACTTCGAAAGAAAATGTAGCTAAAGCAGTTAATCAAATCGTACATGAAATCCAGATGATGAAAAATAAATAGTGTAATAAATAAAATTAATGAGGATAAAGAATTTTGATCTTTATCCTTTTAAGCATATGTAAGTTAATTTAGGGATACTAAGCGAAGTATCCCATTATTTTGATGTATTATGCTAATTACATTTTTTGAACATTTGAAGCTTGCAGTCCTTTTGGTGTTTCTATTACATCATATTGAACTTGTTGTCCTTCACTTAAATCTTTTCTTTTTCCTTCTTCCTTTATAGCAGAATAATGAACAAATACATCTGTTCCGTCCTCTCCTGATATAAAACCAAATCCTTTTTCATCATTGAACCATTTTACTACACCTGTTAGCATTATAAAAAACCTCCAAATTTTTAATAAAGTTACTATGTCTTTTTATTATGTGCATTATCTAATTAATAATACGCAAGAATTATAAAGTTAAAATCCTTTATATTAATAAAAGTTTTTTTTAGGTATTGATTTTTTCAGTATAAGTTGTTACAATAACATTATAAAAATTTAGCAGTTTAGCATGGTAAATTGATAACGTAATAAAACGAGGAAGTGAAATATATGATAAGTTGGAAAAGATATATTCCAGAAGGAACAAAGGATACATTGTTTGAAGAGTGTACAAGAAAAGTAGAAATAGAAAATATACTTAGAAAAACTTATACATGCAGCGGATTTTTGGAAGTTAAATCTCCTACTTTGGAGTTTTATGATGTTTTTAGTGGAGAAAGTTCTACTTTAGCTCAAGAAAAAATGTATAAGCTATTTGACAATCATGGAAGGATATTAGTGCTTAGACCGGATATGACAACGCCTATAGCTAGAATAGCTGCTACAAAGTTAAAGGAAGTTACCCATCCATTGAGATTATGTTACACATCAAATGTTTATAGAGTAAATGAAAGTTTAAATGGAAAAAACAGTGAAATTACTCAGTCTGGTATTGAAATTATTGGAGTTAAAAATTTAAAGGCTGATGCAGAAGCTATAATTACAGGGATAACAGCTTTGATAAATTGTGGAGTAGAGGATTTTAAAGTAGAGCTTGGTCATGCTGAATTTTTTAAAGCTATCATAGAAGACGTGAATATAGATGATGAAGAAAAGGAAAAACTTAGAGTATATATAGAAAACAAAAACTTCACAGCTTTAAGTGAGTTTTTAGATAAAAATAGAAATAGTATGAATAAAGATACGTTAAAGATATTAAAGGAATTACCAAAGTTATTTGGAAATATGGACATACTAGATGTGGTTTGTACTGTTACAGATAATGAAAAAGCATTAGAAGCAATAAATGATATAAAAGCAGTATATGAAATAATAAAGGATGCAGGATTAGGAAATTATGTATCAGTAGATTTAGGTATGGTGCATTACTTAAATTATTATACGGGAATAATTTTCAGAGGATATGCAGAAGGTGTTGGAGGAAATATATTAAGTGGAGGAAGATATGATAACTTAATAAAACAGTTTGGTGAACAGCAAGAGGCTACTGGTTTTGCAGTAAATGTAGATAGTATTATAAGTGCTTTGGAGAATTCTGGACAAATTAATGAGAGTAAAGTAAAAAAGATTTTAATTTATTATAAGAATGCAGATTTTAAGAAAGCTTATGATAAGGCTTTAAAACTTAGAGAAGATGGTAGTATTGCAGAATTAAGTTTATTTGACTCTCAAAAAGAAGCTGAAGAATATGCAAAAGAAAAGGAAATGGAGTTTATTATAATTTAGAACAGATTGTGGAAATGGAGCGTTTAGCATGGTGAATAGAAAAACAATTAAAATAGCTTTAACAAAGGGCAGAATTGAAAAGTGTGCTGTAGATATATTTCATAAGTCAGGTATAGATTGTAGTGATCTAATGAATAAGGGTAGAAAATTAATATTCCATAATGATAAGTTTAATATAGATTTTGTTCTAGTAAAGGCTCCAGATGTGCTCACATATGTAGAACATGGAGTAGTGGATATGGGCATAGTTGGAAAGGATACATTGTTAGAACAGAATAGAAATTTTTATGAAGTGTTGGATCTAAAATTCGGGAAATGTAAATTTGCAGTTGCGGGACCTAAAAATTCAAATTTTTATGAAGGATATAACAGAAAAAAGATAGCTACAAAGTATCCTAATGTAGCTAGAAATTATTTTAGAAAAATGGGTCAGGATGTAGAAATTATAAAAATAGAAGGCTCTGTTGAATTAGCGCCAATATTAGGATTAGCAGATGCTATAGTGGATATAGTTGAAACAGGGAATACACTAAAAGAAAATGGCTTAGTTGTATATGAGGATATATGCAATATTAGTGCAAGATTAGTGGTAAATATAGCTAGTATGAAAATGAAGAAAAAGGAAATAGAAGAAATAGTGGAGTTACTTCAAACTGAGATGAAATTAGGAGAATTAGTATTAGAATAATAGAGTTTAATTTAACATATCTTTAATTCATGACTTTGGAGGTAATAAACATGAGTATTATAAATACCATATATGGAAATACAAAAGCTGGCAAAGATTTTTTAAAAAGCTTGCGAAATAGAGAAGAGTCAGTACATCAAGAAGTAACTAAACAAGTTGAAATAATTCTCAAAGATGTAAAAGAAAAAGGTGATGAGGCTTTAATTTCTTATACAAATCAGTTTGATAGTAAAAATATAGATATAAAAAACATTTGTGTAACCAAAGAAGAAATAGATGAAGCTTATGAAAATGTAGATAAAGAATTTATTGATGCTATAAATTTAGCTGTAAAAAATATAAAGTTTTTTCATGAAAAACAGAAAAGAAATTCATGGATGATTACAAATGAAAAGGAAGTTGTATTGGGACAACAGATAAGACCATTACAAAAGATAGGAATATATGTTCCGGGAGGAACTGCAGCTTACCCTTCATCAGTACTTATGAATACAATTCCAGCTAAAGTAGCTGGAGTTCGTAGTATAACTATGGTAACCCCACCATCAAAGGATGGAAGTATAAATCCTAATATTTTAGTAGCAGCAGATATAGCTGGAGTAGATAGGATTTATAAATCAGGAGGAGCTCAAGCTGTTGCTGCATTAGCCTTTGGAACAAAAACTATAGGGAGAGTTGATAAAATAGTAGGACCTGGAAATATATATGTGGCTATGGCTAAGAAAAGTGTTTATGGAAATGTAGATATAGATATGATAGCAGGACCTAGTGAAATATTGGTTATAGCAGATGAAAATGCTAATCCAAAATATATAGCAGCAGATTTGATGTCTCAAGCTGAGCATGATAAGCTGGCATCCTCTATATTAATAACAACGTCAGAAGATTTAGCAGAAAAGGTAAAAGAGCAATTAAAGATACAGGTAGAAAATTTAAGCCGTAAGGATATAATATTACATTCTCTTAAAAATTATGGAGCTATTATAATAGTTGACAGCATAGAAAAAGCTATTGAAATGTCAAATGATATAGCGCCAGAACATTTAGAGTTATGTATAAAGGATCCATTTTTAAGTTTAGGAGATGTAAAAAATGCAGGATCAATATTTCTTGGATATTTTGCACCAGAACCATTGGGAGATTATATAGCTGGGCCTAACCATGTACTTCCAACTAGTGGAACTGCTAGATTTTTCTCACCTCTTTCGGTAGATGACTTTGTAAAGAAGAGCAGTTTTATACGATATTCAAAAGAAGCTTTGTTAGATGTAGGGGATAAGGTTATAAAATTAGCTGAAACTGAGGGGCTTACAGCTCATGCAAATTCTATAAAGGTAAGAATGGAAGATTAATATAATTAGAAAAAGTTGAGCATAGAAGGTGATAGTATGAGAAAAGCACAAATAGATAGAAAAACTTCAGAAACAGATATAAGTATAGAGATAAATTTAGATGGAAGTGGAAAATATGATATAGATACAGGTATAGGGTTTTTTGATCATATGCTATGTCTTATGTCAAAGCATGGATTAATGGATGTTAAGATAAAAGCAAAGGGAGATCTTTATGTAGATCCTCACCATACTGTTGAAGATGTAGGTATAACTTTTGGAAAATGCATAGAAAAGGCTTTAGAAGATAAGAGTGGTATAAAAAGATATGGAACAGTATTTATTCCTATGGATGAGGCGTTGGCTATGGTTTCAATGGATATAAGCGGAAGACCATATATAGTATTTGATGCTGAATTTAATTCAGATAAGGTTGGAGAAATGGATACAGAGTTAGTAGAAGAATTTTTTAGAGCAGTGGCTTTTAATGCTGGCATAACTCTTCATGAAAAAATACTTTATGGTAAAAATAGTCATCATATGATCGAAGCTTTATTTAAAGCCTTTGGAAAGGCTTTAAAAGAAGCAGTTACAAAGGATGAAAGAATAAAAGGAGTTATGTCCACAAAAGGAAGCTTATAGTGAAAGAGGTGTGAATATATTGATTTCAATTATAGATTATGGAATGGGAAATTTAAGAAGTGTTCAAAAGGCTTTAGAATATATAGGCGAGAAAGCTGTAATAACTTCAAACATAGAAGAAATACTAAAAAGTGATGGTGTTATTCTTCCAGGTGTAGGAGCTTTTCCTGATGCTATGGAAAATTTAAAAGAAAAATCTCTAGATAAAGCTTTAAAAGAAGCTGTGAATAAAGGAATACCTACCCTTGGTATATGTCTTGGAATGCAGCTTTTATTTTCAAAGGGAGAAGAAGTAAGAGATTGTGATGGTTTAGGCTTCTTTAAAGGAACTATAAAAAAGATGTATGGAGACATAAAGATACCTCATATGGGATGGAATAGTCTTAAAATGGAAAAACAATGTGCTTTGCTTAATGGAATAGATGAAGAAAGTTATGTGTATTTTGTTCATTCATTCTATGCAGAGATAGAAGAAAGTGGAATACTGAATGCTACAAGCAAATATGGAATAGATGTACCAGCAGTTGTAAGCAAAGGCAATTTATTTGGAGCACAGTTTCATCCAGAAAAAAGTGGAGATGTAGGTATAAAAATTCTAAAAAATTTTGCTAGTTTAATTTAGAAAGAGGTGTTTTTGGTGATAATACTTCCAGCTATAGATTTAAAGGATGGAAAATGTGTAAGGTTATATCAAGGAAAAATGGATTCTTCTGAAGTAGTAGCTAGGGATGTTGTGGAAACAGCGTTGGAATTTAAAGCTTGTAAGGCAGAATACATTCACATGGTGGATTTAGATGGAGCAGTTAAAGGTTCCATGAAGAATATAGATAAAATTTTAGATGTAATAGATAAAGTGAAATTGCCTATAGAAGTTGGCGGCGGAATAAGAGATATGGAAAAGATAGATTATCTCATAACTAAGGGAATAAGCAGAGTTATATTGGGTACAGCAGCTTTAAATAATTCTGATCTAGTAACTGAAGCAGTTAAAAAACATGGAGAAAAAATAGCAGTAGGGATAGATGCAAAAGATGAAAAAGTAGCTGTAGATGGTTGGATGAATATAAGCAGCATAGATTACATAGATTTTGCCAAAGAGATGGAGAGAATAGGGGTTAAAACTATCATTTTTACTGATATAAGTAAAGATGGAACACTTCAAGGGCCTAATTTAGAACAATTAGGCAAAATACAAAATAGTGTAAGCTGCAATATAATAGCTTCTGGTGGAATCAAAAATATAGAAGATTTAAAGATCATAAATGAAATGGGCATTTATGGAGCTATCACAGGTAAGGCTATATATTCTGGAAATATAGATCTGAAAGAAGCAATAAAAGTTTGCAAATAACTATTTGTTAAAACTGCATTTAATTTAGAAATAGAAAATTAGAAGTTAATATTGAATAATTAATAGTGAAGGAAGTTTTGAATTATGAGCAAGTATTGGAGTGAAATTACGAAAAGTATAGAACCTTATGTTTGTGGGGAGCAGCCTAAGGATAAAAAATACATAAAATTGAATACAAATGAGAGTCCATATCCTCCATCACCTAAAGTGTTAGAAGCAATAAAAAATGCAGCTAATGGAGACTTGAGATTGTATCCAGATCCTGATTGTGATGAATTTAGAAAAGCTATTGCAGAATATTATAATTTAAGCAAAGATGAAATCTTTATAGGTAATGGTTCTGATGAAGTTTTAGCTTTTTCATTTTTAACTTTTTTTAACACTAATGAGACTATTATCTTTCCTGATATTAGTTACAGCTTTTATCCTGTTTATGCTGGGTTATATAATTTAAATTATAAGCTTGCAAAATTAGAAGATGATTTCTCTATACCAGTTAGTGAGTTTGCAGAAAAAAATGGAGGAGTAATTATTCCAAATCCTAATGCACCTACAGGAAGGTGTCTTGATACAGATTCTATAAAAAGAATTTTAAATTACAATTCTAATAAAGTAGTTATAATTGATGAAGCATATGTAGATTTTGGTGGAAATTCAGTAGTTGGACTTATAAAAGAGTACGATAATCTTTTGGTAATACAAACACTTTCTAAATCAAGGTCATTAGCAGGAATTCGTGTAGGTTTTGCCATGGGGAATAAAGAACTTATACAAGGGTTAAATAGAGTAAAAAATTCTTTTAACTCTTATACCATAGATAGAGTGGCAGCAGCAGCAGCAGTGGCAGCAATAAAGGACAAAGAGTATTTTGCACAGTGTGTAACAAAGGTAATAAGCACAAGAGAAAGAATTATAAAAAAATTAAATTCTTTAGGATTTAATGTAGTACCTTCAAAGGCTAATTTTATTTTTATAACACATAAGGATTATGCTGCTAGTGATTTATTTACTAAGTTAAGGGAAAAAAGTGTGCTAGTGAGGTATTTTAGTAAAGAGAGAATAAACAATTATTTAAGAATAAGTATAGGATCAGATGAGGAAATGGACTTCTTCATTGAAAAGTTGCAGGAAATTATGGATGAGATTTAATAGGTATGAAAAGAGGTGACAATTGTGCTTACAAAGAGAATAGTACCCTGTCTAGACGTAAATATGGGAAGAGTAGTAAAAGGAATTAATTTTGTAAATTTAAAGGATGTAGGAGATCCTGTAAGTATAGCAGAAGCTTATAACAAGGAAGGTGCAGATGAAATTGTGTTCCTTGATATAACTGCTACACATGAAGGAAGAAAGACTATGATAGATGTAGTTAGAAAAACAGCAGAAAAAGTATTTATACCTCTTACAGTTGGCGGTGGTATAAGAGATTTAGAGGATTTTAAAAACATTTTAAGAGCAGGTGCTGACAAAGTATCTGTGAACTCAGCAGCAATAAGAAATCCAGAGCTTATAAAAAATGCAGCAGATAGATTTGGAAGTCAGTGTGTGGTAGTAGCTATAGATGCTAAAATGAGAGAAGATAAAACAGGTTGGAATGTTGTTATAAATGGTGGAAGAATAGATACAGGTTTGGACGCTGTACAGTGGGCGAAAAAGGCGGAAGGTCTTGGAGCTGGTGAAATACTTTTAACAAGCATGAATACAGATGGAACAAAAGCTGGATATGACATAACGCTTACTAAGGCTATAACAGACGGATTAAACATTCCTGTAATAGCATCAGGAGGTTGTGGAACTTTAGAACATTTTTATGAAGTATTTGCTAATTCAGGTGCAGATGCAGCATTAGCTGCTTCACTTTTCCACTATAGAGAATTAAGTATAAAACAAGTTAAAGAATATTTAAAGGAAAAAAATATAGAAATAAGAGATTAAATTATATATTAGTTATTTGTAGAAATAATCTGGTAAAGATTTATTGTAGCAAAGAGGTAACATTATGCAAAACTTAGAAAAAATAGATAAGGTGAACTTTACAAAATTAAACTTTAGTAATGGATTGATTCCTGCAATAGTTCAAGATTTTCAAAATAATGAAGTACTTATGCTTGCTTATATGAATGAAGAATCTTTAAAAAGGACTATTGAAACTGGAACTACTTGGTTTTGGAGTAGGTCTAGAAGTGAATTCTGGAACAAAGGAGCAACATCAGGACATTATCAATATGTAAAAGCTATTTATGTGGATTGTGATGAAGACACTCTTCTCATAAAAGTAGAGCAAATAGGAGCTGCTTGTCATACAGGGAACAGAACCTGTTTTTATAGAAATGTTTCCATTTAAAAAAATAATTTAAAAGGGGGAAATGAAAATGGAATTAAAGAACATAGTACAACAACTTTATGAAATAATAGAGGATAGAAGAGAAAATCCAATAGAAGGATCTTACACAAGTTATCTTTTTAAAGAAGGAATAGATAAAATTTTAAAAAAAGTTGGGGAAGAAACAGCTGAAGTTATTATAGGAGCTAAAAATAATAGTAAGGATGAAACAGTTTATGAAATAAGTGATTTGCTTTATCATGTTGTAGTTTTAATGGTACAACAGGGAATAAAAATAGAAGACATAACAACAGAACTTGAAAAAAGAAGGCAAAAAATATGCAACAAAAAACCAGAAAGAAAAGAAGTACAAAGTATACATTAGGAATTAATGCTAATGACCTAAGATTGAGTATAAAATCTTAGGTCATAAAATTTTATTATAAATAAAATAAAAAATCATCCGATAATTCAAAAAATGTGATATTATGTAAATATGGCGATAAAAATATATATTAATGTAGGGGGAATTATAAATGGCAAGAAGTTCTGAAAATAAAGATAAAAATGAAATAATATCAGAATTAGTAGAATTGTCGGCAAAGCCAATAGTGACAGCTAAAAGTTACTGGCATGAAAGTATTTATAATACATTAAGAGATAAAAAAGAAAAAATAAAAGAGGTAAAAGAATATTCAATTTACTTGGAAGCAGAGCTTATTTATTTTAGAAGCCTTTGGAACAAAGAGTTAGATTTTATGTATGCATGGGGAAAAGAAGAAAAAATCCCCGAACCAGGGAAAATTAATGATATTATTGTTTATATGGAACAACAGTCCGAAACTAGTATAGAAAATGAAAAAATAATATTTAAAAGTGGCAAAAGTTTAGATAAAAATGATTTAGCATTTATAGAAAGATATACGTCTATTACAGAACTACCTCAAAGAATCATTGCTTTAGAGGAAGACTACTTATATTTTAAAATTAGAGATTATATAACTTTAAATGTGTATCAGTTCATATCACATAATGAAGAGTTAGCAATAGATTTATTAAAGGGTGATACTAAAGAAACGGTACAAAGAATTGCTGATTTAATTTCAAATTTTGCTGATGTGTGTATGTACATAGACTCCAAGGAAGAGTAAAAAGTATATTGGCTGTAGCAGAAATTACAATCACTATGAACTCTTAACTTGCGAAGCTTTGCTTCGCAATGTGCTTATATTAAGTAAAAATTTTGTTTAATAATTAATATTATGGGGGTAAGGTTTATGAAAGGAAAGATGAAGCTTCACACGCAAATTATAGCAATATTAATTTTTATGGCAATAATACCTCAATGTATTATAGCTTTTTTTAATTATTATTATGTAAGGAAAAATTTTAGCAGTACATTTAACGACTATTTATATACCACTTTGGCTAAAATAGATGAAACAGTTAAGTCTGTTGATCAAAGCAGCAGAGAGTCGGTGGACATGATATCTAAAAACACTAATAATGAAAATGTTCTTAAAGATACTAATGCTGCCAACTCAATTCTTGATTTTAATAACGTTTATGCACAAAGTCATAAGGAAGTAAGTGCTGCCTATTTAGGTGTAAGTGACGGAAGAATGCTTGTACAACCTAAGCAGAATTTGCCAGAAGGCTATGATCCACGAAAGAGACCTTGGTATCCACAAGCGGTATCCAAAAATGGAGAGATATTCCTTACAGATCCTTATGAAGACGCCTTTAATAAAGGACAATATGTAGTAAGCTATGTAAAGTCAGTTAAGGATGCTAGTGGACAAGTCATAGGAGTAGCTGGAATAGATATAAAGCTTACTCAAATTGCTCAACAAGTAGCTAATTCAAAAATAGGTGATTCAGGTTATGCAGCAATAGTTGATGGAACAGGAACAATAATAGCACATAAGGATTCTTCCCTTATTGGAAAAAATTCTAAAGATCAAAAATGGATAAATGATGTTGTTAATTCAGGAAAAACTGGAGTATTTGAAAAAATAAACGGTACAAATTATTTTGTATATAGTTTGAAAAATGCTGAAACTGGCTGGAAAATACTTGGCTTTATACCTGAAACAGAGTTTAATTCTAAAATAAATAGTATTATAAAAATGATATGTATTATAGCATTAATAGTTATCATTTTAGCAATAGTAATTGGAAACTTATTTTCTAAATCTATTACTAAGCCTGTAGAAGATATTGAAAGAAGTTTAATTAAGCTTAGCAAGGGAGATTTTACAGAAAAAATAGATGAAGATGTAAAGTGTAGTACAGAAATACATTCTATAACAAAATCTTTGAATTTAATGATCGGTGAAGTAGTAGAAATAATTAAAGAAACTGTTGCAAGTTCCAAACGTATAAAAGAATCTACAGAAGCTATGGTTGATATATGCAAACAATCTACTGGTGCAGGAGAAGAGATAGCTAAATCAATACAAGGTATTGCTAATGGAGCTTCAAATCAAGCACAAAATGTGGAGGATAGCTCTAAATTAGCTGAACTTTTAGGAGAAAAAGTAAAAGGATGCTTGGAGGATTCAAAACATATGATAGAAGCTTCTAGTAGGGTTAAAGTTTCTACAGAAAAGGGTTTAGAAAATATAAGTAAGCTAGTAGTTAGTTTTGATAAAACAGCTAAATCCAATGAAGAAGTTTTAGAAGAGGTAAACGTGCTTGCTGAAAATTCTAAAAAGGTTAATGAGATAACTGAAACTATAAAACAAATAACAGAACAAACTAATTTGCTTGCACTAAATGCTAGTATAGAGGCAGCTAGAGCTGGTGAGGCTGGAAAAGGTTTTGCAGTAGTGGCAGAAGAAGTAAGAGAATTAGCAGAGCAATCAGGACAATCAGCAGAAGAAATTAATGCTATAGTAAACAAAATTGAAAGCAGTGTAAAAGCTGTTTTGAATAAAATTCATTATTCTACAGAAATAGGTATGGAAACAGGAAAAAGTGTACATCAAACTAATTCATCATTTAAGGATATCGAAAGTGACTCAAAAATACTTAGAAGCAGCATAGAAAAAGTAAGCAGCGAATTAGAAGGTGTTGGTAAAGATAGAGAAAATATAGTAGAAGCATTTTTAGGTTTAGCTCGAATTGCTGAAGATACGGCAGCATCTACAGAAGAGGTCAGTGCATCATCACAAGAGCAGGCTAGTGGACTCAGTGAAGTTTTAGCATCTGCAGAAAAATTGAGTAATTTAACAGAAGAATTGAATGCTGTAGTTAAAAACTTTAAAATTAATTAAAAGTTTATTTTAAAGTTAGCCAGTGAAAATTAATCACTGGCTAAAAGTTTCATATTATTTAGCTTTATTTTTTTTATATGAAAGTGTAAAATCTAATTAAAGTGTAATTTTATGAAGGAAGCAGTGATTACAATGTCTATTGTGGTTATGTTTTTATAATGAACAGGAGGTATTTAAAATGTTTGATACTCATATACACACAAAAATTTCTTCAGATTCCCAAATGGAAATAGAAGATGCTATAAAATGTGCTAAAAATAGAAATATATCCATGATAATAACTGAACACATGGATTTAAAATTTCCTAAGGAGGGGCTGTTTTGTTTTGATGCAGCACAGTATTTTGAAGAGTATCATAAATACAGAGGTGAAGACCTTTTACTTGGCGTTGAAATTGGAATGAAGAAAGATTGTATTGAGGAAAGTAAGAAGGTTGCCAAGAATAATCCTTTTGATTATATAATAGGATCTGTACATTTAGTGAATAATTTAGATATTTATTATGAAGAATATTATAAAGGAAAAAATAAAAGAGAAGCATATGAAAAGTATCTTATGTCCATGTTAGAATCTATAAAGACCTATGATTTTATAGATAGTATGGGACATATAGATTATATTTCAAGGTATGCTAAATATGAAGATAAGGAAATATATTATGAGGAATACTCAGATATTATTGATGAAATATTAAAAGTTTTGATAAATACAGACAAATGTATGGAGCTTAATACTAGAAGACTTAATGATGAAAATGCAGTAAAAAACATAATACCTATATATAAAAGATTTAGAGAGCTTGGTGGACAAAATATAACTGTTGGTTCAGATGCACATAATACACTGTCTATTGGAAGTAATTTTAATGTGGCAAAAGACATTGCTAAATTGTGTGATCTAAAAATAGTATATTTTAAAAACAGAAAGAAAGAATACGAAAAAGATCAATAAGTTAATACAAGGAGGAATAAACTATGGATTTTACAAATGATTTAGATAGGGCTATGGAATGCTTACATAAGGGTGGAGCATTTTTAACTTGTAAAAGTGAAGATAAGTTAAATACTATGACTATAAGCTGGGGAAGTATTGGATTTATGTGGAAAAAGCCAGTGCTTACAGTAATGATTAGGGAATCAAGATATACTCGTGAGCTTATAGAGAAGTCAGGAGAATTTACAGTAACAATTCCACTAAACGACGCTATGAAAGAAGCATTAGGTGTTTGTGGTTCAAAATCAGGAAGGGATATAGATAAATTTAAGCAGTGTAATTTACAAATACAAGAAGGTAAAAGCACTTTTACTCCAGTTATAAAATGTAAGGCAATACAATATGAATGTAAGGTTTTATATAAAAATACTATAAGTTCTGATTCTATGGATAAAAATACGGAAAAGGAAATTTATAATGGTGAGAATTATCATACTATATATTATGGAGAAATTGTAAATTGTTATAAGGGTGAATAAGATTATGATAAATATCAAGAGCTAAATAGTTCTTGATATTTTATTTTATATCAATTGCTTGTTAAAAATAAATTATAATATTATTATTTATACAGGTAATATAGTGTAGATAATTAAATAGTATTTTATGTATTACTTTTATATGAGAATAGAACAGTGATTACTAAATATATTGTTGTATATTTTATAGTAATTATAGTAAACTATATGTAGAGATTAATCGAAATATAGGAGGATACATAAAATAATGGATGTAGTAAAAGTAAAGACAGAAGATGATAAAGAGAGGTATTTTGTAGCATATAATAATGGATCACCAGTAGAGTCTATTTTGAAATTTATTAGGTTTAAGGATAATACTAACTATGCAAGAAATACTTTAAGAATGTATTGCCAACACTTAAAGTTATACTTTGAATATTTGGAGCAGAATAATTTAGATTTTCAGAAGGTCACTATTGATGATTTATCATTGTTTGTTAATTGGTTACAAAATCCGTATAAGAGTTTAAAAGTAATACCTACAACACCAGTAGATACTGCAAGAAGTCCAAGAACAGTAAATATTATAGTTGATACTGTATTGATGTTCTATGATTATATTTTAAGGCATGAAGAATACAGTAATGATGTATCTGAAAGACTTAAAAAGTTTGTTACAAGTTCAAGCAGAAACTTTAAAGGTTTTTTATATGGAATAGCATATGGTAAGAAAAAAGTAACCAGTAATATTCTTAAATTAAAAGTTCCTAATAGTAAACCAAAAACACTTACTAAAAGTGAAATAGAAACGCTCGTTAGAGCTTGTAATAATTTAAGAGACAGGTTTTTATTATCATTGCTTTATGAAACAGGAATGAGAATAGGCGAAGCCTTATCATTATGGATTGAAGATATTGATATAAGTGATATGGTAATTGATTTAAAAGATCGAGGACAGCTTGAAAATAATGCAGAGATTAAGACTGTATCAAGTCCTCGTAGAATAGATATATCACAAAATTTAGCCGACATGTTTATGGAATATATAGCTGAATATCATAATGAAGAAGTAGAAACTAATCATATTTTCATAAAGATAAATGGACAAAATAAAAATAAAGCTATGAATTATACGGATGTAGATAATTTATTTAGGAATCTTAAAAAGAAAACAGGAATATATGTTACACCACATATGTTCAGACATACATCATTAACTACTCTTAGAATGGCCAATTGGCAACCAGAATTATTAAGAATAAGAGCCGGCCATAAAAATATTTATACTACTATGAATACTTATATACATCCTTCGGATAAAGAAATAACGGAAGAGTTTAATAAAACTCAACCTAATTTGGATTTAGATATTTATAACGAAGGAGAAGAGTAAAGTGGATAATTTACAACTTATAAAAAGTAATCAACAAAGTAAATATAATGAAATAATTGAGTATTTACAACAGAACAATGGATATTGGTTAGAAAATGACAAATGGGACTTAGAAGAAAAGTTTTTTGTTGGTAAAAAATCTCAAAGTGCTAGATATATAGATTTTTCAAGTATTAAAAATAAAACATTAATAAATGAAGTAAAATATTACTTTATATATTCATTTAAAAATAAACTTATTTCTCATCATCATATGAGAAATTTAAATCCAGTGATAAAGATATTTTCTGATTTTTATACTGAACAATCACTACTTGGTGCAAATAAAGAAAAGTTAAAAAGGAAATGGATATTATTTTTAAATTCAAAGAATTTAAAAACTAATAAATTTGGAAATAAATATGTTGGATTTATAGAATATTTAGTAGATTTTATTGAAGATTTCTATGATGACAGAGAAGAAATTGAGAAAGATATATGGTATTCAAAGAATATTAAAGGTGCTAAAATCCCTGCAAGTGGCGCAAGTCATAGTAATTATAATGCAATTAATTTTAGTTATATACCCATGTATTATAGAGAAACTGTAAAAAAGTATTTCAGAACCATTATTACTAAAAAAAGTTGGATGACTTGTTATAACACAGAAAAATATTTAAGCTACTTCTTCAATTATTTTTATTCCAGTGATTATGGTGATGGTTTTATTGAAAATTTAAATAGAAACGATATAGAAAAATATTTGTACTATATAGGCAACAATAGAAAAGGTAAAAATATAACAGAAAATTCAAAGTATGTAAGCTTTGTAAGAACATTTTTAGAATATATTCAAATGGCACAATATGATAAAGCTCCCAAAAAAGAAGTATCATTTTTAATATTTCAAGATGATATTCCAAGAAGAGAATTTGTACAAGATGAAATGAGAAGAGTTAAATTCGTTCCAGAGCCTATTTTAAAGCAGTTAGATGACAATATTATGGATTTAGATAGACCACAATATATACCTATCTATATTCTTCTTAGAGAAACAGGTTGGCGTGGTACTGATATATTAAATCTTAAATATCATAACTGCTTAGAGAAAATATGGAATAAAAAGGAAGAAAAATACAATTATTATCTTTGTGGTGAAATAACTAAGACAGGTATATCACAACTTAAAATTCCTATTAGGAATAAGGTTGCTGAAATGGTTCAGAAGGCTATTGTTAAAGCTAAAGAATTAAGTACAGAAGAAAATAATCCTAAGAAGTATTTATTTAATACTTATAAAGGCAAGTTAAAAGGCAAACCATTAGCAAAATCAAATTTATTATATACAATAAAAAAACTTATTAAACAAAAAGATATTAGAGATATTAATGGTGAATTATATCATTTTAGACTTCATTCATTAAGGCATACAAGAGCTAAGGAGTATGTAGAACAAGGTATGGGTATCAGTATCATACAGCAAATATTAGGACATCAAAGTCTTCAAATGACTGTTCATTATGCCACTGTGACTGAAAATACTCTCTACGAGAAATGGAAGAATACAGAGGATTTAGACCTATTTAGGGTTAACACTGAAACCAATAAACTTGAACAAATAGATTTAAACTCAGATGATGGTGAAAATCTTATAAGATATGAATACGTTAAAAAGAATCTAGATGCTGTAAGAGTACCTTTCGGAGTATGTTTTAAACCTTCTAAATTGCTTTGTAAACAACAAATGAATCATTGTTTAACTTGTGCTAGTTTCTGTACTACAGTTGAAAATATACCAGAATATGAAGAGGAAATTGAACATACTAAAAAGCAAATAGAAGTTAGTGAAAGATGTGGTAGAGAACTTTGGGCAGAGAAGAATAAAACATATTTAAAACTGTTAGAAGATACTTTATTGAGAGTTAAAGAACAGAAAATTGTTCATAAGAACGGTAAGTCAAGGGAGGAAGTTTTATAATGGCAGGGAGTACAAAAGGATTAAAGAAATATGCTGAAGAAAAAACCAAAATTACTTTAGAAAAGGTTGATAAAGCTATTAGAGAACTTTCTTTGAAAAGCAAAAAAGTTAACTTTAATAGTGTCTGTAATTTAAGTGGTGTATCTAAAACTTTTTTATATAACAACGCTGAAATTAAACAAAGAATTGAAGAACTTAGAGATAAACAGACGGAAAAAGTTATAAGGCAAAAACTTAAATATGATAAAACTGATAAATCAAAAGATATTATCATAATGGCTAAAGATAAAAAGATAAAAGAACTTCAAGAAGAGAACAGAAAACTCAAAGAGCAATTAGAGGTTCTTAGAGGAAAATTATATGAAAAAATATAGAGTACATTGTTTATATGTAATCAGTGTACAAAACAAGTAAAATGAATTCGTGTAGTCTATGCTACACGAGATATGTTTGGGAGTGATACTATGAGCCTTATAAAGAAAGTGTCAAAAATAAGCAATATTGTAGGGAGTTCTACCAAGGAAAAAATAAAGTGCAGTTATTTGGAAATGAATATTAAAAGTTTAAATAAGAAACTTGAAAATATAGATGATAAAAAAGGAGCACATTTAATAATAAAGAAAGAAAATATACAGAAAAAAATAAAAGAGGAAAAAATAAATGAAAGTGAAAGAAGAAAAAAAGCAACAGAGGAGCTAAAAAAACAAGTTGAAATTTCAAAAATAAAAAGAAAAGAAGAAGTTAAAGATTTAAATAACATTCAAAAGGTAAAAAAAGAATTTGAAGAACTTCCAATAGCAACAGCAATAGATGATTTAGTTTCGGGAGTATCTGATATTGAAAAGGCACAAGAATTAGTGAAAAAGAGTCCGGAGAATATTTATGTTTGGCTTAATTTAGCAGAGACTATAAAATTTCATAAAAAAGCTTTTTTGATTATAAATGGAATAAAGGCACCTTGGGATATGGTTGGAAGTACTATTGATTTGACTATGGAGTTTGTAGGAGGAGCAATAGAGGATAATGTGGATAAAAACAAATGGACTTATGAAAGAGCTATTAATCAAGCTATAAAATTAGGGGCCACAAGAAAACAGATAAGAGAGTTTGCAGAAAATTATAAAAAAAATATAGTTATTTCAGGTATAAAAGGCACATCTCATATGATTTTGAAACAAGGTAAGAAGCTTACTAAAACTAGTGAGAGAATAATAGATTTTGCAGTTGATAAATTTCTGCTAAAAAACAATAAGAAATAGAGGAGAGACACATATATGAATCCTTTAGCCAATAAAATAAGACCTAAAAATTTAGATGAAGTAATAGGACAGAAGCATTTATTAGGAGAAGGAAAAATACTTCAAGATATGATAAGTTCAGGTCATCTAATGAACATGATTTTTTATGGACCTCCAGGTACAGGAAAAACTACTGTAGCTAATATAATAGCTTCTGCTACAGGAAAAAAGTTTTACAAATTAAATGCTACAACAGATTCCTTAAAAGATATTAAGGATATTATAAAGGATTTAAATACCATAATGGGATATAATGGTGTAATTCTTTATATAGATGAAATTCATCATTTTACTAAAAGAATTCAACAAAGTTTATTGGAATTTATTGAAAACGGGCAAATAACATTAATAGGCAGTACTACGGAAAATCCATATTTTTATATATTTAAAGCTATTTTAAGTAGATCTATAGTATTGGAATTTAAGAAGCTTACTAAGGAAGATATAGTACAAGGTTTAAAAAGAGCATTGGAACTTATCAAAGATGATTTTCCTGGGAAAATTATAAGTTATGATGAAGCAGCGTTAGATTATATAGGAGAACTATGCGAAGGTGATTTGAGAAGAGCTTTAAATATATTAGAGTTAATATTATATTCTAATTCTTTACGAGAAGATAAAGTTCATATTGTAGTGGATTCTGTAGAAAAGTTTTCACAGAAGAAAATATTAAATTATGATAGAGATGGAGATAGTCATTATGATATTTTAAGTGCATTTCAGAAATCTATAAGAGGCAGCGATGCAAATGCAGCAATATTATATCTTGGAATGCTTATAAAGGCAGGAGACTTAGCTTCAATATGCAGAAGACTTTTAGTTATTGCCTCAGAGGATGTGGGTCTTGCTTATCCTCAAGCTATATCCATAGTGAAAGCTTGTATTGATTCAGCATTACAATTAGGATTTCCTGAAGCAAGGATACCACTTTCAGAGGCTGTTATACTTTTAGCTACAGCACCTAAATCTAATTCAGCAATTTTAGCTATTGATTCTGCACTTAAAGACCTAGAAACATTAGACGTTGGAGAAATACCTTTATATCTTAAAGATGGACATTATGAAGGTGCAAAGGTCTTGGGAAGAATGCAAAATTATAAATATCCGCATAATTATAAAAATAGTTATGTAGAACAACAATATCTCCCAAATAATGTAAATACTAAACAATATTATAGCTTTGGTAATAATAAAATGGAGCAAATAAGCAAAGCATATTGGGATAAAATTAAGGAGAAATAGAGAAACATGATTGTTGAATTTTTACAGTTTAAATATATTTGTATATAAAGATTTTAAAATAATAAAGTATAAATGTAAAATAGCAAACAGTGGTTGTTTTGTAAATATATTAAGATAGGAGAGAGGTTACATGAATAATGAAAAAGAAGATATTTTGAAAGTACTTATAAATAATCCATATTACATAAAGTCTATTGATAATCCTACAGAGGAAATGCAAATGATAGCTGTAAAAAAGGATGGCATGCTTTTAAAATATATAGCAAATCCTACAATTAAAATTCAAAATGAAGCCTTAAGGTCCAATAAGTGGGCTATTGAATACATAAAGGAACCAACAGAGGAAATGTGTAGCTTTGTAGTGGAACAAGCTTGGAATGCAATTAAATATATCAAAAATCCATCTAAAGAACTTTTAGTTAAGGCTATAAAGCAAAAAGGATGGGCCATTCAATTTTACAAGGATCCACCTGAAGAAATTCAAATTATGGCAGTAGAAAAAGATTGGGATTCTATTAAGTATATAGAACAGCCAACGGAGACAGTAAAGGTTAGAGCAGTTGAAATAGAGTGGAATGCCATAAAGTATATAAAAGAACCATCTATGAAAGTTCAAAGAATAGCTGTATCTAAAAATGAAGAGGCTGTAACGTTTATTGAAAATATAACAGAAGAAGCGTGGAGAAATTTTATTGAAGATAACATTAAAGTTCTAAAATATGTAGATAATAAAATTTCTCAAGTTGATATAGAAGAAATTATTAAAGATAAAATTAAAAAAGAAGATGTTAATAAGGATTATATTATAGATTTTATAAAAGATAGTACTTTAAAAATTGATAAGATTAAATTTATATATAAATATGGCAGCATGAAGGCTAAAGCTGCACTTTTAGATTATAAACTTTCAATATCAAATAATTTTTAATTAAAATGTTACTTTCTACGTTACAAAGTCAAGTATGATATGAAAATTTAAATAAAGGAAAGGAGAAATGAAAATGAATTTTACGGATGCACTATTAACAGTACAATTAGTTATTAAAAGTGACTCAGTACCTTTGATTGTAGGTGAAAGTGGTATAGGAAAAACTGCACTGGTTAAAAGTTTAGCACAAATACATAATTATTATAGTATAGGCATAGATGGCAATATGCTTAAGGAGGGCGAAATTGGAGGGTTACCTACAGTTGAAGAATATAAGGTAAATGTGGATGGAAATGTAGAAATAAGAAAAAAGACTATATACGCAATACATACAAAACTTTTAGAAATACACAATGTTTTGAAAAAGGATCCTAACAAAAAAATATTGTTGTTCATCGATGAACTAAATAGATGTGAACATAGTGTACAGCAAGAGCTTATGAATATAATATTAAACAGAGAAATAAATGGGTATAGGTTACATGATAATGTAAAAGTTATAGCTGCTATGAATCCATCTAATAAATATGATAACTTTGCCAATACAGATTATCAAGTAGTAGATATGGATCCTGCACAAGAAGATAGATTTGTTTGGATTGAAATGGAAGCAGATGCCAGGTCATGGCTTCAGTGGGGAATGAAGGAAGATGATAAAAATGGACAAACTAACATACATGAAGAGGTATTGGAGTTTATAGCAAACTTTCCTGAATATTTGAGTACTCCAAATTCAAAAGAATATATAAAGGCTACCCCAAGAAGCTGGGAAAGAGTGTCTAAAGCTTATAGAGTCTATTTAAATAGTAAAAATGAGATACCTTCTAGAATATTTTATAATGTTGTAAAGGGAAATTTGGGTGCAAGCATTGCTCAAGATTTTTATAATTATTTAGAAAATAATAAAAATCCTCTAATAAAGCCAGAAAATATATTTATAGATGAGAATATAAGTGATGAACTGAAAGAAAGAATAGAAAGTGAAAGTCATTCTAGACTATATCTTACTGCTAAAAATGCATTGAACTATCTGAATAATAAAGAACATGGAAAAAGAGAGATTAGGTTATTATCAGAATTATTGCAATGTTATCCTGCAGATTTAAAAATGAGTATAATGCAAGAAATAAAATGGAATTATGAAGATAGCTTATATAAGGAATTTTTAGAAGAGCCATCTTTTGTAGAAGGATATTTTGATATATATGAAATGGTAAATGCATAGAAATTTGAATAAAAAAGGGTGATTTAGATGGAGGAAGTTAATAAGTTTGAGAATTTGAGAATTAAACTATTAAATGAAGTAATTCAGTGGGATAACAAACCTAATTTAACAAAAGAATTTAAAGAAAACTTTTTTAAATTACTAGAACTTTGTACATTTTCTATGATGCAGGATAAGGATAATTTTTTTGCTCTTTTTACAGTTCAAATGAAAAGAGATATAAGACTGGATTTAGATACAGCAGTGGGTAATATGGCATCATTAACGCATTTCAATATATACTTTAATCCTTATATTTTTTTACAATGTTCTATTGAAGAGATGAAAGCATTAATAAAACATGAAATCTACCATATTATGAACAATCATCTAAAAAGAGCTAAATCTATAAGAGGAAATTATAGTTCTGTAGCTATAAGTAAAGCTATGGATGTATCAATTAATCAGTACATAGATAAACTTCCAGCTTGGTCCGATAATTTAACTAATGTAAGTCTTACTTATAATATAGATTTAAAACCTAATGAGAATATGGAATACTATGCTAAAGAAATTCAAAAGGGTATAGATAAATTAAAATCCAATAAGGGTAAAGAAATTATTGAAAATAGAGATGATAAAAATAGTAAATTAATAAAAAAGGAGCATGATAGTGCTCATGCTCATGATTTATGGTGGTATTCAGAGGATGATCTCAATTTAGAACAATTAAAAGATCTTATAAAAAAAGTAGCTAATAATGCTAATAAGGGAAAAATCCCCAGTGAAATTCAACAAATAATTGATGATCTAAATAAAATACCTGAAATATCATGGAAAGATTATTTAAAAAAGATTATGGGCACATTACCATCAGGTCACAAAAAAACTATTACAAGAAAAGATAGAAGGCAGCCATATAGATTGGAATTGAGAGGAAAGCTTAATAATCACATAGCTCAAATAATTATAGCAATAGACATAAGCGGCAGTATAACAGATGGAGAGATAGATCAAATAATGACAGAAGTTTTTAATATTGTAAAAAGTTATCCTTCAAAAATAACGATTATAGAATGTGACAATCAAATAAGAAGAGTGTATAAGGTGAAAAATAAAAGAGATATAAGAAAAAAGCTAAATACTAAAGGTGGAACTTCATATTCTCCTGTATTTGAATATATCTATAACCATAGAATGAGAAACCATCTGCTTATATACTTCACAGATGGGGTTGGAGAAAAAGAGCTTACCTGTATGCCTATAAACTATAAAACACTTTGGGTAATTACAGGAAAGGGGGAGAGCTTATCGTTAAATAACTCATATGGTGAAGTAAAAAGATTATCAAATATAAAAGTGGAAAAACCAGATCCCACATATGCTAAAGATACTATGAAAGATATGCTTGTAGAATGGCAAAAATAAAGTAAAGTTTATTGTTGACAACTTTACTCTGGTTTGATATTATATATCTATAAAGCATAGTAAAATACTCAACATTAAAGGAAGTGGTTAAGTGAAGCTATCAACTAAGGGACAATATGGTGTAAAAGCTATGGTTGATCTGGCTGTTCACTATGGTGAAGGACCATCATCCATAAAAAGTATAGCAGAAAGACAGAATATTTCTGAATACTACTTAGAGCAATTATTTTCACCTCTTAGGAAAGCAAATTTGATAAAAAGCATAAGAGGAGCTCAAGGCGGTTATGTACTTGAAAGAGAGCCAAAGGATATGACTGTGTTTGAAATAATGGAAGTATTAGAAGGACCAGTAGAAATATCTAAATGTATAGATGAACACAATGAAAATTCTTGTGGTAATATGGATTGTTGTGCTACTAGACTTTTATGGTCAAGAATAAAGGAAAGTATAGATAGTGTTATGAAAGCTACCACTCTTGAAGACATGGTAGAAGATTATAAAAAAATGAAAAGTAACAAGGTGAAAGGGGATAATATTAATGAATAAAAATGTTTATATGGATTATTCAGCTACTACTTATACAAAGCCTGAGGTACTAAAGGAGATGCTTCCATATTTTACAGAATATTTTGGAAACCCATCCTCATTATATTCAATGTCAGATGCTCCTAGAAAGGCTATAGATAAAGCAAGAGAAAGAGTAGCTAAGGCATTAAATGCTTCTAAAGATGAAATATTCTTTACTGCAGGAGGTTCTGAAGGTGATAACTGGATATTAAAAGGTATAGCCTTTGCAAATAAAAACAAGGGAAATCATATAATAACTACAAAAATAGAACATCATGCCATATTACATACAGGTAAGTTCTTAGAGAAAAGTGGTTTTGATGTAACTTATTTACCAGTAGATGAGTATGGACTTATAAGAATAGAAGATTTAAAGAAAGCAATTACAGATAAAACTATACTTGTTTCAGTAATGTTTGCTAATAATGAAGTAGGTTCAATTCAACCTATAGAAGAAATAGGAAAGATATGTAAAGAACATAATATTTATTTCCATACTGATGCAGTGCAAGCTGTAGGACATGTAAAGATAGATGTGCAAGCTATGAACATAACTGCATTGTCTTTAGCTGCACATAAGTTCTATGGACCTAAGGGTGAAGGTGCATTGTATTTAAGAAAAGGAACTAAAATAGAAAATTTAATTCATGGTGGAGCACAAGAAAGAGGAAAGAGAGCTACTACTGAAAATGTACCTGGAATAGTAGGTCTTGGTAAAGCAATAGAAATTGCTGTAGAAGAATTAGAACCAGAAGCTAAGAGATTAACTAAACTTAGAGATAAGCTTTTAAATGGTCTTGTAGAAAAGGTTCCTTATGTTAAAGTTAATGGACCAATAGGCGAAAAGAGAATGCCTGGAAATGTTAATGTAAGTTTCATTGGAATAGAAGGAGAAACTTTATTATTAGATTTAAATGATGCAGGTATATTTGCTTCTACAGGAAGTGCGTGTGCATCAGGATCATTAGATCCATCTCATGTACTTTTAGCACTAGGTTTAAAACATGAAGTAGCTCATGGTTCATTAAGATTAAGCTTAGGAGCAGGAACTACTGAGGAACAAGTAGATTATGCACTAGAAGTAATACCTAAAATAGTTGAAAGAAGAAGAGAAATGTCACCACTTTGGGAAGATTTTATAAAAACAGAAAATGCAAAGAAAGAAGGTAGATAAATATGATGTACAGTGAAAAAGTTATGGATCACTTTAGAAATCCTAGAAATGTAGGAGAAATTCCAGATGCTAATGGTATTGGAGAAGTTGGAAACCCACAATGTGGAGATATAATGAAAATATATATTAAAGTTGAAAATGATATAATTGAAGATGTAAAATTTAAAACTTTTGGATGCGGATCAGCTATAGCATCTTCAAGTATGGCTACAGAACTTATAAAAGGAAAAAAGGTTGATGAAGCTTGGGAATTAACTAATAGAGCAGTAGCTGAAGCTTTAGATGGACTTCCACCAGTAAAAATGCACTGCTCGGTTCTTGCAGAAGAAGCTATTCATAAAGCTATAAATAATTATAGAGAATCTCAAGGATTGGAACCTTGGGCAATGAAGACACATTCAGAAACTATTCATGAACATGTGAACGGAAATTAAAATATAATTTATAAAAATATAACCTTATTTTAAGGTTATATTTTTTTTGCCATTGCACAAAATACAGCAAAGGAAGTTATTCAAGTTTTATAACTTAATTATAAATAGAGGTGATGAAACTTGTATAGATCAAAAGATTTTACACTTATGGATGTTATAAATGTAAATGGCAAAAAACTCGGATTTATAAATGATTTGCTTGTAGATTTTTATATTAAAAAGATAATAGGATTTAGAATTGCTCCATATGGACTATTGAAAAAAACTTTAAATGTACTTATAGAAGATGTAGTTAGTTTTAATTCGGTAATGGTTATTACAAAAACAACTTCAGGAGATTTTTTGCAATTTAAAAGCATTAAAGATATGGATGTGAGAGATGAAAAAGGCAATATATTGGGTATGGTAGAAGATATAATATTTGATAAAATGTCTTTCAAAATAAGTTCACTGGTAGTATCTATGGGTTTTATAACCAATTTTTTATCTGGTAAGAAAATAATATTGATTAAGGATATTTTAATAGGAGAAGAAAGTTTGTTGTTTAATGGAAGAAGTGAAAACCTAAGTTTTTGTAGTTTACCACATAAATTGTTTACGGAAGATGATTTGAATGAAAAAAGTTAAAAGAATATATAAGTACATATTAACTATTATAATTGTATTTTTAATAATACTTCTAGGTTTAAGAAGTTCTGCTATTAGAGAAGCGATATATTTACTGTTTATTTCTTTTATAATTGCTTATACTTTAAGACCAATGAATAAGTATATGGAGCAAAATGGAATAAGAAAAAAATTTGCAGCAGTAAGTCTCATATGCGTTTTAATATTAATTACAATGACAATTTTTTTGCTAATCGTACCATCTGCTTTTAAGGAAAGTTTAAATATAAGTTATACAATAGATAAAATACAAAAAATTATAGATAATTTATATTCAAAGTTAAAGCCTATAAGTAATAATAAAACCATTTATGCAGTAATAAATAATGTATCTATAAAGATGAATAATCAATTAATTAGTTTGTTTTCAAAAATATTTGATTCAGCTTTAAATATAGGTCAAAATATAGTGTCTATTGCGGTTATACCTATAATATCTTATTATTTTTTAGCAGATGGAGACAATATAGCAAATAAATTATTAAATTTTTTTCCAATTAAGAGTAGAAATATGGTAAAAAAAATAAGCAAGGACATAGATAAAATATTAGGTAGATATATAGTTAGTCAGCTGCTTTTATGTGCATTTATTGGAATTGTAACTTTTGCAATTTTAATATTTCTACATGTAGATTTTCCTATAATTTTATCCATACTAAATGCTTTTTTTAATATAATACCCTATTTTGGACCAGTTTTTGGAGCTGTGCCTGCAATTTTTATAGCACTGATTAAATCGCCACAAAAAGCTATGTGGGTATTGATATGGTTATATTTATTACAACAAATAGAGGGTAATATATTATCACCTAAAATTACGGGGGATAGTGTAAACATGCATCCACTTATGGTTATAATATTACTTGTAGTAGGTGGAAAGATTGCCGGTTTTCTAGGAATGATACTTGCTATTCCAGTAGGAGTTATGATAAAGGTAATTTATGAAGACTTGAATTACTACTTATTTTAAATAAGTTCAATTCCGATTTATGTAAATTTTGCGATTTATTAGCTGATACTGTTGACATATGAATTATTTTTAATTATAATTTGTATCATAATTAGATATGAAGGCAATGATTGGAAGGAGTATTTATATTTCTACATAAAGAGAAGAAGTGGAAGGTGAAAACTTCTTGTAGGATATATTGAAGCAGTCCAGGAGTCATAAGCTTTAAAGAGACACAGCTTTATTTTAAGAAGTGATTACTGAACTCAAGTTTTAATTTTTATGTATTTGTAAATTAAAACGTTTTAGCTGTGTAATTAGGGTGGTACCACGGAAACAGCTTTCGTCCCTTTTGGGATGGAAGTTTTTTTGTTACAAAACATTAAGAATAAAGGAGAGATAATTTATGAAAAAGATAGGTTTAAATGAACTTAGAGAAATGTATTTAAAATTCTTTGAAAGTAAAGAACATTTGAGATTACCGAGCTTTTCACTTGTTCCTAAAAATGATAAAAGCTTATTGCTTATAAATGCAGGAATGGCACCTTTAAAGCCATATTTTACAGGGCTGCAAGTGCCTCCTAAGACAAGAGTTACAACTTGTCAGAAGTGTATAAGAACAGGTGATATTGAAAATGTGGGTAAAACATCAAGGCATGGTACGTTTTTTGAAATGTTAGGTAATTTCTCTTTTGGTGATTATTTTAAGGAAGAAGCTATTCCATGGGCGTGGGAATTTACTACAGAGGTATTAAAGCTTCCTAAAGATAAATTATATGTAACTATTTATTTAGATGATGATGAAGCTAATGATATATGGGTTAAAAAGACAGATGTAGATCCATCAAGAATATTTAGATTGGGAAAAGATGATAATTTTTGGGAGCATGGGGTAGGACCTTGTGGACCTTGTTCTGAAATTCATTTTGATAGAGGAAATGAAAAAATAAATACAGTAGAAGAATTTTTGAAAGCAGCAGATGAAGATAGAGTAGTTGAATTCTGGAATCTTGTATTTACACAGTTTGACAAAGATGAAGATGGAAATTACAATAAGCTAAAAAATCCTAATATAGACACAGGTATGGGACTTGAAAGAATAGCTACAATTATGCAGGGAACAAATAGCATTTTTGAAGTTGATACTATAAGAGCCATATTAGATGAAGTTAGTAAAGTATCAAAAATTGAATATGGAAAAGATGAAAAAAGCGATATATCCATGAGAGTAATAACAGACCATGTTAGAAGTGTTAGTTTTATGATTAGTGATGGAATATTGCCTTCAAATGAAGGCAGGGGATATGTTCTTAGAAGATTGCTTAGAAGAGCTGCTAAGCATGGAAAATCTTTAGGAATAAATAATGCATTTTTATATAAACTAACAGATATAGTTATAGATAATTCTTGTGGAAACTATGCTGAACTTGCAGAAAAAAGAGATTATATTAAAAAGGTTATAAAACTAGAAGAAGAAAGATTTGATGAAACTATAGATAGTGGAATGCAAATTTTAAATGAATTTATAGAAAATTTAAAAATTAATAATGAAACTATTTTATCAGGAGAAAAAGCATTTAAGTTATATGACACTTATGGATTTCCAATAGAGCTTACTGAAGAAATACTTGAAGAAAAAGATATGAAAGTGGATTTAGAAGGCTTTAATAAAGAAATGCAAAATCAAAGAGAAAGAGCTAGAGCTGCAAGAGAAGAGACCAACTATATGGGAGCAGAAGATACTATATTAAATAAAATACCTTTAGAAATAGAAACAAAATTTAATGGATATGATACTTTGCACACTACTTCAAAGGTTAAAATTTTAATTAAAAATGAAGAATTTGTTTCAACTATGGTAGAAGGAGATAAGGGTGTAATAGTCACAGAAAATACTCCTTTTTATGCAGAAATGGGAGGTCAAATAGGTGACCACGGTATAATATCTACAGATTCATTTAAGGCAGAGGTTGTGGACTGCAAGAAAAATGTAGCAGGAAAAATACTTCATTTTGTAAAGGTATTGAGTGGAACTATAGGTGTAGATCATCAAGTAACTTTAAATGTAAATGAAGCTAGAAGAAATAATATAAGAAGAAATCATACTGCAACACATTTATTAAATGAAGCATTGAGAAAAGTTCTAGGAGAACATGTTCATCAATCAGGTTCTTATGTAGACGATGAAAGATTGAGATTTGACTTTAATCATTTTGAAGCACCAAGTCATGAGGAATTAAAAAAAGTTGAAGCTTTAGTTAATGATGAAGTAGTAAAAGTACTAAATGTGCAAACACAAAGCATGAGTTTAGAAGAAGCAAAAGAAACTGGAGCTATTGCTTTGTTTGATAACAAATATAAAGATGAAGTTAGAGTAGTATCAGTAGGAGATTTTAGTAAAGAATTGTGCGGAGGAACTCATGTATCAAATTCTGGAGAAATAGGTTTGTTTAAGATAATATCCGAGGCTGGTGTGGCTGCTGGTATAAGAAGAATAGAAGCAGTTACTGGACCTAAAGCAATTGCATATGTAGAAGCTAAAAATGATCTTATTAAGGAAATTGGTAACAAGCTAAGATGTTCTGAAAAGGAGATAATTCATAAACTAGATTTGCAGGCTCTTGAACTTAAAGAAAAAGATAAAGAAATTGCAGAATTAAAATCTAAACTTGCGGGAAGTGCAGAAGATGAAATATTAAATGGGCTCCAGGAAGTAAAAGGAATTAAACTTTTTACTGGTGTACTAAAAGATGTAGATGGAAATGCACTTAGAGATTTAGCAGATAAGATCAGGAATAAAGGTGGAGAATGTGTAGTTGTTCTTGGAAGTGTAGTAGAAGGGAAAGTTCAGTTTGTATCTATGACTACTAAAGAGGCAATTGCTAAAGGAGTTCACTGTGGAAAAATTATCAAGGAAGTAGCAGCTATAGCTGGTGGCGGTGGCGGTGGAAGACCTGACATGGCTCAAGCTGGTGGAAAACTTCCTGAAAAAGTGGAAGATGCAATAGGAAGTTGTGTATCAATACTGGAAAAACTAGTTAAATAGTATACATTTTCACGAATATAGGCTATAATAGAATTAGTAGAATTACTAGCGGGGTGATATAAATGGGTAACGATAATACTATTCAGTTTAATATTCCTAAAGATAAAGAAGATTTGACTAAAGAAATATTAACTGAAGTCTATGATTCTCTAATTAAAAAGGGATATAACCCTGTAAATCAATTAGTTGGTTATTTAATTTCAGGGGATCCTACATACATTACAAATTACAATGGAGCTAGATCCTTAGTTAGAAAGTTAGAAAGAGATGAAATATTAGAAGAAGTATTAAAAGCATATTTAGGAATAAAATAAAATCTGTTCCAAATGGGTTTTTAAACTCATTTGGAACAAATTATGTCGATGAATGAGATTAAAATATAATTGTATATATTGCAATTTTGATAAAATTTGATTTTAACAATAACACATTGTACAATACGATAATGAAATTAGGAGAATGAAAATGAGAATACTAGGATTAGATGTAGGCGATAGGACTATTGGTGTTGCCGTAAGTGATCCCCTTGGGTTTACAGCACAAGGTATAACTACGATAAGAAGAAAAAGCCAAGATGCAGACATAAAGGAACTTAAAAATATTTGTGATGAATATAATGTGGAGACTATTGTATCTGGACTTCCTAAAAATATGAATGGAACCTTGGGGCCACAAAGTGAAAAGGTATTAAAATTTTGCGAAGTGATAAAAGAAAAAATAGGGCTTCCAATTAAAATGTGGGATGAAAGATTAACCACTGTAGCAGCACATAGAGCTATGTTAGAGGCAGATTTATCTAGAAATAAGAGAAAAAAAATAGTTGATAAGATGGCTGCAATATACATACTTCAAGGATATTTAGATAGTATTTCAAATAAATAAACAAATAAATGAGGTGAAAAACCATGGAAAATGATGTAACAACTATCATTTTAAATGATGAGGATGGCAAAGAGGTAGAGTTTGATGTAGTTACTAAAATGGATATAGAAGATAAAGAATACGTGATAGTTGCTCCAAAAGATAAAGAAGAGATAGATGAAGCGATAGCATTAAGAATAGATGTAGACGAAGAAGGTAATGAGGTATTAACTACTGTTGAAGATGAAGATGAATTTGCAATGGTAGAGGAAGCTTATGAAACTTTATTCAGTGAAGATCAACTTAATTAATGTTTAATGCAAAAGCTATGATATTCATAGCTTTTATAATTTTATATAAGGCTAATGAAAATTAATTTTAACGAATTAATTTATTTTCAATTGACAATCAATTAAATACGTATTAAACTATGGTTTGAAAATAATTATTGAAATGGGGTTATATAATGTCAAAGCTTTCACCTGAAGAAACAGAAAAACTTAAGAATAATTTAAAGGAAAAAGGCTATAAGTTTACCCCTCAGAGAAGAGCTATTATAGATATAATAATAAAGAATGAAGGTAGCCATCTTACAACGGAAGAATTATATGATTTAGTAAAGAAGGATTGTCCAGAAATAGGATTGGCTACAGTATATAGAACAGTTCAATTATTAGAAGAATTAGGAGTTATATGTAAATTAGAACTTAATGATGGGTGTAGTAGATATGAGCTAATTCATGAAGAGGAAAATCATCAACACCATCATTTGATATGTACTAATTGTGGGAGTGTTATTGAAGTTCAGCATGATTTGTTGGATGATTTAGAACATGAAATTGAAGAAAAATATAATTTTAAGATTACTAATCATAGTCTGAAATTTTATGGAATATGCAGTAAATGTAAAAATGAAACTTAATTCAGATAGTATATGTATACCATCTGAATTTTAGCTGAATTTATCCAGCCCATAGCAGTCGCTTTTTATTGCTTTTATAATCAAGTAGTATTATTAGGATAGCTATTGGATAAAATATTTTAAAAATTATAAAAAAGGAGGGAAGATTTTTTTGCGAAAGGAAAAAGAGAAAATAAAAATCATTCCATTAGGTGGATTAAATGAAATAGGAAAGAACCTTACAGCAATAGAGTACAAAAATGACATAGTAGTAATCGACTGTGGATTAAGCTTTCCAGACGATGAAATGCTAGGAATAGATTTGGTAATACCTGATATAACATATCTACAAAAAAATATAGAGAAGGTTAAGGGTATATTTTTAACTCATGGACATGAAGACCATATTGGAGCGTTACCTTATGTATTAAAAGAAATGAATGTACCTGTCTATGGAACAAAATTAACGTTGGGTATTATTCAAACAAAATTAAAGGAACACAATTTGTTAAGTGTAGTAGAGTTAAAATGTGTAAAACCAAAAGATATAGTTAAATTAGAGAATGTATCTGTAGAATTTATAAGAACCAGCCACAGTATTGCAGATTCAGTAGCTATTGCAATTCATACGCCTATCGGAGTTATTTTACACACAGGAGATTTTAAAATTGATTACACACCTATTGATGGATGTGTAGCTGATTTAGCAAGATTTGCAGAATTAGGTAAAAGAGGGGTACTAGTTATGCTGGCAGATAGTACTAATGTGGAGAGGCCAGGATACACTATGTCTGAAAGTACTGTAGGAGAAACATTTGGCAGAATTTTCACTAATGCTAAAGGAAGAATAATTGTGGCAACATTTGCTTCCAATATTCACAGAATACAACAAATAATTACAGAATCAATAAAGTATAATAGAAAAGTTGCTGTTTCTGGAAGAAGTATGGAAAATATAATGGAAGTTGCAATGGAATTGGGATATATAGATGCTAATAAAGATGTATTTATTAATGTTGATAATATAAACAAATATCCTAATAATAGAATAACTATTGTTACGACAGGAAGCCAGGGAGAACCTATGTCAGCACTCTCAAGAATGGCATCTTCAGAACACAAAAAGGTAAATATAATACCAGGAGATAGAGTTATTATATCTGCTAGTGCTATACCAGGAAACGAAAAATTAATTTCAAAAGTTATAAATCAGTTGTTTAAAAAGGGAGCAGATGTAATTTATGAGGCGTTGGCAGATGTTCATGTTTCTGGTCATGCATGTCAAGAGGAATTAAAACTTATGCATACGCTTGTAAAACCTAAATTTTTTATGCCTGTACATGGTGAATACAGACACTTAAAACAACATGCAGAGTTGGCTGTTAAATTAGGACTTCCATCAAGTAATGTTGTAATTGCTGATAATGGTGATGTAATAGAAGTAACAAGAGATTCTATTAGAAAAAATGGAACTGTTATTTCTGGTCAGGTATTTGTAGATGGCTTAGGTGTAGGTGATGTTGGAAATATAGTATTGAGAGATAGAAAACATCTTTCACAGGATGGTATACTTACAGTCGTAGTTACTATTGAAAAAGAAAGTGGAAGTGTAATTGCTGGACCGGATATTATTTCAAGAGGATTTGTTTATGTAAGAGAATCTGAAGATTTAATGGAAGAAGCAAGAGAACTAGTCAAGGATGCCTTGAAAAAATGTGAGGAAAAACATATAACTGAATGGGCAAGCATAAAATCAAATATAAAGGAAGTTCTTAGAGTATTCCTTTATGAAAGAACAAGAAGAAAGCCAATGATACTTCCTATAATTATGGAAATATAATTATAGATTTAAATTTTATTTGGCACTTGTTTGGATTTTAAGTTAAAGTTTCAATTATAAATAAGGAGGAGTTTATTTATGAATATCTATGATAAGGCTCACGAATTTGCAAAAGAGTTGGGAAATTGTCCGGAAGTTATTAACCTTAGAGAAGCAAGTAAAGGCATTGAAGGCAATGATAATAATAAAAAAATGTTGGATGATTTTAGAAAATTGCAGATAGAAGCTTACTCACAGCAAATGCAGGATGGAAAAGTATCTGATGAAATAACAGAAAAACTTAAAAATTTAGGACCAATTATATCTACTAATCCTGCTGTAAGCAATTACATTCAGGCAGAGCAAAGATTCAGCATTGTATGGAATGATGTTTTAAAAATTTTAAATGATGCAATAGGTATAGATTTTACCTTTGGAATGAATAAATAAAATACTTCAAAAGTTGACTTTTTAAAGTTATGATACTAAAATAGATAGGGTAAGCATAATTGGGTACTTTATAAGTATCCAATTTTTTTGAGTGCTTATTAGGATATAAGGTTACATTTAGTGATTTAAACAAAAAATTGGAGGAATAATAATGGAATTATTTACAAGAAACGATATAAGGAATGTGGCAATAATCGCACACGTTGACCATGGTAAGACTACACTAGTAGATGCACTTCTTAAGCAAAGCCATGTGTTTAGAGAAAATGAAAAAGTTCAAGAAAGAGTAATGGATTCAAATGATCTTGAAAAAGAAAGAGGTATCACTATACTTTCGAAAAATACAGCAGTTATGCACGATGGAATAAAAATAAATATAGTAGATACTCCTGGTCATGCTGATTTTGGAGGAGAAGTTGAACGTGTACTTAAAATGGTAGATAGTGTTTTACTTGTAGTAGATGCTTATGAAGGACCAATGCCTCAAACTAAGTTTGTATTGAAAAAGGCTTTGGAGCTTGATCTAAGACCTATAGTAGTTATAAATAAAATAGATAGACCAGATGGAAGACCAGCAGAAGTTTTAGATGAAGTATTTGATTTATTTGTAGAGCTTGGTGCAAGTGATGAACAACTAGATTTTCCAGTAGTTTATTGTTCAGCTAGAGCTGGCTTTGCAAAAAAAGAATTAGAAGATGAGTCAGATAATATGGACCCAATGTTTGATGTTATAGTGAAAAATGTTCCAGCACCACAAGGTCATCTGGACATGCCGCTTCAAATGTTAGTTACAACTATAGACTATAATGAATATGTAGGTAAAATTGGTATAGGAAAAATACAAAGGGGAAGTATAAAAAAGAATCAGCAAGTAGCTTTAGTGAGAACAGATGGACAAATAGATAATGTGAAAATTTCTAGTCTTTATGTGTACAATGGACTTAAAAGAGAAGAAACAGATGAAGCTAAACTTGGAGATATAGTAGCAGTTGCTGGTATTCCAGATATAAATATAGGAGAAACTATAGCAGATAGTGCTAATCCAGAAGCTCTTCCTTTTGTTGAGATAGATGAACCTACATTAAGCATGAACTTTATGGTTAATGACTCACCATTTGCAGGAAGAGATGGAGACTTTGTTACATCAAGACACTTAAGAGACAGACTTATGAAAGAATTAGAAACTAATGTATCTTTAAGAGTAGAAGAAACAGAAAGTGCAGATTGTTTCAAAGTAAGTGGAAGAGGAGAACTTCATCTTTCAGTGTTAATTGAAACTATGAGAAGAGAAGGATATGAATTCCAAGTTTCTAAGCCATCAGTTATATTTAAAGAAGAAAATGGTAAAAAGTGTGAACCTATTGAATACCTTACAATAGATGTACCAGAAGAATTCATGGGAGTTGTTATGGAAAAGCTAGGACCTAGAAAAGGTGAGATGGTAAACATGACATCTGCTATTAATGGATATACAAGACTTGAATTTAAGATTCCTGCAAGGGGACTTATAGGATTTAGAAATGAATTTATGACTGATACAAAAGGTAATGGTATAATGAACCACGTATTAAGTGGATATGAACCATATAGAGGAGAAATTCCTGAAAGAACTAGAGGATCACTAGTTGTATTTGAAACAGGTACATCTATTGGTTATGGATTGTTTAATGCACAAGAAAGAGGAACATTATTTATAGAACCAGCTACAGATGTATATGCTGGAATGATAGCAGGACAATGTTCAAGAGCAGAGGATATAGAAGTTAATGTATGTAAGAAGAAACATTTGTCTAATACTAGATCATCAGGTGCAGATGATTCTTTAAAATTAGTACCAGTAACTCAAATGAGCTTAGAGCAAAGTCTTGAATTTATAGGTTCTGATGAACTTGTAGAAATTACACCTAAAAATATCAGAATGAGAAAGAAAATATTAGATTCTGATACTAGAAAGAGAGCTTCGAGAAAAAAATAAATTAAAGCATAATGAAAAAAATGTTTTATTAAATCATATATGTAATTAAAAAATAAGTAGTGCATGAATAAAGCCAGAAGTATCATCTTTTTAAAAGATATGCTTCTGGAAAATTTTATATGCATATATTGAGAAAAATAATTGATTTTGATTAAATATTTTGGAGGAAATAATGAAGGGTATCACATATGATTATATGGAACAATATATAAGATCTCTTATAGAAGAGCATAATGAACCTTTAAAAGAATTAGAGGATTATGCTCATGAAAATAATGTTCCTATAGTACATAAAGAGGTTGCTAGATTTTTGGAGCTTATGATAAATATCAAAAAGCCTTTAAAAATATTAGAACTTGGTACTGCTATAGGATATTCATCTATCCTTATGAATATAAGTTCTAAAGGCAATAGTGAAATAACAACTATTGAAAGAGATGAAAAAATGATAGCAGCAGCCCAAAGAAATATTGAAAAGTATGGATTTGCAGATAAAATTAAAATAATCCAGGGTGACTGTCTGGAAGTATTAAAGCAATTAAATGATAAATATGATTTAATATTTATGGATGCAGGGAAAGGTCATTATAATCACTTTCTTCCTGAATGCATGAGATTATTGAACAAGGATGGCATAATAATAGCAGATAATGCATTATTTAGAGGAATGGTTGCTTCTGATGATTTAGTGGAAAGAAGAAAAATAACCATAGTTAAAAGAATGAGAGAATATTTAAAACTTGTATCTGATAACAAAAGCTTTATAACTTCAGTTATACCTATGGGAGATGGAATTGCAGTTACAACAAGGAGGGATTGATTTGAAAAAGCCTGAATTATTAGCACCTGCAGGAAATTTAGAAAAGTTAAAGACGGCTATAAATTTTGGAGCAGATGCGGTTTATCTTGGCGGTAGTAAACTTAATTTAAGAGCTTTCGCAGATAATTTTACAGATGAGGAATTAAAAGAAGCATTAGAATATGCTCATGAAAGAGGAAAAAGAGTATTTGTTACTATAAATGTTTTTCCACATAATGAGGATTTAATTGGATTGGAAGAATATTTAAAAAAGTTATATGAACTAAAGGTAGATGCCATACTTGTATCAGATCCAGGAATTATTATGACTGCTAGAGAAACGGTGCCGGATCTAGAACTTCATTTAAGTACACAAGCAAACAATGTTAACTGGAAATCTGCGCAGTTTTGGCATAAACAAGGAGTAAAGAGAATTGTTTTAGCTAGGGAGTTATCTTTAACTGAGATTAAGGAAATAAGAAATAAACTTCCAGAAGATTGTGAGATAGAGGCTTTTGTGCACGGATCTATGTGTATGTCCTATTCTGGTAGATGTGTTATTTCAAATTATATGACAGGAAGAGATTCTAATAGAGGACAATGTGCTCAACCATGCAGATACAAGTATTATTTAATGGAAGAAAAGAGACCTAATGAATATTTTCCTATACTTGAAGATGAAAGAGGAACATACATATTAAATTCAAAAGACTTGTGCATGATAGAATATATACCAGAGCTCGCTCAGGCAGGTATAAATTCTTTTAAAATTGAAGGCAGAATGAAAAGTCCTTATTATGTTGCTAGCATAGTTAAGGCTTACAGACAGGCGATAGATGCATATTTTGAAAATCCTAAAGAATATAAATTCCAGAAAAAGTGGATGGATGATCTTACAAAGGCGAGCCACAGAGTATATTATACAGGCTTTTATTTTGGAGATGCTAATAAACAGGCACAGGAATCTTCTAATTACATAAGAGAATATGATATTGTTGGAATAGTTAGAGATTATGATAAATCCACAGGTGTTGCTACTGTAGAACAAAGGAATAGAGTATTTGAAGGAGATACAGTAGAGATTTTTAGATCAGAGGGTGACAGTTTTGAAATATGCTTAAATGATATGAAAAATAGTAAAGGTCAAAAAATAGAAGTAGCACCTTCAGCTCAAATGATATTTACAGTTACCACATCAGTGGAACTAAAGAAAGATGATATGCTTATAAAGAAAAGAGATTAGTGTAATAAACTTGAGAGGGGGATACGAATGAAACGTCCAATTTTAATAGGTATTACTGGCGGAACTGGTTCGGGAAAAAGCACAATTGCTAAAGAAATATATAATAAGTTTGGTGAAGATTGTATAGCTATGATAGAGCAGGATTCCTATTATAAAGATCAAAGCCATCTTTCTATGGAAGAAAGAGTAAAAACTAATTATGATCATCCTAATGCTTTTGATACACAACTTTTAATAGAACATTTGGAGACACTTTTAAAAAAACAAGCTATAGATAAACCTGTTTATGATTTTGAGTCACATAACAGAAAAAAGGAAACTATAAGGATTGAGCCTAGAGAAATTGTGATAGTAGAAGGTATACTTGTACTTGAGGATGAAGAAATAAGAAATCTTTTAGACATAAAATTGTATGTAGATACAGATGCAGATGTGAGAATAATAAGAAGAATACTAAGGGATATAAATGAAAGAGGTAGAACTGTAGATTCTGTTATAAATCAATACTTAAATGTAGTAAGGCCAATGCATATGCAATTTATAGAACCTACTAAAAGATATGCTGATATTATAATACCAGAAGGTGGACATAACAAAGTTGCTATAGACATTATAGTGGCTAATATAAAACAATTTTTACAAAGAGAAGAGTAAATTATTGAATAAAAAACCTCATTTTGGACAAAATTTTAGTTTGAGATGAGGTGTTTTTTTATGATGATAAAATTAAATAGGAATACGATAAAAAAGAGACAATATGTAATTTTTTGCATGTTTATAATATTTATTATAGGCATTTATATTAGAATAGTTTATTTTCAGTATTTTAGCTCAAATAAACTAAGTGTTATGGCTAACTCACAGTATTCTTATAAAGAAGATATTACAGATGCAAACTACATGCTTTTTGATTCAAATGGAAAACAATTACTTGATTATAAAAAGAAGTATTATGTAGTTATATGTCCAGATATATTTATTAAAAATAATCAGGATACTGATTCGGATAAAATTTTGACTTTAATATATATATTAAGAAATTATAATAATGAATATGACTTATCTAAGATAACCAATTTAAGCAGCAGCCAAAAGTTGTACTATGAAATAGATGAAAATACATATAATAAATTGAAAAATGTGAAAGGAGTAAAGGGATTTTATACTTACACGTATTCTTCAATAAATAGAGATGGTACCTGGAAAATAGAGAACTTATTAACTAGTACTAAAAAAACAGATAGTAATCAACTAAAGTCATCGAATTCATTAGAAATGCAGATTGCTGGTAAAACTAAGAATAATAAAAAACCTCAAGTTATAATAGATAGAGATGTAAATGGAAATGTAACAAATGAAAAGACAGAATTGCCTGAAAAAAATATGAATGTAAGACTTACTGTGGATAAAAATATAGAGGATAAAATTAAAGAGACTTTAAATAATGACAAGTATAAGAATTTTAGTCAAATAGGAGTAGTACTAATGGAGGCAAATACAGGGAACATAAAAGCTATGGTTCAAAAAAATGATAATCTACCTAATATAAATTTAGGAGCAGCAACTAACCATGGATTTTTTCCAGGATCCATATTTAAAGTAATAGTAGAAGAAGCTGGCTTGGATAGGAAAACATTAAGTCTAAATGATAAGTTTACATGTAAAGGACTATACGAATCGGAAGAACCACCACACGGTACTTTGAATCCAGCGCAAGCGTTAATAGAATCCTGTAATGATATATTCTTTCAAATAGGAAATAAAGTAGGATTTAATAATTTTTATGATAATGCTAAGTCTCAAGGTTTATTGGAAAAATCACTAGGTTTAGACTGTGAAAAGGAAGGGAATTTTGAAGTTAAAGATCCTAAGTATGGTGATGGTAGTTTAGGTGCAGCCTCAATTGGGCAGGGTATTAGAATAACTCCTATAGAAGCTATAAATATAGTTAACACAGTTATTAATGAAGGTGTTTATGTAAAACCTAAAATTTTAGATGCTTATGTTGATGATAACAATAATGAAATAGAAAAATTAAATTCTAATGGCCACCCTGTCATAGAAAAATCTACAGCTAATATACTGAAGAACCAAATGATAGAGGTAATAAAGCAGGGGACTGGAAAAGCAGCAGCCGTAGATAATGTGGAGATGGGTGGTAAAACAGGAACCACGCAAAGAGTAGAAATGTCTAAATCATTAGCAAAGTCAGAAGAACATTCAGATGGATGGTTTGTAGGATTTTTCAAATTTAAAGGAAAATATTATTCTATGGTTGTATTTGTAAAAGATATAGATAAAGATAAAGAAAGCGGCGGTATTACAGCTGCACCAGTTTTTAAGGATGTTGTTAGTAAACTAATAAGTAAATAGTCATTTAACTTTCATGATATGAGTATAATGCGAAGTATTATTTTTATATCATGAAGTAAAATTTGTTTGTACAGGCACTTTTTTTAATATTAGCTCATAGTATATTAATAAGCACTATTAGGAGGAGCATCCCGTGTTTTTAACCAACTGCTTATTAGATCTTGCAGGCAGCATGGTATTTCTCACTGCCTATATTACAAATAACAGTTCCTTTCCACAACCTTTAAACGATAAAGAAGAAGAATATTATTTAAAAAAGTTTAAGGAGGGGGATTTACTAGCCAAGAATATTTTAGTTGAAAGAAATTTAAGATTAGTAGCTCATATTGTAAAAAAATATTCATATCCAGGAAAAGAAGTAGATGACTTGATATCCATTGGTACTGTAGGATTAATAAAAGCTATAGATTCCTTTGATGCTTCAAAGGGAACTAGACTTGCTACTTATGCTGCTAAGTGTATAGAAAATGAAATACTTATGCTTATAAGAAATAATAAAAAAACTAAAGGCGAAATATATCTTCAAGATCCTATTGGAATAGATAAAGAAGGAAATGAAATTTCCCTTTTAGATGTACTTAGTAGTGATGAAGATTCTATAATTGAGATTGTGGAGAGTAAAATACAGGTAAAAAAACTATATGATAAAATGAATACTTGCTTAGCAGAAAGAGAAAAAAGTGTGGTAGAAATGCGTTATGGACTTTTAGAAGGAAAACCAAAAACTCAAAGAGAAATAGCTAAAATTCTTGGTATATCTAGATCTTATGTATCAAGAATAGAAAAGAGAGCATTAAAAAAATTGTACAAAGAATTAAATTATGGGAAAAAGTGAAGATTAAAAATTAATGATTAAGATTTTAATTATTCTTAGTCATTAATTTTTAGTTTTTTATAAATTTGTCTTTTGTAAAAGGAATTTAATAAAATTTGTAGAATATTAACTTTAAGGCAAGTAAGATTTAACTAATAGGTTACTAACTTCTTTATAATACATTTTACAAAAAATTAAACTAGATAACATATTGAATTTGCAAAATTATAATTATAGTAAGGATTGACGAAAGGAGAACTTAAAGTGATATCACTAAAGGAATTATTGGAAATAACCATTAAAAATAATGCATCTGATTTACATTTAACTGTAGGAGTTCCACCAATAATAAGAATAAATGGAGAATTATCAACTGTTAATAGTGAAAAACTTCAACCAGCAGATACGGAAAGTTATAGTAAAGAAATTTTGAATGAAGACTACGAAGAATATATTAAAAAAGGTGAATTGGATACTTCTTTTTCTGTATCGGGATTAGGAAGATTTAGAATTAATTTGTTTAAGCAAAGAGGAAGTTGTTCACTAGCTATAAGGGTTGTAGGACTAAAGATACCTTCAATAGGTGATTTGAATTTTCCATCTGTAATAAAAGAAATTACAAATAACAAAAGAGGTCTTGTATTAGTTACAGGTCCTACTGGATCAGGGAAAAGTACTACATTAGCGGCAATGATAAATGAAATAAATTGTACTAGGGCAGCACATATTATTACTCTTGAAGATCCAATTGAATATTTACATAAACATAATAAATCTATAATAAACCAAAGGGAAATAGGAAAAGATAGCTTGAGTTATCATAATGCTTTAAAAGCGGTTTTAAGAGAAGATCCAGATGTTATTCTTGTGGGAGAAATGAGGGATTTGGAAACTATTTCTATAGCACTTACAGCTGCTGAAACAGGGCACTTGGTATTTTCTACGTTACATACAATAGGTGCATCGAAAACTATTGATAGAATAGTTGATGTATTTCCTCCATATCAACAGCAGCAAGTAAAAACACAATTAGCAGCAGTCCTTAAAGGGATTATATCACAACAACTGTTGCCTAAAGTTGATGGTAATGGAAGAATAGCAAGTTTAGAAATAATGATAGCAACTGCAGCTATTCAAAATATGATAAGAGAAGGAAAAACTCATCAAATAGAATCTTCTATACAAACAGGAGCTAAATATGGTATGAAAACTATGGATATGTCTTTAGCTGAGTTATACAAAAGAGGAATGATATCATATGAATGTGCTTTGAGCTATGCTATGGATAGGGATATACTAAGCAGAATAATATCATTGTAATTAAAAATAAAAATAGGACCTAAGTCCTATTTTTATTTATTAGAATATAAAGTAGTCAAACATTTTTAAACAAGTTTTATTGGAATCAGAATCTAAATATACAGAAAGATCATCTTTAATTTGATCAGTACTTTCCTTCTCACTATCACATATATTCATAGTATCTACAGTATACATTTTTTCAAGCATAGCATCCATAAATAAACCTCCTCAAATTTTAAAATTTTTATTTAAAATTTTAAAGAGAATTTATCCAAAGGATTCATCTTTTTTATGAAGCCTTCGCAAATCAATATAAAAGATCAGTTCGTAGCGCCTCATAAGGCTCTACCCCCTTTTCAATGGCTGTACTATAACAGCAAATTTAATTTGTTATAATTATATAATAACACATGGAAAAATTAATAACAAATCGTGTATATACCATTAAAATAATTTAAAATTGAAAAAAATTTTAATATTCATTAATAAAATGATTTATGTACATTTTTCCTATGTATATCTCATGGTTAAGCATTTTTCCAAATGAGTGTAAAATATTTTTTACTTATTTATTACAAATTATATAGTAATTAATTTTTATTTATGCTAAAATAACTTTGAATTAGGGGGGATAAGTGGTGAGCATTTTTAAAGATATAATTCATGGCACCTCTAGTGTTTTTACCTGTATAGTATATGTTATAACGATATATTATTTATGTATATCATTTTTTGGTATATTGAGGAAAAAGAACGAAAGAGCCGTAGAACCAAAAAAAATTTTTGCTTTAATTGTAGCAGCACACAATGAAGAAATTGTCATAGGTGACATTGTAGAAAGCTTAAAAAAGCTTGATTATCCTAAAGAACTTTACGACATTTTTGTTATTGCTGATAATTGTACAGATAAAACTGCCGAGAAGGCAAGAGAAAAAAATGCTATTGTGTATGAAAGAACAAATAAGGAAAAGAGAGGAAAAGGGTATGCTCTAGAATGGATGTTTGATAAAATATTTAAGCTAGATAAAAAATATGATGCTATTGCCATATTTGATGCTGATAATTTGGCTCATAAAAATTTTTTGAAAGAAATGAATAAAAAATTATGTGAAGGATTTAAAGTTGTCCAAGGATATTTAGATAGCAAAAATCCAGAAGATACGTGGATTACAGGAAGTTACTCTATATCTTTTTGGTCAAATAATAGGATGTTTCAAAATGCAAGAAGTAACTTGGGATTATCTACACAATTAGGTGGAACAGGTTTTTGTGTGGATGCAGAAATATTAAAAAAGTTAGGATGGGGAGCAACTTGTCTTACAGAGGATTTAGAATTTACATGTAAAATTGTGTTATCAGGTTACAAAGTAGGATGGGCTCATGATGCAATAATATATGATGAAAAACCCTTAACACTTTCTCAATCTTGGTGGCAGCGAAAAAGATGGATGCAAGGATTTGCAGATGTTGCTAGTAGATATTTTTTCAAATTGTTAAAGAAATCTATAACCAATTTTAGTTTTACAGCATTAGATTGTGCATTATATAGCATACAGCCTATAGTAGCTATTTTAATAGGTATTTCTGCAGTAACAGGTATAATTCAATATTGTATGAAAGGACTTAACTTAATAAACAACTTTAATACATTTATATATTCTGTTAACTTTGACTTACTTCATATTACAATAGCATTATTAGCAATATTTCAATTTATATATACTCCATTTATTTTAGTATTAGAAAAAAAATTGAATAAAAAAATATTTTGGTATTACATATTGTATCCAATATATGCTATTACTTGGTTTCCTATTTCGGTTCAAGGAATTATAGATAGGAATAAAAAGGAATGGAGTCATACTGCGCATACTAGAAGTGTAAAAATAAATGATTTAGATAAAGCTAACTAAAAAATGGGAAAGGTTCAAATCCTTTCCTTATTTTTGCAATGCTTACATTTAAAAACTATATTATTTAACTATATTTGAGATTTTATTAAAATATGATAAAATAATAAGAGGAAAAATAGAATTTTTGTTGAATATATAATTTTGGATGGTTCTCTAAGGGGGGAAAAGCACTTAATGGATGAATATATAGTTGGAATAGACATTGGGTCATCAAAAGTTCGTGCTGCTGCAGGAAAAGTTGATAGGTACGGCAAAGTACAAATTATGGGAGTTGCATCGGCAAAATGTAATGGAGTAAAAAAAGGAATTGTCGTTGATATAGATAATACTTCTGAAGCTGTAAAGGAGTGTATTGCAGCTTTGGAAAGAATGGTAGATATAAAAATTAAAGAAGCGTATATCTCTTTACCAGGTGGCATAAGTGAATTACTTTGGAATAAAGGTGTAGTAGCTGTATCTTCAGAAGATAGAGAAATAAGAGAAGGCGATGTAAAAAGAGTTTTAAAAGCATCTAAAATTGTTACAATTCCATCCGATAAAGAAATTATAGGAGTTATACCTGAGCAGTATATAATTGATGGTTATGATAAGATAAAAGATCCTATAGGTATGAGTGGGTTAAGATTAGAAGTAGATGCACAGATAATTTTAGCTCAGACCACTGTTGTTAATAATCTTTTTAAAAGTGTAATTAAGGCTGAAGTGAAAGTTTTGGGAGTAGTATTTCAACCTTTAGCTATATCACAAGCTGTACTTAAAGATGATGAAATTCAAAGAGGTGTAGCAGTGATAGATGTGGGGGCTGAATGTACAAATATTTATGTTTACGAAGGAGGAAATTTAGCCAGTATTCAAACAGCAGCCTTAGGAGGAAGTATTATAACCAATGATATTTCTGTATGCTTAAAAATACCTTTTTCTGAAGCTGAAAATCTAAAGAAAAAGCATGTTAGCTTAGGTGAAGATAACGCCAATTATAACATAAAAATAGAAGTTAATGCTGATTACAATAATAAAATTAAAGTAGATAATTATATGCTAAAGCAAATAGTTGAAGCTAGAGTAGAAGAATTACTGTATATAATAGATGAAAAACTAAAAAGTAGTGAGTATTATGAAAAAGTATCAGGTATAGTTATAGTTGGTGGAGGTTTAGGACTAATTAAGGGTATTGAGGATTTTAGCAAGAATATAATTAAGAAACCAGTTAGAATAGGAACTCCAGGCACTGTTGGTGCATCTAGTCCTTTATATGCATGTACAGTTGGTATAGTTAATGATGTTTCTTATGCTGTGAAGGGTAATAAACTTTCGGCTGATATTGAAAAGCAACCAGAAAAGAAATATAAAGAGTATACTAAAAGTAAAGATAAAAAAGAAATTAGAAATGAAAACAAAAATGGAATTATGTTAAAAATAAAAGAATTTTTTACGGATTTTTTCTAATAAGGAGGTAGTATTGTGCTAGACTTTGATGTTGATGTTCAACAATTTGCTCAAATAAAGGTAATAGGCTGCGGTGGCGGAGGAAACAATGCTGTCAACAGAATGATAAGAGAAGGCCTTAAAAATGTTGAATTTATAGCTATAAACACAGATAAACAGGCTTTAATGTTATCACAAGCATCACAAAAAATACAAATAGGAGATAAACTTACTAAAGGATTAGGAGCAGGTGCTAATCCTGAAATTGGTCAAAAGGCTGCTGAAGAGAGCAAAGATGAAATATCCCAAGCCATAAAAGGAGCTGATATGGTTTTTATAACAGCAGGTATGGGAGGAGGAACAGGTACTGGAGCAGCACCTGTTATTGCTGAAATAGCTAAATCTATGGGAATACTTACAGTAGGTGTAGTTACTAAGCCTTTTCCATTTGAAGGTAGAAAGAGAATGCTTCATGCAGAATTAGGAATAAAAGATTTAAAGGAAAGAGTGGATACACTAGTTACTATACCAAATGAAAGATTATTGAGTATTGTAGATAAAAAGACCACTTTAATGGAATCCTTTAAATTTGCAGATGATGTTTTAAGACAAGGTGTTCAAGGTATATCAGATCTTATTACTATACCTGGACTTGTTAATCTAGATTTTGCAGATGTTAGAACTATTATGATAGATAAAGGACTTGCTCATATGGGAGTAGGTAAAGGAACTGGAGATAATAGAGCTCAAGAAGCTGCAAAACAGGCTATATCAAGTCCATTACTTGAAACTTCAATAGTAGGAGCTACAGGAGTTTTATTAAATATAACAGGTGGACCAGATCTAGGACTTTTAGAAATAAATGAAGCAGCAGAAATAGTTCAAGAAGCAGCAGATCCAGATGCAAATATTATATTTGGTGCAGTAATAGATGAAAACATAAAGGATGAAATAAGAATTACTGTAATTGCTACAGGTTTTGAATCGGAAGATATAAAAGGCAAACCAGAAGTTAGTTCAAAAGCTAACATAGAACAGCCTAAACATAATAATAATGTAAATGATTTTGATGGCAAAGATGAAGCTGCTACATCTAAAGTAGAATATAAAAATTATGACGAAAGTAATCTTGAAATTCCAGCTTTTTTAAGAAGACAAAAAAGGTAATAGTATGATGCAATAAAAAACCATGTATAACGAGTAATGGCTATACATGGTTTTTTATTTTATTTTTTGAGAAATTAAGTTGAAAATCATTTTCATAAAACTGAATTTATTGAAATAATATGGAAAATAAAAATATTACTTTTTATTAAGAAGTGACAAAATTTTAGAAAAAATAGGTATATAATAAGAATATGAAAATGGTAATAAATGGATGGAGGTGAGGCAGTATTTGATTGTATATTTAGACGTACTGATCTTGGAAAACTTAATAGTAAATTTATTTCTTTTGTATATAACGGCTCAATCATTGAGAGTAAGAGCAAAACTAATAAATATGATTTTCTCATCAGCTGTAGGAAGTATATATGTAATAACTTTACTTTATCCTAAACTAAATATTTTTTCGCATTTTCCATTTAAAATTTTAATAGCTGCAATTATGATATTAATAATCTTTAGAAGAATAAAATTTATATTTTTTATAAAAGCTTTAGGAATATTTATCTTATATTCTATGGTACTTGCAGGAGCATGCATTTTTATAGAATATAGCAATTGTAGTAACTATATTAGTTGTTTTGCAATTACAAACTTTTCTTATAAGAAACTTATGATTTCAATTATGATAATATATATGCTTATTCATAGAACAATAATTTATATAAAGGATAGAAAAGATTTAAGATGTTTAATATATGATATAGACATTGTGATGAAAAATTCAAAAAAGACTGTAGAAGCTTTTTTAGATACAGGTAATGAATTAAGAGAACCTGCTACAAATTTGCCTGTAATAATAGTAGAAAAGTCAGTTTTTCAAGATATGGATTTAAATACTTATGATAAATTTTATATTCCTTATAGGGTTGTTAATGGTGCAAATGGTAATTTGCAAGGATTTAGACCTGAATATATAAAAATACATGGTTCAAAGGAAGAATTAGTAAGAGAAGTTATAGTAGCTTTTTGTGAAGAAAAATTAAGTGATTTTAATGAATACCATGCGCTTTTATCTAGAGGAGTTATGTAATGGTATCAAGTAATACATAGCTATCATAGATGGAGGACAACCATATTAATTATTTGGAGGATGAGTTATGATAAAACTAAAAATATTGCTGAATAGAATTTTAATTAAAATAAAGTTTTTGGCTGGGAAAATTTATTATATAGGTGGAAGTGATGTGTTACCTCCTCCACTTAGTAAAAAAGAAGAAGATGATTTGGTATCTAAGCTTGATGGAGGAGAAGAGAAGGTTAGATCAACTTTAATAGAACGTAATTTAAGACTTGTGGTTTATATAGCAAGAAAATTTGAAAATACAGGGGTAAATGTAGAAGATTTAGTTTCAGTAGGAACTATAGGACTTATTAAGGCTGTTAATACTTTTGATCCAAGTAAAAAAATAAAATTGGCTACATATGCTTCAAGATGTATTGAAAACGAAATACTCATGTATTTAAGAAGAAATAGTAAAGTAAAAGCTGAAATATCCTTTTATGAGCCTTTAAACATAGATTGGGATGGAAATGAATTACTCTTATCTGATATATTAGGTACAGATAATGATGTGGTTTACAATTTGATAGAGGATGAAGTAGACAAACAATTACTTATGGTAGCCATGAAAAAACTTAATGATAGGGAAAAGGAAATAGTTAATTTAAGATTTGGTCTAAATGGACAAGGCGAGAAAACTCAAAAGGAAGTAGCTGATATGCTTGGTATATCACAATCTTATATTTCAAGATTGGAAAAAAGAATAATAAAGAGGCTAAAAAAAGAAATAAATAAAATGTTGTAAGGTTGTCTTTAGTATAAAATTTCGCTCCTTAGGAAACAATTAAAATGCGATATATTCTGAAGGGGCTGATAACTTTATGATAATTAATAAAGTTGAAATTTGTGGTGTAAACACAGCAAAACTACCAGTTTTAAAAGAAAAAGAGATGAAAGAATTATTAATAAGTATGAGAAATGGAGATGTAAGCTGTAGGGAAAAATTTATAAAAAGCAATTTAAGATTAGTACTAAGTGTGATTCAAAGATTCAATAACAGGGGAGAAAATGTAGACGATTTATTTCAAGTAGGATGTATAGGGCTAATCAAATCAATTGATAATTTTGACTTGAGCCAAAATGTAAAATTCTCTACATATGCTGTACCAATGATTATTGGTGAAATAAGAAGATATTTAAGAGATAACAATTCTATAAGAGTAAGTAGATCACTTAGGGATATTGCTTATAGAGCATTGCAGGTTAGGGATAAACTTATAAGTGAAAATAATAAAGAACCTACAGTATCACAAATAGCAAAAGAATTAAAGGTTCCTAGAGAGGAAGTGGTATTTGCTTTAGATGCTATACAAGATCCAGTATCACTATTTGAGCCAATTTATCATGATGGAGGCGATGCAATTTATGTAATGGATCAAATAAGTGATAACAAAAATATGGATGATAGCTGGCTTGAAAATATAGCCATAAAGGAAGCTATGAAAAAATTAAATGACAGAGAAAAACTCATACTTAATTTAAGATTCTTTGATGGAAGAACTCAAATGGAAGTGGCAGATGAAATAGGTATATCTCAAGCACAGGTATCTAGGCTTGAAAAAACTGCTTTAAGACATATGAGAAAATATGTTTAAACATTAGTAATTATATTGTTTATAGATAAGTTGTATAGAATGCTGAAAATATAAGATTATTTAATATTTTCAGCATTTTTTGTTGTGGTAATTAATAATTAATATAACTCATATATTAATAAAAAGAGATAAAATGAGGTGATAAAAGTGGAAGATGAAAAAGGATTATACTCTATAAGTAATTTAAGATCCATGGAAATTATAGAGATAAATACTGGAGCAAAATTAGGTTTTATAAAAGATTTAAAAGTAGATTGTGATGAATGTAAAGTTATATCAATTATTTTGCCTTCTGGAAAAATGTCTTGGTTTGGTAAAAGTGATGATATAGAAATTCCATGGGAAAATATTAAAAAGATAGGCATAGATGTGGTTTTGGTAGAAACTAATGATTTTGGTATAAAAGATTAATAGTAGAAATTTATTAAAAAAAGTGTATAATATATATATTGAGTATTTTTAAAGCTAAGGTAAAAATTGATTTTAAAAGGACGTGAATAGATGTGAAATGCCCTTACTGCGGCTATGCGGAAAGTAAAGTTGTAGATTCTAGATCTACAGAGGACAATATGTCTATTAGAAGAAGAAGAGAATGTTTGAAGTGCAGTAAAAGATATACTACATATGAAAAAGTTGAAAATGTACCTATACTAGTAATAAAGAAAAATATGAATAGAGAATATTTTGATAGAACTAAAATAATAAATGGTTTAATAAAAGCTTGTCAAAAAAGACCTGTGTCTAGACAACAGATAGAAAGCATAGCTTACGAAGTTGAAAAGACAATAAACAATCAAATGCTGACAGAAGTACATTCCGAATATATTGGAGAAATGATAATGGAAAGCCTTAAAAATATAGATGAAGTTTCCTATGTTAGATTTGCATCTGTATATAGGCAATTTAAAGATATAAATACCTTTATGGAAGAAATTAAAAATTTAATTAGTGATAAGTAAGTGGTATGCTGAATTAGTATACCACTTATTTATTATTAAACTTAATTTATTTTTATTAAAAGCATGCTGTGTTAAATTTAGGTTAAAACAACTAAATTTTTCTGTGTCTACAAAACAAACAATGTTAAAATATAATTAACAGTTAGTTAATGGAGGAGTAAAATGGAAGAATTAAGAATTGAGAATTATAAATTTATAAAAGTGTCTTTAGAAGGAGCAGATATGATTTTTTCTACTGCAGAAGGTGGGTTAGATTTTAATAAAAATTCGTCTAATGGAAAAAAAAGTTTGCAAAATATAAAAAAATGGTTTGGAGTAAATGAAATTGGATTTTTAAATCAAATACATAGTGATAAAATTATTGAGTACAAAAATGAAACAGAAGAAGGGGATGCTTTAATTACAGACAAAAAAAATACAGCAATAGGTGTATTTACTGCAGATTGTGTTCCAGTTCTTTTATATGATAAAAATAAAAAGGTAATAGCAGCAGTGCATAGTGGGTGGAAAGGAACTTTTGATTGTATATTGCTAAAAACAATTGAAAAAATGGAACAACAATATGAAACTAAATGTGAGGATTTAATAGCTTATATAGGACCACATATACATGAATGTTGTTATGAAGTAGGATTTGATCTTATAGATAAATTTAAGGGTTTAGAAATATACAAAGATGTGAACATATGCAGTGGAAGGTATTTAAGTTTGAAAAAATGCATACTACATCAGCTAAATTTAAAGAATATAAATAAGAGTAATATAAAAGATTTAGATATATGTACCTTCTGCAGTACAGAATATAAAACTCATTCTTATAGAAGAGATAAAAATCAAGGAAGATTATTTTCATTTATTTATTTAAAATAGTTTTTAATGGAGTGGGAGGGAAAATTAGTGTCAGAAGAAAAAATACTTATTGTAGACGATGAAGAACACATAACAGAATTGATAAAATTCAATTTGGAGAATAGTGGATATAAGACTATTTGTGCGGATAATGGTTTAGATGCAATAAAGAAAGCTAAAAGGGATACTCCAAATCTTATATTATTAGATATTATGTTGCCTGGAATGGATGGATATGATGTATGTAAGGAAATTAGAAAAGATAATTCCATATCCTCAACTCCTATAATAATGATAACTGCTAAGGGAGAAGAATTTGATAAAGTATTAGGTTTAGAGTTAGGAGCAGATGATTACATTACTAAGCCTTTTTCTATAAGAGAATTATTAGCTAGGGTAAAAGCAATTCTTAGAAGAACTACAGCTAAATCTATAGATAAAAACTTTGGTTTTGGAAAAATTAACATAAATTTTGAAAAACATGAAATTTTAAAAGATGGTGTTAAATTAGACCTTACTTTAAAGGAATTTGAAGTATTGGAACTCTTAATAAAAAATAGAGGAAGAGTCATGACGAGAGATTTTTTATTGGATAAAGTGTGGGGATATGAATATATAGGTGAAACAAGAACTGTGGATGTTCATATAAGACACTTAAGACAAAAAATAGAGGAGGATGATAAAAATCCAAAATATATAGAAACTATTCGTGGAATAGGATACAGGTTCAATTCAGAAGAGTAGTTGGTGATTAAAATGAAAAAAAAATTAATGATAACAATGCTCATTACATTGCTTCTTACATTTTCTATAGTTACTACCTTATTTGTAATTATTGAAAATTATCAATATATGCAAAACACAAAAGAAAATTTGAGAATAAATAATCAAATTGTAGTAAATGTGTTAAAGACAGAAGGATTTAATAATAAAAATTTTTCTTTCAAGAATAATTTTAAAAATGATGTTATTAGAGAAACATTAATAGATAAAAAAGGAAAAGTATTAAGCGATACTATAGCAGATGCCGAAACAATGGATAATCATAATGAGAGAAAAGAAGTTAAGGACGCAAGAAAATATGGTACGGGGTATAGTACACGATATAGTGCTACTTTGGGGAAGAAGACTTTGTATTTTGCTACAGCTGTTGATAATGGTTATGTGGTAAGAAGCGCTATAGCCATGCAAATTATTAAAGGAATAGAAATGAGCTATCTGAAATATTATATAATTGCTATGATGTTTTCAATTATGGTTTCTATAATATTTGCATCAAAGCTTTCTCATACCATAGTTAAACCCATTAAAGAATTAGAATTTACTACTTCAAGTATTGCTTCAGGAAAATTGGATAAAAGAGTAAAGGCTAGTTCTAAAGATGAAATAGGTCAATTAGCCATAACTTTTAATAATATGGCAGATAAACTTAATAATACCCTGAATGATGTTTTAGATAAGCAAAATAAATTGGAAGCAATATTAAAGAGCATGGACAGTGGAGTTATAGCTGTAGATGTAAACTACAAAATTATTATGATAAATCCTTATGCAAAAAAAATATTTGGTATAAATAAAGACATTATAGGTGAAAATCTTATGGACAATATAAGAGATTTTGAGTTTGAAGATGTATTTAAAAATACTGATGAAGACTATGTAGAAATAAAGATATTGTGGCCTAAGGAAAGAAATTTAAGAATAAGGACTGCTGATATAATTAATGTTAGAGAAAAAATTGGTACAGTTGCTGTAGTACAAGATATAACTGATATAAAAAGATTGGAAAATATGAGGACTCAATTTGTAGCCAATGTTTCTCATGAGCTTAAAACACCATTAACTTCAATAAAGGGATTTGCAGAAACTTTGAGATATGTAGATGATTTTGAAAACAAAGAAAAGTTTTTAAATATTATAAATGATGAAGCTGATAGATTAACAAGATTAATTAATGATACCCTGACACTTTCGCATATTGAAAGTAGTATAGAGAATAAGGAAGAAGAAATAGATGTAAACTTTATTATAAAAGATGTATGTTGTTTAGTTAAAAATTCGGCTGAAAAGAAGAATATTAAGGTTCTTACAATGGGAGATAAGGTTCCTAATTTAAAAGGAGATAATGATAGATTTAAACAAATGCTTATAAATCTAGTGGATAATGCAATAAAATATTCTGATAACAATGGAATTGTAAAAATAGGCACTAAGCTTGAAAATAATAATTGCATAATATGGGTTGAAGATAAAGGTGTTGGTATATCAAAAGAACATATAGATAGAATCTTTGAAAGATTTTATAGGGTTGATAAAGCAAGATCAAGAGCTCAAGGTGGAACAGGATTAGGCCTTGCTATTGTAAAACATATAGTTATGGCTCTTAATGGAAATATTAGAGTGGAAAGTGAGATAGGAAAAGGAAGCAAATTTATTTTGGAAATACCTATTGTATGATTTTTAGCATATTACTATACCAATTGTTTATGCTTAGAATAAACAATTTTAACGTTTATGTTAGCAATGTTAAGAGTTTGTTAAGTAAGTAAAATTAAATGATTTTGTTGAATATTGTGAAAAGAACCTTTGTATATAGAGTATGCAAAGGTTCTTTTATTATATTTTCAATAAAAATGGTGAAAATAAATAAATTTCCAATGTTAATTTTAATTAACCTATGTATAATAATGGGTTAACTTTGTAAAGTTATCATAGTATTCATAGGGAATAATTTAAAATTAATAAACGTTGAAAGTTTTAGGAGGTTCGTATTAATGAAGAAAAAGAGTTTAAAAATTATAATAGCTGCATTAGCAGTTACCATGGTAACTGGTGTATTTGCAGGATGTGGATCAAAAGAACAATCATCTTCAGGAGATACTAAAAAGGAAGTTTCAGGTTCAATAACATTGGCAGGATCTACAGCGCTTCAACCATTGGCTGATCAAGCAGGAAAGAAATTTACTGAAAAAAATTCTAAAGCTACTATTAATGTTCAAGGTGGAGGTAGTGGTACTGGAATAAAATTAGTATCTGAAGGCACTGCTGATATAGGAAACTCTGATATAACAGCAGAAGCGGCCAAGCTAGATGCACAAAAGGCAAAAGAATTAGTTGATCATAAAGTTTGTGCTATTGGTTTTGCAGTAGTTGTAAATAAAGAAGTTAAAGTTGATTCTTTAACAAAAGATCAGATACAAAAAATATTTACTGGTGAAATTACTAACTGGAACCAAGTTGGAGGAGACAACCTACCTATAAATGTAATTAATAGAGCAAAATCTTCTGGTACAAGAGCAACATTTAAAGATACAGTAATGGGTGGAAAAGATGAAAAGGACGGACTAGGAACTACACAAGATTCAAACGGAAACGTTGAAAAAGGAATACAGTCTACAAAAGGTTCTATAAGTTATTTAGCGCTGTCATATTTAAGTGATAAAGTTAAAGAAAGTGTAAAACCATTAAAAATAGATGGAGTAGATGCAACTGAAGAAAATATAACTGCTGGAAAATATCTTTTCTGGTCATATGAGCATATGTATACAAAGGGAGAAGCTAAGGATTTATCAAAAGCATTTATTGATTACATGTTGAGCAGCGAAAATAGTGATTTAGTTAAAAAATTAGGATATATTCCAATGAGCGAAATTAAAAATAAATAAAGTTTTTTATGGGGCTGGCTGTTAATCAGTCAGCCATTAAATTAATATTGAGGTAGAGAGTATGGAGAATAGTATAAAGAAAAGAACCTTTTGGAAAAAGTTAAAAACTGAATATTTAGGAAGAAGTTTTGCCATATTTTGTGGAATGTTAATAATAATTTTAACTTTAAGTATAATAGGATTTGTAACTGTAAAGGGATTAAATACTTTTATAAAGCATGGATATTCATTAAAAGACTTTTTATTTACTGCAAATTGGAATCCAGATAGTGAAAAACCTAAATTGGGAGCACTTATATTTATTGTAGGTTCTACTTTAGTATCCATAGGTGCAGTTATTTTGAGTGCACCAATAAGTATTGCACTAGCAATTTTTATGAACTTTATTTCACCAAGGATTGGAAATAAATTAGTTCAACCTGCATTGGAATTGTTCGTAGGAATACCTTCAGTCGTTTATGGCTGGATAGGATTTAGTGTTTTACTACCTCTTATTAAAAAAGGCTTTGGAGGTATTGGATTTAGCTTAATAGCAGGTATTATAGTATTAAGTATTATGATATTGCCAACTATAGCTAGTTTATCAGCAGATGCTGTTAGAGTTGTACCTAAGAGCTATTTAGAGGCATCCTATGGATTAGGTGCAACCAGATGGCAAACTATAAGCAAAGTTATATTACCAGCAGCCAAAAGTGGTATATTAACTTCAATAGTATTAGGACTTGCAAGAGCTTTTGGAGAAGCTTTAGCTGTTCAAATGGTTATAGGTAATTCCATTAAATTTCCTAAAAATTTAGTAAGCCCAACAGCTACATTGACTAGTATTTTAACTATGGATATGGGAAATACAATATCAGGAACAGCATGGAATGATGCGTTGTGGTCGCTTGCTTTATTGCTTTTAGTTATATCATTTTTATTTATTTTGCTAATAAGAGCCATTGGAAAAAGGAGTGAACTTAAATAAATGGATGCTAAGTTAAAAGATAAAATATGGACAGGAATTTTATATGTTGTATCTGGATTTGTAATATTACTTCTAATGGCCTTGATAGGATATATATTATATAAGGGCGGAAATTCATTAAATCCTTCTTTCTTGTTTGGAAAACCTAAAGTAGGTGAAGCTGGAGGTGGAATAGGTCCTCAGCTATTTAATTCCTTCTACATGCTAGTAGTATCTTTAGTAATAACTGTGCCTTTTGGAGTAGGTGCAGGTATATATTTAGCAGAATATGCGAGAGAAGGATTTTTATTAAATATAATAAGGTTATGTATTGAAACTATGGCTTCATTGCCTTCTATAGTAGTAGGTCTTTTTGGTCTTTTAGTATTTGTTGGTATGACGAATTGGGGGTTTACACTTTTATCAGGAGCATTAGCTATAGCAGTGCTAAATCTGCCATCTTTAACAAGAGTTAGTGAAAGTGCTATAATAGCCGCTGGTAAATCTGTGAAGGAAGCAAGTCTTGGACTTGGAGCAACTAAATGGCAAACTATAAAAAATGTTATATTGCCTTCTGCCATTCCTCAAATTTTAACAGGAATAATATTGGCATCAGGAAGAATATTTGGTGAAGCAGCAGCGCTTTTGTATACTGCAGGTATGAGTGCACCAGTACTCCCATTTGATAGCTTTAGTTTAGTTGGAAAATCATCTCCTTTCAGTGTAATGAGACCTGCAGAAACATTAGCAGTATACATTTGGAAGCTCAATTCTGAAGGAATGGTACCAGATGCAACAGCTATAGCAAATAAAGCATCAGCGGTACTTATAATAATGGTTTTGTTATTTAATTTAACTGCTAGAATATTAGGAAAAAAAATATATGAATCTTATGCTGGTAAAAAATAAGGAGGAAGCTAAATGGGTATAATACAAACTAAGGCACTTGATTTATACTATGGAAATACTCAAGCCTTGAAAAAAATAAACTTGGATGTAGAAAAGAATGCAGTTACAGCATTAATAGGTCCATCAGGTTGCGGTAAGTCTACCTTTTTAAGAACTTTAAATAGAATGAACGATTTAATAGACTCTGTAAAAATAGAAGGAGAAGTACTATTTGAAGGTAAGAATATATATAAGGATTATGATGTAATAGATCTTAGAAAAAGAATAGGAATGGTTTTTCAAAAGGCTAATCCTTTTCCAATGTCTATATATGACAATATAGTATATGGACCCAAGATACATGGAGTAAAAGATAAAAGTAAGTTAGATGAATTGGTTGAAAGTAGTTTAAAAGGTGCTGTACTTTGGGATGAAGTAAAAGATAGATTAAATAAAAGTGCACTAGGACTTTCTGGGGGTCAGCAGCAGAGATTATGCATTGCAAGAACGTTAGCAGTAGAGCCAGAGGTATTACTGATGGATGAACCAACTTCTGCATTAGATCCAATATCTACATTAAAAATAGAAGAACTTATGGATGAGTTAAAGAAAAAGTATACTATAATTATAGTTACGCATAATATGCAGCAGGCAGGAAGAATATCAGATTATACAGCATTTTTTCTTAATGGAGAGATAGTTGAAAATGGAAAAACTGAAAGTATTTTTTATAAACCTCAGGATAAAAGAACAGAGGATTATATAACAGGAAGATTTGGTTAAAACTGTTTGTAGATAAAAGCATATAATACAATAATGTAAACTTAATTTAAATAGAGGTGAGTATGAATGACTAGGACCGGATTTGATATTGCTTTAAAAGAACTTCATAATGATTTATTAAGAATGGGAAGCATAGTTGAAAAACAGATACATCAGTGTATAGAATCATTAGTTAATAAAGATGTTGAATTAGCAGATAACATAATAAAGAACGATGATTTGGTAGATGATCTTCAAAAGGAAATAGAAAATAAATGCATAAGATTAATAGCTAAAGAACAACCCTTGGCTATAGATTTAAGAACTATTTTTACAACTACTAAGTTAGTAACAGATCTTGAAAGAATGGCAGATTATGCAGTAGACATAGCAAAAATAACAAAAAGACTTAAAAATGAACAGTATGTTAAGGAACTTATAGATATTCCTAAAATGTCGGAGATAGTTAAAAAGATGATAAGAAGTGGGTTAGATGCTTATGTAGCTGCAGATGTGGATAAGGCCTATGAAGTGTGTAAAATGGATGATGAAATAGATAACTTGTATAAAAATGTTTTTACTGAAATGCTAACTATAATGGCAAACAATAATCAAAATATAAATCAAATAACCCAACTTTTATTTGTGTGTAAATATTTAGAAAGAGTTGGCGATCATGTGACTAATATATGTGAATGGACTATATATTTAGTTACAGGAGAATTAAAAGATTTAAATGAATAAAACATTTTGAATTTTATAGAAAAATGAACTTTTGAAAATGATTACATGCATTATGATTTCTATAATATTAGGATACCAGCATATGGATTGATATGCTGGCATCCATTTTTGTGCAATTTATTTTTTTGTTAAAGTGTGATTTGTGCTTGTTTAAATATTTCCTTATAATTAGTAAATACAAACTAGAAACATAAAGAAGAAAAAAGTATAATGATGTAATATAATGTAGAAAAAATATTTGAAATAAGTTTATACAAACACTGTATAAAAGAGTTATTGAGTAAAATATATGTTAATTTTCTGTTTTATTTTTGTAAAATCTATGGTATACTTTATAAGGTCGAAAATTTATACTTTTAGATTCAGGAGGGATAAAGATTGTTTAGTTTGACTCCAAAAGAAGACAAATTTTTCGAATTTTTCGTAGAAACTGCTAATATAGCTTATAAAGCATCAAATATGTTGGTAGAGTTTCTAAAGGATCTTGACAATTCAGAGGAAAATTTAAAAAAACTTAAAGAGGTGGAACACGAAGGAGATAGAAAACAACATCAAATACTTGAACAACTTAATAAAACATTTATAACACCCTTTGACAGAGAGGATATTTACATAATAGCAAAGGATATGGACGATATTATAGATCTTATAGAGTCTGCTGCAAGCAGATTTGTTATGCTAAATGTAAGTAATACCACAAAGGAAGCAATTATATTAGGTGATATGATTGCAGCAAGTTGTAAAGAAATTATTACTCTCATGGAAGAATTGAAAAATATGAAAACCAGTAAATATCTAAATAAAAAAATTATAGAAATTAATAGAATTGAAGAAGAAGGAGACAGAGTTTCAAGAAGAGCTATTGGTGATCTCTTCAGATCAAATATTGAAGTTATTGAAGTTATTAAATGGAGAGAAATTTATCAGTATTTAGAGGATACTTTAGATGCTTGTGAAGACATAGCTAATGTAATTGAAGGAGTAGTAATGAAAAATGCTTAGTGGAACTTTGATTTTAATATCGGTCATAATTGTTACTGCTTTAATTTTTGATTTTATTAATGGCTTCCATGATAGCGCCAATGCTATAGCATGTTCTGTATCTACTAGGGTTTTAACGTTAAAGCAGGCAGTTATAATGTCAGCCACATTAAACTTTATTGGAGCTTTTGTTTGGGAAGGAGTTGCTAAAACTATAGGTAGTGGTATCGTAGATCCCAATCATATATCACAAACTGTAATTGTAGCTGCTTTGATTGGTGCAATAGTATGGAATATAATAACATGGTATTTTGGAATTCCAAGTAGTTCTTCACATGCCCTTATAGGAGGATTAATTGGATCTGCAATGGTTTTTCAATGGTCTTTCAGTATAGTTAATTGGTCAAATTTATTTTGGAAAGTTATAATATGGATTTTTTTATCGCCTATGATAGGATTTGTTATAGGATTTGTAGTTATGACTATTATGAATACTGCTTTAAGAATTATGGAAGCAAGACCTTCATCTGTTAGCAAAATTTTTTCCAAGGCTCAAATATGTTCAGGAGCGTTTATAGCTTTTAATCATGGATGTAATGATTCTCAAAAATCTATGGGAATTATTACGATGGCACTTATAAGTGGTAATTTTATAACACAGTTTGAAATACCAAATTGGGTAAAGATTTGCTGTGCTTTAGCTATGGCGTTAGGCACAAGTCTCGGAGGAAAAAAGATTATTAAAACCATGGGCACAGGTATGACCAAACTTGCACCTATTAATGGATTTACAGCTGAAATGAGTGCATCAACAGTAATGCTTACTGCAACTTTGTTAAATGCACCAGTAAGTACAACTCATATAATTACTGGCTCTATAATGGGAGTTGGTGCATCTAAAAGATTTTCAGCAGTAAAATGGGTTATAGCCAAAGATATTGTAACTGCTTGGGTGATTACTATACCAGCCAGTGCTTCAATTGCAGCTTTAGCAATGTTTTTAATAAAATTACTTTAAAATGTGATTTACCCTTCTTAAATATGAAGGGTTTTTTTGTTTCCTTAAACAATAAAGCTAATACGTTGACTAAATAAACATATTAAGGTAATATTACTAAATGGATATTTTTTTAGTAACAGAGCCATATTGCGAGATGTCCATAGGTCAAAAAGGAGTTGTATATATGAAAAATCAAATAGCGCTAGTAGAACTGGGAAGTATTGCAGAAGAAATGGGAATAGAAGTAGGAGACTATTTATTAAGCATTAATGGCAAAATTGTTAAGGATATTATAGATTACAGATTTCTTATGTGTGATGAATATATTAATGTAGAAATAGAAAAGAAGTCTGGAGAGATATGGGAGTTAGAGATAGAAAAAGAGTATGATGAAAAGCTAGGAATACAATTTGCAGAGGCTATTTTAGATAAACCTAAAAGTTGTCATAATAATTGTATATTTTGCTTTATAGATCAATTGCCTAATGGTATGAGAGAAACTCTTTATTTTAAAGATGATGATTCAAGGCTTGCTTTTTTGCAAGGTAACTTTATAACATTGACTAATATGAAGGAAGAAGATATAGACAGGATAATTCAATATAAAATTAGTCCAATAAATGTATCTGTTCATACGACAAACTCTGAACTTAGAATTAAAATGATTAACAATAGGTTTGCAGGAAATGTTTATGACAGATTAAAAAGACTATCTGAAGCAGGTATAAAAATGAATTGCCAAGTGGTGTCTTGTCCAGGAATAAATAATGGAAAAGAGCTGCAAAAAACCATAGAAGATTTATATAAACTGTATCCACAAATTGAAAATTTAGCAGTAGTTCCAGTAGGTGTTACAAAGTATAGAGAAGGATTATACGAGCTTAAATTATATGATAAAAAAACAGCACAAGAGGAATTAGATAGAATTTCTGAAATTCAAAAAAAGTATATAAAAGAAATAGGATCTCCATTTGTAAGATTATCAGATGAATTTTATGTTCTAGCAGAAAGGGATGTTCCTTCGTCAGACTTTTACGATGGCTTTGAACAGCTGGAAGATGGAATAGGCATGATAAGAGTTTTTAGAGATACTATTGAAAGTTCTTTAAAAAATTTGAAGAAAGATATAAAGGGTTCTTTTACTGTTATTACAGGAGTTTCTGCTTATGAAGAAATAGTTAAGGGTACTCAAAAAATATGCAATGTTAATAATAAAATTAATATAAAGGTTGAAAAGATAATTAATGATTTTTTTGGCCATACTATAACTGTAGCAGGACTTGTAACTGGTGGAGATATAATCCAGCAGTTAAAGGAAGTAGAGCTAGGAGAGTATATTATAATTCCTAATGTTATGCTGAGAAAAGGATATGAACTTGCCTCAAATAATGAAAAAGTATTTTTGGATGATGTTACTATAGAACAATTAGGAAAGGCTTTAAAGAGAAAAGTTATCATATGTGACTTCACAGGAGAGGATTTAATAAATATAATAAATGATCATTGTAAGGAGGAATAAAAATGGGAAAACCAATAGTAGCGATAGTAGGAAGACCTAATGTAGGAAAATCTACATTGTTTAATAAAATGGCTGGAAAGAGAATATCTATAGTTCAAGATACACCAGGTGTTACTAGGGACAGAATATATGCAGAGGCTGAGTGGCTTAAGTATAATTTTACTATAATTGATACAGGTGGTATAGAACCTGAAAATAGTGATATAATAATTTCTCAAATGAGAAGACAGGCAACAATGGCAGTTGAAACTGCAAATGTCATAGTATTTATAGTAGATGGTAAACAAGGACTTACAGATGCTGATAAAGAAGTAGCTCAAATGCTTAGAAAAAGTAAAAAACCTGTAGTACTTGTAGTTAACAAAATAGATAGTTTAAAGGATGAAGATAATGCATATGAATTTTATAATCTAGGAATAGGAGAGCCTATTGCTATATCAGCTTCACAAGCACTTGGACTTGGAGATATGCTAGATAAAGTTGTATCATATTTTGATGATGACAAATTAGATGATGAAGATGATGAGTATATAAAGATAGCATTTGTAGGAAAACCTAATGTAGGAAAGTCATCTCTTATCAACAAGCTTTTAGGAGAAGATAGGGTTATAGTAAGCGAGATACCTGGAACTACTAGGGATGCTATTGACAGCTATTTAGAAACAGAACAAGGCAAATTTACTCTTATTGATACAGCAGGGCTTAGAAGAAAAAGCAAGGTAAAGGAAGAAATTGAAAGATACAGTGTAATAAGAACTTATACAGCCATAGAAAGAGCAGATGTTTGTATACTTATGTTAGATGCTACTCACGGTATAACAGATCAGGATGAGAAAATAATAGGTTATGCTCATGAAATGAGTAAAGCTATTATGGTTATAGTAAATAAGTGGGATTTGGTGGAAAAGGATACAAACACCATGAATGCTTTTAAAAAGCAAATAGGAATGAATCTTTCATTTATGTCTTATGCTCCATATCTATTTATATCTGCAAAAACAGGACAGAGAGTTCAAAAAGTGTTAGATATGGTTAAGGAGTGCTATTCTAATTACTCTAAGAAAATAAAAACAGGTGTATTAAATGATGTAATAAGTAAAGCTGTAATGATGAAAGAACCTCCTATAGTGGGGACAAAAAGATTAAAGATATATTATGTTACACAAATAGGTACAAAAGCACCTACTTTTGTATTCTTTGTAAATGATCCATCATGTCTTCATTTTTCCTATGAGAGATATATTGAAAATCAATTAAGGGAAAATTTTGACTTTACGGGCACAGGTATAAAGCTGCAGTTTAGGGAAAGGAAGGAATAAATATGAGTTCTAAAGTTGCTTTTTTAGGTGGAGGAAGTTTTGGAACAGCGTTATCTATAATGCTAGCTAAAAAAGGAACTAAGGTTAAAGTTTGGGATAGAAACAAAAGTGTAGTAGATGATATTAATATCAAGAAAGAGAATATAAAATATTTGCATGGAGCAGTTATACCTGTTGGTGTAGAAGCTTCAGAAAATATGGAAGAAGTAATAAAAGATAGTGATTACATAGTAATTTCGGTTCCATCTCATGTGGTAAGAACAATATCTAGAGAAGTGGCAAAGTTTATTAATAAAGATCAAATAGTAATAAGTATAGCTAAAGGAATTGAAGAAAAGACTGGTAAGAGACTTTCACAAGTTATAAAAGAAGAATTGCCGTTAAATCATATAGTTATTTTATCAGGACCAAGCCATGCTGAAGAGGTAGCTCAGGACATACCAACTACTGTAGTTGCTGCTTCAGAAGATATAAAGTTTGCAGAGAATGTGCAGGATTTATTTATGACAAATAAATTTAGAGTTTACACTAATGATGATTTAATAGGAGTTGAAATAGGTGGTGCTGTTAAGAATATTATAGCACTAGCAGCAGGAATATCTGATGGTGTTGGATATGGTGACAACACAAAAGCTGCACTTATGACAAGAGGTATGAGTGAAATAATAAGAATTGGATTAGCTTTAGGTGGAAGAAGAGAAACTTTTTCAGGACTTACGGGTATAGGAGATCTTATAGTTACATGTACTAGTATGCACAGCAGAAATAGAAGAGCCGGTATACTTATAGGAAAAGGAACTGCTCCAGAAGAAGCTACAGAACAAATAGGAATGGTTGTAGAAGGCATAAAGGCCTGTAGGGCATTTTATGATTTAAAAGAAAGTTTAGGAGTTTCTATGCCTATAACAGACGTTTTGTATAAGGTACTTTTTGAAAGTAAAGATGTTAAGTATGGGGTTTATGAATTGATGACTAGAGACAAGAAAGAAGAAGTTTATTAAACAGTATAATTTTCATATTTAGTAATAAGTTGCCTCTCATTTTAATATATATATATTGTTAATATTAGAATATTGGGGGGTATACTTTGGAAAATTTTGATATATACAAAGACATAGCGGAAAGAACCCAGGGAGACATATATGTGGGAGTAGTAGGTCCTGTTAGAACTGGAAAATCTACATTTATAAAAAGATTTATGGAACTTATGGTATTGCCTAATATAGAAAATTCCTATAAAAAAGAAAGAGCTAAGGATGAATTACCTCAAAGTTCATCAGGAAAATCCATTCATACAACTGAGCCAAAGTTTGTACCAAATGAGGCAGTAGAAATAACTTTGGATGAAAGCACTAGGTTTAAGGTTAGAATGGTGGATTGTGTTGGATATATTGTAAAAAGTGCATTGGGATATATGGAAGGCGAAGAGGCAAAAATGGTTACTACACCTTGGTATGATTATGAAATACCTTTTGAAGAGGCAGCTGAAATAGGTACTAAAAAAGTTATAAACGAGCATTCTACTATAGGACTCTTAGTTACAACAGATGGATCTATTACAAATATAAGCAGAGATGATTATCTAGAAGCAGAGGAAAGAGTAGTAAATGAACTTAAATCAATAAATAAACCTTTTATGATAGTTCTTAATTCTCAGCACCCATATGACCCAGAAACTATGACTATTAAAAAAGATCTAGAGGATAAATATGATGTTCCTGTTCAGACCATGGATGTACTTAATATGAGACAGGAGGATATAACTAACATATTTCAAAGAATATTAAAAGAATTCCCAATTAAGGAAATAAACATTGATATGCCTGAATGGATTGAAAAGTTAGAAGCAAAGCATTGGCTTAAGGTAGATTTTATTAATGTTGTAAAAGATATGTGCAAGAACATATATAAGGTCAGAGATATAAACAAGTCTGTGGATAGTTTAAGCGATGTAGAATTTATAGGAAGATCAGATATAAATGAAATTAATATGGGAGAAGGCACTTCAAGGGTAAGTATAAATCCTAAGGAAGATTTATTCTATAGAGTACTCAGTGAAGTTTGTGATAGTGAAATAGCAGGAGAGAGCGATCTTTTGAGAGCAGTACAGGAGATGCATGAAGCAAAGATTGAATATGATAAGGTGGCAGATGCGTTAAGAGATGTTAGAGAGACAGGTTACGGATTAGTTGCTCCGCAGCTTTCAGAAATGAAATTGGAAGAGCCAGAAATAGTAAAGCAAGGTAATAGGTCAGGAGTTAAATTAAAAGCTAGCGCACCTTCATTACATTTTATAAGAGCAGATATCGAAACAGAAGTTTCTCCTATAATTGGTACAGAAAGAGAAAGTGAGCAAATGATTAAATCACTATTAGAACAGTTTGAAAATGATCCATCAAAGATATGGCAAAGCAATATGTTTGGTAAGTCTTTGGAAATACTGGTAAAAGAGGGACTTCAAAATAAATTGTATAAGATGCCTGAAGATGTTCAAATAAAAATACAAAAAACACTTCAGAAGATTATAAATGAAGGTAATGGTGGATTAATTTGCATTATATTATAAAAGTTCATATGTTAGCATATAATTTCATTAAAATAAGCCTGTGAATTTAAATTCACAGGCTTTGAAGCGTAATATACAATAATTTAAAATAAATTTTCAATATTTCATTAAATATGTTTATACCTTATATTTTGTGGTATAATTTTTATAAATGTATTTTAATCTTCTTATGATATTAGTAATTGTAAATTTATCTTGAAATTATTATTAATATTTATGTATAATTAGTATGGATTGGTAAGGTAAACACGGAAGGATGAAAAATATGATAAAAAGTATGACTGGTTTCGGAAGGGGAAGTACAGACCAAGAAGGTGGAAGATTTACAGTAGAAATAAAAACTGTTAATCATAGGTACTTTGATTTAAATATTAAAATGCCGAAGGCCTTTATAGCTCTTGAAGACAGAATGAGAAAACTTATTAAGGAAAAGATCAATAGAGGCAAAATTGATGTTTTTATCACGCAAAACAATTATGAAAAACAAGGTGTAAATGCCGTATTAAATGAGTCACTAGCTGATAGTTATGTGCAATGTTTAAACAAAATAAGAGAAAGATATGGTATACAAGAAAATATAACTGTATCACTTGTTGCGAAGTTTCCAGAAGTAATAACTGTAAAGCAAGAGGAAGAAGATTTAGAAATACTATGGAAATCTCTTAGAACTCCATTAGAAGATGCAGTGAATATGCTTGTTTCTATGAGAGAAAAAGAGGGAACAAAGTTGCAGCAAAATATATTTGTAAAGTGTGACTATATTAAATCCCTATTGGATAAAATAGAGAAAAGATCACCACAAGTAGTAGTGGAATATAGGCAAAAACTTACTACTAGGTTAAGTGAGCTAATGCAGGATTGTACAATAGACGAGAACAGAATTGCTATGGAAATTGCTTTGTTTGCAGATAAGGCTTGTCTAGACGAAGAAATTGTTAGATTAAATAGTCATTTGATTCAAGTGAAGGATACTTTAAATTTAGATGAACCTATAGGAAGAAAGTTGGATTTTATTGTTCAGGAAATGAATAGAGAAGCCAATACTATTGCGTCAAAGTCAAATGATTTAGAGATCACTAACTATGTATTAAATATAAAAAATGAAATTGAAAAAATTAGAGAACAAATTCAAAACATAGAGTAAAATTAGGAGGAAGCATATGGGTATAAAATTGATAAATATAGGTTTCGGAAATATAGTTTCAGCAAATAGATTAGTAGCTATAGTTAGTCCTGAGTCTGCACCTATAAAAAGAATAATACAAGAAGCTAGAGACAGGGGAATGCTTATAGATGCTACTTATGGAAGGAGAACAAGAGCTGTTATAATTACAGATAGTGATCATGTAATACTTTCAGCAGTTCAACCGGAAACTGTAGCACATAGATTGGCTTCAAAAGAAGAAGATGATGATGCAGTTAACGAGGTAGAGGAATAATGAAGGAAAAAGGGCTATTAGTGGTGATATCAGGTCCATCAGGAGCTGGTAAAGGAACTATATGCAAGGCTTTATTAGAAAAGAATGATTTTTGGCTTTCTGTTTCTGCAACTACGAGAAATCCAAGGGTAGGAGAAGTAGATGGCGCAAATTATTATTTTTTGAGTAAAGAAGAGTTTCAAAATAGAATAAAAAGTGAAGGATTTCTTGAATATGCAGAGGTTTATGGAAATTACTATGGAACACCTAAAGACAGTGTTTTATCAGCAGTAGATAGTGGTAAAGATGTAGTGCTGGAAATAGATATTCAAGGGGCTTTAAAGGTAAAAGAAACTTATCCAGAAGGAGTTTTCATTTTTATACTTCCTCCTTCTATGAAAGAATTAAGACAAAGGATAATAAACAGAGGAAGTGAAACTGAAGAGTCTTTAATGACAAGATTTAAAGCTGCATATAAAGAAATAAATTATGTTTCAAAATATAACTATGCAGTTGTAAATGACACTGTAGAAGAAGCAGTAAAAAAAATAGAAGGTATAGTTATAGCAGAAAGATGTAGAGTAGACAGAGTTAAAGAAAATATATTAGATTCAAAGGAGGGTATTATTCATGAGCAACTCTATGATTAATCCATCAGTGGTAGATTTATTAAAAAAAGTAGACAATAGATATACATTAGTTACAATGACAGCTAAAAGGGCTAGACAACTAATTGAAGGTGCAGAACCTATGGTAAGAATTACTTCTACTAAACCTGTTACAATAGCAATAAATGAAATTAGTCAAGGAGCAATTACTTATACTACAGTTAGAGAAGGTATTAAATAAACAATGACTAATAAAAAGACTATAGTTATAGGGGTAACGGGTGGTATTGCAGCTTATAAAGCTTTAGATATAATAAGTAAACTAAAGAAAAAAGATTTTGAAATACATGTGATTATGACTAAAGCAGCTTTGGAGTTTGTCACTCCTTTAAGTTTTCAAACCCTAAGCCAAAATATAGTTAGTTTGGATATGTTTTCTGAACCAAAGGCTTGGGAGATACAACATATTTCTCTTGCGAAAAAAGCAGATTTAATGTTAATAGTTCCTGCTACAGCAAATATAATAGGAAAAGTTGCCAGTGGCATAGCAGATGATTTGCTATCTACAACTATTATGGCCACTAAGGCACCAGTAGTTTTTGCGCCTGCTATGAACACTAATATGTATAATAATCCTATAGTACAGGATAATATGGGAAAACTTATTAAGTTTGGATATAAGTTTATATATCCAGAGTCAGGAAGATTGGCTTGTGGTGATGAAGGCGAAGGTAAGCTGGCTAATACAGAGCTTATATCAGAGTTTGTGCAAAGTATGATGTATGACATAAAAGATCTTGAAGGTAAAAAAGTTTTAGTAACAGCAGGACCAACTATAGCATCAATGGATCCTGTTAGATACATAACCAATAGATCTTCAGGAAAAATGGGTTATGCTATAGCAGAAGAAGCTAGGGACAGGGGAGCAGATGTAACTTTAATATCTGGAGATACTTATATTAAAGCTCCTGCTGGAGTAAATGTAATCAATGTTAAAACTAATGAAGAAATGCTAAATAGTGTTATAGATAACTTTGGAAAGCAGCATATAGTAATAAAAGCTGCAGCTGTAGCAGATTATAAGCCAAAGAATTATTCAGAAAAGAAAATAAAAAAATCTGAGGATGAGTTTGAATTAAAACTTGTTAAAGATGAGGATATACTTAAAAAATTAGGAACTTTAAAGAAAAAACAAATACTTGTAGGTTTTGCTGCAGAAAGTAATGATTTAATGGAAAATGCACAGAAAAAACTTCAGGTTAAAAATTTAGATTATATTGTTGCCAATGATATTACAGCATCAGATACAGGTTTTGCTTCTGATAACAATAAAGTAACCATTTTGTGTAGAGATGGAAGAAAAATTGATTTAGAAAAGATGTCTAAGAGGCAAGTTGCAAAGAAATTATTTGATTTAATAAATGAAAAATAAATTTTGGGGAGGGGTTGAAACTTACGATTTATCGTAAGGAAATACCTCTCCTATTTACTATTGGAAACAAAGGGTGATTAAGTGTACAGTTATGCAGGTATAGTAGTTAATAATAGTTCCTTACAAGTAGATAGAATTTTTACATATAAAATACCAGAAACATTAGTAAATAAAATAGATATTGGCATTAGGGTAAAAGTTCCTTTTGGTATGGGAAATAAAAAAATAGATGGATTTGTGTTAGAACTTTATGATGAATATACAGGTAATACAAGAATTAAAGAAATATCAGGAATATGCGATAAATTTACCTTGTTTACCAGAGATGATGTAATTCTTATTAAAGAGATGAAGAGTAAATATTTGTCAACTTATTTGGAATGCATAAAAGTTTTTATTCCAACAGGTATTTCTAGTGGAATGAAAAATAAGACAGAAATCCAAGTGTATATGGGAGAAGTAGAGTTAAGTGAAAAATTTCAAAAAGAACCTTATTTAAGTATATACTCAATAGTGAAAAAAAATCCGGGTATGTACAATAAAAATGCCTTAGCAAAAAAATTTAATATATCATTATCTTCTGTAAATACAATGATAAAACATGGTTTTCTTTCTCAAAAAGAGAATGTGGTAAATAGATATAATGTAAGACAGTATGAAAAATACTCCAAAAAGATTTTAAATAGGGAACAGCAAAGCGCTGTAGATACTATATTGAATTTCCCCAAAAGTGTGTTTCTGATACATGGAGTTACAGGTAGTGGAAAAACCGAAATATACATGCATTTGGTAAGTAACATGATAGAAAAAAATAAAGAATCTATAATACTAGTACCTGAAATTGCACTTACACCTCAAATGGTAGAGAGGTTTAAAGGCAGATTTGGAAAGGATATAAGTGTTTTTCATAGTAAGTTATCACCAGGGGAAAGATATGATGAATGGCTAAGGGTAAAGGAAGGAAAAGTTAAAGTAGCAATAGGAGCTAGATCTGCAATATTTCTTCCTTTTAGCAATCTAGGAATGATAGTTATAGATGAAGAACATGAAGGAAGTTATAAATCTGACAGTAATCCTAAATATAATGCCAGAGAAATTGGGGAAATGAAATGTAGAATAAGTAATTGCAAGTTAATTCTAGGTTCAGCCACACCATCTGTAGAAACCTATTATAGATGTAAAAATAAAGATATAGAACTTATAACTATAAAAAATAGAGCTGATAATGCTATTATGCCTAAAATTGAAATTGTTGATATGAGACAAGAATTGCTAAATAATAATAAATCTATGTTTAGTAAAAAGCTTTATGAATCTATAGAAGAAAGATTAAATAAAAAAGAACAAATAATACTTTTCTTAAATAGAAGAGGTTTTTCTACATTTGTTTCCTGTAGAAAGTGTGGTTATGTATTCAAGTGTGATAACTGTGATATATCTCTAACCTATCATAGGGATGAAGGAAAATTAGTGTGCCACTATTGCGGCAGTAGCAGAAAATCACCTAGTATTTGTCCTGAATGCGGAAGTAAGTATGTTAAGTATTTTGGTGTTGGTACTGAAAAAATAGAACAGGAAATAAAAAAGTATTTTCCTGAGGCTAGAACTTTAAGGATGGATTTTGATACTACCAGAGGTAAAAATTCTTATGAAACAATATACAACACTTTTAAAGAAGAAAAGGCAGATATACTTATAGGAACTCAAATGGTAGCAAAAGGATTGGACTTTAAAAATGTTACGCTAGTAGGGATAATTGCAGCAGATTTATCTTTAAATTTGCCAGACTTCAGATCTAATGAAAGGACATTTCAGCTTATTACACAGGTTTCAGGTAGAGCTGGCAGAGGGGAAAAAAGAGGAGAAGTTATTGTTCAAACCTATAGTCCAGAAAACTATAGTATAATATGTGCAACTAATAATAATTATAAAGGTTTCTATGAAGAAGAGATAAAAGTTAGGAGTATTATGGAGTATCCACCGTTTGTTGATCTATTTCTTATTAATATGAGCAGCAAGAACGAAAATATATTAATAAAAAGTATACAAAATGTTGGTATATTTTTAAAAAATATATTAGAAAAAAATGATACAATTAAAATATTAGGACCTTGTCCTTGTGAAATTTCTAAAATTAAAGAATTTTATAGATGGCAAATAATATTAAAGGGCAATATAGAAAAGGAACTTAAGGAAAAAATAAGAAAACTAGTTTATGATTTATTAAAAAATGTTTATAATGATATAAGGGTAAGTATTGATGTAAACCCTAATAGTTTATTATAGTTGGGTAAATAAAGTTTGTATTTAAATTTAGGAGGTAAAAGTAATGGCTTTAAGAAATATTAGAAAATATGGTGATGATTTATTAAGAAAAAAGAGTAGAAAAGTAGAAAATATAGATGATAGAATTGTAACATTATTAGATGATATGGCAGAAACTATGTACGATGCTGATGGGGTAGGACTTGCAGGCCCTCAAGTAGGTATACTTAAGAGAGTTGTAGTAATAGATGTAGGAGAAGGAATATTAAAGCTCATAAATCCTGAAATTATATCTACAGAAGGTAGTTACATAGATGAAGAAGGATGTTTAAGTGTACCTGGTGAACAGGGAAAAGTGGAAAGACCTTACAAGGTAAAAGTAAAAGCTTTAAATGAAAAAGGAGAAGAAATCATAGTAGAAGGCGAGGAATTGCTTGCAAGAGCATTATGCCACGAAATAGATCATTTAGAGGGGATATTATTTGTTGATAAAATTTTAAAAACAGAAGGAGAAAATTAGGAGTATGAATATAGTTTTTATGGGAACACCAGATTTTGCAGTTCCTTCATTAAAAAAACTTATAGAAAAATTTAATGTAACAGCTGTCTTTACTCAACCAGATAAACCTAAGGGAAGAGGAAAAAAATTAGGTATGTCAGCTGTAAAAGAAGTAGCAGTACAATATAATATACCTGTATATCAACCAGAAAAGTTAAGAAAAGATATTGAAGCTTTAGAAAGCTTAAAAAATATAAATCCTGATTTTATAGTAGTAGTAGCATATGGGCAGATACTTACAAAAGAAGTATTAGACACACCTAAATATGGATGTATAAATTTACATGCTTCGCTTCTTCCAAAGTATAGAGGAGCTGCACCTATAAATTGGGCTATAATAAATGGGGAAAAGGAAAGTGGAAATACAACCATGTTTATGGATATTGGTTTAGACACTGGTGATATGCTTTTAAAAAGCCATGTGGACATTACAGAAGATATGACGGCAGGAGAACTTCATGATATTTTAATGGAAGATGGATCAGATCTTTTAGTTAGAACTTTAGAAGGTATTGAAGACAAAACTATAAAAAGAGAAAAGCAGGGAGATTCAACTACTGCTTATGCAGCCATGTTAAATAAGGATATGGCTAAAATAGATTGGAATTTAAGTAATAGGGAAATAAAAAATTTAATTAGAGGATTAAATCCTTGGCCTATTGCATATACTCAATATGAAGGAAAAAATATGAAGATTTATGAAGCAAACATATTAGATGAAAATAGTAATTACAACCCTGGATATGTAATAGATGTATGTAATGAAGGAATAAAAGTTGCTTGCAAGGAAGGATCTATACTTTTAACAAATATACAATTTCCAGGTGGTAAGCCTATGAAGGTTAGTGAATATATAAGAGGACATAAATTAAATAAAGGTATTACATTGGGAGAATAAATTACTTTTAATTTAAGTAATTGGAAGGGGAGTATAGCTATGTTTTATTTTGATAGTAGTTTCATTATACTAATTCCAGCATTAATAATAGCAGCTGTAGCTCAATATAAGGTTTCTTCTACTTTTGATAAGTATTCGAGATTTGGAAATCGTAATGGATATACAGGATCACAGGTTGCAAGAATGCTACTTGACAATAATGGATTATATGATGTACCAGTAGAAGTTATTCCAGGAAAACTTACAGATCATTATGACCCGACTAGAAGAGTAATGAGGCTTTCAGAAGAAGTTTTTTATGGGAATTCTGTAGCTTCTATTGGAGTGGCAGCTCATGAAACAGGCCATGCTTTTCAACATAAAGAACGTTATGCGCCTTTAGTGATTAGAAATTCTATAGTTCCTGTGGTAAATTTTAGTTCAAATATTTCATGGTTATTATTTTTTGCAGGGTTTGTACTTGGCATAAAGCCTCTAATTAATTTTGGAATATTATTATTTTTAGCAGTAGTGATATTTCAACTTATAACATTGCCTGTAGAATTTGATGCTTCCAGCAGAGCATTAAGAATATTGGAAAGAAGAGGTATACTATATAGTGAGGAACTAAAAGGAGCTAAAGCTGTATTAAGTGCAGCTGCTATGACATATGTAGCAGCAGCTATAACAGCTATATCAAACTTGATAAGATTAATACTTATTAGCAGAAGAGAAGATTAAAAATAATTGAAGCAGAGGTAATATAATGGATAGTGCTAGAAAAACAGCAGTTAAAATACTTAAAGAAGTATTTTATGGAAATTCATACTCTAATATGGTTATAGGAAAAGAATTAAATAGATCTGATATGAATGATAAAGATAAGGCTTTAGTAACAGAAATAGTATATGGAACCTTAAAATACAAATATACAATAGATACTATATTGAATTATTATATAAAAAGTGGACTTAAAAAATTAGATGTAGATATCCTAAATATACTTAGGATATCTATTTATCAGATAAGGTATTTAGATAAAATACCAGAGTTTGCTGTAGTTAATGAGGCAGTTGAATTGGCTAAGAGAAAGGCTGTGAAGACTGCAAGACTTGTAAATGGAGTGTTAAGAAGTTATCTTAGAAGCAATAATATAGATTATTATAATAAAAATAGTGATATAGAAAAAATGTGTTTTGATTACTCTTTTCCTAAATGGATGGTTAGTTTATTTAGTAACCAGTATGGAAAAGAAGAAACTAAAAAAATATTACAGGGATTAAATGAAGTTCCTGCAATTACAGTGAGAGTAAATAATTTAAAAACTAATTATGAAGAAGCTTGGGAAGAACTTAAAAAGAATGGATATGACATAGAAGAAGGAAAAGTATGTCCAGAAGCAATTATAATAAACAGAGGTAGAAATATAGAGAACAACCCTCTTTTTAAAAATGGACTAATCACTGTTCAGGATGAAAGTGCAATGATGGTGGCTCCTTCCATGGAGTTAAAGGAAAATATGACTGTTTTGGATTTATGCAGTGCTCCAGGAGGTAAAACTTGTCATATAGCAGAACTTACAAACAATCAAGGAAAAATATTTGCTTTTGATATTCATGAAAATAAATTGCCTTTAATAAAGGAAAATGCTAAAAGACTTGGAATAACGAATGTAAAATGTGGCACTTTAGATGCTTCTAAATATATGGATATATATGAAGAAAAAGGTGATAGGGTATTGATTGATGTGCCTTGTTCAGGACTTGGAATTATAAGAAAGAAACCAGAAATTAAGTGGAATAAGGATAAAGAGTCCTTAGAAAGTCTTGTGAAAATTCAAAAGACAATTATGCTCAATGCAGCTAAATATGTTAAAAAGAATGGAAAACTTATTTATGCTACTTGTACTTTAAATAAGGAAGAAAATGAAGAAAACATAAAGTGGTTTATAAAGAAGAGACCAGATTTTCAGATAGAACCAATATATTACGGGAAATTAGATAATATAATTTATCATAATGAAGGATATATAACAATATTGCCAAATAAATATATGGATGGATTCTTCATTGCAAAAATGATAAGACGTGGGTAGGTGTAATTAGTGGATAATATTTTAGACTTAAGCCTTGAAGAACTAAAGCAGTGGATGAAGGATAATGGAGAAAGTGAATTTAGGGCTAAGCAAGTATTTCACTGGATATACAAAAATAATCAGTGGGATTTTGAAAAAATGGATAATTTGCCTAAAGGTACAAAAGAAAAACTTATAAAATGTTTTGAGATAGATATACCACAAATTATAGAAGTATACAAATCTGAGAATGATGATACACATAAATTTCTTTATGAATATAAGGATGGAAATATAATTGAAACAGTAGTTATGAAATATAAACATGGAAATTCTATATGTGTTTCTACTCAAGTCGGTTGTAGGATGGGATGCAAGTTTTGTGCATCTACTGTAGAGGGTATGGTGAGAAACTTAAGTAGTGGTGAAATAATAGCTCAAATTTTAAAAGCTCAAGAAAAAATAGGAGAAAGAATATCGAACATAGTTTTAATGGGAAGTGGGGAACCTCTAGATAACTATGAAAATGTAATAAAATTTTTAAGCTTAGTAAATGCTGAATATTGTCTTAACATTGGTCAAAGACACATAACTCTTTCAACTTGTGGCATAGTTCCTAAAATTAAAGAACTAGCAGATAAAGATTATCAAATAACACTAGCAATATCACTTCATGCTGCTAATGATGAACTTAGAAAAACTATGATGCCAATAGCTAATAAATATTCTATAAACGAGATTATAGAAGCATGTAAGTACTATATAAGTAAGACAAACAGAAGAATTACCTTTGAATATGCTTTAGTAAAGGATGTTAATGATAGTGCTCAATCTGCAGAAGAATTAGTTAATCTTTTAAGGGGGATTTTATGTCATGTAAATCTTATACCTGTAAATAAAGTGCGGGAAAACAATTTTGAAAAATCTCCTACAAATAATATAAAAAACTTCTCTAACATTTTGATTAAAAAAGGTATAGAAACTACTATTAGAAGAGAAATGGGCTCAGATATAAATGCTGCATGTGGTCAGTTGAGAAGGAGCTATTTGAAATCTAAAAATTATTTAAGAGGGGTGTAAAAAAATGGTAGGGATGTTGTCAGATATAGGTAACGTTAGGAAAATTAATGAAGACTCAGTGGGATTTTATCAAAATGAAAACTTTGATATTTATGTTATTGCCGACGGTATGGGAGGACATAATGCCGGAGAAGTTGCTAGTAAATTGGCAGTAGACACTACTATTGATTATGTAAAATCATTTGTTAGTTTTATTAGTATAGAGAGTATGAAGGATACATTGAAATCAGGTATAAAATTAGCTAATGAAAAAATTTTTAGTTTATCTAAAAGTAACTCTGAGCTCAATGGAATGGGGACAACTATAACTGCATGCTTAGTTAAAGAGAATAAAATGATAGTAGCTAATGTAGGAGATAGTAGTTGTTACATTATGAAGTATGATGGAATAATTAAAATAACTAAGGATCATTCATTAGTGCAGCAGTTAGTGGATGAAGGAAGTATTACTGAAGAAGAGGCTGTAAGTCATCCTAATAAAAATATAATAACAAGAGCATTAGGCACAAATATAGATGTAGATATAGATATTTTTGAAGCAAATTTATCTGATACGTTAAAAATAATTCTCTGTACTGATGGATTATCTAATGGAGTAAGTTTAAATGAAATGTATGATATAATAATGAATAATAATAATCAGGGAGCATGTAAGCAATTAATAGAACTTAGTAAGTTAAAGGGTGGAAGAGATAACATATCAGTTATTGTATTTGGAGGAGAGTGTGAAGATGATAGGAACCATGCTAGGTAATAGGTATGAATTGTTAGAAAAAATAGGTGAGGGAGGTATGGCATTAGTTTATAAGGCTAAATGTCACTTATTAAATCGTTATGTAGCAGTTAAAATATTAAAAGAACAGTATTCTGATGATAAAGAATTTGTTGAAAAATTTAAAAGAGAAGCAACAGCAGTAGCCAGTCTTTCAGATAACAATATAGTAAATATTTATGATGTAGGTACGCAAGGTGATATAAATTATATAGTAATGGAATATGTTAATGGTAAAACCCTGAAACAAATAATTCGTGAACAAGGCAAGATACCTACAGCAAAAACTGCAAACCTAGCTATTCAAATAGCTAGAGCTTTAGATTGTGCACACAGAAATAACATTATACATCGGGATATAAAACCACAAAATATATTGGTTACTAATGAAGGAGTAGTAAAAGTAACAGACTTTGGTATAGCCAAAGCTTCCAATTCAGTTACGATAACTAATTCCAGCAAGGTTATGGGATCAGCACATTACTTTTCTCCTGAACAGGCTAGAGGAAGCTTTGTAGATTGTAGAACAGATATATATTCTTTAGGTATAGTTATTTATGAAATGTGTACAGGAAGAGTACCTTATGATGCTGATAGTCCAGTATCTGTAGCATTAAAGCATATACAAGAACCAGTGATTCCACCAAAACAGTTAAATGAAAATATACCTGATAATTTAAATAAGCTTATATTAAAAGCTGTGGAAAAGGAACCTATTAAAAGATATCAGACAATAAAAGATATGCTCACTGATCTTAGAAAAATAGAAAATAATCAGGAAGTTGATATTTCCACTAGTGATTTTGATGAAGACATGACTAGAATAATGGATGCTGTAGTAGTAGATGATAAAGATAAGTATAATAGAAATAAATATGAAGATAGTAAATACGATAATAAGTATGCTAATGATAAAAAGTATAATGATGATTATGATGAACAATATAATAAAAAGAAAACAATGCTTGATCCTAAGAAAAGAAAAATACTAATGTTTGTTACTGCAGCAATATTAGTATTAGTTATAGGTGGAATTTCAGGATACTTTGCACTTAATAAGGCATCTGCTAAAACTACAGTACCTAAAATAATTGGAATGAAGCAAGAAGATGCAAAAAAGGCTGTTGAAGATAGCAAGTTAAAATTTGTTTCTATTGGAAAAGAAAAAAGTGATAAGCCAGAAGGAACTGTGCTTAGAACTTATCCAGAGCCAGGAACAAGTGTAAGCGTAAATTCGGAAGTTAGAGTTAGTATAAGTGGTGGACCAGATAAGTTAGCAGTTCCTAGTTTAATAGGTATGGATTTAGATTCTGCAAAGGATGTTATAGAAAAAAGTGGGTTAAAGCTTGGAGATGTAAGTCGAGAGTATAGCGATAGTGTACCTAAAGGAAGTGTAATAAAGCAAGATCCTCAACCAGATTCAGATGCTACAGCAGATACTAAAATAAATCTTGTAGTGAGCAGAGGACAAGAGGTTAGAAATTTAACTGTTCCAGATGTAAATGGAAAAGGTATTGATGAAGCCTCAGGAACAATATCTAGTGCAGGTTTTAAAGTAACAAAATCAGCAGTAGATACATCAGATAAATCACAAGATGGAAAAGTAATAAGTCAGTCTATTTCAGGTGGAGAACAAGCAAAAGCGGGAAGTACTGTTAACTTAACTTATTATAAGTATAAAGAACAGCAACCTGCTCAATCAGATATTAAGAAGCCAGATCCAGGTACAGTGACAAAGCCAAATGATCAACCAGGTCAAAATCCAAGTACTGTGAATCCAGGAAAATCCGGTTCAGGAGACTCAAATAATAAAACAGATTCAGGTAACAATAATAAAAGTCAGTAATTATTAATTCAATAGGAGGGTGTATGGAAGGAACTATAATAAAGGGAATAGCAGGGTTTTATTATATAAAAACAGATAAAAATGTAGTTGAATGTAAAGCTAGGGGTAAGTTCAGACATAATGAACTTACGCCTATGGTTGGTGATAAAGTAGAAATTACAATAAAAAATGGAAAAGGTGTTATAGATAAAATCTACCCTAGAATAAATAAGCTTATAAGACCTTCTGTGGCAAATGTAACCCAGGCATTAGTAGTTTTTGCATTAAGAAATCCTGAAATAAATGAAGAATTGTTAAATAAGTTTTTACTTAGTTGTGAATACAATAATTTAAAGGCCATAGTATGCTTTAATAAACTAGATTTAGTATTACAAGAAGAAATGAATGAAATTGTAGAAATGGTTAAAAGTGCAGGATATGAAACGCTGTTTTTGAAAGCCAAGGAAGGTTATGGAATTGATTTAATAAGAGAAAAGCTGCAGGATAATGTTACAGTTTTATGCGGACCTTCTGGAGTCGGAAAATCTACAATATTAAACTCCATAATGGGAGAAGAAGTTATGGCTACTGGGGAGATAAGTGAAAAGTTGAGACGTGGTAAACATACTACAAGGCACAGTGAACTCATAGACATTGGGAATGGATTTTTAGTGGATACACCAGGATTTTCTTCTTTAGAAATAGAGTTTATTTCTAAAGAAGATTTACAACAGTGCTTTCCTGAATTTGATTCATATATAGGTAATTGCAAATTTACAGGATGTTTTCACTATAAAGAACCTGGATGTGCTGTAAAGCATGCTGTGGAACAGAAAAAAATAAATGCAAAACGGTATGAATTTTACATAAAAACATTGGAAGAAATAAACAATAGAAAAATTCAATGGTAACTATTTTTAGTTACTTTAATTAAGGAGGAAAATACAAAAATGATAAAATTAGCACCTTCAATATTGTCAGCAGATTTTTCTAAATTGGGTGAGGATGTTAAAGCATTAGAAAAGTATGGAGCAGACTGGGTACATATAGATGTAATGGATGGAATGTTTGTACCTAACATATCTTTTGGGATACCTGTAATTAAAAGTATAAGAAACATTACCTCCCTTACTTTTGATGTTCATTTAATGATAGAAGAACCTGCTAGATTTGTGGAAGACTTCGTAAAAGCAGGAGCAGACATGATAACTATACATTATGAGACAGATAGACATATAGACAGAACAGTGAATTATATAAAAAGTTTAGGAGCTAAAGTAGGAATAGCTTTGAATCCGGCTACACCTGTGGAAAGCATAAAGTATTTGATACCTAATTTAGATATGGTACTTATAATGACTGTAAACCCTGGATTTGGTGGACAAAAGTACATAAATTATTGTTCTGAAAAAATAAAGGAATTAAAAGAATTAAGCAATAAGTTTAATAAAAATTTGCTTATAGAAGTAGATGGTGGAATAGGAAAAGACAATATAAAAAGTGTAGTGGAATGTGGTGCTAATGTAATAGTGGCTGGATCTGCAGTTTTTAAGGATGGAAAAATTGAAGAAAACATAAAGATTTTAAAAGGGGATAGGTAAATGAAAATAGTAATTGTATCAGGGGGAGAAGCACCATCCTATGAGTTAATAAAAAATGAATTAGAAGATAGTTCTTTTTTGATTTGTGCAGATAGTGGTGGAAATTGCTTATATGAATACAATATATTGCCTAATTATTTAATGGGGGATTTTGATTCTATAGATAGGAAAGCTTTAGAATTTTTTAAAGAATCTCCAAAATGTTGTATAGAAACTTATCCTACAGATAAAGATTTTACTGATACAGAGCTTGTGTTAAATAAAGCATTGGAACTAGGTGGAACTGAAATTATTTTATTAGGCTGTACTGGTACAAGAATAGATCATCTAATGGGAAATATGGGTATGCTTTTGAAATGTTTAAAATTAAATATAAATGCTTATATAAAGGATGATCATAATTGTATTCAAATAGTAGATAAGCCTATAAAAATAAAAGGAAAAAAGGGTGAAACATTTTCACTTCATTGTTATGGTGAAAATGTAGAAAATTTAAGCATAAAGGGAGCTAAGTATAAGCTCCAAGAGTACCTTTTAAAGATAGGAGACCCTAGAACTATATCTAATGAATTTTTAGATGGGGAAGTTGAAATAAACTTTACTAGTGGAAACTTAATGGTGTTTTATAGTAAAGATTAGATATAATTAAATAGAAAGTATATAATGAAAAAAGTTCACAGATTCTAGTGGACTTTTTTATATTTTTTGAATTTATCAAAATATTAAGTAGTTAAAGGGGAATATTACATAACATATACATGTTATTTAAAATCTTATAATTTTGGAGTATTTAAGTTTAGGAAAGGAAAAATAAATAATGAATGCATATGGTCTTATTGTTGATAAAAGTATTAAAAAAAATATAAAAATTTATAGATATATGACATTAGGTAAATTTATGTCCATGATGGAAAAACAAGAGATTTATCTTACAAAAATTAAGTCTTGGGAAGATAAGTGGGAAATACCTACTGATGAAATTGAAAATAAATATTTACAGGATAATGATTTATATGGACAATGCTGGAGTTTAGAAGGAACTTCAGATGCCTTATGGAAAATCTATTCATCAAATAAAGAAGGGATATTAATTGAAACTTCTCCAGAAAAATTTAAATTAATTTCTGATATTAAGTTTGGAATACTTTCACCAGTGATATATTATAATGATTTAGAAAAAGCACTATTACAATTAAAAAATATGAAAGGTGATAAATCCATATTTGGAAGTGGATTATTAAAAAGGTCAGCTTTTAAACATGAAAATGAAGTCAGATTGATTGTTATAAATAATGAAAGATGTTTAGACAAAAAATATGAAAATTGCACACATATAAATTTAAGAATAGATCCATTTAAGTTTATAGAAGGTATAATAGTTGATCCAAGAGCCAGCGATTGGTATTTAGAAGCTATAAAATTATACTGTTTGCGATTAGGCTTCAATATTATTCCGATAAAATCAGATTTATATTCACCAGGTGATTTCTAAATAATTAAAATTTTAAGATTATCAATATTTTTGTAACATTCTATTTTGCTATTTCATATAATAATATAGAATGACTTTGGGGGATAATAATATGTCTAAGAAGGTGTGTACTAAAAGTTTTAAGAAAAAGGTTGGAATTGCTCTGGTATCCATTGGCTTGGGGATTATAATTACTGTTATTATCCCATTTTGGGGGTTTATAATGGTAGTTGGTGCATTACTCATTTGCCTAGGATTTAAGCTTATAGATTTTCATTAATTTGGGGGAGGAATATATATGAAATTTATTACCATAAAACTTCCTAGATTTATATCTAGAATCATAAAAGTCTTTAAGAAAAAAAAATAAGTTTATAGTAAAATAAATAAAAATGCAATTGTAAAAACAACTGCATTTTTTATTTATTAAATAGCACGTTGAACCTTTCCAGAACGAAGGCATCTTGTACAAACATGAATAGTTTTTGGAGTTCCGTTAACTATAGCTTTAACTTTTCTTATGTTTGGAGCCCATGATCTTTTAGATTGACGGTGTGAATGGCTGTATTGAACACCAAATACAACACCTTTTTCGCATATTTCGCACTTCTTTGACATTAAAAACACCTCCTTAAAAAACTGTGAAGAAATAATCTCCTCAATTCAAACATTTATTATTTTACCATAGAATAGGTTAGTTGCGCAAGTATATAATATAATTTTAGTAGTATAAATAATGTTTTAAATTATATATTTCCTTGAATAAATTTATTATTTAATATAAAATATGTTATATGATGTTTAAAGTAGGGAGGATTTTATTATGATAGGTAATATCACCAGCGAAAATGGGTATATTAATTATTCAGAAGAAATTGTTGCCAACATAGTTGGAGTTTCAACTATGGAATGTTATGGTGTTGTAGGTATGGCTTCAAGAAATGCTAAAGATGGACTCTGGAAATTAATAAACGGTGAAAACTTAAGTAAAGGTGTAAAAGTTCGTTCAAAGGATAACGAGTTATTTATAGAGTTATATATAATGGTTGAATATGGAACAAAGATATCTGTGATAGCTAATAACATAATTCAAAAAATAAAATATAATTTAGAAAATTATACAGGACTTAAAGTATCAAGTATTACTGTAAATGTTCAAGGTGTCAGAGTCTAGGGAGGTAATTCATAAATGGAACACTTAAAAATAGATGGGCAATGCTTTTATAATATGGTTGTGAATGGGAGCAACTCCCTAGAACAAAATAAGGAGTATGTAAATTCTTTGAATGTTTTCCCAGTTCCAGATGGCGATACAGGAACTAATATGTCTATGACATTTAGAACAGCTGTATCAGAAATACAAGGTATGCAAAATAAATCGGTAGGAGAAATTGTAAAAAAGTTATCCAAAGGTGCACTTATGGGTGCAAGAGGTAATTCTGGTGTAATACTTTCACAAATATTTAGGGGAATCGCAAAATCATTAGAAACAAAAGAATATGTTAATTCTAAAGAATTTGCAGAAAGCTTAATGGAAGGGTCAAAGGCTGCCTATAAAGCTGTTATGAGGCCAACAGAAGGTACTATACTTACTATCATAAGAGCAGCTGGTGAAAGTGCAGTTAAATGTGAAAGTAATGATATAGCAGTAATGTTAGAAGAAGTTTGTGACTACAGCAGATCAATGCTTAATAAAACTCCTGAAATGCTTCCAGTGCTTAAAAAAGCTAAGGTAGTTGATGCTGGCGGTATGGGACTTCTTATAATACTTCAAGGAATGTATGAAGTTGTAAAGAATAATATGGAGTCAATAGAAATTAAATCTCCTAAAAAAATTGAAGTGCCATCAGTAATTCAAAACTTAGAAGAACATGAAATAAAGTTTGGATATTGTACTGAATTTTTTATACGTTCAAACAATGTTGAAATTGATGATTTTAAACACACCATAGAAAAGATTGGTGATTCTATGGTAATAGTTAATGATGAAGATATAGTAAAGGTTCATATTCATACAAATGATCCAGGTAAGGTATTGTCAGAAGCCGTTAAGCTTGGAGAACTTTCCAAAATAAAGATTGATAATATGAGAGAACAGCATAGAAATGTATTAGATATACATAATGAAGCCTCTATTGAAAAGGATGAGGAACAGGAAAATATTCAGTTAAAGAAGTATGCTTTTGTATCAGTTGCCATGGGAGAAGGAATAAAAAATATATTTGAGGATCTAGGAGTAGATTTTGTTATAGAAGGCGGCCAAACTATGAATCCAAGTACTCAAGATATATTAGAATGTATAAATAAAATAAATGCAGAAAATATTCTGGTTTTCCCAAATAATAAAAATATAATCATGGCAGCTAATCAGGCAGCAGAAATTTCTGATAAAAATGTAAAGGTGGTAGAAACTAAAACTATACCTCAAGGAATTACAGCTATAACGTCATTTAATCAAGAATTAGAACTTGATGAAAATATAAAAGCTATGGAAGAAGGTATAAATAAGGTAACTACAGGTTCTGTGACTTATGCCGTGAGAGATACTGAAATAGATGGTAAAGCCATTAAAGAAGGAGATATTCTAGGTATTGTAGAAGGAAAAATAGAGGAAATAGGAAATGATATGTTTAACATATGCAATAATATTGTTTCCAGCATGGTGAAGGACGACAGTGAGCTAATAACTGTTTTTTGTGGAAAGGATTGCGAAAAAGATAAAGTAGATGAATTTTCAAGTAAACTTCAAGAAAAATATAAAGATATAGATGTACAATTTTACGATGGAAATCAGCCATTATACTACTTTATTGTATCTGTGGAATAAAATCTACAAATAAAAAAAGCCTTTAGGCTTTTTTTATTTGTAGATAAGCAAGTGTTTGGTAAGGTTTATTATGAGTTTTAAAAGTGGGTGGTTTTGTGGATGTATATAGTGACATAAGCAGCATAAAGGGAGTTGGACCTAAAACAGCAGACAATTTAAGAAAATGTAGTATATTCAATGTTATGGATTTACTTTTATATTTTCCAAGAGATTATGAAAGTATATCTTCTTGTGGAAATATAAAGGGAGAAAAAACTAATAATAAAGTGATAATAAATTGCAAAACCATTAGAATTGAGAGAGATATAAGAACTAAAACAGGAAAAATATTAACAACTATAGTTTTTCATGATGGGAACAATATTTTAAAGGGAAAATGGTTTAATCAGCCTTATATAAAAAATAGCTTTAGAATAGGTAACATATATACTTTGATTGGAAAAATAGAAGAATTTAGAGGAGAAATGTTTATTGCTAATCCTAAATTGTTGAAAAATAATCAAAATATTTCAAAAGTAGAGGAAAAGATAATACCAAAATATCCTTTAAAATCTGGAATAACTAACAATTTAGTAATTAAGTTAGTAAATATAATATTAGAAGATGTAGTAATAGTAGAAAATCTACCTGATTATATAATAAATAAATATAAATTATGTGATCTAGATAAAGCCATAAGAGTTATACATAATCCTATAAATTTAGCTGAGTTAGACGAAGCTACTAAAAGACTTAAATTTCAGGAATTATTTACGTACTCATTAAAAATATTGATGCTTAAAAATTATTTTAATGAAAATAAAAAAGGCATAGCATTTAGTATAGCAAAAGAACTAAATGCTTTAAAGGATAGGCTGCCTTATCAGTTGACTAAGGCTCAAAATAGGGTAATACGAGAAATATTAATAGATGAAAAAAAATCGTGTCCTATGAATAGGTTGGTTCAAGGTGATGTAGGAAGTGGTAAAACTATTGTAGCATTAATATCTATATTTAATGTTATAAAAAATGGGTATCAAGCTGTAATGATGGCACCTACGGAAATATTAGCCACTCAGCACTATGATGAAGCATTAAAATTATTTGAAGGCTTTGATATAAATATAAAATTACTTTGCGGAAGTGTATCACAAAAAAACAAGCAGGAAATAAAAAAAGAATTGGCCAATGGAGAAATAGATTTAATAATAGGTACACATGCTTTGATTGAAGATGATGTGGAATTTAAAAATTTGGGAATGGTGGTTACAGATGAACAGCATAGATTTGGAGTAATGCAGAGAAGCAGGTTGACTAATAAAGGAGCAAATGTAGATACTATTGTTATGACAGCTACTCCTATACCTAGAACTTTAAGCCTTTATCTTTATGGTGATTTAAATGTATCAATTATTGATGAACTACCTCCAGGACGTCAAAAAATAGAAACTCAATATATTAAACAAGATTTTAAATATAAAGCTTATAATTTTGCCTTAGATGAAATAAGAAAAGGACGACAAGTATATATAGTTTGCCCACTAGTTGAAGAGAATGAAGAATTAAAATTAAGTTCTGTGGAAAACTTATACATGGAATTGAAAGAGGAGTATTTTAAGGACATAAGTATGGAAATTCTACATGGTAAAATGTCTCCAAAACTCAAGGAAAAAATAATGAATGAGTTTAAGGAAGGAAAAACAAAGGTTATTGTTTCCACTACAGTTATAGAAGTGGGAATTAATGTTCCTAATGCTACTCTTATGATAATAGAAAATGCAGAAAGATTTGGATTAGCACAGCTCCACCAATTAAGAGGAAGAGTGGGAAGAGGAAAGCATAAATCCTACTGTATACTTATTGCAGATATTAAAAATGATATTATAAGAAAAAGAATGGAAATTATGAAAAGCAGTAATGATGGATTTTTTATTGCTGAGCAAGATTTAAAAATTAGAGGAGCAGGAGAGATATTTGGTTTTAGGCAGCATGGCGAAAATGGACTTATACTGGCAGATGTGGTTCAGGATATAAATTTATTGAAATTAGCAAATGCAGAAGCTAAAAGACTTACAGAAAGTAAGGATGACAAAGATATAAATATTAAAAATGGGATTTATGATAAAATTGGTAAAAGTACAAAATACATTTGTTTTAATTAATTTTGCATTTATTTAACAAAAAAACAAGTATTTTGAAAATCGAAATTGTAGTTCTAATAACGGAAATAAATTTTGTATAATGAAAGCATATATGTTAAAATATTATAGAAAAATATATAATTTTTAAACATCGTGCTAATTACAAGGAGGAAAAATTATGAGAATTATTGCAGGTCTTGCAAAGGGAAGAAAAATTATGTCACCAATTGGTATGGATACCACGAGACCTACTTTAGATAGAGTAAAAGAAGCCATGTTTAACATAATACAAAATAAAACTTATGGTTCAATAGCTTTGGATGTGTTTTCTGGAACAGGAAGTTTAGGATTAGAAGCTGCTAGCAGGGGAGCTAAACAATGTTATTTAGTTGACAGAAGTCCTGAAACTTATTCTTTTTTAGTTAAAAATGTACAAAATCTAAAATTTGAACAAATTTGTAAGTGTATTAATATGGATTCGTATAAGGCTTTAGAAGAATTTGCTAGAAAAAAAATAGTTTTTGATTTGATTTTTATAGATCCACCTTACATGAAGGATATGATTCCACCTGCAGTTGAAATTATAGAAAAAGAAGGATTGTTAAATAAAGATGGACTTATAGTAACTAAAATTGATACTAGAGAAGAATTATATCAGGGAACAGATAAAATAATTCTTGTTGATTATAGAAAGTACGGTAAAACAACAGTTTGTTTCTATAGGTACAGGGAGGATTAATTATTATGAGAACAGCAGTATACCCCGGAAGTTTTGATCCTATAACTAATGGTCATTTAGACATAATAAAAAGATCTTCAAAGGTTTTTGATGAATTAGTTGTTGGAGTATTAGTAAATCCACAAAAAAAAGGACTTTTTGATATAGAAGAAAGAGTTGAATTAATTAAGAAAGCAGTCAAAGATATACCAAATGTAAAGGTTGAAAGTTTCAGTGGATTACTAATTAATTTTTTGAGACAAAAACATGCTAAGGTAATAGTTAAGGGGCTTAGAGCAGTTTCAGACTTTGAATATGAATTTCAAATGTCACTTATGAATAGTAAACTGGATCCTAATATAGAAACAGTATTTATGATGGCTAGTGCAGGAAATTCTTTTTTAAGTTCTTCATCAGTCAAGCAAGTAGCTATGTTTGGTGGATGTATTCAAGGATTAGTACCAGATAGTGTAATACCAGCTGTAATTAATAAGATAAAAAACCTTTAGGGGGAAAAGATTTTATGGATGTTATTAAATTACTAGAATATCTTAATGAAATTATAGAAACATCTGCAAAAGTTCCTATGACAGGGAAAGTTATAGTACAAAAGAAAGAAACTTTGGAAATAATAGAAAAAATAATTAATTATCTTCCAGATGAATTGAAAAAAGCACAGTGGATAGTTGAGGAAAAAGAGAGAATATTAAGTGAGGCTATTGAAGAAGCTGAAAATCTAAAAAGAGAAAATATTAACTTTTTAAAGAAGCAAATAGAAAATCATGATATAACAAGACAAGCAAAAGTAAAAGCAGAGGCTATTGTAGCTTCTGCTGAAAGAAGTGCTAAATCCATAAGATTAGGAGCTAGGGACTACGCAGATGAAATTTTAAATCAGTTAGACAATGAAATAGATAATAAAAGTAAAACTATGATGATAAACTTAAAAAAGCAAATGCAAGATTTTGTAGTTGATTTAGAATCTAGCATTAGCTTGAATTCTGATACTATAAGAGAAAATATTAAAGAACTAAGGGATATGAAATAGTTTCTTGATCTTAAAAGTAATCCAAGGCAGCATTATTAAAAAAATAATTGTTATTATAAAAGTATATTCAAGTGAATAAGTACTTATATAATTTATATTGGAGCTTTGTTTTGATTGATTGAGATACAGGAGTTTATAAAGAATAATGCTTATTATAGAGCAACTTATACCTTGTAATATCTTTCTGAAAGCATATTTTTTCATGGAAATATTAAATTTATAAGTAAAAGAGTAAACTTGTGAAATAATGGATAATCCACTAAAGGTAAAAAGAAAACTTACCAGTGCTATTTTTAATAATATGGATGAATTTGACGCTGAAACTAAATTACATCCATTAGTCATTTCTATTATTCCAAGCAGGAAACCCTGTAATATGTCTTGGGGAGTATTAAGTAATAGAGAAAGCTTATGTGAAAAACTGTTAAATAAATAATTGCTTTTAACAATGTTATTTACTACAGAAAAAAGAGTAACAAATCCGCCTATAGATAGGCAGGTTTTAATGGAATTTTCGATACTGGATTTAAGAACATTACCAATGTTTGAATTTGAGTAAGTGTGAGTTCCCTTAAAGCCATTTTTTTGTCCACAAATATCTGCAGGAAGAAAAAAACCCATAGCTATACATGAAAGAGCATTTGATAATAATAATATATATCCTATTTTAGAGTCTTTTAACATAGATATGCCTACAGATCCAAGTACAAATAGGGGACTTGCATTTGAAGCTATATTTAATAATCTTTCACAGGTTTTTAAATTTATTATGTTCTTTTCATATAAATCACAAGCATATTTTGCGCCTAAAGGATATCCACAAAGTAAACTTATTATTAGTACAAAGCTGCAGCTTTTTGGCAATCTTAATGGTCTACATAAAGCATTGCCAAGAATTTTAGAATATATGTAGATGCCATCGTAAGCCATTATTACATTTGATACTATCAAAAATGAAAATAGAGAAGGAAATACTTTATAGAAAAAAAGTAAAGCTCCAGATACTGCACCATCTATACACAGTTTAGGAGAAGCTATTATTTCTAATATAATCAAAGAACAAACAATGGTTACAAAAAGATTTTTGTTCTTCAGTAAAACAGCTAGTAATATAATTATAAGTATTATCAATATGTATAATATAATTTTCAATCTTAACCACCAACCTTACATAAATCCATGATGTGGAAAAATTCCACAAACATTGCTAAGTTTAACTTGCTATATAAGTATATTTGCAAATTTTACTAGTTATTCTAGTTTTATATAAGATGATGTTAAATTTAATTGCTTTAAATTTATGCTATAAAAATTACTTAATTATTATTGGACTAGTTAAATAGTCTGAATTAGGATTTATACTTTTATTTAACAGGCTGTAAACTCTAGTAGCATGTATATCTAAGCCTAAAGTAGGAATTGGATTTTTGGGAAGCTTTGTATATATAGGTATAGTTGAGTTTTCCTTTATTGCTTTTAAAATTTTTGATCCTGTAGAATTAAAACCAAGAATTCTAGCATAGGGACACGACTCCTTTCTTAAAGTTACAGTATCCCAATTTTCAAGTCCTAGGAAAAATTGACATAAGATTCTGTTTATACGAGTATAAGTATATCTTTTAGTTTTTGAGTCCGATATTAGTTCGTTAAAATTTTCAGTATTTTCTAAGGCTTTGAATATTCTATTTTCAATACCTTCAGATACGTCTGGAAGCTTTGTTATAGAATTTTTATATAGAGTATATTTGTATTTTATGTAAGGGAATATTTCATCTTCAAAAGTAAAATGATAATTGTTTCTATTTAAATTTAGTAATAAATTATATACATTATCTGGAATATAATTTGTTAAAATATCAATATCTTTGTTATCCTTCATATATTTTCTTATAGAAGAGGCACTAGAAAATTGCTCGTTGAAAACAGTGCTGTTATAGTGTCCGCCTTCTCTCTTTATAGTAAATGGTAAAATGTTGCTATTTAATTTGACTAATTTTTTACAATATTCTAAACCTAAAATATTATTGGAGGAATTTAAAATTTCCTCAATATTTTCAAAATGTAATGATTTACTATTGTTAACTTTCAAGAATTTTAATAATGCTTTACTTCTTGCAAGTGGATAGGAAAAACCTTCATTGAGTTCATCCTTGAGAAATTTTTTGAAATTTATAGGCTCTTCAGATAGTATTTTTGATATATATAATAAAGTTTCAATATCTCCACATTCACTTCCAAAACATATATTGTTTACCACTCCTAAATTATTCAAAAGGCTTATGGACCCGCCAGCAAAAAATTCAGCAGAAGATACGCTATAAACTAAAGGAAGCTCTATGACTAAATCAACTCCATTCATCAATGCCATTTTAGCTCTGGTCCATTTATCGACTATAGCAGGAAGTCCTCTTTGAACGAAGTTGCCGCTCATTACTGCAACAATAGCATCACAATTAGTTAGTGATTTGGATTTTTTTATATGGTGTAAATGCCCATTGTGAAAAGGATTATATTCAACTATAATTCCTGTAACTTTCATATCTTGCCCTCCAATTTTTTATGTAAGGTCTAATTTAATTACTATAATTTTCTTAATTATAAAATACTTATGTTTTTATAGGCTATGTAAAATTAAATATTAAGAATTATAATTTATTTATGAGTAATTTATGTAATATTAAGTATAACATTTTACATAAATTAATAAACAAATGTTATAAAAAATATTGTAAATTTTACGTTTTATAGAATTTTTTTTAGAAAAAATTAAAAATATAAGTTTTTTTTATTGAAAAATATATAAGAAAAGGATTATAGTATATAGTGTGTATACTTTTATTTAATTCTATATATTTGAAGGGAGCAATAAAAAAATGAAATTAATGGATGAGATTTGGAAAAAGGCAAAAGCTAATAAAAAAACAATCGTTTTGCCAGAAGGTGAAGAAGAAAGAACACTTAAAGCAAGTGCAAAAATAGCAGAAGAAGGACTTGCAAATTTAGTTCTTGTAGGAAATGAAAAAGTAATAAAAGAAAAAGCTGCAAATCTTGGAGTCAATTTAGAAGGAGTAAAGATAGTAGATCCTGAAACTTCAGAGAATACTGCGAAATATGCTAATGGATTTTATGAATTAAGAAAGAAAAAGGGAATGACTCCAGAAAAAGCAGATAAAATAGTAAGAGATCCTCTATATTATGGAACAATGATGGTAAAATTAGGGGATGGAGATGGAATGGTTTCAGGAGCTATCCATACTACTGGTGACCTTTTAAGACCAGGACTTCAAGTAATTAAAACTGCTCCTGGAGTATCGGTAGTTTCAAGTACATTTATTATGAACATACCAAATTGTGAATATGGAAAAGATGGAATGCTTCTTTTTGCAGACTGTGCAGTTAACCCATGTCCAACTGCAGAAGAACTAGCTTCAATTGCTGTAAGTACAGCAGAAACTGCAAAAAATCTTTGTGGAATGGATCCAAAAGTTGCAATGTTATCATTCTCAACTATGGGAAGTGCTAGCCATGAATTAGTTGACAAAGTAACAAAGGCTACTGAACTTGCAAAATCAATGAGACCAGATTTAGATATAGATGGAGAATTACAGCTTGATGCTGCTATAGTTCAAAAAGTAGCTGATTTAAAAGCTCCAAATAGTAAAATAGCAGGAAAGGCAAATGTGTTAGTATTCCCAGATATTCAAGCTGGAAATATAGGATATAAACTAGTTCAAAGATTTGCTAAGGCAGAAGCTGTAGGACCAGTTTGTCAAGGATTTGCTAAACCAATCAATGATTTATCAAGAGGATGTAGTGCTGAAGACATAGTTAATGTTGTTGCTATAACTGCAGTTCAAGCACAAGCACAAGAAAACTAAAAGGAGAGATTGAGAAATGAAAGTATTAGTAATAAATTGCGGAAGTTCATCCTTAAAATACCAATTAATTAACATGGAAGATGAAAAAGTACTTGCAAAAGGATTAGTTGAAAGAATAGGAATAGAAGGTTCAATATTAACTCAAAAGGTTAATGGAGAAAAGTACATTATTGAACAACCAATGAAGGATCATAAAGTTGCAATAAAATTAGTATTGGATGCTTTAGTTGACAAAGAACATGGAGTAATCAGCAACATGTCAGAAATATCAGCAGTAGGTCACAGAGTTGTTCATGGCGGAGAAAAATATGCAGAATCAGTGCTTATAAATGAAGATGTTATGAAAGCTTTAGAAGAATGCGTTAAATTAGCACCACTTCATAACCCACCAAACATAATAGGAATTAATGCTTGTAAAGAATTAATGCCAAACACTCCAATGGTTGGTGTATTTGATACAGCATTCCACCAAACTTTACCAGATTATGCATTCACATATGCACTACCATATGAACTTTATACTAACAATGGTGTAAGAAAATATGGATTCCACGGAACTTCTCATAGATTTGTATCAGCAGAAGCTGCAAAAATGATGGGTAAAGATGCAAAAGATTTAAAAATAATAACTTGTCATTTAGGAAATGGTGCTAGCCTTTGTGCTGTAGATGGAGGAAAGGCTGTAGATACTACAATGGGATTTACACCACTTGCAGGACTTGTTATGGGAACTAGATGTGGAGATGTGGACCCTTCAATACTACCTTTCTTAATGAAAGAATTAAATTTAAATGTGGATGAAATTAATGATCTAATAAATAAAAAATCAGGTGTATTTGGTGTATCAGGAGTAAGCAGTGACTTTAGAGATATTGAGAATGCAGCTAAAGAAGGAAATAAGAGAGCAGAACTTGCACTAAATGTGTTTAATTATAGAGTAAGAACTTCTATAGGTTCTTATGCAGCAGCTCTAAATGGAGTAGATGCTATAGTATTTACAGCAGGTCTTGGTGAAAATTCAGGTGTAAATAGAGAAAATATCTGTAATGGATTAACTTATTTAGGAATTAAAATAGATGCAGAAAAGAATGCTAAAAGAGGAGAAGCAATGGAAATAAGTACTCCAGATTCAAAAGTTAAAGTATTTGTAATTCCAACAGATGAAGAACTTATGATAGCTAGAGATACAAAAAACATTGTAGCATCTGGTAAATAAGGAAAATCATAATTAAACAAGCAACAATAAATAATTCTTGACTTTTAATGCTCATCTTTATATAATAAATGTGGCTAATATGTAGAGGTGAGCATTATGAAATTAGATGTGTCAGATTTATTAAAAAGAGAAAAGGCCACAAAAGAGCTTCATCTTGAAATTCAGGAAGAAAGTTTTCATGATGGTAGAGAAACTATAAAATTTCTACAGCCAATTAAATTAAATGGAACACTAGATAAGATTGGTGATATGCTTACTTTAAATGGCACTATAAGCACCAAGTTAGAGCTAACTTGTTCAAGGTGTCTTGAAAAATTTAGTTATGCTGTAGATATTACCATTGAAGAACAATTTACCAATAATGATGGAGCAAGTAGAGATGGCGATGTCATCTTTATTGATAGTGATACAATAGATATCACAGAAGTAATAGAAAACAATATAATTGTAGAGATGCCAATTAAAAGGCTTTGTAGAGAAGATTGCAAAGGATTATGTCATAAATGTGGTACTAATCTAAATTTTGCTACATGCCAATGCGAAGATGATAATATTGACCCAAGATTGGCAAAATTGAAAGACATGTTTTCGACTGATTAAGGAGGTGTTTTACTGTGGGAAATCCAGCGAGAAGATTTTCAAAAGGAAGAAGAGATAGAAGAAGAGCACAAACTTTCAAATTAAGTTTACCAGGAATAGTTGAATGTCCTCAGTGTCATGAAATGAAACTTGCTCATAGAGTGTGCAAGAGTTGTGGATATTATAATGGCAAAGAAGTTGTTTCAACAGAAAAATAACAAAAGAGAAAGTCATAGGACTTTCTTTTTTTTGACAATAATTATTAAATGTTAGGGTTTATCAGCCGTTGCGTAAAAAGGAAGTGAGAATATGATTATTGCAGTAGATGGTATGGGAGGAGATTTTGCACCAGCCGCTGTGGTAGATGGATGTGTTCAAGCCGTAAAAGAGTACGATGTAAATATAATTATTACAGGTAAGAAAGAACTTATTGAAAAGGAATTGAATAAGTATAAATATCCTAAGGATAAAATTGAAATACTTAATGCTGAAGAGATAATAAGTACAAATGAAGCTCCAGTTATGGCTGTTAGAAAGAAAAAGGACTCTAGTTTAGTTAAAGCTTTTGAATTAGTAAAGGAAGGAAAAGCTCAAGGCATTGTTTCAGCAGGAAGTACAGGTGCGATAATGACGGGAGCTACACTTATAGCAGGAAGAATTAAAGGAATAGATAGAGTAACTTTAGCACCTATTATTCCGGGCAAAAATGGAGCTTTTATGGTAACAGATGTAGGAGCTAATGTTGATTGTAAACCTCAATATTTAATTCAATTTGCTTTAATGGGGAAAATATACTTTGAAAATATTTTGAAGATTAGTAATCCAAGTATAGGATTAGTAAATATAGGAGTTGAAGAAGAAAAGGGAAATGAGCTCACTAAAAGTACTTATCAAATGTTTAAACTTAAATCAGATGAGTTCAATTTTGTAGGTAATGTGGAACCAAGGGATGTATGTAATGGTGATGTGAATATTTTAGTTTGTGATGGATTTGTAGGAAATACCATACTAAAGATGTATGAAGGGGTAGCTATGAATTTGTTTAGCATGATTAAAGAAGAAATTATGAAATCATTTACAACAAAAGTAGGTGCTGCACTATTAAAACCTGTATTTAAAGGATTAAAGAAAAAAATGGATTATTCCGAATATGGAGGATCTGCATTTTTAGGATCAAAAGCAATTTGCATAAAGGCTCATGGCAGTTCAGATAGTAAAGCTTTCAAAAATGCAATAAAACAAGCTTATAATTGCTATGAAAATGCAATTGTAGATAAGATAAAAACTCAATTAGAAAAGTTAGCAGAAGAAAATCAATAATATATTTTTTAAATAATAGAAATTTAATGAATTAATATAAAATAATTTAACATAATAAATTTTAGCAGTATTTATATTGACGGTGAAGTAGTTATGTAATATTATTTATGTATAAAGCTTTTAGGAGGTGACAATTATGTTTGAAAAAATTCAAAATTTAATTTCAGAGCAGCTTGGTATAAGCGCAGAAGAAGTAACTATGGAAGCATCATTTATTGATGATTTAGGTGCTGATTCACTTGATGTTGTTGAATTAATAATGGCTTTGGAAACAGAGTTTGATTTAGAAATACCTGATGAAGATGCTGAAAAAATAACTACTGTTGGTGACGTAGTTGAGTACATAAAAAATCATACTGAAGAGTAGAATTAAAGTCCCGCTATATACGGGACTTTAAATCTGTAAAATTGTAGTTTATTCTTGAGTTTACTTAAGTAAATAGCAACCTGAAGAATAAACTTCAGAAGGAGTTAAAACAATGCTTGTAAATGAATATGTAATAAATAAAAATGACACATTTGTAGAATTAGAACAAAAATTAGACGTATGTTTTAAAGATAAAGAATTATTAAAAATAGCATTAACACATAGTTCTTATGCAAATGGAAAGAAAAATATTAAGTTTAATGAAAGATTAGAATTTTTAGGAGATTCTGTACTTCAGATTTCTATATCTGAATATTTATTTTTAAATTATTCGAAAAAAACTGAAGGAGAACTTACTAAGAGGAGAGCACTTATTGTGTGTGAAAATTCTCTTTATGAAATAGCAAAGAAGTGGGATCTTGGAAAATACATAAGAATGAGTAAGGGCGAAGAGCTTACAGGGGGAAGAGAAAGGGTATCAATATTGGCAGATTGTGTAGAAGCTATAATAGCAGCTATTTATATTGATGCTGGCTTTGAAAAGGCAAAGGGATTTGTACTTACTAATTTCAAGGATACTATAGAGAAGGCAATAAAGAATAAAATAATATTAGATTACAAAACAAAGCTTCAAGAGGTAATGCAAAAAAATGGCGATGTAGACATACAATATGATCTAATGAAATATGAGGGACCTCCTCACAGAAGAAAATTCTACACACAGGTATCTGTAAATAATAAAGTTTTAGGCAATGGTACAGGTTATAGTAAAAAGGAATCTGAACAAAGCGCAGCAAAAAAAGCACTAAAGGGGTTGGAGAAGAATAATGGGTAAAAATCATTACATAATACCTATATTTGTGCCTCACGAAGGTTGCCCACACAACTGTGTATTTTGCAATCAAAATACTATAACAGGAAGCAGCGGGAAAATAGATGCTGAATTTACTAGAAATACTATAGAAGAATATTTAAAAACTATAAAAAGGGAAAATTCAATAGTTGAGGTTTCTTTTTTTGGGGGTACATTTACAGCCATAAGTATGGAAAAGCAGAAGGAATTTTTGGCTGTAGCAAAAGAATATAAAGAAAAAGGATTTATCGATCTTATACACTTATCTACAAGACCTGATTATATAGATGATGAGATACTTACAAATCTTAAAAATTATTCTGTAGATGTAATAGAACTTGGTGTTCAATCCTTAGATAAAGAAGTGCTTTTAAAATCTGGAAGAGGACATTCAACAGAAGATGTAGTTAAAGCATCAAACCTTATTAAGGAATATGGATTTGTATTAGGACATCAAATTATGTTAGGTTTACCAGGTGATACTTTTGAAAAAGATATAGAAACTACTAAAAAGTCTATACTTATGAAACCAGATATATATAGAATATATCCTGCACTAGTTATTAAGGATACACCTATGGAAAAAATGTATAAGAGTGGTATGTATAAGCCTTATGATTTATATGAAGCAGTAGAAATATCAAAAGTAATATATTGTATGCTTACTTCCAATAATATAAATGTTATAAGAATTGGGCTTCAGCCAACAGAGGAAATAAATGAAGGAAAAGAGATTGTAGCAGGTCCTTTTCATGCTGCATTTAGAGAATTGATGGAAGGAAGTTTATATAATCAGTGCATATTAGAAGAGATAAATAAGGTTAAAGAAGAAAAGATTACGATTAAAGTTAATAGTAGAGATTTATCAAAAATATATGCAAATAAAAAAAAGTTTTTTCAAGACATTAAACAACAATTAATTACAACAAATATTCAAGTAAAACAGGATAATTGTGTGCAAAGAGGAAGTCTACTTTTTGTACATAGCGAAAAAAGTAAAAATGTATCAATTTTTGAATATATGAGGAAAAAGTATAAAGAAGGAAAATACAGGGTTTTATAGAATTATATCCTTATAAATATATGCATATTTGTAGGGAGGAATTAAATTATGGAAGTATTAAAAGTATCAGCTCAATCTCAACCAAAATCTGTAGCAGGAGCATTGGCAGCAGTGCTTAGAGGAAATATTTCGGCAGAAGTTCAGGCCGTTGGAGCAGGGGCAGTTAATCAAGCTATAAAGGCTATTGCAATTACACGGGGATTTGTAGCACCAAATGGTATTGATTTGGTAGTGGTTCCAGCTTTCTCTGAAATAAAAATAGAAGGTGAAGAAAGAACTGCTATAAAATTTATAGTTGAACAGAGATAATCTAATTAATAAAAAGCCCTGTGTTAAACAGGGCTTTTATTTTTGCATTGATATTTTAATTCATATATTATAAACTATATTTTGTATTAAATATAAAGATAAAATATTAAAAAGGTTAATAATTTGCATGAAAATTAAAAAATTAGGAGAGGTGTTTTCTTATGAAAAAAGAGAAGAGAGAAAAAATGACTAAAATATTTGTAGTTTTGGTAGTAATTATATTTGTGGTTAGTATAATTCCGCAACTGTTTGGAAGATAAGGAGATACCTTATGTTTTTGAAGTCTATGGAAATAAGAGGATTTAAATCCTTTGCAGATAAAACAGAGCTGGTATTTAAAAATGGAATTATGGGTATAGTAGGACCTAATGGCAGCGGTAAGAGTAATATTTCTGATGCAGTAAGATGGGTTCTTGGAGAGCAAAGTGTAAAGAGTTTGAGAGGCGGGAAAATGGAAGATGTTATTTTTGCTGGTACTCAATTTAGAAAACCTGTAGGGTTGTGCCAGGTATCTTTAACACTGGATAATGAAGACAAAAAGCTTTCGCTAGATTATGCACATATCACCATATCCAGAAGATTGTACCGTTCAGGAGAAAGTGAGTATTATATAAATAATACTCAATGCAGATTGAAAGATATTCAACAATTATTTATGGATACAGGAATAGGAAAAGAAGGATATTCTATAATAGGTCAAGGTAAAATTGAAGCAGTATTAAGTGGCAAGCCGGAGGAAAGAAGAAGCCTTTTAGAGGAAGCAGCTGGTATAGTAAAGTTTAAATGGAGAAAAGAGGATGCACAGAAGAAACTAGAAAATACTGAAAGCAACCTTGTAAGAATAGATGATATTTTAGAAACTTATAGTGAAAGGTTGGAACCTCTAAAGATTGAAAATGAAAAGGCTAAGGAATTTATAAAGTTATCTGAAGAGCTTAAAATTAAGGAAATAAATATTGCTGCTCACTCTATTGAAAAGGTTCAATGTAAATTGAGTGAAATAGAAAATACCATAAATAATATGAATTTGGCTAATGAAGAATTGAATAACAGATGCAATGAAGTAAAGAAGTCTATTGAAAAATGGAATGAGGAAATTCAAACAATAAATTTGAAAAGTGAAGACTATAAAAATGAATACTTTAACACTAAGTCTAAAAAGCAAAATTTAGAATCTCAAACTTCTTTGCTGCATGAAAGATTAGAAAATTTGTCTCAGATTATAGAAAAAAATTTCAAGGAACTTGAAATTGTAAAAAATAAGATATTGAATATGAATAAAATAGAGAATGAGGAAATTACGGAATTAGAATCTTTGAAAGCTGAGCAGAAAAATTTAAATAATGAAATAGATAATTATGAAAAGTTTATAGAAAAAGTAAACTTATCTATTTATGATAAAAATGATTTAGTTAAGAAATTAAAAGATGATCAAATAGAATATTTAAGCAGTATTGCTAATTCTAAAAATAGTTTGATCATGATAAAAAATGATTTGGATGAAACAAAAAAGAAAATACAAGAATTAAAGGATTCTTGTAATAGTTATGTGCATTCTATTACTATAAATCAAGGAACAAAAGAAACATTAGTATCTGAAATTGAAACAGTGAAAAGTAAGATAGAGGAATTTGAAAATAATATTAAATCTAATAAACAGCAAATTAATAAGATCAATAATAATTTGGGTAATAAAGATAGGGAATTTAAAGAATTAAATGTTTTGCACAATAAGTTAGAGGCTAATTGTCACATGCTTATTAATTTGGAAAAGCAGTATGAAGGATATAATAGAGCTGTAAAAAACCTTATGCAAGATGTAATAAAGGGTAAGGTAGCAGTGGAAAAGGATAGCTGTTCTGTATTGGGAGAAGTAATAGATGTAAAAAAAGAATTTGAAACAGCTATAGAAATAGCATTAGGAGGAACTATTTCTGATGTTATAACTAGAAATGAAGAGATTGCTAAGAAGCTTATAAAACATTTAAAAGATAATAATATGGGAAGAGCTACCTTTTTACCTTTAAATATAGTTAAAGGCAAAAAGGTAGCTTATGAGGATAGAGTATCCAAAATTGATGGATACATAGGAATAGCAAGTAAGCTTATACAATATGATAAAGTTTTTACTAATGCTATAGAGTATGTAATTGGTAGAACTATAATTTGTAGAGATATGGATAGTGCTCTTAAAATTGCTAAGGAGACTGGATATAGCCTCAAAATAGTTACACTTGCAGGAGAAGTAGTGAATCCAGGAGGAGCTCTTACTGGAGGAAGCATTTATCATAAGAGTGTTAGTATCATGGGAAGAAAAAGAGAAATAGAAGAGACTAAAATAAAAATACAAAGTACTGAAGAAAAAGTAAATTTGTTGAGTGATGAAATACAAGGATTAAGAACTACTTTGAAAAATTTAGATGAGCAAAATTTAAATTTAAAAGATGCAGTTTATCACGAAAATATTGAAATAACAAGAATAAAAGGAAAAATAAGTACTATAGATAGTGAAAGCTTAAAAATTAAAGAAAATCTTAAGGTATCCAATAATGAAATAGAATTGCTAAATGAAAAAGCAAACAATATGATGAAAGAGATTGGGGAAAAACAAGAAAACTTAAAAGTGTTATCTGAAAAGCAGTTAAAAAATGATGACTCTATTATTGAAATGGAAGAGAAGCTTAAAGATAAAAATAAAGAAGTTCAAGTTACTAAGGAAAAACTTGTTGGTCTTAAAATAAAAAAGGCTAGAGTGGATGAAAATACTGCTAATAGAACTAATACATTGCAAAAGTTAAGTGAAGACTTGGAGGAATTAAAGCAAAAGAGAATTCACATAGAAGAAGAAATTAAAGATTCAAATGAAAATGTATCTAAGTGTAAAAGTGAAATTGATTCCAATGGAAAAGAGATAAGCAAGGTTAGTGAGTATATATTAAAAAAGGAAGAAGATATTAAAGAGCTAGAAGTGGAATTGATTGAAGCAAAGGAAAAATTAAAAATAAGCAATGAAAAAATGGAAAGTATTAATTTGTTAATTGGCAAAAAGGAAGATGAATTACATAGGATGGAAGTTTCTTCGGCAAAGCTTACTACAGAAAAAGAGGTGCTTTACAAAAAACTTAATGAAGAACTTCAAATTACATATGCAGAAGCATTAGAATATAAAGCAGAGATAAAGGATATAGATGCTTATAAAAAAGATATTTTAACCTTAAAAAATAGTATAAGTTCCTTAGGTATAATTAATTTAGGTGCAATAGAAGAATTTAAGGAATTAACTGAAAAAGTAAATTTTATGACCACTCAAAGAAATGATTTAATAAATGCAAAAGATGAATTAGTAAGTTTAATAAATGAAATGACAGATAAAATGAAAATAGTGTTTAATGAGAATTTTAATAAATTAAGACATAATTTCAATGAAACTTTTATAGAACTTTTTAAAGGTGGAAATGCAGATTTGGTTTTATCAAATGGAGATGAATTAACAGGAAATATAGAAATAACAGTTCAACCTCCAGGTAAAAAACTTCAAAATATAAATCTGATGTCTGGAGGAGAAAAGGGATTATCTGCTATAGCACTACTTTTTGCTATTTTAAAGATGAAGCCTACACCTTTTTGTATACTGGATGAAATAGAAGCAGCTCTAGATGATGCAAATGTGTCTAGATATGCTGAATTTTTAAAAAAGTTTTCTGGAAGCACACAGTTTATTGTTATAACTCACAGGAAAGGAACTATGGAAGCTAGTGATGCATTATATGGAGTTACCATGGAGGAAAAAGGAATATCTAAAGTAGTTTCCGTAGATTTAGAGAAAGAAGCATCTTAAATAACTTATGATTCATATAGGAGGAGTACAAATGTTTGGAGGATTTTTTGACAAACTAAAGAAGGGTCTTACAAAGACTAAGGATAATTTTACTGAAAAGATAACAGATATGTTAAGTGGTGCTATGAGCATTGATGACGATTTGTATGAAGAGTTAGAAGAAATATTGATAACAGCAGATATAGGTGTAGATACTACACTTTATATAATAGAAAAGCTGAAAGAAAAGATAAGAGAAAAGAAGATAAAGGACCCTAGCCTAGTTAGTGGTTGTTTAAAAGAGGTTATAGTAGATATACTTGGAGAAGAAAGCTCTACTATAAAACCTAATAAAACTCCTGAAGTAATATTGGTTATAGGGGTAAATGGAGTAGGTAAAACTACATCTATAGGTAAAATATCAGCTAAGTTAAAGAATGATGGATATAAAGTATTAATGGCAGCAGCAGATACGTTTAGAGCAGCAGCTATTGATCAACTTGAAGTATGGAGTAGCAGAGCATCAGTAGATATTATAAAGCATCAAGAAGGATCAGATCCTGCAGCAGTTGTATTTGATGCAGTGCAGGCTGCTAAGGCTAGAAAAACTGATGTACTTATATGTGATACAGCTGGAAGATTACACAATAAGAAAAATTTAATGGATGAGCTTGGAAAAATCAACAGAGTAATAGATAGAGAATTTAGCGAAGCGGAAAGAGAAACTCTTTTAGTGCTAGATGCTACTACAGGACAAAATGCAGTAGAACAAGCAAAACAATTTATGGAGGTTTGTCCTATAGGCGGAATTATTTTAACTAAATTAGATGGAACTGCCAAGGGAGGAATAGTTATTTCAATAAAACATAGTTTAAACATACCTGTAAAGCTTGTTGGCGTAGGTGAAGGTATAGATGATTTGCAAGAATTTAATCCAAAAGAATTTGTAGAAGCATTATTTTAAAATGTGTTAAGTAAAAATACTTGACAGGTAACTAAATTTTTGATAAGATAAACATCGTTGAGTTAATAATAAATTGAGGAAGTGAATTTGCAATTAAAAATTGCAGTATATATCATGGAAGAAAGAGTTAAGCTTTCTATACTATTAGATTTATATGGTGAACTTTTGACTGAAAAACAAAAAGATGTTATGGATCTTTATTATAACGATGATTTATCTTTATCAGAAATATCAGAGCTTACAAATACTAGCAGACAGGCAGTTCATGATATTATAAAAAGATGCCATAAACTTTTAGTTCAGTATGAAGAAAAATTAGGTTTAATGAATATAAAATTTAAAATGAAGCAATTTAAGGAATGCCTTTTACAGGATATAAATAATTTGGTAATACAAGATAAAGTTAATTTAGAAAAATTAGAGAAAATGAAAGAATATATAATAGATAATATTTAGGAGGAATAGCTCATGGCTTTTGAAGGATTGGCTTCTAAGCTTCAGGAAACCCTAAAAAAACTTAGAGGTAAAGGTAAACTTTCTGAAAAAGATATAAAAGATGCTATGCGAGAAGTAAAACTTGCACTTTTAGAAGCAGATGTTAATTATAAAGTTGTAAAAGATTTTATTAAAAAAGTTAGTGAAAAGTGTCTTGGAGAAGAAGTTTTAAAAAGTCTAACTCCAGCACAACAGGTTGTTAAAATAGTTAATGATGAGCTCTCAAACTTAATGGGTAGCACTGAAAGTGGAGTGCAATTTTCCTCTAGTGGTTTAACAATGATAATGTTAGTAGGATTGCAAGGTGCAGGAAAAACTACTATGGCTGGTAAACTTGCACTTCAATTTAGAAAGAAAAATAAGAAACCACTTCTTGCAGCATGTGATATATACAGACCTGCAGCTATAAAGCAGCTTCAGGTAGTTGGAAAACAAATAGATGTGCCGGTATTTGCTATGGGGGATAAGGTTAGCCCTGTAGATATATCAAAAGGTGCTATAGAATATGCAAAAAATAATGGATTGAATGTAGTTATAATAGATACTGCAGGTAGACTTCATATAGATGAAGAGCTTATGAATGAGCTCAAAGATGTAAAAGAAAATGTAAAGCCAGATGAGATATTATTAGTAGTAGATGCTATGACAGGTCAAGATGCAGTTAATGTGGCTAATAGCTTTAATGATCAGCTAGATATAAGTGGTGTAATACTTACAAAACTAGATGGTGATACGAGAGGTGGAGCAGCTCTCTCTATAAAAGCTATGACAGATAAACCTATAAAATTTGTAGGTTTAGGAGAGAAAATGAGTGATTTTGAAGTATTCCATCCAGATAGAATGGCTTCAAGAATACTTGGAATGGGTGATGTACTTTCTCTTATAGAAAAAGCTAAACAATCTATAGATGAAGAAGAAGCAAAAAAAATAGGAAGCCGTATGATGAGTCAGGAATTTAACTTAGAAGATTTCTTATCATCTATGAAGCAAATAAAAAAAATGGGGCCAATGAATAAATTATTAGAGATGGTTCCAGGATTAAATACTAAAGAATTACAAGGCGTAGATTTAAGTGGCAGCGAGAAAGAAATGGCAAAAATAGAAGCTATCATAAGTTCTATGACTGTAAAGGAAAGAAGAAATCCTTCATTAGTGAGTGGTTCACCATCAAGAAAGAAGAGAATTTCACAGGGGTCAGGTACTACAGTACAGCAGGTTAACAAAATTCTCAAGGATTTTGAAAATATGAAGAAGATGATGAAGCAAATGAAGGGAATGCAAAAATCTTTCGGTAAAAAGGGAATGCTTGGTAAGTTACCTTTTAATGGTTTTAAATAGATTGCATATATTTTTTAAAGGAGGTGATACTAATGGCAGTAAAGATGAGATTAAAAAGAATGGGTGCTAAAAAGTCTCCATTTTATAGAATAGTTGTAGCAGATTCAAGATCTCCAAGAGATGGCAGATTTATAGAAGAATTAGGTTATTATAACCCATTAACTGAACCAGCTACTATAAAGTTTAATGAAGAAAAAACTATTCAATGGGTAAAGAATGGTGCTCAACCAACAGAAGTAGTTAAAAGACTTTTTGCAAAAACTGGATTAAATGAAAAACTTGCAAAATAGTGTTACTGGGGGTGTAATATTATGAAAGAATTAGTTCAAATTATAGCTAAATCATTAGTTGATAACCCAGATGAGGTTCAAGTTAATGAAGTTGCAGGTGAACAATCTATTATTCTTGAACTAAAAGTTGCACCAGATGATATGGGAAAAGTAATAGGAAAACAGGGTAGAATAGCTAAGGCTATAAGAACTGTTGTAAAAGCAGCAGCTATAAAAGAAAATAAAAGGGTTGTTGTTGAAATAATTTAAGAGTTAGGTGCACCTAACTCTTTTATTATATATAATTAAGATGAATTTTCATTAATTAATTTAAGAAATTAGGAGGATTTATTCGTATGAAGCAGTTTGTAACTGTAGGACAAATAATAAATACTCATGGTATTAAAGGAGAATTAAAAATATATCCTTTAACAGATGATTTAAGAAGGTTTAGAAAACTTCAAAAGGTTTATGTAGAAGGTGTAGAAAAAAATGTAGTTTGGTGTAAACTCCAAACTGATAAAGTTATATTGAAAATTGAGGGTATTGATTCCGTAGAAGAGGCTATGAAATATAAGGAAAAATACTTAGATGTATCTAGAGAAGATGCAGTTAAATTGCCAGAAGGCAGTTATTTTATTGCAGATATAATTGGATGCAGTGTAGTAGGCGAAAATGGGGCTGAATATGGTAAGATAGCAGATGTGATTAAAACTGGTAGTAATGATGTATATTGGATAAAGGAAGGAAAAGAACTTTTAATTCCAGCTTTAAAGGATATTGTCATTGATATGGATATAGAAAATAAAAGAATTGTAATAAAGCCGGTGGAAACATGGCAGTAAAAATAGATATTTTAACACTTTTTCCTGAAATGTTTGATATATTTAATTACAGCATAATAGGAAAAGCTAAAGAAAAGGGTATTGTAAATATAAATACAGTTGACATAAGAGATTATACATTAGATAAGCATAGGAAAGTTGATGATTATCCCTATGGTGGTGGAGCAGGTATGGTCATGGCTGCGCAACCTATAGTAGATTGCATCAAGAAAGTAAAAGAAAGTAATACAGGAAAAGTAATATTTCTAGGTCCAAGAGGAAATAAATTTAATCAAGAGACTGCAAAAAAACTTTCTAAGGAAAAGGAATTAATTTTTCTCTGTGGTCATTATGAAGGTATAGATGAAAGAGCATATAAATATATAGATATGGAAATATCTTTGGGAGATTTTGTACTCACAGGTGGAGAAATGGCCTGTATACCTGTAATTGATAGTATATGTAGAATGATTGATGGAGTTTTAAAGACTAGTGAAAGTTACACGGAGGAGTCTTTTTATAGTGGCGTGTTGGAGTATCCACAATATACTAGGCCAGAGTATTTTCAGGGAGAAAGGGTACCTGAAGTTTTAATTTCAGGACATCATGAAAATATAAGAAAGTGGAGAAGATTGCAATCTTTAAAAATAACTAGAGATAGAAGAATAGATTTATTTCAAAAGTTAAATTTATCTGATGAGGATAAAAAACTTTTAAAGGAGCTCTAGAAAAAATAGAATTTCATATTGAAAAATTTGTACACATATGATAAAATGAATTTTGTGCTACACAGGCGCTCCGCTGTCTGCTTACATAGCTGGGCATGAACGTCGAATAAATTTTAGGAGGTAATGCACAATGTTAGATATAATAAAACAAATAGAAGCAGAACAAATAAGAACTGATTTACCAGCATTTAATGTAGGTGATACAGTAAAGGTTCATGTAAGAATCACAGAAGGTAACAGAGAAAGAATCCAAGTTTTTGAAGGAACAGTTTTAAAAAGACAAAATGGTGGATTAAGAGAAACTTTTACAGTAAGAAGAGTAGCTTACAATGTTGGAGTTGAAAGAACATTCCCTGTTAATGCTCCTATCATTGAGAAAATAGAAGTAGTAAGAAGAGGTAAAGTAAGAAGAGCTAAATTATTCTACTTAAGAGATAGGGTTGGTAAAGCTGCAAAAGTAAAAGAAATAAGATAAGTAAATTTGTAAGTATTACATAAGTTAGTTATCTGGTATAAGAAATACTATGTTGAAAATGGGGCTTAATAAGTCCCTTTTTTGCATATTGGGGTGGTGTGAAAATTTTGGTAAAAGAGTTAATAGAACTTGGTAAGTCAGTAATTATAGCTATAATAGCTGCGTTTCTAATAATAACATTTGTGTTTGAGACTGTAAGTGTTGATGGTCATTCTATGGATCCAACTTTAGCTAACAAAGATAGGTTAATAGTAGAAAAAGTAACATATTACTTTAGTAAACCAAAGCCTGGAGATATAGTTGTAATAAAATATCCAGCGGATCCAAAGGAAAAATTTATAAAAAGAGTAATAGGTATAGCTGGAGATAGAGTAAAAATAGAGAATAATAAGGTTTATATAAATGATAAGCCTCAGGATGAAAATTATATACTTGAACAAAATATGCGCGATTTTAGTGAAGTAACAGTTCCAGATGGCACTATATTTGTATTAGGTGATAACAGGAACAATAGTAGAGATAGTAGATATTCAGATGTAGGGTTTGTAAAATATAATATGGTGGTAGGAAGAGCTGCATTACGAATTTACCCATTTAGTAAATTTGGGAGTTTGTACAAATCAAAATAGGTAAATTTATGCATAAGAAAGGATAAGATAAAATATGGCTATAAATTGGTTTCCAGGTCATATGGCCAAAACTAGAAGAGAGATAAAAGAAAACTTAAAATTAGTAGATGCTATAATAGAGATCAGAGATGCAAGAATAGTAAGGTCTAGTAAAAATCCAGATATAGATGATCTATGTGGTAATAAGCCTAGAATAATACTGCTAAATAAAAGTGATCTGAGTGAAGAAAAAGTAACTAAGGAATGGATAAAAACACTTTCTAAAGACAATATAAGAGTTCTAACTGTAAATTGTATTACAGGTGAAGGATTAAAAGGTATTAGAGCAGTAGTAAATGAACTTTTGCAAGAGAAACATGAAAGAATGAAAGCAAAGGGTATTGTTAATATAACAGATAGAGTTATGGTAGTTGGAATACCTAATGTAGGAAAATCATCTTTTATAAATAAAATTGCAAAAAGCAGTATAGCCAAAACTGGAGATAGGCCTGGAGTTACTAGAAGCAGGCAGTGGATAAAGACTAAAATAGGTATTGAGCTTATGGATACTCCAGGAATTTTATGGCCTAAACTTGAAAGTGAGGAAACTCAACTGAATCTTGCATTTACGGGAGCAATAAAAGATGAAGTAATGGATATTGAAGAATTAGCATTAAAGCTTGTAGAAAAGCTTCAAAATGAATATCCACAAAAGTTAATGGAAAGATATAAGCTTAAGGAATTAAGTGAAACACCATTGGACAATATGGATAACATAGGAAGAAAAAGAGGAGCTGTAATAGCTAGAGGTGAGATAGATTATAATAGGGTGGCAGTAATGCTTTTAGATGAATTTAGAGGTGGAAAAATAGGGCATATTTCTCTTGAAACACCCTAAAAAGTGAAAGACAGTTTATAGAAAGTGGAGATATTCAATTATGAATGAGAGCATACAAGATAATCATAATGAATTTTATGGTATAGAACAAAAGATATTTACGGAAATTAGTAATTTAAAAATGAAGGATATTAAGTTTTATACTGACTATTTGAAGAAAAACTATTTCCATATTGAAAAAGATAGATTAGGCAAAGTACTAGAATGTCTAAATAGAGATGGCAGGAAAAATGTACAGCTTTTGGCACAAAGTTTAAGTAAATTTTCAGTTAAACAGGAAAATGAATTGATTAGGGTTAAATCTATGTATAGCTTTGATAAGAATTTTGGAAATTATGTATATATAGCTGGAGTAGATGAAGTAGGTAGAGGACCTTTGGCAGGACCAATAGCAGCTGGTTCAGTAGTTTTAAATTTAAGGTCTCACGATTTCAAAGATCTATTACTTGGCATTAAAGATTCTAAAAAGCTTTCACATGATACTAGAGAAAGACTGTCAAAACTTATAAAAGCTAAATCTATAAGTTATAATATTTCGGTTATAAATAATGCAGAAATAGATGAAAGAGGAATAGCATGGTGCAATAATGAAGTGCTTAGAAGAGCAGCTTCTGGATTAAAGATTGCACCGGATTTAGTGCTTTCAGATGGTTATGCTGTAAAAAATTTAAATATAGAAAATGAATTTGTAATAAAAGGAGATGCTAAAAGTGCTAGTATAGCATGTGCATCTATAATAGCAAAAGTTTATAGGGATAATTTAATGCAGGAATATGCTAAGATATATCCGCAGTACGGATTTGAAAGAAATTCAGGTTATGGCACAGAAGAACATATTGAGGCCATAAAGAAATATGGAATTTGCAAAATACATAGAAAAAGCTTTCTAAAAAATATTTTACCACATAATTGCATAATCTAATATTTGAAACAAAAAATTATTCTCCACGTTTATAAAAACATAAAGGTTGTAAACAATATTAAGCATATGAATTTTATCATATGCTTTTTTACATTTGAAAAGCATCTTTAATAAGTCTTATAGATGGGATGTTATTAGAATTGTTTAATATAATTTCTATAACATCAAATCTAAAGTTAAATTTAAAAAGCTTCTTTTTCATTATATAAATTTCTGCAGTTTTATATATTTTGTGCTGCTTAGAATAAGTTACAGCTTCGCAAGGATTACCATATAATGAACCATATCTAGTTTTTACTTCTATGAAGCAAATATAATTGCCATCACGTCCAATTATATCTATTTCACCTATTTTACATCTAAAATTTCTGTCTAATATGGTGTAACCAATTTGTCTTAGATAATTGTCAGCAATATCTTCGCCCAGGAAACCTATTTCCTTGTTAAAAGAATGCATAAATTTGCTCCTTTCGAAAAATATATTATATTGTTCATTTTAACCAATAAATTCATAAAAATCCATATAAAAGTGCAAATATTAATGAAAAGAGTTTAAATTTTTAAATGCTGTAAAATGATTATATTTGTTGATGTGAAAAATTAATTCATTAAGATACATAAGTAAACTTTATATAAATTTACAAACCACTTAACAAATTAATATATATTAATTTTAACAATATTAATTAGTGTTGTAAATATAATCTTTACAGTAAAGATTATACATTGAAAAAATGAATATAAATGGATATCGATGTTAATAATTAAGCTGAGGTGATATCCAATGACAATTAAAATAAATTCTGCCACATTTACTGGTATAGAAGGTGTAGTAGTGTCTGTAGAGGTAGATATTGCAAGAGGAATGCCGTGTTTTAATATAGTTGGACTTGCTGATACTTCTGTTAAAGAATCTAAGGATAGAGTAAGAGCTGCAATAGTAAATTCAGGCTTTGATTTCCCGGTAAATAGAATAACTGTTAATTTAGCTCCTGCAGATATAAAAAAGGAAGGAGCTCTATTTGATTTGCCTATAGCGATAGGTATTTTAGCAGCTACAGAACAGATAAATTTTGAAGATACTGAGAATTTTCTCATAATGGGTGAACTGTCCCTTTCAGGACAATTGAAAAAGGTTAAAGGAATATTACCTATTGCAATTGAAGGGTTAAAAAATAATATATATAGTTTTATCTTGCCAATGGAAAATGCGGAAGAGTGTTCAGTAGTTAAAAAAAGCAATGTATATCCATTTAGTAATTTGAAAGAAGTTATAGGATATATTAAGTATAGGGACTTAGTACCATATGAATATAAAAGTATAGGTTACAATAGAAAAAGTTTATTAAATTTTGAGGATATACTAGGTCAAGAAAGCTGTAAAAGAGCTGTAGAAGTTGCTGCAGCTGGAAATCACAATTTACTTATGATAGGTCCACCTGGTTCTGGAAAAACTATGATTGCACAGAGAATACCAAGTATACTCCCTCCTTTAAATTATGAAGAAGCATTAGAGGTAACTAAAATTTATAGTGTTTCTGGAAATTTGAAAGATGCTAAAGGGTTAGTAAGAGAAAGACCCTTTAGAAATCCTCATCATACAACCACATGTGCTGCTTTAGTTGGTGGAGGGAGAAAACTTATGCCAGGAGAAGTATCGCTTGCACATAATGGTGTTTTATTTCTAGATGAAGTTCTGGAATTTAAAAAATATGTTTTAGAGGTTTTAAGGCAACCTCTTGAAGATAGAACAGTAAAAATATGCAGAGCTTCTGGAACCGTATCATATCCTTGTAATTGCATGACTATATTTTCCATGAATCCATGTCCGTGTGGATTCTATGGATCAGATAAGCAGTGTGTTTGTAGTGAATACGAGAGAAAAAGGTATATGCATAAGTTATCTGGACCTATGCTTGATAGAATAGATATATTTACTTTTGTAAAGTCCTTATCTTATGAGGAATTAAAAAATAAACCTAAAGGTGAATCATCTGAAGTCATAAGAAATAGAATACAAAAATGCAGGAAAATACAGCAAAATAGATTTAAAAATGAGAATATATTTTGCAATTCCCAAATGAGTAGCAAGCTAATAAGAAAGTATTGTAAGTTAGATAATAAATCCAGTAAAATAATAGAGAAAATTTACAATAAGTACGCTTTGAGTACAAGAGCTTATACCAGAATTTTAAAAGTAGCTAGAACTATAGCGGATTTAGATGAAAGTGAATCTATTAAAGAAATTCATATTATAGAAGCGCTTCAGTATAGAAAATTTTTAAATAAGGAAATAATTTAATTTATAGCATAAGCATAATACGAAGCTTTGCTTCGCATTATGCTTATTTTAAAAACTATTATACATTTCTTTAAGCAGAAGGGCATCCTTTTCTAAAATAGGGCTTTCGCATATGATACAGCCTTTTACATCAAATTTTTTTAAGGCCTTTAAGCAAGCCGCATAATTAAAATCACTTTCTTGAAGTGGAAGATGGGTTCTTTCCCCCTTTGCAGTATAATTTATGCCAGATAAATGGATATGGATATCTTCTAAAGCACTTCTTCCTAATTCATCTTCAATGTATTTAAGAATAGATTCAAAACCTTCATAGTCTTTTAAAATTCCATTAAATCTAGCATGAATATGTGAAAAATCTATGCACAATTTGCAGTGATTGATTTCTTTACATAGAGAAACTAATTCTTTCAAATCACCAAATTGAGTACCTTTACCGGTGGTTTCTAACCTATAATCTACACCTAAATAAGGCAACTTGGTTAAATTATTTTTTATGGTATTAAAGGTTTCTTCTTTTGAGTCCTTTAAATAGAAACCTGGATGAAAAATTAGACTTTTACCTTCAACTTTTAATAGACCTTGGGCACCTTTAACTATTCTTTCCATAGATTGTTCTTGCTTTTCTTTTTCATCAGCATTTAAATTTATGTAATAGGAACCGTGAGCAGAAAGATAAAAATCATTATCTATTTTTGCTTTTAATATTTTATCTTTATTTTTATCTGTAACATTTACAGATCGTACAAAAGGTAGTTCTATTGCATCTAAACCTATAGATTTTAAATAAATTATGCTTGATTCATAATTAAATTTTTTACTTCCATCTCCAATAGGTGTACCAGATATACCAAATAACAATTTCTCCATGGTTAACCCTCCTTAAAGATTTATTATTTCTAGATCGTTAGGTACTAATATATTTCCACTAAAAAATTTTTTACCTTCTTCTGTATAAAGTTCTTTTTTGTTCATAAGATTTTTATCCTCAGAATGATATAAAATCACATTTTTAACATTTAATTTAGAGGCATTTTCACAAGCATCTTTTACTGTTGAATGAAATTTTTCATAAGGTTTGAATATATGCTTTTGGGAATATAAACAAAAAGCTTCATGCAATAAGTAGTCAACTTTATAAGCATATTTGAAGAGTGGGTCCTTATAAGGTTCATCACCTAAGAAGGTTAAGTTTTTTCCATTTTCCAAATTTAAATTGAAGCCAAATTGTAACTGCTTGTTACTTCCAATGTCAAAAAAGTTTACATCCCAATTGAGTATTTTAAAAAAACTATTATTTTCTATTTCTTTAAAGAGGATTCTATTATCTATAAAGTTTGTAAATTTCTTTTGAAGAAGTAAATCGCAAATAGTTCGTATTACTTTTATTACTTCTTTATGAGCATATATGTATAAATTATTTTGGTAGCTTTCATTTAAAATTTTTTGAGCCACAGCTCTTATAATCCAAATAATACCTGTTATGTGATCATTATGACTATGAGATATAAAAACATGGTGGATATTATCAATAGATATATTGGTACTTTCTAAATTGGATAAAATAGTATTACCACCACCAGTATCTATTAGAAAATGTTCTTTGTCATTTGAAAGAGTAAAACATGTATTATAACATTTTGTAACCATAGCAGAACCTGTACCTAATATAGTTAATTTTTCCAAAGTAAAAATCTCCTTCCTTAATACAAAACCTTCATCAAGTAATTCTTAGACTCAGGTGAAGTTTGCCTGTGAGGAATACCTCTCTCCATCTGAGTCTTAGAAGAACTTATCCAGGCGCGTAGCAGTGCTTATCCACCACTTGAAGAAGTGGCTGGATTAGCAATGGTAGCGGTCGGATAAATAATTGTTTCAAACAAATAATAATATAACATATAAATAAAAAAATATGAATAAAAATGTTTTTATAGATTTTTGTGAATAAAAAACAAGAATTATGACAACAATTTTACATATTAATTATATGTTTTTGAAAGGGGACCAAAATGAATATTTATGATTTATGGTTTAGTTCTATACAATTATCAAATAGAATAAAGCTGTTACTATTAAAAAATATGATAAATACTGAACAGCTATGGAATTATACCTTCTATGTAAAAGATAGTATAACTATTAATGAAAAAATTAGATATTATTTAAAAAAAGCATGGGATAAAGTTCAGTTAGAATCTTTATATACATATCTTTCAAGTAAAGGGATTGGAACTGTAGTTTTTAATGAAAAAGTATATCCTAAAAATTTAAAAAATATCATAGATGCACCTGCAATAATTTTTTATAAAGGCGATATAAATGGTGTAAGTAAAAAATTATCAGTTGGAATTGTAGGTTCTAGAAATTGCAGTGTTTATGGAGAAAATGTTGCAGAAATCATAAGTAAGGAACTTTCCATAGATGGAATGAATATAGTGAGTGGCATGGCTAGAGGTATAGATAGCTTTGCTCACAAAGCATGTTTAAAGCAGAGAGGATATACTTGTGCGGTATTGGGATCTGGAATAGATGTAGTATATCCTAAAGAAAATAAAAAAATATACGATAAAATTTCAGAAAACGGTTGTGTATTATCGGAATTTTTACCAGGAACAAAGCCATTATCAAGAAATTTTCCAATAAGAAACAGAATAATAAGTGGCCTTAGCGATTTGATAATTGTAGTTGAAGCTGGAGAAAAAAGTGGATCCCTTATAACTGCAGAATTGGCTTTAGATCAAGGAAAGGACGTTGTAGCTGTTCCGGGAACAATCTTTTCAGATCAAAGTAAAGGAACTAATAAATTGATTAGAGATGGAGCGTACATATTTACTGGTTTTGAAGATTTATTTCAAATATTAAATATGAAATATGTACGTCAAAACTCTAAAAAATTGAAAGAAATGACAAGTATAGAAAAAAAAATTTATGATAGCATAACTGATACTCCGGCTCATATAGACGATATATTTGAAAGAACTAATGTTGACATAAAACAATTATATGAGGTATTATTTGAATTGCAGCTTAGAGATGAAGTAATATGTATTTCGGGAAATTATTATGCTAGGATAAATAAAGCGCTGTAAAAACATTAATGTAGCAAAATCAGGTATATTTATTTAGATAGGGAATAGTATTTAGTAAATGTAAAGAAAATAAGCAATATAAGTGTAGTTCAAAACGAGGGGGTGTGAAAACTCTGGTGTAAAATAATTCATCGGAGCACAAAATGGGACAAAAATTAGTTATAGTAGAATCACCGGCAAAAGCCAAGACTATAGGAAAATATTTAGGTAAAAACTATATAGTAGAGGCATCTATGGGACATGTAAGGGATCTTCCCAAAAGTCAATTGGGAGTTGATATAGATAATAATTATAATCCTAAATATATAACTATAAGAGGTAAAGGGGAATTATTAGATAAATTAAAAAAGGAAGCAAAAAAAAGTGACAAAATATACCTTGCAACCGACCCTGATAGAGAAGGAGAAGCTATTTCATGGCATTTATCCCACGTACTTAAATTAGACGAAGATGATAAGTGTAGAATAGAATTTCATGAGATAACAAAAAATGCTATAAAAAGTGCAATTAAAGAGCCAAGAAAAATAAATGTGGATTTAGTTAATGCGCAGCAGGCAAGAAGAGTTTTAGACAGATTGGTTGGATACAAAATAAGCCCAATTTTATGGAGAAAAGTAAAGTGGGGATTAAGTGCAGGAAGAGTTCAATCTGTTACTTTAAAAATGGTATGTGATAGAGAAAAGGAAATAGAAAACTTTGTAGCAAAAGAATACTGGACTGTAGAATGTGAATTAACTAAAAATAAAACTAAAAAATCTTTTAAAGTTAAATTAAGTACTTTTAACAAGAAAAAAATAGAAATAGGAACAAAAGAAGAAGTTGATAAAGTAATAGAAGAGCTTAATGGTGGAGAATTTCTAGTTAAGGGTATTAAGAAAACGTCAAAAAATAAAAATCCATTAGCTCCATTTACAACCAGTACTTTGCAGCAGGATGCTTATAAAAAGTTAAATTTTGCAACTAAAAGAACTATGTCAATAGCACAGCAATTGTATGAAGGTATTGACATAAAAGGTTATGGGACAGTGGGTCTTATAACATATATGAGAACAGATTCAGTTAGAATAGCTGATGAAGCACAAGAAGCTTGTAAGAATTTTATTAATAAAAGCTTTGGTGAAAACTATGTGCCAAAACAACCTAGAGTGTTTAAAGGAAAGAAAAATGCACAGGATGCACATGAAGCAATAAGACCAACTAATGTTGAGATAACTCCTCAAATTGCTAAAGAAAGTTTAAAGGATGAGCAATATAAATTATATACATTGATATGGAATAGATTTGTAGCAAGTCAAATGTCTTCTTGTATAATGGATATTACATCTGTTAGCATAGAAAATGGTAAGTATTTACTTAAGGCAAGTGGTTCTTTAGTGAAATTCGATGGATTTATGAAAGTATATGAATATGCAACAGAAGAAGAAAAAGAAGATATAAATTTACCTTTACTAGAAGAGGGCGAATTGCTTCAAAAAAAGAATATAGAAGGTAAACAACACTTCACTCAACCGCCAGCTAGGTATTCAGAAGCTACTGTTGTAAAAACCCTAGAAGAAAAAGGTATAGGAAGACCAAGTACTTATGCTCCAATTATATCTACACTATTGGATAGAAAATATGTGGAACGTGAGAAGAAGACTTTAAAACCAACGGAACTTGGCTATATAGTAAACAATATAGTTAGTGAGTATTTTAAACAGATAGTAGATGAAGAATTTACAGCAGAGATGGAAGAAAAGCTAGATTATGTTGAAGAAGGAAAACAAAATTGGAATACAGTAGTAAATGAGTTTTTTACTCCATTAAAGGATGCTATAGATATAGCTGAAAAAGAAGTAGCTAAAGTTACTATAGAAGATAAAGTTACAGATATAAAATGTGAAAAGTGTGGAAAATTCATGGTTATAAAACATGGTAGATTTGGAGATTTTCTTGCATGTCCTGGTTATCCTGATTGTAAAAACACTAAAGCCATAGTGGAGGAATTAGATGTAAAATGTCCTAAATGTGGTGGAAATATTTTAATTAAAAGAAGTAAAAAAGGAAGAAAATTCTATGGATGCAGCAATTATCCAGATTGTGATTTTGTAAGTTGGCTTGAGCCTGTTTCCCAAAAGTGCTCTGTTTGTGGAAATTATATGGTAAAAAAACATAGTAAGAGTAAAGGTGATTATTTGCAGTGTTCTAATAATGAATGCAAGAATATAGAAGATATAGCAGAGAATCAGAGCAATAGTGAAAATAAATAAAGGTTATTAACTAAAATGTCGAAATTTATAAAATTGATGTTGAAAAGTAATAATTATTATGTTATCATGATTAGAGAATGGACAATAATTCTAAATATTTTAAAAAGTCTAAATTATTAATACAATAACTCATATTTGTTTAAGTCTTTAATAATTGAAGAAAAAAATTCATATAATTAAATTGAGCACAGATAGATGTATAAGTAATAATGGTTAGGACTAGTATAAAAATAAAAAAGGAGGAATACAAATGACATCATTGTTAAATAAAACAAGAATGTTAAATAAAATATTACAAAAATCAGGAACAGAACCAGTTGTTTTTGATGACATATGCAACTTATTAAGTGAAGTGTTATCTTGTAATGTTTATATAATAAGCAGAAAAGGAAAAGTACTTGGATATAACTTTTCAACAGGTTTTGAATGTGAAACAGTTAAAGAGAAAGTTTTAAGTGAAATGAGATTTCCAGAAGGATACAATAACAAATTACTTAATATTCATGAAACACTTTCAAATTTAACTAACCATGGTATTTGTGTTTATGATGAAAGTGAACCTTGTGCCATAAAAAATAAGCTAACAACTATAGTACCTATAAATGGGAATAGGGAGAGATTAGGTACATTGATGCTTGCAAGGTTTGATGAAAACTTTACAGATGAAGATTTAATATTATCTGAATATAGTGCTACCATCATAGGCCTTGAAATACTAAGAGCTAAACACGATGAAATAGAAGAAGAAGCAAGAAAAAAGGCAGTAGTACAACTTGCAATAGGTACACTTTCTTATTCAGAATTAGAAGCTGTAGAACATATATTTAATGAATTAGATGGCAGCGAAGGGTTACTTGTTGCTTCTAAAATAGCAGATAAAGTTGGAATTACTAGATCTGTAATAGTAAATGCACTAAGAAAATTTGAAAGTGCTGGAGTTATTGAATCAAGATCATTAGGTATGAAGGGAACACACATAAGAATACTTAATGAAAAGTTATTAGACGAATTAAAGAAAATAAAATAGTGAATAAAATATTTTAAAAACCCACATGAATAAATCATGTGGGTTTAATAAATGAATTATTTAAAATTTTGTGTATTTTGTGTATTGGTATAAAAATTCATAAATTTGAAAATAATTTTAACAGAAGCAATAAGCTTTAAATGGTACATAAATTAAAATTTATTGTTGAATAGAGTCAATGCTTGTGATATACTACTAAGGTAAGAAAATACGCACATTATCCAATTTATAGAATAGTGCCTTGTTTTAAGGTGTTCTATAAATATGACGATAGTGGAGGTAAAAACTAGGAGGGAAAAATTTATGTCAGTTATTTCAATGAAACAATTATTAGAAGCAGGTGTTCACTTTGGACATCAAACAAGAAGATGGAACCCTAAAATGGCTCCATACATATTCACAGAAAGAAACGGAATATACATTATAGACTTACAGAAAACAGTTAAAAAGGTTGAAGAAGCTTATAATTTTATAAGAAGCGTTTCAGAAGAAGGAAAAGATGTTCTATTTGTTGGAACTAAAAAACAAGCTCAAGAAGCTATTCAAGAAGAAGCAAAGAGATCAGGAATGCACTTTGTTAATAATAGATGGCTTGGTGGAATGATGACTAACTTTACAACAATCAAGACTAGAATTGGAAAGTTAGAAGAATTAGAAAAGATGGAAGAAGACGGAACTTTTGAAGTTCTTCCTAAAAAAGAAGTTATAAAGCTTAAGAATGAAAAAGAAAAATTAGAGAAAAACTTAGGCGGAATAAAAGAAATGAATTCTGGAAATGTAGGAGCATTATTTATTGTTGATCCAAGAAAAGAAAAAAATGCTATATTAGAAGCTAAAATTCTTGGAATTCCAGTAGTAGCTATAGTTGATACAAACTGTGACCCAGATGAAGTTGATTACGTAATACCAGGAAATGATGATGCAATTAGAGCTGTAAAATTAATAACAGCTAAAATGGCAGATGCTATTATAGAAGGAAGACAGGGAGAACAACTAGCTGAGTAATTTGTGGAGGTAGATGAAGAAATAAGTTTTCTTCATTTACCTTTTAAATCAAGTTTGAATTAGGAGGAATTTACAATGATAACTGCACAGATGGTTAAAGAATTAAGAGAAAGAACTGGAGCAGGCATGATGGACTGCAAAAAAGCTTTAAATGAATCTAATGGAGATACAGAAAAAGCTGTTGAAATATTAAGAGAAAAAGGTTTAGCAGCTGCTGCTAAAAAATCTGGAAGAATAGCTGCTGAAGGTTTAGTAAAAACTTTTGTTTCAGAAGATGGAAAGCTTGCTTCAATAGTAGAAGTTAACTGTGAAACAGATTTTGTTTCAGTTAATGATGCTTTTGTAGGATTTGCTGATAATGTTGCAAAACAAGCAGCTAATACAAATGCTACTACAATAGAAAGCTTCTTAGAAGAAAAATACATAGCAAATGAAGAAAAGACAGTTCAAGGTGCTGTAACAGACTTAATAGCAAAACTTGGAGAAAATATGGCAGTAAGAAGATTTGAAAAATTTTCTGTTGAAAATGGAGTAATTGAAAGCTACATCCACGGTGGCGGAAGAATTGGAGTTCTTGTAAAACTTGAATGTGAAAAAGATAGTGAAGTTTTAAAAGAAATTGCTAAAGATGTTGCTATGCAAGTTGCTGCAACAAATCCATTATTCTTAAATAAGGATTCAGTTGACAATGAATCTTTAGAAAAAGAAAAAGAAATATACAGAGTTCAGGCATTAAATGAAGGAAAACCAGAAAAAATCGTTGAAAAAATGGTTATGGGAAGAATTCAAAAATACTATAAAGAAAATTGTTTAGTAGAGCAGGTTTGGGTAAAAGATTCAGACCTTACTATTCAAAAATATCTTCAAGCAAAATCAAAAGAAGTTGGAGCTCCAATAACAATAGCTTCTTTTGTAAGATTTGAAAAAGGTGAAGGTATAGAAAAGAAAGAAGAAAATTTTGCTGAAGAAGTTCAGAAGCAGATAGAAGGTAAATAGTAACTGAAAAGAGAACACTGCGTGTTCTCTTTTTTTAAGGTAGGATTCTATTAAGTTTTAAAAAGTTCATATAAAATAAAACTTAAAATTAAATAGTATGTAATTTTTTACAATTTGGAGGTATAATATATGTGTAAGCCTAGATATAAAAGAGTAATGTTGAAACTTTCAGGAGAAGCTTTAGCAGCAGACAAAGGTTATGGAATAGACTTCGATGTTACTAACAAGATAGCTGAAGAAATAAAAGCTTTAGTTGACATGGGAGTAGAAGTAGGTGCTGTTGTAGGTGCAGGAAACATTTGGAGAGGAAGAAGCGGTGAAGGAATGGACAGAACCACTGCTGATTATATGGGCATGCTTGCTACATGTATAAATGCTTTAGCACTTCAAGATTCTCTTGAAAATATTGGAGTTAACACAAGAGTTCAAACAGCAATAGAAATGAGAGAAGTAGCAGAGCCTTTTATAAGAAGGAGAGCTATGAGACATTTAGAAAAAAGCAGAGTAGTGATTTTTGGTGCTGGCACAGGAAATCCATATTTTTCAACAGATACTGCTGCAGCATTGAGAGCAGCTGAAATAGAAGCAGATGTTATACTTCTAGCTAAAAAAGTAGATGGCGTTTATGACAAAGATCCTCATCGATATTCAGACGCTGTAAAGTTCAATAAATTAAGTTACATAGAGGTATTAGAAAAAGGATTACAAGTTATGGATTCTACAGCAACATCATTATGTATGGATAATGATATTCCTATTCTAGTATTTGGATTAGATAATCCAGAAAATATAAGAAAAGCTATATTAGGCGAAGAAATTGGTACATTAGTTTGCAAAGAATAACAAAATAAGGAGGTATTTTCTATGATAAAAGACATAATGAAAAAAGCAGATGAAAAAATGAATAAAACTGTTGAAGCCTTAAAAAGGGAATTAGCTTCTATGAAGGCTGGAAGAGCTAATCCTGCTATGCTGGATAAAATAGAAGCAGAGTATTATGGAACCATGACTCCAATAAATCAGCTTGCAAACATATCAGTTCCAGAACCAAGGGTGCTTGCTATACAACCTTGGGATAAAGGATCGTTTAAAGCTATTGAAAAAGCTATATTAAAGTCAGATTTAGGAATAAACCCATCTAGTGATGGTGAAATGATTAGACTTGTTATTGCAGAACTTACAGAAGAAACAAGAAAGAATATTGTTAAGAATATAAAAAAAGATGGTGAAGATTCAAAAGTTGCTGTTAGATCAATTAGAAGAGATTGTAATGATAAGATAAAGGTATTGAAAAAAGAAAGTGATATATCAGAAGATGAAATTAAAAAAGCTGAAGACGAAATACAAAAAAAGACAGATGCTTTTATTAAGCAAGTAGATAAAATTGTGGAAGCTAAAGAAAAAGAGATTATGTCATTATAATTGCTTAAACCTGCGAATCCGCAGGTTTTTATTAACATATTAAGTTTAATTGTTATATTATACTTATGAATGGAGAATAGAATATGTTAAGTTTTTTTAAAGTTAAAAAGAATAATGAAAATAATGATGAAAATGATAAGATAGAAATTGATATGAACAACATTCCAAAACATATAGCTATAATAATGGATGGAAATGGCAGATGGGCAAGGGAAAGAAACCTTCCAAGAACTATGGGACATAAAGCAGGGGTAGAAGCTATAAGAGAAATTGTTAAGGAGGCAAGTACCTTAGGAGTAAAGTATTTGACTTTGTATGCTTTTTCAACAGAAAATTGGAAAAGACCTTCTGATGAGGTTGGTGCACTTATGAATTTACTTGTTCAATATTTAAAAAAAGAATTTAAAGAATTAAATAATAATAACGTTATTATAAATCATATAGGAGACATATCAAAATTACCATCAGCTTGCCAAAAAGAATTAATCGATGCCTATAATAATACAAAAAATAATACTGGACTAACTTTAAATTTAGCTTTGAATTATGGTGGAAGAAATGAGATAGTTCGTGCATTTAATCTTATATATGAGGATATAAAATCACATAAATTGAGTGAAAAATGTATAGATGAAACTGTTATATCAAAATATATGTATACTAGTAATATGCCTGATCCAGATTTAATAATAAGGCCAAGTGGTGAGCAGAGACTCAGTAACTTTTTGTTATGGCAGTGTGCTTACTCAGAATTTTGGTATTCAAATATAAAATGGCCTGATTTTGGAAAAAAGGATTTGCATAAAGCAATATATGATTATCAAAATAGAGATAGAAGATTTGGAGGAGTAAAATAAAATTTGGAATTTATCTAAATCTTATTTGAACTGATAGTCATAGGATAAAAAACCTATAGCTTAGGAGATGATGGCGTGAATAATAGATATATTGGAGCAGTTATATTAGCACCTTTTCTTATATTTCTATTTTTAGGAGGAGTATATTTAAAGTTTGCAGTTATGCTTTTATCTTTATTGGGAATGTATGAATTTTATAAAGTAGTTAAAGAAAAAGATATTAATGCTATAAGTTTAATAGGATATCTATTGTGTATAGTTTATTATATAAGTTTAAATGCAGAGATCAATTTAAAGCTTACATTTTTTATGATTATAATAGCTGTCTTTATTTTGATGTGTATACCTGTGCTGAATTTAAAATATAATTTTATAGATGTGTCTATAACTATATTTGCTTTCTTGTATATAGCTGTATTTTTTAGCTTTATTGTATTAGTAGATAATAAGCCTTATGGAAAATATTTGGTGTGGCTCATATTTCTTGCTTCTTGGCTTTGTGATACTTTTGCCTATTATGCGGGTAAGGCTTTTGGTAAAACAAAATTATGTCCAAAAGTAAGTCCTAAGAAGACTGTAGAAGGTTCATTAGGTGGAATTTTAGGAAGTATTATATGTTGTGGAATATTTGGATTAGTACTCAATTTAAAGGGAATTAATATACCTGTTTATAACTTTTTTATTATTGGTGCATTTTGTGGCACTATTTGTCAGCTCGGAGATCTTACTGCATCGTCAATAAAAAGATATGTAGGAGTAAAAGATTATAGTAATTTAATTCCTGGACATGGCGGAATACTAGATAGATTTGATAGCATATTATTCTCATCTGTTGTTGTATATTATTACTTAACATTTGCAATAGGAATGTAATAAAAATATTGATGTTATAGTCACATATAAATAAAGTTTTTTGTATGTTAAAAAATTAAAATTTTGATATACAGAAATTAATACATAAAGCATACTATAGTGTGAATTTTTATAGAATATTTAAAATTCCACTATAGTATGCTTTTTGTATGGATTATATTTTAAAATTTTGTAGACAATATTTATGATTACTTTATTTTGAGATATAAATATGATATAGTTAATCATGTTACTAATTGAAATTAATTTAAGTGATGTTTAGATAAATGTGAAAGAAGACTACTTGACAGTACTTATTTTAATGGAAGTTTGACATATGTAGGGAGATGATGGCATGAAAAATATAGCTGTACTTGGAGCAACAGGATCTATAGGAACACAAACTATGCAGGTTATAAGACAACAAAGTGAAGAGTTTAAATTAATAGCTGTTTCAGCTAATACAAGTTCACATAAAATAATAGATATTATTGAAGAATTTAAACCACTTTATGCGGTACTAATGGATAGAAATGCTTTTAATGAAGTTAGAAAATATTGCAGTGATAAAAGAATAAATACGGAAATACTAATTGGAATAGAAGGACTAAACACAATAAGTACATTACCAGAAGTGGACATGGTAGTTACATCTGTAGTTGGTATGATTGGATTAACTCCAACACTAAAAGCTATTGAAGCAGGTAAAGATATAGCGTTAGCTAATAAAGAAACTTTGGTAGCAGCAGGCAAGTTAGTTATGGATGAAGCACAAAAACATAAAGTGAGAATATTACCTGTAGATTCTGAGCATGGAGCCATTTTCCAATGTTTGCAAGGCAATGATAAGTCATCAGTAAACAAAATATTACTTACTGCTTCAGGAGGACCATTTAGGGGAAAAAGAAAAGAAGATCTTTTAAATGTTACAGTAGATAATGCATTAAAACATCCGAGATGGAAAATGGGAAGAAAAATATCTATTGATTCAGCTACTCTTATGAACAAAGGATTAGAGGTTATAGAGGCTCATTGGCTTTTTGATGTAGATTATGATAATATTCAAGTTATAGTTCATCCTGAAAGTATAATACATTCCATGGTTGAATATATAGATGGAAGTGTCATAGCACAATTGGCTAGTGCAGATATGAAATTGCCAATACAGTATGCTCTAAATTATCCAAAACGCCAACAATGTGTAATAAAAAAGTTGGATTTTTATGATTTGAAAAGTTTAAGTTTTGAAAAGCCTGATTTAGATACTTTTAAGCCTTTAAAACTTGCATATGAAGCGGGTATTACAGGTGGAACGATGTCAGCTATATTAAATGCTGCTAATGAAGCTGCAGTAGAACTTTTCTTAAATAAGAAAATTGGATTTTTAGATATAGGAAACATATTAGAAGAATGTATGAATAAGTTTGAATCAAAGGAAAACTATATTTTGGAAGATATACTAGAAATAGATTCTAAAGTAAAAGAATATGTTAGTAGTAAAGTATATTAAATAAAAAAATAATTTATAGATAATTGCAATCTATAAAAGGAGGAATGTGTTTGTATATTATAGCCGCCATTATAACTTTTGGCATCTTGATTTTAATCCATGAACTTGGTCATTTTACACTGGCTAAACTAAATGGTATAAAAGTAGAAGAGTTTGCAATAGGCATGGGACCACAAATATTTAAAATAAATAGAAAAGAAACAGTGTATTCAATTAGGATACTTCCTATAGGTGGATATGTAAAAATGTTGGGAGATGAAGGTGAGTCCACAGACCCTAGAGCATTTAATAATAAAAGTCCTCTTCGTAAGCTTAGTGTTGTTTTAGCAGGACCAGTAATGAATTTTATATTGGGTATAGTACTTTTTGCTATTATAGCTGCGGCAAAAGGTTATTTATCTCCAATAGTCGATAAAGTAGTTCCCAACCAACCAGCAGCTGTTATGGGAATAAAAGCTGGTGATAAAATAGTGAAAGTTAACGGATCAAAAATTATAACATGGGAAGATTTTGAAACTCAAGTATACACTTCAGCGGGAAAACCTATGGATATAAGTTATGTCCGTAACGGTGAAATAAAGAATGTAAAACTAACACCTGTAAAAGATATGAAAGACAATAGATTTATTGTTGGTGTTTATGCTACGGCAATTGAAAAACCTACTATAGGTCAATCAGTATCTTATGGATTTATTGAAACTAATTCTCTAGTAAAACAAACTTTTTCTTTCATTGGATCTGCTTTTAAGGGAAAAGTTAGCAAAAATGATTTTGGTGGACCTGTAACTATAATAAAACTTTCAGGAGCAGCTGCTAAAGCGGGAATTTTAACTCTTACTGCGTTTGGAGCCTATATAACAGTACAACTTGGAATATTTAATCTTTTACCTATTCCAGCATTGGATGGTGGATATATATTCTTATTCCTATTTGAGCTAATTACAGGAAAAAAAGTAGATCAAAACAAAGTTGGAGTTATAAATTATGTAGGCTTTGCATTACTTATGGGATTGATGGTTTTAGTTACTATAAAAGATATACTTTATCCTATTAAGTTTTAGAAGAAATTAACAGATACACAAAGTACTTTAAATTAGAATTTTATATTGGGAATGGAGATTATCTTCATTCTCAATTTTAATTTTTTACATTATAATTTTTGTAGGAGATGAAGATATGAATAGAGTAAAAACTAAAAAAATTAAAGTTGGAAATACCTTCATTGGTGGAGATTCTGAGATTGCGGTTCAGTCCATGACTAATACAGATACTAGAAATGTAGAACAAACAGTGAAACAAATAAAGGAACTTCAAGAAGCTGGGTGTGATATAATAAGATGTGCTGTACCAGATATGGAAGCTGGTGAGGCTATAAAAAAAATAGTTAAAAGTATAAACATTCCTTTAGTATCAGATATACATTTTGATTATAAATTAGCGTTGAAATCTATAGAAAATGGAGTATCAGCACTTAGAATAAATCCTGGAAATATTGGAAGTATAGATAGAGTAAGAGAAGTGGCTAAAGCAGCTAAGGAAAAAAACATACCTATAAGAATAGGAGTAAATTCAGGTTCTCTTCAAAAAGACATATTAAATAAATATGGTAAGGTTTGTGCAGAAGCTTTAGTAGAAAGTGCTTTAGAGCATGTTAACATTTTGGAAAGTGTAAATTTTGATGATATTGCTATATCTATAAAATCTTCAAATGTAATTCAAATGATAGAAAGCTACAGGATGATATCAAAAAAAGTAAATTATCCACTACATCTTGGAGTTACTGAAGCAGGAACTATTTGGAGAGGAACAATTAAATCCAGCGTTGGCATAGGAACTCTTTTGTCAGAAGGTATAGGAGATACTATAAGAGTTTCTTTAACAGGAAATCCTGTTGAAGAAGTTAAAGTTGGAAGGGAGATATTAAAATCTTTAGGTTATCTAAATGAAGGAATAGAGTTTGTTTCCTGTCCTACATGTGGAAGAACCAGAATAGATTTAATAAAAATAGCAGAAGAAGTTGAAAAAAGGTTAGGTAATTGTAATAAAAATATCAAAGTAGCTGTAATGGGTTGTGTAGTAAACGGACCAGGAGAAGCTAGGGAAGCAGATATAGGTATAGCTGGTGGTAATGGTGAAGGACTTATATTTAAAAAGGGTGAAATTATTAAAAAGGTAGACGAGAAGGATTTAGTAAATGAACTCTTAAAGGAAATTGAAAGTATGTAGATGGCTTATACCAGTTGTTAACTTTTTCTTGAAATAACCAAAACAGTGTGTTAAAATGAATTTGGGAAATCTACAGAAGTTTATTGGAATTGTAGAGTGGGTTTACAGCCCGCTCTTTCTATTTGTAAAAAACGCAGCGTTAGTTGCGTTTTTAAATTAGGACAAAAAAGTTATTTTTTATGAAAAATTGCAGAACATACAGATAAGGAGGGATTATGATGAATAAAAAAATTTTAATAGATGAACTTACAAATCTAGTAAAGCCAATAGTAACTGAATTAAATTATGATTTATATTATTTGGAATTAGTAAGAGAAGGAAAAGACAACTATTTAAGAATATATATAGATAAAGAAAATGAAGGAATATCACTACAGGATTGTGAAAAAGTAAGTAGGGCAGTTAGTGAGATGTTAGATGTAAAAGACCCTATTAAAGAAGGATATTATTTAGAAGTTTCTTCACCAGGAATAGAGAGAATTTTGCATACAGATGAACATTTACAAAAATACACTGGAAATGATGTAGTAGTCAATATATCCGGATTATTAAATGGAAAGAAAAAGTACGAAGGTCAGTTAGTAAACTTTAATAATGAAGAGTTAAATATTAAGGTTGAAGATGAAGAAATATCTATTCCTAGGGAAAAAATTTCAACAGTTAATTTAAAAGGTGAATTTTAAGGAGGTTAAATGGAAAAATGAATCAGGAATTTATTGAAGCCTTAAAAGAAATAGTGAAAGAAAAAGGAATTAGTGAAGATTTATTATTTACGACTATAGAGGATGCATTAGTTGCTGCATACAAAAAAAATTATATAAATCAAGGCGGAAACAATCAAAATGTTAAGGTTACAATGAATAGGGAAAATGGAGAAATTCATGTTTATTCTCAGAAAACTGTAATTGATGAAGTGTTTGATGAAATAAATGAAATTTCTTTAGAAGAAGCTAAAAGTATAGATCCAAATTATGATATAGATGATGTAGTTAGCATAGAAGTTACACCTAAAAAATTTGGAAGAGTAGCTGCTCAAGCTGCTAAACAGGTTGTTATACAAAGAATAAAAGAAGAAGAAAGAAGAATTGTATACAATGATTTTATAGAAAAAGAAGATGACATAATAACAGGAGCAGTTATAAGAAAAGATAAAAACAATGTACTTGTAGACCTTGGTAAGACGGAAGCTGTTCTTGGACCAAATGAACAAATGCCTGGAGAAAAATATAATTTTAATGATAAAATAAAATTATATATTGTAGAAGTTAAAAATACTACAAAAGGTGCTCAAATAGTAATATCAAGGACACATCCAGGTCTTGTAAAAAGATTATTTGAACTTGAAGTTCCTGAAATATTTGATGGTACAGTTGAAATAAAATCTATTGCAAGAGAAGCAGGATCTAGAACTAAAATAGCTGTAAATTCAAATGATGAAAATGTAGATCCAATGGGAGCTTGCGTTGGACCAAAGGGAATAAGGGTTCAAAATATAGTAAATGAACTTAAAAATGAAAAAATAGATATCATCAAGTGGAGTAAATTACCAGAGGAGTATATAGCTAATGCTTTAAGTCCTGCAAAAGTAATAGATGTTACTTTAGATGAAGAAAACAAATTTGCTCAAATTGTAGTGGATGATAATCAATTATCACTAGCAATAGGAAAAGAAGGCCAAAATGTAAGATTGGCAGCAAAACTTACAGGATGGAAAATAGATATTAAAAGCAAATCTCAGGTGGAAACTGTTCCTGAAGTAGAAACTGTTTCTCAAGCAGAAGATATTTCTGATGAAGAAGATATCTAAATTTTAGGTGAGGTGGTTATAATATGAAGATGAAGAAAATACCACAGAGAATGTGCACAGGATGTATGGAGATGAAACCTAAAAAAGAGCTTATAAGAGTGGTAAAAAGTAAAGAAGATGAAGTGTCTGTGGATTTAACAGGTAAAAAGAATGGAAGAGGAGCTTATATTTGTAAAAGCAGCGAATGTTTAGAGAAGGCTTTTAAAAGTAAGAAGCTTGAAAAAAATCTTGAAACTAAGATAAGTGAAGAAATCTACAATAGATTAAAGGAAGAGATAGAAAATGGAAAATAAGTTTTTTCAATTTCTAGGATTAACAAAACGTGCAGGAAAAGTATTAGAAGGATATAATAAATGTGAAGATGCTTTAAAGAGAAGAAAAGCATATCTAATTATAATATCAGAAGATGCATCGCAAAATACAGTGAATAAATTTCTAAATTATAGTGAGAAATGTAAAATTCCTGTTTTACAGGGATATAATAAAGAAGATTTAGGAAAAGCTTTAGGTATGGAACAAATAAAAATTTTAGGTGTGTCTGATAAACGAATGAGTGAAAGGTTACTTGTCTTATGGAAAGAATGTGAAAAAATTTAGTTTCGGGGGTGAATACTTTGTCAAAAATAAGAGTTTATGAATTAGCAAAGGAATTAGGAATATCAAGTAAAGAATTAATTGGTATTCTTTCCAGTGAGTTTGGTATAGAAGTTAAGAATCATATGGGTGTTATTGAAGATGAAGATGCAGAATTAATAAAAGAACTTTTTGCAGAAAAGGAGAAAGAAAAAGCGTCGGATCCAAGTGATATTGTAGAAGAGAAGTATGAGGATTTAGCTGAGGAAAATCTTAAAAAAAGCATAAAGGTAACTAAAGTTAAAAATAAGAACAAGGATAACAAAGGTCAACAAGGTTCTGATGAAGATAATGAAGGTAATGAAATTGAGAAAGTTATAGAAATAGATGAAACTATAACAGTAAAGGAAATATCAGAGAAAATTGGCAAACCTACTACAGAAGTTATCAAACAGCTTATATTTATGGGAGTAATGGCAGCTATAAATCAAGAAATAGATTTTGATACTGCAGAAAAATTAGCAGAAAAATTTGATGTTTTAGTAGCTAAAAAGGAAAAGGATATAGATAAGGAATCTGTAGAGCAAGAAGAAGATGAAGAAGATGATGATGATTTACAAAAAAGACCTCCAATTATAACAGTTATGGGTCATGTTGATCATGGTAAGACATCTTTACTAGATGCTATAAGAAAAGCAAAAGTTACATCTACAGAAGCAGGCGGAATTACTCAGCATATTGGTGCATACACTGTAACTATAAATGGAGAAAAAATAACATTCCTTGATACACCTGGACATGAAGCTTTTACTTCTATGAGAGCAAGAGGTGCTCAAATCACAGATATAGTTATACTTGTAGTAGCTGCAGATGATGGAATAATGCCTCAAACGGTTGAAGCTATAAACCATTGTAAAGCTGCTAATGTTCCTATGGTAGTTGCTATAAACAAAATGGATAGACCAGGAGCTAATCCAGATAGAGTTAAGCAAGAATTAACTGAACATGGGTTAGTAGCAGAAGACTGGGGCGGAGATGTAATATGTGTACCTGTGTCTGCGCATACAAAAGAAGGAATAGATACATTACTAGAAATGGTGCTTTTAACGGCTGAAATGCAAGAATTGAAAGCTAATGCTGGTAGAAATGGTAGGGGAACAGTAGTAGAATCTAAGCTTGACAAAGGAAGAGGAGCTGTAGCTACATTGTTAGTCCAAAATGGTACTATACATGTTGGAGATTCTATAATAGTAGGATCTACTTATGGAAGAATAAGAGCCATGTTTGATGACAAGGGTAAGAAAATCAAATCAGCAGGACCTTCTATACCAGTAGAAATACTTGGATTATCTGAAGTTCCAGCAGCAGGAGATAGATTCCACCAGGTAAAAGATGAAAAAACTGCAAGAGAAATGGCTGATAAGAGAAAAGAAAAATTAAGAGCTGAGTACTTACAATCAACACATAAAGTTTCTCTTGAAGATTTATATAATCAGATACAAGAAGGAAAAGTTAAAGAATTGAACATAATAGTTAAAGCTGATGTTCAAGGATCTATAGAAGCTTTAAAACAATCTCTTCAAAAGTTATCTAATGAAGAAATAAAAGTTAGAGTTATACATGGAGCAGTTGGTGCAATAACTGAAACTGATGTTACTCTTGCATCTGCATCTAATGCTGTAATTATAGGATTTAATGTAAGACCTGATAATAATGCAACAGCAGCAGCAGAAAAAGAAGCTGTAGATATAAAAACTTATAGAGTTATATATAATGCTATAGATGATATAAAAGCAGCTATGATTGGAATGCTTGAACCAGATTACAAGGAAGTAGTACTTGGAAAAGTTGAAGTAAGACAGGTATATAAAATATCTAATGTGGGAACTATTGCAGGATGCTATGTAACAGATGGAAAAATTGTTAGAAATAGCAGTGTTAGAGTTATAAGAGATGGTATAGTAATATTTGAATCAGAGCTTGCATCTTTAAAGAGATTCAAGGATGATGTTAAAGAAGTGGCATCAGGTTATGAATGTGGTCTTTCTGTTGAAAAGTTTAATGACATAAAAGAGGGAGACGAAATAGAAGCTTATACTATGGAAGAAGTTAAAAAGGATTCACTTTAATTTAAAAATATTAGGAAATTGAGAATTAAAAGTAGTTATGTCATATATACTATGTAAGAATGAGGTGATATTATATGGCTAAATATAGAAGTGGTAGAATAAATGAAGAAATGAAAAGAGAAATAAGCACTATAATTCAGAATGATATAAAAGATCCAAGACTAAGTGCTATGATAAGTGTTACTAAAGTAGATGTGACAAAGGATTTAAGGTATGCTAAAGTATACGTAAGTATTTTTGGAGATGAAGAATCTAAAAACAGCACATTTGAGGCTTTAAAGGGTTCAGCCGGATTTATTAGGAGAGAAATTGGGCATAAAATAAATTTAAGATATACACCAGAAATACTTATAGAATTAGATAATACTATAGAACAAGGTATGCATATAGATGCACTTTTACACAAAATAAAGGAGAAAGAGCATCATGATAATGAATAATATTTTAAAAAAAATAAAGGAAAGTAATAGAATAGCTATTACTTTCCATGAATCTCCTGATGGAGACTCATTGGGATCTGCTCTTGCTTTGATGCAGGGGCTTAATAAGCTTAATAAGGAAGTTTATATACTTTCTAAAGAAAAAGTACCAGAATCTTTTTCTTTTTTACCTTGTTCAGAAGAAATAGATGGATTAAAGCATGAAGTTATTAATGAAACCCAGTGTGTAATAGTTTTAGATTGTGGCGATGTAAAAAGAATAAATGCAAATTTGGATTTTGAAAATAGGAAATATACATTGATTAATATAGATCATCATATGTCAAATGAATTATATGCAGACTTAAATTATGTAGATACTAATGCTGCGGCAGTAAGTGAAATTGTTTATCAAATGCTCAAAATTATAGGTATAAATATTACTAAAGATATGGCAGTGTGTTTATATACTTCATTGATTACAGATACAGGAGCTTTTAAATATTCATCAACTACTTCAGTTACACATACTATAGCAGGAGATTTAGTAAATACGGGTATTGACTTTAGTGAAATTCATAGAATTATATATGAAAACAAAAAGTTTGAGAGAATAAAATTTTTTGGAAAAGCTATTGAAAAAATGGATTTAGTTGGAGATAAAATATGCGTGATAACTATTACAAAAGATATGTTGTTACAGAATGGAAATGCAAAGGATACTGATACATCTGATATTATAGCTTTTGCTATGCAAATAGATACTGTAGAAGTAGCATTGCTTATAAAAGAAACTGAAGCAGGTATAAAAGCAAGTCTTAGATCTAAATCAAAAGTGGATGTGAGAAAAATTGCAGAAAAATTTGGCGGCGGTGGACATATAAAAGCTTCTGGTTTAGCTATGAATGATAAAACTTTAGAAGAAGCAAGAGAACTAATACTTAATGAAATAGAAAATTTATTATAAACAGAAAAAGAGTTGATATATATGAATGGAATATTAAATATTAATAAACCTTTAGGAATGAGTTCTTTTGATGTAGTAAGAAAAGTAAAATCTATTGCCAAAACTAAAAAAGTAGGTCACACAGGTACTTTAGATCCAGAAGCTTCAGGGGTGCTTCCTATATGTATAGGAAATGCTACTAAGCTTGTAGATTATATAATGAGCGATTATAAAATATATAAAGTAGAATTAATGTTAGGAATTACCACAGATACTTATGACAGGGAAGGAAAAGTAATTAAGAATTCTCCTGTGGATTTAGAGGTTGAAGAGGTTAAAAAGGTTATTAAAGAATTTGAAGGAAATATAGACCAAGTTCCTCCTATGTATTCTGCTTTAAAAGTTAATGGACAAAGATTGTATTCTTTGGCCAGACAGGGAATAGAGATAGAAAGAAAACCTAGAAGTATAACTATATACAGTATAAATATAATAGATATTCAATTGCCTAAAGTGATATTTGAAGTAAAGTGTTCTAAGGGTACATACATAAGAAGCTTATGCTATGATATTGGAGAAAAGCTTAAGTGCGGAGGCACTATGTGGAATCTTCAAAGAACTAGAACAGGAAGTTTTAATATAGAAAGTTCAGTGGATTTGGATAAATTAAATATAGAAAATATTAATGAATATTTAATTCCAATGGACAGAGCTTTAGAAAAATATCCTGCAGTTTACATAGATGAAAAATATGAAAAACTGGTGCTTAATGGAGTTACATTAAAGAATCCTATGTTGATTGAAAACATAGAAATGGATATATTGTATAGAGTTTATTTGGAAAAAGAAAAATTTATTGGCATTGGTATGAAACAAAAGTTTGGATTTAAAATGATAAAACTATTAATTCAGAGGTAATTTAATATGATTATAATGGAGGATAACTTTAAAAAATATTTACAGTATAATACATATATTGCCCTAGGAAGTTTTGATGGTATACATATAGGACATGTAAGTCTAGTAAATAAAACAATAAAGCTTGCAAGAAAAAATCAGGCTAAAAGTATGATATTTACTTTTAAAAATCATCCACTTAGTGTTATAAATAAAGAAATAGCACCTAAGATTATCATGGATAATTCTAGTAAAATAGAAGTTTTAGAATCTTTTGGGTTAGATGTGATAAACATGGCCAATTTTGATAAAGAACTTATGATGTTATCACCAGAAGACTTTATATTAAATTTAGTAAGTCATTATAGAGCTAAAGGCATAGTAGTAGGATTTAATAACAGGTTTGGATATAAAAATCTTGGTGATGTGGAACTGCTAAAAAAATTAAGTAAAAAATATGGATTTGATCTTTGTGTGATGGATCCAGTAAAATATAAAACTCAAGTAGTTAGTAGTTCAGTTATAAGAAATGTTATCTCCGACGAGGGTGATATGAAAAAAGCAAACAAAATGCTTACTAGACCTTTTATGCTGCAAGGTGATGTAGTTAAAGGAAAGCAATTAGGAAGAACACTAGGATTTCCAACTGTAAATTTGAATTATGATAAAAGATTTGTGCTTCCAAGAGGTGGTGTTTATTACACCTTAGTAAAATATGAAGATAAATTTTTTAGAGGAATAACAAATGTGGGATATAATCCAACTGTAGAAGATAATAAATTAAGCGTAGAAACCCATATATTGGATTTCGATGAAAATATATATAATAAGCATATAAAAATATATTTTATGGATAGAATAAGAGATGAAAAAAAATTTGATTCTGTGCAATTTTTAGCTGAACAGCTAAAGAAGGACAAAATATATGCAAAAAAGCAAAAATTAGAAATTAATTTTAAAAATTAATTTACAAGTGTATTTAGATTTGTTATAATACGTTTGTGATCCTTATGCTAAGAAACTCGACTTGCCGACGCTTTTCTTGGAATAAAGGGGATTAACATTTGGAGGTGTAGGTTTAATGGAAAAGGCAATAAAAGAAGAATTAATGAAAAAGTATGCAAGACATGAAGGAGATACAGGTTCTCCAGAAGTGCAAATAGCATTACTTACTGAAAGAATTAATCATTTAAATGATCACTTAAAGACTCATAAGAAAGATCATCATTCAAGAAGAGGTCTTTTAATGATGGTTGGTAAAAGAAGAGGTCTTTTAAACTACTTAATGAATCAAGATATTGCAAGATATCGTGCTATTATCGAAAAGTTAAATTTAAGAAAATAGTTTTATTAGAGCGGCTTAAAACCGCTCTATTATTTTAAACAATAATTCTTAAAATTATTGTAAATTCATAGTTGAATTAGTTTAATAATTGTATAATATAATTGATAAATAATGATAATAATATTATAACCATTGAGAGGAGGTTAATTTATTTATGAATCAAACACTAGAAACTACTGTTGCAGGAAGAACCCTTAAAATTGATTTTGGCAAAGTTGGAATGCTTTCAAACTGTGCTTTGCTTGTAAGTTATGGTGAAACAGTAGTACTTATTAATGCAAATGCTTCAGAAAAACCAAGGGAAGGGGTTGATTTCTTTCCTTTAAGTATAGAATATGAAGAAAGACTATATGCTGTAGGTAAAATACCAGGAGGATTTATCAAAAGAGAAGGAAAACCTTCTGAAAAAGCAATTCTCCATGCTAGAGCTATAGATAGACCTTTAAGACCATTGTTCCCAAAAGGATATAGAAATGACGTACAGGTGGTATGTACTGTAGTATCTGTAGAGCAGGATAATGCTCCGGACATATTAGCTATAAACGGTGCATCAATAGCGTTGAGCCTTTCAAGTATTCCTTTTAACACACCTTTAGGTGCTGTATCTGTAGGATTAGTAGATGATGAATTTGTAATAAATCCAACATTAGAACAAAGAGAAAAAAGCACATTAAATTTAACTGTATGTGCTACTAAAGAAAGAGTTATGATGGTTGAAGCTGGTGGATCTGAAATACCAGAAGATGTAATGTATGATGCCATCATGTTTGGATTTGAAGAATGTAAAAAAATAGTAGCCTTCCAAGAAGAAGCCATGGAAAAGCTAGGAAAACAAAAAGTAGAACCTAAATTATATAAGGTAGATGAAGGTTTAGAAAAAGAAGTTAGAGATTTTTCTTTTGAAATGATAAAAGAAGCTATGTACATAATGGATAAGGATGAAAGAAATGCGGCCATAGATTCTGTGAAAGAAAAAATTAATGATGAATTTGAAGAAAAGTATCCAGATAATGGTGCAGATGTAGCCGAAGTAGTATATAAACTTCAAAAAGAAATAGTAAGAAATATGCTTTTAAATGAAAACAGAAGACCTGATGGAAGAGGTTTTGAGGAAATAAGACCTATAAGCTGTGAAGTTGGATTACTTCCAAGAACTCATGGTACAGGTTTATTTACAAGAGGATTAACTCAAGTAATGACTGTGGCTACTTTAGGTGCTTTAGGAGATGTGCAAATTCTTGATGGACTTGGTTCAGAAGAATTCAAAAGATATATGCATCACTATAATTTCCCATCTTATAGTGTAGGAGAAGTTAGACCTTTAAGAGGACCAGGAAGAAGAGAAATAGGTCATGGAGCTTTAGCTGAAAAAGCTTTAGAACCACTAATACCAAATGAGGATAGTTTCCCATATACTATAAGACTTGTATCAGAAGTTTTAAGTTCAAATGGTTCAACTTCTCAAGCTAGTGTATGTGGTAGTACTTTAGCACTTTTAGATGCTGGTGTACCAATAAAAAGACCAGCAGCAGGTATAGCTATGGGACTTATAACTAGTGAAGATTTATCTAAGGAGAAGGTTTTAACTGATATACAAGGTATAGAGGACTTCTTTGGAGATATGGATTTTAAAGTAGCTGGTACAGAAGTTGGAATTACTGCTATACAATTTGATACAAAAATTCACGGATTATCAAATGATTGTATAAAGGAAACTTTAGATAAAGCTAGAAAAGCTAGATTGTTTATACTGGAGAAAATCCACGATTGTATTAGTGGACCAAGAGAAGAGTTATCAAAATATGCTCCTAAAACTTATACAATGAGTATTGATCCTGATAAAATAAGAGATGTAATAGGACCTGGTGGAAAGGTAATAAATAAGATTATTGCTGAAACTGGTGTTAAAATTGATATAAAAGAAGACGGAAAAATATTTGTAATGTGTGATGATAGCACATGTGCAAAAAGAGCTTTAAAAATTATAGATGATTTAACTAGAGAAGTAAAATCAGGAGAAATTTATTTAGGAAAAGTTACTAAGACAACAAATTTTGGTGCCTTTGTAGAAATACTTCCTGGTAAAGAAGGATTAGTTCATATATCTAAGTTGGATTTTGCTAGAGTAAATAAGGTTGAAGATATAGTATCTGTTGGAGATGAAATACTTGTTAAGGTAACAGATATTGATAATCAGGGTAGAATTAATCTATCAAGAAAAGATGCTATAAAGGATTCAGAGGAAAAAGAATCAAAGGAAGAAGAATAAAAATAGAAGGGCATTATGGTGCCTTTTTATTTTTATATAGGATATAAAAAATTATGTAATTCCTTAGGAGGAGATAATGTATAATTTATTTAAGTTGAATAATGGATTAAGAGTTGTTGTGGAAAATATAGATTATGTTAATTCTGTAAGTGTAGGCTTGTGGGTGGAAAATGGTTCAAGAAATGAAGACAAAACTAACAGTGGAATTTCTCACTTTATAGAACATATGTTTTTTAAAGGTACAAAAAAGAGAACTGCACTTGAAATAGCTGAATGTATAGAAGATGTTGGGGGTCAAATAAATGCTTTTACAGGGAAAGAAGCTACTTGCTTTTATATAAAAGCTTTAGATTCACATTTAGAATTAAGTCTAGATGTAATATCAGATATGCTCTTTAATAGTAAATTTTCCACTGAAGACATAGAAAAAGAAAAGGGTGTTGTAATAGAAGAAATAAACATGAATGAAGATTCACCAGAAGATGTATTATCAGACCTTCACAGTGAAGCTATATGGGGAGAAGACCCTATATCGCTTCCTATACTAGGGGACATAGATACAGTAAAATCTTTTACAAAGGATCAAATAGAAAAATATATTTCTTCATATTATATACCTGAAAATTCAATAATATCTATTGCAGGAAAATTTGATATGTCTAATATAGAAAAGCTTGTAGAAAAATATTTTGGACATTGGAATAGTAATAATAAAAAAATTACTATTTATTCAAAACCAGAATTACAGCAAAATCATCTCTTTAAAAAGAAAAGTATAGAACAACTTCATCTAAGCTTAGGTATACCAGGAATTGAAACAGGGAATGACAATATTTATACATTATTACTTTTAAGTAACATATTTGGTGGAGGAGCTTCTTCTATATTATTTCAAAAAATAAGAGAAGAAAAAGGCTTTTGTTATTCAATTTATTCATATGTTTCAGCTTTTAATAATACAGGTGTATTAAACATATATACCAGTTTAAATCCTAAGTATGCAGCAGATGTAGTATTTACTATAAAGGAAGAAGTGGAAAAGTTCACTAAAACTGGTGTAAGTAAAGAAAAATTAGTTAAAGCTAAAGAACAGCTTAAGGGAAGCTATATTTTAGGATTGGAAAGCACTAGTAGTAGGATGTTTAACAATGGAAAATCAGTTTTGTTTTTAAATAGGATTAATACACCGGAACACATTATAGAAAAGATTAATAAAATAGATGAAGAAAGTTTAAATTCTGTTATGAAAAAAAGCTTTGGAAAAGGTATAATAAATTCAGCTTTTGTAGGAGAAAAGGTAGATTTATCTCTTGTAACTGATATAATACAAAAGGATACTGTACCGTTTAAAAACTTCAAAAGTAAGCAAGTGTAATAACTACCTAATATAATTCATAGTATTAAAAATAAGATTAACTATAATTATATTAGGAGGTATTTAAAATGAGTGATAACGTAAAACTGTATAGTGAAATGGAGAGATATGAAATAATAAATGTAAATGATGGAGATAAGTTTAATTCATTAGGAAGTAATGATGTAGTTATTGACGAAGAAGGAAATTTAAAACTATTAATACTGAATAGTAGCAAATCTAAACTTGGATTGTTCGGAAAGACAGAATTTATAGAAGCACCATGGGAATGTGTAAAAAAGATTGGTTCAAAAACTATAATAATAGATGCGGATGAAAAAATGATAAAGAGATCTCATTAACATAAAAGAGGTCTCCTTAATATAATATTAATATAAATTTTTATGGAGGAAAAAATGAATATATTAGTACAAAAATTTGGAGGGACCTCTGTTTCTACTCACGAAAGAAGATTAATGGTAGTTGATAAAATATTAAAAGCTAAAGAAGAAGGATTTTCACCAGTAGTAATAGTATCTGCTATGGGAAGAAAAGGTCAGCCTTATGCAACGGATACTCTTCTTTCATTAATAGGTGAAGAATTTAAAAATAGTAACAAATTAGCTGCAGATTTATTAATGAGCTGTGGAGAAATTATAAGTACTGTAGTAATGAGTGAGGAATTAAATAAGAAAAATTTACAAGCAGTACCGCTAACAGGGGGACAAGCAGGGATTATAACTAATGATAATTACAATGATGCTTCTGTTTTAAGAGTAGACACAGATAATATAATGAATATAATAAAAGAAGGCAAAATTCCAGTAGTGGCAGGTTTCCAAGGAAGAAGTGAAAAAGATTTTATTACTACTTTGGGAAGAGGTGGAAGTGATGTTACAGCTTCTCTTTTAGGAGTAGCATTAAAAGCTGAGGAAGTTCAAATATATACAGATGTAGATGGTATAATGACTGCAGATCCTAGAATAGTTTCAGATGCTTTATTAATTGAAAAAATAGGGTATAATGAAGTTTTTCAATTTGCAGATCAAGGAGCAAAGGTAATACATCCTCGTGCTGTAGAAGTTGCAATGAAAGGAAATATACCTCTTGTTATTAAGAATACTCTTAATGAGTGCAAGGGTACTATAATAAGTAATCATGTAATACCTAATTCACATAACGTGATAACTGGAATAACTTCTATGGGAGATAGAGTTCAAATTACGGTAGAATTTGAACAAAATAAAAATAATGAAAATTACCATATATTATTAGATGAATTGGCTAATGATATGATAAGTATAGATTTAATTAATGTATTTCCAAAAGAAAAAATATTCACTATTGACGAAAAAGATATGGAAGATTTTAAAATAGTTATGGAGAATTTAGGGTTAAAATATTCTTTTGTTGAGCACTGTACAAAAATTGCTGTAATTGGAAGTAGAATGAGAGGTATTCCAGGTGTTATGGCAAAAATATTAAAAGCACTGTTAATGAATAATGTAGAAGTGCTTCAAACTGCGGATTCACATACAACTATATGGTGTCTTGTAGAAGAGAAGGATGCAGATAATGCTATAAATTCACTTCATAGTGAATTTAAGTTGGGAAAAGAATAATATTAAAATGAATAGGTGTCCTCTTTAATGCACAAAATAAACTTGTGTTAAGGAGGGGATTATTATGCCAGAAGAAAATGATAATAAGAATGAAAACTTGGAAAGCATAAAAGAACTAGGTGTTATGAATAATGAAAAAAATAAGGATAAAATTCAGGTGCTCCCTATAATAGGGCAAATAGAAGGACACATGATTTTACCTCCACAAAGTAAAAGTACTAAATATGAACACGTTATACCTCAATTAATAAATATAGAAAATGATGGCAATATAGAAGGATTGCTGATAGTTTTAAATACTGTAGGTGGTGATGTTGAAGCAGGACTTGCCATAGCTGAGATGATAAGAAGTTTAAGTAAGCCTACAGTTTCTTTAGTTATTGGAGGAGGACACTCCATAGGAGTACCACTTGCTACTGCAGCAGATTATTCTTTTATATCACCTTCAGCTACTATGATTATTCATCCTATAAGAATGAATGGTTTAGTTATAGGTGTTCCTCAAACCTTTGAATATTTTAACAAAATGCAGGAAAGAATAACAGAATTCATAGTTAGAACATCCAAAATAAAGAGAGAACAGGTGCAAAAACTTATGGTTCAGACAGATGAGCTTTTAAATGATATGGGCACTATATTAATAGGAGAACAGGCAGTAGAAGCTGGACTTATAGATCAGGTAGGGGGCATAAGTGATGCCATAAAGAAATTAAATGTTCTTATGGAGGAAAAATAGTTTTTAGTAAAAATCACCATAGGTGCTTCCTATGGTAATTTATATTTATAGAAAATTTGAAAGGAAATCCTTATTAAATGTAGAATTATTAACTGGAGGTGATAAGTTACATGGCTAGAAAAATGGCTAGGAAAAAGGAAAAATATGAATTAAATAGTGATATAAAAGGCATTTTATTAGTTACTATAGGAATACTCATGGTAATTAGTGTTTTTTCTTCTGAAGCCTCAGGCATCTTAGGCAAGTTTGTAAGAAAGATATTAATAGCCATTGCAGGACTTGGAGCCTTTATTTTTCCTATTTTAATAATTTTTATAGGATTTTGTTGCATAGTAAAAAAAAATAGGATAAGCTTTAGTAAGAAATTTTATGGAATACTAATTTCTATAATAAATACTTTATTATTTATACAGATGATATTAATGCCTAATTATTATGTAAATAATGATATAAGCCTAGGTATAAAAAAGATATATGAGACAGACAAAATAGTACATGGAGGAATTATAAGCTTTTTAATCGATATACCTTTATTGAATTTATTTGGTACTGCAGGTTGCTATGTGATTTTTATTGCTATATATATAATATGCTTCATATTAATGAGTAAGATTAGCATATATGATATATTACATAATATTAAATATGCACTAAAAGATGATGGTGTGGATGATGAAATTATTCAAGAAAAAGAAGACATAAAAGGTGATCATTTAGAAAATAATGATGAAAAGCAAAGTTTTATAAAAAATATAAATAATAGAATAAAGATATTAGACTTTATGAAAGCAGGAGATAAGAAAACTGATGAAGAAGTAAAGGATATTGAAATTAAAAAAGATGAAAAATTAAGGGACAAGGTTCCAGAAGTGCAAATTCAATGTGCTGCAGATAAAGCAGTAGATGATTCAATTAACATGGAACTTGATAGACAGATAAAAATAGGTCATAATGTACAAAGTATCAAATATAAAATTCCACCGATAGACTTGCTTAAGCTCAATGTTCAATCTAAATTAAATAAAGAGGATAAAAGGGAATTAATCAGTAATGCTAATAAGTTAGTTGAGACTTTAGCTAGTTTTGGTGTTGAGGCTAATGTAAATCAAGTTAGCAAAGGTCCTTCAGTTACCAGATTTGAACTACAACCAAGTCCAGGAGTGAAGGTAAGTAAAATAGTTAATTTATCTGATGACATAGCATTAGGACTTGCAGCTTCAGGAGTTAGAATAGAAGCTCCTATACCTGGTAAATCTGCTATAGGAATAGAAGTACCTAATAGAGATTTAACACCTGTTTATTTGAGAGAAGTTATAGAGTCACCTGAATTTGCAAATTATAATAAAAATTTGGTTTACTGCTTAGGAAAAGATATAGGAGGAAATTGTGTTGTATCTGATCTTAGCAAAATGCCTCATATGCTTATAGCAGGTGCAACTGGTTCTGGTAAAAGTGTATGTATAAATACACTTATAATAAGTTTGCTTTATAAATACTCACCAGAAAATGTAAAGCTCTTAATGATAGATCCTAAAGTAGTTGAACTCAGTGTTTATAATGGAATACCTCATCTTTTGATACCTGTGGTTACAGATCCTAAAAAAGCTGCAGGTGCTTTAAATTGGGCTGTTCAAGAAATGACTAGAAGATATAAGCTTTTTGCAGAAAATTCAGTGAGAAATATTGAAGGTTATAATGAATTATTTGAAAAAGGCAAAATTGAAAGTAAGTTACCTTTTGTGGTAATAATTATTGATGAATTAGCAGATTTAATGATGGTATGTCCAAATGATATTGAAGATTATATAGGAAGGCTAGCACAAATGGCAAGAGCTGCAGGAATGCATTTAGTTATTGCAACACAAAGACCTTCTGTTGACGTTATTACAGGAGTTATAAAAGCTAATATACCATCGAGGATATCTTTTGCTGTATCAAGCCAGATAGATTCTCGAACTATACTTGATACCACTGGTGCAGAAAAGCTTTTAGGAAAAGGTGACATGTTATTTTATCCTGTAGGGGAGCCTAAACCTGTAAGAATACAAGGCGCATTCATTTCAGAAAATGAAGTAGAAAATGTGGTTAACTTTATTAAAGAACAGCAGGGAGAACCAGAATATAAAGATGAAATAATAAATCAAATAGATAGTAGTACAAGTGGAAGCAATTCAGAATGTGATGAATTATTGAGTGAAGCTACCAGAATAGTTGTTGATGCAGGTCAAGCTTCTACATCGCTTTTACAAAGAAGACTTAGAATAGGATATAATAGAGCTGCTAGAATAATAGACCAAATGGAGGAAAGAGGAATTATTTCAGGGAGAGATGGAAGTAAACCAAGGCAGGTGCTTATAAATCGAGAAGATTTGTAATTAAATCTAAAAACTTACTTGTAAAATATAAAAAGTAGATTTAAAATAAAGTGTGTGTTTTTTAATTTTAACAGTATATATTCAGGAGGAAAAATAGTGGATAATTTAAAAGTTGGACTAATAAGTTTGGGATGTGATAAAAATAGAATAGATTCTGAAATTATTCTCAGCAATATTAAAGCTAACAATGAAATAATAAATGATGCAAAAAAAGCAGACATAATAATTGTAAACACCTGTGGATTTATAGAATCTTCAAAACAAGAATCTATAGATACTATACTGGAAATGGCTAAATATAAAAATAAATATAATTGTAAATTGCTTGTAGTAACAGGATGTCTTACTCAAAGATATGGTAAAGAACTTATGGAGCTTATGCCGGAAATAGATGTAATGCTAGGAGTTAATGATTATGATAAATTAAATGAAAGCATAGATAAGTGTATTAAAAATAGTGAAGAAAAGGTTTATAGCTGTGAATATAAAGATGCAGGAATAAATGAAGGAGAAAGAATTTTAACAACTCCATCTCATACAGCTTACATAAGAATAGCAGAAGGCTGTAATAATTTTTGCACTTATTGTATAATTCCTAAAATAAGAGGAAAATATAGAAGTAGATCAATGGAAAATATTATAAAAGAAGCACAAAGTTTAGCACAGCAAGGGGTTAAAGAAATAATACTTGTAGCCCAAGATACTACTAGATATGGAACAGACATATATGATAAAAAAGCTCTTAGTGAACTTATACGTGAGCTTTCTAAAATAGAGAATATTCATTGGATAAGGATACTTTATTGTTATCCAGAAGAAATTACAGAAGAACTTATAGATGAAATAGCAACTAATACTAAAGTATGTAAATATTTAGATATTCCACTTCAACATATAAGTAATAATATTTTAAAGGCTATGGGAAGAAGAGGAACTAAAGAAGAGATATTAAATAATATAAATAAACTTCGAGAAAAAGTAAAAAATATTGTACTTAGAACATCTATTATAGTAGGCTTTCCAGGAGAAACTGAAGAAGACTTTCAGGAATTAAAAGATTTTATTAAGGAGGAAAAACTGGATAAGTTAGGAGTATTTAAGTATTCCAGAGAAGATGGAACTCCAGCAGCTTTAATGAAAAATCAGATCGATGAAAAGGTAAAGGAAAGTCGAGAAGAAGAACTGATGAGTATTCAACAGGAAATATCAAAACAGATCAATAGCAATAAAATCGGAAGAGTGTATGAAGTTATAGTAGAAGGTAAAGAAGAAGAATGGTATGGAAGAAACTATGAGATGACACCAGAGATAGATGGGTTAGTCTACTTTAACTGTGATAAGAATTTGGAAATTGGGTCCATAGTTAACGTAAAGATTACTCATAGCTTGGAATATGATTTAATAGGAGTTGTATGTGATGAATCTTGCAAATAAACTTACGATATTAAGAATTTTATTAATTCCCTTCTTTCTAATATTTATAACTATAAAAGGTGTACCTTATGGTAAACTTATTGCCATTGCTATATTTATAATAGCTTCAATTACAGATAAGCTGGATGGATACATAGCAAGAAGTAGAAATCAAGTAACTAGGTTTGGCAAATTTATGGATCCTTTGGCAGATAAGTTATTAGTTACAGCAGCATTAATATCATTAGTGGAATATCGTATAATACCAAACTGGGTAGCTACAATAATTATTGCTAGAGAATTTGCAGTAACAGGCTTGAGAACAGTAGCTGCAGCAGAAGGTATAGTTATAGCAGCTAGTAAATGGGGAAAGGCTAAAACAGTAACCCAAATAATAGCAATTGTATTAGCATTGGTAAACTTGAATTATAATCATGTATCTTTGGGAATTATTAAAAGGTTTATTAATTACCCACATAAATTTTTAAATATAACTACAGATGTAGCAATGGGATTAGCAGTGATTATTACTATAATTTCAGGTGTGGATTATTTTGTTAAAAATAAGGAAGTAATGAGAACAGACAAATAGAAAATAAAATTTAGCATGATAAGTAAAATGTGATACAATATTTTAGTGGATATTTAATAGTTAAGAAAGTTACTTTTTACAGTAAAGAACTTTCTTAGCTGATTATTAATTATTATTCATTTTGAAAATTGTATCTTATTTTTTTGTTTGTGGACTAGATACATGCAATACTGTCAATAATTACATTGTAAAGTTAAAAATGTTATTTTTAATTAGATTTATGTAGTTGACCATGAATGTAATATATTATATAATTAGTTTAGAACAAGTGTTCGAATTTGTGATAAGCGAGTTTTATATTATTATATATTGTAATTTAAGAAAGGAAGTGACCCTTTTGGGAAACGTTAATGGCGAAAAGTTAAAGGCTTTAGAAGCTGCACTTGGACAGATAGAGAAACAATTTGGAAAAGGATCTATAATGAAATTAGGGGAACATAGTACTTTAGATATAGAAGCTATATCAACAGGATGTTTAGATCTTGATATAGCTTTAGGGATAGGTGGTGTTCCAAGAGGCAGAGTAGTAGAGATATATGGCCCTGAATCTTCAGGTAAAACTACTGTTGCACTGCATATAGTAGCTGAAGCGCAAAAAGCTGCAGGAGCTGCTGCATTTATAGATGCAGAGCATGCATTAGATCCAGTTTATGCAAGAGCATTAGGTGTAGATATAGAAAACTTAATAGTATCCCAACCAGATACAGGAGAACAAGCATTAGAAATAGCTGAAGCTTTAGTAAGATCTGGAGCTGTCGATGTAATTGTTGTAGATTCTGTTGCGGCTTTAGTTCCTAAGGCTGAAATAGAAGGAGAAATGGGAGATTCACATGTGGGATTACAGGCAAGACTTATGTCTCAAGCTTTGAGAAAACTTACAGGAGCTATAAATAAGTCAAAATGTGTGATTATATTTATAAACCAATTAAGGGAAAAAGTTGGTGTTATGTTTGGAAATCCTGAAACTACACCAGGTGGAAGAGCATTAAAATTCTATGCTTCAGTAAGAATGGATATTAGAAGAATAGATTCCATAAAACAGGGAGATTCAATTGTAGGTAATAGAACAAGAGTAAAAGTTACTAAAAATAAAGTTGCACCACCATTTAAACAAGCGGAATTTGATATAATGTATAATCAAGGAATATCAAGAGAAGGAAATGTATTAGATGTAGGAGTAAGGGAAGAACTTGTACAGAAAAGTGGAGCATGGTTTGCATATAAAGAAAATAGACTTGGTCAAGGAAGAGAAAATGCAAAACAATTTTTAAAGGAAAATTCAAGTATATTATGTGAAATAGAAAATAAAATAAGGGAAAAATATGAGTTACCTATTATTAAACCTAGTGCTAATAAAGCTGAAGCTAAGAATGAAAATAAATCAAAACAAGAAGCTAATTCTGAAAATAAATAGTGTTTAGGTTATCGCAAGTTGTAAAAAACTTGCGATTTTATTAAACAATTATTGGTGTAATTTATTGAAGGAATTAGTAAGAAAGACAATAACTGAAATAATGCACATAAAACTTGACAATGGGCAAAATATAATATAAAATTAAGACAAATTCTGGTTTATCATGTATTAAATTAATTACCAATTGAATAAATATGTCACCTTTTCTATGCTTGCATATTTAACTAAAGGATAGATGCACAAAAAGCAAAGGAGGTGTTCATGTGAGTCCTATTATATATGAAATTATTGCTGGCGTAATAATAGCCATTGGTTTATTAGTAGAGTTTTATGTTGTAAAAAATAAAGCGTATGCTATAAAATCACAGGCTCAAGAAGAGTCTAATAGATTAAAAGAAGAAACAGAAAGAGATGCTGAGTCTAAAAAGAAAGAGGCTATACTTGAAGCTAAGGAAGAAGTTCATAAATTAAGATCAGATTTAGAAAAAGAATCAAGAGATAGAAGAAATGAAAGCCAAAGGCTTGAAAGAAGATTAATCCAAAGAGAAGAATTGCTTGATAAAAAAAGTGATATGTTGGAAAAAAGAGAAGAAAGTATAAGTAAAAAACAACAAGAGATTAATGAAATTCAAGCAAATGTAGAGAAATTATATGAAAAAGAAAGACAAGAATTAGAAAAGCTTTCAGGTTTAACAACTGAAGAAGCTAAAGAAATTTTATTAGAAGAAGTTAGTAAGGAAATAAAACATGAATCTGCAATGATGATTAAAGAAGTGGAAACAAAAGCAAAAGAGGAAGCAGACAAGAGGGCAAGAGAAGTAATAACTTGTGCTATCCAAAGGTGTGCAGCAGATCATGTAGCTGAAACTACAGTTCATGTAGTTACTCTTCCTAACGATGAAATGAAAGGAAGAATAATAGGTAGAGAAGGTAGAAACATACGAACCCTTGAAACTCTTACTGGTGTAGATTTAATTATTGATGATACACCTGAAGCAGTAATTCTTTCAGGATTTGATCCAATAAGAAGAGAAGTAGCAAGAATAGCGTTAGAAAAATTGATTATTGATGGAAGAATTCATCCAGCAAGAATTGAAGAAATGGTTGAAAAAGCTAAAAAAGAAGTTGAAAATGATATCAAAGAAGAAGGCGAACAAGCAACTTTTGAAACAGGAGTACACGGTCTTCATTTAGAATTAATAAAATTATTAGGAAGATTGAAATATAGGACCAGTTATGGTCAAAATGTACTAAAACATTCTATAGAGGTTGCTTATTTAGCAGGTCTTATGGCTTCAGAACTTGGAATAGATCCAACTGTAGCTAAGAGAGCAGGATTACTACATGATATAGGTAAGGCTGTGGATCATGAAGTAGAAGGGCCTCATGCTATCATTGGGTCAGAAGTTGCCAAAAAGTATCGTGAGTCTGCTATAATAGTTAATGCTATTGCAGCTCATCATGGGGATGTAGAATCTATATCCTTAGAAGCGGTACTTGTTCAAGCAGCAGATGCAATATCAGCTGCAAGACCTGGAGCAAGAAGAGAAACTTTAGAAGCTTATATTAAAAGGTTAGAAAAATTGGAAGAAATAGCAAACACATGTGAAGGCGTAGAAAAGTCATATGCCATTCAAGCAGGTAGAGAAATCAGAATTATGATAAAACCAGAAGAAATTGATGATGCAGGTGCTATTGAAATGGCAAGGAATATAGTTAAAATCATAGAAAATGAATTAGAATATCCTGGTCAAATAAAGGTTAATGTTATAAGAGAAACACGTGCCATCGAATATGCAAAATAGTTAAAATGATAATTATTCCTTTTGAATTCTGTAAAGTTTAAAGCTTTACAAAATTTAAAAGGAATTTTTAATTTTTTGTAGAATATTATAAAGTAGTAACAATAACTAATTAAGTTAATATAACATATAGGAGGTTTATTATGGAAGTATTAAAAGTTTCAGCAAAATCAAGCCCAAATTCAGTTGCAGGTGCTCTAGCAGGAGTTTTAAGAGAACGAGGAGCTGCAGAAATACAAGCTATAGGAGCAGGAGCATTGAATCAAGCTGTAAAAGCTGTGGCTATAGCAAGAGGATTTGTAGCACCAAGTGGAATAGACCTAATATGTATTCCAGCATTTACTGACATTGAGATAGATGGAGAAGAAAGAACTGCTATAAAGTTAATCGTGCAGCCAAGATAGGAATAATAAGATTTGTAAAAGGATTTGAATTTTAATTCAAATCCTTTAGTTTATTATAGCTGTTAATTCAAATTATATTGACTATATTGTATGCTGTGCTAAAATGTAAAAGGTATATAATAATACAACCTTTGATTTTTAGGAGGAAAAAATGGACATTAAGGCAATTGTGAAATTATTGAGACCAAAGCAATGGATTAAAAACTTTTTTATATTTGCAGCTATAGTTTTTTCAGGAAAGTTTTTTAATACACATATATTGTATGCAAATGTTTTAACTTTTATTTTATTTTGTTTTACATCTTCTTCTATATATGTATTAAATGATATAGTTGATATAGAAAAGGATAGATGCCATCCAGATAAAAAAAATAGACCACTACCAAGTGGAAGAGTATCAAAAAAGCAAGCAATTATCCTTGACTTTTTCATTGTTTGTGCTGTATTGTTTTTTTCATATATGTACTTAAGTATTAAAGTTTCAGCTATACTTATAGCATATATGTTAATAAATGTGGCTTATTGTTTTAAGTTAAAAAACATAGTAATTATTGATGTTATGGTAATTACTTTTGGATTTGTTTTAAGAGTGGAAAGTGGAAGTCTTGCTACTGGAGTGCAAGTATCTTCATGGCTGTTCTTGTGTACAATTCTATTGTCGCTATTTTTAGCACTTAACAAGAGAAAAAGTGAAATTATAACACTAAAAGATAAGAGCGGCTCTCACAGAAAAATACTTGAAGAGTATTCAGTTGGTATGATAGATAAAATGTTGACTATAGTAACGCCATCTATTCTTATGGCTTATTGCTTATATACTTTTAGTTCTGTACAAAGTAAAACCATGATATTTACCATTCCGTTTATTTTATATGGGATTTTTAGATATGAGTATTTAATGGACAAGAAGAATATAGGTGGAAAGCCAGAGGACGTGTTTGGAAAGGATAAGCCTTTTCTAATAAATATAGTTATGTGGGGAATATCAGTTTTAGCCATAATATATTTTAAATTATAATAAGAATTAAACTTACAGTTTTAGAAAGGATTTTATACATGGAAATCAAAAGTTTAAAAGAAAATATGTATTACAAAGTTGTACTAGTTTTGGGGTTATTAGCTTCTATACTATGGGTGACTTTTGTAAATACACAGCCCTTTTCTGATTTTGACTATTACTACAATTTATCAGTTGATATAGCTAATGGACTCCCTTGGGGAGATACTTATACATCTGTAGGATATTGTATAGTATTAGGAGGCATATTTAAGTTGTTTGGGGCTAGCATACTTAAAGCAAAAATATTTAATATATTGCTTACCCTTGTAAGTAATATATGCTTTATTTCTATACTAGACAAATTGGACATCAAAGAAGGAAAAAAGAAAATAATATTTGCTGTATTTGTATTTATGCCTAATAACATATTTTACAATAGTATGCTTGCAACAGAAGTGCTGTTTACCACAATTTTACTTTTAATCACTAATATATATTTTGGAAGTGGAAAATTTAAATATTTATGGATAGGTATTTTAACTGGATTAAATACTATGGTAAAGCCTTTTTTTGCAATATTTTTCTTTGCAATATTTTTAGTTGATTTGCTTAAAGAAAAGAAACTTGTGAAATCTATTAAAAATTCTTTTGTGGTTCTTTTAATTTCTACATTAGTAATTTCTCCTTGGCTTTATAGAAATACAAAACTTATGGGACAACTTACTTATGTATCTAATAATGGGGGAATAGTTTTATATATAAACAACAATTCTCAAAATAAGGTAGGAAGATGGATGCCAGCAGAAGAAGTAGAAAATTCTATAGTAAAAACAGATGAATACAAAAGTGCTAACATGACTCAGAAGAATAAAATGTTAAGCAGTGCATCAAAGAAGTGGATTAAAGAGCATCCAGTACAATTTCTAGAATTAGGATTTAAAAGATTGTTTAATACATATTTTGTAGGAGATGATATTTCATATAGTACTTATGGAACTGGAATAAGCGAACATACTAAAACAACTATGTTAACTATAACTAATAATATAAGAAAATTAATATTTGGTTTTGGTATTATATATATACTAATTTACAGCATATGTATTTTAAAAAGTATATTTAAGAAACAAACTGAATTGTTGAGTAAATTTGATTTGTATTTAGTTGTATTGTTCTTTATGTTTACTTCAGTTTATTTTGTAACGGAAGGCCAAGGGAGATATGCTTTCCCTGAAATATTTATAATGATATATAGCTTTTATAGCTTCATTAATGCTTTAATAAATAGATATAAGGAGTTGCGAGTATGATAGGTTTGATTTTAATTTCAGTTTTTTTAGGAGCTATTGGACAGGTTTTAGTTAAATATGGAGCAGTTAATTTACAGCTGAATTTTTCTGGTAGTTATTTAATACCTAGTATTTTAGGAATTTTGAAAAATGTACCAGTAATGTGTGGTATTATATCTTATGGAGTAAGTTTTTTATTGTGGATAAAAGTTTTAAGTAAAGTAGAGTTAAGTTATGCATATCCTATGGTTAGTATAGGATATGTACTAATAATGTTTTTTTCTTATTTTATATTTAAAGAAAATATATCAATAATAAGAATAGCAGGTGTTGTTTTTATTATAATAGGTGTAATATTGGTATCTAGAAGTTAAAATTACTAATTTAAGGTAGTAATAAGTATCTTTAAGTAAATCTGAATATAGTTATTATGCATGAATCACGTTTGTCAAATTGCAAAAAATAAAATATTTAATTGTAAACATGCCAATATGATGGTATATTATAACTAAACGAAATTTTTAAGTTGCAATTTAGTTAAATATTTAAAATTTACTATATATGGAGGAAGTAAAAATGATACTATCAAAAAAAGCCCAGCAAATTCAACCATCTATTACATTGGCCATAACAGCAAAGGCTAAAAAGATGAAGTCAGAAGGAATTGATGTAATTGGATTTGGAGCTGGAGAACCAGATTTTAATACTCCAGAAAACATACAAAATGCAGCTATCGAAGCTATAAAGCAGGGATTTACAAAGTATACAGCTGCATCTGGAATTACAGAATTAAAGGAAGCTATAGCTAATAAGTTTTATAAGGATAATGGCCTAAAATACAATGCTTCACAGATTATAATTTCTACAGGGGCAAAGCAGTGCTTGGCAAATGCCTTTTCAGCAACATTAAATCCTGGAGATGAGGTTATAATACCAATACCATATTGGGTAAGTTATCCTGAACTAGTAAAATTAGCAGATGGTGTACCTGTATTTGTGGAAACTAGCGAAGCTAATAATTTTAAATATGATATAAAGGATTTAGAAAAAGCAATAACAGATAAAACAAAGATTATACTTGTAAATAGTCCTAATAATCCTACAGGAACTGTTTATACAAAAGAAGAATTAACAGCCATAGCGCAGTTAGCTAAGAAGCATGATTTAATAATACTATCTGATGAAATATATGAAAAACTTATATATGGAGATGAAAAACATATAAGTATTGGCAGTCTTTCAGAGGATGCTTATAATAGGACTATAACTATAAATGGAGTTTCTAAAACTTATTCTATGACAGGTTGGAGAATAGGATATGCCGCAGCTAATGAAGAAATAATAAAATTGATGTCAAGTCTCCAAAGTCATACTACAGCCAATCCTAATTCAATTGCGCAATATGCGTCTGTAGCAGCTTTAAATGGTGATGAAGCACAAATTGAAAAAATGGTAAAAGAATTTAAAAGCAGAAGAGATTATATGGTAAAAAAGATAAATGAAATAGAAAACTTATCTTGCACTGAACCTAAAGGTGCTTTTTATGTAATGATGAATATATCAAAGACATTTGGTAAAAAGTCTAATGAATGTAAAATTAAGGATTCATTAACTTTTTCACAAGCACTTTTAGAAAAAGAAAAGGTTGCAGTTATACCAGGTATAGGATTTGGTATGGATAACTATGTAAGACTATCTTATGCTACATCTATGGATAACATAAAAGCAGGATTAGATAGAATAGAAAAATTCGTAGGTGAATTGCAATAAGAATCATAAATTTAGGTATACTATTATATATAAATAAGTCGACATAAGTAAAATTTATTACAATGTAACCATTTTCATACAAAAATAATTGTTGAAACATCCGCAGAAAATGATATAATTGAATTGAAAAGTTAGTACAATGTAAAATTTTAAAATAGAGGTGAACTAAATGGTATCAAAAGAAGTTATAGTTAAAAGTGCAACTGGTTTACATGCTAGACCAGCTACATTATTAGTAAAGAAAGCGTCTTCTTTTAAATCAGACATAAGTATAGAGTTTGACGGAAAAAAGGCTAATGTGAAAAGTTTAATAGGAGTTTTATCTTTAGGAGTTACTAAAAATGCAACTATTAAAATTACTGCATCAGGTGATGATGAATCATTAGCTGTAGAAGAAGTTACTAAATTAATAGATTCATTAGATGAATAATATTTGATTTTTATAAATAAAAGGCTCTTTTAGAGCCTTTTATTTATTGGACTAATATTTACAGCTCTTTTCATTCTAAAAAGAATAAGTAATATGTTAAGACCAGATACACCTACTAATATATAGATAAGCCTACCTATTAAATCAGCTGGTTCTCCTAAAAAAAGTCCTATTAAATTAATATTTGATAAACCTATAAGTCCCCAGTTAATAGCACCTAATACTACTAATACGAGAGAAATTTTGTCTAAAATGCTAAACTTGTACATAAATTCTCATCCCCCCAAATCTAATAAACTTAATATAGTAAATTATATTAACCACAATACATAAAATAGAACAACTTATTGAAGTTAAATAATAAAAAATAAAAATACGAACATAATATATATGAAATGAATTAAACATATGTTATAATATGAATTAAAAAGGCACAATTATAAATTATATACGCATTGGAGGTACTTTTATTATGAAACAAAGAGATATATATAACACACCTTTAAATACTAGATATGCATCTAAGGAAATGAGTTATTTATTTTCTGATGAAATGAAATTTAAGACTTGGAGAAAATTATGGGTAGCTCTAGCTGAATGTGAAAAAGAGCTAGGTTTAAACATAAGTGATGAACAAATAAAAGAACTGAAAGAAAATGTAGATAATGTAAATTATGAAGTAGCAGAAAAGAGAGAAAAAGAAGTAAGACATGATGTTATGAGTCATGTATATGCATATGGTGTACAATGTCCTAAAGCTAAGGGAATAATACATTTAGGGGCTACTAGCTGTTATGTAGGAGATAATACCGATTTAATAGTAATGAAAGAAGCTCTTTTTATAATAAAGAAGAAAATCATTAATACCATAAATTCTTTAACTAAATTTGCTTTAGAATATAAAGATTTACCTACTCTTGGATTTACCCATCTTCAACCTGCACAATTAACTACTGTAGGTAAAAGAGCATCACTTTGGATTCAAGATCTTTATTTAGATTTAGAAAACATAGACTTTTTAATAGATCATATGAGATTCAGAGGAGTAAAGGGAACTACAGGTACTCAAGCAAGCTTTATGGAGCTTTTTAATGGAGATGAATCTAAAGTAAAAACTTTAGACAGAATGGTTACTGAAAAGATGGGATTCAAAAAGGAATTCATGGTAACAGGTCAAACTTACACAAGAAAGTTAGATTCAACAATACTTAATACTCTTTCAGAAGTTGCTCAAAGTGCATATAAATTTAGTAACGATTTAAGAATACTTCAGAATATGAAGGAAATGGAAGAACCTTTTGAAAAGAATCAGATAGGTTCATCAGCTATGGCATATAAGAGAAATCCTATGAGATCAGAAAGAATAGGTGCTCTTTCAAGATATATAATAGTTGATTCATTGAATCCAGCAATAACAGCTGCTACTCAATGGTTTGAAAGAACATTAGATGATTCTGCAAATAAGAGAATATCTGTAGCGGAAGCATTCTTAGCATTAGATGGTGTATTAAATCTTTATATGAATGTATCCTCCAACATGGTAGTATATCCAAAAGTTATTGAATCACATGTTAAAAAGGAACTTCCTTTTATGGCAACAGAAAATATAATTATGGAAGCTGTAAAAAAAGGTGGAGATAGACAGGAACTTCACGAAAGAATAAGACAGCATTCCATGGAAGCGGCTAAAATGGTAAAGGTTGAAGGAAAGGATAATGATCTTATAGAAAGAATAATAAATGATTCTTTCTTTAATATGACTTCAGAAGAAATATTATCACTAATAGATCCAGTGAAGTTTGTTGGAAGAGCACCAGGACAAGTAGTAGATTTTGTAGAAGAACAAATAAAACCTATATTAGAGAAAAATAAAGATTTATTAGGAGAAGAAGCAGAAATAAACGTTTAATTAGAATATTAAAACATTTCATAATTGTAACGAAAAACTAGTATATGTGATAAAATATAATATATACTAGTTTTCTATACAGATATTTATGCATAATATATAGTTATCTTTAATATTTTTATAATAATATCAATATCGCGATACTATAATTATGGGGTGATGGAAGTGAGCACACAAATATATCAAAGTCCAGATTTTAAGGTTTATAAAACTGGGGATGGTTATATAGTTCACAATAGGCATAAAGATTTTAAGTATGGACATACTCATGTGAAAAAATATGATATATGTATGGTTATGATTAAATTAGTGGAAAAGAAACGGATGCCTAAAAGTCACAGTAAATATTTTATAGAAAGCCTTTTGCGGATAAGCAATGATAGAAGGTATATAAAAAAAATAAAACAATATGTTGGATAAAATTTAATGTTAGAAAAGTCTACTTTTGAGTAGGCTTTTTTTATTTATAAATTTAAGAAATACACATCAGAATAGTTTTAGATATTATTTTTCAATAACCCATAAAATGTGATATAAATCACGGAACAAAAAAATATACAATGATATACTTACAATTAATAGGAAAAAATATTCTTTTTTAAAGAGTTTAAGTTAAATAATTAACAATTTTTTGAAATAATCAATGATATAAATGTGAATAATGCAACCATTAATACTAAATTTGGGAAAGAGGGGTAGTTATGAAAAAAATTCAATCAACATGTAATTATTGCGCCTTAGATTGTAATTTAGACTTTTATGTTGAAGACAATAAAATAGTTAAAGTAATACCAACAAAAGGTTATCCAGTGAACAATGGTTTTTCATGTATCAAAGGAATTTCATTGGATAAGCAGCAAACAATAGTAAGAGAATCAACATTACCTAGGCTTAGACAAAAAGATGGTTCTTTTAAAAGAATTCCTTGGGATGATGCATATAAACTAGTTGCAGATAAGTTTTTAGAGTTGCAAGAAAAGTATGGAAGAGAGAGTGTTGCAGGTCTAGGTACTGGCCAACTAGCCTTGGAGGAGTTTGCATTATTTGGTCACGTAATGAGAAATTACTTAAAGACCAATGTTGATGGAAATACTAGACTATGTATGGCAACATCAGTAGTTGCTCATAAGCAGAGTTTTGGATTTGATGCACCACCATATACATTAAAAGATGCAGAACTTTCTGATACAATAATATTAATTGGAGCTAATCCAGTTTTGGCTCATCCTATATTATGGGGAAGAATAAAAGAAAATAAAAATAAAAAATTAATAGTTATAGATCCAAGAAAGTCAGAAACAGCACAGAATGCTGATTATTGGTATGGTATTAAAGGAAAAACAGATTTAATACTGCTTTATGCTGTAGCTAATAAGCTTATAGAAAAAGGATACATAGATAATGAATATATAAAGAATTATACAGAAGGCTTTGAAGATTTTAAGGAATTTGTTAAAGGATATACTGCCACAAAAGCAGCTGAAGCAACAGGGCTTAGTGAAGCCTCCATTTTAGAATTGGTAGAATTAATTCATAAGGGTAAAAGGGTTTCATTTTGGTGGACTATGGGAGTTAACCAAGGATATGAAGCAGTTAGAACTGCTCAAGCTATTATTAATTTGGCTTTAATGACAGGTAATATTGGCAAACCAGGTACTGGGGCTAATTCTATTACAGGTCAGTGTAATGCAATGGGTTCTCGTGCATATAGCAATACTACAATGCTTTACGCTGGTGGAGATTTTGACAATACGGCTAGACGTAAACGAGTGGCAGAAGTCCTTGGCGTTAATGAGGATGTACTTGCAGATAAGCCAACACTGCCTTATAACGTTATCATTGAAAAGATAATTTCTGGAGAAATAAAAGCTTTATGGATTGTCTGTACAAATCCTCGTCATTCATGGACCAATAATGAAACTTTTAAAGAAGCAATGAAAAAATTAGAGCTTTTTGTTGTACAAGATATCTATGGTGATACGGATAGTTCGAAGGACTGCGATATATATCTTCCAGCTGTTCCTGGTATAAAAAAAGAAGGTACATATATCAATACAGAAAGACGTATTTCTGCTATGCAGCCAGTTCTTAAGAAATCAGAAGATGAAAGAAGTGACTATGAAATTATATATGGTATTGGAAAAGCATTAGGCATGGGAAATCTTCTTGATAAATGGAAAACTCCAAGAGATGCATTTAACTTAATGAAGGAGTGTTCAAGAAATATGCCTTGTGATATGACAGGAGTTAGTTATGATGGATTGGTAAATTCAAAAGGAATACAATGGCCTTTTAGGGAAGGTGAAGTTCTTACAGATGACCAAAGACGTTTATATGAAGATAATATGTATTATACACCTTCAAAAAAAGCCAAGTTTATATTTGAAGAAGTGTGTGAAAATCCATTAGTAGCTACGAAAGATTTCCCATACACATTGAATACAGGTAGAGGAAGTGTTGGGCAATGGCATACACAAACACGTACAAGAGAAGTTGCATTTGTTGAAGATGTCAGTGTTAAAGATGCATATATCTATATCAATACTAAACTTGCGAAAGAAATTGATATTAAAGAAAATGAAATGATTAAAGTTTCTTCCATAAATGGAAAGCATTCAAATTTTATGGTTAAGCTTACAAACAATGTTAGATATGATGAGCTTTATGCGCCTTTACATTATTTGGAATGCAATAATCTAACACCATCTTTATATGATTTTTACTCTAAAGAACCTTCATATAAGACTACTCCAATTAATATTTCCAAAATTAAAATGGGAGGAATCTAATTATGAAAAGAATAAAAATTGATAGAAGCAAATGTATAGGATGTTTAACTTGTGTTACTGCTTGTATTGTTAGCCATGAAAGTAGTGATGCAAGAAATCGTGTAACTATAGATAGTAAAACTAAACCTGCACCTATTTTCTGTCGTCATTGTGATAAACCAGAATGTGTTTATACATGTATGACTGGTGCTATGTCTAAAGATAGAGAAACTGGATTGGTTCAATATGATAAAGAACGATGTGCAAGCTGTTATATGTGTATAATGGCATGTCCTTACGGTGTATTGAAAAGTGATCGAATTGAATATAAGGAAATTATGAAATGTAATATGTGTGTTCATCGTACAGAAAATAATGAACCAAAACCTATGTGTGTAGAAAAATGTCCAATGGGAGCAATAACATTAGAAGAAGCATAAGGATTAATAATCCTTACGTGCTAATAAGGAATACGGGAGGGAGTTTTATGAAATATGTTGTTTTAGGTGCTTCGGCATCAGGAGTTAATGGAGCCCGTCAGCTTAGAAATTTAGACAAAGAAGCTGAAATTACATTAATATCGAAGGACGATAAAATTTATTCTAGATGTATACTTCATCATTATATGGAAGGCATTCGTGATGCTAAAAAGCTTGAATTTGTTGAATACGATTTTATAAATAAAAATAATATTGAATGGATTAGAGGTAATGAAGCTGCTAAAATTGATGTGAATTCAAAGGAAGTTGTGCTTTTAGATGGGGAAATAGTGAAATTTGATAAATTGCTTATAGCAACAGGATCTAACACATTCTTCCCACCTATACCAAATTTAAGAACTGCACCTAATGCTATTGGATTTCGTAATTTTGATGATTGTGAGAAGGTAATGGAGCTATCAAAAACATGTGACAATATAGTAATTATGGGTGCCGGACTTATAGGAATAGATGTTATTTCGGGTTTACTGCATACTGGTAAAAATATTGCTCTTGTTGAAATGAAGGATCACATGCTTTCAATTCAGCTTGATAAAAGAGCGGCGACCGCTTATGAAAAAGGTTTTGAGAGTAAAGGCGTTAAGCAGTATTATGAAAAAGGAATTAAGGAATTAATTGTTGATGAAGAAGGAAAGATTACAGATATATTGCTAACAAATGGAGAAAAAATTCCTTGTGATTTATTAGTAGTTGCAGCTGGTGTTCGTGCTAATGTTGGATTTTTGGAAGGTTCGGGAATTGAAAAAGATAAGTTTGGACTTATTATTGATGCCGCTGGAAAAACAAATTGTGAGGATATTTATGGTGCAGGAGATGTTACAGGAAGAAATCCTATTTGGCCTACAGCTGTTAAGGAAGGAATTATTGCAGCAAGCAATATGGCAGGAGTAAAAAGTGAAATGACTGATTTTTTTGCCAGCAAATCAACAATGAACTTTTTAGGAATTCCTACAATGTCCCTTGGAATTAATGAGCCTGCAGATGAAACTTATACAGTTGAAATTGAAAGTGATGATAATGGAAATTATAAAAAGGTAATATATAAGGATGGCAGGATTTATGGGGCTATTCTTCAAGGAGATCTATCTTATGCTGGTATTTTGACTCAATTAATTAGAGCTAAAATTGATGTTTCAAAGGTTAAAAAGCCAATATTCAAGATAGATTACTCAGATTTTTTTAATATTAAGGAAAACTTTGAATTTACGTATTAGTTAGTCTAAATTAGTATGTATATTAAATGAGAAAAGGTAATGATATGTTTTATCCCATTGACATGTCATTACCTTTTTTCTTTATATAGAGTTTTTGGACATAGTTGATAGTTTCACCATTTAAGAAAAAAATTGTTTTAAAAATCTAATAGAAAATCATAAAGCGTGATATAAATCACGGAACAAAAAAATGTATAGTGATATACTTAGCGTAAAAATAAATGGAATTCCTTTATAAAATGAAGTTAAATAATTAACAATTTTTTGAAATAAATATAATAAAGGGGGAAAAATAATGAATTCTGTAAAATTAAAGGGAAATTCAAAACAAGGACTAACAGGAGCAACCACTGGTTTTTTTGTAGGCTTTGCTGCAGTAGCACTTTATGGAGCTACAATTGCTGTTTTTAAACAAAGCTTTTCAACTCTTAATCCTATTCTACTAGCATTGCTTATTGCAATACCAAATCTGTCAGGTTCATTGCTCAGAATTCCATTTGCAGCTTGGGTAGACATAAATGGTGGAAGAAAACCTTTTATCACATTACTTGGACTTTCAATAATTGGCATGACTGGTTTGTACATAATTATGGCATTTTTCAAACAAAATTTAAGTCAGTATTATTCTTTGTTATTAATTTTTGGAGCATTATCTGGCTGTGGTATAGCAACATTTTCCGTTGGAGTTAGCCAGGCATCTTATTGGTTTCCTCAGAGTAAACAAGGAGCGGCTTTGGGAATATATGGAGGTGTTGGAAACCTGGCACCAGGAATATTTACATTATTACTACCTAATGTTGCACTGCCATTATTGGGGTTATCAGGTTCTTACTTAGCTTGGTTAATATTTTTAATAATAGGAACTATAGCGTATTGTATTATAGGCAAAAATGCATGGTATTTTCAATTAATTGATGCTGGAGTAGAAAAAAGTGAAGCAAAACGAATAGCATCAAAAGAGTATGGTCAAGAATTATTTCCAAATGATAAAGTAAGTGAAAGTTTAATGATTTCTGCAAGGACTTGGAAGACATGGGCACTAGTATTAATATATTTTACAACTTTTGGAGGATTTTTAGCTCTAACAAGCTGGTTACCTACTTACTGGATGAGTTTCTTTAAACTAAATATAAAAATGGCAGGTGTGTTAACTGCAGTTTACTCAATTACTACATCTGTTGTAAGAGTATATGGTGGAAAGATAGCTGATAAGCTTGGAGGCGAAAGAGTTTCTAATGTATCCATTTTTATAATGCTTATAGGAACTATTTGTATGGTTATTGCTAGTTCATTACCAATAGCTATAATAGGAATTTTATTTTTAGCAGTTGGAATGGGTGTAACAAATGCTGCTGTATTTAAAATACTTCCAAAAGAAGTTCCACATGCAATAGGAGGAGCTTCAGGATGGGTTGGAGGAATTGGTGCCTTTGGAGGCTTTGTAATACCACCTGTAATGGCATCATTCATAGATAAAACTGGTGCAAATTTAAGTGGATTTTCAAGAGGCTTTTTAGTATTCACAGCATTAGCTGCAATGTCATTAATAATTTTATGGTTATTTAAAATGGGATCAAAAAATTCCCCATCTACTAGTAAAGCTTAAAAAATTAACAAACGTGATGGACGTCACAGAGTTTAAAAAGAAGTTGTGATATATTTATCATATAGTGGGGGATGGGAAATAACATACACCAAGATGCTTTCGCCCCACTATAAAAATGCAAAACTGTAAATTATACTTTGTGAGTCTAAGCAGCAGTTTGAAGTAAGCCCACAATTTATACAAATTAATTATGTTGATATGTAATACAGTATAAAAAATTTGAAAGGGTGGTAAATTTGTTTAGCGAAGAAATTAACAAACTTAGTGGAGCTGCAGTAAAAAAGGCATCATTTTTAAAGGAAAGTAAGAGCAGGTATTTGATTGCATCGGCGTTAGCGGGTATGTTTGTAGGTTTTGGAATTATACTTATATTTACGGTAGGGGGACTGCTATCCTCTGTAAATGCGCCAGCTACTAAAATTGCAATGGGAGTTTCTTTTGGAATCGCATTAAGTTTAGTATTAGCCGCTGGTTCAGAACTATTTACAGGTAATAACATGATTATGCCAATAGGTGCTCTGGAGAAAAAGGTCCCATGGAGTTCAGTTTGGGGCATATGGGTTTTTAGTTATATTGGAAACGTTTTAGGCTCAGTAGTGTTAGCAGCACTATTTGTACAATCAGGACTTTGGAAAGGTACTACAGCTGAATTTATTTTAAAAACATCAGCTGCAAAAATGACAGCACCATATATGGAGCTATTTGTAAGAGGAATTTTATGTAATATTCTAGTGTGTTTAGCAGTATGGTGCTTTTTCAAATTAAAGGATGAAGCTGCAAAGCTTATCATGGTATTTTGGTGTTTGTTTGCATTTATAACTTCAGGTTTTGAACATAGTGTAGCAAATATGACGTTGCTTTCAATAGCTTTAATGATTCCACACAAAGCAGCAGTATCCATCAATGGATTTATGTATAATCTATCAGCAGTTACCTTAGGCAATATTGTTGGTGGAATGATTTTTGTTGGTATAGCTTATTGGTATATATCTAACAAAAAATCTTAAAGAATTTAGATAATTAAAATAAAGTAACATAAGGAGGATCAATATGGGATATAAGTTAAACTCAGAAAAGTTTAATAATTTTTTAACCGCAATAGGAGATGAATATAAGGTTTATGCTCCTATACTTTTAAAAGGTAAGGGTACCTTCTCAGATACAGATACTGTTAGGTATGGACAAGTTAATAAGGTTGAGGAAATAGAATTTAATAAGAAGTCTAATTTTTCACCAAAGGAAGTTATTCTTCCAATTACACAAACTATCTTCTACTTTACAGAAGATAGTGTAACAGAACCTAAAGTAGAAGATAAGAAAGCGTTAATATTCTTAAGAAGCTGTGATATACATGCTGTTAAGAGATTAGATCAAATATATTTAAAGAATGGTGCTGAAGATCCATATTACAAGAGATTAAGAGAAAAAGTTAAATTTGTACTTATGCAATGTGAAAACAGCTTTGAAAACTGCTTCTGTGCAAGTATGGGAAGTAATAAAACAGAGGAATATGATTTATTTGTAAAAGTAGTAGATGGACAAGTTTTTGTTGAATGTAAAGATGAAAGCTTTAAAGGATATTTTGAGGCTTCTGAACAGTCTGAAGTAAGTCCAAAATTCATAGAATCTAACGAAAAAGAAGTAAAAGTTCCTGAAAACTTAGATACAAGTGTATTTGGTTGGAGTGGATGGAAAGAGTATTCACAAAGATGTATAGCTTGCGGCAGATGCAATACAGTCTGTGGAACCTGTGCTTGCTTTACAATGCAGGATATATTCTACAAGGATAATGAAAAGACTGGAGAAAGAAGAAGAGTCTGGGCTTCTTGTCAAGTAGATGGATTCTCAGATATGGCTGGTGGTCATAGTTTTAGAAAAGAGCAAGGTGAAAGAATGAGATTTAAAGTTATGCATAAGGTTTATGACTTTAAGAAGAGATTTGGTTATCACATGTGCGTAGGTTGTGGGAGATGTGACGATGCCTGTCCAGAGTATATCTCACTTTGCAATTGTATAAATAAATTAAACAATGCTATGGAAGAGGTGAAGTAAATGGAGAATATATATTTACCAAAGGCTAGTAAGATAATTAGTATTACTCCACATACAGATATTGATTATACATTTAGAATGGAATTTACAGGTGATGTAAAGCCTGGCCAATTCTTTGAGGTTTCTATACCTAAATATGGAGAAGCTCCAATTTCTGTCTGTGAAATAGGAGAAGGATATATAGATTTAACAATCAGACGTGTGGGAGTAGTTACAGATGTTATTCATACTTTTTTCCCAGGAGACACACTTTTCATGAGAGGACCTTATGGAAATGGGTTTGATGTAAATATATACAAGGGAAAAGAAGTTATTGTAGCTGCAGGTGGAACTGGACTAGCTCCGGTTAAAGGAATTGTAGATTATTTTTCAGCACACAGAGATGAAGTTAAGAACCTTGATCTTTTAGTTGGATTTAAATCACCAGACGATATACTGTTCAGAGAATCACTAAAAAAGTGGAGCGAAAGTGTAAATGTTACAGTAACTGTAGATAAAGCTGAAGAAGGATATACTGGTAATGTTGGCTTGATTACTACGTATATTAAAGATTTAAAAATCGAAAATATAGAAGAAGCACAAGTGGTGGCTGTTGGACCTCCAATAATGATAAAGTTTACTATAGCTGAGTTTCTTAAAAGAGGAATCAAAGAAGAAAATATATGGGTTTCCTATGAAAGAAAAATGTGCTGTGGTCTAGGTAAGTGTGGACACTGTAAAATGGATGATACTTATATCTGTTTAGAAGGACCAGTGTTTAACTATACTAAGGCTAAACATTTAATGGATTAAAGGGGGGATAACTATGTCTATAGATATTAATACAAAAAAGTTGAAAAAGAATGCATTTAGAGTTACAAAGGAAAGAGGAAAGACTGCGGTAAGAGTAAGAGTTCCAGGTGGACATATGGAAGCAAAGCATTTTGAAATATTACAGAAAATTGCTGAAGAATATGGTAATGGAACTGTTCATATAACTATAAGACAAGGATTTGAAATACCTGGAATAGACATGAGAAATATTCCCAAAATAAATGAATTGATTCAACCTATAATAGAAGGTTTAGAAATAAATCAAGTTGATTCAAATACAGGTTATGCTTCATCTGGTACAAGAAATGTATCTGCCTGTATAGGAAATAGTGTCTGTCCTTTTGGTAATTATAATACATCTGCTTTTGCAAAGAAAATGGAAAAAGCAATTTTTCCTAATGATCGTCATGTAAAAATTGCTTTTACAGGATGTGCTAATGATTGTGTAAAAGCTAGAATGCAGGATTTCGGAATTATAGGAATGACTGAGCCACAATATGACAGTTACAGATGTATAGGATGTCAAGCTTGTGTTAAGAATTGTAAAAAAAGATCAACAGGAGCATTACGTTTTGAGAATTTTAAAGTTGTAAGAGATCATGATAAGTGCATTGGCTGTGGAGAATGTGTTGGTAAATGCCCAACAGGTGCCTGGACAAGAAGTGATGAAAAATACTTTAAGCTAGTTATAATGGGAAGAACAGGTAAGAAGAACCCGAGACTTGCTAAGGATTTTGCTAAATGGATAGATGAAGAAAGCATAATAAAAATTGTATTGAATACTTATGATTTTATAGAAGAATATATTGATAAAGATGCACCATTAGGTAAAGAACATATTGGATACATCATAGATAGAACTGGATATCAGGAATATAAGAAATGGGCATTAAAAGATGTAAAATTAGGAGATAAAGTGGAGATACAAGATAATATTTATTGGTAATAAGCTAATTTAAGGAACGGGCATTGATGTCCGTTCTTTTAAGCATATTTTTGTAACATAAGTTACTGACAAATGTATGTAAAATTGCTAAAATAAAATTAAGAAAAGAGAATTTCATTTAAATAAATTAAAAGTATGGGGTTGAAGTAATAATGATTAAAGCCACAGAACAAGATTTTAATCAAATATCAATTTTTAATTGCATAAATGAAAGAACTTTAGAATTGTTAAAAGCTAAGGCTTTTAAAGTGAAGCTCAAAAAAGGAGAACTTTTGTTTTACGAAAAGCAGAAGGTTAATAAAATATATTTAGTTTTACATGGAAGGGTAACCATGTACAGAAACTCAGAAGAGGGACAAAAAAGAGTAGTTTATATTTTAGGTGATGGAGATTTTGTTAATGAAGTAATCTTTGATGACTTGCCTGCATCTATAAATTGTGAGGCTTTTCAGGAAAGTTGCATCTTATGCTTTTACAAAAAAGATTTATTAGAAATTATGGCTGGAGATTTTCAATTGACAAGAACTATAATAAATTCCATGGCACGAAAAATTAGAAGGCTTTATAGGCAGCTTAAAAATACTGTACCTATAAAGATGGATAAAAAGCTTTCAGCAAAGCTGTGGAAATTGTGTAAAGATTATGGAGTTGAAGTGGAAGAAGGAACATTAATTGATATGAATATAAGCATTACTTATTTAGCAGATATGTTAGGAAGCACAAGAGAAACTATATCAAGATGCATGAAGGGATTTGAAAAAAGTGGTATGCTTAAATTTATAGGTAAAAAAATATTAGTCAGAGATCCTAAAGAGTTGTCTATATACTTTAGGGGCAGGGAGTAAATAGAGTTTATTTTGTAATACATATGAAAATGTAATCAATATTAAAATTGAATTTAAACAAATAATTCATGAAAACCAACATGTATTAATGAAGAAAACATTATGTATATGTTGGTATTTTTGTTATATTTATAAACATTTTCGTGGAATTATTTATAATTATTGAGGAATAATTGCAGCTAGAGCTTTAGCTTGCGGCAGTTACTTTATTTTTAATAAAATATTTATAACATAACACAACAATTTAAGTTATAATATACTTAAATTAAAGGTTATTCCTATACAAGGGGGTGTGGTTATGGAATTAAATGCAGCACAGATAAAATTAGTTGAAAATAAATCGTTAGGATATAATTTACTAAAGGGAGTAACAGGCTCGGGAAAAACTACAACAGCAGTGTATAGAAGCGTGTATTTAGAAAACTACTATTGTTTATATGATAAAGATAGAATTTTGATGATTGCTGGAGATAGTACACAAATTGAAGATATAAAAACAATGTATGATAAAGCAAAAGAAAATACTAAATTTAATTATATAACCTTGTTTTCAAAGTTAGATGATAAATTGCATATACATAGTATAGAGGACATTGTATATAAATATTTTCATTATGACAAAAAATATAGTAATTATAATTTAATAGAAAGTAAAGAAGAAAAGGAATCGATATTAGTTCAGTGCATAAAAGATGTTAAAAAGTCATATGAGAAAATAAAGATATTGAATAATAAGTATATAGAATTTATTATAGATGAAATAAGTTGGATTAAAAGTTGTAATTATAATACACTTGAGAAGTATCAAGATGCAGATAGAATAGGAAGAAGTAATAGTAAAATACAGGGACCTAGAAGGTTGATGAAAAACTCTGATATAAGAAAAGCTATTTTTAAAATTATGAATTTATACAATGAAAAGCTTGAAGAAAAAAATTTAATTGATTTAGAAGATATGGCATTAATAGCATTGCAGCAGTGCAAAAATATTATTGATGAAAGGTATACTCATGTTATAGTAGATGAAAGTCAAAACCTAACTAGGGTGCAATTAGAGCTTGTAAGAGAGATAAATAGCAATGAGACTTATTCTAGTACTACTTATGTACTTAGTAAGGATAACTGCAAAAATTCAAATGGGTGGTTAATAAAATCACGTAAGGCTAGTAGTTTAGGATTACCATCAAAAGTAAAAGGGCACATATTTACTAAAAGATATGAAAATTATGTAGAAAAGAAAAGGATTGAGTATTCTATGGAATCATTTAAGTATTGTGACATAAAGCATGGAAGAGATTATGAATTATCTAGAGATATAAATAATATTTCTGAAATAATAGTAAAAGATTCAGATTCGCAATATAAATATAGTGAAGAGGAATTAAAAAAGTTACCTGTATATAGTGATATAGCAGCAGGAGAACCAATACTCATGAATCCAGAAATTGAAGATGTTTTTTATGTTCCAACTTATTGGCTTAAAGGTATGAAGGATTGCTTTATATTAAAAGTTAGAGGAGACAGTATGATAGGTGCGGATATAGATAATGGAGATTACGTAATAATCAAAAAACAATATACAGCTCAAAACAAAGATATTGTAGCAGTTAATTTAGATGGAAATGCTACATTAAAAAGGTTTGTAAATAAAAAAGAAGGAATATACCTTATGCCTGAAAATAAGAAATATGAACCTATTCGCATTAATGATGAAGGAGCAAGGATTATAGGAGTAGCAGTAGGAATAATTAAACAAAATTAGACTAAACTTAATTTATACCTAACGGTATAATAATTTTAACTTTGGAGTTGTTTATAAATGAGTCAGAAAACTATTGAAAAGCAAGATACAAAAATAAAAATAAGAAAACCAAAAATGTATAAAGTAATTATATACAATGATGATTATACTACTATGGAGTTTGTGGTAAAAATTTTAATAGAAATTTTTAAGAAGTCTGTAGTAGAAGCTACAAAGGTTATGTATGATGTACACAGGAGTGGCATAGGAATTGCAGGTATATATTCCTATGATATAGCGGCTACTAAAGTGACACAAGCGATGAGTGCATCACGGGAAAGTGGATTTCCATTAAAATTTAGTATAGAAGAGGAGTAAAAATGAAATTAGATACTATAGTAAATGAAATCATTACAGCTGCATATAATGAAGCGAAATATTCAAAACATGAATATTTTACACCAGAACATATTTTATATGCTTCCTTATTTTTTGAAGAAGGAAAAAAAATAATAGAAAATTGTGGTGGTAATGTAGAATATATAAAAGAAGATTTAATAAAATATTTTAAAGATAATATGGATTTGATAGAAAAAGGAGAACCAACAGAAACTGTTGGAATAGGCAATATAGTGGCTTCAGCAGGACAGCATGTATTATCAGCAGAAAAGGAAATTATAGGTTTAGGTGATATATTTGTAGCTATGTATGACGAAGAAGAAAGCTATGCTAGCTATTTCTTAAAGAAGCAGGGAATTCAAAGATTAGATATGTTAGAGTATATAACTCATGGTGCTTCAGAATTTGATTTGGAAGAGATAGAAGAAGATGTTTATGAAGAGAACCATGAAAGACAAGAAGAGGGTTCGTTAAGTCAGTACACTATGGAACTTACAGAAAGAGCTAGAAATGGACAGATAGACCCTCTTATTGGAAGAGAAGATGTATTAGATAGAACTATACAAGTGCTTTCAAGAAGACTTAAAAATAATCCAATTCATGTAGGTGAACCTGGAGTAGGCAAAACTGCAATTACGGAAGGATTAGCCAAAATGATTGTAGAAAATAAGGTGCCAAAGCTTCTTCAAGGAAGTAAGATATATTCTTTGGATATGGGAACTCTTTTGGCTGGAACTAAATACAGGGGTGATTTTGAAAATAGAATAAAAAATGTGCTTAAGAATTTAGAAAAACAAGAAAAGGCCATTGTTTATATAGATGAAATTCATACTATAATAGGTGCTGGAGCAGTTTCAGGAGGCTCTGTAGATGCTTCAAATATACTAAAACCTTTCTTAGCTAAAGGAAATATTAAATTTATAGGTTCTACTACCTATGATGAGTATAAAAAGGTTTTTGAAAAGGATAAAGCTTTAGCAAGAAGATTTCAAAAAATCGAAGTAAGGGAACCTTCTATAGAGGATACCTTTAATATATTAGACGGACTTAAAGAAAGTTATGAGCAATTTCATAATGTAAAATATACAGAAGAAGCCTTAAGAGCTGCAGTGGAGCTTTCAGCAAAGTATATTACAGACAGGTATCTTCCAGATAAAGCAATTGATGTTATGGATGAAGTAGGAGCTTATGTAAAGCTTCATTCAGATATGGAAGGTACTGTTGAAATACAGGCTAAGGATGTGGAAAAAATAGTGGCATCCATAGCTAAAATACCTGAAAAAACTGTGTCAGTAGATGAAGCTGATATACTTAAAAACTTAGATGAAACGATAAAAAAGGAAATATTTGGCCAAGAAAAAGCAATAGAATCTATAGTTACAGCTATAAAAAAATCTCGTGCAGGTTTTAATGATGAAAATAAAACTGTGGCTAATCTGTTATTTGTGGGACCTACAGGTGTAGGAAAGACAGAAATATGTAAACAGGTGTCAAAGGCATTAAATATTCCACTTATAAGATTTGATATGAGTGAATATCAAGAAAAGCATACAGTGGCAAGACTTATTGGGGCTCCTCCAGGATATGTAGGTTATGAAGAAGGTGGACTTCTTACAGATGCAGTAAGAAAAAATCCTTATTGTGTACTGCTGCTGGATGAAATTGAAAAAGTTCATCCAGATGTTTTAAATGTATTACTGCAGTTAATGGATTATGCAACTCTTACAGATAGTACTGGAAAAAAGGTTGATTTTAGAAATGTAATACTTATAATGACTTCTAATGCAGGAGCTAGATCTATTGGAAAACCTCTTATGGGATTTGGAGGAAGAACTGTAGAAAATGAAAATATAGATAAAGAAATAGAAAGATTTTTCTCTCCAGAGTTTAGAAATAGGTTAGATAATATCATAGTGTTTAATAAAATGAATGAGGATATGGCACTTTTAGTAGCTAAAAAGACTATAAGAGAATTTGAAGAAAAGTTAAAAACTAAAAATATAAAAATACAGGTTACAGAAAAGTGTTATAAGTGGTTAGCAAGTAAAGGATTATCTTTAGAATATGGTGCAAGGGAAATAATAAGAATCGTATCACAGCAAATAAAACCTTACTTTGTTGATAAGGTACTATTTGGAGATGTAGATAATAAAAAGATCATAGTCATAGATACAAAAGAGGATAAAGTTTTTATTAGCTAAAAAATATATAAGTATTTAAAGATAAAGTTTATAAGCTTGTAAAAAAACAGTTTTGGAAATTCCAAAGCTGTTTTTTCTAAATTTAATTACATAAGTTTGTTATTTTCAAAAAAGTAAGAAAAAAATGATAAAATTATATAAATTATCCTTAAAGTATGCGATAATATAAATAATGAGTTTGGAATATTATACCGTGGAGGAGGATTATAATGATTAATGGTTTAAATTGGAATTACCAAAACATTCCTATGATAGACGATACAAGTAGTGTTAGAAAATATAATACATTAGATGATCTTTCTTTAGCATACAATAGTATAAAAACAAATAATAGTGATTATTACTATAATATTAAAAATTCCTCTAGCAAAATATATTCAGTATCTACAGTGAAAAATGATGCTTCGGAGCTTTTTACTAGAGGTAAAAATTTAGTAGATGAAAGTAACAATGGATTATTTCAATCCAAAACTGCTGTTTCTAGTGATGATAAAAAGGTTTCTGCTTCAGCAAAAGAGGGGGCATTAAATAAAACCTATAGTGTAGAAGTTAAAAACATTGCTAAATATCAAAGTAATAAGAGCAATGAGATTAATGCTTATGATAAAGCAAGGTTTAATGTAGGAAATAACACTTTTGCAATAAATCACAATGGACAAACTAAGGATATATCCTTTAAAGTAGATGCAAGTGACAACAATGAAAAAGCTTTAAATAGTATGGTTAATGCTATAAATAATTCTGATGCAGGAGTTAAAGCTTCAATAGTAAAAGATTCTAAAACTAATTTAATGTATATGAAAATTGATTCAAAGGAGACTGGAAAAGGTAATTTTTTTGAAGTTGTAGACAAGATTGGTAATGCAGCAGCTGCATCTGGGACTAGTAATAAAGTTCAGACAGCTGAAGATGCAAATTATAATGTAAATGGGGTAAACTATACATCTAAAACAAATGATATAAGTTTAGATAATGGAAAAGTTAATTTAAATCTTAAGGAAAGCACTACAACTCCAATTAATGTAAAAGTTAAAAGTGATGCCAATAAGATAGAAAAGGGTATTGAAAACTTTGTAAATAGCTATAATAAATTTTCCAGTGACATACAAAATAATGATTTCGATTCCAACATATTAAAAGCATCAACAAGTGCATTAAAAAGAAATGAAGCTAGATTAAAAGGTATAGGAATAACTGTTAATGAAGATAATACTTTATCTATTGATAAGAAAAAACTTAATGAGGCAATTGAAAATGATGCTGATAAAGTAAAAAATATATTTTCAGGGTATACTGGAATTGGTAAAAAAATAACCAGTGCTGCTAAGGCAGTGGAAATTAATCCAAATATAGTTGTACAAGTTAATCAAAATATTGGATATAATAATAATTATGCTATTATGCAAAGTACAGCTCAGTATGGAAATTTTCTTAATTTAATCAGATAAAAATAATAATAAATTATAGATTCAAAATTATGGAGGTGTTGTATTATTAATAAAAATTTTAATTTAAATGAAGGTATTAGGGAAAATGAAATTAGATTGGTGGGTGAAGAAGAAAGTGTAATTATCAAAACTAATGAAGCTTTAAATCGTGCTAGAGATGAAGGATTAGATTTGGTAATGATTTCTCCAACAGCTAAGCCGCCAGTGTGTAGGATAATGGACTATAATAAATTTCTTTATGAACAATCTAAGAAAGAAAAAGAAGCAAAAAAGAATCAAAAGGTTGTTGATATTAAAGAGATAAGATTAAGACCTAATATCGAAGAACATGACATACAAATTAAGGCTAATAATGCTAAAAAGTTTTTATCTAGCGATAATAAAGTGAAAGTATCCATTAGATTTAGAGGTAGAGAAAACAATTATACTCATTTGGCAAGTAAGGTATTTGATGTATTTATTTCTAAATTAGAAGATACTGCAGTAATTGAAAAGTCACCTAAATTAGAGGGAAATAATATGATTATGATATTAGCACCTAAGAAATAATATATTTTTAGTAATTGGTTTATGAACTATTTAACTTAATATGAAATATATTACTATAATTAGTAAATACATTTAAAATGTATTTACTAATTATAAGTTTTAGTGTATAATAGTTAATTATAAGTGAATAACTGAGATAGAGGCGCAAAATTTAAGAGTAGCACTGCAGAGGTAAGTACTATGAAGCAGTTTGAAAGGAAATTTTGCCGAAACTTATAGCAGATGCTTTAATGCTATATAGTTGGGCTTTGTATAGAATATGTACAGGACTGTCACAAAGTTTATTTTGTGGAGAGCTATCATTCATGTATTAATATGTATTAAATACGTATTTTAATGCTCTGAGTGTGTTCTCAGAGCATTTTTTATCTTAGTTATTTCACTTATCGGAGAATATTACCGATAAGGGGGAGAAAAATGGAACAAGTTAATCAAATTAAAGAGCAGGAGTCAGGTGGATTAAAAAGAACTCTAAAGGCAAGACATCTTAACATGATTGCAATGGGTGGTGCCATTGGAACAGGAATATTTTTAGCACTGGGAGATACAATTAAACAAGCAGGTCCAGGAGGTGCTTTAGTTGCATATGGTTGTATAGGTATTATGGTATATTTTTTAATGACTAGTTTAGGAGAAATGGCAACCTTCATGCCAGATTCAGGTTCTTTCAGTGTTTATGCAACAAAGTTTGTAGATCCAGCATTTGGATTTGCTATGGGATGGAATTATTGGTATAACTGGGCTATTACTGTTGCTACAGAAATGGTTGCAGGTGCTGTGCTTATGAAATTTTGGTTTCCAGGAGTTCCACCTGTTATATGGAGTGTTATATTCCTTACATTAGTAGTTGTGCTTAATCTTTTATCAGCGAGAGCATATGGAGAAGCAGAATTTTGGTTTGCAGGTATTAAAGTAGCTACTGTAATTGTATTTTTGATAGTAGGTATTGCAACTATATATGGAATAATAGGCGGACATTATGTTGGATTCAAGAATTTTACAGTTGGTGAAGCACCATTTGTAGGTGGACCTAAATCAATTTTTCTAATATTTTTAATTGCAGGATTCTCATTTCAAGGAACTGAACTTGTTGGTGTAGCTGCTGGTGAAAGTGAAGACCCTGGCAAAAATATACCAAAGGCGATAAATACAATATTCTGGAGAATTTTGCTATTCTATATGGGAACAATATTTGTAGTTGGAGCATTAATTCCTTACACAGATGCAGGTGTTCAGACTAGTCCATTTACTATGGTATTTCAAAGAGCTGGTATTGCAGCTGCAGCATCGTTAATGAATGCTATTATCTTAACTTCAGTACTATCAGCTGGAAATTCAGGAATGTATGCTTCAAGCAGAACCTTATATGGAATGGCTAAGGATGGAAAAGCTCCTGCATTCTTTGGAAAACTTAATTCAAGAGGAGTGCCTGTAAATGCATTAATAGCAACTACAATAGTAGCATCACTTTGCTTTTTAACAGGTCTTTATGCAGAAACAACGGTTTATGTATGGCTTGTAGCAGCTTCAGGACTTGCAGGATTTGTTGCCTGGGTAGGCATAGCGTTGTGCCATTATCGTTTCCGTAAAGCTTATGTGGCTCAAGGACGTGATTTAGGTAAATTAAAATATACAGCTAAATTATTTCCATTAGGTCCAATAATAGCCTTGGTATTATGCGTAGTAGTTATTTTAGGCCAAGGATTAACTTATTTTCAAGCAGATACAATAGATTGGAAAGGAGTAACTTCATCATATATAGGATTACCATTATTTTTAGTATTATGGTTAGGATACAAAAAGAAACATAATACTAAGGTTGTAAAATTGGAAGATGTTGATTTGAAAGTTAATGAAGAAAAAACATTTTAAATAGCATATGTTTTGTAAGGTAAAAAGTACACGCTAGGTTATATATAGCGTGTACTTTTATACTTTACTAACTATTTTTACAAGATTCCTTGGCAGTATAACTAATAATTGATAAAATAAATAATGTCACAAAATATATGATTAAGGAGATAAATGCAATGAATGAAAGTACAATACAAGTAAAAGTTATAAAGGTTAATGAACTGGCAAAATTACCAGAGTATGCTCATGAAGGTGATGCAGGTATGGATTTATTCTCTATAGAAGAAATTGTTATACCTCCATTAGAAACTGCACTTATACATACAGGTATAAAAATAGAACTTCCAAGAAATACTGAGGCTCAAATTAGGCCAAGAAGTGGTCTAGCACTTAAACATTCTATAACAGTTTTAAATACTCCAGGAACTATAGATGAAGGATATAGAGGTGAAATTGGAGTAATACTTATCAATCATGGAAAAATTCCATTTAAAGTTGAAAAGAATATGAAAATAGCTCAAATGGTAGTTAAACCTATAACTAGAGTTAGCATATTAGAAGTAGAAGAGTTATCTGAAAGTGAGAGAGCAGAAGGCGGATTTGGATCAACAGGAGTTAAGTAGTGAAAAGCTTCATAATAGCATATTAGCAGTATAAAAAATGAGTACTTATAGAGTTCTATAAGTACTCATTTTTTTATTGAATAGATACTTGAAATTGCATTCTGTAGCCTTGATTAGAAACCTTAATATTAGAAGTAACATCACTTGTTATAAATAGATAATATGTTTGATTAGCAACATAAGGTTTCAAAGGAATAATTCTTATAGATTTTTTATCATCAGACAAAGATGCTTCAGTAGGAATTCTAGTTCCATCACTATCAACTACATATATATTCGTATTGTTTACATTTTCTTTTGCAAGTTCTTTATCATAATACAATGTCAATTGCATATTTTTGTCTAAGTTTTTTTGGAAATTTAAATCTTGCCATTTTGAGTCAGTAAAGGAAGATTTATCAACAGGGAGTAATATCTCTGTTAATGGGAAAGAAGAATTATTATTATATTTTTGTGGAGTTCCTAATGCATATTTAATAGTAACATTACTATTTAACTTTAAATCTTTAATTTTGTTTTCACTTTCTTCATTATCGTTAAGGTAGAAGAATTGGGATACTCCATTAGAATTTTGAATTTCTAAAAATATAAAATTATTTTCTTTATATATATTTTTTAAATTACCTGAAGCCCAAGATATACCAATTATAGGCTGAAAGCTTCTTTGAATATCATAATAGCTAAAATTTTTTCCGTCAGAATTTTTTACTGTTATATTGTGCAATGGAACATCTGCTTCTATTATAGTGTAAGGATAACTTGCTATTTGAGACAATGCAACATTATTATCTGGAGAAGTTTCTTCAACTAATACATTTACTTGTTGCTCAGAATCTTCCACAGCCTTTACAGTGATTCCATAACCAGAAGTAGGCTTTTCTCCACTCATAACAGCTATATAGGACTTGTTAGAAGAGCTGTCAGTATAAGAAACAAAACCTTCATTGTTTTTATAAAGTTCGATTTTTTTCATTAAATCACTAGGAGCCTCATCTTGTGATATAGTATGAAAATTAACTTTATTATAAATTATAGAATATGTCTTTGCTTCAATAGAATTTGTGTTTTTGGACAAAACTGCAGCGCTTACTTTGAATGGCATGTATACTAAACCTATGCCCAAAGCAATACACGTGGATATTAAAAATTTTTTTCTCATTAATGGGACCTCCCTGAAAATAATCCTTTAGTTAATTAAATAAAAAATAAATGTACTTTTAAAATTCTAAATTTGTCAAACGCCATTTTAATAGGGTACAAGAAATATACCCTATTAAAATATAAATATATAGAGCTTCCTCCGTATATTAAATTAGACGTAACCATAATATAAAATGTTTCAAAAACTTTTATATTTTTTTAATTAATAGATTTAGCTATATTTATCAACGAATCTTCTGGCAAAGTACTGGATAAATAATATTGTACATTATTGTTTATCCATACTATTTGTGTAGTGGCAGATTTACTGTCTTTCATATAATTAATATAAGCTTTATTACTATTTATATATACAGTTTTAGATCCGTCTAAATTGGATATATTTTTGCTCTCATATATTTCAAAATATGAGGAATCTGAGCTATATTTTAATTTAATACATTTCAATTTTGCATCTGGAATTGATATATCTGTAAGATTAAAACCATCTGGAACATAAGATGGAGTTATGATCTTACTTTCAAAATATTTTTCAGCAGTTGCCATATCTAAGTTTTTCTGTGGTGAAGCTATACCTTGAAGTCCCTTATAGGATTCTTTACCACTAAAATTTTCACTTGGTGTCAAAGAGTTTTGCGTTGAGTTTCCAGATGTAGAAGTACCACTTGAACTCTTGGAATCAGCAATGCTATCTACTGAATTGGCAGTATTGGTGCTGCTTTTAGTTGTCTTATCATCTGGTTTATTATTAGCGGATGTACCAGATTTATCTTTATTTTTTGAAGAATCATTTACTGATTTAGCTAAATCATTATTACTTTTTGTTTTTGAGCCTTCTTTAATTTTTCCACTATCATTAGAGTTTTTATACTGTTGCTCATTATTATCTACGTAATTACGAGGTATAGTTGAATTATTAAAGAAATAATTATATGTAAATCCGATTATTAAAAAAGCTGCAGAAGCTGCCGTAGCAAGTATAGGTTTTATCCTATTCTTTTTTTTACTTTTACATTTTTCTAAAGTCATTTTTTTTAATTTTTCAGTAGCATAAATGTCTTTAAGGAGCAAATTTGATGCCTCTTTAAAATATTCCATATTATCCTTCATATTCAATCTTCCCATCTATATTAAATTTTAACATTTTTCTAGCACGAAAAAGCCGACTACGAATCGTTGCTTCTGGTACATTTAAAATTTTACTTATATCCGTAGTAGATAATTCCTCGTAATAATAAAGTAGTATAGGCTCTTTATATTTATGAGGCAAATTCATAACTTCATTTAATAATTTTTCATATTGAATTGAATTAATAACCTTATTGTCTATATTAGCATCTACATAATTGTCAGCTATTGAAGGGTTGTCAGTATAGTCAAATGCAAATACCCTCTTAAACCATGAATTTCTTAATATATCCTTGCAGGCATTCATGGTAATAGTCATAATCCATGTTTTTTCACTACTTCTCTTTTCAAACTTGTAAAAATTCTTATAGACTTTTATAAATACTTCTTGAAAAACATCTTCAGCTAAATACTTGTCCTTAAGGTACATGTAAGCAATTCTTAGTACATCATCGCCATAGTCGTTCATTAATCTTTCTAGTTCCTTGTCCATGTTTTAATAATATCTTTTTTCAAGATATTTCCCCCCCATCACAAATACCAAATGTACTAAAATGTAATAGCTTAATTAATTTCTGAATTGAGCAACTAAAAATTAATGGATATAAGAATTTCATATTATATAATATCATATCACATTTTCCAGTGTTTGGCGTAGTTTTAAAATCAAAAAATATATGATATAACGATAAAAATAGCTAATTTAGAGAAATATTAAAGAAATAAATATATAATACTATAATTTTTACAACATTCCATAGTCAAGTATTAGTAAATTTCTATTTTAATTTACATAGTAACAATTTTATAAATGCAAACATTCATTTGTTGAACAATTTTGAGGAATTAAAATATTAATTTGTGTTTGATTTGATATTGTATTTTTTTATAAGTACGATAATAATAGCATATTTTGTATTTGAAAAAAAGATGACAAAAAAGCTTAGAAAAACTTCTAAGCTTTTTTGTCTAAGGGAAATTAATAAGAACATTGAAAAAATTTCATATACCATAAGGACCTGTTATACTATTACCAAATCCCATAGCCCTTGAAATAGAACAATCATATTTTAAAATTTTAATAGACTTATGTTTGGATAACATATTTCCTATTTTAAGCTTTCTTATATCATAATAATCAAGGCAATGAGTATCAGAACCAACAGATATTTTTATATCATTTTTTTTCAAATGTTTAAATAATCGTTTAGTTTTCCAAGTATCTATGGATTTTACTATTTCATCAAAATACTCGTAACCTTCATTTACATTTAGTTCCCAGAATAGATTGTTTTCTTTTAATTTGCTTATTAAAAAATTCAATCCATAATTTTTATATAAGCGAAGCAAATCGGTGTGTGCCAAACCAATATTGCATTTTAAATGTTTTGTGTATTTATCTAATTCACTAAGTTTTACACTATTTTTAAAGTAGTCTATATATTCTAAAAGAACATAATCTAACTTATTAAATAGATCATAGGGTAAATTATTTAAATCGCATAAGTCCTTATTCATACATATTTCAATTCCAGAATATATTTTTATATTGTTCTTATATTTTAATTTTAAACCTTCTAAGTTTTCTATATAGCGTCCTAAGTTTTCTATAAGTACAGAATTACATTTATCAGTTTGAAAGTGATCAGATATACCTATTGCAGTTAAGTTATGTTCTATAGCATTTTCAATTATTTTTTCTGGAGAGTGAATTCCATCTGACCAAAGAGTATGATTGTGTAAATCCATAAAATCTATTGAACTTAAGTCCATTAAAAATACCTCTTTTCAATTCAAGTATTTATTCTTATAAATTTTCTAATAATTTTTAATTTAATATATTTTCTATAAAACGATTACACTTATATGATATAATTAAATTAAAGAAATGTAAATGATATTTTAAACAGATCATATAGAAAATTAATTGAAAATTTCTGTGTCAACTTATTGATTTATTAATATAATGAAATTAAGCAAGGGATGTAAAGTGATGAAATTAGGATTATAAAATGAGGTTACTATTAGAAAAAACAAAGTATAATATTAAAATATACTAAATTTTAATATACTTTATTAAATTTTTATAATTAAAAATAAACACTATTAGTTTATTAAAATCTAATAAACCAATAGTGTTTTATTATATTTAACTTTAATATACAAATACCAATTTATCTATTCTAGCAGCTAATGGCTTAGACCAAAGCCATTGATTAGTAGCACTATCATCAAAATAGTAAAAAGCTCCCTTAGATGGATCAACGCCATTAAGAGCATCCTTAGCAGCTTGTACACATTCTGCTGATGCAGACTTATCAATCCATCCATTTGCAACTGGAGTAAACTGGTAATATCCACCAGATTTTTCGTATATTACAGAAGATATAGTTTTTGGAAAACGAGGGTCTTTAACTCTATTTAACACTACAGCACCTACAGCTACCTTAGCATTGTAAGATTCACCTTGGGCTTCAGCCATTATGAGTCTAGAAAGAATATCTAAGTCACTTGCTGTATAAGAGGCAGTTGTATTAGAAACTGCTGTAGCAGAAGTTGTTGTTGTATTTAATGAAGTTATTCCAGGTAAAGTAAGCTTATCACCAATATTTAAATAGTTGTCCCATTTATTATTAGCTTGTCTTAAATCGGAAATGGACACACCATATCTTTGTGATATTAGATATAAACTATCCCCACTTTTTACAGTGTAAATGCATCCGGGAACAGTAAGTGTTTTTCCTGGATATATTGCTGTGTTTGTAAGATTATTGTCTTTCATGATAGACGTATAGGTTGTATTAAAAAGTTTTCCTATAGTATAAAGAGAATCTCCAGATGTTACAGTATAACTAGCAGCTTGTACTGGAGTACATATCATTAAAGATAAAGATGCAATTGATACTAAGTTTCTGATTTTTTTTAAGTTAATCATAAAATTTATCCCTCCATTTTGCCTCCGAGGTTAGTTGACGGGTTCGGGTTGAGAGTCACCCTACTTCTTATTATAGAAGATTCACCCCAAGATAATTGATCCCCCGTACTCATTTTAGAGATTCGGCACGATTTGTTTCTAATTCTAACAGAAGTCTGATAATACATCTATGGTTGATTCATGGTTATTTAGGAAAATTAATGATTTATATATAATATTAATTACTTGTTACATAAAAAGTAAAAAAATAAAGTACAGGCAAGTTTTATCCGATCGCTACCATTGCTAATACCCCCACCTTCTTCAAGTGTGGGATAAGCACTGCTGCGCGCCTGGATAAGTTCTTCTAAGGCTCAGATGGGTAAAATACCTAAATGGTATTTTACGAGCTTTTGCTCAGGTAAGAGGGTATTCCTCAGAAGCAAACTCCACCTGAGTCTAAGAATCACTTGATTACCTGTACTTTATTTTAATATTTTAGTTTGCATGAATTTCTCTTTTTTTACCTAAAAAGAATAAAGCCAGAGCACCTGGACCTCCATAAGCACCAACTACAGGTCCAACATAATTTATAATTACATCCTTGATCTTAAACTTGTTTAAGATAAGTTTTTTCAGAGCTAAAGCATCTTCTATGCAATCACCATGGGAAATTGCTATAATTTGCTCTTCAGGATTTTCTATTCTTTCAATAAATTTTTCAAAAAGAGTAGATAAGGCTTTTTTTCTACCTCTGATTTTTCCTATAGGTAAAACTTTACCTATATTGCTTATAGTCAAGAATGGCTTTATATTTAATAGCATACCTACAAAAGCAGAAGTTGCAGATATTCTCCCGCCTCTTTTTAAATGATTAATATCATCTACAATAATATAGGTATTTAACTGGTGTTTAACGTTTTCTAAATAGTCCATAATTTCCTTTAAAGTTTTACCGGATTTCTGCATTTCATAAGCTTGTAAAACCATAATACCTTGTCCTAAAGAAGCTGTTAAAATATCAATTATATGAATATTTGAATCAGGATACTCTTCTTTTAACATATGCTTGGCTATATGAGCACCATTAGTAGTTCCACTTAAGCCGCTGGAAACTCCAATATAAAGTATATCTTTTTCAAGTTCTAAAATTTCTTTAAAAGAGTTATAAAAAGCATGGCTACTAGGTTGAGAAGTTTTTGGTATTTCACCTTTTCTCATATCTTCATAAAAGTCCTTAAAAGGATAACTTTCACCAAAATTGTCCAATACTTCCGTACCCTTACAATTACAAGTCAGACTGACATAAGGTATTTTTAAATTATTGATATAGCTTATTGGTAAATCACAGCAAGAATCTGTAATGATAATAAAATCTTTCATAAATACATTCCTCATAAATTTTATTTTTGTATAAAAAATTTGTCATAATTCATTTTATAATGTAATCCTTTAAAGTTCAATAGATAAGAGGAAAAATTAAGAATGATTAAATTTACAAAAATTCATTTTTAAGTATTTAAATACTACTCTATTAGATTAAAAAATATATAAAAATAAAATGATTAGGCCGAATTTAATTGTGTGAATTTAACAAAGCTGGAATATTGAAAAAATTAAACATATATGATATAATTTACATGAAAAATTAAATAATCTAGGGGGGCCTATGTTATAGGCTGAGATAGAACTGTTAGTTCTGACCCTCATACCTGATCTGGATAATTCCAGCGTAGGGAAGAGCTTTATATAGTTTTAAAATGCAACTTTATAAGGTTGCATTTTTTTATTTATATAAAGATGAATATGAGGGAGATGTAGAATCTCCTCCTTTTTTATTTAACATAGTTTTTGAAAAATATGTTAAGGGAGATGTTTTAAATGAATTACACAACACAAATGGATGCTGCTAAGAAAGGCATAATTACAAAAGAGATGGAGAGAGTAGCTGCTAAAGAAAACATGGAAACATCGCAACTAATGGAATTAGTTGCGCAGGGTGCAGTTGTAATACCAGCTAATAAAAATCATAATGCATTAGATCCAGAAGGTGTAGGACAAGGACTTAAAACTAAAATAAATGTAAATTTAGGAATTTCAAAGGATTGTAATTGTGTAGATGATGAATTAGAAAAAGTTAAGGTAGCTTTAGAAATGAAAGCAGAAGCCATAATGGATTTAAGCTGCTTTGGAAAAACTGAAGAATTCAGAACTAAATTAGTAGAAATGTCACCTGCTATGATAGGTACAGTGCCTATGTATGATGCAGTAGGATTTTACGACAAAGAATTAAAAGATATAACTGAAGAAGAACTTTTAGGAGTAATTGAAAAACATGCACAAAATGGTGTGGATTTTATGACTATTCATGCAGGCATAAATAGAGAAACTGCAGCAGTTTTTAAGAGAAATGAAAGACTTATGAACATAGTATCTAGGGGAGGAGCCTTGATATATGCATGGATGGAACTAAACGGAAAAGAAAATCCTTTTTACGAGTATTTTGATAAAGTCTTAGATATATGTGAAAAATACGATGTAACTATAAGTTTAGGAGATGCTTGCAGACCAGGTGCTATAAAAGATTCTACAGATGCTTCACAGATTAAGGAGCTTATGACTTTAGGAGAACTTGCAAAAAGAGCTTGGAAGAGAAATGTACAAGTTATGATAGAAGGGCCAGGACATATGAGTTTAGATGAAATAAAAGCAAATATGCAATTAGAAAAGAAATTGTGTCATAATGCGCCGTTTTATGTGCTAGGACCTTTAGTTACAGATATAGCTCCTGGTTATGATCATATTACATCAGCTATAGGAGGAGCAATAGCTGCATCTTCAGGAGCAGATTTCCTATGTTATGTAACTCCAGCAGAACATTTAAGGCTTCCAAACTTAGAAGATATGAAAGAAGGAATTATAGCCACTAAAATTGCAGCTCACGCAGGAGATATTGCCAAAGGAATAAAAGGTGCAAGAGACTGGGATAATGCTATGAGTAAGGCTAGAAGAGAACTTAATTGGGAAAAAATATTTGATTTGTCTATAGATCCAGAAAAGGCAAGAAGATATAGGGAAGAATCAAAACCAGAAGATGAACATACATGTACTATGTGTGGAAAAATGTGTGCTGTTAGAAACATGAACAAGGTTATGGAAGGAAAAAATTTAAATGTTTTAAGAGATGATGATTAGTGTGCGTGCATAAAAAAAGAAGATAAATTAAAATAGGTTTTAGAAATTTTTCAAATAAGCATTAGTGAAAATACTAATGCTTATTTAAATTACAATAAATTGTACATATGAAAATAAAATTACTATCAGAAATTAAATATAGAGTTGCATATATATTGAGAACATATAGATAGATGATAAGAGGTTGTATTATATAGAATACTTATTCAAAAAACTTATACATAATAAGTCTTTCAGGAACTCCAAAATAGCAACTTAGTTCATTTATAGACATAGTTCTAAGAGAATACATATCAATATCATTTTCATTAATTAATATTTCTGCAGCAAATTTATTAGCAGCATTTTCATATTTACCACGTGGAAATAAAGTAAATTCATGTATGTAATATGATGATTTACTTATATGCAAAGTAGCATGACCTAATTCATGAGCCAAAACAATTTTTTGTAAAAACTCACTAAGATTTGAGTTTATTACAATAAATTTTTTGCCAAATTGTTTTTTAAAGAATCCTTTTGTTTTTTGTGATTTAAAGGGCACCTTTTTAATTATAATATTTAGTTCTTTAGCAAGTTTTTCGGGATCTCTAGTACCATATTTTTTTACTAAATGATTAACCCTAACGCGTATATTTATCATTATAAGTCACCTGCCTATTTTTTAGGTTTTCTTTTATTAAGCGCTTTAGCTTCCCAAAAAATTTCATTCATAATGTCCAAGATTTCTTTTTTATCTTCTTCGTCGAATTCATCATTCATAAAAAATCCTTGAGCTTCTTTTTTTAAAAATTCTTTATATTGATCTTTATCTCTCTTAGTAACCTTAAACTTATCAGAGTATTCTTTAGGTATATCTATATAGTCTTCTTCTGAATCCTCTTTAAAAAATTCATCTATAGTCACATTTAAAGCTTTTGCTATTTTAGATAAAGTGTCAGCAGTTGGGTTGCTTTTATCATTTTCGATTTCACTTATTGTAGACTTTGAAAGACCAGTAATGTTTTTCAAATCTAATATTGATAATTTATGTTTTTTTCTTATAAATCTTATCCTTTGTCCTAAAGTCATAAAAATCACCTTTACTTTTTATTCGGTATTATTTACCGTACTTTTATTGTAACACAAGGTTCGGTAAAGTAAACTAAAAATTTAAGAAAATCAAAGAAATAGAACGTAAGTTCTGCTTATCGAAACAATAAGTTCGATATACAGGTAATTTTGGGCTGTGAAAATAGTTCGATAAAGTGGTAATATATATATATGTAAAAAGCAATAATAATTAAAAATGAGGTGATAGAGTGCTCAATAAAATAAGACAAGCTATAGAAGAAAAGAATCTTAAAATTACTAATGTTATAAGAAACATAAGGGTATCAAAGTCCTATTTCTATGATGTTATGAATGGAAATAGTATTCCTTCGCTCGTAGTAGCCAGGAAAATTGCACATGAACTTAAGGTTCCTTTAAACGAACTTTTTCCAGAACAAAAATTTGATAGTTATTAATGTTACAAAACTAGCAAAAGAAAATTTTGTAATTGTATCATTAAATAAATTATATAGCAGTATATTAAAAATCACATAATAAGATTTTAATTTAAAGAAGGCCAAAAAGAAAAAATTCATAATTTTAGGAGGAAAAAAATGATAGATAAAAGTACTTTTAAACATATAGAAAACAAACTATACAATTATTATGGTAGGAGTAAAAGAGTTAATAGTATTAATAGAAAAATAAATTTACTGAAAAATCAAATAAAATGTATAGAGGATAAACTAAAAAATGTGGATATTGAAATACCAGAAGAGTCAAGAAGTATGACATATGAAGAAAGAGTTCAAACGTCTAGTGGTGGTGAAAGTTATGCGGAAAAAGCTCTAATAAGAATTACAGACAAGTTATTAAGAGAAAAGTCAAGAAAAGAAGAAGAAGTTGTGGATTTAGAGGAAGAACTAAGAAATATAGAAGCTGATAATGTAGTTATAGAAGATAATATAAGGGATATAGAAGACAGGCAAATTTTGGATTTCTTAAGCATGAAATATAAGGAACAATTAAAAGATTGGCAAATAGGTATGAAAATAGGAAAGGATCAATCCACTGTTACTAGAACGAGGCAGAAAATAATTTCAAATATAGCAAGTGGAGAAGAATGGGATAGATAAAAGATATTAAAAATATGCATTAAATATGCATTAGGTACGCATTAGATATGCATTAAATTTAAAAAAATCGATGTTATAATAGTATCATAGAAAAAATTAAAAGATGGTTGCTGTAGTAAATATTTATTGAAGAATATAATAAGTTGTCCTTATTATATATAAAGCACTAGTGGAAGTAACACTAGTGTTTATTTAAATTTATAGGAGGTGAGAGGTGTGAAGATAGTAAGATCTCAGCGATCAGATATACATGAAGAATTAAATAAGCAAAATATCAAAGAAAGTAAAAATAAAGTTGAAAAAGAACAACTCTCTTTTTATGATATTTTAAGTTTAATGAAGCATGATAGTTATTATAGACATAGAGGAGCTATAAGACAAAGATAATACGAAATTGTAATTTTTTATTCTAAAACTTTCAGAATGTATAAATAAACAGTTAGAGTAGGTGAAATGATATGCCAAGACAAAGAAGTCCTAACAGTATAAGAGCAGAGCAAATGTATATAAGTGGTAATGGAAAGATGGAATTAGTTGATATTGCTAGGAAATTAAAAGTACCTTATGGAACCATAAAATCATGGAAAAGTAGATATAGATGGAATAACAAATTAAATGAATCATTAGAAAAAGAAAGAATGAAAATTAAATGCAATACTATAAATGAGAAATATACTAAAGGAGCACCAAGGGGTAATAAAAATGCTGAAAAACACGGCTTTTTTTCTAAGATATTTCCACCTGAAACATTAGATATAGTACAGGATATTATAGTCAAGAATCCGTTAGATATGTTATGGGAAAATATAATAATTCAGTATACAGCTATAGCAAGATCACAAAAAATTATGAATGTAAAAAATCAGGAAGATCTAACTAAAGTACTTAAAAAGCAAAAAGAATCCAATGGAGATACATCAGAAAGCTGGGAAAAAGAATATGAGCTGCAGTTTGCATGGGATAAACAAGCTACATTTTTACAAGCTCAATCAAGAGCTATGAAGACTTTAGAAAGTATGATTAAACAATATGATGAACTATTAAGAAGCAACCTTGCTACAGAAGAGCAAAAACTTAGAATTGAAAAACTTAAGATTGATATTAGCAATGTTAATGTTGGTAATAATGGCAGCAATAAAGAAGGAATTAAGGAATTTGTAAAAGCTACAACAATGAATGAAGATGAAGTAAAAGAACTATTTAAGGATGATGAAAATGAAAAAGAAGAAACAGAATAAAGGCTTTAAGTTTCAACCATTTTCTTTAAAGCAGAAAAAGTTGTTGTTCTTTTGGGAAAAAGGGTCGCCATTTGCAGACAAGGATATAGTAATTGCTGATGGAGCTATTAGGTCAGGTAAAACTATAGCAATGATATGCAGCTTTATAAGATGGACATTAAAATATTTTAATGGTGAGAATTTTATTTTAGCAGGTAAAACAATAGGTGCACTTAAAAAGAATGTTATAGGTCCTATGCAGCAAATATTAAATTCTTGGGGACTTAAATATGACTATAATAGGTCAGAAAATTATATAACTATAGGTGATAATACTTATTATATGTATGATGCAAATAATGAGAAATCACAGGATAGACTTCAAGGTTTAACTGCTGCTGGAGCATTAGCTGATGAAGTGGCTTTGTTTCCTCAAAACTTTGTAGATCAAATGATAGGACGCTGCTCAGTAGATGGTGCTAAAATTTTCATGAATTGCAACCCGGGTAGTCCATATCATTTTGTTAAAATAGAGTTTATAGATAAAGCTAAAGAAAAAAATATATTATATATGCACTTTACTATGGATGATAATTTAAGCCTTTCAGAAAAGGTTAAAGAGAGATTTAGACGTATGTTTAGTGGAGTATTCTTTAAACGATATATACTTGGCTTATGGGTACAAGCAGAAGGCTTAATTTATGATATGTTTGATGAGATTAAGCATAAAGTACAAACTATAGTAAGAGATTATAAAGAGTTTTATATAAGTTGTGATTATGGTACTCAAAATGCAACTGTATTTTTATTATGGGGTAAGTACTTAGATAAATGGTACTTAATAGATGAATATTATTATTCTGGTAGAGATAAGGGAAAGCAAAAAACTGACAATGAATATTATGATGACTTAATTAACTTTGCTAAAGACAGAAGAATAAAAGCAGTTGTAATAGATCCAAGTGCAGCTTCTTTTATAGCAGTGATAAGGAAAAAGGGTAAGTTTAGAGTTAAACAAGCTAAAAATAATGTGCTAGAAGGAATAAGAAATGTTTCAAGTGCGCTAAATGATTCAATAATACAGTTTAATGATAAGTGCATAAATACATTTAAAGAATTCTTCTCTTATATTTGGGATGAAAAGTCTATTGAAAGAGGGGAAGATAAACCTGTAAAAGTAATGGATCATGCTATGGATGCTGTAAGGTATTTTGTTAATACAATTTTATATAAAAATTGTGGTGTATCAGTATTTAAGTAAGGAGGTGGAAATTATGTTATTTGACTTTAAGCCTAAAGTATTAGCAATGAGTCAGGAAGAAATTATAAAGGAATTTATTGATGAATTTGATAAGTCAGGCAAAAGAAAAAACATGCTAATTGGCCAAGCTTATTATGAAAATAGAAATGATATAAATAATAGAGAAATATACTGTTATGTAAATAAGCAAAAAATGATAGATGATACTAAAGTAAATAATAAGCTAAGTCATGCATTTATGAAGCTTTTAGTAGATGAAAAGATTGGTTATATTTTGGGTAAATCTCCGGTATATACTTCTTTGGATGATAAGTTTCAAAAAAAAGTAAATGAAATATTGGATGAGGATTTTGATGATATTTTGAATGAGTCTGGAATTGAAGCAAGTAATAAAGGAATTTCGTGGCTGCAGGTATATATTGATGATAGTGAAAAATTAAGATTTAAATTAATTCCAAGTGAGCAAGTGGTTCCTTTATGGGAGGATACAGATCATTCTAAATTGCAGGCGGTCATTAGATATTATTATGTTACTGAATATGAAGGTAAAAATAAGAAGGATGTGCTTAAAGTAGAATACTGGGATGATAAAACTGTTATGTATTACACAGATTATAATGGAAAAATTATTTCCGATGTGGAAGCTAATGAAACAACAGAACCATTAGGTCATTATTTAAAGGATAAAGAGCATTATGGCTGGGGAAGAGTTCCATTTATAGCAGTTAAGAATAATAGTAAAGAGCTTAGTGATTTAACATTTGTTAAATATTTGATTGATGATTATGATTTAAATACTAGTGATATAAGCAATAATCTTGCTGAACTACAATCTCTTATATATGTGTTGAAAAATTATGCAGGACAAGATGTTGGAGAATTTATACAGGACTTAAGATATTATAAGGCAATAAAGGTTGAAGGTGATGGAGGGGTGGAATCACTTAATTCTAATTTAAATGTTGATGCAGCAGAGAAACATTTAGATAGGCTTAAGAAAGATATTTATCAATTTGGGCAATGTGTAAATATGGATACAGATAAATTTGGAGCCAATCCTTCAGGGGTAGCACTTAAATTTTTATATAGTGGTTTAGATCTTAAATGTAATAATTTTGAAAGAAAACTTAAGAAGGCATTTAAAAACATATTTTGGTTCATATCAGAGTATTTAAAAATAAAGAAAGAAGGAAATTTTGATTATACTAAAGCAAAAGTGAATTTCAACAGAAATATGATTACTAATGAAACAGAAATAATCCAAGATTGTCAAAATTCAAAGGGCATGGTAAGTGATAAAACTATAATTGCTCATCATCCTTGGGTAAGTGATGTAACAGAAGAAGAACAAAGATTATCAGATCAATATAAAAATTTGAAGTGCAATAAATCCAATTACATTGATAATGCAATCAATTAATAACTATTATTTAAGAGATCAAGAAAGGAGTGATAGTAAATGCCAAAGTTAACTGAAATACTTGGAGAAGCATATTCTCAAATACCAAAAGAAATAAAAAGTAAGTATAGAGATATGGATTTGGTTGACAGTTCTAATTATATAATCAGAGAAAAATATAATAGCTTGAAAACAGATATAGAAAATGAGCTTAATATTGCTAATAAGACTATCGAGGAATTGAAGAAAAACAATAAAGGAAATGAAGAGCTTAAAAATAGGATAGATCAATATGAAAAAGATTATAAAAAATTAAAAAGAGATAGTGAAAAAGAAATAGGTGAAATGCAATTTAATTATGCATTAGAAAAGGCTTTAAATAAGTCAGGAGCCAAAAATAGCAAAGCAATAAAAGCTTTGATAAATACTGAAAAAATTAAATTAGAGGGAGAATCAATCATAGGGTTGGATGAGCAGTTAAAGAATTTGAAAGCATCTGATCCTTATTTATTTGCAGAAAATAAAATAATTACACCTAAACCAGGAGATGGAATAAGTACACCAGGAGGAAGTTCCTTAGCTGTTAAAATAGCAAAGAAGAGAAATAAACAAGTTCAAAATTCATATGAAAATATGTGGAAATAGAAGGAGGTACAAGGTATGTATGTAAAAACAATAAACATTAATGATCAAATTGAATTCTTAGCTAGTGAAAAGTATGTTAATTTCACTACCACAGTAAGTGATGAAGGTATAACAGCTGATGAGCTTGGAAGAAAAATAGTTCTTGCAGGTAGTATACTAGATGCAAATGGAAAAGTAGTTAATGATAGTACTGCTGCAGGAATATTATTTTCTAGCGTAGATGTTACACAGGGACCGCAGCCAGGCTCATTAATGGTTGAAGGTTATGTATTAGAAGATAGGCTTCCTGTTAAGCCTGCAGACACAGCAAAAACAGCATTAAAAGAAATAAAGTTTAGATAGGAGTGAGTTATAAATGACTAGAGTAGAAGAATTATTTTCACCACAAGCAATTTTAAATTATGTAAAGAACAGAGAACAGACACCAATGTTAGGAGATATATTATTTCCAGAAACAAAAATAGAAGGATTGGATTTCAAAATAATAAAGGGCGCCAATAATTTGCCTGTAAGTGCTAGTATACATGGGTTTGACACTGAAACTGAAATAGGTTCAAGAGATGGAGTTTCCTATAGTGTAGAAGAATTAGCATTAATCAAAAGAAAAATTAAAATGGATGAAAAATTAATAATACAATTAAATTTTCCAAGAAGCACGCAAGAAGAAACTCAGGCTATTAACCAAATTTATAATGACGTAGATAATATGGTAAACAGTGTTAAAACTAGAATTGAAGCTATGAGAATGGAAGTTATAACTACTGGAAAACTTAACATAAATGAAAATGGAGTTAAAACCTCTATAGATTACGGCACACCTAAAGTACAGCAAAGTACAACCGATTGGACTAGTACAGATGCAAAAATATTAGAGGATATTTATAATTGGACAGATAAGGTAGTACAAAACGTAGGTTGTACTCCTACTAGAGCTGTAACTTCTAAGTCAGTATTAAACTTGCTTTTAACTAATATGGCAATAAGAAAGGCTGTATTTGGAATTAATGCAGATAGATTATTAACCAAAGATATGCTTAATCAACTATTATCATCTATGGATTTACCTGAAGTAGCAACCTATGATTCACAATATAGAACGCAAGGTAATGATGGAAAGTATGTAGTAAAAAGGTATTTTGAAGATGGTAAATTTGTATTACTTCCAGATGGTAAATTAGGTGATACTATTTATGGACTCACTGCAGAAGAAATAGAATTAAGGGGTAAAAGTGATACTAAAATAGAGTCCTTTGGAAATATTGTAGCTGAAATATATAGTACTAAAGATCCAGTAGCAAGGTGGACAAAAGCAGTTGCCACTTGTTTACCATCATTCCCTTATGCTGATCAGATATATATTGCTAAAGTGAAGTAAAAAAGTTTATTATTTTATAGGCTAAGGAGAATTAATTATGTTAGAAAATATAAAAAATATTTTAGGAATAACAGATGATTCCGAGGATAAAATTATTAATCAATATATAAATAAATTTACCCAAAAGACACTTAATTATTGCCATATTAAAAAGTTACCAGAAGAATTAAAAGGATTTGTAGAAGATAAAGTAATAGCTGTAATGCAATATAGATCTCAGAACAGCAGTATGAGCTGTGAAAAAAAAATTAAATCCGTAGAAAGGGGTGATACCAGGATAGAATATTCAGTAGATGAAAAAGATGAAAGAACTTTATTAAGTTTTGGAAATGAGGATATTCACGAATTAAATATTTTTAGAAGGGTTGCTTGGTAATATGACAGAAGCTGAAATATTAGAGTTGACTTATTTTGATAAAGCTGCAGTATATGGTCAAATAGAGTATAAAAAACCTAATGGGGCTACAGCGTTTAAATCAGGTGTAAAAGCAGAAAATGTTAAATGTGCAGTTTCAAAGAAAGATATAAACAATGTAAATCAAACAGATATCACTAATAATATTAAGTATAATGTGATTATGTTTTGCTCTTCAGATACACCTATAGCTGCAGGTGATGATGTAGAAATTACTTTTGAAAATGGTATAAAGAGAAAGTATGAAGCGGGAGAATTTTTTCCTTATTTAAGTCATTTAGAAGTACCTCTTTTAAGAAAGGATAAAGCATAATGGGATTTGAGATAGATGAATTATATCAGTTTGAAAATGCTTTAATGAATTTTACGAATGTTGAGTTCCCTAAAGAACTAGAAAAAGAAATTTTGGAACTTTCAAATAGTTTTTTACAAAGTTTAAAGAATAAGTCTTCAAGTGTAAATTATGAGCATAGTACTTCAGAAGAAAGTTTAGCAAATAACTGGAAGGTAGGTAATTTAGTAAGAGATGATAATGAATACTATATAGAAGTATTTAATAACTCACCTTATGCAGAGGATATTGAATATGGATATAGGTCGAAATTAGAGAAAATTAAAAATGGTGAAAAATATAAATCAAACAATAAAATGGTTTTTATACCTGGAAGGCATATGCTTAAGGTTAGTACAGAGCAGCTTAGTAAAGAACTACCTGAACATTTATCAGAATGGCTTGATGAAACAATTAAGGAGCTAAGTTTATGATTACATTTAAAGATATTAAAGATGCTGTAACTTTAAAATTAAGTACGGAGTTTTCTAAAATAAATGTATATGATGAAGAAATAAGACAGGGGTTTAGTCCACCTGCTTTTTTTATTGAGTTAATTCCTGTAAGTACAACTAGAGCAAGTTTTTTTACTAAAAATCCTACTTTAATTGTAGATGTTCAGTATTTTGCCAAAGAAGAAAGTAATGAAGAGCTTTATGATATGGCTGATAGTTTGGAAAGAAGCTTTAAATTTTGTATACAAGTTAAAGACAGAGTCCTAAATATAATGAAAATAGAATATGAAATAGTTGATTTTGTGCTTCATTTTCAAATAAGTTTAAATTATTTAGTTTCAATTCGTGAAGATATTGAAGCTGTAGAAAATATTGAGCCTATGAGAAAGCTTCATTTTGAGACCAGCTAGTAAAAGTCAATAAGTTTTTATAAAAAATTTTATTAATAAAAATAGGTATCACAAAAAATCCATTAAAAAACACGAATAATGGAAATTACTTCCTAATTATTTTAGCCGTTAGGCTGCTGGTTTAGATAGCTTATTAAGATACATTTTTGTATGTATTTTAGGGTCACGTAATTCATACTCTTTTTGATTTTTAAGAACAGAGAATATGTAGTTAATTAGCTTATGCATTATTGCCACTAAGCCTACTTTTTTACTTTTACCTTTCATATTTTCAGTATAAAAATTAAGTAAAACTTTATTTATTGGTTCACCGTTTCTACTTTTACGTACGGATGATAACGCGACAACATATAAGGCTCTTCGTCCTATTCGGGTACCTCGTTTAGACATAACATTTTTGTTACTATTAAACTTACCAGATTGTTTAACTGAAGGATCTAAGCCAAAATATGCAACTAAATGCTTAGGTTTAACAAAACCTTTAATATTACCAATTTCGCTCATTATTGCAATGGATGTAAAATCTCCAACACCAGGTATTGAGTAAAGTAATTGTACATTTTTCTTAAATTCATCAGAAATTCTATTGCTACACATTAATATATGAATTTCAGTTAATAGGTTTCCAATTTGGATTTCCAATGATTCTATTATTGCAATAGTATTAATTACTTTTACAAATAGACTTGGTGATTTAAGACCAATGTAAACAGCTTCCTCAGCAGCAGCATATAACTTTTTATATATCTTTTCACTATGTACTAACCCTTTTCTAGAATTGCTTGAAATGAGATTAATAACTTCATCTCTATCAGCATTTAAAACTGCTTCAGCACTAGAATACTTTTTTAAAATGGCTATTGATGTTTTTCCTGTAATATTTGAAAAAACAGACCTGTAACCAGGAAAAATGACTCTTAAATCCGTAGAAAGTTTTTTTGTAAATGTAGATTTACTATCAGTAAATTTATAGTAATCTCTACAAAGAGATTTTAAAGTGTAGATTTCAATATCAAAACTAGAAGAATATTTGACATCTTGAAATTTACCTATATTAGCAATGGTTAATGCATCTTTTTTATCATTTTTTACTTTTCTTATATCCACATTTTTGTTACAATTAGTAATGAGTGGATTAAGGATACATACTTCAAATGTATCTTTAAGAAAGTGGAAAAGAGTAAGATGGTATACACCAGTAGATTCCATGAAAATGGCTGTTTTCATGCTAAACTCTTCTTCCACTTTTTTTATTTGATCTACTAGGTAATCAAAACCATTTCTATTATGCATAATCTTAAAAGGTTTTCTATAAATTTCACCGTTAGGTGCTAGTATAGCAGCTACTGAAAAATCTGCGGATACATCAATTCCAACTGTTGGTCTATAAAAAAATTTACTCATATACATTATCTCCTTTGTTTGTAAGAGATAGAATAGATATTCCATTTCTATCAGTAATTTTGTAACCTTGTTTGTGACACAGGTAATTCCCAAAGGGAAACCTAACCAGCTAAACACAGAATTCTCACTGATGGAATGACATGCTCAGTCACGGGTAATAATGACTCGATAGAGTCATTTCCCAGGAGGTGTCCATCTATCTTCTATTCAGGAGATATTATACATCAATATTTACTAATTTGGTTTCCCCTTAAGGGAAAATAGAAAACTAAGTTAGAGTAGAAACATACACCCTGTCGGGTAAAAGAATTACGAATAATAAGAAAAAACTAAGTTGTAATATTCACAAATGGTATAGATAGTTTTCTATTGAATGTTATGGCTACATTATACAAGGAGGTGATATATAAATGATTAAAAAAATATCTTTAGAGTAATTGTTATAAAAGGTTGTGTAAATTATTAAAAAAGAACTATAAAAAAGGAGATGAGTATGTTGGGATTACCATCATTAAATATAATTTTTAAAGAAACAGGTACTACAGCAGTTGATAGAGGTACAAGAGGAGTAGTAGCACTAATATTGAGAGATAAAACTGTACCTCAAGTAAATCCTATAATTTTAAATGGAGTAGATGAAATTCCAAGTGGATTGACAGCTGATAATCAGGAACAAATTAATCTTGCGTTTATAGGATATAAGTATCCTCCTAAACAAGTTATTGTTTATGTTCAAGTTGACACAGCTGCAGATTATGTAGAAGCACAACATTATCTAGAAACTATTAAATGGGATTATTTGGCAATACCTGGTATATCAGATGCAGATACTACAGCATTTGCTACTTGGATAAAAAAGCTTAGGGATTCGGATGATAGGAAGGTTAAGGTTGTACTTCCAAATACAGCAGGGGATCATGAGGGCATAATTGATTTTTGTGCTTCTACAATTAAGACAACAAATAAAACATATACTGCCAAGGAATATTGTGCTAGAATAGCTGGATTACTTGCAGGAACACCGTTATCTATAAGTGCTACTTATGCACCTTTACCAGAAGTAATTGATTGTGATCATCTTACAAAAACAGATATGGACACTGCTATTGATGCTGGAAAATTGATTTTAATGAATGATGGAAGAAAAGTTAAGGTTGCAAGAGCAGTAAATAGTTTAGTTACCACTATTGAAGATAAAGGGAAGATATTTAAAAAAATCAAGGTAATAGATATTATGGATCAAATACATGATGATATCAAATCTACTGTAGAAGATAATTATATTGGGAAGGTACAAAATGATTATGATCATAAAATTTTACTTATAAGTGCTATAAGCAATTATTTTGATGGACTTGAGTTGGATGGTTTATTAGATAAAGGTAAAAGTAATGTATTTATAGATACCACAGCTCAAAAAATTTATTTAAAAACTTCTGGATATGAAACAACAGATGGAAGAACAGTTGATCAAATGTCAGAAAATGAAATTAAAGAAGCAAATACAGAAGATCAAGTATTTATAGCTGCTTCAATTAAGATTTTAGATGCTATGGAAAACATTAAATTTGGAATTGCAATTTAAAGGATGGTGAAATATATGAATAGACAAGGATATTATGATGAAACCAAAACTATATATGGAAATTATGGAACTTTATTTTTAAATGATGCTCAGATTGCAGAATGTACAGCATTTCAAGCTAAAGCTAAGTTAAATAAAGTTGAAGTACCTATGTGCGGGACTAATGCAAAAAAGCATAAGACTGTTGGTTGGGATGGTTCAGGTACAATGACCCTAAATAAAGTTAGTGACAGAATGATATTACTTTTAATGGATAATCTTAGAGATGGCATAGAAACAGTTTGTACTTTAATTAGTAAAATAAGTGACCCAGGAAATGGAGGAACTTCAAGAGTTAAACTTAGTGGTGTCAAATTTGATGAGTTGACTGTAGCAGATTGGTCATCTAATAAATTAGGCACTGAATCCATTCCTTTTACTTTTGAAGATATGGAAGCTTTAGATACTATTGATCCAAGCATAGTTAAATAAGAAAAGTTGTATAATTACAAACATAATTTAGAAACCCAGCATTAAAAAATGCTGGGTAAAATTATTTAATAACATTTTTAATTTAGGAGGAAAGTTATGAGTAAGATAGATTTATTATTAAAATTAGACAAATCAAAATTAGTGAGACCAACAAAGGAAATAGAAATAAAGAGATTATCAGAGGTGTTAGGAGAGCCTTTTTCAGTTACAGTTCAATCAATTACAGCAGATGAATTTGAAGATATTCAAAATGGAGTGTCAGTAAATGCAGATGGAAAAGTAGAATCTGAAAAGAATATTCAAGCTAAGTATGTAGTTTCTGGAATAAAAGACCCAGATTTCAACAATCAACAGGTTATAGAACAGTTTGGTGCAGTTAATGCAGCAGAAGCTGTAAATAATATATTTTTACCTGGAGAAATAACAGCAATATTTAATGTAATAAATGAATTAAGTGGATTTAGTAAAGATTCAGTTAAAGAAATAAAAAACTCATCACCAGAGACAGCGAAGTAAATTTAATGTACTGCCTCTGGAAAGAGAAAAGAATTAATATTCCCTCGGACTATTGGAATTTAAGTCAGGGGGATAAAATCTTTTTAAGAGCTTTCTATGAGAAAGAAATTGAAGATAAAAATAATGAAAGAAGAGAAATAAGAAGTAATAAAATTCCAGTGTTTTTAACAGAGTCCATTTAGTTTAAAAAGAATTATATTTTTGTTTTTTATATGATTTTTTTCTTGGATGGGAGGTGAGAAGATGTCAGAAATAAGTGCTAAAATGACGTTAGATACTAGTATGTATATAAGTGCAATTAAACAAAGCATTGAATATACTGATAATTTCAGAAAAACAGTAGAAGAAGCAAAACAAAGTATAAACTTAATTAGCATGACAAAAGTGCAAGTTAAAATTGAAATTAATATAAATAAAACTTTAGAAAATATAGCAGAAACGAAAAAACAATTAGATGGAATTAAAAAGAATGTGAAAAGTCAAATATTAATAGAGGCACCTCTTAATACTATATCAGAAACAAAGAAACAACTTAATGAAATTAAAAAAAATGTTCAAATTATGATAGCAGCCAAAGATTCAGCAAGTAACAGTATAAAAAACATCGGAAAAGAAGTTAAGTCTTTAGTAAGTAGACCTTTTCAAGTTGTATTTAAAGCTAAGGATGAAGTAAGTAAAGTGATAAAAAGTATCACGGATAAAGTGAATAGTTTAAAAGATTTAGCAGATAAAATTGGGAAAAATACTATAGGTGCAGCAGCTGAATCAGAGCAACAAGAAGTAGTAATGAAACACGTTATAGGAAATAATAATCAAATGTCAAGTTCTCAAGATATACAGAAAATGACCAATGATTATATATCACAGCTTAAATCACAAATAAATGAAGCCCCTTTTTTACCATCTGATTTTATGTCAGCAGGTCAAAAAGCTGTAAATATAACTAATGGTAATACTAAAGAAGGTATGGATTTAGTAAAATTAAGTGAGAACATGGCAGTTTTAAATCCTGGTAAAAGTTTAATGGATGCTATGAATGCTTTATCAGATTTAAAAAAAGGTGAAACGAAAAGCATGGAGGGTTTTGGAGTTAAGATATCCGCAAATGATATAAGTAAGGCAGGAGGAATTGATAATTATTTTAAGACCCAAATAAATGATAAAGGCAGTTTAGGAAAAGTATTTGCTGGTGGTGCAAGTAGCCAAAGTAAAACAGCATTAGGTCAATGGGATACTGTTAAAAATAATTTAAAAAGTATGGGAGAAAATATAGGAGAAGCATTTTTGCCATCTATAAGCAAGGTTTTAATACCTATAAATAATTCTTTAGATAAAATAGGTAAGTCAAAAGCATTTGCTAATTTAAAGAAGGATCTAATGGATTTTGTAGGGAAAGGTGCGGATAAAGTTGTTAAATTCTTTGATGATTTAGGAAAAAATCCAGAGCAGCTTAATAAATATAAAAATTCATTTAAACAATTAGTTAAAGATATTCAAGCAGGTTGGAAAGAAGCGAAACAATTTGTAAAAGCTATGGGAGACATAATAAAAGGATTAATGCCAATAGTTAGCTTTGCAGCATCTCATGCTAATTTATTTATAGGAATTTTGGGGGGAACTAAAGTTATTCAAATGGGTATTTCTTTATATAACACCATTTCTAAAATAAGAACTGAATTTCCAATATTGGGAGCAGCTATTATCAAATTTTCAGGTGGTGCTGTAAAAGCTTTAAGTGCTGTTGGAAAAATATTTGTAGATAATCCGTGGGTTGTGGCTATAGGATTAATAGTTTTGGCAGTCGTTGGACTATATGAAGCATGGACAAAAAACTGGGGTGGATGTAGGGACTATGTGGAAAAAATTATAAAAGATGTAGAAGACGATTGGGCTGCTTGGAGAAAAGAATGGGAAAAGTTAAGAGAATTCTTCAAAGACCCAATCACAGCAACTGTTAAATCAGTTCAAGAAGGAACAGCAGTCACATTACCTAAAGGTACAAAACAAGATAACCAGGCTATTCCTCACGGATTAGCAGTAGATAGTGGTGATGTTAAATATAAAGCATTAGGTACAAATTATTTTGAAGGTGGAAGGACTTGGGTTGGTGAACATGGTCCCGAACTTTTGAAACTTCCAGGTGGATCAAAAATAATTAGTAATAGAGAATCTATGAATATGATAAAGCCTAAAAATAATCAATTACCTAATATGGCTTTTTCATCTACAATAGCAAGTCAAACTAAATCAATGGTTCCAGAAACTAATAAATGGGGACAAGATATTCCTGATAATTTAGCAAAAGGAATAAAAAATAATACTAAATCTGTTACTGATGCAGTTACTTTCATGGCTACAAAAATAAGAGAATTGATACATTTTAGTGTTCCTGACAAAGGACCACTTTCTGATTTTGATACTTATTCAGTTGATATGCTAAAGAATTTTGGCACAGGTATAAAGAATAATACCAAATTAGTAACAGAGCCAACCACTAATATGAGTACTAATGTTAAAACTGTATATTCTCAATTGTCTACAGAAAGTAATAGTTATGGAAAACAAGTTATCCAAGAACTTGGAGAAGGGGTTCAAGTCTCCTCAAATAATTTAATTAGCATTGTAAAAACACTTACAGATAAGGTTATACAGCAGTTTAAAACAGGATTTGGAATTCATTCACCTTCAAAGATTATGTTTGAGATGGGTGGATTTTTAATGCAAGGACTTGTAAATGGTATGTCTTCAAAAGATGTAAGTGGATTTATTGAAAATTGGATAGGAAGTATTACAACATCAGCTGGTGGAGCAATAAATGGAAACTTAAAAATGTGGATTGCAACTGCAATGGCATTGACTGGAGTTTCATCAGACTGGTATGGACCATTAGCACAAATTATCGAGCATGAATCTAGTGGAAACCCAAATGATATAAATTTATGGGATTATAATGCGCAGCATGGAGATCCGAGTCGTGGACTTATGCAACTCACGGGTGAAAACATGAGAGACTTTCATCTTTCTGGAATGGACAATATTTATGACCCAATATCTAATATTGCAGCAGGAATACAATATATAAAGTCCAGATATGGAACTGTATATAATGTTCCAGGCGTTCGGGCCCTAGCTGAGGGACGATCATATGTAGGTTATGCTAATGGAGGTATAGCAAACAGAGCAGCTATTTTTGGTGAAGGACAATATGCAGAAGCAGCAATTCCATTGAAGAAAAATAGTTCTCGTTCTCAGCAACTTTTAGATATAGCAGATAGTTATATAAATGGTGATAAAAAAGAATCTGACAAGAAAGATATAAAACTAATAATTAATTTTAATGGTGTGACAATAGGTGAAGAAGAATTTTTTGATAAGGCAGGCGAACATATAGTTAAAAAAGTAAAGCTTGCATTAAATAATATGTAGAATGTTTTAGTAAAAACATCTTAGAAATAAGGTGTTTTTATTTTATGCAATTTTAATAAAAGGAGCGTTTTGACAATGTGGACTTTTAGCACTAACTACATAATAGGTAAGGGCCAACTTTCACAACCAGAAGATATAATCGACAGGTGTGGTAGTTTTAGTTGGACAGATGATTCTGACACCTTAGCAGTAAGCCTAACCTTCGATAGTACGTTAGACCTTGCAGAAGGAAGAAGCCACCTAACTTTAAAAAAAGATAGTAAGGTAGTGTTCCAAGGCGTTATTGTAAATAAAACAAATAAAGATAAAACAAGTTCTTATACTGCCATGGATTACGCTTTTTACTTAAATAAAAATGAAGATATAATTCAATTTAATGGTTTGAACGCTAAAGATGCTATTTATGCATTGTTAAACCGACAAGGCATAGGTGGGGCTTGCACAACATTAAGTACAAAGATATCGAAATTTTATAAAGGAAAAGCAGTAAGCGATATTATAAAGGATATTTTGGAACAATGTAAATTAGAGCTTGGTGAAGATGTATGTATGGAAATGCGAGGTAATGTCCTTTGGATAGATAGAATAAGTAATCTAAAACTTGACTGTAAATATGCATTAGGTACTGATTTTTCTGTAACTAGAAGCATGGAAGATATGGTCAACTATGTTAATGTTGCAATCAATGAAGAAAGTGATACAGGCTCATATGCTCACGCAAACGACGACAACAGTGTAAGGATATTTGGTAGACTTAGCAAAGTAATAACTATAGAAAAAGGTAATGCCGCACAAGCACAAAACGTTGCTAATAAGTATTTAGATGCTTACAATGGAACAAAAAAGGAATTAACTTGTACATTAGTAGATATAAAAAATTGTGAAGACATTAGATCAAAGAGAAGTATTTACATTAGTATTGCAAGATACGGGGTGCAAGGGTATTACAAGGTAAAATCAGCACAACATTCTCTTAATAATGGCATACATAAAGTAACTGTTACTATAGATTTTAGTGGAGTTACTTTTGCAGATCCCGAGGAGTTAACAGCAGCTAGTAGTAGTTCTGCTAATAATAGTAGTAGTAATTCTAGTAGCGTAAGTAGTAAGGCTGATCAAATAATTGCCTTTGCTAAACAGTTTCTTGGCGTTCCATATGTTAATGGCGGTGGTAATCCTCCAAGCAGTTTTGATTGTAGTAGTTATGTAGCCTATGTATTTAATCATTTTGGATATCACCTTACAGCTTATACTTATGACATGGTAAATGAAGGCACAAGAATAAGCATCCAAGAAGCAACTGCAGGAGATATTTTATTCTTTCATAACACGGGGCATGTTGGCATTTACATAGGTAATGACCAATTTATACATTGCCCACACACGGGAGATGTAGTTAAAATAAGTCAGTTCTCTACTTATGGTGACTGTAATGCAGCAATAAGGGTACTATAGGAGGTATAAATAAAATGAGTTATGATACAGATTTAGCTAAAGAAATGAAGGGTAGAGATAACGAAAGTTATATAGGTGTTATTGTTGGCATTGTAGCCAAAGAAAATCCTCTAACTATAAGCATATATAATGGTGCAGGATTATTTACAGGTGATAATTTGTATGTATGTAAAAGTGTAACAGAGTATAAAATCCCATTTAGTTTGAACGGATACGAAGGTGCTACAGTAACAGGAACTATTACACATGAAGGATTAAAGCAAGGCGATAGAGTGGCTGTAATAGCCACAGAAGACAATCAAAAACTTTTTGTTATAGATAAATTAAGTTAGGAGGTACCTGTATGGAATTTTGGTTAAAAGTAGAAAGAAATGATAATAACCCACTTAATAAGAATCAAATCTTCCAGTTGCCAGTTAATCCTCCCAGCTTTGAACTAGAGAGAGGCGCAAATAATGAAGTTTTTGAAACTGAAGAAGGGGAAATAAATCTCATAGGAAATAAGAAGTTAGCTACAATAACATTTAGTAGCTTTTTTCCTGCTCAAAAGGGAACTTATTGTGTATGTACTCCACGAGATGATCCATACGAATATGTTTGGATAATTGAAAACTGGATGCATTGGAAATCCCCGGTAAGGTTAATTATTACAGATACAAACATTAATATGCTTTGCAGCATAGAGAGCTTCCCATATAAAGAAGTAGCAATGAGTAGGGATATTGAATTTACTTTAAACTTAAGAGAATACAAAAAGTTTTCATAGGGGGTGAATAAATGAGTATTTTCCCAGACTATGTTTTAAATTTAAATACGACAACAGAGGATGTTACAACAACTACTACTATTCCCAAAGAATATGCTTGGGACTTTGAAAATAATGATTTTTTATTAAAAGACGGGAAGTTTCAAATAGTAACAGGCAAAAAGGCTTTAAAAGTGTGGATATGGAAAGCACTTCATACTATGAAGATGACTTATAGTATTTATTCAGATAATTATGGTCATGATTTAGACAGTATTGTAGGACAAGGACTTAGTAATGGAGTAATACAAAGCGAAGCTAAAAGATTAGTATGGGAGTGCTTAAGTATAAATCCTCATATTATAGATATAGAGAATTTTTTAGCTAGTGTAGATGATGATTTATTAGTTATAAACTTTATGGCTATTACAGACCAAGGGGAGGTGCCAATAAGTGTTTAGTGAAGATAATTTGGCTAGTGACATAAGGAATAGAATGTTAAATAATGTACCTTCTGATATAGATAAGTCAGAAGGATATTTTGTTTATGATGCACTTTCACCAGCTTCAAAAGAATTAGAATTAACATATGCTAAAGATGATGAAATATTGAAAAGAACATCTCCATATACAGCAACTGGAGCTGACCTTGAGAAAATAACTAATCCAGTTGGAGTTTACAGAAAAGAAGGCGGTTATGCTCATACCGACTTAACTGTAAATGGAAATGCGTCCATAAACGGAGGAGACATAGTTCAAACTCCATCAGGTTTAAAATTTGCATGTATAAAGCAAACCGTAATAAATGGTAGTGGGACAATACCTATTCAAGCTTTAGAGATTGGATCAGATAGTAATGTACCAGCAAATGCTATTACACAAATGCCTGTAACAATTCAAGGGGTAGTATCTGTAACAAATTTACAAGCTGTAACAAATGGATATGATGTTGAAAATGATGAAAGTTTAAGGCAAAGATACTTTGAAAGAATGCAGACACCAGCAACTAGTGGTAATAAATATCATTACAGAAATTGGGCCAAAGAAGTTGTTGGGTGTGGAGATGCTAAGGTGAATCCATTATGGGCCGGAAATGGTACCGTAAAAATAATAATAGTAAATGAAAATAAAAGGGCAGCAGACACAACACTTATAAATGCAGTTGCAGAACACATAGAAGATAATAGACCTATAGGAGCTACAGTTACAGTAGTAAGTGCTACAGAAAAAGCTATAAATATTGGTGTTACTTTAGTAATAGACACTAAGAAATATACTTTAAGCGATATGCAAATAGTATTAGAAAATACCCTTAAACAATATTTTAATAAAATAGCTTTTGTAAATAACTATATTAGTTATGCAAGTATAGGTAACCTTATTTTTAACACTCCAGGAATAATAGATTACAGCAACTTATTGATTAATAGTGAAGCTAAGAATATACCTTTAGCGGATGAAGAAATACCAGTGTTCGGCACTTTAAATTTAGGGGTGTGATATAGATGGCGTACCCAGATAGCATTGATAAATTCACAGAAAAACTTAATAAATTAGATGGAAATACGTATGTAATTGAGGAAGAGATAACACTTACCAACGGAATGTATGAAGGTGACTTACAGCATGACAATATAAGTTTACCTTCTTTTTCTGTTTGGACAGGTTCAAAGTTAACAGGAGAAAAAGTAGAAAATTATATACTTAGTACTCCAAGTTCTACTCCATGGAAAAAACATGTAAAAATATTTAATAGTGTTTCACCAGTTTATGTGACTTACGAAACACAGGGGGATACTGTTGAAGCTGAGGACATTAATAAGGTTCAAGAGAGTATAGTAAATACACAAAAAGAAGTAGACAGATATAAATCCTCAAATGATGCCAGAATAACTCAAGATGAAAATAGACTTACAACAGCAGAAAATAACAAGGCAGAGAAAACCTATGTTGATACTGAATTAAATAAAAGGTGTTTAAAAACTGAAACCTATACTAAAGAAGAAACAGATCAGAGAATACAAATGGTTGTTAATGCAGCACCTGCAGCACTGGATACCTTAAAAGAAATTGCAGATGCTTTGAATAACGATCCAAATTTTGCAGCAACAATAACAACTCAATTAGCAGGGAAAGTAGACAAAGTAACTGGAAAGCAATTAAGCACAGAAGATTATACAACTGAAGATAAGGCTAAAGTTACCAACATGCCAAGCAAATTTGTAATAACAGTTAATAACAAAGCTCCAGATGCCAGTGGTAATGTGTCGGTTATCTTTACTGGATCCTTTACTTGGAACCAGCTTAAGGGGGTGTGATGTATGTATGGAGAAAATTTATATGGGAATACATTATATGCTAGCAATAACCTAACTTCTGAACAAATAGATCCATATGTTCCAGATTTGATGAAATACTTACCTCCTTGGTACCGCAACTCTAAAATAATGGTAAATATACAAAATGCTATTGCTATAGAAATTGGAAAAAATAGATATTGGAAAGATAGTTTGTACAAGCAATTCTATATAGACACTGCTACCTGGGGACTAGGTGAGATATGGGAGAAGCCTTTAGCTATAGAAACAGGTCTAAATAAAAGCTATGAAGAAAGAAGAGAAATTGTAAAAGCAAAATTAAGGGGTTCTGGAACTGTAACAAAGAAAATGATTAAGAATACAGCAGAAGCTTTTTCTAATGGTGAATGCGATGTTATAGAGCATAACGACCAGTATTACTTTACTGTTAAATTTATTGGAGTAAAGGGTATTCCTCATAATATGAACTCATTTAAAAAAATGTTAGAAGATATTAAACCTGCACATTTAGGTTATGATTTTTCTTATAACTGTACTGTGTGGGATTTTATAGACTTTAAAAATACATGGGACCAAGAAAAAGCTAAAAATACATGGGATAGTATAAGAGCTTATTAAGGGAAGGTGAGATGTAATGCAAACAACAACTAACTATGGACTTAAAATGCCCGAGGGCAGTGATGCAGTAAATATAGATGATATAAATTATAATACTGCTCTTTTAGATAAAAAAGTAAAAGAAGTAGAAACTGTAGCTTCTAATAGTGCCGCAGTAACACAATTACAAAAAGATTTTAATTCACATGAGGCAGATTATGTGAAACATCCAGGCTATGTAGTAGCAACAGGAAGTGCTAATACTTATGCTGTAACTTTAAATCCAGCACCAACAGCTTATGCTGATGGGATGGGTATTGTAGTAAAGATAAATGTAGCAAGCACAAGTGCAAGTACTATAAATGTGAATGGATTGGGTGCAAAAGCCATAAAAGATAGTTTAGGAAATGCAGTTGCAGCAGGTGGATTAAAAGCAAATACACCTTATACTTTAAGGTATGAAAGTACATCAGATTCTTTTATTGTACAGGGTAAAGGAGGTGGTGATAGTAGCACCGAGCCCCCTATAAAGTATATATATTCAATTAATTCATCATCTTCATTAGTAGAAGTTGCTGATTCAATACCTGGCAAAATTGTTGCGATAAATTTATATAATGGGCCATCTACTCTTGGTGGTTGTACATTAATTATAAATAATCAAGGTAATATTATAGCTCAATATACTCATCCTACTGGAGTATCTGCAAATAATGGAAAAGCAATAGTTATATTTACAAGTGATAATGGGTGGATTTTAGGATATACTCAGTCTATGAATACATCAATATCACGATATAATAGTTCAGGAAGTTTAATGTGGACAGTACCCTTATCTAGTGACACATATTTTACAATCACAAATGTTCAGATACCAAAAGACCACAGTGATGTAATTGGAGTATCATATTTTCATCAGCCAAATTATACTAATATTCAAATACTAAATTTAAATATTGCAGATGGTAGTTCGCTTTCAACAACATATTTTGATAAAACTATTGATAATTCAAATGCTACAATTGATGGTTATTCATATAAAATTGAGATAAACCAATGGAGTACAATGCAAAGCGGTAATGTAACTCCAGTATATAAAGCTATAATAAATAAATTAGATAATAATCAGAATGTAGTTAATTCAGTAGCATTAACAGGAGACCTTATAAGGATACCACCTATATATCCAGATGGGATTAAACTATATAATGATTATTTAATTGCATCTATAAAAATGTCTGATACAACAAAATCTGTATATATTATAGACAAAAATCTCAATATTATCGGAAAATTTGAAAACTGTTCTAATATATATATTGCAAATTATGATGGAAAAGATTCAGTTATATCATATATTGATCTTGGTACATCTTGTTATTTATCACTATATAATATAGATTGTTCTTTTGTTAAAAGTATCCAAACATTTGAATTTAAAATAGTATATTGTTTAAATAATATTATATTAGGATACAATAAAGCTTTAATAAATAATAATGTAGAAACACTATATATTAAAGAATTAATTAATTTGTTTTAGATAAAGGGGTGAATAATTATGTATTTTTATAAAATTAGCAATTTGCTTAAAGGAACAACATGTGATTACAAAGGGTTAAATTTAGACCTAATTATACCTGGCACTCAATTATATCCAGATCTTAATCAAAATAATATATGTATACTTGCATCTTCTGAAAATATTCCTTCAAAAGATGATTTAATACAACTATCGGAAGATGGATATAATAGTATAAAGAAACAAATTCAAGCTTCTTTAATATCACCTGTAACATTAGAAAATATTAGAGCAACGAAGATTCAAGAAATACAAAAAAAATGTATTGAATTATCTACAGGAACTTTTAAATCAAAAGCATATGATGGAGAAACTGAAGAAGAGTATTCTTGCTCAGAAAAAGATCAAATGAGGATAAATGGAGAATTTTCTATAGCATTAGCTGTCAAGGCAGGATTTAGTACAAGACCAGTATCATGGTATAAAAATAAAGATGCTGTAGAATGTATAGAATGGAACGCAGATAACATGATAAAACTTGGTGAAGATTTGCATAAATTTGAAACAGATTTAACAGATAGAGTTGAAGCTTTAGCAGCATATGTAATGTCACTTACTACAGTTGAGGAGGTACAAAAAGTAGCATGGGATACAGTAATTCCAACAACAACTACTTAAAAAAGGACTTGCTCTTAATATTTATAATGGGTGCTTTATACATGGTATTGGAGGGTGTGTGGCGTGGATGGACACATATAAGTATGCTGGTAGTTGGTGGACTAGCTGCTTTCCTTATTGGACGATTAAATCAGCATCCTAAATTCTATGATAGAAAGATGTGGCAGGAATGTGTTATAGGTACTTTAATAATTCTTATATTAGAATTTACAAGTGGTATGATACTTAATGTATGGCTAGGATTAGGAATTTGGGATTATTTAAATGAGCCCTTTAATCTTTATGGACAAATATGTTTACCTTATGTTGTGCTGTGGTTTTTCCTAGTTCCATTTTGTGTATTTGTAGATGATTATTTAAGGTATAAACTCTTTGGAGAGAAGAAACCAGAAGGATTATTAAAGAATTATAAGGACATGGCTACAGGAAATTAACTCCACCATACAAAAATTACCAAAATATTTTACAAAATGAATAAGCTACAATATGATTATGCATATTAATTACACAATTTACATAACTTGACAAATAGGAAAAATAGTAATAGTATGTAATTGTATTAAACACCAATATTTTACAAAGGCATGAAAGAGGGTATTGTCATGAATAAAAAAATTAAATTTTTAACACCTATTCTATGTGGTACATTGTTAGCTTCTGGCTTAGCTTTAACAAATGCACAAGCAAGCAGTATAAAGAATGATACTACAAAAGTACAAAGTTATTATAGTTATCCAGAAACATATCAAGATTATAACTATTATACTACTTTATCAGAGGATGTAGTGCAAAAATTGGAAAACTATTGTGCTGAGTCACCATCTCATCGCACTGAATTAGCTGTAAATAATTTCCTGCAAGATAATAATCTTACAAGTAGTTCAGTTGCAAATACCATTTCTTATGAACTAGCATATTGGATTAATTCAACAGCAAGAGCCCAAGATTATGGTAATGGTTTAACAGTTTTAAAAGTACCTGATTCTCTTGTAAGAGTTACTATAATTCCTAATGATCAATATAATTATGATTATAATTTTTATACAAAAATATCAGTTGCTGATGCTGATAAAATAAGCGGTTATATAGATAATCCTAATTTAACTGTTAGCCAGCTAGCAAGTTATTTAGTAAATAACAATATAATGGGTTGGTCTTATGCAAATAAAGTAGCTCCTTTGTTACTCTATGCAGGCCATGGAGTATTTAAATCTCAAGGTCGTATCAACTATTTGAATGCAAGAGGTGGTGGGATACTAGTACTTCAATCAAAAACAAACCCTGACGTACTAGTATTAGCACCTTGGCAAATATAAGTTTAATAAATAGAAGGGTGAAAAAAAGAAAATAAAAAGGCACTCAAAGGAGTGTCTTTTTATTGTTAGTTTTAAGTCAGAATAGAAAAATTATACGAACTAATTTAAATTCAAAGAACATGAGTTTTTGAGAAATTTGATTTGATATTAGAAGGACTATTAACGTAAGTCTTTTTATTTTATTTAAAATTATTATAACAGAGGTGGCATATGACTTATGATGAAAAATTATGCAATGAAAAACATCAAAACATAAAGCTTACATTAAAGGATCACGAGGATAGACTAAATGGACATTCTAAAAGGCTTGATGTTCTTGAACAAAATGATAGAGAAAATCATACTGAAATTAAAAATTTAATAAAAAAGATGGACACATTTATAAATGTGATAATGTGGGGACTTGGCATATTTGTCACAGTCTCTATTTTTGTTATTGGAGTTTTATTAAAAAAATGAATATATAAGGGGAGGATCAATAATGCTGAAGGGTATAGACATATATGAGGGTGATAATGTTCAGGATTGGAATGCTGTTAAAAATGAAGGAATAGAAATTGTAATTCAAAAGGCGAGCCAAGGGACAACACATGTAGATAAGCTTATTAATTATAGATATCCACTTATAAAATCAGCTTGTTTAAAAATTGGATTTTATCATTTTGCTTCATATAATTCTCAAGATCCAAAAGGAGAAGCACAACATTTTCTCAATTCCATAAATGGACTGGAAAGCGATACAATTATGTGGCTGGATTTAGAAGCTGAAGAACATTGGGATAAACAAATAGCTATAAATTATGCAAATACATTTATAAATTATATAAAAAATCAAGGGCATAAAATTGGCATATACACAGGTGATAGCTTTTTTCATTCCTATCTTGAAGGTAATATTCCAGATATTCCTTTGTGGTTAGCGAGTTATGGCAGAGAACCAAGTTTATATACAAATGGTGCAGCTTCATGGCAATATTCAGAATTGGGAAGTTTAGATGGAATTATAGGAAATGTGGACCTTGATTATTTTCTAGATAATATACTTGTAAAAGATGGAGGTATAAAAAAAGTGGATTATTTAGTAGTAGTAAATAGAGGGGCAGATGAAAATAGTGCTAACGTACTGGCTGATTATCTTAATTGTCCTGTTATAACCAATGATAGAAAATTTGATTATGCTTGTGTGAAAAATATAATAGGTGTTGGAGGTAAGAAAGAACAGTATACAAGTTACCTTACCAAATTGATATCAGGTTCAGACAGATTTCAAACTAATCAAGCAGTATTGGACTTTATAAAAAATTGTGATAAATAGTAAAATTGAGAGCTTAAAGGCTTTTTTTATTTACAAAAAAATTTGAAATTGAAGGAGGAATTATTTATGTTGAATGTGCAAGAGATGAGTATTTTAGTAATGTTAGGTGTGGTTATGGGAGTTCTAGGAATTATGTTGATTGTAGTTCCAGCATTAAAAAAGAATGGCATAAATGGAGAGGCAAATTTAAAGAAGATTCAAGAGGTAGTAGGTGCTTCAGATGCAGCTATAAAGGCAGTTGATGGTATTTTACCAGGTAACAAAGCTGTAGGTATATTAAAAGTTATAGAGAAATGGGCAATAATTGCAGTAGGACATGCTCAACAACTTTATTATACAAAAAGTATAGACAAGGATGAAAGAAAAAAAGTAGCTCAAGATGTAATATATAAAATGTTAAGAGAACTTAATGTAGAGCTAACAGAGTCAAGACAATATTTAATCAATGCTGCTATAGAAAATGCAGTGAATGATTTAGGACATACAGATTCTACAGAAGCTGAAAAACAAGCTCAAAAACAGGAATTACAAACAAAAGTTATTCAATTAACTACAGAAAATACTAATTTGAAAAATACAATAAATGATATAACTAATGCAGTTAGTATAGTTAAAAGTGCTGAACCAATAACACAATAATATTTAATAAGTTGAACTTAAGCAGCAGAGTAGATTAAGTTTATATAATATGGATTTTCTAATAATGCAATCCCTAGGCTAAAAGCCTAGGGCATTTTGGCTTTTAGGAATAAAAAATTTATAAGAATAAAGCTTTTATATCGGAGAAATATGACTAATATTACAAAGTTAATTTTTATAAATATTTTTTTCCTTTTACATACCTTCTTAGTGATTCACCTTCTTGAGCAAGTGGAAAAGTATTCACTAATATTCCTTCTTTGTTTTTAGTCTTGAGATTTTCAATGTCAAAAAAAGAAAATGAGTCTTTAACCAATTCATTCTGTACAGAATCTAAGGAACAATATATTACTTTTCTACATTCCTTGTCCAGCTTAACAGTGTACCTATTATAACCAATCCAATCGTGAAAATAAGGTATAAAATATTTAAAATCAAAGCCATCTAAGAATTTTTTACAATCCTCTCTGTTATTAAAATAATTTAAACTATTAATTTTTAACATCTCCTTTCTATGTAAATTTACAATTTTCTAACTTATTGATTACATTATACTTTGAAGTTGTCTTATTGCCAATGTATATTTTATATTATAAAAATATATTTAGAAATATAATAGATAACATTAAGTATTGTTAGTAATTAAACTTGATTTGAATACCTAATAAATTGTTTAAAAAGTTAAAATTTATGAAAGACTTATATTAGGAATGTAATGAACTCGGATAAAATGGAGTTTAGTATTAAAAGTAAATTTAACTTTAATGCTGAAGCCTTTATTTGATATTATGGAATAAGTGCAAAACAGAGACTTATACAAGTATATTTATATATTAAGTTTGTGATATAATACTCTTACTTACGAATTGAAACTGAGAAAGGGGAAATTAGAGAATGATAATGTTACTTAATGTTTTTATTATATTTTTGCTTGTTTTTATGAATGGATTTTTTGTAGCAGCAGAATTTTCTATGGTTAAGGTCAGAAAATCAAGAATAGAAACTTTATTAGCACAAGGAAATACAGGTGCTAAATATGCTAAAAATGTTGTTAATAATTTAAATTCTTATTTGTCAGCATGTCAATTGGGGATAACCTTAGCATCACTAGGATTAGGCTGGATAGGAGAACCTTCAATATCTAAAATGATTATGCCTCTTTTTAAGCTGTTTAATTTATCAGATGTTGCCATACATTCAATATCCTTTGTATTGGGTTTTACTATAATTACAGCATTTCATATTGTACTTGGGGAACTTGCACCTAAATCTTTAGCAATTATAAATACTGAAAAAATAGCATTATTTACTGCAGCACCTTTAATACTTTTTTTTAAAATAACTTATCCTATAATATGGCTATTTAATCATAGTACTAATGCAATATTAAGTATATTTAATGTTTCTCTTACTGAAGAACATGAAGTGGCACATACTGATGAAGAAATTAAATTGTTAGCAGAAGAAAGCTATAAACATGGACTAATAGATAAAACAGAACTTACCTTTGTGGATAATATTTTTGATTTTTCTGAAAAAACCGTAAAGGATATAATGATTCCAAGAACTGATATGATTTGCATTTTTAAAGAAGATTCTTTTGATGAAATTTTAGAAATGACTATGAAGGAACAGCTAACTAGATATCCTGTTTGTGAAAATAGTAAGGACGAAGTTATAGGATTTATACATATAAAAGATTTGTATAAACAAAAAATCGAAGGAAATGAGCAAAGCATAGAAAAAATCACACGAAGTATATTATCTGTACCTGAATCTACATCTATTAGCGTACTATTCAAAAAATTCAAGAAAGAAAAGGAACATATGGCCATAATAATTGATGAATATGGTGGTACTTCAGGCTTAGTAACTATTGAGGATATTTTAGAAGAAATTGTTGGAGAAATTCAGGATGAATTTGATGAAGGATTAGAGGAAATTCAATTACTTAATGATGGAAGCTATATTGTAGATGGTAAAGTTATTTTAGAAGATATTGAAGATATTTTGAATATTCCTATGATAACAGAAAATATTGATACTATTGGAGGGTGGTTGTATTCAAAAGTTGAATTGCCACCACAAGCTGGAAGTAAAATTACCTATGAAAATTATGATTTTATAATAAGCAAATGTAATGGAAAAAGAATAACTAAAATTTTAATTAAAAATGTTTCACAGTAATAAATGTAAAATAATAATTTAAAATTATTAATTGTTACAAAAGGAGGTAAATATGAATATACTAAAAAAATTTATTGATTATTATAAGCCTTATAAAGGCATGTTTTTCATGGACATGTTTTGTGCGCTTGTTTTATCAGCTATAGATTTAGCATTTCCACTTATAGTAAGATATCTTTTAAATGATGTTTATACTTTAGTAGACAAAGCAAAATTACTTCATTATGTAATGCTTATAGGCTTAGGATTGCTTTTAACTTATGTAATAAGATATTTTTGTCAATATTATATAACTTCCTGGGGACATATAATGGGAGCTAAAATGGAAGCAAATATGAGAAGTGATATATTTAATCATTTGCAGAAGCTTTCCTTTTCATATTATGATAATACAAATACAGGAAAACTAATGTCCAGAATTATTACAGATTTATTTGATATATCAGAATTAGCACATCATGGACCAGAGGATATATTTATATCCATGTTAAAAATACTTGGATCTTTTATAGTGCTTTTAAGTATTAATGCTAAAATAACTATGATATTATTTTTTATAACTTTAGTAATGATTTATTTTTCATACTTTTATAACAAAAGAATGAAATATATATTCAAAAAGAATAGGGAAAAAATTGCAAGTGTAAATGCTCAAATTCAGGACAGCCTTTCAGGTATAAGAGTAGTAAAGTCTTTTTCAAATGAAGGTGTTGAAAAATCAAAATTTCAAAGAGGAAATATGGAATTTTTACAAACCAAAGAGGCAAGCTATTTTATAATGGGAAAGTTTTTTAGTGGAAATGGATTCTTTCAAGGAATATTATACTTAACTGTAATATTATTAGGAGGAATATTTATAAGTAATGGTGGGCTAAATGTTTCTGATTTAGTTGTTTATATACTATATATAAATGTATTTTTAAATCCTATAGATAAACTTGTAAATTTTACTGAACAATTTCAAAGAGGAATTACAGGATTTGAGAGATTTTTAGAAGTTATGAACACTGAACCAGATATACAGGATGAGCCTAAGGCTATTGAAGTTAAAAATCCAAAGGGACAAATAGAGTTTAAAAATGTATCTTTTGGATATAATGAGGACAACAATATTTTAAACAATATAAACGTAAATATAAAAGCAGGTAAAAATATAGCATTGGTAGGTCCTTCTGGCGGAGGAAAAACTACATTTTGCAGCCTTATACCTAGGTTTTATGAAGCTACTCAAGGTAGCATAAATATAGATGGAATAAACATAAAAAATATAAAGCTAAAATCATTAAGAAAAATTATAGGCATAGTTCAGCAGGATGTATATATGTTTGCAGGATCTATAAATGAAAATATAGCTTATGGAAAACCAGATGCTTCTTTTGAAGAAATAGTTGAAGCAGCTAAAAGGGCTAATGCTCATGATTTTATAATGAATTTAGAGGATGGGTATGATACCTATGTTGGAGAAAGAGGAGTAAAACTGTCAGGAGGACAAAAACAGAGAATATCCATAGCAAGAGCTTTTTTAAAGAATCCACCTATACTTATATTAGATGAGGCAACTTCCGCACTTGATAATGAGAGCGAATATTTTATACAAAGATCTTTAGATGAACTTTCTAAAAATAGAACTACCATAGTTATAGCACATAGATTAAGTACTATAAAAAATGCAGATGAAATATTAGTTCTTACAGAGGATGGAATAGAAGAGTCAGGAACTCATGAACAGTTACTTAATAAAGATGGAATGTATGCTTCATTGTATAATATGCAATTTGAACAAATTTCTTAGCAAAATAATGTAATTATAGTATGTAACTGTATAAATATATTAAGGTAGCAAGTTAAATTTTTATTTAACTTGCTATTTTAATATATATTTGTATTATCAATCATATTTTATTATTATTAAAATAAAAGGGAGATGGTATATATGATAATGGTTAATATACCGGGATATAAAATCATTGAAATAGAAAATGTTGTGTTTGATTTTAATGGTACTATTGCCGAAGATGGTATTTTGCTTAATGAAGTAAAAGAAAAGATAAAAGAATTAAAAAATAAAGAAATTAATATTTTTATTGTTACATCAGATACCTATGGTACTGTAATTGAACAATGTAACAATTTGCCTGTGAAAGTACAGATCTTTAATAAGGAGAACGCATCGCAAGATAAAAAGAAAATAGTTGAGAAACTTGGCCCTGATATAACTGCTACAATTGGTAATGGAAGAAATGATGTAGAAATGTTTAAAAATAGTATTATGTCTGTTGCGGTTATAGGAAGAGAAGGGTGTTTTGCTAAAGCAGCATTTGAAGCTGATATTATAGTAAATAATCCAATAGATGCTATAGATTTATTAATAAAACATAGTAGAATTAAAGCTACGCTTAGAACATAATATTGAGTTGATTCTATAAATTAGGGGAAATTAGTAAAGTCAGTTAGAATAGTTTTTAAGATTATTCTAACTGACTTTTTAATATTATTGTGTTAAATAAAAATCTAATATATCAATGTTAATAAACTATAAACATTAATTGAACATTAAATTAACATATATGATGCTTACAATTTTAGTATTCTTTTAAGTGCTTTGTTTTGTGGATTACATTGGATTAAGCGCATTTTTTTACCTTGTATTTAAGTGTAAAAAATAAAGTAAAAATATGTTGACGGTAGTAATATTTAGGATTACAATAACTTTATTGAACGCTCGATGAATAAAATGGAGGAGAATATGAATAGTAGAAAAAAAATGACCAGTAGAGAATTGCAAGCGATTGAAAGAAAACAACAATTGCTTAAAACATCTAAAAAATTGTTTGCACAAAATGGTTATTATAGTACATCTGTTCGATCTATTACTAAAAGTATAGGTATGGCTGATGGACTAATTTATCACTATTTTCCTAATGGTAAAATGCAAATCCTGAAAAGTCTGTTCAAGGAAGGTAATGAAACTTTAGACAAGCATTTATATGAAACACTAAAAGGGATAAAAGATGAAATGACATTGAGAGAAGTAATGATTTATTTAGGTAATAATTTCAAGGAAAACTATAGAAAAGATGATGAGTTTGCATCTATCATTTTTCGTGAAAAAGATTTATTAGAGAATGATGATGTTGATTTTCTTTCACAAATTTTTAAAAAACAGATTAACATATTAGCAGACTTTTTCAAAAAAAGAGCTGAAAAAGGGGAAATGAAAAAATTAGATTTTGAAATGGTAGCATATCAATTTATAAGCACTATAATAACTTTAGTTATGCTGGAGTATATGGAAATTTATGATATATGTAAACAAAATGATGTTGATGAAATAGAAAAGGTAGTAGATTTTATGTTGAATTTGTGGGTGTGATCATGAGCTCAATTAGGTATTAATAAATTAAATATATGACAAAAGTCATAGTGATTTTTATAACTAAAGTAACTATAATTAAGACAGCTTGTAGACTAATATATTCATGTAAATATGACTAAATTATGCAAAGTAGTAAAAGTTAGAAATATAAAATGATTAATTCAGGGCTATCTATGCATTATGAATGTTAATAATGGATTTATGGGGGTGATTATGTAAAAAATTTTTAACTCAGTAGTATTTGAATTTATACATACTAAAGATTATAGTAAAGATTGTTAATGGAGGTAAAGCATGAGTGTAACTGAAATATCAGTAAAAAGACCAACTGCAGTGTGGATGGCTGTAGTATTAATACTTGCACTAGGTGTATTTGGTTATAAAAGCATGGGATCAAGCTTATTACCAGATATGAATATGCCTATTTTATCAATAATGACAACATATAATGGTGCAAGTGCTGAAGATATAAAGAAAGATATTGTTAAGCCTATAGAAGATTCAGTATCAGGAATAAGCGGTGTTGACACTATTAGTTCCACTTCCCAAGAAGGAAGCGGTTCTGTTATGATAAAATTTAAGTCAAGTGCTAATATGAATACTGCATATCTAGATGTGCAGAAAGCTATGGATAATGCATCTAGAAGTCTTCCTAAAGATGCTGATAAACCGACTATATTTAAAATGGATACTAATGCTATTCCAATTCTAGTAGTTTCATTAAATGGAAATGCTAATTCTGATGAATTGTATAATGAAGGGGATACATTAAAGCAAAAATTAGAAAAAATACCTGGCGTAGGACAGGTTAGTATAATGGGTGCACAAAAGAAAGAGCTGGTTATAAGAATTGATAAAACTGCTATGGAGTATTATGGAGTGAGTACGAATACCATATCCAGTAAAATTCAAGCAGCTAATACAACTGTACCAGCAGGACAAATTAAGCAGGATAATATGAATCAATCAGTTAGAGTTATTGGACAATTTAATAATATAGATTCTGTAAAAAATATGTTAATCCCTACAACAGCTGGCGGAACTGTACGTCTTGGTGATATTGCTAAAGTAAGCCTAGAAGCTCCTGAAGATACATCAATAATGAGATATAAGGGAAAGAAAACTTTGGCGGTTGTAATTAGCAAGCAAAGTGATGCTAATGTGGTAGAAGTAGCAGATACTGTAAAAAAAGAATTGCAATCAATGAAAAAAGATATTCCAAGTGGAATTAATATGGATATTGCAATGGATACTACTACTTTTATTACTTCTTCATTGGTTCAAATAAAGCACAATCTTATTGAAGGAATTATAACTACTGCAATAGTACTTTATTTATTCTTCCGTAGTTTACGTTCTTCTTTAGTTGTTTTAGTTGCAATACCTACATCACTTATAGCTACTTTCTTTATGATGTATGAATTGCATTTTTCAATGAATATGCTGTCTATGATGGGATTATCTCTTGTTGTAGGTACTCTGGTGGATGACTCTATAGTTGTAATAGAAAATATACAGAGGCATTTTGACATGGGAAAACCTCCTATAGAAGCAGCTATTGGTGGTCGTAAAGAAGTAGGACTAGCAGCTATAGCAATAAGTTTTTGTGATATGGTTGTATTTGCACCTATTTCACTTATGTCTGGACAAATAGGTCAGATGTTTAAGGAGTTTGGTTTAACTATAGTTGTAGCTACAATATTTTCACTTATAGTATCATTTACAGTAACTCCAATGCTGTCAGCACGTTTACTTAAAAAGAGAGAAGAAAGTGCTAAAGAAAAAAGTGGATTATTTAGTAAATCAATAGATATTTATAGAGGGTTAATTATAAAATCATTACATCATAGAGGAAAAGTTATAATTGCTTTTATTATAGGTTTGATATTTAGTGTGGCTCTTATTCCAATGGGATTAGTAAAATTGGAAAATATGCCAAAGTATGATCAAAGTGAATTTACTATTGATATAAAACTGTCAGCTGGAGCTACTTTAAAGCAAACAGATGAAAAAGTAGCACAGGTAGAAAATTATTTAAATGGACTAAAAGAGGTAAAAAGTTACTATTCATCAATTGGAGCAAGTGGACGAAACTCCCAAGCTGCTTCAGGACAAATTACTGTTAATTTGGTTCCAAAGAGTAATCGTAAGAAAAGTCAAAGTGAACTTGTAAGTCAAGTTCGTGATTTTGGAAGTAAAAATTTGACTGGAGTAGACTTTAATGTATCAGAATCAGAAGGTGGTTCAAGTGGTGCTAGCAAGCCAATTGCTATTGAGATAAAAGGTAGTAATTCAGATACCATAAAGGAATTGTCAAAAGAGGTTGAAGATATAATAAAGAAGGTTCCAGGTGTTACAGATATTGGAAGCTCGGCTGAGCAAACAGATAATGAAATTAAGGTAAATATAGATAATCTTGCTGCTTCTCAATATGGTCTTTCTACTTCAGATATAGGAAGTACTATTAGAGTAGCATTAGCAGGCAGCAGTGCAGGAACATATAGAGCAAATGATAATGAAAATGACATAACTCTTAAGTTCATGGATGGACAAATAAAAAGTGTTGAAGATATAAAGAATATGAAAATAGCAAATCAATCAGGTCAGCAAATAGCAGTAAGTCAGGTTGCTACTGTTGAAAAAGCAGATACTAAACAATCAATATCAAGGGAAGATAAACAGGACATAGTTACTGTTAGTGCTAACATTGCTCAAGGAAAATCCTTGGGAGAAGTATCAAAGGCTATTGACAGTAAATTAAAAGCAACTACAATACCTTCAGGTTATACTGTAAGCTTTGGTGGAGATAGAAAAAGTATGGATGATTCATTTTCATCTCTTGGAAAAGCTTTAGCAGCTTCGGTAGCTCTTGTTTATATGATACTGGTAGTACTTTATCAATCATACCTGACTCCAGCTATAAGAATGCTATCCTTGCCTTCAGCTATGATGGGCGCGCTTATTGCACTTGCGTTAACAGGACAAAGTATAAATACAATGTCATTTATTGGTATAATTATGCTTGAAGGATTATCATCTAAAAATGGTACATTGCTTATAGATTATACTAATACTCTTATGGATAGAGGAATGAGCTTAAGGGAGGCTCTTGTAGAATCAGCAATTACCAGATTGAGACCTATAGTAATGACTACATCTACAATAATAGTTTCAATGCTTCCAGTTGCATTATCTCTTGGAGAAGGTGCTGAATTGAAAAAGAGTATGGGCATAGTAATAATAGGTGGTATGCTTATGTCAACGGTACTTACCCTTTTTGTAATACCAGTAGTTTACACATTAATGGAAGATTTTAAGAACTTTATTTTCAGAAAAAGAAAATCTAAGAATGTAGGGGGTAGAGGACAGTATGAAGTTTAAAGGTATTAAATTTAACGCTGCTAAGTTAAAAAGCTTATTAAACAAAAGAAATATAATAATACTTGTAGTTTTGATAGTTGTTGTAGCAGTAGGTTCCCGTTTCCTAGGTAAAGGTAATAAAAAAGTAGAAATAAAGCAGAATGTTAAGAACGTAAAAACAGAAAAAATAAAAGTTAGTTCAATATCTTCTGATGTACAATATGCATCAGCTCTAAAACCTATAAAGCAAGTTGATGTTTTGCCAAAGAGCAGTGGTAAAGTTGCTAGTGTAAATGTTAATGTTGGAGATAAAGTTACAGCTGGACAAACATTATTTACATTGGATACTTCAGATCTTAGAGCTACACTTCAGCAGCAGCAGGCATTGGTGGAGTCTGCAAATGCTAAGTTACAACAAACAGGTGGTTCAAATTATCAAAAGCAATTAGCAAGCTATGAACAAGATCTTAAAGGTAAACAAATAAAGTATAATGCAGCACAGAGAGATTATGAAAATTATCAGAAATTGTACAATGCAGGTGCTGCATCAAAAAATGATTTCGATCAGAAAGCGGATGTATACTATACTGCTAATGCGGACCTAGAAACGGCAAAGCAAAATTTGAATTTATATGAGAGTGGAATAGGGCCTCAGGATACGAGAGCTGCAGTAGCTTCTGTTACGCAAGCTCAAGCTGGAGTGGATTCTGCACAAATACAAATAAACAATGCCACAGTTACAGCGCCAATTTCAGGAGTTGTATCGGTAAAAAATGTTGAAGTAGGCCAAATTTCTGGCGGACAATCAGGTTCAGTTACTATTATAGATTCAAGCAGTTTAAATGCAGAAATAAATGTTCCAGACAAAATAATTGGAAAAATTCAAGTAGGACAATCAGTCCCTGTAATAATAACTGCATTAGATGATAAAGAAATAAAAGGTACAATAGATAATATAAGTCCTAATACTAATTCAAAGGATAATTCTTATACTGTGAAAGTTAAAATTGATAATGCAAGTGGTGAATTAAAAGCTGGTATGTTTACTAAAGTATCATTACAAGCTGAAAATAAGAGCAATGTACTGGTTGTTCCAAATGAAGCAATAAAGGTAGAAAATGGTGTAAATTATATTTATGAAGTTAAAAATGGAAAGATAAAAAAGGCAGCTGTCACTACTGGAATTTCAAATGATAAATCAATTGAAGTATTAGGTAATGTAAAAGCAGATGATGATATAATCACAGAAGGTCAAAGCTTATTAAGTGATGGAGAAAAAGTTAATATAGTTAAGTAAGAGTTTATTTTGTTAAAGTTAGATCCTCTAATAATAATGGTATTATTAGAGGATCTTTTATATTTGAAGAAAAATAGTTATCTAATTTTAAAATATTATTGACATTTGCATTTATATATCGTAATATATAAATATAGTAATTAATGAATATGAGAATAGATGATAGTTAAACTTAATAATGGAGGTAAAAATATATGGATATGGATAAAGATTTTTCTAAGTACAATGAATCAGCAGAATTATTAAAAGTACTAGCACATCCTGTTAGATTATGTATAGTTAAAGGGTTGCTGGAAAATGGCGGATGTAATGTTAGTCACATGCAAGATTGTTTGCAGGTACCTCAATCCACTATATCCCAGCATTTACAAAAGCTTAGAGCAGCAGGAATTGTGGAAGGAAAAAGAAATGGTCTTGAGATTTATTACAGTGTTTCTAATGAAAAGGCTGTAAGATTAATAAAAGAATTATTTAAAAACTAAAATATTGAGGGGGGAATTTGTATGAATAAAAAGGTATTGATAGTTGGTGGAGTAGCTGGAGGTGCTTCAGCTGCTGCTAGGCTTAGAAGGCTGGACGAAAATTTAGACATAATAATGTTTGAAAAAGGACAGTATATTTCATTTGCAAACTGTGGACTTCCTTATTATATAGGCGAAAGAATAAAAGAAAGAGAAAAACTTTTGGTTCAAACTCCAGAAGCAATGAAGGAAAGATTTAATATAGATGTCAGAGTAAATAGTGAAGTGGTTTCTATAGATTCTAAAAACAAAAAAGTAACAGTATATAGCAAGGATAAAGGTGAGTATAATGAAAGCTATGACTATTTAATTTTATCACCAGGAGCATCACCTTTAAAACCTCCTATAGAAGGTATAAATAGCAAAAAAATATTTACACTTAGAACTGTACCAGATACAGATAAAATAAAGACCTATGTAGATGATGAAAATGTTAAAAATGCAGTAGTTATAGGCGGAGGCTATATAGGGGTTGAAATGGCTGAAAATCTTAAAGAAAGGGGATTAAATGTAGCATTAGTTGAAGCTGCACCTCATATATTAGCACCTTTTGATTCTGATATGGTTACTTTTGCAGAAAAGGAATTAGAGGATAATGGCGTTGGAGTTATTTTAAATGATGGAGTTAAGGCTTTTAAGGAAGAACATAATGGCATAAATGTAATGTTGAACAGTGGAAAGTGTTTGTATGCTGATATAGTTATACTTGCTATTGGTGTGAAGCCTGACACTGAATTTTTAAAGGATTCAGGTTTAGAATTTGGACCAAAAGGTCATATAGTGGTAAACAGCAATATGGAAACAAGTTTGCAAAATATATATGCTGTAGGTGATGCTGTAGAAGTAGTTGATTTTGTGAATGAAAGTAAAACTGCCATAGCATTAGCTGGTCCTGCAAATAAACAGGGGAGAATTGCAGCAGATAACGTATGTGGATTAAATTCAAAGTATAAAGGTACTATGGGAACAGCAATTATAAAAGTATTTGGAATTACAGGTGCAAGTACAGGAAATAATGAAAGAATCTTGAAAAGTAAAAACATATCTTATAAAGTTATATACATTCATCCACAATCCAGTGCATCTTATTATCCAGGAGCATCTCCTATGTCTATAAAGCTTATATTCAATGGAGAAGGAAAAATTCTTGGAGCTCAGGCTTTTGGATATGCTGGGGTTGATAAAAGAATTGATGATATAGCAGTTGTTATGAGGCTTAAGGGAACCATTTATGATTTAGAGGAATTGGAGCTTGCTTATGCACCACCTTATTCTTCAGCAAAGGATCCAGTAAATATGGCAGGTTTTGTAGCTGAAAATGTAATAAACGGAAGAATGAATTCAATAGTTCCAGAAGACATAGACAATAGAAATAAAGATAACAGTGTGCTTGTAGATGTAAGAACAGATTTAGAATTTGATAATGGACATATTGAAGGTGCTTTAAACTTACCTGTAGATGACTTAAGAGAATTAAAAAATAAATTGGATAAGGATAAGGAAATATTAATATACTGTCAGGTAGGTCTTAGAGGATACATTGCATCTAGAATTTTAACTGCTCATGGATTTAATGTAAAAAATTTAACTGGAGGATATAAAACTTATTCTATGAGTAAATTTAAACCTGCAGATGTTGTAATGAATAAAAATGATAAGGGCAGTTTCATTAATTTTAAAACAAAAGTTATGGAAGAAGTAAGTTTGGAAAGTGATGGTAATGAGTATAATGAACAAAAAGAAGAAAGTTTTAATAAGACTTTAGATGCTTGTGGATTATGTTGCCCTGGACCATTAATGCAAGTTGGTAAAAGTATTGAAGATATGAAAGATGAAGAAGTTTTAAAAGTTACTGCATCAGATCCTGGATTTTATGAAGATATAAAATCTTGGTGTAAAACTACAAACAATGAATTGTTAAATAGAAAAAAGGATAAAGCAAATATAGAAGCACTTATAAGAAAAGGTAAAAAAAAACTAATGAATAGTAATGATATGAACTTAAATAGTGAAGCATTACAAAAAGATAATAAAACTATGGTGGTTTTTAGTGGAGACTTAGATAAAGCTATAGCATCTTTTATAATAGCTAATGGTGCAGCTTCCATGGGTAAAAAAGTTACTATGTTCTTTACTTTCTGGGGACTTAACATACTTAGAAAACCTGAAAAGATTAAAACAGATAAAGGTATTATGGATAAAATGTTTAGTATGATGATGCCAAGAGGAAGTAAAAAATTAGGACTTTCCAAAATGAACATGTGCGGCATGGGTGCAAAAATGATTAGAAAGGTTATGAAGGATAAGAATGTAAACTCCCTTGAAGAATTAATACAGTCAGCTATAAATTCAGGTATAGAAATAGTAGCTTGTCAGATGTCAATGGATGTTATGGGAATAAAAAAGGAAGAATTAATTAATGGAGTAAAAATAGGAGGAGTAGGTTATTATTTAGGAGAAGCAGAGGATTCCAATGTCAATTTATTTATCTAGAAGATCTTTATAATATCTTCATAAAAAAATGCTATTATTACCTCAAGTAAATAAACAGGAGGTAATTAAATTATGAGTATGACACATTATATGTCTCTTTTGGCAGACAATCAGCCATGGAATCTTATAATATTTATGGTAATCCCAGTTGTAATGGCAGAAACCCTTACAATTACAGAATTTTTTATTGTGTTTAACAGATTAAAAAGTGGAGGAATTAGAACTTTAAATAAAGTTGTAGGTATTTTTGATGGATTTTATTTTACAGGTATCTTTATATATTTGTTTATAAATGCTGTATTACCATTAACTCAAAGTGGTGGATGGCATACTTGGGTAGATGTTGTAGCAGTAGGTTTTTATCTAAGTGGAGTTCTATTCCTTCTTCCAATAGCACTTATGGAGCTTGGAATTTTATTTAGAGGAAAAAACGATGAAGAAAAGATGAAGATTCATTTTATATTAGTCAGTGGGTTTTTAGTAGTTGCTCATGTGGCAATGATATTTGGTATGGTAAATCCTCAAATAGTAGGAAACATGTCAAACATGAAAATGTAGAAAAGTAATAAAAGAAGCTATGTTGTCTAATGTTTTTTTAATATCCAATATTGAGCGATTTGATCAATAATATAAAGAAAGTGGTACAAAAAATGTACCGCTTTTTTTAAATGTACCATCTAGGGCATATAGAATTATTGCCAAAGCACCTAAGATTGTTCAATGTAGATTTGATTAAATAGTATTTTTGAAGTCTTTCATTTACTATTTTCCAATTTATATTTTCTATAAATATCTGAATGTATTTTTTTCTATCTGTCTGAAAATCTATGAAATAAGCATGTTCATATACATCCATGACAAGTAGAGGATAACAGTTCCACAAGGCTCCAACATCGTGAGCATCAGAACCTATTATATGGAGTTTATTATCTATAGGATCTATGACTAAAATAGCCCACCCCCTCATGGAGAGCCCTACATTTGTTAAATACTCCTTGAAATTTTCAAAGCTTTTAAAATCTCTTATTATTAAATTAAGTATTTCACCATAGGGTTTTTTAAAACTGTTACATATATTTTCAAAATATAATTGATGAAGGATAATTCCATCTAAAGCATAAGTTTCTCCTAATTTAAGACTTCTCATATTGCTATAAGTTGAATTACCTTCACCATAGCTTCCAGCATCTACAGGAAAATTCCACAGTTCATTTAATTTCTTTACGTATCCAGAATATAATTTATAATGCTGCATTAATTGATCTTCAGTAATACCTTTTACAGTAGAAAAATTAAAATTCATAGGCTCTAGTTTAAACAATGAAAAAATCTCCTTAAAATTTCTTACTCAACCTTCATACTATATATTTTATTAAAGTACTCAATAAATTGTGATATTTAATTGCCAATATATAGTTTTGCATCTAAAGGTTTAATAAAAAGATTAAGTTCATTATTATCAAATTCTACCTTATCACATTTGTTTAAAAAGTTAGTGAAACTACTATATTTATAGTTGTCCATATTTATTTTAATATTGCAGCCTTCAGTTGGACTCTTATTTACTAGTATGAGACACAAAGAATTTTCACAAGGAATATTAAATTCATCTTCGTTATTATCTATATAACGAAAATAACCATATACATTATCATAAAAGTACATCTGTTTCCATTTTCCTGTTCTCAAAGCTTTGTTATCATTTCTTATATGAATTAAATTTTTGTACCAATTTAATACTTCTTTATTTTCAAATCCCCAAGGATAAGTAGCTCTATTATAAGGATCTTTAAGCCCTTCAAGTCCTGCTTCATCTCCATAATATAAAAGAGGGACCCCTGGAAATGTAAATTGGATTAATGTTACTATTTTTAATAACTTAAAACATATATCACCCAAATCATCAAAGGAATTTACCATGTAATTATTAGCAATTTGTTTAAGTAATGTGTGAATTCTTTCAACATCATGACTTCCAATAAGATTAACTAAGGAATAAAAGTTATGGCGAGGATAATTTTCATATAAACTCATAAATTTATTGTGTAAAGTTTCAGAGTTTATATTATTCCATAGAAAATTTAAAAGGTTATCTCTCATTAAATAGTTAGTTACAGAATCCAGTTCTTTTCCCAAAAAGTATTGTCTTCTTTTACTATAGCTTATTTTATTTGAAGCATCTTCCCACACTTCACCTATAACTATAGAATCTGAATTTTTCTTTGAGCTTATCTTTTTTAATTCTTTTATGAATTCATCAGGAAGCTCATCTGCTACATCTAATCTCCAGCCTTTTACTCCAGCCTTCATCCAGTGATTTATAACGCTGTCCTCATCTTTTATGATGTAGTTTAAGTAGTCTTCATTCAGCTCATTGACATTAGGCAAATCTGATACTCCCCACCAGCTTTCATATTCATTTGGATGGTTTTTGAAATTATACCAGGAATAATACTTAGAATCCTTTGATTGATATGCTCCTAAAGAATTATAATTGTTATATTTGTTAAAATACAAACTGTCAGAGCCTGTATGACTGAAAACTCCGTCTAGAATTATACTTATACCTCTTAAGGAAGCTTCCTTTACAAGAAGTTTAAATAAGCTTTCATCACCAAACATACTGTCTATTTTTTTATAGTTACCAGTATCGTATTTATGATTGCTGCGTGCTTCAAATATAGGATTGAAATAAATAACGTTCACACCTAAATTTTTCAAATAATCAAGCTTTTTTAGAACACCATTTAAATTTCCACCATAAAAATCCCATCGTAATATTTCATTGGTTTCAGGATTTCGTATATACATAGGTTTATCATACCAATTACCATAAATAAAAGTATTTTTTTTAGGATTCAATATAGAATTATCATCATTTCCATTAAAAAACCTATCCACAAATATTTGATAAATTGTAGAATTTTTAAACCAATTAGGTGTACTATATCCCTTTTGGAAAACTGTGATTTGATAAGGAAGAGGAGAACTTTCATAAAGGTCTCCTTTTCCACCAGTCAATAAAGAATTATTTCCATAATAAAGAACTTTATTATCTATCCACACTTCAAAATAGTAGAAAAGTAAAGAAGGATTAGCTGGAGTTTTTAAATTAAAATTAAAGACAGTTTTATCATTTTCTTTAAATTCAAAGTCCATAGGATAATAATTTTTATTATAATCATCAAATATCACTAGCTTGACAACATTAACATAAGAATTTGCAGTTATTTCAATTCTAAGGTGAATATCTTTGTCACATTCAACTGCGCCAAAAGGACATCTAAAAAAGGAATCCCAGGAATTGTGTAAAATTGAAATTGAGTTCATTTAGTGCCCCTCCAATTTAATCAAGTGCTTGACTTTTTAAATACACTTTTTTTATATTCCATATTTCATCAGCGTATTTTGCTACAGTATTGTCACTGGAAAAAATACCTGAATTAGCAATGTTTATTATGCTCATTTTTTGCCATTTTGATTTATCCGTATAAAGCTGATTTATTTTATTTTGAGCATTTACATAGGCATCAAAATCTTTTAATACAAAATACTCATCATTTTTGAATAAAAGGTTGTCATATATATCATTAAATTCATAATTGGATACATTTAAAAATCCATTGGTGAGTTGAGTTAAAATTTTGTTGATTCTAAGATCATTATTAAAGATATCTCTAGAGTGATAGTTCTTATTTTTATAAAATTCAATTACTTCACTAGCAGTTAAACCAAATATTACAATATTATCTTCTCCAACAGCTTCTTTTATCTCAACATTTGCTCCATCTAAGGTAGCTATAGTGACAGCACCATTCATCATAAATTTCATATTTCCTGTACCAGAAGCTTCTTTGGAAGCTGTTGAAATTTGTTCGCTTACATCTGTACAAGGAATAAGCTTTTCTGCTAAGGAGACACTGTAATTTTCAAGAAAAACTACTTTAATTTTATCTCCTATGCTAGTATCATTGTTTATTTTATCAGCTACGCTATTTATTAATTTTATAACTTGTTTTGCTAGATGATATCCAGGTGAGGCTTTGGCAGCAAATATGAATGTTCTTGGAACTATATCTAAATTTGGATTTTCTTTTAATCTGTTGTATAAATCTAAGATGTTTAGTACATTTAAAACCTGTCTTTTATAAGCATGAAGTCTCTTAGCTTGAACATCGAATATAGAGTTTGGGTTGACGTTAATATTATATTTATTTTTAATGTAATTAGATAAAGTTATTTTATTATCTCTTTTTATATTTGCAAATTTATCTTGAATTGAAATATCATATGCAAAGCTTTCTAGTTTCTTTAATTCTAAAGGATGTTTAATCCAATCTGTACCTATAGTTTCATTAATTAAATTAGTAAGCTTAGGATTTGACTCCATAAGCCATCTTCTATGGGTTATACCATTAGTTTTATTGTTAAATTTTTCAGGATAAAAATCATAGAAATTTTTAAGTTCTTGGTTTTTCAATATTTCTGTATGAAGTTTTGCCACTCCATTTACTGAATGACTTCCTACAATGGCAAGATAGGCCATTCTTATAGTATTATTAGATATAATAGACACTTCATTTATTTTGTTCCAGTTTCCGTTATATTCATCAAAAACTTCTGCACAAAATCTTCTGTTTATTTCTTCTATAATCATATAAATTCTAGGAAGAAGTTTTTTAAACATATCTACAGGCCATTTTTCTAAAGCTTCAGCTAAAATAGTATGATTGGTATAAGCCATAACATTAGTAGTAATTTTCCAGGCTTCTTCCCAAGACATTGATTTTTCATCAACCAATAATCTCATTAATTCTGCTATGGCAACAGATGGGTGGGTATCATTTATGTGTACAGCTATATATTGAGCTAGTTTATTTAAAGGTAAGCCCAGCTTTTCATATCGTCTTAATATACTTTGAAGGCCTGCGCTTACAAAAAAGTATTGTTGTTTTAATCTTAAAATTTTTCCTTTTTCATTTGAATCGTCAGGATATAGTACTTGAGTAATGGATTCTACTGAATATTTATATTCTACGGCTTTCAAATAATCTCCATTGCTAAAAGAAGAAAAATCAAAATCATCATCAACAGTTTCTGCGCTCCAAAGCCTTAAATTATTTACAATATTGTTATCATAGCCAACAATAGGTATGTCGTATGGTACTGCAAGAACAGGTTCATAATTTTTGTATATTACTTTAAAGCTATCATTTTCTTTAATAAGATCAACATTTCCACCAAATTTAACTATGACAGATTTATGAGGCTTTCTTGTTTCCCATACATAGCCTTCCTTAAGCCAATTGTCAGGAACTTCAACTTGATAACCATTTGCAATTTTTTGTTCAAATAGTCCATGTTTATATCTTATACCACAACCATGACCTGCAATTCCAATTGATGCCATTGAATCCAAAAAACAAGCAGCTAATCTTCCTAGTCCACCATTCCCAAGACCAGCATCTTTTTCAACAGATAAAACTTCATTAAAATCTACTCCAAGGTCTGTTAAAGCTTCTTCACATACATCCCTTAAGCCAAGATTAATTAGGTTACTTTCAAGAAGTCTTCCTATAAGAAATTCCATTGAAAAATAGTAAACTTGTTTTTGTTTATTATTTAAGTAATACTTATTTGTCTTCATTAAACCCTCTGAAATATAGTCTTTCACTAGATTCCCTAGAGCTGTAAAGTAATGATATTTATTTAATTCACTTATATCCTCTGCATATAAACTCATTAATTTCTGCTTAAAGGCATACTTTATGAATTCCTTATCTAAAATCATTTTTAATCACCTCGTATAAGCTTTGGAATAAATTATTATGTCAATGTTTTGTATAAATCTATATAAGTTTTTGCGGAATTTTTCCAGCTATTATCTTCAAGCATAGCTTTTTTCATAAGTTTATTCCAAGCTTTTTTGTTATTATATATTTTTATAGCATATTTTATTATGTCTAGCATTTCATAAGCATTATAATTTTTAAAAGAAAAACCATTCCCTTCCTCTGTGTATTGATTATAAGGAGTTATGGTATCTTTTAGGCCTCCTGTTTCTCTTACTATTGGAATTGTTCCATATCTTAGAGAAATTAATTGGCTTATTCCACAAGGCTCAAAAAGAGAAGGCATAAGAAGCATATCGGAACCTGCATATATTTGTTGAGCTAAACAATTATCAAACTTTATATTAGTTGAAATTTTTGAAGGATATATATGTGAAAAATATTGGAACATATCTTGAAAACAGTCATCACCAGTACCTAATATTACTAGTTGAATATCCATAGCAAGTAATTGCTCGACGATTGAAGCAACTAAATCTAAGCCTTTTTGGCTCACAAGTCTTGATATTATGGAGATAATTGGTATATTCTCGTTTTGAGGAAGGTTTAGTATTTTTTGAAGTTTTGTTTTATTTTTTACTTTATTGTAGGTAGTTGATGAATTATATCTATAGTGTATGTGGTTATCTGTATTAGGATTAAAAAGTTCATAATCTATTCCGTTGACAATGCCGTGCAGTTTATAGTCTTTACTGCATAATAATCCATCTAAATTTTCGCCATAGAAAGGAGTCTTTATTTCTTCTGCATAAGATTTACTTACAGTAGTTATTATATCTGAAAAGTTAATACCAGCCTTCATAAAGGAGATTGCATCATAATACTTAACTGCATCTTCGTTAAAATATTCTTCTCCAAGAGAAAGTAAATCGCCTAAATTTTCCTTTCCAAAAACTCCTTGATATTTTAAATTATGAATTGAAAAAATAGTTCTAGTATTTATAAATTCATTTTTCTTTTTATAATGTTCATTTAGTAAAACAGGTATCATTCCAGTATGCCAATCATTGCAGTGTATTATATCTGGAACAAAATCACCCATGTATTTCATGGATTCTAAAACGGCTCTGCAAAAATATGAAAATCTTTCACCATCATCAAAAAATCCATAAAGATTGTTTCTTTTAAAATAGTATTCATTATCTATAAAATAAAAAGGAACTCCATTAAATTCATAATATTCTAGTCCACAATACTTGTTCCTCCAGCCAACAGGTACATCAAAATTGTTTATATGATTCATTTTTGACTTGAAATTTGAAGATATATTTGAGTATTTAGGAATTATAACTCTAGCATCAATTCCTAATTCTCTTAAGGCTTTAGGAAGTGAGTAAGCTACATCACCAAGACCACCTGTCTTTATAAAAGGATGGGCTTCTGCTGCTGTAAATAAAATTTTTAACATATTGTTTCCTCCCTTATATAAAAGATTTAGTTAGAATTTAAAACGCTATTTTTTTCTACAACTAACGGAAATTCACATGTTCCTTGAACCTTTACATTTTTTCGAACTAAAACATCCTTGTCCAGTATTATGTTATTTAAGTAAGTACCTTCTTCTATTGTGCAATTTTGAAATATTATACAGTTTTTTATTACAGCACCTTTTGCTATATGTACTTGTCTTGAAATAATACTATTCTCTACAGTGCCTTCTATGACACAACCGTTGGCAATTAATGAATTAGATACAGAAGAGTTTTTTAAATATTTTGTAGAAGGTTCATTTTTAGTTTTAGTATATATAGAACCATTCTTGTAAAAAAGCTCCTCAAGAACTTCAGGATTAAGTATATCCATATTAGCATCATAGTATTGATTTATTGAATTAACGGACTTTACATATCCTTGAAATTCATAGGCATTTACAGTATATCTATCTATATTTAGATAGATGCATTCATATAAATTTTCATATATATCAGATTTTGCAAGTTCATATAAAAAGTTAAACAGTAACTCCTTTTTCATTAGTATTATATCCATGGAGATCTTAGCTTCTTTGTTAAAGCCAATGTTGTTTCGTATTTTGGATACTTTGCCTTCTTTATTTATATTTATAATATTGCAGCCATGAATGTATGTATCCCCATTTTTCACATTTTTGTAAACAACCGTAATGTCATTTTGAGATTCTTCATGATTTTTTATAACTTTATCAATATCAATATTACATATCATATGTGATTGACATAATATAACATTTTGCTGCTTGCTGATGTTAACATATTCTATAAAATTTTTTAGTAAATTTTCATTTTGTTGATAACGGTATTTTGAATAAGAACTAAATATAAATAATCCGTCCACGTTTCTATTCAAATCCCAAGAACGTCCAGTACCTAAATGGTCAATTAAAGAACGGGAATTATTAGGTGAAAAAATGCCAACATTTCTTATACCGCAGTTAACTATATTTGAAAGGATAAAATCAATGATACGATACCTTCCATAAATGGGTATTGACGCTAGAGGCCTATTTTTAGTTAAGCTTCTAATATCTTGCTGATGTTCATTTAACATTAATATTGCCATATATGAGTTTTTTATCATGTTTAATCACCTCTTATAGTTATAAATTTGCACCTATTTCTTCTTCTTCACCAATGAGGACAATTTCATTTGAATTTGCTACTATGTTATTTTTCCTTATGATACTGTTATTTCCTATTATTGCTCTATCTACTATTACATTATCTTCTACCATTACATTAGGTAAAATTACGGAATTAATTATTCTTGAGTTTTTGCCAACATGTACACCTGGAAATAGAATAGAATTTAATACATCACCTAATACTACACAGCCATCGGAAATTAAAGAATTTTCTACCTTAACATCCTTACCAATGTACTGTGGTGGGAGGGTGGAGTTATTAGAATAAATTCTCCAGCTTTTTTCATATAAATTAAGCTGATTGTTTTCTTTTAATAAATCCATATTAGCTTCCCAATAACTTTCAATAGTACCAACATCCTTCCAATAGCCTTCAAATTGATATGCAAATAGTTTTTTCTCTTTTCTAAGTAAAGCAGGTATTATATTTTTACCAAAGTCATTGCTAGAGCTTGGATTATTTTTATCTTCTTTTAAAAATTCCTTTATTAATTTCCAATTAAAAATATATATTCCCATAGAAGCCATGTTGTTTTTAGGTTCTTTAGGCTTTTCTTCAAATTCAACTATAGCGTTGTCTTCATCGGTGTTCATGATTCCAAAACGACTCGCTTCTTCAAAGGGTACTTGTATAACTGCTATAGTTGCATCTGCCTTCTTTTCTTTGTGATAGTTAAGCATATCTGAATAGTCCATTTTGTATATATGGTCACCAGATAGTACAATTATATATTCGGGATCATAATAATCTACAAAACTGATATTTTGATATATAGCATCAGCTGTACCATTATACCAATTCATTCCGGATTGGTTTACGTGAGGGGGAAGAATTGTTACGCCTCCATTCATTGTATCAAGATCCCAGGGACTGCCGATACCAATATGATTACTTAAAATTAAAGGTTGATATTGAGTCAATATTCCAACTGTATCAATACCAGAGTGGGTGCAATTACTTAAAGTAAAATCAATTATTCTGTATTTTCCTCCAAAAGGTACAGCTGGTTTAGCATTATATTTAGTTAAGTCCTTTAATCTAGTACCTTGTCCTCCTGCTAGTAGCATGGCGATAATTTCTTTTTTTATCATTAAAACCCCTCCTAATAGCATTTAAGCTAAGATGTATTTTGTTCATAGAGCATTTGCTTTTTAATAATTTTTTAGGCTTATTAACATCTTTAAATATTGGTTTAATAAAGATTACTGATAGTGGTGGTATTTTTATCTTTATGCAAAATGGTTTGGTATTCCATTTTTCCATGACTGGGTCAATAATTTCACTATTTAATTTATTTGAACCCCCATAAAGACTATTATCACTATTAAGAATTTCTTTATAATGAGTTAGTCTTGGAACTCCAACTTTATAATTTTTATATGAATTTAATGAAAAATTACATATAACAATAGTAAAGTTGTTTCCATTGAATCCCTGTCTTATAAAAGAAACTATACTTTGATTGTTATTTGAGGCATCTATCCAGTTAAATCCATGAAAATTATGATCTTGTTGCCATAGTGAGCTCTCATTTTTATATAGATGATTTAAGTCTTTAACATATTTTTGCATTTTGGAGTGCATAGGATAAAGCAATAATTTCCAGTCTAATGCAGAGTTGAATTTCCATTCATCAAATTGAGCAAATTCATTTCCCATAAAACTTAATTTTTTACCTGGATGACCAATCATGTATCCATAAAAAGCCCTTACCCCTGAAAATTTATCTTCATAAGTACCTGGCATTTTATTTAAAAGAGATTTTTTACCATAGACAACTTCATCATGGGATATAGGTAGTATAAAGTTTTCTGAGAATGCATACATTATTGAAAATGTGATTAAGTTATGGTTAAGTTTTCTTTGCGACATGTCTAATTGCATATATCGTAAAATATCATTCATCCAACCCATATTCCATTTATAATTGAAGCCAAGACCGCCAGCATAATCTGGGCTTGTGACCATAGGCCAAGATGTTGATTCTTCTGCAATTACAAGAGCATTTGGGAAGCGTTTAAATATGGCCCTATTAAGTTTTCTTAGAAAATCTACAGCTTCAAGGTTTTCTATTCCGCCATATTTATTTTTTAAATTTGGATTTCCCTGTTTACCATAATCTAAATAAAGCATACTTGCTACTGCATCTACTCTTATGCCATCTATATGATACATTTCAAACCAGAAAATAGCACTGGATATTAAAAAATTTTGTACTTGCGTTTTACCTAAATTAAAGTTGGCGGTTCCCCAACCACAATTTTCTCTTAGATCTTCATTATCATATTCATAAAGATATGAACCATCAAATTTATATAGTCCATGTTCATCTTTGCAAAAATGTCCTGGAACCCAATCAATAAGGACACCTATACCATTTTGGTGGAATTTATCTATAAAGTACTTAAAATCTGATGGAGTGCCGAAACGGCTAGTTATGGAATAATATCCCGTTGCTTGATATCCCCAGGAAGCATCAAGGGGATGTTCTGTAATGGGAAGTAATTCTACATGGGTATAACCCATGTCCAATACATAAGGAAGGAGTAAATCAGCTATTTCTCTATAAGAGTAGAAATTGTTCTTATCACTTAGTTTCCATGAACCTAAGTGTACTTCATATATATTTAATGGAGATGAAAACGTATTTTTTTTACTTTCCAGCCATGATTTATCATTCCAAACATAATCATCTTTAATGTTCGTAACAATGGAGGCCGTATTAGGTCTTAGTTCTGAATAAAAAGCATATGGGTCTGATTTTAAAACAGACTTACCATCAGGCATTAAAATTTCATACTTGTATAACTCTCCTTCCATAACATCTTCTACAAATAGATTCCAGAATCCAGTATTAGGTTGCTTTTTCATAAGGTGATTTTTTCCATTCCAACTGTTAAAATCACCAACAACACTAACCTTTACAGCATTGGGTGCCCAGACTCTGAATAAAGTTCCTAAAGTTTCTTTTAATCTTATAAATCTACTTCCAAGAAACTTATAAGACCTAAAATTGTCTCCATTATTAAATAAATATGTTTCATAAGAATTTACATTTAAATTTAACATAATTAAGTATCTCCTTATAAAGTGTTGTATACTATAAATAACACTAATACCATATTTTGTTAATTATTCAGTTAAATAGTATTTTTATATATGGGTAAATAATACATATTTTTTGGATAATTGTCAACATTTTTCTAGAGATTATGAATTCATTTCCAATAAAAAATATTGAGAAAGTTAATAGCTTAAGCATGGAGTTCTTACCATACGAAATTTAAATTAATAATAAACAGTTCATTATCATAGATTATAAAGTATAATAAAAATTATTAAGCTACAAAAAGGAGGAGATATAAATGCAAAGAAAATTAGTTTTATCCATAATAGCGATGACTATTTTAATGGCTATATTTTCTGTATCTGTTAAGATTACAGAAGATGTTAATAATAAAAGATTAGTTCAAGAATATACATATTCAACGAGAACAGTTGGAAACATCAATACATCCATTGCACCCCCAACACAAAAAGCTATAGAGTATCATAATAAAAGAGTGAATTTGTGGATTTTTAGTACAGCTATGAGTTTATTAATTCCTATAATTTTTTTATTTTCAGGATTATCAAGTTTTACAAGGAACTATTGTTTAGGCAAGAGTAAAAATTTACTTATAATCATGTTTTTATATTTTTTAATATATTCTATAATTAATACCATTATAGATTTTCCCTTGGATTACTATAGTAGCTTTATCTTGAAGCATTCTTATGGACTTTCAGATCAAAGTTTTATCAAATGGGTTGTGGATTATTTTAAAAGTTTTGCTATTTATACCTTGGTAGGAGCATGTTTTGTTTCTATACCGTATCTGCTTATAAAAAGATTCCCAAATTATTGGTGGTTTAATTTAGGATTACTCTTAATTCCTATAATTGCTTTTGTAACCTTTATAAGCCCAATGTATATTGATCCTATATTTAATAAATATGAAAAAATTCAAGATACTACATTGGAAAGAAAAATATATGAGGAGCTTGATAGAGCATCTATAAAAAATTGCAAGGTTTACCAAGTAAATAAAAGCGTGGATACGAAAGAAATGAATGCTTATATGACAGGAATTTTTAATACAAAAAGAATTGTATTGTGGGATACTACTATTAAGAATCTGACTGACAGGGAAACTCTTGGAATATTGGCACATGAAATGGGACATTACCTAATGGGACATGTATGGAAATCTATAGTGTTGGGTGGAATATTAAGTGTGTTCATTTTTTACCTTGTAAATAAAGGTTCAATTTGGGTTATAGATAAATCAGGAGGTATTTTTGGATTTACAAAATTATGTGATATAGCATCACTTCCTTTATTAATATTAATGTTGAATATATTTATGTTTATAGCACAACCAGCAATTAATACTTATACTAGATATACAGAAAAGGAAGCAGATAGATTTGAATTGGAACTTACAAAGGATAATGAAGCTTCAGCATCTGCTATGATAAAATTACATGAAACTAGTTTAGTGCTGCCTTCTCCAGGAATAATATATAAATTGTGGAATTATGATCATCCAACATTTGAAGAAAGAGTGAAGTTTGCTAATAGCTATAAACCTTGGGAACAGGGTAAACCTATTAAATACGGAAAATTTATCAAATAAATTTGTAGCATTGAAACAATGGGTATTTTGTTATATCCTAATACTATATTAATTAAATAGACTTTAGCATAGGAGGAAAAAATGAGAATAGCAGTTATATCAGATATTCATGGTAATTTAGAAGCACTAAAAACAGCATTTTGGGATATAGAGGAAAGAAATGCAGATACTATAATTTGTTTAGGAGACTTAACAGGCTATGGACCATATCCAAATGAGGTTATAGATTTTATAAGGGAAAAGAGAATAATAAGTATTTTAGGCAATTATGATGCAGCAGTAGTAGAGGAAAAGTTTAATTGTATAAGGCCTAATGAAGTTAATAAATTCTGTATGCCATGGGCTGCACGTGAGTTAACTCAGGATAATAGGGAATATCTGAAGTTCCTTCCACAGAATTTTATAGTTAAATTTCAAGGTAAAGAAATAGTTTTTGTTCATGGAAGCAATAGAGACATGAATGAATATTTAAAGGAAAATTCAAAGGAAGCAGAAGAAGCTATGAAAGAATTTTCTGGAGATGTGTTAGTATGTGCTCATACTCATATACCTTATGAAAAACATTATGGAGATAAAATTTTATTAAATGATGGAAGTATAGGTAAGCCTAAAATAGGAAGACCAAATGGTACTTATATTATTTTAGATATGCAAAATAATAGTTTAAATATAGAGTTTATAGAATTTGAGTATGATTATGAAAAGACTGCAGCAGCTATGGAAGAAAAAAGAATACACTTAAGCTGTATAAATAATATAAGAACTGGAATTGAATAGAAGCTTTATATATAATAAAGTTAAGAATGTTTTACATTAATTAGTAAAATTAGTTGGGAGTGATTCATGTGGGTGAAAATGTAAGTGCAGAGGGGCTTTATATGGTGGTTACCTTATTAGAAGATAGAATAAGAATAGAAAAAAATCATGGCTTTTCAAACAATTATCAGAGGCTTTATGATGAGGTAATGCTTGCTGATATAGATTTAAACCATATAGAGTACTCTCAGGCAAGATCCATGCTTATAAAAGGATATCTTCTTATTCCATTGAATAAGAAATTAGCATTTCCTAATACTTTTAATGCAAAAGCAAGAGAAATAAAATTATGGTTTAAAACAGATGGTAATGAAAGCTTTGAAGGGTTTAAGCAGGCTTTGATGGAAAGAAGATAGGGAAATTAAGAGGACAGATGACAATTCACCTTCATTGTCCTCTCAAAAAGTTGTGCCGCATTATACTTATTAAGTCAAAGATAAAGTATAATGAGGCACAACTTTTTTGAATTAAGGTTTTATTTTCTATAGAATTTTTTAATAGTTTCACATACAAAATCTACTTCTTCTTCTTTTATTTCAGGATATATAGGAAGAGCAAGTACCTTCTGACATAGCTTTTCAGCAATAGGGAAGTCACCTTTCTTATATCCTAAATAGCTAAAGCATTTCTGAAGATGAAGAGGTATTGGATAGTAAATGCTTGTGCCTATTTCATTTTCCTTTAAAAAGGAAGCAAGTTCATCTCTTTTTTCTGCTAAAGTATTAAATGCATAGTAAACAGGTTTTTGATCTCCTTTTACTACAGGTGTTTTTATATATTCGCAGTCTGCAAGTTTTTCTCTATACCAATTTGCTACAGTTTCTCTTTTCTTTATAGCTTCATCTATATATTTCAATTTAACTAAAAGTACAGACGCTTGCATTGAGTCAAGTCTTGAATTATAACCTATATAATCATAATGATATTTTTTAGATGCACCATGTACTCTAAACATTTTAGCTTTATTTGCTAAATTATCATCATTAGTTATTATCATACCAGCATCACCATAGGCACCTAGAGTTTTAGTTGGGAAGAAAGAAAATACACCTAAATCCCCAATAGTTCCAGAATGTCTATATTCAGTGCCATTACCTTTCCATCTCATACCAAAAGCTTCAGCAGCATCTTCTAAAACACGTACATTGTGTTTTGAAGCTACTTCCATAATTTTATCCATGTTAGCCATTTGAGAGAAAAGGTGTATAGGTATAATACCAGCAGTATTTGAAGTTATTTTTTCTTCTATTTTATTTACATTTATATCAAAAGTGTCTTCGTCCACATCAACAAATACAGGTTTCGCATTATGTTTTGCAATACAAGAAGTTGATGCAAGAAAAGTAAATGGAGATGTTATAACTTCTTTTCCATTTTCAAATCCAAGTATATGAGAACCTATTATTAATGCATCACTACCAGAAGCAACACCTATTGCATGTTTTGCTCCAGTATATTTTTTTACAGATTCTTCTAATTCTGTAACTTTAGGTCCTAATATAAAGCTTCCACTTTCTACAACATCAAATATAGCTTTATTAAATTCTTCTTTCTTTTCTGAGTATTCTCTTAGAGAAGTATAAAAATTAACCTTCATAATTTAAAATCCCTTCCTTATTTTTATTTCATAACTCTTTCTACAGCTTTGATAAGTTCTTTAGCTACATATTCAGTATCTTCTAATGTAAGAAGAGAATAAAGTGGTAGAGAAATCTCATTTGCATATTGTGCATAAGCATTTGGATAGTCTTCAATTTTATATCCTAAATTTTTGTAGAATGTAAACATTGGCAATGGAACATAATGAACATTAGTAGCTATATCAAGTTCAGCTAACTGTTTTATAACTTCATTTCTTTGTTCTTCACCAAAACCTTTAATACGTAAAAGATATAAGTGATAAGAGCTTACAGTACTGCCATCCCCTTTTGATGGAAGTATAGCCCAATCTTTTTCAGATAAATATTTGCTGTAAATATCAAAAATTGCTTTACGCTTTTTCAACATTTCTTCATATCTTGTTAATTGAACAAGACCGATAGCAGAACCTATATCTGTAAGATTGCATTTAAGACCATCTGTGACTATATCATATCTCCAAGCGCCTGCTTTCATTTTTGAAAGAGCATCTTTGGATTGACCATGTAAAGATTCCAATTTAAATTCTTTGAATAAATCTTCATGTCCTCTAAAATTGTTATTGGCAAAAGTTAAAGCTCCACCTTCAGCAGTAGTGAAATTTTTTACTGCATGAAAAGAGAATACGTGAAAATCAGCTTGGCTTCCAACCATTTTGCCTTTATATCTTGCACCAAATGAATGAGCAGAATCTGAAACAAAAATTATATCTTCACGATTTTTAGCTTTTAAAACTTCGCGAACTTTATCATAATCTACAGGTAAGCCTGCAACATCTACAGTGTAAATAGCTTTTGTTTTAGGAGTTATAGCATCAGCTATTTTATCAATATCTATAAGGAAACTATCCTTTTTAACATCTACCAAAGTAGGCTTAATACCTCTATGAATAGATGCACTAGCAGTAGCTGTGTAGGTATAAGGGGTAGTTATAACTTCATCGCCCTCTTTTATATCAAATGCTTTTAAAACAAGTTCCAATCCAGCAGAGTTACTATTTAAAGTTACAGCTTTACCAGTTTGAAGGTAGTCTGCTAGTTTTGTTTCAAGCTCAGCAGTTTTAGGTCCTGTGGTAATCCATCCTGATTTTAAAACTTCAGTTACAGCTTTTATTTCTTCTTCTCCTATATCTGGTGGTGAAAATGGTATTTTTTTATTCATAAAATATCAATCCTTTCTTAAATTAAATTATTTGATCCCTTGAAAAAATCCTGTGTCTTTTGTTATATAAATTCCTCCTGTTTTTTTTATTTCTTCTTGCAAAAATTTTATAAGACTTTGAAGTTTATCTTCAGTAAAAATATCTTTTGTATTTCCAGGCATTGAAAATATGTAATCTACAAGAGGAATAGGGTCTGTTACAATTAAACTATCTTCATATCTTTTTAGTTTTACCTCTTTAAACCATTTTGAAACCTGTTTAAAACCATTTTCTAATTGAAAGTTTTCTGTTAAATCCCAACTCTTAGTAGTTATATTCTGAGAATTAAATTTTGCTACGATTTCTCTCATTTCCTTCATATGGTTCTTGCCAACTGTAGAGGCATAGAATAAACCGTTATTTTTTAAAACTCGTTTTGCTTCTGAGAAAGCTTTTTCTCTGTCAGGCACATGATACAGCATATTATTAGCAATAATTACATCAAAAGAATTATCTTTAAAAGGTAATTTCTCAGCATCAGCTATTTTAAATTTAAATCTTGATGCTTTATTTGCCAAATTTTTTTTAGCATCTTTAAGCATTCCATTAGAAAAATCTGTTAAGGTTATATTCCAATTACATGGGATATCTGAGAAATTTCTTTCCCATAGGCTTCCATCACCGCAGCCAACTTCAAGTATAGAGGCATTGGAAGGTACATATAGGTTATTGAAAAACCAATTCATCCATCCTTGTTTGTTGGTACTAAAAAGTTCATGTATTCTAATTCTTGATCGCAGGTTAGAAGCATTTTCATATTGTTCAATCCACTTTTTATCAGTATTTATTGCATTTATTATATTAACAAACTTATCCCAATTTAGTATATTGTTGTTGTCTAACATATGTACTGCTTCATCAATAGCTTTTATAACCATTTGTATATGTTGTATTTTTTCTTCCATTATGGTTTTTTGTATTTCCAGAGGCTTTTTTAAATCTTGATCATTGTTGTCGTACTTTATTATATTGGCTATATCATCTAAAGAAAGACCTATAAATTTCAAGGTTAGTATTTTTTGCAGCCTTCCAAAATCCTGCTCACTGTATAACCTATGACCTAAATCATTATGATAACTAGGTTTTAGTAACCCTATTTTATCATAATATCTTAAAGTTCTTAAGGTAACTCCTGCCTTCTTTGAAAACTGACCAATAGTAAATAAGTTATTTTCATTTTGGCACATTTTATCACCTCTACTTAGAATATTTTAACACATTACGTAAGGTAATGGGCAAGAACTTTTTTTATTAAAGTAACATTTTTTATTTAAATCAATAATATGGTAATAAACATAAGAAAAAACAAAAATTAATTTATTTAATTTTTAAAGCTTAGTAACGGTTAAGAGAATAAGGAGGGTTTAACATGTGTGAAAAATGTAAATGTCATAAACATCATAGATGCCATAGATGTTGTAAAAAAATTCATATAACTATAAGATGTTGTGAGAAAAAGAAATGTAGATGTCATAAAGAAAAGAAAAAAAGATGTTCTAAAAGAATAACACATGACTGCTGCTGTTAAATATGAGTTGAGGAGAATCAATATTATTCTCCTCAATTTAATTATATAAAATTGACAGGGGAATAAGTATTAATTAAAATCAAAATATAAATTAAAGGTTTAAAAATATTTTAATATATAGGGAGATTTTAATAATGTATACAAATTTAAAAAGTTTGCTTAAGGGAGAAAGATTGAGACTGACATCATTAAATGAAAAAGATATATTATCTATGGAACAATGGTACAATGATGTAGATTTTCTGCGATTATATGATATGACTATGGCTTTTCCCAAATCTTCAGCTCAATTATATGAAATGCTCAATGAAAAGAGAAAGTCTAATAATAGTTATATTTTTGCCATAAGAACCTTAGAGGAAGATAAATTTGTAGGTGTTGCAGGTTTTGAAAATATACTATGGAACAATGGTACAGCAGTAGTTTTTATAGGATTAGGAGATGAAGAGTGTAGAGGAAAGGGATATGGCAAAGAAGCTATGCAAATGCTTTTAAATTTTGCATTTCAAGAACTTAACTTACATAGAATTCAACTAGATGTTTTATCCTATAATAAGGCAGCTATCAAGCTTTATGAAAGTCTTGGATTTAAGAGAGAAGGGGTTTATAGGGAGTTTATACATAGAGATGGAAAAAGATATGATATGTATCTTTATGGACTTTTAAGATATGAAGTAGAGAATAATATGTAAATTTAAAATAAGCTGCATGGAAGTAGAAATTATTTTCTTTTTTCCATGCAGCTAAGCATAATTACATTGAATATTTTTTTATATATGACATGATATTTCTAGTTAGCAGTAATTTCCTTACTTTTTGCTTTTTCTTCTAATTTAGTATTTATCATAGAATAAATTACAGGTACTACTATAAAGGTTAGAAATGTAGCTGTCAAAAGTCCACACATCATGGCAACTGACATAGGTCCAAATAGTGCACTGCCTGAAAAAGCTAGTGGTATAAGTGCTGTAATAGTTGCTGTAGAACTCAATATTATAGGCCTAAATCTTTGGCTTACAGCATGCATACAAGCGTCATCTATAGAAAAACCATTTTCTCTAGCATCATTTATATATTCAATAAGAAGTATAGCATTTCTTATAACTACTCCAATTAAGCTTATTATTCCCATAAAGGCTGTAAGTGACAAATTCATTCCAAAAGCATGAAGTCCTATTGAAACGCCTATAAGTGACAGAGGCAGAGAACACATTATTACAAGTGGTTGTATAAATGATTTGAATTGAACAAACAAAAGTACATAGATTATTACCAAAATAAGTACTCCAGCGACGCCAAGACTTGTAAAGTATTTACTTATTTGAGCTTTTTCTCCGTCGTATATAACTTTTATTGGATCTAAATTCATTCCATCTATTTTTTGCTTTAATTCATTTTCTATATTAACAGAATTATATCCACTTTTAACATCACTATAAACGGTTATAGTTCTATCTTCCTTATAATGTGTTATTTTATCTACTTCTGAGTTAAGTTTAATAGATGCTACCTCATATAAAGGTATTTTGTTTTTGATAATACTTGATTCAATGTATAAATTTTTCAGATCTTCTACAGATGAAATATTTGTTTTAACCATAATATCATACTCACTACCATTTTTTCTATAAGTAGATGCTTTATATCCTTTAAGTGCAATATTAATTTGCTGTAGAACATCTGACTTCAATAGTCCAAGTTGTGATGCTCTATTTTCATCTATATTTACTTCATATTCATAAGTTTTTTTTGCAGCATCATCTCTTACATTCATAGTTCCAGGCATATTTTTTAACTGTTGTTCTATTTTTTCAGAAGCTTTTTGAATCTGATCTAAATCATCTCCAGTAAGTCTTAAACGTATTGGTGCACCTATAGGCATTGCTTCTTCAAGTTGCTTTACTGTAGCTGTGCCACCTGAAATGTTAGTATCTATTTGTTTTTGTATATATTCTACTAATTCTTGCCTTGTTTTAAACCTCTTTGATTTATTTAAATCTACTTTTACCATGATTTGAGCTGTATTGTCAGCAGGTGCAACTGTAGCTAATGTTACATAAAACTTAGGCATACCACCGCCTATAGCTGATGTGTAACTTTTAACTTCTTTTTCCTGTTTTAATATGCCTTCTATTTGATTTACTAATTTACTAGTATTTCTTATATCTGTAACTTTTTCATTTGAAACATCTATATATATTATATCTTTATCTACATAAGGAAAAAGCTGCATTCCAAGGGTTTTCATTAAAATCAATGCTGCTGCAAAGACAGCTAAAGCTGCTGAAATAATAGTCTTTTTATGCTTAAGTCCATATTTTAAAAGATGCTCAAACATCATACGAATTGGATTTGTCCCTTTGTTTTCTTTACTCTTTTTAAAAAACAAGGAAGACATAGCGGGAGTTACAAACAATGCACATAAATATGAGCAGATTACACATATTATAACAACCTGTGGCAGACTTTTTAAAAACTTACCAACTACTCCTGATATGGACAGTAGAGGCAAAAAGGCTCCTACAATAATTAAGGTAGAGGTGAATACTGGTATAAACAGCTTTTTTATACCAATAAATGCTGCCTCACTTCTTTTTAATCCCTCATCTATTCCAACTTGTACAACATCACCTATTACTATAGCATCATCAACAAGTATACCAAGAGCTATAATAAGTGCTGTAGTCGACATCTGTTCAACTTTTATTCCAAGTGCATACATAATGATAAAATTCATGCATATTGATATGGGTATAACTGTAGAAACTACCATTGAATTTCTAAAACCCATACCTATTAGTACTGTTATAATTACAAGTATTATTCCATCTCTAAGATTCTTCATAAAAAACGAAACGGAATTGCTCACATCTTTAGGCTGAAAAGTAACCTCATCTATTTTCAGATCACTTGGCATTCCTTTTTTTATTGTATCTAATTTTTTGTTTATATCATTTCCTATTGGAATTATATTTTTATTTTTTTGAAAATAAGTTGCCAGTAATACTGCATTTTGTCCATTATCAGTAAATTTGTAAGTAGAATCATTATCATAGTCCATATATACTTTTGCTATGTCCTTAATCCTTATAGTTTCACCAGTACTGTTTGAAATTCCTATAACAGTATTTTCTATATTATGTAATGAACTAAACATACCAGGTGTGTTTACTTTTATTTTACCTGTAGCTAAATTTAAAGATCCTGATGGTATGTCGACATTTTGTGCACCTAATATAGTACATATATCTTTTACAGATACCTCGTACTTATTTACCTTGTTCCAATCCACCTCTACATTTATTTGTCTATCCTGTTTACCTTTTACGTCTATTCTAGAAACACCATCAGTATCACGAAGTTGTTTCTTTATATCATCAGCATAATCTCCTAATTGTTGGTAAGAGTAATTATTACCTGATATACTTATTATAATACCAGCTGTTTCTGTAAGATTAGTATTAATTTCACTATCTCTACATCCACTAGGAAGATCTGATTTTAAGTCTTTTATTTTATCTCTTAAATCTCTCCAGGCTTTATCTTCATCAGCGTTGTTGTTTAAATTAATAATAACTATGGAAGCATTACTTTCCGAATAAGATTGTACATAGTCGCATCCATCAACTTCTTCAGCTTTTTGTTCAACTTTTTTAGTAACCAACTTTTCTATATCACTAGGTGAAGCACCTGGATAAACCGTAGTAATCATGGCTGCTGGAGATTCAACATCTGGGGTTTCTTGCTTTGAGATGCCACTATAACAGTAAAAGCCACTAACTATAATTATAGCCACTAAAAATAATACGATTTTTTTATTTTTTATAGCTGCTTTAATTAATCCCATATTATATATCTCCTTTTATTTAATTGTAACCTTGTACCCTGATTTTAGATTTTTCATTCCTTCAATTACAAGCTTATCTCCATTTTTTAGACCTTCTACTGAAACTTTATCTTCATTGGTATCACCTAGAGTTATATTTTTTTTAACAGCATGTCCATTTTCAACTACATAAACATAATCCTCTCCATCGTTTAAAACTGAGTTGATTGGGATAGATATAGAATTTGTTTGACCCATATCTATATAAACTGTTGAAGTTTCACCTACATAATATTTGCTAGTATCTATGGGAGTGGAAAGATTAATTTCAGCACTATATGTGCCAGATTTGCTGTCTGCTAATTGAACTATATTTATAATTTCTCCCTGTGCTTTATCATCACCAATATTTACTTGTGCTTTTGTTCCAATCTTTACTTTTTTTACATCATCTTCTGATAGACCTACTGTAATAACTTGTTTTTCACTTCTAAATAATATTACAGGATTGCCTGCTTGCTGCATTTCTCCTTCTTTACCTAATACATCAACAACATAACCATCCATATCTGCAGTCATGGATGCATCGTTTAGTATATTTTCTTTTGATTCGTAATCTGCTTTTGCTTCATTTAATTGACCCAAAGTTGCCTGTTTATCTTCAGGTCTAGATCCTTTTTGCAACTGCTGTAAACTTTGCTCAGCACTATTTAATGAGTTTTGAGCATTGTCCAATTGAAGTTTTGAATCATTTAATTGCTGGCTTGAAATAGCACTTGACTGATACAATTTAAGATATTTATTATATAAATCCTTATAATAATTACAGCCATTTTGTGCATTTTTTACAGCTATTTCGGCCCTATTTATATCTTCTTGTTGAGTTCCATTTACTGCCTTATCATATTGTGCTGAAGCTTCATCCACTTTAGATTTAGAAGCCTGTGCTGCAAAATTTAAATCGGTTTTATCAAGTTCAGCCAATTTTTCACCTTTTTTTACATGTTGACCTTTTGATACATATATTTTCATGATTTTGGCTGAGCTTTTAAAAGATAATTTTCTGACCTCGCTGCCTCCAGTTAATCCCTGATATTGAAGTGTCATAGGAAAACTTCCACTCTTAATTTCCATAGTTTTTACTGGATAACTTTTGGTAGTAGTTTCTTTTTCAGTATTCTTTGAAAAAACTGTAAAATACGCTGTTAATGCAACAATAGCTAAAATAGTTATAGTAGATAGAAATATAATAGATAAATTTTTTCTTGTTGCAGTATTAGATAATTTATTTTTTATAATGTTAAGAATTTTGTTTGACATAATACACCTCCTAATGCGAGAATGATAGGTCGCGACTGTATGGTCAACATAGAAAATTATATCATTATGTGCTTTTTGATGTCAATGCTAGAAAACTTTTTCACAAATGTTATAATTATTATTGATAAGATTATATAATTAGAAATTCATTACTTAAGTTATATTAATTATGAAACTACGAAATTAGGAGTGGTGATGTTGCCAAATAAGACTTTTTTTAATTTGCCCCAAGAAAGGCAAGAAGAAATTATACAAATATCTATTGGAGAATTTGCAAATCATGATTTTGATTCAGCTTCTTTAAATAGAATTATAAATAGTTTAAAAATTGCTAAAGGAAGTTTCTACAGGTACTTTAATAACAAAACAGATTTGTATATTTTTCTTATTGATTATACTATAAAGAAACAGTTGGATTATATAACTGATTTTGAAGCTGAGGAAGAGCATTTAGACACTATAGCTATAGCAAAAAAACTTGTACTACATGTGTTGCAATTTGATTTTATATATTACAATTATGCTAATTTTCTTTTTCATGCCTGCAAAAGTGAGCAATTTAAATCATATTTGCCAATGAGACGCAAAGAATTTATAGATATAGTAGATGTGTTTCAAAATAAAAAATTGATACGCAAGGATTTAGATAAAAGTATTATAATTTTTTATATATTTAGAAATATGATACTTTTAAGAGATTTTATTATGGAAAAATTAAATATACCAGAAACAGAATTTTCTAAAGGATATATTACATATAAAAAGCATGAAAAATCTATAAGTGAAATTACAGAAAAATATTGTGATTTATTATTGAATGGTATAAAACAGAAATGATTTAAGAATTCAAATACGAATTGATAAAATCAATATATATAGTAATTGGATAATTATTTTCATTACTATTTTAATATATAAAATGCCTATCCTTAAACATTATTAGAAGCATATAAGGAATATTATTGGTAATATGTGAAACATTCTGAAATTTAGAGGAATAAGCTATATTATGAAGAATGTTAAATAATCCAATAAAATTAGGGGGGATAGGTGTGTCTGAAATACTTGTGAATGTAAAAAGAGGATCTATAGTAGAAAGCTTGCATAGAGGTGATATAGCTGTAGTTAATAATGACGGAAAACTTTTATATTCTATTGGAGATCCATACAAGGTTACTTATATGAGGTCAGCAGCAAAACCAATTCAAACTTTAAATGTAATCCTAAGTGGTGCAGCAGATAAATTTAAGTTTACAGATGAGGAAATTTCTATAATGTGTGCTTCCCATTATGGTGAAGATTTTCATAGAAAAACAGTTGAAGGCATAATGAAAAAAATAGGATTGTCTGTAAATGATCTTTTATGTGGAACTACGTTATCTTTAAATGAAGAGTATAAGAATCAGCTTATATGGGATCACGTAAAACTAAATCCTACAAATACTGATTGTTCAGGAAAACATGCAGGTATGCTTGCTGCATGTATTTGCAAGGGTTATGATGTAAAGGATTATAATTTGGAACAACATGTTATACAAAAAGAAATAAAAAAAGTAGTAGCAGAAATGTGTGGTATAGATGAGAAAAAAATATTTATAGGAACAGATGGATGTACGGTTCCAGTATATGGTATTCCTCTATATAATATGGCATTTGGATTTGCAAAGCTGGCCAATCCAAATAATTTGTCTATAGAATATAGAAATGCTGCCAACAGAGTATTTAAGGCTATGAATAATGCACCTGAAATGATAGCAGGTACTAATGGATTCTGTACAGAACTTATAAAAAATACTCATGGTAAGCTAATAGGTAAATTTGGAGCAGAAGCAGTTTATTGTATTGGAATAAAAAATATGAACATTGGTATAGCAGTAAAAATAGAAGATGGAAATAGTAGTAGAGCATTATATCCAGTAGTTATTCAATGCCTTGAAGATTTAAATGTTTTAGATGAAGAAGAGAAAAAGGCTTTAAATAAGTTTAAAATAATGAAAAATTTAAATAATGTAGGAAAAAGTGTTGGAGAAATAAAGCCTGTTTTTAATTTAAAATAACAGTATATATAAAAATAATTTTAACATCACTGGAAAATTGATGATTAGCACATAATAAGGCTAGATTTAAATGAAATTGACTTTATTTTAAGCTTATGGTAAATTGATGCTAAAATGTGTTGACAAATTAATATAAGTTAAGGGGAGTTCATAATAGTGGACTGAGAGTGGAATGATATTCATTATCTTCATAACCTGATTTGGGTAATAACGACATAGGGAGAAGAATTATAGATTTTAAGCACAAATTCTCTATGAATTTGTGCTTTTTACGTTTTGATATGATTTTAATAAAAGGTGGTGGATAAGCTTTGTTTAATTTAAAGGAAAATAAAAAAATATATGTAGTTACAAATAGGCATTTAATAGAGCAGAGCAGCAATCTGTGTGAAGTAATAGAAAAATGTGCATTTAAGGGTGCAGATGGTGTTATATTAAGGGAAAAAGATTTAGAGTATGAAGCGTTAAAACATTTAGGTGAAAAAATTAAAACTATAACAGGTGAATATAATATTCCTTTAATTATTAATGGAAATATTAAAGCAGCTCTAGATATAAATGCTTATGGATTTCATACAAGCTTTGAAAACTTTAAAAATATGAAAAGCAATGAAAGTATTTGTAAAAAAATTGTTGTGGGGGTATCTGTTCATAAAGTAGAAGAAGCAGTGGAAGCAGAAAAGCTTGGTGCAAGTTATTTATTGGCAGGTCATATATTTGAAACAGACTGTAAGTTGGGGTTAAAAGGAAGAGGAATAGAGTTTTTAGAAAAAATATGTGAAAGTGTTACTATACCAGTTATAGCCATAGGAGGAATAAATGAAGATAACATAAAAAAAGTTTTAAGTACTAAAGCTTATGGAGTGGCTATTATGTCTTCGGCTATGAAAATAGGATAAAAATTAAATTTAAAAAAGTGTTGACATTTAATCATATGGTTGTTATAATTATAAATGTTCTTTGGAAAGATGGTCGAGTTGGTTTAAGGCACCGGTCTTGAAAACCGGCGTACGGGTGACCGTACCTAGGGTTCGAATCCCTATCTTTCCGCCATAGAAAACACCTAATTATATTTTAAATATAGTTAGGTGTTTTTATTTTAAATTACTTAATAAAATAAGTTATAGGCTGCCTTGCTTTAATATTTATTTAAATGTTCTTTATAAACTTTTCTTATTTCCTCAATAATACTATAGTCGTTAAAATTTCTATTGCAAATATTAGAAACCTTCATTATTCCCATAAGGCTATTAGTTAAAAAAACACTATCTGCGGACATTAAATCCTCCTTGTTGAATTTACCTTCAGTAACATCAAAGTTATTTATTATAAACTTTCTTACTGTACCTTCAAGTAATCCACATTTTTTATGTGGAGTATATATTTTTTTGTTCTTGATAAAAAATACATTAGAGATACTTCCTTCAGTTAGCTTATTGTTGGTGTTGAAAAATAATACTTCATTATATCCTTCATTAATACATTTTTCGTGCTCTAGTATATTTTCTAAATAATTTAAAGATTTTAGATATGTAAGCTTAGAAAATTCATTTTTTTTAACAGAACTTATTTTAGCTTTAAATCCTTTATTATATTGTTCAACAGTATAATTATTTTTTTTAGTAGTAAATAATACATTTTTTTCTGTAACTACTAGCTTTAACACACAATTGCTGCAGTGAAGTTTTTTTACAGCATCTATAACTTCAGCTTCAGTAATTTTTTTATCTATTCCTATAATGGAAAGCCCATTATTTATCCTAAATAAATGATCCTCAAGAAAAATTGGTATATTATTTACAAGCATTGTTTCAAAAAGTCCTCTTCCAAAATAAAAACCACTATCTAAAAGTAAATTCTGATTTTTTGATATTTTGCCATTTAAAAGTATCATGAACTCAAATCTCCTTTTCATAGTACATTCATCAAAGCCTTAGCTTTATCCAATGTTTCATTATATTCAGACTCATTTTCGGATTCCCAGGTAATTCCTCCACCAACACCTAAATAAGCCTTTTCATCTTTTATAAGTATAGTTCTGATAACTATATTTAAGTCTGCATTACCATCAAAACCTAAATATCCTATAGAACCTGTATAAATATTTCTTCTAGTATTTTCTAATTCCTCAATTATTTCCATAGATCTTACTTTAGGGGCCCCTGTTATAGAACCACCAGGAAAACATGCCTTTATACAATCAACTGCTGTGTATTCTGTTTTTAATTCTCCAGTAATAGTTGATACTAAATGAAATACCGTACTGTATTCTTCTAATTTAAAGAGTTCTGTTACTTTTACAGAATAAGGCTTACAAACCTTACTCAAATCATTTCTCTCCAAATCTACAATCATTAATAATTCAGACTTATCTTTTTCACTATTTATAAGTTCTTGCCTATTTTTTAAATCTTCTTCTTTATTTTTTCCTCTAGGTCTTGTACCTTTAATAGGTCTTGTTTCAACAACGGTATTCCTTATTTTTAAAAACCTTTCTGGAGAAGAAGATACTAAACTAAAATCTTCAACATTCATCAATGCAGCAAATGGAGCTGGATTTATATGTCTTAAATTTTTATATATTTCATAAGGTTCTTTTTTTGTTTTGCAACAAAATCTTTGAGTTAGATTAGTAATATAAATATCTCCATTTCGTATGAACTGTCTAACCTTTTCTACTGTTTCAATGTATTTACTCTTACTAAAGTTTGATGTGAATTTGGTATCACTTTTGTAAATTTCTCTATATATGATCTTGCTTCCTGATATTATTTTATGTTTTATTTTATATATGCTTTCTTCTTTGGAATTTAATATACCAAGGGAAGTGATATAAGTTTTCTTTTTTAAGTTATCTACTATAACTGCATTGTCATAGAAGTAAAAATAGCAATCTGGTATTTTTACTTCTTGCTTAGCTGTTATAGGGAGATCTTCTATAACTCTTCCTAGATCATAGGAAAAGTAACCCATGGCTCCTGCAACATATGGGAGTTCTGTGTTATTTTCAATTTTACATCCATTGATAAGTTTATTAAGCTCTTGAAATGGATCAGCATTAAATTCCTTTCCATTTATAGTGCAAATATGATTTTCATACTTAAAAGTAGTAAATGGTTTTAGTCCTATAAATGAGTATCTACCCAAATTTTCTGTGCTCATACAACTATCCAAAATAGTAACTGTTTTATCATCCTTAAATAACGAGTAAATATCGAAAGCATCTAAATTTGTATTTATTTCTTCAATCAAGAAATCCATATCATTACCTCCTGTTAAATATTTTTGATTCTTCTATAAAATTTTTTAGCATTTTATGTCCACATTCTGTTAGCTCTGCTTCAGGGTGAAATTGTACTCCTTCAACAAGATATCTTTTATGTCTGATTCCCATTATAATTCCATCAGTGGTTTCACAGGTTATATTAAGGCATTCAGGAAGTGTATTCCTATCTATTATTAATGAATGGTATCTTGTAACGTTTACTGGATTTTTAAGTCCTTTAAATACTCCTATATTTTTATGATGCACTTTGCATACTTTACCGTGTATTGGTTCTTTGCCCTTTATTATATTAGCACCAAAAGCATATCCAATACATTGGTGTCCAAGACATATGCCCAAAATGGGAATTTTATTACTAAATTTTCTAACTACGTTTGTACAAATGCCCGATTGGTCAGGAGATTTAGGGCCTGGAGAAATTATAATTCCTTCTGGATGCATTTTATTTACATCTTCTAAAGTTAATTTATCATTCCTATAAACTTTAATATCTTCCTTTAATTCTTCTAAGTATCTTACTAGGTTATATACAAATGAGTCATAGTTATCAATCATAAGAAACATAGATTTTCACTCCTTAACATTAAAATATATTGTTATTAAAATTTCATTTGTATTTTAATTAGAATATACTCTTTATCTTTTAATAGAAAAATCTATTTATTTAAAAATAATAAAGACATATAGTGCATTTTATTTATCCAATTACACCAAACACAAACACACCATTTCTCTTTACGAAAAGAGAAATGGCAGTAGAATTCTCTAGATTTAACTAGCTAAGAATTCTTATATTGTGTATACTAGAACTTTTGAAATTTAAGATTTTAAAGTTCTAGATGTACATAGGTTATTTAAACCTTGGATAAGTTTATACACTATATGCCTTTATTTTTTTATATCATTATTGATAAGAATATAAATTGAAATTCTAATAACTTATAAATAGTATACCATAGTGAAATAAATCATAGCAATATGAAAACAAATGCATGAAATTGTTTTGCATTAAGTAATTTATATATAAAAAGTTATAATAATGATTTTGTATTAGTGACATTACTGTTATACTCATATAATATAATTTGTAATTAGTAGTTATATGTTTTTTATAGAATTGATTTATTATAAATGTTATTATATTAGAAAGAGGTGAAGTAAAATGGATTATAACAAAATAATTAAAAATCTCCCTAAGGTAGATCTTCACTGCCATTTAGATGGAAGTTTAAGACCACAAACCATAATTGATATTGCTGTGAAGGAGAATATAGATATTCCAACTAAAGAATTAAAAGAATTTGAGAAGTATGTAAAGGTCTTTGGAGAATGTAATTCTTTAAAGGATTATTTAGATAAGTTTGAATTACCAATTAAAGTTATGCAAAATAAAAAAAATATATATAGAATAACTAGTGAACTTTTAGAAGATGTTTCAAAGAATAATGTAAAATACATAGAAATAAGATTTGCACCTTTTAACCATATACAAAAAGGACTTAAAGCAGAAGAGGTTATAGAAGCTGTTATTGAAGCTATGGGAGATGGAAGAAAAAAGTATGGAGTTATGTCAAATCTTATTTTGTGTGCCATGAGACATGAATCTGTAGAAAGCAGCAAGCGTTTAGTTGAAATAGGTAAGAAATATCTAGGAAAAGGAGTAGTAGCAGTAGATTTAGCAGGTAACGAGCATGATTTCCCTCCAGAAATTCATAAAGAAGCTTTTGACTTAGCACAAAAATATGGATTTCATTGTACAATACATGCAGGAGAAACAGGCATAGAGAAGAATATAATAAAGTCAATTGAATTGCTCCATGCAGAGAGAATAGGACATGGAGTATATGCTTTTAAGGATGAAAGAGTAGTTGAATATTTAAAAGATAAACAAATACCTTTAGAAATGTGTATAACAAGTAATATTGATACTAAAGCGGTTAAAGCCTATGAATTGCATCCTATAAAAAAGTATTTGGATGAAGGATTGGTGGTAACTGTAAATACAGACAATATGACAGTTTCTAATGTATCTCTAAATGATGAGTTTAATCATTTAGTTAAAGAACAAAATTTTACTTTAGAAGATATAAAGAGGGTAGTAAAGAATGGAATAGAAACTTCTTTTGCTTCTGAGGATGACAAAAATATATTGAGAAAGCAGTATGAAAAGGCTTTAGAAATATTATAAGTAGAATAGAGGAGTTAATTTAAACTTCTCTATTTTAATTAACAAAGTTTTTGGCTTTAATTATAGAATTACAAACAATCCTAGAAAATTTATAAACGTCATTAAAGCTAACTTTTTTATTAAGCAGCAGATATTGAAGTTTTTCTGATACGCTGCACATAATACTACTGTGGCCTATTGAAGGCATGTTTTTACCTAAGGCAGAACCTGGAGTTATACCACCATTTTTTAATAATATCATTCCAACGTCATCTTTGAGCGATAAAATAGAATCTATAGCTAAAATATGCTTTTCCTTTTTTTCTATATGTGGGAGTTTACTTTTGATATTTATAGAATTAATTGGAGAATCTAATGTGCCATATACTTTAATATTCAAATCTTTTTTGTTTTCTTCAATAAGAGTGCCTGTAAAGGGACCAATTAGATCCTCTATGCAATCATTTGTACCTAAGCATATTATAGCAGTATCTTTATTTATAAGATTATTATGTATCAATGCTTTGACTATTATATTCTCAGCACAAGGAGACGTTAATTTAACTTTGTCTACAATCATAAATATCACCTTTGTATAATAAGTATTTAAAAATGTATAGTTATTATTCCCTATAATACTTAAGTTATTAACAAGTGGTTTATATATATGCTAACATAGTATAAGTATAGCATTTGACAGTATTTTGATTTGTAAAAGATTTAAATTAAATTCAATATTGAAAATAATGATAAAATTTACATAAACATGTAATGAACGAGAAAATATTGACGAAATATACATTATGTGGTATATTAACAGAGCAATAAAATATATATAATTTTACAGGGGGTAACTATGAAAAACTTAAAAAGAAATTTAGCAATATGTATGAGTTTGCTAATGATTCCTTTAATGCTAATGGGATGTAAACCTAAGGTAGGACCTGATGAAACTGCAAAAACTTTGGTTGAATTTGCTATTAAAGGAGATCAAAGTGGTGTATCAAAAATTGGAGTATCTCAAAGCGAAATTAATGATGCTGTAAAGGCTGAAAAAGATGATTTCCTCAAAGAAATAAAAAGTAGTTTTACAACTCAAGGATTAAATGTTACAGATGCACAGGTGAATGCAATTTATAACGCTGTTATGGATGATTTTAAAAAGGTTACAGTAACTACACAAGTTGCATCACAAAATGACAAAACTGCTGAAATAAAATTAAAATCAACTTATTTTGATTTAGAAGCAATTTCTGTAAAGGCTGCTAATAATGTTATTGCTCAATTTAAAGATTCTCAAATAGCAGATGAAAAGGAACGTAAAACAAAAGTAACAGATGCTTTTGTTAAAAATTTAATAACAGAATTAAAAAATGCTAAACCATCGGAAGCTAAAGAGAAAACTTTTAAATTTGTGGTAAAGGATAAAGTTTGGTTACCAGAAAATGAAAGTCAATTCTTTTCAGATGTAGCTAAATTAGTTTCTGGTCAAAAATAAAATCTTATTAGGATTTAGGTTAAATATTAAGGGACTATCTTATACACATATTTTATATGGTATTAAGAATAGTCCCTTTGTTATATACTAGTTAGCAGGTTTATCCAGTGATAACTGGCCTTTCATTATCATATAATTAAATATTTGACTAAAAAGATCCTTGGCTACTGGAGCAGATACTTGACTGCCATAGTAGTTTGATGGATCAGGTTCATCTACTGAAACTAGCAAAGTAATTTTAGGATCATCTTCAGGTGCCATACCAGCGAAGGAAGAAAAATACTTATCACTTTCGTAGCCACCGCCCTTTGGATTTGCCTTTTGAGCAGTTCCTGTTTTACCTGCAATGTGATAACCATCAATAAAAGCATTATGTCCAACTCCTGTAGGCAAGCTTACAACTTTTTCTAAATAAGTTCTCAAAGTAGCAGCAGTATTAGAATCAAGAATTGATTTTTTACCAAGGTCAGTAAAGGTTTTATCTACTACTGGGTTATTATTTTCATCTGAGTGAGTTATTTGCTTCATAATATGAGGTCTTATCCAAGTACCACCATTTGCTACAGAATTAAAAGCAGCTAAATATTGGACTGCAGTAACTGAAAGGCCTTGTCCAAAAGCTAAAGAAGCCAAGTCAAAATTAGTTAATTTGTTAGGATCTTTAACTATACCATTAGACTCTCCTGGTAAATCAATACCTGTTTTTTGTCCAAATCCAAATAAAGAAACATAATACCCTAAACGTCCTTTGCCTAGCTGCAATCCTAATTGAACAAATCCTACATTACAGGAATTTTTAATTATGTCAACAAAACTTTCTGCTCCATGACCATTTAAATTCCAGCAGTTAATAGGATACTTGTCTACTTTTACACTACCATTACAGTAAAATGAACTATTTTCATTTGCTACATTTTCTTTCATGGCTGCATAGGAAGTAATTACTTTAAATATGGAGCCAGGTTCAAAAGCACTTTGTACAGCAATGTTTTTTACAGCATCATCAACAGATTTTACGGCATTTCCTTTTGAATCTTTACCTGGATTGTTTGGATCAAAGTCTGGTTTATTTACCATAGCTAATATTTCACCGGTTTTAGGATCCATTACAGTAATGGTAACTGACTTAGCTTTGTTATCAGTTAAAGCCTTTTGAGCAGCTTTTTCTGCTATGGATTGAATGTTCTCGTCAATAGTTAAGACAAGATCTTTACCGTTAACAGGAGCCTTATAATCCGAATTACCATAAGGTAATTGAGTACTGTTTCTATCTGCTTCATAAGTAGTACGCCCAGGAGTTCCAGATAACTCTTTGTCATAATTTAATTCTACACCAGAAACACCTTTGCCTTCTAAATTTACATAGCCAAGTACTCCAGCTAAAAAGTTATTATTAGGATAATACCTTTTTGAATCAGAGGAGATAATAATGCCTCTGATGTTTAATTCCTTTATTTTATCTACCTGAGGTTTATCAATACCTCTGGCTAGAATAGCAAACTTTATTGGAATTCCATTAGAGGAGGTTCTATTTAAAGTATCAGATAGTTTATCAGTGCTAGTGTTTAGTATAGTCGATAACTTTGCAGCAAGTTGTTCCATTGACATTTTTTTATTTATTAAGCTTTCTCTTAATGTAACCATATCAAGATCCACTCTATAGGCATTCATGCTTACAGCTATTTCCATACCATTACGATCTAGTATTCTACCTCTTCTGGCAGGAATTTCATAATCGTTTGTCCATTGATCTAGGGCTTTGGCTTTATAAACTGGAGACTTAATATGCATGATATAAAAAAGTCTTCCTACTAAACCTAAAAATATAAAAATTAGCATAACTAGTATAAAAAATGATTTTTTAGATGATTTGTTTTTTTTCTTTTGTACCAGAATGGTTACCTCCTTTTTAAATGATGCTTTTTAGCAATCATATAGTGTTATAAAACTATTATAAGATATAATCCACAAAAAAGCATAAAATATAATAAAAAACTTAATAAATTATACTGTATTAAATTTAAATTGACCATAATTTACTAAAATGATATAATAACAGCATAATAATATAATGAAATTTAGAGTGTGAGGGTCACACGAAGGGGTACACCACCATGGGTGTAATTTCTTCGTGTGGCCTTTTTGCTTGATGTAAAAGAGGTGATTAAGTGATAAAACTAAATGAAAAAGAAATAAATAATGCTAATGATACATTTTTGGACAAGCTTCTTATTAGTGAAGGTATTCACTTCAAAGAATTGCTGTTGAATTAAATGGTGATATAATACCAAAATCTCAGTATGTTAACAAAGAGGTTAAAGATGGTGATTTTATCCAAGTAGTTAGTTTTGTAGGAGGAGGCTAATATGAATCTTTATGTGAATGGAAAAAATAGAACAACAGAATGCTGTTCATTATGTTCATTAAAAGAAGAGTTATTTTCAGAAGTTTCTAATATTATTATGATTTACAATGGCTTTCAAACAGAAAATGACATTATGCTTAATGAGGGAGACAGTGTATCTTTTATAGAAAGAGGTGCTATGCCTTCAGAAGATGAATTGGAAGCATTGATGATGGCTAGACATACACCATTTGTACATGAAAAAGTAAAGAGAGCAAGAGTTGCAATTGCAGGTCTTGGAGGTCTAGGTTCAAATGTGGCAGTTGCTCTTGCAAGAACTGGCATAGGTCATCTTCATTTAGTAGATTTTGATATAGTAGAGCCAAGTAATTTAAATAGGCAGGCATATAAGATAAGGCATTTGGGAATGAAAAAAACAGAAGCATTAAAATCAGAAATTAAAGATACTAATCCCTATATTAAAGTTTCTATTGATAATGTAAAAGTTACAGAAGGAAATGCTATTTCTTTATTTGAAAATGATCCTATTGTTTGTGAAGCCTTTGATAGGGCTGAATATAAAGCAATGCTTATAAATACTTTATTGGAAAAGCAATCAGAAACTAAATTAGTGTCAGCATCTGGTCTAGCAGGCTATGAAAGCAGTAATTCAATTACTACTAGAAAGGTTTTTAATAATCTCTATTTATGTGGAGATAGGAAAAGTAATGCAGAACCAGGAAGAGGTCTAATGGCTCCTAGAGTAAGTATTTGCGCTGGCCATCAGGCTAATATGATTTTGCGACTAATTTTAGGTGTGGAAGAAGTCTAAAGGAGGATATAGATAATGGAAAATGATAAATTAATAATCGGAGGACATGAATTTTCATCTAGATTTATTTTAGGTTCAGGAAAATATAATTTGAATTTAATTAAGGCAGCAGTAGAAAATGCTGGTGCAGAGATAATTACTTTAGCAGTAAGACGTGCCAATACTAAAGGTAGTGAGAACATTTTAGATCACATTCCTAAGGGTGTAACTTTACTGCCTAATACATCAGGTGCAAGAAATGCTGAGGAGGCAGTTAGAATTGCAAGATTGGCGAGAGAATTAGGATGTGGAAGCTTTGTAAAAATTGAAGTCATTCATGATTCAAAATATTTGCTTCCAGATAATTATGAAACAATTAAAGCTACAGAAATTCTTGCAAAAGAAGGATTTGTAGTAATGCCATATATGCATGCGGATTTAAATGTAGCTCGTGATTTATACAATGCTGGAGCAGCTTGTATTATGCCTTTAGCGTCACCAATTGGTTCTAATAGGGGATTGAGTTCAAAAGATTTTATAAAGATACTTGTAGATGAAATTGATCTTCCTATTATTGTTGATGCAGGAATTGGACGTCCATCTCAAGCTTGTGAAGCTATGGAAATGGGTGTTGCAGCTGTTATGGCTAATACTGCAATTGCAACTGCTGGTAATATTCCAATGATGGCAGGAGCTTTTAAACAAGCTATTGAAGCAGGACGTACAGCATATCTTTCTGGTTTAGGACGTGTACTAGATAAGGGTGCATCTGCATCTTCACCATTAACTGGATTTTTGGCGGAATAGGAGGAATGTATTTATGGATGAACAACGTACAAATCATATGGAATACATGCCAGGAATGGAAGTATTGGAGTCAAATGTTATGGATCAAGTCATAAGTAGTATGCATGCTTATGATTACAATAAATATACAGCACAAGATGTAAAGAGAGCATTGCAGCGTGAATACCGTACACCAGAAGATTTTGCAGCATTGTTATCTCCTGCAGCTGAAGAATTTTTAGAAGAAATGGCTAGACTTGCAAAAGAGGAAACAAGAAAGCATTTTGGCAATTCTATTTATATGTTTACTCCAATATATATTGCTAATTATTGTGAAAATTACTGTATTTATTGTGGATTTAACTGTCACAATAAAATAAGGCGTGCTAAATTGAATTCTGAAGAAATAGACAGGGAAATGCAGTCTATAGCTAAAACAGGTTTAGAAGAGATATTGATTCTTACTGGAGAAAGTAAAAAAATGTCAGATGTAAAGTACATTGGAGAAGCTTGTAAAATAGCACGCAAATATTTTAAGTTGGTTGGATTAGAGGTATATCCAATGAATTCTGATGAATATGAATATCTTCATAAATGTGGTGCGGATTTTGTTACTGTATTTCAAGAAACCTATAATTCGGACAAATATGAAACTCTTCATTTAGCAGGACATAAACGTATATTTCCATATAGAGTTAATGCTCAGGAAAGAGCTTTAAAGGGTGGTATGCGTGGTGTTGGTTTTGCAGCTTTACTTGGACTAGATGATTTTCGCAAGGATGCCTTTGCCACGGGAATGCATGCATATTTTCTGCAAAGAAAATATCCACATGCAGAAATAGCATTTTCATGTCCAAGGCTAAGACCAATTATAAACAACGATAAAATAAATCCTAAGGATGTTCATGAACCTCAGCTTTTACAGGTGATTACAGCATATCGTCTCTTTATGCCTTTTGCAAGTATTACTATTTCTACAAGAGAGTGCGAAAGATTTCGTAACAATGTAATTGGACTAGCAGCTACTAAGATTTCAGCTGGGGTAAGTACTGGAATTGGAAGTCATGTGGAAGAAGTAGAGGATAAGGGAGATGATCAATTTGAAATTGCAGATACAAGGTCTGTAGATGAAGTGTATCAAGCAATTAAGGAGCAAGATTTACAACCAGTAATGAATGATTATGTTTATGTATAAAAGTTCATAATTGACAGTTGAAGGTTGTTTTTTCCTCAACTGTCAATTTTACATTGTAAATTATCAACTATTTATAATTTTTGTCTTTTTGTATAGTGAGTATGAAGAAGATCATGAGCTTTTTTGCCACCTACTTCTCCAATAAATTCCTTATATAGAGCTTGAACTTCAGGATTTTCATGAGATTTTCTTAGATGTTTGTTTCTATCTTCTCTGTATATAGCTTCCATTCTTTTTTTCACAATGTCTAAATCTCCAAAGTGATATGGTTGACCTCCTCCATCAATACATCCTCCAGGACATGCCATTATTTCTATAGCATGATATTTTGATTCGCCAGATTCTATTTCCTCAAGAAGTTTTCTTGCATTACCAAGACCGTGAGCTACACCGATGTTTATATCTTTACCATCAATATTAATACTAGCTTCTTTAAGTCCGTCAAGGCCTCTTACACTATGAAATTCTACTTCTTTTAAAGTTTCTCCTGTAATCCATTCATAAGCAGTTCTAAGAGCTGCTTCAATTACACCACCAGTAGTTCCAAATATTACAGAGGCTCCTGTGGATTCTCCAAGTGGATTATCAAAATCTTCATCAGGAAGTTTACTAAAATCTATTCCTGCTTCCATTATCATATCTGCAAGCTCTCTTGTGGTAACTACAAGGTCAACATTTTTTTGACCTTCGTGTTCAAGTTCTGGTCTACTTATTTCATATTTTTTTGCAATACATGGCATAATTGAAACTACTACAATTTTAGATGGATCAATATTTAATTTTTCTGCCATATATGTTTTAGCTAAAGTACCAAACATTATGTGTGGAGACTTACAAGTTGAAGGTATATCTAAAAGATCAGGAAATTGATGTTCTATAAATTTTACCCAGCTAGGGCAGCAGCTTGTAAGTATTGGAAGCCTTCCTCCATTTTGAAGTCTATCTATAAATTCATGAGCTTCCTCCAAAATAGTTACATCTGCTGCAAAGTCTGTATCACATACCTTATCAAACCCCAATCTTCTTAAGGCTGCAACCATTTTCCCAGTTACAATGGTCCCCGGTTCCATACCAAATTTTTCACCTAAAGTAACCCTTATAGCAGGTGCAGTTTGAACTAATACATATTTATCAGGATCAGCTAGCACTTCCCATACTTTAGCTACATTACTAACTTGAGTTAATGCAGCAGTTGGACATACAGATACACATTGACCACAAAATGTGCATTGAGTGTCAATCATAGGACGACCAAATGCAGGGGATACTACGGTTTCGAAGCCTCTATCTACTGCAGAGTAAACCTGGCAGGTTTGAACTTCATTGCACATGGTTTCGCATCGTCTGCACATTATACACTTATCCAGATTTCTATATAGAGCACCACTGGAGGAATCCTTCTTGTAATTAGACATAGCACCTTTATATCTTATTTTTCTTATACCTAATTCAGCAGCAATTAATTGAAGTTGACATTGAGTATTCTTTTCACATACAAGGCAGTCGGTGGGATGATCTGATAATAAAAGTTCTACCATGGTACGCCTTGCTTTTATAGCTCTGAAACTATTGGTTCTAACGATCATGCCTTCAAAAGCTTCTGTAGAACAGGAAGGTGCAAGGTTACGTCTTCCTTCAACTTCAACAAGACAAACTCTACAGGAAGAAGTTCTATTTACCATTTTTATATCATGAAGATCAAGGTAGCAAAGAGTAGGTATATTTATGTTTATTTTCTTTGCAGCATCTAAAATTGTAGTGCCCTCTGGTACTGATACTTTTACATCATTTATAGTTAAATTTACCATTTTCATTCTTACAAACTCCTTTCTTAAAACTATTATTGCTTTGTAATAGCAGAAAATTTACAAGTAGTACTGCAGCCACCACAATTTATACATTTTTCTTTATTTATTACATGAGTTTTCTTAACTCCACCAGAAATGGCATCTGTAGGACATACCCTTGTACAAGCTGTACATCCAATACATTTTTCAGGATCTATACTATATTTTAAAAGTGCAGTGCAAACTCCAGCTGGACATCGTTTATCTTTTACATGAGCTACATATTCATCCCAGAAAAATTTCATTGTACTTATAATTGGATTAGGTGATGTTTGACCAAGACCGCATAGAGAAGAATCCTTTATTACATAGGATAAATCTTTTAATCCTTCAAGATGTTCCATGGTACCTTTTCCTTTGGTGATATCCTCTAAAATTTCTAAAAGTCTTTTATTTCCGATTCTGCAGGCAGTACATCTTCCACAGGATTCATCTACACTAAATTGAAGATAAAATTTTGATATATTTACCATGCAGTCATCTTCATCCATTACTATCATTCCGCCAGAGCCCATCATGGAGCCTATTTCAGTAAGGCTTTCATAGTCAATAGGAATATCCAAGTGATCAGCAGGAATACATCCTCCAGAAGGTCCACCAGTTTGAACGGCTTTAAATTTTTTGCCTCCTCGAATACCTCCACCTAAATCAAATATTATTTCTCTTAAGGTTATTCCCATAGGTACTTCTACAAGACCAACATTATTAATCTTACCTGCCAATGCAAAAACTTTAGTTCCTTTACTCTTTTCAGTTCCTATAGAACTAAACCATTCAGAACCCTTTAATATAATAGGAGAAATGTTTGCTAAAGTTTCTACATTGTTTATGTTAGTAGGCTTTTTCCACAGACCTATTTGAGAAGGGAAAGGAGGTTTTACAGTAGGTTCACCACGCCCACCCTCTATAGAATTTATAAGTGCAGTTTCCTCACCACATATAAAAGCTCCAGCACCATACTTTAAATCAATATGGAAGGAAAAATTAGTGCTAAAAATATTGTCACCTAATAAACCCAAATCATAAGCTTGTTTTATGGCAATCCTTAATCTATTTATTGCAAGGGGATATTCAGCTCTAATATAAATATAACCTTTATTTGCACCTATACAGTAACCCGCAATAGCCATAGCTTCAAGTACAGAGTTGGGATCCCCTTCCAATATACTTCTATCCATAAAAGCACCAGGATCTCCTTCATCAGCATTGCAAATTATGAATTTTGTATCAGACTTGGACTTTTTGGTCATTTCCCATTTTATGCCTGTAGGAAATCCGCCGCCACCACGTCCTCTAAGGCCACTTTTCTTTATTTCATCGATTACACTATCAGGAGTCATTTGTGTTAAAACTTTACCTAAAGCTTCATAACCATTCATTGCTATGTATTCAGTAATGTCTTCAGGGTTTATAAGACCACAATTTTTAAGAGCAATTCTTTTTTGCTTTTTATAAAATGGAATATCCCTTTGTTTGGATATTTTATTGTCTGTAGATGGCTCTTTATATAATAATTCATCAACGATTATGTTTTTTGAAATATGTTCATATACAATTAGCTTTGCTTTTTCAGCAGTGACCTCAACGTAAAAAACATTATCAGGTACAACTTTAACGATAGGTCCTTTTTCGCAAAAGCCAAAGCAGCCTGTTGAAATAATATTGACTTCATTTTCTAGGCCTGCATTTTTAATTTCCTTTTCTAGTGTGCTAATTACATCTAAACTTTTTGAAGCATGACATCCTGTTCCACCACATACAAGTATGCTCTTTTTCACATTTTCATTTGCATTTTCAATGGTACGATTTTCAACTTTAGCTTTGAATTTTTTTCTTAAAGCTGTTAGTTCTTTAAAGGATTTTATTTTATCCATATATTTACCTCCAAATTAAGTTTTAATATTTTAATCTACAGTATATTGACTTAATATTCCTTCAACATCTTCAACCTTTACTTTTCCATAAACCATTCCATCAATTACAACTACTGGTGCAAGACCACAAGCACCAACACATCTTAAAATATCTATGGTGAAGAGTCCGTCCTCC